>NZ_BBNN01000021.1:94007-277202 GCF_000829695.1 Streptomyces sp. NBRC 110035 | reverse complement strand
CTCACCGCCGGAGCTTTTAACCCCCACCCATGCGAGTGGAAGTGTTATCCGGTATTAGACCCCGTTTCCAGGGCTTGTCCCGGAGTGAAGGGCAGATTGCCCACGTGTTACTCACCCGTTCGCCACTAATCCCCACCGAAGTGGTTCATCGTTCGACTTGCATGTGTTAAGCACGCCGCCAGCGTTCGTCCTGAGCCAGGATCAAACTCTCCGTGAATGTTTTCCCGTGATCGGGAGAGCACACACGAGAGCGGAACGGTCAGGCGGAATGGGCCCGGCCGTTCACAGCGTCCTCGCTGTGTTTGTTTCAAAGGAACCTCGTCCCGGCCGAACGGCCGGAGACGGGGTATCAACATATCTGGCGTTGATTTTTGGCACGCTGTTGAGTTCTCAAGGAACGGACGCTTCCTTCGTACTCACCCTCTCGGGCTTTCCTCCGGGCGCTTCCCTTCGGTCTTGCGTTTCCGACTCTATCAGATCTTCCCGATCCGATGTCCCCGGGGTTTCGCCTTCCGGGTTTCCGCTTTCGCGTTTCCCTTTCCGGCGGCTCCGACTTTATCAGAGATTCTGAGTCGGATTTCCCGCCCCTCCGGAGACTGGATCCGATGCTCGAAGCGCTCGGGTTCCCGGTCGGGGGAGCTGCAAACGTACTGGAGCGGGGAGCCCCGATGCAAATCGAGGTGCCCCGCTCCCCGTTGTGGTGTACGGACCGTCCTACGGGTCGTCAGACCTCCACGACCACGGGCAGGATCATCGGCCGACGCCGGTAGGTGTCGGAGACCCACTTGCCCAGCGTGCGGCGAACGAGCTGCTGCATCTGGTGCGGTTCGACGACGCCGTCCTGAGCGGATCGCTCCAGGACCTCTGTGATCTTCGGCAGCACGGCGCTGAAGGCGGAGTCCTCGATCCCGGAGCCGCGCGCCTGGATGTACGGGCCACCGGTGATCTTTCCGGTGGACGAGTCGAGTACCACGAAGACCGAGATGATGCCCTCGTCACCGAGGATCTTGCGGTCCTTCAGGGCCGGCTCGCGGACATCGCCGACGGAGAGGCCGTCGACGTAGACGTACCCGGCCTGGACCTTGCCGGCGATCTTCGCCCTGCCGTCGACCAGGTCGACGACGACGCCGTCCTCGGCGATGACGATGCGGTCGTGCGGGACACCGGTCAGGGCGCCCAGTTCGGCGTTGGCCCGGAGGTGGCGCCACTCTCCGTGCACCGGCATCAGGTTCCGCGGGCGGCAGATGTTGTAGAAGTACAGCAGTTCGCCGGCGGAGGCGTGGCCCGAGACGTGCACCTTGGCGTTGCCCTTGTGGACGACGTTGGCGCCCCAGCGGGTCAGGCCGTTGATGACGCGGTAGACCGCGTTCTCGTTACCGGGGATGAGCGACGAGGCGAGGATCACCGTGTCGCCCTGGACGATGCGGATCTGGTGGTCACGGTTGGCCATCCGGGACAGGGCGGCCATGGGTTCGCCCTGTGAGCCCGTGCACACCAGGACCACTTCGCTGTCCGGCAGGTCGTCCAGTGTCTTCACGTCGACGACCAGGCCCGGCGGCACCTTGAGGTAGCCGAGATCCCGGGCGATGCCCATGTTGCGGACCATGGAGCGGCCGACGAAGGCGACCCGGCGGCCGTACTCGTGCGCCGCGTCCAGGATCTGCTGGATGCGGTGGACGTGGCTGGCGAAACTCGCCACGATGATCCGCTTGCGGGCGCCGGCGAAGACCTGGCGCAGGGCGTTGGAGATGTCGCGCTCCGGCGGGACGAAGCCCGGGACCTCGGCGTTCGTCGAGTCGGACAGGAGGAGGTCGATGCCTTCCTCGCTGAGCCGGGCGAACGCGTGGAGGTCGGTGAGGCGGTTGTCCAGCGGGAGTTGGTCCATTTTGAAGTCGCCGGTGTGGACCACCATGCCCGCGGGCGTACGGATGGCCACGGCGAGGGCGTCGGGGATCGAGTGGTTGACCGCGACGAACTCGCAGTCGAACGGTCCGATGCGCTCGCGGTGCCCCTCCGCCACCTCCAGGGTGTACGGACGGATGCGGTGCTCCTGGAGCTTGGCCTCGATGAGGGCGAGGGTCAGCTTGGAGCCGATCAGCGGGATGTCCGGCTTCTCGCGGAGCAGGAAGGGGACACCGCCGATGTGGTCCTCGTGGCCATGGGTGAGGACGATGCCCTCGATGTCGTCGAGGCGGTTCCGGATGGACGAGAAGTCCGGAAGGATCAGGTCGATCCCGGGCTGCTCGTCCTCGGGGAAGAGCACACCGCAGTCGACGATGAGCAGGCGGCCTCCGTACTCGAAGACCGTCATGTTGCGGCCGATCTCGCCGAGACCGCCGAGTGGGGTGACGCGCAGGCCGTTCGCGGGGAGCGTCGGCGGCGGGCCGAGTTCAGGATGCGGATGGCTCAAAAGACTCTCCTCACCACGCGCGCCACGTCCCGGTGGGGCACGTGGCGCGCGTGACGTTCGTGCAGAAGCAGTTGTCGTGGTGGTGGTGCGCGGGCACCGGTGGCCCGCCGCTTATTCAGTTGTGGAGTCAGGTTGCGCGAGCGGTCGCGCGAAGTCCGTTGTCAGAGCTGTACCCCGCCGGCGGCAAGATCGATCTTGAGCTGCTCGATCTCTTCCGGCGTGCACGCGGCCATGGGGGCGCGCAGGGGGCCGGCGGGCAGGCCCTGCAGAGCGAGCGCCGCCTTGGCGGTCATCACACCCTGGGTACGGAACATCCCCGTGTAGACGGGAAGCAGCTTCTGGTGGATCTCGGTGGCCTTCTGGACGTCCCCCGAGGTGTAGGCCTCGACCAGGGCGCGCAGTTCGGGCGTGACGAGGTGGCCGACGACCGAGACGAAGCCGACGGCTCCCACGGAGAGCAGCGGCAGGTTCAGCATGTCGTCACCGGAGTACCAGGCGAGGCGCGAGCGGGCGATGGCCCAGCTGGCACGGCCGAGGTCGCCCTTGGCGTCCTTGTTGGCGACGATCCGCGGGTGCTCGGCCAGACGGACGAGCGTCTCCGTGTTGATCGGGACACCGCTGCGGCCGGGGATGTCGTAGAGCATGACCGGCAGCCCGGTGGTGTCGGCGATGGCTGTGAAGTGCTGGTACAGGCCTTCCTGCGGAGGCTTGTTGTAGTACGGGGTGACGACCAGCAGGCCGTGTGCGCCGGTGCGCTCCGCGGTGCGGGCCAGCTCGATGCTGTGACGGGTGTCGTTGGTGCCGACCCCGGCCACCACGTGCGCGCGGTCCCCGACCGCCTCCAGGACCGCCCGTACGAGGTCCGCTTTCTCCGCGTTGCTGGTGGTGGGGGACTCGCCGGTGGTGCCGTTGACGATCAGGCCGTCGTTGCCTGCGTCCACCAGGTGGGTGGCGAGCCGCTGGGCGCCGTCGAGGTCGAGTGCGCCGTCCGCCGTGAAAGGCGTGACCATGGCGGTGAGGACCCTCCCGAAGGGGGTCTGCGGAGTGGAGGTCGGAGCCATGGGTTACACGCTACTCGCTGCTCGGGGCAGGGTCTGCCCTCGGGGGAGGCGACAGGTGGGGACAAAGGGGGAGCCCGGCACTGCCTGCTCGGGGGTTCAGGCAGTGCCGGGCCCGTTTGATCAGGCTAGATGAAATGCGGTAAATACCGCAATCCGGACATCTCGAAAGGCTGATCGTACGTATGTACCCGGCCGGGGGTGAGGGCCCCTGCCTGGGACTACGGGGCCACGCGCCCGTTGGCGTTGAAGGCGGCGTGGGTGAGCGGCATGAGCCGGGCCCATTCGGCCTCCATCTTTTCGCCGACCATCTCGATCTCCCGCTGTGGGAAGGACGGCACCTTCGCCAGTTCGTGCTGGGTGCGCAGGCCGAGGAAGTGCATCAGTGAGCGGGCGTTGCACGTGGCGTACATCGAGGAAAAAAGACCGACCGGGAGGGTGGCGCGGGCGACCTCGCGGGCGATGCCGGCCGCCAGCATCTCCTGGTACGCGGCATACGACTGCCGGTAGGACTCCTCCATGGCGGCGGTGACGGTTTTGTACTGCTCGGGGGTGCCGTCGACGAACTCGTACTTGCCGGGGCGGCCCTGCTGGACCAGCTTGCGGTCCTCGCCGGGGACGTAGAAGACCGGCTGGAGCTCGCGGTATCGCCCGGACTCCTCGTTGTACGAATTGTGTACGACAAAGCCGTCCGCGATGAAGTTGTGGTGCGGCGGCGGCATGGAGATGTCGTAGGTCATCTCCTCCCCGTCGGGGGCGACGGAGGCGACGCCCTCCCAGCGCACACCGTTCCGGAAGGCGCGGCGGCGCACTCCGACCGGTGCGCCTTCGCCCTCGGTCTTCCGCTGGTGACACGACGTGCAGGCCGGTCGTAGGTTCGAGACGTCGAGCGACTTGGTCAGGTCGGTGTCCACGGGGACGACGTGGTCCAGCTCCAGGTCCTTCGCCTCGAACTTCTCCTCGCAGAGGTAGCAGAGGTCCATGGGCGCGATGAGATCGGCCCGCTGCTCGGTGGTCCAGATCTGGATCCCCTCACGCAGGCGCTTCGGGATTCCCACCCGCTCGCCGACCTCCACCCGACCGAGACGCCCTACCTGGTCGCCGACGCGCAGGTCGCCGGCGCGGACCCAGCCTCCCGGCGTCCACACACGGTGGTCCGCGGTGCAGCGCAGGACCCTGCCATGGGTTGTCGAGACCTTGAGGATCGGCTTCACGCCGGACTCGAAAACGTCGGTCATGCGCGCCTTCTCCGCCAGCCCGGTCTCCAGGTCGATGGTGTCGGCCAAGAGGTTCTGACAGGACTTCAGTCTGCGCGTGCGCCCCATCGAGTCGGGCACACCGACCTTCCAGTCCCGATGGATGTCCGCGATGCGCTTGGTCTTGCCGCTCCTGCTGGTGCCGACGCGGATCCTGGCGTCACCCGGCAGGCACCAGCCGACCCGGTGGCGCATGAACTCGCGGAACACGAAGATCGGGGCGCTGACGAGGAACGTCAGGGAGTTGTGCTCGAACGGACTGCCGTGCCGGTCCCGCATCAGGTAGTTGATCAGGCCCTTGGACCGCTCCGGGTCCTTCTCCAGTTCCCCGATGGACTGCTCGCCCAGGGTCGATACGCGGGCGGCGAACAGGACATCCGAGTCCGAGGCGCTGGACTTCACCAGTTCGACGGTGACGTCACTCCGCAAGGTGACGTCATCGGACGTTGACGGCTGGGGATCGTCGGCGGAGGTCAAGAGGGTCCTTCCGGTCACATCACGGCTGCAGTTCGGCGACCACTCTACGGGGCACCCGTCACGGCGGGAGAAGGACCGTACCGCGACGTGTTTCCCCTATCTGGGCACCTTCTTCCGGTGCCGCTCGTTTGTGGCGGTGAGAGTGATTCGTTCGAGTTTCGAGGGGAGAAGCACCACTGATGTTCGGTCGACGGGAATCCGTGCCGTTCGCCTTCCTTGCCCCTACCGGCAGTTTCCGCAGCAATGTCACGCCCCCGCCCCGCGAGCGGGCTTCCGCCGGGGAGCTGGCGGGGCGCTGGCTGCTGGGGGTCTGCATCGTCGCCGGGCTGGTGGGTTCCCTCGTGATCGGGATGCCCGCGTTGTCCACGGACCGGTCGGCCACGGGGGCTGAGCAGTCAGAGGCGTCCGACAGACACTGAGCGGGCACGGACGGACACGGACGGGCGCCGGCCCGCACGGAGGAGGGGCGGCCGGTCCCCACCGGGCCCCCCAAGGTGGTGAGGGGTGCCACAGATCGGTAGCCTCACCGGGCACTGCCCACGCATGGATCGAGTGAGGACCCAGCCGTGCCCCTGCCCTTCCTGACGGCCGACCGTGCCTTCGAGACGGCTGACGATGTCGCGTTGCCGTACAACGACCGTGACCGCTGGCGGCGCCCGTACCGGCCGGGTCCGTGGCGGGTGGGCGCGGCGGCGATACTGCTGCTGCTCGCCTCGTTCGTGCTGTTCTCGGCGGTGATCATCGCGGCCACGGCATCGCTGTCGTCGGCCGGCGTGGTCTTCGGGGTCGCACTGGTCGCCGTCGTCGCCGCCCTGCGGTTGCTGCGCATGGGCACGTGGGTGAGCGCCCGCGGGCTGCGGCAGGTGGGTCCGCTCACCACCCGTACGACGCCGTGGGACCAGGTCGTCGCGGTGCGCACGGTGCAGCAGCCGGTGCGCTGGCTGGGGCTGCCGCGGACGGTGCAGGGGCAGGCGCTGCTGCTCGTCCGGCGGGGGCGGTCGGCGGAGCCCCAGCCACCGCTGCTGACCTCGCACAACGCCGACTTCCTGGGACGCGAGGCGGCCTTCGACCGGGCGGCCGACTCGGTGGAGGTCTGGGCCGACGAGTACCGGCGGGACTGAGCGGGACCGAACCGTCGCGCACCCGACGAGCCGGGCCCGGTCCGCACACGCGGACCGGGCCCGGCTCGTTCTCGTCCTGCCGGGTCGCCCTGCGTCAGGGGGCCGTCCGGCGCAGGGCGATCGCGCGTTGCATCGCCTTGCGGGCGCGCGGGGTGTCCCGGGCGTCGTGGTAGGCGACGGCGAGCCGGAACCAGCTGCGCCAGTCGTCGGGGGCGTCCTCCGTCTCGGCCTTGCGCCGGGCGAAGACCTCGTCGGCCGAGTCGCGGTCGACACGGCCGCTGGGCAGGCGTTTGAGCTCGTCCACGGGCAGCCCGCCCTGGGCGTCGAGCTCGGCGGCGAGCCGGTTGGCGTCGCGGACGAACTCGGTGTTCTTCCACAGGAACCACACGCCGATGGCCGGCAGGACGAGCACCGCCACGCCGAAGGCGACGGTGAGGGGCGTTCCGGCCTGGATGAGGAGCACACCACGGCTGCCGACCAGGACGAAGTAGACGACCAGGACGGCTGCCGTGATGGCGTAGGAGATCTTCGCGCGCATGATTCGGCTCGGGCTCAGTTCAGGTCGAGGAAGTGTTCCAGGCCGAAGGTCAGGCCGGGGGTGGTCACCACACGGCGGACGCCGAGCAGGATGCCCGGCATGAAGCTGCTGTGGTGCAGGGAGTCGTGGCGGACGGTGAGGGTCTCGCCCTCGGCGCCGAGCAGGACCTCCTGGTGGGCCAGCAGGCCGCGCAGCCGGACGGCGTGCACCGGGACGCCGTCCACGTCGGCGCCGCGGGCGCCGTCCAGGGCGGTGACCGTGGCGTCCGGGGCGGGGGCGCTGCCGGCCTCGCGGCGGGCCTCGGCGATGAGCTGGGCGGTGCGGGTGGCGGTGCCGCTGGGGGCGTCCACCTTGGTGGGGTGGTGCAGTTCGACGATCTCGACGGACTCGAAGTGGGGGGCGGCGATCTGCGCGAACTTCATGGTCAGCACGGCGCCGATGGAGAAGTTCGGTGCGATGAGCACGCCCGTCTCCGGCGACTGGTCGAGCAGGCCCGTCAACTGTGCGAGGCGGTCGTCGGTCCAGCCGGTGGTGCCGACGACCGCGTGGATGCCGTGGCGCACGCAGAAGTCGAGGTTGCCCATGACCGAGGCGGGGGTGGTCAGTTCGACGGCGACCTGGGCGCCGGCCTCGGCGAGGGTCTCCAGCCGGTCGCCCCGGCCGAGCGCGGCCACCAGTTCCATGTCGTCGGCGGCCTCGACGGCCCGTACCGCCTCGGAGCCGATGCGGCCCTTGGCGCCGAGGACCGCCACACGCAGCTTGCTCATCTTCCTTGCTTCCTTACCGGAGAGGTCGAAACCGTGGGATCTGGGCCGGCCGGTCAGGCGACCGTGTCGTGCAGCCGGGCCGCCTGCTTGTCCTTGAGCGGGCCGATGACCGACAGCGAGGGCCGCTGTCCCAGGACGTCGCGGGCGACCGTGCGGACATCGTCCATGGTGACCGAGGCTATCCGGGCCAGCATGTCGTCGACCGACATCTGCTCGCCCCAGCACAGTTCGCTCTTGCCGATACGGTTCATCAGAGCGCCGGTGTCCTCCAGGCCGAGGACGGTGGATCCCTGGAGCTGGCCGATGGCACGCCGTATCTCGTCGTCGGGCAGGCCGTGCTCGGCGACCTGGTCGAGTTCGTCGCGGCAGATCTTCAGCACGTCGTGCACCTGGGACGGCCTGCAACCGGCGTACACGCCGAAGAGGCCGCAGTCGGCGAAGCCGGAGGTGTACGAGTAGACGCTGTAGGCCAGGCCGCGCTTCTCCCGGACCTCCTGGAAGAGGCGGGAGGACATGCCGCCGCCGAGGGCGGTGTTGAGCACACCGAGGGCCCACCGGCGCTCGTCGGTGCGGGACAGGCCCGGCATGCCGAGGAGGATGTGCGCCTGCTCGGTCCTCCGGTCGACCACCTCGACGCGGCCCGCGGTGCGCAGGGTGCGCCGGCCGCCGCGCGGGGCGATCGGCCGGGCGTCCGGGTCCTTGAGAGCGCCGGCCGCCTCGAAGGCGGCCTGGACCTGGCGTACGACGTCGTCGTGGTCGATGTTGCCGGCGCAGGCGACCACGAGGTGGGTCGGGTCGTAGTGCTTCTTGTAGAAGCGGCGGATGCGGTCGGCGGTGAGGGCGTTGACCGTGTCGACCGTGCCGAGGACGGGACGGCCCAGCGGGTTGTCGCCGAACATGGTGTGCGCGAACAGGTCGTGCACACCGTCGCCGGGGTCGTCCTCGGTCATCGCGATCTCTTCGAGGATCGCGCCGCGTTCGATGTCGACGTCCTCCTCGAGGATGCGGGAGCCGGTCAGCATGTCGCAGACCACGTCGATGGCGAGCGGCAGGTCGGTGTCGAGCACGCGTGCGTAGTAGCACGTGTACTCCTTGGCGGTGAACGCGTTCATCTCGCCGCCGACGGCGTCGACGGCGGCGGAGATGTCCAGGGCGGACCTGCGGTGCGTGCCCTTGAAGAGCAGGTGCTCCAGGTAGTGGGTGGCGCCGTTCAGCGCGGGGGGCTCGTCGCGGGAGCCGACGTGTGCCCAGATGCCGAAGGTCGCCGAGCGGACCGAGGGCAGGGTCTCGGTGACGACGCGCAGCCCTCCGGGGAGGGTGGTCCTGCGGACGGTACCGATGCCGTTCTCGCCCTGGATGAGGGTTTGGGTACGGGCGACGGCCCGCGCCTCCTGAAAGGTGCGGGCCGTCGCCTTGGAGCCGTGGGACGTCACTGGTCGGTGTCGGCCTTCTTGTCGTCGTCCTCGCCCTCGATCACGGGGACGAGGGAGAGCTTGCCGCGGGAGTCGATCTCGGCGATCTCGACCTGGACCTTGGCGCCCACGCCGAGCACGTCCTCGACGTTCTCCACGCGCTTGCCGCCGGCGAGCTTGCGGATCTGCGAGATGTGCAGCAGTCCGTCCTTGCCGGGCATCAGGGAGACGAACGCACCGAAGGTGGTCGTCTTCACGACGGTGCCCAGGTAGCGCTCGCCGACCTCCGGCATGGTCGGGTTGGCGATGCTGTTGATCGTGGCGCGGGCGGCCTCGGCCTGCGAGCCCTGGGCGGCGCCGATGTAGATGGTGCCGTCGTCCTCGATCGTGATGTCGGCGCCGGTGTCCTCCTGGATCTGGTTGATCATCTTGCCCTTGGGGCCGATGACCTCGCCGATCTTGTCCACGGGGATCTTCACGGTGATGATCCGCGGCGCGTTCGGGGACATCTCGTCCGGGGTGTCGATCGCCTCCATCATCACGTCGAGGATGTGGAGGCGGGCGTCACGGGCCTGCTTGAGGGCGGCGGCCAGGACGGAGGCGGGGATGCCGTCCAGCTTGGTGTCGAGCTGGAGGGCGGTCACGAACTCCTTGGTGCCGGCGACCTTGAAGTCCATGTCGCCGAAGGCGTCCTCCGCACCGAGGATGTCGGTGAGGGCGACGTAGTGCGTCTCGCCGTTGATCTCCTGGGAGATCAGGCCCATGGCGATACCGGCGACGGGGGCCTTGAGCGGCACACCGGCGTTCAGCAGCGACATGGTGGAGGCGCAGACCGAGCCCATGGACGTCGAGCCGTTGGAGCCGAGGGCCTCGGACACCTGACGGATCGCGTAGGGGAACTCCTCGCGGGTCGGGAGCACCGGCACGATGGCGCGCTCGGCGAGGGCTCCGTGGCCGATCTCGCGGCGCTTGGGGGAGCCCACGCGGCCGGTCTCGCCGACGGAGTACGGCGGGAAGTTGTAGTTGTGCATGTAGCGCTTGCGGGTCACCGGGGAGAGGGTGTCCAGCTGCTGCTCCATGCGGAGCATGTTGAGGGTGGTGACGCCCAGGATCTGGGTCTCGCCACGCTCGAACAGCGCGGAGCCGTGCACCCGCGGGATGGCCTCGACCTCGGCGGCCAGGGTGCGGATGTCGGTGACACCGCGGCCGTCGATGCGCTTCTTCTCCTTGATGACGCGCTCGCGGACCAGGGACTTGGTCAGCGCGCGGTACGCGGCGGAGATCTCCTTCTCGCGGCCCTCGAACTCCGGCAGGAGCTTCTCGGCGGCGAGCTGCTTGACGCGGTCCAGCTCGGTCTCGCGCTCCTGCTTGCCGGCGATGGTGAGCGCCTGGGCGAGCTCGGGGCGGACGGCGGCGGTCAGCGCCTCCAGGACGTCGTCCTGGTGGTCCAGGAAGATCGGGAACTCGCCGGTCGGCTTGGCGGCCTTCGCGGCGAGGTCGGCCTGGGCCTTGCAGAGGACCTTGATGAAGGGCTTCGCGGCCTCGAGGCCGGCGGCGACGACCTCCTCCGTGGGGGCCTCGGCACCGCCCTCGACCAGCTTGACGGTCTGGTCGGTGGCCTCGGCCTCGACCATCATGATCGCGACGTCGCCGTCCTCCAGGACGCGGCCCGCGACGACCATGTCGAAGACGGCGTCCTCGAGCTCGGTGTGCGTCGGGAAGGCGACCCACTGACCGCGGATCAGCGCGACGCGGACGCCGCCGATCGGGCCGGAGAAGGGCAGACCGGCCAGCTGCGTGGACGCGGAGGCGGCGTTGATCGCCACGACGTCGTACAGGTGGTCGGGGTTGAGCGCCATGATCGTGGCGACGACCTGGATCTCGTTGCGCAGGCCCTTCTTGAAGGACGGGCGCAGCGGGCGGTCGATGAGGCGGCAGGTGAGGATCGCGTCCTCGGAGGGCCGGCCCTCCCGGCGGAAGAAGGAGCCGGGGATCTTGCCGGCCGCGTACATCCGCTCCTCGACGTCCACCGTGAGGGGGAAGAAGTCAAGCTGGTCCTTGGGGTTCTTCGAGGCCGAGGTGGCCGACAGCACCATGGTGTCGTCGTCCAGGTAGGCCACGGCGGAACCGGCGGCCTGCCGGGCGAGGCGGCCCGTCTCGAAGCGGATGGTGCGGGTGCCGAAGGAGCCGTTGTCGATGACGGCTTCGGCGTAGTGGGTCTCGTTCTCCACCAGTGGGTTCTCCGTTACTTGTCGTCTTTTGTCCCGCCTCGCCCGTGTGGCGGGGGGGACGGGGTGGAGAAGCGCGCCGTCTGGTGCGGGCCGGTCTTCGATCGAAGCTCCCGGGTTCATTCACCCGGGGGCCACTACCGAGGACCGGCGGCGGCGAGGTGCGCTTCCCTCGTACATCGGGACGTCCAGGGACGTCGGGGTGGCGCCGGCGACGACCGCGACCTGGTGCGGTACCGGTCGTCACAGCGAGTCGGTGTTCTTGTTGCCGCGTTGTGCTACCACACTACAAAGACGTGGTGACACTCCGCACGTACAGGCACGTACAGCAAAGGGAGCGGTCCCCTTTCCTCAGGGGAACCGCTCCCGTCACGGCGTCTTACTTGGCGCCCGCCGCACCGCGGCGGATGCCGAGGCGGTCGACCAGCGCGCGGAAGCGCTGGATGTCCTTCTTGGCGAGGTACTGCAGCAGTCGGCGGCGCTGACCGACCAGGATGAGCAGACCACGACGGGAGTGGTGGTCGTGCTTGTGGGTCTTGAGGTGCTCCGTCAGGTCGGAGATCCGACGGGACAGGAGAGCGACCTGGACCTCGGGGGAGCCGGTGTCACCTTCCTTGGTGCGGAAGTCGGCGATGATCTGGTTCTTCGTAGCGGCGTCGAGCGACACGCGTACTCCTCATGGTCTGTGACTGGCCACCGAGCGCCCCCGGTCTTCGCCTCGGGGGATCTTCCATGACTCGGAAGGCGGGATCCGCAGGGCGCGGCCTTCGGGGCTGGGCTCCGAGGGTGCGTACACATACGGCCGTCAGCCAGGGTACCAGCCGGAGGCGGGCCTCTTTACCACGGTTCGTGGAGCCGCCCAGGTGGGGCGGGGGGTGCCACTAATGTGAGCGCTCGTACCAGTCCATCGGGTCAGTCCATCGGACCAGTCATACGTCGGGAAGGGGTCGCTGCGACATGGCGGAGACGGCTGAGGAGATCAAGGCACGCAAGGAGCGGGAGAAGGACGAGCTCTACGCTCTCGACATCTCCGGCGTCGAGTGGCACAGCGCGCCGGGTACCGAGGAGCACGAGGAGCGGGTCGAGATCGCCCATCTGCCCGAGGGCGCGGTGGCCATGCGGTCGTCCCTCGACCCGGACACGGTGCTGCGGTACACGGAGGCGGAGTGGCACGCGTTCGTGCTCGGCGCGCGGGACGGCGAGTTCGACCTGGAGCCGGCGCCGGGGGCCGGGGAGGCGGGCACCGGCGGGACGGTGGCCGAGGCCGCCGAGTAGTCCGGGACTCCGAGCAGCCCGAGCACCTCGGGGCAGGTCCGGTGCTCCGGACCTGCCCCGAGGGGGTGACCGCCCATGACTCTTCTCCCATGGGCGGTTTCTTTCGTTTGCGCAGCGAATGTGTACGCCCCTTGACAGCGACGGGTGTTGTGGGTGGCACTGACTGAGGGTGGGCAGGGCTGACGGGGTGGGGCCGCCCGTGATTAGGCTGGTACCCGACGCGACGCCAGAACCCGCGAACCGGGTACCGGCGTCACAGGCCCGGGGGAGGCCGGTTCGGACGATGTCGTCCTCATACAGGGCCAGTTCGGACCACTGCAGGTGGTCGCCCCCGGCACAGCGCGACGGCACAAGGGTGCTCGACCAGACCAGGAGGAACTGTGGGCAGCGATCGGGACGGGATCCGCGGGGGCTGGGCAACACCCGGCGATGACCAGCCCGATGCGGAGTCCGCCGTCGAGGCGACGGGTGAGTTCACCATCGACTACGCGCCGCCGGCCTGGTACACGCAGAACGCTTCGGTGAGTTCGGAGCCGGGGTCGGGGTCGGGGTCGGGGTCGGGGTCGGGGTCGGGGCAGACAGGGTCGGAGCAGGCGGGGCCGGGGGCCGACGTGTCGTCTTCTTCCTTTTCCCCGAGGCCTGTTCCACCGTTGCCCGGGTTGACTCCGCCGCCGCACGCGGTCGGTGCTTCGGGGTCCTCGCCCCTTCCTCCGGCGCCGGCGCCGGCACCGGGAGCGCCTTTCACCCCGCCCGCGCCCGCTCCCGCGCCGGGCGCTCCTTTCACTCCGCCGGCTCCCGCGCCGGGGACGCCTTTCACGCCGCCCGCTCCGCCGTCCGGGGGGCCGGGCGGCGTACCGCGGCTTCCGGTGGGCAGCGGGTTCGAGCCGACACCGGGACCGTCGTCGGCGTCCACGCCGGAGCCGGGCTCCCTTTCGCCTGCGGCCGTGCCGGATCTTCCGGTCAGTGGGCTCGACCGGGACTCCGGTGGCGGTGACCTCGAGAGCGGTGCCACCATCCGCTTCTCCGCCGCCGCGCTGAAGCAGGAGATCCAGGACCGTGAGGCCGAGGCCACCGCCGGGCCCGAGGCGGACGCGGAGCCGGACGCCCGGCAGGGGCCCGCCGACGACCAGGAGCCGGCCGACGACGGTGGGCGCGTCGGAGACGGCGTCGAAGACACCGGCGGGCCCAAGGACGACGCCGAGGGCGACGACACCGACATCACCGACGCCTCCGAGCCGTCCGCGGAGGTCGCTGACGACGAGCGCGACGTGAGCGACGCCTTCGACGAGCACGAGGCGGAGGCGAAGCCCGAGGGGCCCGGGGCGGAGACCACGGCCGAGGCGGACGCGCCCGCGCCCGCGCCTGAGCCCGAGGACGCGGTGCCTCCGACGACCGTTCCGGCGGTTGCCGGGCCCGAGGACGCGAAACCGGTGGACGACGAACCGGCGGACGACGCGGTGCGTTCCGCGTCCGGCACCCTCGGCGGTCCCGAGGACTCCGTGCCTGCCGCGTCCGACACCCCGGCCCCGGAGGTCTGGACCCCTCCGGCACCGCCGGTCGTGCCGCCCCCGTCGTACCCCGCCGCGCCGGCGCCGGCCGGCCAGTGGCCGGCACAGCAGCAGCCACAGCAGTCGCCGCAGGTTCCCGCGGCGCCCCCGGCACCGGTCACCCCGGAGCCGGCGCAGCCGGCGGACGTGGACGCAGGCGTGCCTGCCCAGCAGCCGCAGCCCCCGTTCCAGCCGCAGGCGCCGCAGCCCGCGCCCGCCGCCTGGAGCACGCCGGACGGACCGATGCCGCCGCACCAGGCCCCCGCCCCGGCCGCGCACCAGCCTCCGTTCCAGCCGGAACCGCAGCCGCCGCTGCTGCTGCCGCCGGGGCAACAGGCCGTTCCGCCGGCCGGATACGGCTTTCCCCAGCCGGGCGCTCCCCTCCCCGGCCCTCAGGCCGGTTACGGCTTCCCGCCCGTCGGCCCCGCCCCTTCCTCCCCGGCTCCCCCGGCCCAACCGGGCGGTTACGGCTTCCCGCAGCGGCCGTCGACACCGCAGGAGCCCTCGCAGCAACCCGGCGTGCCCCCGCAGGCTCAGCCGCAGCAACCGCAGGCCTCCCAGCAGAGGTTCCCCCTCCAGCAGTCCCCTGCCCCGCAGCCCTCGCAGGCCGCTGCTCAGCCCCCGCACACCCCGCCCCAGCCCTCGCAGGCCGGCCGGCCGCCGCAGCCGCCCGTCGATCCGCGTGCCGGGGCCGCCTGGCCGCAGCCCATCCGGCACGACCAGCGGCAGCCGACCAACCCCGGTGCCGCGCCGCTCGGTTACACCGCAGCCGTGGAACTCTCGTCGGACCGGCTGCTCAAAAGCCGGAAGCAGAAGGCCAAGAGCAGCCGTCCCGCGGCGGGCGGGTCGCGGTTCAAGCTCGGCGGCAAGAAGGAGGAGGCCGAGCGGCAGCGGAAGCTGGAGCTGATCCGTACTCCGGTGCTGTCCTGCTACCGGATCGCCGTGATCAGCCTCAAGGGCGGCGTCGGCAAGACGACCACGACCACCGCGCTCGGGGCCACCCTCGCCAGCGAGCGGCAGGACAAGATCCTCGCGATCGACGCCAACCCCGACGCCGGGACACTCGGGCGGCGGGTGCGGCGGGAGACCGGGGCCACCATCCGTGACCTGGTGCAGGCGATCCCACATCTCCACTCGTACATGGACATCCGGCGGTTCACCTCGCAGGCTCCCTCCGGTCTGGAGATCATCGCCAACGACGTGGACCCCGCCGTCTCGACGACGTTCAACGACGAGGACTACCGGCGGGCGATCGACGTCCTGGGCAGGCAGTACCCGATCATCCTCACGGACTCCGGTACGGGCCTGCTCTACAGCGCCATGCGCGGGGTGCTCGACCTGGCCGATCAGCTCATCATCATCTCGACGCCGTCCGTGGACGGTGCGAGCAGCGCCAGTACGACGCTGGACTGGCTGTCGGCCCATGGGTACGCGGACCTGGTGTCGCGGTCGCTCACGGTCATCTCGGGTGTGCGGGAGACCGGAAAGATGATCAAGGTCGACGACATCGTGTCGCACTTCCAGACGCGGTGCCGCGGCGTGATCGTCGTACCGTTCGACGAGCATCTGGCCGCCGGTGCGGAGGTCGACCTGGACATGATGCGACCGAAGGTGCGGGAGTCGTACTTCCACCTCGCGTCGATGGTGGCCGAGGACTTCGTCCGGCACCAGCAGTCGCACGGCCTGTGGACCTCCGACGGCAACCCGCCGCCGGTCGCCGCCCCGCCGCTGCCGGGCCAGTACGCCCCTGGTCAGCCCCACGCCGGCCAGCAGGCACCGCACCCCCACCAGCCCCACCAGCCGCCGCAACACCCCCACCAGCCACAGCCCGGCCGGCCGTACGTCCCGCCCCCGGGGCAGCCCCACCCGCAGCCGGGCCATGGTCAGCCACCGGCGCAGCCCGGCCAGGAGTATCCGCAAGCCGCTCCCGGCCGGCCGTACCCCCAGCCGCCCGGTTACGGCTATCCCCAGCCGGAAGGACCGGACCAGCACGGCCGGCCCGGCGGCGGGCAGGCGCCGCCTCCGCAGCAGTAGCTGCCGCGCATGTCACCAGAGCGGCGCCTTCCGAGGGGCCGGCCCTGTTGTCGGCCCGCACCGTTCGTCCGTGGTGCGGGCCGTCCCCGTCTCCGGGTCGCAGCGCGGCGTCAGGCGCCGGCCGTCCCGCTGTCGGCCGGCCCCGGCGCGGACACCGTGAGGAGGCTCAGGGCAGTCCGCCGGAGCGGCCGAGCGCCGGTTCTCGCCTCGGGACCGACGGGTCCGGGCGCGATCTGCTCGGTGCTGGTGATCGGGGACGCGCGGGTGTCGCTGCCCGTGAGGGCTGCTCGCCGCCGGGCCTCGGTGCTCCCGCTCGGCGGGCAGGCGGACCGCGCGGGCGTCGCGGACGCGTGCCGGGGCAGGGATCCGGGCCCCGGAGAGCCTCGACGGCGGAGGCGGAGAGGGTGACGGCGGGGGCGTGGTCGGCCCAGTGGCCTGCCACTGGGCACACGCACGCGAAGCGGGGCCCGCTCCGGTCGGGTCGCCCGGGTCCCGCGTGCCCGGCTACGGCCTCTCGGCGGCTGCCACCAGTTCCTTGCAGCGCCTGACGTCCGCGGCCATCTGCTCCATCAGTGCCTCGAGTGAGTCGAACTTCGCCTGGCCGCGGACGAAGGCGAGGAAGTCGACGGCGACGTGGAGGCCGTAGAGGTCCAGGTCGACGCGGTCGATGGCGTACGCCTCGACCGTGCGCTCGGTGCCGTCGAACTGGGGGTTGGTGCCGACGGAGATCGCCGCAGGCATGGCCTCCCCCTGGGCGTGCAGCCAGCCCGCGTAGACGCCGTCGGCGGGGATCGCGCTGTGCGGGAGTGTCTCGACGTTGGCCGTGGGGAAACCCAGTTCACGGCCGCGCCGGGCGCCGCTGACGACCACGCCCTCCACCCGGTGCGGGCGGCCCAGGATCTCGGCGGCGCCCTCGACCTCGCCCTCGATGATCAGGCGGCGGGTGAGCGTGGAGGAGAAGGGCTCGCCGCCGCCCGCCTCACCGCTGACGTACAGATCCACGACCTCGACCTCGAAGTCGTAGACCTTGCCCTGTTCTGCGAGGAAGTCCACGGTGCCCGCGGCCCGGTGGCCGAAACGGAAGTTGGGGCCCTCGACGACCGCCCTGGCGTGCAGCTTGTCGACCAGGACCTTCACGACGAACTCGGCCGGCGACAGCTTCGAGAACTCCGTGGTGAAGGGGAGGATCAGGACCGCGTCCACTCCCAGTTCGGCCATGAGTTCGGCACGGCGGTGGTGCGGGGCGATCAGCGGCGGGTGGCTGCCGGGGCGGACCACCTCGCTGGGGTGCGGGTCGAAGGTGACGACGACCGCGGGGACGCCCAGCTGCCGCGCGCGGTCCACGGCATGCCTGATGATCAGCTGGTGCCCGCGGTGGACTCCGTCGTAGGAACCGATGGTGACGACGCTGCGCCCCCAGTCCTGGGGGATGTCCTCCAAGCCACGCCAGCGCTGCACTGCCTGCTCCTTGTCGAAACCTCGTCGGGCCGAGTCCGTGGACTTCTCCTGCGCAGGTCTAAGGGTGCCATGCCGACCGTGGTCGGCTCGCATCGGTATCGGCGCTCCGGTGCTGTGACGCTGTGCACTGCCCACCGCGGCTCAGGCGGGGACGCCCACTGCCGCCCGGGTTCCGATCATCCGCCGGGTGTCGGGGCCGACCAGGTCCGCCCATTCCCGGGGCGCGTCCGCCAGCCAGCGGGCCAGGGCGGCGGCGAAGCCCGGGACGTGCCGCCCCAGGTCGGCCAGGACGTGGTCGAAGCGGGCGGCGCCGTCGGGGGTGCGCAGGAGGAGCAGCCCGGTGTGGTGGACGAGCTCGCGTGCGGGGTCGCCGGTGCGGTAAGGGCCGTCGGTGTGGCGGGCGGCGGTGCCCAGCACCGCCGCCAGTACGTCGGGGTCGTCGTCGCGGGTGAGGAGCGGGTCCAGCAGCGCGCGGCGCAGGGGGCGCGAGGCGGGGGTGCCGGGCTCGGCGAGGGCACCGGCGAGGGCGGCCCGCAGCCGCCGCGGACCGGTGTCCAGCAGACCGGCGAGCAGGGGCAGGAGTACGTCGCGGTCGGCCGGCTCCTGGTCCAGGCGCCGGTCCGCGTACGCGGCCAGCTGTCCCGCGAGGTCCGGGCGCCGCTCCACCGCCGCACTCACCAGCGCGGCGACGCGGAGAACCGGGCCGGGCGTGTCGGCGCCGGCGTCCGCGGGGGCGGCCGCACGGGCATGCGCTGCAGTGGAAACGGGCTCATCGGCGGGGGTGTCCGGTGTTCGGCCCGCGTCCGTCCGGGCGGGCCCCGCGCGGACGGCGTCGAGGACGGCCTCCGGGCGGCTGGCGAGGGCGTCGGCCAGCGCGCCCGGCGGGACGTACGGGTCACCGGCCGCGAAGTGCTCCAGGGCCCGCGCGAGGTGACGGTCCCTGGTGCTCGGGTCCTGGACGAGCAGGGCGAGCGCGCCACCGTCGAGCGTGCGGTCGCCGGGGCGTACGAGCAGGGCGAGGGCCGCGTACCGCAGCAGGGTGCGGTCGGCCTCGTCACGGGCGTGCGGTGCGGCCAGCAGCCCGTACGTCACCGCCGCCTCGCGGCGGTCGGGGCGCTCGTCGCGGGCCCAGCGGTCGACGGCCCGGCACACCACCGGGGGATTCTCCTCGGCGAGCACACGGAGCAGTTGTCCGGCCCGCCGGTGCGGGCTGTCGGCGAGCGCCTCGGTCAGGGCGTCCGGAGCACGGTGCCGGTGGGTGTGCAGCAGTGCTTGTGCCGCTGTCGCGACCGTCGCGTGCGGGGTGGCGGGCAGCGGCCGTTCGTCCTCGAACCACCGGACGAGGTGCGGGAGTACGGCGACGGGGTCGGCGCCGAACAGACGGGAGGCAGCGTCCAGGAAGCGGGGGCCGGTCTCGTACGGGGGCCCGTCGGCGTGGACGAGCCCGCGCAGCAGCTCGAAGCCGGTCTCCAGGGGCAGGGGGAGAGCGGTCCAGAAGGCCGGGCCCAGCTCGCCGGGCACCGGCCGGCGCTGCTGCCGCCAGGCCACGATCCGGTCGGCCAGCAGCCGCAGCACCCCGGTGCAGGGCGTGGCGTCGGGCACGCGTGCGAGGGTTTCGGTGAGCAGCCGGGCGGCCCACCAGGAGCCGGTGTCGGTGTCGAGGGCGTACACCAGGTCGGTGAGTCGGGAGGCGAGGGGGCCGGTGCCCCGCTGGCGGGCGAGCAGCAGCATGGCCTGCACGACGGGGCCGACGCGGTGGTGCGGAACGGGCACGTTGTCGGGGCCGGGGGCGAGGCCGGGGCCACGAGAGGCGCCGAGGTTCTCGTGGACCAGGGCGCGCAGGGCGCCGTCCAGGTCCAGGTGGGTGCCCTGGAGCCAGTCGGCGAGTTCCTCATGGGCGAAGCGGTAGCCGGTCCCGGCGGGGACGAGGAGGCCCTCGGCGAGTACGGCGGAGGCCCAGCCGGTGCCGCCGCCCAGAGCGGCCGGGGCGGGCCCCCAGGGGAACACCGCTTCGAACGCCGCCCGGTCCAGCTCGCCCTGACCGGGGCCGAGGCTGCGGCGGGCGGCCTCGTGCACCTGCCCGGAGACCCTGGCGGCCAGCCGGCGTACGGCGGTGCCGCGCAGCCCGCTCCCGGCGGCGAGGCGTACGGCCACGCGCAGGCACGTCAGGTCCAGGTGGGCGGAGAGGACGTCGTGGCGGTCCGCGCGGGCGTCCGGCGCGTCCGGGGCGTCGGCGAGGGCGGCCCGGACCTCCGCGAGCAGCCGGAGCGTCAGCGGGTGCCGGGTGTCGGCCGGGGAGCCCTCCGGGATGCCGTAGCGGGCCCGTGCCTCGACGGCCTCGTCGGCGGTCAGGTCGCCGAGCCGCACGCACGCGGGAAGGCCCTCGGCGGCGGGCCCGCCCGGGGACTCGCCCCGGTGCCGGTGCAGCAGCTCCGCCGGGAGGAGCGCGCCCGCGTTCTCCCAGTACTCCGCGCGGCACCCCACCACCAGACGCGCCCCGGTCCGCCGCAGCCACCGTGCCGTTCCGTCGGTCCACTCGGCGAGGCGGCCGGCCAGGACGGGCGGCATCTCCTCGGGGCCGTCGAGCAGGAGCAGCAGAGGGCGGCCGGCGCCGCGGGCCAGGTCGGCGAGGCGCGCCGGGCCGAAGTCGCCGGGACCTTCGGGGCCGGCCGGGAACGGGGTGCGGGACGCGACGACGATGCGGGCGGCCCGGTCGAGCGCCCGCCGGGCCGCGTCGGCGACGGAGAGGTCCTCCTCCCGCAGATCGGCGCCGCGCAGCCACAGCGTGGGACCGCCGGCGCGGTGGCGGCGGGCGGCGAGCGCCGCGAGCTCCGTCGTACGGCCGCTGCCGGGCGGTCCGACAAGGCCGAGGACCGCGGCCGGACCGTGCTCGAACGCGGTGAACTCGGCGGTGGTGGCCGCTCGTTCCACCGGAACGACGTCTCCGGGGCCGAGGGCGCCCGGCGGGCCGTCCTGCCCGACCGAGGTGGCGGTGAGTTCCAGCACGCCGGCGAGGTTGAGGTCGGTGCCGTAGGCCGGGACCGTCGCCGCGTTCTCGGCGAGCAGTGCGGCGAGAGGGCCCGGTGCGGGGCAAAGCGGCACGGCGAAGCCGCCGTCGCGGCCGCCCGCGTGGAGCGCGGTGCCGAGCACGCCGAGGACGGCGCCGGTGGCGGCGTCGAGCACCGGCCCGCCGGCCGCTCCGCCGCCGGTGCGCAGCGCGTCGCGGCCGGTGGTGCCGATGGCCAGCTCCAGCGCGTCGTCGAGGGTGTGGCAGCGCCCGGTGGCGGTGTACGTCACGGTGGTCGCGCCGAGTACGCGCGCCTCGCGCCAGCATCCGGCGGCGATCCGCACGTAGGCGCCGCTGTCGACGCGGTCCCGCACGGTGACGGGCAGCGGGTCGACGCCGAGCCCCTCGGCACGCAGGAGCGCGAGGCCGAGCCCGGGCAGCGGCGTGACGGCGTCGGCGCCCACGACGCGGCGGCGGTCGCCGGGGGCGTGCAGGACGAGGCCGGGGAGGCCGTCGACGGCCTCGTGGCTGGTGATCAGCGTGCCGCGGTGGTCGGCAGGGAAGGCGAGACCGCGCGGGCGGCCGGCGAGGTCCTGCACGCGGACGAGGACATTGGCGGGTGACGGTCCCCGCCGCGCCGGAGAGGCCTGGTCCGGGCCCCGGCCGGCCGGGTCGTGGAGTGGGCCCCGCTCATGACGGGACGGATCGCGCGACGTCATCGTCGAACCTTCATGCCGAACCTTCGTGCCGTGCTGTCGTGCCGTGCTGTCGACTGCCTCGGCCTCGACGGTAGGGCCGGATGATCAGCGAAACAGCACCCTCGGCAAACGCGCCCCCTTCCACTCCCCCGTTCACTCCGAGCGCCTGCACTTACGGGTGAACGGGCGGCCCCGGATGGACACGCTGGAGGTGGGGGAACCGGGGGGACCGTGGAGCGGCGGCATGCGATCCCCGTGACGCCGCTCCACGGGCGGGTCCGGCAGTGCCGGACGGCCGGGCCGTCCGGCACCCGTCGGCCCCGCCCGTCAGCCGAAGACCGCCAGGCTCTTGGCCTTGCCCCGGTGTTCCTCGACGAGGGCGAGGAAGGTGCCCTCGGGGTCGAAGACGGCGACCGGGCCGGCGACCGCGTACTCCTCGGGCATCTCCAGGCGCACGCCGTTGGTGAGCAGCCGGGCGCGCCGGGCGTCGACGTCCCAGCGGGGGAAGGCCGCCGCGGCGGCCTCGGCGATCGGCATCACGGTCAGTTCCTGCTGGAGCTGGTCGAGCGTGCGGGCCGTGTCCAGCTTGTACGGGCCTACGCGGGTCCTGCGCAGCACCGTGAGGTGACCGCCGACGCCCAGGCCTGCGCCCAGGTCGCGGGCGAGGGCGCGGATGTACGTACCGGAGGAGCAGACGACGGAGACGACCAGGTCGAGCACCGGCGTGCCGTCCTCGGCGACGGCCGGGCGGACGTCGTAAACGGTGAACGAGGAGACGGTGACCGGCCGGGCCGGGATGTCGAACTCCTCGCCCTCACGGGCCCGCTTGTAGGAGCGCACGCCGTCGATCTTGATGGCGCTGACCTTGGACGGCACCTGCATGATGGCGCCGGTCAGCTCGGCCACCCCGGCGTCGACGGCCTCGCGGGTGACCTCGGAGGCGTCCGTGGACGAGGTGATCTCGCCCTCGGCATCGTCCGTGAGGGTGTTCTGCCCGAGCCGGATGGTGCCCAGGTACTCCTTCTCGGTCAGCGCGAGGTGACCGAGGAGCTTGGTGGCCCGCTCGATGCCGAGGACGAGGACGCCCGTCGCCATCGGGTCGAGGGTGCCGGCGTGGCCGACGCGGCGGGTCCGGGCGATGCCGCGCATCTTGGCGACCACGTCGTGCGAAGTGAAGCCCGACGGCTTGTCGACGATGACAAGGCCGTCGGGCGTGGTGTGCTTCTGGGTCATTCGGCGGTGTCGTCCGTCCCGGTGTCCGCAGGGTCCCCGGGGTCCTCGGGGTCCTCGGGCTTGCGGTACGGGTCGGCCCCGCCCGCGTACGTGGCTCCCGCGGACGCCTCGCGCACCTTGGCATCGGACTGACGCGCCCTGTCGAGGAGGTCCTCGATGTTGCGCGCGGTGTCCGGGAGCGCGTCCATGACGAACTCCAGGGTCGGCGTGAACTTCACACCCGCCGCCCGGCCCACCTCGGAGCGCAGGACGCCCTTGGCGCTCTCCAGGCCCGCCGCGGCGGCCTTGCGCTCCTCGTCGTCCCCGTACACCGTGTAGAAGACGGTCGCCTCCCGCAGGTCACCCGTGACCCGGGTGTCCGTGATGGTGACGTGCGTGCCGAGCCGCGGGTCCTTGATCCCGCGCTGCAGCTTCTGGGCCACCACCTCTCGGATGAGGTCCGCCAGCCTTTTCGCCCGCGCGTTGTCGGCCACTGGTCCGTCTCCCGTTCTTTCCTGTCCGCGTTGTCAAAGCCCCGCGTTCCCGGGGCTGGATTCGTCAGTCGTCCTCGCCGTGGAAGCGCCGCCTGACGGACAGCAGCTCCACCTCGGGGCGCCCGGCGACCAGCCGCTCGCACCGGTCCAGTACGTCGGTCAGGTGCGCCGCGTCGCCGGACACCACCGCCAGGCCGACGACGGCCCTGCGGTGAAGATCCATGTGATCCACCTCGGCCGCGCTCACCGCGTACTTCCGCTGGAGCTCGGCGACGATCGGGCGGACGACGGAGCGCTTCTCCTTCAGCGACCTGACGTCGCCGAGGAGGAGGTCGAAGGACAGCGTCCCCACATACATGCACAGCCGGTTCACCCGCCGGTACGGGATCGGTGACCCCGCCGTCCGTGGTGGGCGGGGACATCAGAACCGTACATCGAAGGGGCCTGCCGATCGACGGGTATTACGCTCCGCCGACCGGCCCGCCGGCCCCGGACGCACGAGCCGGCCGGCGGGACAGGGGTCCCGCCGGCCGGCCCACACCGTGGGGTGTTACGCCCGCGGCTTCTCGCGCATCTCGTAGGTCGCGATGACGTCGTCGACCTTGATGTCGTTGAAGTTTCCGAGGTTGATACCGCCCTCGAAGCCTTCCCGGATCTCGGTGACGTCGTCCTTGAAGCGGCGCAGACCGACGATGTTGAGGCTCTCCGCGATGACCTTGCCGTCGCGGAGGAGGCGCGCCTTGGTGTTGCGCCTGACCTCGCCGGAGCGGATGAGAACACCCGCGATGTTGCCCAGCTTGGACGAGCGGAAGACCTCGCGGATCTCCGCCGTGCCGAGCTCGACCTCTTCGTACTCCGGCTTGAGCATGCCCTTGAGGGCCGCCTCGATCTCCTCGATCGCCTGGTAGATGACCGAGTAGTACCGGACATCCACACCTTCGCGCTCGGCCATCTGCTGTGCCCGCCCGGCGGCGCGCACGTTGAAGCCGATCACGATGGCGTCCGAGCCCATCGCCAGGTCGATGTCGGACTCCGTGACCGCACCGACGCCGCGGTGCAGGACGCGGATGTCGACCTCTTCGCCGACGTCCAGCTGGAGCAGCGAGGACTCGAGGGCCTCGACCGATCCGGACGCGTCACCCTTGATGATCAGGTTCAGCTGCTGGATCTCGCCGGCCTTGAGCACCTTGTCCAGGTCCTCCAGCGACACGCGGCGCGTGCGCTTGGCGAACGCGGCGTTGCGCTCACGGGCGGCACGCTTCTCGGCGATCTGACGGGCCGTGCGGTCCTCGTCGACGACGATGAAGTTGTCGCCCGCACCCGGGACGTTGGTCAGGCCCAGGACCTGGACCGGCGTCGACGGGCCGGCCTCGGCGACGTTGTTGCCGTTGTCGTCGAGCATGGCGCGCACACGGCCGTAGGCGTCGCCCACCACCATCGTGTCGCCGACCCGCAGGGTGCCTCGCTGCACGAGGACGGTCGCCACGGCACCGCGGCCGCGGTCGAGCCGGGACTCGATCGAGATGCCCTGCGCGTCCTGCGTCGGGTTGGCCCGCAGGTCGAGCGAGGCGTCGGCGGTGAGGACGACGGCCTCCAGGAGGCTGTCGATGTGCAGACCCTGCTTGGCGGAGATGTCGACGAACATGGTGTCGCCGCCGTACTCCTCGGCCACCAGGCCGTACTCGGTCAGCTGACCGCGCACCTTGGTCGGGTCGGCGCCCTCGACGTCGATCTTGTTGACCGCGACGACGATCGGGACCTCGGCCGCCTTGGCGTGGTTGAGCGCCTCGACCGTCTGCGGCATGACGCCGTCGTTGGCCGCGACGACCAGGATCGCGATGTCGGTCGACCGCGCACCACGGGCACGCATGGCGGTGAACGCCTCGTGACCCGGGGTGTCGATGAAGGTGATCCTGCGCTCTTCCTCGTTGACCTCGGTCGCGACCTGGTAGGCACCGATGTGCTGGGTGATGCCGCCTGCCTCGCCCGCGATGACGTTCGTCTTGCGGATGGCGTCGAGGAGGCGGGTCTTGCCGTGGTCGACGTGACCCATGACGGTGACGACCGGCGGACGGACCACCAGGTCCTCCTCGCCGCCCTCGTCCTCGCCGAACTCCAGGTCGAAGGACTCGAGCAGCTCGCGGTCCTCCTCCTCCGGGCTGACGATCTGAACCGTGTAGTTCATCTCGCCGGCGAGGAGGTGGAGCGTCTCGTCGGAGACGGACTGGGTCGCGGTGACCATCTCGCCGAGGTTCATCATGACCGCGACGAGCGACGCCGGGTTGGCGTTGATCTTCTCCGCGAAGTCGGTGAGCGAGGCACCGCGCGACAGGCGAATGCTCTCGCCGTTGCCGCGGGGCAGCATCACGCCGCCGACCGACGGGGCCTGCATGGCCTCGTACTCCTGGCGCCTCTGCCGCTTCGACTTGCGGCCACGACGGGCCGGACCGCCGGGACGGCCGAAGGCGCCCTGCGTGCCACCACGGCCACCGGGACCGCCGGGACGGCCGCCGAAGCCGGGACGGCCACCGCCGCCGCCGAAGCCGCCGCCACCGGGACGACCGGCGAAGCCGCCGCCGCCACCGGGACGACCGCCGCCACCGCCACCCGGGCCGGCCGGGCGACCGGCGAAGCCGCCGCCACCGGGACGACCGCCGCCGGGACGACCGGCACCGGCCGGACCACGGCCACCGCCGGGACCGCCACCGGGGCGGGGACCGGCAGCCGGACGCTGCGGCATCATGCCGGGGTTGGGACGCGGGCCGCCGGGGCCGCCGCCACCGGGACGGGGACCGCCCTGCGGACGCGGCATCGAGCCCGGGGAGGGACGCTGCCCGCCCGGGGCCTGCGGACGCGGACCGCCACCGCCCTGGCCACCGGGGGCCTGGGGACGGGGACCGCCGCCGGGGGCACCGGGACCGCCGGGACGCGCGCCCTGCGGGCGGGGCGACTGCGGGCGGGCCATACCGGTGGAACCACCGGAGGTGAAGGGGTTGTTACCCGGACGCGGACCGGCCGGGCGTCCACCCGGACGCTGACCGCCGCCACCGGGACGCTGGCCCTGACCGGCCGGACGGCCGCCCTGACCACCCTGGC
The DNA here is from genome assembly GCF_000829695.1 of Streptomyces sp. NBRC 110035. Taxonomy (GTDB): domain Bacteria; phylum Actinomycetota; class Actinomycetes; order Streptomycetales; family Streptomycetaceae; genus Streptomyces. Next base: position 251,114 of record NZ_BBNN01000021.1, on the reverse strand, counting down.
CGCCCTGACCGGCGGGACGACCGCCGGGCTTGGGGGCACCGGGACGCGCGCCGGGCTTCGGTCCGGCCGGAGCCGGGGACGGAGCCTGAGCGGCGGCCGGCGGGGCCTGGAACTCCGGGGCCGCCGGGGCCGGACGCGGCGCGGGGCGCGGGCCCGGCGTCGGACGCGGACCGGCGGGGGTCACCGGAGCGGGCGCCGACGGGGCCTCGGACTGCTGGGCCGCGGCGGGCTTGGGTGCGGCCGGCGGCCGCGGTGCTGCCGGACGTGCCTGCGCCGGGGACGGCGCGGGCCTGGGCGCGGCCTTCCTGGGCGCGCCGGGCTTGGCACCGGACCTGCCGTTGCCCCCGCCCTGCTGGAACGCGTCGGTCAGCTTGCGTACTACGGGCGCTTCGATGGTCGAAGACGCCGAACGGACGAATTCACCGAGCTCCTGGAGCTTGGCCATGACGACCTTGCTCTCGACACCGAACTCCTTGGCGAGTTCGTAGACCCGGACCTTAGCCACTTCGCTCCTTTGAGGTCCGGGTTGCGTCCGGACCGTCGCTAGTTCATGGGCGTACTCATCGCGTACTCATCGAGTGCTCATCGCAATCTCGACCTGCTTTCGACTCGCGAGGTACCAGACCGCACGGGGGGTTCCGCACGGCATGTCTTCTTACGGGTTGCTGTCGCAACCCTGTGCCTGCTCCACGTAGTGGCGCAACGCCTTTACGTCGAGCGGTCCCGGGACGCGGAGCGCCCGCGGAAGCGCCTTTCGGCGCACCGCCTGGTCAAGACAGACCGGGGCGGGGTGCACATACGCACCCCGACCGGACAGCGTACCGCGTGGATCGGGGACGCACACGTCCTCGACCGCCACGATCCGCAGCAGCTCACTCTTGACCGCTCGCTCCCGGCAGCCCACGCAGGTGCGCTCTGGGCGCGCGCGGGTAGGTGTCCGGCCAGACACTCCTAAGTCTACCTCCCCGGACCGACCTCACCCCTATGGGGCAAGCATCGAACATGCGCCGCGCGCAAGACTGTCGTGATCTCGGCGTGCGGCGGCTTGGATCTATTCCCCGGGCTGTTCCGTGTCCGGCCGGATGTCGATCCGCCAGCCGGTCAGGCGGGCGGCCAGGCGGGCGTTCTGCCCCTCCTTGCCGATCGCCAGGGACAGCTGGTAGTCCGGCACGGTCACCCGGGCGGACCGGGCCGCCAGGTCCACGACCTCCACCTTGGTGACGCGGGCCGGGGAGAGCGCGTTGGCCACCATCTCGGCCGGGTCGTCCGACCAGTCGACGATGTCGATCTTCTCGCCGTTCAGCTCGCCCATCACGTTGCGTACGCGGCCGCCCATGGGGCCGATGCAGGCGCCCTTGGCGTTCAGCCCGGACCGGGCGGCGCGGACGGCGATCTTCGTACGGTGGCCGGCCTCGCGGGCGATGGCGGAGATCTCCACCGAGCCGTCGGCGATCTCCGGCACCTCCAGGGCGAAGAGCTTCTTCACCAGATGGGGATGTGTGCGCGACAGGGTGACGGACGGGCCGCGCACCCCCTTCGCCACCCGGACGACGTAGCTGCGCAGCCGCAGCCCGTGCGCGTAGGTCTCGCCGGGCACCTGCTCCTGCACCGGCAGGATGGCCTCCAGCTTGCCGATGTCGACCAGGACGTTCTTCGGGTCGCGGCCCTGCTGGACCACACCGGTCACGATGTCGCCCTCACGGCCGGCGTACTCGCCCAGCGTCGCGTCGTCCTCGGCGTCCCGCAGGCGCTGCAGGATGACCTGCTTGGCCGTGGTGGCGGCGATGCGGCCGAAGTCGGACGGGGTGTCGTCGAACTCTCGGGCCTCCTGGCCCTCGTCGAGGTCCTCGGGGTCCTCCTTCGCCCACACCGTCACGTGCCCGGTCTCCCGGTCGAGTTTCACGCGCGCGTGGCGGCGGCTTCCCTCGGTGCGGTGGTAGGCGATGAGGAGGGCCGATTCGATTGCCTCGACCAGCAGGTCGAGGGAGATCTCCTTCTCCCGTACCAAGAGCCGAAGGGCACTCATGTCGATGTCCACGGTTACGCCTCCTCTTCCGTCTCGTCGTTGGTGTCGTGCACGTCGTTCGCGCCCTGCGCGGCGGGCCTGTCGTCCTTGCGGTTGAACTCGACCTGGACGCGCGCCCTGCCGATCTCCCCGAAGGCGAGCCGGCGCGCGGTGGGCCTGCGGCCCTTGACGCCGGGCACTTCGAGGTCGAGACCTTCGTCGTCGGTCCGCAGGATCCGGGCGGTCAGTTCGTCGCCCGTCGTCAGCCGGAAGCTCACCAGGCGGCCCGTGGCGCGCACGTAGTGCCGGTGCTCGGTGAGGGGGCGCTCGGCGCCCGGGGTGCCGACCTCGAGGGTGTACTCGCCGCTGCCCATCGCGTCGGTCTCGTCGAGCTTCGCCGAGAGCGCGCGGCTCACATCGGCGATCCGGTCCAGATCCGCGCCGCTGTCCGAGTCCACGACCACACGCAGCACCCGCTTGCGGCCGACCGCGTCGACGGCGATCTCCTCGAGATCGAGGCCCTGCGAGCTGACGAGCGGTTCCAGAAGTTCTCGGAGCCTCTCGCTCTGGGTGCTGCTCATCCGGGTGACTCCTCGGCCGCGTGTGCTGTTGTGGTGTGGGGCGCGTGTCTGGTTCAAAGGGTATCCGGTCGCGGGGGGTGATGCCGTCCACCCGGTGACGGAGGGTGCCGCTGAGCGCCGTCGGGGAGATGCACGGGTACCGTGATCACGGGACCGGGCCCTGCCGTCGCCCGGTGGACGGGAGTACGGCGACAGCGCCTGTGGGTCCCTCTTCCGTCGCCACGTTCCGTACGAGCCCCCGAGGACGTCTGCCGTGCCGTTCCCCCACGCTCCGCGCGCCCGTACGGGACCGCGCAGAAGGAGTTTGCTCGCCGTCGCCCCGGCGGCGCTGTTCGCGGCGGGCTGTTCCGCCGCGGCCGAGGATCCCGGCCCCACCGCCGGCAGCCGTCCCCCGGCCGGCGAGCGGGCACGCGCGCGTGCGGCGCGCGACAGCAGGGAGCTGGCCGAGCGGTACGACGCCGTGATCGCGGCGCACACCGGGCTCGCGCAGCGGCTGGCTCCGCTGCGCGAGGACGTCGTGCGGCATGCGAAGGCCTTCGAGAGTCCCGGGACCGCGGCGGGCACGGCGTCGGCCTCGCCCGAGTCGCCGGTGCCCACCGGGGCGGGGCCGTCCGCCTCGCCGCCGGTGCCGGTGCCGGTGCCCGCGAAGGAGAAGGACGCCCTCGCCGGGCTCGCCGCCACCGAGCGGGAGATCGCCGACCGTCGTCTGGAGGCGCTGCTCGACGCGCCGGCCGAGCTGGCCAGGCTGCTGGCGTCGGTGGCGGCGGCCGGGGCCGCGCACGTGTTTCTGCTGACGGAGGGCTGACGGGTGAGCGAGGCGAAGGACCGGGAGCTGCGGGCGCTGCAGGGCGCCCTGGCGGCGGAGCACGCGGCGGTGTACGGCTACGGGGTCGTCGGCGGGCTGATCGCCGACGACCGGCGTGCGGACGCGCGCGCGGCGTACGACGCGCACCGCGCGCGCCGGGACGCGCTGGTGCGTGAGGTGAAGGACACCGGCGCCGACCCCGTGGCGGCGGCCGCGGGGTACGCGCTGCCGTTCCAGGTGCCGGACTCGCCCGCGGCCGTACGGCTCGCGAAGGAGCTGGAGAGCCGGGTGGCCGGGGTGTACGCGGACCTGGTGCGGGCGAGCGGGGGCGAGCGCCGCCGTGCGGCGGCCGAGGCGCTGCGGGAGGCGGCGGTGCGGGCGGTGCGCTGGGGCGGGGAGAGCGTAGCCTTCCCTGGGCTCGCCGAGCGGGCCGAACCGTCCTCGGGGGCTCCGTCGACGCCGGCGGTGTGACAGGACCGCACGCGAGGGCGCGCCGGGGCGGCGGGAGCGGACGGCGGCAGGTGCCGCGCACGGCACGAAGGGAACGAAGGGAACGACTCGCGCATGGTCTTCGAACCGCCGCAGCGTCTGGTGAGGGCGCTGGGTGAGACGGCTCCCGACGGCGGTGCGCACTGGCTGGAGAGGCTGCCCGGGGCGGCGCGCGAGGCCGTCGCAGTGCGCGGGCTGACCGTGGAACGGGTGCAGGTGCCGGGGGGACGCAGCAGCCTGGTGGTGCTGGTGCGGACCGCCGACGGCCTGCCCGCCGTGCTGAAGCTGGCCCCGGCGCGGGCCCGGCCGGAGAGCGAGCGGGCCGCGCTGGCCCACTGGAACGGGCTGGGCGCGGTCCGGTTGCTGGAACCCTTCGCCTCGGACGGGGCGCTGCTGCTGGAGCGGCTGCACCCGGATGTCTCGGTGCGGTCCCTGCCGGAGGCGAAGGCACTGCTCGAGGCTTCCGGGACGCTGCGGCGGCTGTGGGTGGAGCCGCCCGCCGGGGACACCGCTCACGTCTTCGAGACGGTGGCCGAGCGGACCGGAAGGCAGGCCGAGGCGATGCGGACGGGTGCCGCCGGCGACCCGGAGGTGGAGCCGCTGGTCTCGGCGGCGCTGGCGGCCCGCGAGGAACTGCTGGCCGGACCGCCCGAGCACCGGCTGCTGCACGGCACCTTCCGCCAGAGCAAGGTGCTCTCCGCCGAGCGGATGCCGTGGCTGGCGGTGGGCCCGGACCCGGTGGTCGGGGAGCGCGCCTTCGATCTGGCCCGGCTGGTTCGCGACCGGGTGGAGGACCTGGTCGCCCAGCCGTCCGGCGCGGCGACGACCCGTCGGCGGGTGAAGCGCCTGGCGGAGTCCCTGGAGATCGACCAGGAGCGGCTGCGCGGCTGGACCCTGTTCCGCGCGGTGGAGTCCGGCGTACGCGCCCGCCGCGTCGGCCGCGGCCGGGACGCGGAGCTGCTCCTGGAGTTCGCGAGCTGGCTCTGACGCCGTGCGGGACCACCAGGAGCCCGCGCGAAGGACGCTTCCGCACGGGCTCCGGTGGTGGGGTGGTCAGGCCGTGAGACGGGTGATCGCCTCGGCCACGGTGAGTTCCTCGCGTTCGCCGGTGCGGCGGTCCTTCAGCTCGACGATGCCCTCGGCGGAGCGGCGGCCGGCCACCAGGATCTGCGGGACGCCGATCAGCTCGGAGTCGGTGAACTTCACGCCCGGCGAGACACCCGCGCGGTCGTCGACCAGGACGCGGACGCCGGCGGCGGCGAGCCGGTCGGAGACGTCGAGGGCGAGCTCGGTCTGCAGGGCCTTGCCGGCGGCGACCACGTGGACGTCGGCCGGGGCGACCTCCTTGGACCAGCACAGGCCCTTTTCGTCGGCGCTCTGCTCGGCCAGGGCCGCCACCGCGCGGGAGACGCCGATGCCGTAGGAGCCCATGGTGACGCGGACGGGCTTGCCCTGCGGGCCGAGGACGTCGAGCTTGAGGGCGTCGGCGTACTTGCGGCCCAGCTGGAAGATGTGGCCGATCTCGATGGCGCGGTCGAGCCGGAGCCCGGTGCCGCACCGGGGGCAGGGGTCGCCCTCGTCGACCACCACGACGTCCACGTAGGCGTCGACCTCGAAGTCACGGCCGGCGACCACGTTCCTGGCGTGGGTGTCGGCCTTGTTGGCCCCGGTGATCCAGGCGGTGCCGGGTGCCACGCGCGGGTCGGCGATGCAGCGGACCTTCTCCAGGCCCTGCGGGCCGACGTAGCCGCGCACCAGGTCCGGGCGGCCGACGAAGTCCTCGGCGGTGACCAGTTCGACGGCGGCCGGGGCGAAGTGCGCCTCGACCTTGCCCAGGTCGACCTCCCGGTCGCCGGGGACGCCCACGGCGACGATCTCGCCGTCGACCTTGACCAGCAGGTTCTTCAGCGTGGCCGAGGCGGGGACGCCGAGCGAGGCGGCGAGGGTCTCGATGGTGGGGGTGTCGGGCGTCGGGATGTCCTCGGCGGCCGGCACGGCGGAACCGTCGACGGGCTTCAGCTCGTAGGAGATCGCCTCGGTGTTCGCGGCGAAGTCGCAGTGGGGGCAGTCCGCGAAGGTGTCCTCGCCGGCCTCGGCGGGGGCGAGGAACTCCTCGGACTTGGAGCCGCCCATGGCGCCGGCGGTGGCGGCGCAGATGCGGTAGTCGAGACCGAGGCGCTCGAAGATCCGCTGATACGCCTGGCGGTGCAGACCGTAGGACTGTCCCAGGCCCTCGTCGTCGAGGTCGAAGGAGTAGGAGTCCTTCATCAGGAACTCGCGGCCGCGCAGGATGCCCGCGCGGGGGCGGGCCTCGTCACGGTACTTGCTCTGGATCTGGTAGAGGGTCACCGGCAGGTCCTTGTAGGAGGACGCCTGGTCCTTCACCAGGAGGGTGAAGATCTCCTCGTGGGTGGGGCCGAGGAGGTAGTCGCCGCCCTTGCGGTCCTGGAGGCGGAAGAGCTCGGGGCCGTACTCCTCCCAGCGGCCGGTCGCCTCGTAGGGCTCACGCGGCAGGATGGCGGGGAGCAGCACTTCCTGGGCGCCGATGGCGTCCATCTCCTCGCGGACGACGCGTTCGACGTTGGCGAGGACCTTCCTGCCCAGGGGCAGCCAGCTCCAGATGCCGGCGGCGGTCCGGCGTACGTAGCCGGCCCGGACGAGCAGCTTGTGGCTGAGGACCTCGGCGTCCGCCGGGTCGTCGCGCAGCGTCTTCGCCATCAACTGGGACATGCGCTGGACCGGTGCATTCGCCATGGTTCTCGTACTCCTGCTGCGTCTGGGTGATGACAGGAGGTTAGCCGGGCGGGACCGGGGGGCGGAAATCCGTTATCGGCGAAGGAGTGGCAAGGGGGCGCCCATCACGGCGTACGGCTTGGGAGCGCTGGGGAAGTGGACGCGGCGGGCGAGGTCGTCGTAGCCGAGGGAGCGGTACAGGCGGCGGGCGGGGCTCTCGATGTCGATGGCGGAGAGGATCGAGCGGGGTTCCTCGGCGCCGTCGGTGATCGTGGTGATCAGGGAGCGGCCGATGCCGTGCTTCTGGTAGCGCGGGTGGACGTGGAGTTCGGTGATGACGAAGGAGTCGTCGAGCCAGTCGTCGTGGCCGCGGGCGCGCAGGTGGGGCTCGACGACGGTGGACCACCAGTGGGCGCGGTCGTTGGGCATGCCGTAGACGAAGCCGACGAGACGGCCGTCGACGGTGGCTCCGAAGGCTCTGGCGCCCTGCAGGGTCATGTGGCGCAGCACGATCTGCCGGCGTACGGCCACCTCGTCGGGGCCGAGGCCGAACGCCTTCGCCTGGACCGCCAGTGCCTCGTCGACGTGGGCGACGAGGTCGAGGGGGCCGATCACGATGTCGTCGGGGCGGGGGTGCCCGTGACCGGGAAAGCGCAGCATGCCGGGGAGACTACAGGGGACGGTGGGAGACCGTGGGGTCAGAACAGGATGCTCATGAACTCGCCGACCTCCTGGAACCCCACCCGCCGGTAGGTCCGGCGCGCGGCGGTGTTGAAGTCGTTGACGTAGAGGCTCGCCACGGGGGCCACGTCCGCGAGGGCGTAGCGCAGTACGGCCGCCATGCCGGGGGCGGCGACCCCCCTGCCCCGGTGTCCGGGTGCCACCCATACGCCCTGGATCTGGCAGGTGCGGTCGGTGGCGGCACCGATCTCGGCCTTGAAGACGACCTTGCCGTCGGCGTCGAAGCGGGCGAAGGCACGTCCGGCACCGACGAGTTCGGCGACCCGGGCCTGGTAGAGCAGGCCGCCGTCACCGGCCAGCGGGGAGATCCCGACCTCCTCGGTGAACATCGCCACGCAGGCCGGCATGATCTTTTCCATCTCGTCCTTGCGGACGCGGCGGACGTAGGGGTCCGGGGCGATGCCGTCGGGCAGCCGGTCGGTGACCATCAGGGGCTGGTGGGCGCGGACCTCGCGGGCGGGGCCCCACTGGGGTTCGAGGAGCCGCCACAGGGCGGCGGTGGGCGTCGCGGGGCCGACGACGGAGGAGCAGCGGCGGCCGGCCCGGCGGGCGCGGTCGGCGAAGGCGCGGACGGCCCGGGGGGTGGCGCAGATGGGGACCAGGTTGGCACCCGCGTAGCACAGGGAGGTGAGCATGCCGCCCTCGTACCAGCCCCACATCTCGCCACCGAGGCGCCACGGGTCCAGGCCCGCGACCTGTACCCGGGACGCCACGAAGGCGTTCGCCACCGGCTCGCGGTCGAGGATGGCGAGGGCGGCGTCCAGGTCGCTCGGTTCGAGGACCCGGGAGGTGGTCTGCGTCAACACGTGCGGGGGGCCTCACACACTTGGGTCTGCTGGTTTCCGCACTGTACCCGCCGAATTTGTGTGCTGCCGACTCGCGGGGGAGAAACGGTCCTGCCCGGGGTTTCCCGGGCAGGAAGCGCCGAGGGGCCGGTCTGCCCGAGCGGGCGGACCGGCCCGGGGGTACGGCTGCCTGACGGGCTTCGTCAGCCGGCGACCGAGATCCGGGGTTCGCCGGAGGCCACGCCGTCGGCCTCCATCTGCTCGGCGATCTTCATCGCTTCCTCGATGAGGGTCTCCACGATCTTCGACTCCGGGACGGTCTTGACGACCTCGCCCTTCACGAAGATCTGCCCCTTGCCGTTACCCGACGCCACACCCAGATCGGCCTCACGGGCCTCGCCCGGACCGTTGACCACACAGCCCATCACCGCCACCCGCAGCGGGACCTCCATGCCCTCCAGACCGGCCGTCACCTCGTCCGCGAGCTTGTACACGTCCACCTGGGCACGCCCGCAGGACGGGCAGGACACGATCTCCAGACCACGCTGCTTCAGGTTCAGCGACTCCAGGATCTGCAGACCCACCTTCACCTCCTCGGCCGGCGGCGCCGACAGGGAGACACGGATCGTGTCACCGATCCCCTGGGACAGCAGCGCTCCGAACGCCACCGCCGACTTGATCGTCCCCTGGAACGCCGGACCCGCCTCGGTCACCCCCAGGTGCAGCGGGTAGTCGCACTGCGCGGCCAACTGCCGGTAGGCCTCCACCATCACCACCGGGTCGTTGTGCTTCACCGAGATCTTGATGTCCCGGAAGCCGTGCTCCTCGAACAGCGAGGCCTCCCACAACGCCGACTCCGCCAGCGCCTCCGGCGTCGCCTTCCCGTACTTCTGCAGCAGACGCCGGTCCAGCGACCCCGCGTTCACCCCGATCCGGATCGGGGTGCCGTGGTCCTTGGCCGCCTTCGCGATCTCCTTGACCTTGTCGTCGAACTGCTTGATGTTGCCCGGGTTCACCCGTACCGCCGCACAGCCCGCCTCGATCGCCGCGAACACGTACTTCGGCTGGAAGTGGATGTCCGCGATCACCGGGATCTGCGACTTCCGCGCGATCGTCGCCAGCGCGTCCGCGTCGTCCTGCGTCGGACACGCCACCCGCACGATCTGGCACCCCGACGCCGTCAGCTCCGCGATCTGCTGCAACGTCGCCCCGATGTCCGACGTACGCGTCGTCGTCATCGACTGCACCGACACCGGCGCGTCCCCGCCCACCGCCACCGACCCGACCTGGATCCGCCGGCTCTTGCGCCGCGGGGCGAGCGTGGTCGGAACGGACGGCATACCGAGAGAAATCGCAGTCATCTGCTGTGCAACCCCAAGTCGTGGATCAAGGTCCGGCTCCCGGTGAGCAGCGGGCTCCGGGCTCCGAGATTACGGCACCGCCGTCGGCCCCGGCACATCCCGGCCGTAAACGCGCCCAAAGGACGACGGCCCGGAACGAAACGGTTCCAGGCCGTCGTGAACGGCAGGTGTCCGGCGGATGCGTGCCGGACGGGTCCTACGAGATCCGTATCGGGTTCACCACGTCCGCGACGAGGACGAGGAGGGTGAAGCAGACGAAGATCCCGGCCACCACGTAGGCCACCGGCATCAGTTTCGCCACGTCGAACGGGCCCGGGTCGGGGCGGCGCAGCACCCTGGCGAGGTTGCGGCGCAGCGACTCCCACAGGGCGCCCGCGATGTGCCCGCCGTCGAGGGGCAGCAGCGGGAGCATGTTGAACAGGAACAGGGAGAGGTTGAAGCCCGCGAGCAGCATCACGAACATGGCCATCTGCTGCGAGGCCGGGATGTCGAGCGTGGCGATCTCGCCACCCACCCGGGCCGCTCCGACGACGCCCATCGGGGAGTCCTGCTCGCGCGGGCCGTCGCCGAAGGCGGCGTCCCACAGGGCGGGCACCTTGGACGGCAGGGCGGCGAGGGAGTCGACCGCGTCGCCGACCCGGTCGGTCATCCAGACCACGGAGTCGCCGAAGTCCTGCTTGACGACGCCGGTGGCCGCGCTGAAGCCGAGGAAGCCGGCCTTGACGTACTCGCCCTCGACGTAGAGCCCGTTGGAGTCCTTCTTGGCGACCAGGTTGGTGGCGATCTCCGCCTGGAGGGTGACCTCCCGGCCGTCGCGGTCGACGACGATCGGCACGGCCTTGCCGGCGCTGTCGCGGATGAGGTCGGAGAGCGTGCCCCAGTCGTCGGTCCGGACGCCGTCGAACGCGACGATCCTGTCGCCCGCCTCCATGCCGGCCGCGGCGGCCGGGGACCGGGGGTCGGACCCCTCGCACGCGTCGCGGTTCTCGCTCTGCGAGATGACGCAGGGGGAGACCGAGCTGACGGTGGTGGTCTGCTGCTGGATGCCGAAGCCCATCAGCACCGTGAGGAACAGCACGACCGCGAGGATCAGGTTCATGAACGGGCCCGCGAACATCACGATGACGCGTTTCCAGGGCTTGCGTGTGTAGAACAGGCGCTTCTCGTCGCCGGGCCGCAGTTCCTCGAAGGCGGCGGAGCGGGCGTCCTCGATCATGCCGCGCCACGGTGAGGTGGAGCGGGCCTCGAGGCGTCCGTCGGCGCCGGGCGGGAACATGCCGATCATGCGGATGTAGCCGCCGAACGGGATCGCCTTGACGCCGTACTCGGTCTCGCCCCTGTGCCGGGACCAGAGGGTCGGGCCGAAGCCGACCATGTACTGGGGCACCCGGATGCCGAACATCTTGGCCGTGGACAGGTGTCCCAGCTCGTGCCAGGCGATCGAGAACAGCAGGCCGACCGCGAAGACCACTATGCCGAGGATGAACATCAGGGTCGTCATGCACGCGCCTCCGCGCTCGCCGTACGGGCTGTCAGTTCCCGGGCCCTCGCTCGCGCCCAGGTCTCCGCTTCGAGGACGTCCGGGACCGTCAAAGAGGTTCCCGGCCGGGGGGTGCCGTGCTCCTCGACCACCCGGGTGACCGTATCGATGATGCCGTTGAACGGCAGCGCGCCGGCGCGGAACGCCTCCACGCACTCCTCGTTCGCCGCGTTGAACACCGCCGGGGCGGTTCCCGCGAGCCCGCCGACGTGCCGGGCGAGGTTCACCGAGGGGAAGGCCCCGTTGTCGAGGGGGTGGAACTCCCAGGTGGACGCCTTGCTCCAGTCGAAGACCGGGGCGGCGTCGGGGACCCTTTCGGGCCAGCCGAGGCCGATGGCGATGGGCCCGCGCATGTCGGGGGGCGTCGCCTGGGCCAGTGTCGATCCGTCCGTGAACTCAACCATCGAGTGGACATACGACTGCGGGTGGACGACGACCTCAATGCGATCGAAGGGAATGTCGTACAGCAGGTGTGCCTCGATGACTTCGAGGCCCTTGTTGACCAGGGTCGCGGAGTTGATGGTGATCACCGGGCCCATGGCCCAGGTGGGGTGGGCGAGGGCGTCCTCGACGGTGACGTTCGCCAGTTCGTCCCTGGTACGGCCGCGGAAGGGGCCTCCGGAGGCGGTGACGACGAGCTTTTGGACGTCCGCGCGGGTTCCGGCGGCCAGCGCCTGGAACAGCGCGGCGTGCTCGGAGTCGACCGGGATGATCTGGCCCGGCTCGGCCAGTGCCTTGACCAGCGGGCCGCCGACGATCAGCGACTCCTTGTTGGCGAGCGCGAGGGTGCGGCCCGCCTCCAGGGCGGCGAGGGTCGGGGCCAGCCCGATGGAGCCGGTGATGCCGTTGAGGACGGTGTGGCAGTCGGACGCGGCGAGCCGCGTGGCCGCGTCCGCTCCGGCCAGGATCTCGGGCAGCGGCTCCCCCGCGCCGTACCAGGCGCTCAGGGCGTCTCGCAGCGCGCCGACGACGTCCTCGCGGGCGACGGCGACCGTGCGGACCCGCAGCCGGTGGGCCTGCTCGGCGAGGAGCGCGACGCGGCCGCCGTTGGCGGACAGGCCGGTGACGCGGAAGCGGTCGGGGTTGCGCAGTACGAGATCGATGGCCTGGGTGCCGATCGAACCCGTGGAGCCGAGGATCACCACGTCCTTGGGGCCGTCCCCCGCCACGGGGTCGTACACCAGGTGCGGGTCGGCGAGCGGAGCTGGAGCGTCGGTCATGGGCACCATTGTGTCCGGTCGCGGGCGCTGCCGGGGCCCCGCCCCGGCAGCTCGCGCGTCAGCGGATCGGCCGGTGCCGGTTCTCGTGGGTGCTCGGGCCGGGCGCGGCGTCCGCGATCCAGGGGCCGTCGCCCGAGGGGTCGACGACCCCCTGTTCCAGCCACGTGTAGGTGCCGGAGAGCACGCCCTTGACCACCTTGCGGTCGATGTCGTCGGTGTTGGTCCACAGCCGGTCGAAGAGCTCCTCGACGCGGACGCGGGACTGACGGCAGAAGGCGTCGGCGAGCTGGTAGGCCTCGCGGCCGTTCTCGCCGCGGGTGCGCAGGAGTTCGGCGCGGACGCAGGCGGCGCTCATCGCGAACAGTTCGGCGCCGATGTCGACGATCCGGCCCAGGAAGCCCTGCTTGGTCTCCATCCGGCCCTGCCAGCGGGACATCGCGTAGAAGGTGGAGCGGGCGAGTCTGCGGGACGCGCGCTCGACGTACCGCAGGTGCGGGGAGAGGTCGGTCCCGTGCTTGAACTCTCCGTAGGTGCCGGGGAGCTGTCCGGGACCCGCCACGAGCCTGGGCAGCCACTTCGCGTAGAAGACGCCCGCGTTCGCCCCCGCCCTCGCCTTGTCGCCCAGGGGCTTCCCGGGGTCGATGAGGTCGCCGGCGACGGACAGGTGGGCGTCGACGGCCTCCCGTGCGATCAGCAGGTGCATGATCTCGGTGGAGCCCTCGAAGATGCGGTTGATGCGCAGGTCGCGCAGGATCTGCTCGGCGGGGACCGCCCGCTCGCCGCGCTCGCGGAGGGAGTCGGCCGTCTCGAAGCCGCGTCCACCGCGGATCTGGACCAGTTCGTCGGCCATCAGCCAGGCCATCTCCGAGCCGTACAGCTTGGCGAGGGCGGCCTCGATGCGGATGTCGTTGCGGTTCTCGTCGGCCATCTGCGAGGACAGGTCGAGTACGGCCTCCAGGGCGAAGGTGGTCGCCGCGATGAACGCGATCTTCGATCCGACCGCTTCGTGCAGCGCCACCGGCTTGCCCCATTGTTCGCGGGCCGCCGACCACTCCCGGGCGATCTTCAGGCACCACTTTCCGGCGCCGACGCACATCGCGGGCAGGGACAGCCGTCCGGTGTTCAGCGTGGTGAGCGCGATCTTCAGGCCCTGTCCCTCCTCGCCGATGCGGTGGGCGGCGGGGACCCGGACGCGGTGGAAGCGGGTGACGCCGTTCTCCAGGCCGCGCAGGCCCATGAAGGCGTTGCGGTTCTCGACGGTGACGCCCTCGGAGTCCGCTTCCACGACGAAGGCGGTGATGCCGCCCCGGTGGCCCTCGGACTTCGGCACACGGGCCATGACGACGAGGAGGTCGGCGACCACACCGTTGGTCGTCCACAGCTTCACGCCGTCGAGGACGTACGACCCCTCGTCGTCCGGGACGGCGGTGGTCGCGAGCCGTGCCGGGTCGGATCCCACGTCGGGCTCGGTGAGCAGGAAGGCCGAGATGTCGGTGCGGGCGCAGCGGGGCAGGAAGGTGTCCTTCTGCTCCTGGCTGCCGAACATCTTCAGCGGCTGCGGGACGCCGATCGACTGGTGGGCGGAGAGCAGGGCGCCGATCGCGGGGCTGGCGGAGCCGACCAGGGCGAGGGCCTTGTTGTAGTAGACCTGCGTCAGGCCCAGGCCGCCGTACTTGGTGTCGATCTTCATGCCGAAGGCGCCGAGTTCCTTGAGGCCGGTGACCACCTCGTCGGGGATGCGCGCCTCGCGGTCGATCAGGGCTCCGTCGATCCGGGTCTCGCAGAAGTCGCGGAGCTTGGCGAGGAACTCCTCGCCCCGTTCGGCGTCCTCACGGGCCGGGAGGGGGTGGGGGTGGACGAGGTCGAGCCGGAAGCGGCCGAGGAACAGTTCCTTGGCGAAGCTGGGCTTGCGCCAGTCCTGTTCCCGGGCGGCCTCGGCGACCTGACGGGCCTCGCGTTCGGTGACGGTGGGTCGGGACGGGGACCGGGGGGTCTCGGGTGTGGCGGACATGAGGCTCACCTCGCCGCGTATCGGAAGGCCGGAGGGTCGGAGGGCGTGCGGACTGCGTGCGGGCTCGGCACCGGCCCCGGGGATCCTTCGCGCGATCCCGGGGGGGTTACGTCACCGACTGGTGCTACTTGTACGTATGTACCCGACGCGTAGCGGCCCCGCCACCCTTCGTGCACCCGTTCGGCCGACCCGCCGCGCCCTTCCGGCGCGGCCGGGCCCTCTCGGGGTCGCGGCGGCGCGTTCGTGGCAACCTGGAGGTACGGGAGTCCGGCTCGCCCCTGGTCCACGAAGCCTCGGACAGGTCACCGCGATCCATCCGTCGAAGCGCTTCGACAGGTGTATGGACACGCACCCATGCCGGTATTAGGGTCGAGCCACCGATCGAGTCATCCTCGTCCGTCCCATCGTCCTGGCGCACCGTCGAAGCGCTTCACAACAATTGGAGAGCTGGATGGTCACCCTCGCCGAGGTCGCCCAGCACGCCGGAGTCTCGGCGAGCACGGTGAGTTACGTCCTCAGCGGCAAGCGGTCCATCTCCGCGAACACCCGGCAGCGGGTCGAGGAGAGCATCCAACGGCTCGGGTACCACCCGAACGCGGGGGCCCGCGCCCTGGCCAGCAGCAGGTCCAACATCATCGCGCTGATGGTCCCGCTGCGGACGGACATGTACGTGCCCGTGATGATGGAGATCGCCATCGCCGTGGCCACCACGGCCCGCACCCACGGGTACGACGTCCTGCTGCTCACCGGCGAGGAGGGGCCCGACGCGGTGCGCCGCGTCGCGGGCAGCGGACTCGCCGACGGGATGATCCTGATGGACGTCGAACTCGAGGACGACCGGCTGCCGTTGCTGCGCGGCGTGGACGCCCCGGAGGCCCCCGGCGGAGCGCGGCCGGGCCTACGGGCGGACCAGCCGGCGGTGCTGATCGGACTGCCCGCCGACACCTCCGGCCTGACCTGCGTCGATCTCGACTTCCGGGCCACCGGCGCGCTCTGTGTGGGGCATCTGGCGAAGCTGGGGCACCGCGACATCGCCGTCATCGGCGAGGCCCCCGCGGTGTACGAACGGCACACCGGCTTCGCCGAGCGCACCCTGGACGGACTGCGCTCCGAAGCACGGGAGCTGGGTGTGCGCCTGCTGCACCGGCCGTGCGGGGGCGGGTACGACGCGATGGCCGTGACGCTCGCCCGGATCCTCGACGAGCGTCCGGACACCACCGGGTTCGTCGTACAGAACGAGTCGGCGGTGGAACCACTGCTCGCCCTGTTGCGGCAGCAGGGGCGGGCCGTGCCGGAGGACGTCTCGGTGGTCGCGGTCTGCCCCGAACAGGTCGCCGTCCAGGCGTCGGTGCGGCTGACGTCGGTCGCCATCCCCGCGCAGGAGATGGGCCGGTACGCCGTGGAGCACCTGGTCGCCAAGCTCGACGGCCGGGGCGAGGACGTGGTCGTGCTGATCGCGCCCGAGCTGACGGTCCGGGCGAGTTCGGGCCCGGCACCCGCCCGCGCGTGACCCGCGGCGCCTCCGCGCCACCCCGTGCAGGCACTCCCGCCGTCTCGTTCCCGCTCCTTCGCCCGGTGGCCGGTCCGGCCGCCCACCGGGCGCGGGCAGGGGTCAGCTGCTGCTGACCGTCAGGTTGTCGGTGCGGAAGTCCAGCCCGCCGGACGACGAGGTGATCTCGTAGCCGAACTGCACGTCGCCGATGGTCTCGTTGCCCATCCAGCCCTTGGTGTCCTCGATCCGGTCGAGGATCGGCAGGATGTCGACGGTCCCGGAGCTCGAGTCGGACGTACGCAGGAACGAGAAGACCTGGTTGGCGCCGTTGTCGCCCTTGTGGACGTTCCAGGTGTGACCGCCGAGGCTCACCGTGCCCTGCGGGCTGCCGAGCGGGCCGACGGCGCCGTGGTGGTTGACCCACAGCATGATCTCGTAGTCGTGGTCCGTGTCCCAGATGTCGTACGACGTGTTGTACGCGCCCGCGGACGGGACGGTCACGTCATAGCTGCTGGTGAGTGAACCGAGCGAGTCGATGGGCTTGCCGACCACCTTCTTGGCGTTCGGATACGACTTGATGCCGCCGGTGTTCGGGTGGTCGGCCCACACACCCCAGTGGGTGCCGGAGTTGGCCCAGACGCACTGGCTGCCGGTGCCGGAGCCCCAGATGTTGTTGTAGAGGGTGTAGCCGTTCAGGGTGGTGTTGCCCCACTGGTCGCAGGAGCTCCAGATCGCGGCGTGGGCGGGGGCGGAGGCCGTGCCCACGGTGATGCCGAGGGCGAGGACGGGCGCCGCCAGGGCCGTGCCGATCCTGCTCGTGATGCCTGGTGCCATGAAATGTTCTTCCATGGGTGGGGGGATGGTGCCGGCGTCACCGCGCCTTCAGGGTGAGGAGGCGGTCTTCGTGGGCGGCGAGGTCGAGCGGCCCGGCGCCTTCGGAAGTCCTCAGTTCGATGCGGACGGTACGGGTGGGGCGCAGGACGGCGGTGGCTCCGTCCGGGGTCCAGGTGAGGTCGAGGGCGGCGCCGAAGCGGGTCCGTACGCCGTGCAGCGCCCCGCGCGGGTGGCCGGCGGGCGGGGCGGGCAGCAGGACCAGCCGGCCGGGGGTGGACTGCACGAGCGCCTCGATCAGCACGGCCGGGAGGGTGTGGGCGGCGTCGGCGTTGTAGACGTCGCGGTGGGGGTAGTGCGCGCTCATCAGGGAGGCGTGGAAGAAGTCGCCGTCGAGGACCCGGCCGAGGGCGCCCGTGACCCGTTCCGCGTCGCGGAGGCGGGCGGCGATCAGGGCGTGGTGCAGATGGCCGTGCGCGGAGTCGTTCTCGGGGCCGCGCAGTTCGAGGGCGCGGTGGGCGGCGGCCGCCAGGTCCGGGGTGTCGTACGGGGTGATCTCGTGCAGCGGCCAGACGGCGTAGAGGTGGCTGAGGTGGCGGTGGTCGTAGGAGTCCTCGAGGCCCGGCCTGGCCCATTCGGCGAGGGCGCCGTCGGCGTTGGTCCGGTGCGGCGGGAGCCGGTCGGCGAGGGCCCGCCAGCGGCCTGCGTGCTCGGGGTGGCGGTCGGCGGCGGTGCGCAGCGCGTGCCGGGCGGCGGAGAGGTCCATGGCCGCGTTCACGGTGCCCCAACCGGCGTTCGCGGGGCGGTTCTCCGGCGAGTAGGAGGGAACGACGACCAGGTGGCCCCCGTCGTCGGTGCGGGTGAGGAAGTCCTCGTAGAACAGGGCGACTTCGGCGAGGGCGGCGGTGGTGCGGGGATCGTGCTCGCCGCGGGTCTCGTCGTGGTCGACGAGCGGCCCGAGGAGCCAGTCGGCGCCCGCTGTCCACAGGTGCAGCGGGTACTCGCGGTTGAAGTGGTAGCTGTGCCCGGACTCGCCGTCGGAGTGGGCGGGCGCGACCACGCCCCGGGCGCCGAAGACCTCGCGGGCGTTGTCCCGCCAGTCGGGGAGCTGGCGCTGGACGAGTGACGCCAGCGCCTCGCTGACCTCGGGGAGGGCCGCCGCGGCGGCGGAGGCGGTCTGGAGGTTGAGGTTGGCGTCGTTGGTGAAGGCGCCGGACCAGGCGGTGTCCCAGTCGCCGGTCCACAGGCCGGTGAGGCGGGGCGGGAACAGGCCGCCGGAGGACAGCAGGTGGTAGCGGCCGGCCGCGAAGAGGCGCTCGAGCAGGGCCGCGCTGCGCGGCCGGGCCAGCAGCTCCGATCCCGGCAGGGCGCGTTCGGCCGGGTCGGCGGCCAGGTCGAGGGTGACGCGGTCGTAGGCGGTGCGGTGGTGGGACAGATGGCGGGCGAGGAGCATGCCGTACGGGCCCGGTTCCTCGCCGAGCAGGGCGCGCAGGGCGCGGCCCTCGGCGACCACGTCCGCTTCCCAGGTGTGCCGCCGCACCCGGGTGAGCAGCAGGACGGACCGCGCGCCCGCGACGCGCACGCCCTGCGGAGCGAGTGTCGTCGTGCCGCCGGTGACGGCGGCCAGGGTGACGCCGGTGTACGCGAGGTCGCTGTCCGGGTAACGGGCGCGCAGGCTGAGCAGGGCGCCCCCGGGGGTGAGGACGGCGCCGTGGCCGACACCGAGCGTGGCGGGGGCGCCGGCGAGGCGGTGGTCCAGGCGGATGTCGAGGGTGAGGTCCGGCCCGGTGACGTACTGGACGATCACGTCGTCGGCGCGGGAGACGAAGACGCGGCCGGTCCGGTCGGCGCGGGCGGCCTCCGCCACGCCGGTGCGGAAGTCGAGGGTGCGGCGGTGGAACGGCGGGGCGCCGGCCTCGTCCCGGGCGCCGTCGGGTCGGCGCAGGCGTACCTGGAAGGCCGGGTGGAAGGGCCGGACCCACTGGAGCGGGCGGCCGTCGGTGAAGGTCTCGGCGGCCTTCGTGTCCCCGGCGAGCAGCCGGTCCTGGAGGGCGGGCAGTTCCTCGGCCAGCCGGGGCGGCAGCCGGTCCTCGTCGGCGCCGACCGGACGGACCAGGGTGTGGTGGGTGACGACGACCCGTTCGTCGTCCGGGTCACCGAACACGAGGGCGCCGTGGTGACCGTTGCCGCTCAGGAAGGCGTCCTCCCAGCGGGCGGCGGGCTGCGGTTCCCAGGTCCCGTGAACGGGTGCGGTGTGGTGCGTGGGCTCGTTCACCAGTGCGTCCACGGGTGTGTTCACGGGTTCGTTCCTGGGTTCGTTCCTGGGCGGAGCACCGCCGCGCCGTGGCGGCCGAGGGTGACCCGGCCGGTGACGTCGGTGCCGGTAAGCAGGTCGTGGTGGGCGCCCGGCAGGTCGACGGCGACCGGTTCCCGGCCGTGGTTGAGCAGGAACAGCAGGTCCCCCCGGCGTACCGCCTCCACCTGGTCGGGGAGCCCGTCGAGCACAGGCCGTACGCCCGCCCCGGCGGCGATCCGGGTGAGCAGGTCGCGCAGCGCCCCGGGTTCCGGGAGCGTCGAGACGTACCAGGCGCGGCCCTTGCGCAGGACGGCGGGCAGGCCGTCGAGTTCGCCGCCCTTGTAGGGGGTCGTCGCGTCGGCGGTGCCGTCGGCCTCCAGTTCCTCGGACCACAGGGTGCCGCGGAAGCCCTCGCAGGCGACGGTCTCCCCCGCCTCCAGCGGCCACCACTCGTGCAGGGTGCGGATGCCGAAGAGGTCCCGCAGTCGGGCGTCCATGCCGCCGGGCCGCACCCGGTCGTCCTCGTCGGCGACGCCGGTCAGGAAACCGCAGACGAGGGTGCCGCCCCCGCGTACGTAGCCGAGGAGGTTGTCGACGGCCGCGTCCGTGAGCAGGTAGAGCTGCGGGACGACGACCAACGGGTAGGCGGACAGGTCGTGTTCCGGGTGGGCGAAGTCGGTGGTGAGGTGGGCCTGCCACAGGGCGCGGTGCCAGGCGCGCAGCATGCCGGGGTGGTCGACCTCGTGGGACGGCCGGGCGTCCTGGTCGCCGGCCCACCAGGAGTGCCAGTCGTGCAGTACGGCGACGCGGGCGGTGCCGTGCGCGCCGGTGACGTGCGGGGCGATCCGCGCCAGGTCGGCACCGAGCTGCCTGACCTCCTGGTACGTACGGCCCTGCTCGCCGGCGTGGCTCACCATCCCGGAGTGGAACTTCTCCGCGCCCTGCCGGGACTGGCGCCACTGGAAGTAGCAGACGGCGTCCGCGCCGCGTGCCACGGCCTGCAGGGACCACAGCCGGTTGAGGCCGCGGGGCTTGGGGTGGTTCACGCCGCGCCAGCTGACCGGCCCGGCCGCCTGCTCCATGAGCATCCAGGGGCCGCGTGCCTGGGAGCGCGTCATGTCCTGGACCAGGGCGCCCTCCTGGGCGCCGAAGGGGTCGCGCGGGTCGGGGTAGAGGTCGACGGAGACGACGTCCTCCTCCTCGGCCCAGCGCCAGGCGTCCTGCCCCGCCCACAGCGGCATGAAGTTCGTGGTGACCGGGAGGTGCGGGGTGTGCCGGCGGACGATGTCGCGTTCGGCGGTGCAGCACTCCAGGAGCATGTCGGAGGTGAACCGTTTGAAGTCCAGCACCTGGGTGGGGTTCTTCAGGTAGTGCGGGTGACGGGGCGGCATGACCTCGGCCCAGTCGCCGTAGCCCTGGCTCCAGAAGGCGGTGCCCCAGGCGGTGTTGAGGGCGTCGAGGGTGCCGTGACGGTCGCGCAGCCAGTCGCGGAACCGGGCGGCGGCCTCGTCTCCCCAGTCGTAGGTGCAGTACTCGTTGTTGATGTGCCACATGGTGAGGGCCGGGTGGCCGGCGTAGCGGGCGGCCAGGTCCTCGGTGACGGCGGCGGCGTAACGGCGGTAGGTGGCGCTGGAGTGGGAGAAGTGCTGCCTGCCGCCCCACCACTCGGTGCGGCCTTCCTCGTCGCGGGGCAGGGTGTCCGGGTGGAGGTGCCCCATCCAGGGCGGCGGCGAGGCGGTCGGGGTGGCGAGGACGACGCCGATGCCGGCCTCGTGCATCAGGTCCATGATCCGGTCCAGCCAGCCGAAGTCCCGCTCCCCCGGACGGGGTTCGAGCTTCGCCCAGGAGAAGACGCCCAGCGTCACGGAGTTGACGCCGGCCTGCAGCATCAGGCGGATGTCCTCGTGCCAGGCCTCCTCGGGCCACTGCTCGGGGTTGTAGTCGCCGCCGTAGAGGATGCGCCCGCGGGTGGCGTCGCCCAGTCCGGGCATCAGGCACGCTCCTGGAGGGTGAGGAACGTACGGGATGTGCGGGACGCGTGCATGAGCTGGCCTACCTCGTTCGGCGGATGGTGGGGAAGTGGGGTGGGAGGGCCGCGGCGGATCGGCGGATCGCCGGGCCCCCTCCGGTCAGCCCTTCACGGCGCCCGTGAGCATGCCCTTCTTGAAGTGCTTCTGGACGAAGGGGGACAGCACGGCGACGGGGAGCAGGGCCATGACCATGACGGCCATCTGGACGGCCAGTCCCGACAGTTCACCGGTCTTGATGGCCTGTCCGAGGCCGACGGGGGCCTCCTGTTTCTGGACGAGCTGGATCATGACGTTCTGCAGGGGCAGCATGTTCTGGTCGTTGAGGTACAGCGAGGCGTTGAACCATGCGCTCCAGTAGCCGACGGCGTAGAAGAGCGTGATGACCGCGATCACCGCGCGGGACAGCGGCATGACGATCTGCCACAGGATGCGGAAGTCGCCCGCCCCGTCGATGCGGGCGCTGTCGGTGAGTTCCTGCGAGATGTTCATGAAGAAGCCGCGCAGGACCAGGATGTTGAAGACGCTGATGGCGCTGGGGAGGATCAGCGCGAGGTAGCTGTCGGTCAGGCCGAGGGTCTGCACCAGCAGGTACGTCGGGATGAGGCCGGCGCTGAAGAACATGGTCGCCAGCAGCGTCATCAGGGTCCAGCGGTGCCCCAGCGAGTCGGTGCGCGACAGGCCGTAGGCGCAGAGCACGGACACGGTCATCGAGAACACGGTGCCGACCAGCGTGACGCCGATGCTGACCAGGGCGGCCCTGGTGACCTGGCCGCCGCTGAGCAGTTCCTGGTAGGCGATGAAGGTGATGTCCTTGGGCACCACCACCAGGCCGCCGGCCTCGTCGATGGCCCTGCGGGTGGACAGGCTGGTGACGATCACGATCCACAGCGGGAAGACGACCGCCATGCAGGCGAGGGCCAGGACGATGCCCTTGCCCGCGAGTCCGGCCCCGGTGGGTGCTTCCTCCCACACCGGGCGGGGCGGGGCGGCCCAGCCCCGGCCCTTGTGCGTCGTGGGTTCGTCGATCACGGCGGTCACTTCTTGTACACCCCCTGCTCGCCCATGAGATGGGCCACCTTGTTCGCGGCGAGGACCAGTCCGAGGCTGACCACGCCCTTGATGAGGCCTGCGGCGGCCGCGTAGCCGAAGTCCTGGTTGCGCACGCCGTTCCACCAGACGAAGGTGTCGAGGACCTCCGACGCCCCCGGTCCGACGGCGTCGCGTTGCAGCAGGATCTGTTCGAAGCCGACGGTGAGCGCGTCACCCACCCGCAGGACGAGCAGCAGCGCGATCACGGGCCGCAGCGCGGGCAGGGTGACGTGCCACATCCGGCGCCGGCGTCCGGCACCGTCCATGGCGGCGGCCTCGTACAGGTCGGGGCTGACAGAGGCCAGCGCTGCGAGGAAGACGATGATCCCCCACCCGGCGTCCTTCCACACGCTCTGCGCGGTGAGCAGGAACATGAAGGTGTCGGGGTTGGTCATGACCTCCAGGCCGTCGTGGCCGTTCTGGCGCAGGAGCTGCGAGAAGATGCCCGCACCGCCGAACATCTGCTGGAAGACGGCGATGACCAGCACCCAGGAGAAGAAGTGCGGCAGGTACAGGACGGCCTGCGCGACCGCCCGCACCCGGGGCCTGACCACGCTGTTGATGAGCAGCGCGAGCAGGATCGGGATCGGGAAGAACAGCACGAGCTGGAGGAAGAAGAGCACCAGGGTGTTCTTCAGGGCGTTCCAGAACGCCGAGTCCTCGAGGATCCGCTGGAAGTTCTCCAGTCCCACCATGGGACTGTTCAGCATCGAGGCGACGCCGTTGTCGCTGATGTAGGGGTCGTAGTCCTGGAAGGCGACGACGTTGCCGAGGATCGGCAGGTAGTTGAAGACCAGGACCAGTGCCACGGCGGGCAGGGTCATCAGCAGCAGGACGCGGTCGCGCCGGTATCTGAGCCGCAGGCTCAGTTTGCCGCGCTTTCCCCGGCGTGGTGCGTCCGGGGGGCCGGCGGCGTCACCGGACGCCGCCGGCTTCTCGACCGGCTTCGTGGCCTCGGCCTTGCTCCGAGGCACCGTGCTGTGCGACACGGCGGTTCTTCTTGCCTCGGTCCCGGGTCAGCCGGCCGCCGAACCGTTCTCGTCGAGGATCTTCCGGTACCAGTCGCGCAGTTCGTCCCCGCCCCTGCTCTTCCAGTCGGAGACGGCCTGCTGTACGTCACTGATCTTCTTGCGGCCCCGGATGACGTCGTCCTCCAGCTGCTCGAAGTCGTTGGAGAGGTTGGTGTAGCGGGTGGGCTCGGTGATCTGCATGCCGTAGAAGGACGACTTCCTGGTGAACGCGCCCATCCGCTGCTGCCACTCGACCTGGCCCTTGGCGACCTCGGGGAAGTCGGGGTGGGCGATGGTCGCGGCGGGGCTGGCGACCATCACGTAGGCGTTCATCACATCGATGTTGCCCTGGTCGTTCTTGGTGGGCACACCGTCCTTGACGGTGTAGTGGGTGCCCTCCACGCCGTAGTTGGTGAGCATGTACTCCTTGGTGCCGTACGGCGCGGCGGTGACGTTGGCGAGGGCCAGCACGTCACGGATCACGGCCTCGGACGCCTTCTTGTTGACGAAGGCGAAGATGCCGGCCGGGTTCTTGGCCCACAGGGTGGGGTCGCCGCCGTCGTGGCCGAAGATGTCCATGCCCCAGATCTTGAAATCCGGGTTCTGGGTGGCCTGCTCGGCGGTGCGGCTCCACCACTGCGAGGAGTCCTGGTTGTAGATCAGGAACTCGCCGGCGGCGAACTTGGGCCCGGGGTCGGTGGCGTTGCTCTTGCCCAACTTGGCGTCGGGGTGCACGACACCGGCGGCGAACAGCTTGCGCGTCCACTCCAGGGCCTCGAGGTACTCGTCGGTCTCTATGCGGTAGAGCAGCTTGCCGTCGGCCTGGTTCCAGCCGAGCGACTTCTCCTCGCCGGAGAGCACGCCGAAGGCGTTGAAGGCGGTCCACTTCATGTCCAGGCAGGCCCAGCGCTTGGCCCTGGCGTTGGTGGCGTCCTTGGCCAGCGCCATGAACTCGTCGCAGGAGCGGGGGACCTCGTACCCCTCCTTCTCGAAGATGTCCTGGCGGTAGAGCGGCACGATGCCGGTGACGTACGAGGAGGGCATGGGCAGGCCGCGCAGCTTGCCGCCGAAGATGGACCGCTGCCAGGCGTCGGTGGGGATCGCCGCGAGGTTCGGGTAGTCCTTCACCGCGTCGCCGGAGAGGTACGGGCCGAGGTCGGCGAACTTGCCGATGACGGCGCTGGGGATCTTGCCCGTCATGTTCCAGCCGGGCACGACGACCACGTCGGGCACGTCGCTGGAGGCGAGGACCGCGCCGAGCTTCTGGTCGTAGGTGTTGCCGTCCTGGTTCTGCCAGACCACGTCGACGCCGATGAGGTCGTTCATCGCCCTGTAGTAGGCGTTGCCGCCCTTGGGCGGGGAGCCCCAGAACGGCGACATGACGGTGATCCTGCTGCCCTTGCCGAGCTTCTCGGGCACCGACGTCTTCAGGCCGGCGAGGTCGAGCTTGCTGGTGAAGCCGACCGCAGAACCGTTCTTGCTGGGGATGTCGGGGGTGACCACGTTGCTGGCCACGTACGTCGGCAGCAGCTTCTTGGCATCCTTGCCCGACGTGGTGCCCTCCCGCGAACCTCCGTCGGACCCGCCGCACGCGGCGAGCAGCGGCATTCCCCCCGCCACCGCTGCGGTGGCGACCGCCGTGGAGGCGAGGAAGCTTCTCCGGCTGGGCCCGGAGGAGGTGGAGGCGTTCGGCGTCATTGCGTCAACCCTTCATGGCACACCAGGACACCCGGCGGTGGCCGTCGGCTGCGGTGTCTTCACTGGAACTGGCTGAGCCGAAGCGGTCGTTCTCAGGGAACGTGCCGGGGAGGCGGCCCCGCAGTCGAAGCGCTTCGATGTTGCTGCGAGGTTAAGTGAACACCCAGGGGCGCACAAGAGTTGCTTACAAGATTCCTCCGAGGTGTGCCGAGGAACTGCGCGATCAGCATGCGCGCTCACTCCTCACGGAATGTCCGTGAGATCCCCCGGAGCGTCCGATCCGTCGCGCCCATGTCCTTGACACCCACCCCTGCTCGGAATGAGCATCGAAGCGCTTCGAAAGCGCCTCGCCGCTCCACCGCAAAGGGATGTCCACGTGACCGCACCAACGCCGCACACGCCGCCTTTCCGCGATCCGCACCTGCCGTTCGCGAAGCGCATCGACGACCTTCTGTCGCGGCTCACCCCCGAGGAGAAGATCGGAGCTCTGCACCAGTTCACGCCCGCTGTCGAGCGGCTCGGCATCGCCGCCTTCCGCACCGGCCAGGAGGCGCTGCACGGCGTGGCCTGGATGGGTCCGGCGACCGTGTTCCCCCAGGCCGTCGGGCTGGGGGCGACCTGGAACCCCGAGCTGGTGCGCCGGGTGGGCGAGGCGGTGTCCCGGGAGACCCGCGCGATGCGCGCCCGGGACGAGCGGGTCGGCCTCAACGTGTGGGCGCCGACCGTCAATCTGCTGCGCCACCCCCTGTGGGGCCGCAACGAGGAGGGGTACTCGGAGGATCCCCGGCTCACCTCGGCGATCGCCACCGCCTACACCCGCGGTCTGCGCGGTGATCATCCGGTGTACTGGCGCACGGCGCCGGTGCTCAAGCACTGGCTCGCGCACAACAACGAGACGGCCCGGGACACCGCCTCCAGCTCGGTCCGCCCGCGTGTGCTGCACGAGTACGATCTGCGCGCCTTCCGCGACGCCGTCGAGGCGGGCGCGGTGGCCGGGGTGATGCCCGCGTACAACCTGGTCAACGGCCGCCCGAACCATGTCTCGCCGTACCTGCGCGAGCAGCTGCGCACCTGGACGGAGGAGGAGCTGCTGGTCTGCTCGGACGCCGGCGCACCGTCCAACCTGGTCGATTCCGAGCACTACTTCGACACCCACGAGGAGGCCGTCGCGGCCTCGCTGCGGGCCGGGGTGGACAGTTTCACGGACCACGGCACGGACAGCTCGGTCATCGTGGGGCGCCTCGAGGCGGCGTTGCGGCAGGGACTGCTGACGGAGGCCGAGATCGACGGCGCCGTCCGCCGGCAGCTCTCGGTGCGCTTCCGGCTCGGCGAGTTCGACCCGGGTGAGGACCCGTACGGGAACGGCGGGGACGGCGGGGACGGCGGTGTCCCGCAGGCGGAGGGGCGCGCCGACGAGCACGCCTTCGACACCCCGGAGCACCGGGCTCTGGCGCAGGAGGCCGCCGAGCAGGCGGTCGTCCTGCTGAAGAACGACGGCCTGCTGCCCCTGGCCCCGGCGCCCGCCCGTGTCGCCGTGGTCGGCCTGCTCGCCGACGAGTGCAAGCTCGACTGGTACAGCGGCACCCTCATCCACCGTTCCACTCCCCTGGAAGGGCTCTACGAGCGGTTCGGCGCCGAGCGGGTGGAGTTCACGGAGGGCGTGGACCGCGTCCTGCTGAGGACCTCCTCGGGAGCCTTCCTGCACGTCCCGCCCGCGCCCGACAGCGCCGACGAGGTACGCGGCGCCGCCGGCGCGCTGGACCCGGCACTGCTCGCGGGCCGGACCGACCTGGCCCCGCTCACCGCCGGGCCGGAGGGCACCGAACTCGCTCTGGTCGACTGGGGCGAGGGCGTGCTGACCCTGCGCGCCCCGGACGGCCGGTACCTGTCGGTCGCCGAGGACGGCTACCTCCGCGCCTCCGCCGACCAGCCGGGCGGCTGGGTCGTGCAGGAGACGTTCCGGCTGGAACCGCACGGCGGCGGTCACCTCCTCAGGCACCTGGGGACAGGGCGCCATGTGCAGGTCACCGCCGACGGTGTGAAGGTTGCCGCGGAGAACGCCGAGAGCACCGAGCACACCGGGAGCGCCGGGAGCGCCGGGAGCCCGGAGGAGGTCACCGCCGGGGAGGGTCCCGCCGCGTCGGCCCCCGAGGTCTTCGAGCTGATCGTCACCGAGAACGGCGAGGAGGCGGTGGCGCGGGCCGCGGCGCAGGCCGACGTGGTCGTGGTGGTCGCCGGCAACGACCCTCACATCAACGGCCGGGAGACCGAGGACCGGACGACGCTCCGGCTGCCCGCCCAGCAGGAACTGCTGCTGCGCGCGGCCCGCGTCGCCAACCCGAACACCGTGCTGGTGCTGGTCTCCGCCTACCCGTACGCGGTCGACCCGACGGACCTGCCGGCGGTGCTCTGGACCGCGCACGGCGGGCAGGCCGCGGGCACCGCGCTGGCCCGGGTGCTCGCCGGTGACGTCTCCCCCGCCGGCCGGCTTCCGCAGACCTGGTACGCCAAGGACGCCGATCTGCCCGGCCTGCTGGACTACGACGTGATCGGCTCCCGCCAGACCTACCTGTACTTCGGGGGCACTCCGCTGTTCCCCTTCGGGCACGGCCTGTCGTACGCGGCCTTCGCCTACGGCGAGCTGACGGCTCGCGCCGAGGGGCGGGCGGTGCGGGTGTCGTTCACGGTCACCAACACCGGCGCCGTCCCGGCCGACGAGGTGGCCCAGCTCTACACGCGGGCCGTGGACCCGTCGGTGCCGCGTCCGCTGCGCGAGCTGGCGGCCCACCGGCGGCTGACCCTCGCTCCCGGCGAGACGGCCGAGGCCGTCTTCGAACTCCCCCTGTCCGCCTTCGCGTTCTGGGATGTGGCGGTGGGCCGGTGGCGGGTGGAGCCGGGCCGGTACGAGCTGCTGGCCGGCGCGTCCAGCACGGACGTCCGGCAGTGGACCACCGTCACCCCCGACGGCGAGCCCTCCGTCCCCCGCCCGGTTCTCGGGCACGGACTGGACGCGGCGGACTACGACGAGCAGAGCGGCACCGAGATCGTCGACCGGACCAGGGAGTCGGGCGACGCGGTGACGCCGGCGGCCGGGCAGGAGGGCGAGCTGGTCTTCCGGCGCTGCGACTTCGGGGAGGGGGCGACGGAGGTGACCGTCGAGGTGTCCGGCGAGGGCAGCGTCGAGCTCTCCCTCGACGACGGCCCGGTGCTCGCCACGCTGTCCCCGGCGGCCCCGTCGGACCCGTACGACTACGTCACACTCGAGGCGCCCCTCGCCCGCGCCGGGGCCCCGGCGGCCACCGCCGGCGTGCACCGGGTGCGCCTGGGGCTGCGCGGCGCGCTGCGGCTCGCCCGGGTCGGCTTCTCCGGCTGAGGGACACGAAGAGAGGCACGCCCCGGCGTCGAGAGGGAGGGGCCCACCACCCGCCTCAGAGGGCGAGACCGGTCAGGACCATCACCCGCTCGTAGGTGTAGTCGTCCATCGCGAACCTCACGCCCTCGCGGCCCACACCGGACTGCTTGGCACCGCCGTACGGCATCTGGTCGGCGCGGTAGGAGGGCACGTCGCCGATGACGACCCCGCCGACCTCCAGGGCGCGGTGGGCCCGGAAGGCGGCCTGGAGGTCGTGGGTGAACACTCCTGCCTGGAGGCCGTACTTGGAGTCGTTGGCGGCGGCGAAGGCGGCTGCCTCGCCGTCCACCTTCGTCACCGTCAGGACGGGACCGAAGACCTCCTCGCGGGCGATCGTCACCCCGTCCGGTACGTCGGCGAGCACGGTCGGCGTGTAGGAGGCGCCGTCACGCCTGCCCCCGGTGAGGACGGCGGCGCCGGCCTCGACGGCCTCCCGCACCCACGCCTCGACCCGCTCGGCGGCGTCCTGGCTGACCAGCGGGCCGACGTCGGTCGCGTCGTCGGCCGGGTCCCCGGTGACCTGGTCCTCGACGGCGGCGACGAGGCGCGGCAGCAGCCTGTCGTACACGGAGGCGTCCGCGATGACCCGCTGCACGGAGATGCAGGACTGTCCGCCCTGGTAGTTGGAGAAGGTGGCGATGCGCTGCGCGGCGCGGTCCAGGTCCTCGTCGCTCGCCCAGTCGGCGAGGACGACGGCCGCGCCGTTGCCGCCGAGCTCCAGGGTGCAGTGCTTGCGCGGCACCGAGTCCATGATCGCGTAGCCGACCTTCTCCGAGCCGGTGAAGGAGATCACCGGCAGCCGCTCGTCCTGCACCAGGGCGGGCATGCGGTCGTTCGGGACCGGAAGGATGCTCCAGGAGCCGGCCGGCAGCTCGGTCCCGGCGAGCAGCTCGCCGATGAGCAGCCCGGACAGCGGGGTCGCCGGAGCGGGCTTGAGGACGATGGGGACACCGGCGGCGATGGCCGGGGCGATCTTGTGGGCGCACAGGTTCAGCGGGAAGTTGAACGGCGCGATGCCCAGGACGACGCCCTTCGGGAACCGCCGTGTGAGGGCGAGCCGCCCCTGGCCGCCTGCGTCGGTGTCGAGCCGCTGGCCCTCGCCGCCGTTGAACCGGCGTGCCTCCTCGGCGGCGAACCGGAACACGGACACGGCCCGGCCGACCTCGCCGCGCGCCCACTTGATCGGCTTGCCGTTCTCGGCGGAGATCAGCCGGGAGATGTCCTCGGCGCGCTCGACGAGCCGTCGGCCGACGTGGTCGAGGGCGGCGGCGCGGACATGGGCGGGGGTGGCCGCGAACTCGTCCCGTACGGCGTACGCGGCGGCCACGGCCTCCTCGACCTGGGCGTCGGTGGGCTCGCTCACCGTGCCGACGACCCTGCCGTCCCACGGGGAGGTGACGTCGAAGACGGCCTCGCCGGTGGCCTGGCGGCCGGCGAGCCAGAAGGCGTGGGTGGCCGCCGTGTCTTTCTGGGTCATGAGTGATCCGGCCCTTCCGCGTTGGGGGGTGTACGTGGCCTGCTGCGTCCACCGTAGGGGCGCGCCGGCGACGTGACGCTTGTCCGAGTCGTAGCAGTCGCTTCCCGGTACGCGCCGCTTTGGCAGATCTGTCGGCGGTCGACGACAGAAGGACGGGAAGAAAAGACCGGAGGACCGGAAGACCGGAAGACGGGAGGACAATCCGTCGCGGTCGTCAGTCGGACGAGGTCGCCTTCAGCGCCAGCCACAGCTCCATGCGGACGTCCGGGTCGTCCAGGGAGCGGCCGAGGATCTCCTCGACGCGACGCATCCGGTAGCGGAGGGTGTGGCGGTGCACGCCGAGGTCGGCGGCCGCGGCGTCCCACTGCCCGTGCCGGGAGAGCCAGGCGCGCAGGGAGGCGACGAGGTCGCCGCGCCCGGTCGCGTCGTGTTCGTTCAGGGGCCGCAGCAGTCCGTCGGCGAAGGCGCGGACCGCGTCGTCCGCGAGCAGCGGTACCACGGACCCGGCGGCCATCTGCTCGTGTTCCACCAGCACCCGGCCCCGCCTCCTGGCCACCGACAGCGCCTGTCCGGCCTGCTTGTAGGCGGCGGAGGCGGCGATGGGGCCGGCCGGTGCGGAGAGGCCCACGACCAGTTCGTCCTCGCCGGCGCCCACGAGGGACTCGTGGGCGCCCGTGGCACCGCGCGCGGCCTCCAGGGCGGCCGCGTGGTCGCAGCACGCGGTCACGGCCGCGCCGCCGTCGGCGGCCAGCACCACCAGCCGCTCTCCCTCCGGCACGACCAGAACCGCCTCGCCGGAGCGGGCGGCGGCGGACTCCACGGCTTCCGCGAGCGCGGCGAGGGCGTCGCCGTTCGGGTCGCTCCGGGCACGGGCACGGGCGGCGGGCGCCGTGCCCGCCTCGGCCACGACGATCCTGAAGGGCGCGTCCAGGAGACCGCCGTACAGGTGTCCGGCCACCGCGCGGGCGTGGTCCGGCTCCCCGGCGAGCAGCATGCGCAGGACCGCGGCCCCGATCCGCTGCTCGGCGGCGTGCAGGGAGCGGGAGCGTTCCGTGGTCAGGGTGAGCAGCGCGACGGCGGAGTGGACGGCGTACCGCTCGGCGGTGCCGAGCGTGGCGGCCGTGCCGACGGCGAGCGCGGCACGGGGGCGCCGGCCGGTGCCGAGGGAGTGCAGTTCGACCCGGTCGTCGTCCTCCGGTCCGGCGACGACCGACGAGGCGGGCGCCGCCCGCTCCCGCAGCCGGCGTACGTCGGCCGTGAGCCGTGCGGCCCGCCGGCCCGCCCAGTCCGGTGCCGTGGCGACGACGGCGCCCGAGGCGTCGTACAGCGCGGCCCATCCGTCGATCTGGGTGGCGAGCGCGGCCAGCAGGCCCTCGGGGCCGCCGGTCAGCCCCTGCCGGGTCAGCTCCCGCTGGGCCGCGAACCCCGCGGTCACCGCGCGGTACTGGTCGGCGGCGACGGCGGCGGAGACGGCCTTGCTGATCGCGAGGAAGGGGGTGCGGCGCGGCACCTCGAGGAGCGGCAGACCCTCCTGACGCGCGGCGTCGACCAGCGCCTCGGGGATGTCCTCGTAGTGGACTCCGACGGCGAACCCGAGGCCGACGACCCCCGCGTCCACCAGCCGCCTCACATAGCGGCGCATCGCCTCCGCGTCCTCCGCGTCCAGCTTGAGCGCGGTGATGAGCAGCAGTTCGCCGCCCTCCATGTACGGCACGGGGTCGGCCAGCTCACTGGCGTGCGCCCAGCGGACCGGTACGTCGAGGCCGTCCCCGCCCGCGCGCACGGTCAGCTTGAGCGCGGAGTGGTGGGCGAGCGAAGCGAGCGTCAGGGGCATGGCGCCTTCAGGTCGACGGCGGGGACGGTCGGTCGGTGTCCGGGTCGGTGAGCGGTCTG
This sequence comes from Streptomyces sp. NBRC 110035, assembly GCF_000829695.1. GTDB lineage: Bacteria > Actinomycetota > Actinomycetes > Streptomycetales > Streptomycetaceae > Streptomyces. The sequence goes on along the minus strand of NZ_BBNN01000021.1, from coordinate 219,615 downwards.
ACGTTTTGGCCGTTACGTATGAACGACCCCTGCCGATTCTGCCTCACCGTATGCACACCGCGTCACCACACGTGCGCCGCCCCGACGCGCTCCTCAGCTCCGCAGGTCGACCAGCAGCGGCGGCGCGTGCTCGCCCCGGACGTCGGTCAGGGACAGCACCGCGTGCCCGGCCGGCATCGCGTGCGCGAGTTCCGACGCGGACCACCGCTCCCGCTCGACCTGCCGTACGGTGACCGCGCGCGCGGTGGGCGCCTTGCCGGTGATGGCGCGGCGCACCGCGTGCCAGGCCTTGCCCGCCGGGCTCTCCGCGATGATCTGCCGGTCGGTGACGTCCCGTGCCTCGGTCCACTCCTTGCCCCAGACCTCGGCGAAGTCCTGCCCGTCCCACGGGGTGAGCCCGGCCAGCGCCATCCTGCATCCGACGGTCCCGAGCAGAGGGCCGCGCAGCGGCCGCGCCACGTCGTCCAGGGTGCGCAGGGTGAGCACGGCTCCGGCGTTCGCCGACCGCAGCCGCTGGATGCCGCGCACGGCCTCGGGGGTGATGACGCCGGTCGCGTCGTCCAGTACCAGGCAGGCGAACAGGGACCGGTCCTCGCGCTCCGTCACGCTTGCCGTGAACTGGGCCAGGACCAGCCGTGCCAGGACCCGCGAGGCGTCGGCGTGGCCCCGCGCGGGCAGGTCGACGCGGACCCGTACGGGATGGTCCAGCGCCTTGAGGGTGAACGGCCGGGACTGCCCTGAGGTGTCGAAGCCCCGGCTCTTGAAGAACGTCGCGAAGGCCGGCCGGTCGAGCAGCGCCACCCGGTCGGCGAGGCTTCCGCCGACGTCGCCGGGATGCGCCATCTGCCGTTCCCGGGCGTCGAGTTCGCGCAGCAGCGACTGCTGCCCCGTCTCCGTCAGGGCCTGGCGCAGCTCGGCCAGCGGGCCGGGCGAGCCGTCGAGCAGACCGCGCAGCTCGGGGACGGAGGGGAAGCGGCCGTGCACCGCGTGGAAGGGGCCGAGCAGTTGGGCCAGGACGGTGGTGGCACGCCGGCTGTCGTTGCCGGGGTGCGGGTCGGCCAGGTCTCCGACCAGCGCCTCGGCGAGGACCGCGGCGGCCTCGTCGGGATCGGTGGTCCCGCCGTACAGGTCGAGGTCGTACACGGAGTCGGGGTTGCCGATCCGTACCACGACGTCGTACGCGTCGGCCGGTCCGGCTGCCACTCCGGCGGCACCGACGACGACCACGGCGGCACGTCCGGCGAGCGCGTGCAGGCACAGCGACTCGGCGAGCGGCCGGACGACGGCACTGGTCTTGCCGGAGCCGGCCGGTCCGACCGCGACCAGGGAGGTGCCCAGCAGTTCGGGGCCGAGGGCGAGTCCGGTGCCCCGGTAGGCGTACGGGTTGCGGGCGTCGTCGGCGGTGGTGCCGAGCCGTACCTGACCGGTGACCAGGTCGTGCCGGGCCTGCCGGGCGGGCAGGTCGCGGGCGCCGGAGGGGTGCGGGCAGGCGGCGGCACCGTGGCCGAGCACGGCGCCGGTGAAGGTGGCGAGGGAGTGCCGGCCGCTGCGTACGCCCTGCCAGGCGCGGGTGATCCGGGCGTGGTCGACGTCCCGCATCAGCCCGGCGCGCGCGTCGGCGGCGAGCCGGTCCGCCGCGTCGGCGGCGCCGGCGGCACGCAGCGCGGGCCAGCCGGCGGGGTCGTCCTCGAGGGCCGGCTGCGGTTCCTTCGGCTCGGGGCGTCGCAGCCGGGGTGCCACGAAACGGCGCCAGACCTCACCCCAACGGCCCAGCCTCCCCACCCCGATCATGATCGCGAACACGACGAGCAGGGTGTAGCCGTCCCAGACGACGAGGTTGACGATCTGGTCGTCGCTGGTCCGCCACGCATCCGGAGTGAACAGCTCCAGGGGAAGAAGCCACCAGCCGCCCAGATAGCCGTTCGCCAGCAGTGACCAGACCAGCCACCCCACGAGCAGGGCGATGAGTGCTCCGCTGAGCAGTTCCCGGGTCGCGATCTGTACCGGTTCCTCCATCGGCCGGGGCCGGTGCCCGAACCGCCACACGCCGGGCAGCGCCTCGGGGCGGGGGGTGCGCAGCCAGGTCAGGAACGCCGACCCGTCCGGCAGGGGCGGCATGCCCGGTGCCCTGGCCGGCCTCGGTGGCACCGGAGGCACCTCCGGTGGCCCGGCAGGACGCGGCACCGGGTTCGCGTGCGTACCCCGCGCGTCCTGCGTCCCGTCGCTGTCCATCGCCCTTGCCCCCTGAGCCGCCGCGCCGTTCACCGTCAGCGAGTCAATCTAACGCCCCCGCAGGGCGAGTTCACCGTTCACCCGGCCGGGGCGGGCCACGCGGGCGCTTCGTGCGGTGCGGACGGTGCAGGGTGAGCCCCGGATCCCGCGCGGTTCCCCGGCCTGCGCCGCGCGGCGGTTCCCCGGCCTGCGCCGCGCGGCGCAGGCCCGCCGGGCCCCGGGCCGCCGTCACGTCCGTCGCCCCTCTGCCGCCCTCCGTCCCCCGCTATGTCCACACCGGACAACCCGGCCCCCCGGACAACGCCCACATGGAGCATGCCCAGCCTCCCTTCCTCGCCCTAGCCTGCGAGAAAAGAAGGCACGTGTCCGTTTCACCCCCCAGGAGCCCCTCATGACCGCACTTCCGCAGGAGCGCCGCGTCGTCACCGCCATCCCGGGCCCGAAGTCACAGGAGCTGCAGGCCCGCCGTACCGCCGCGGTCGCACAGGGCGTGGGCTCCGTGCTGCCCGTGTTCGCCGCGCGTGCGGACGGCGGGATCATCGAGGACGTCGACGGCAACCGGCTGATCGACTTCGGCTCGGGCATCGCGGTGACCTCGGTCGGCGCCTCCGCCGAGGCCGTCGTACGCCGTGCCACCGCCCAGCTCGCCGACTTCACTCACACCTGTTTCATGGTCACGCCGTACGAGGGGTACGTGGCCGTGGCCGAGGCGCTCGCCGAACTGACCCCGGGCGACCACGCCAAGAAGTCCGCCCTCTTCAACAGCGGCGCCGAGGCCGTCGAGAACGCCGTCAAGATCGCGCGGGCCCACACCAAGCGGCAGGCGGTCGTGGTGTTCGACCACGGCTACCACGGTCGCACCAACCTCACCATGGCGCTCACCGCGAAGAACATGCCCTACAAGCACGGCTTCGGACCGTTCGCACCCGAGGTGTACCGCGTCCCCGTCGCCTACGGCTACCGCTGGCCGACCGGCTCCGACCACGCCGGCCCCGAGGCCGCCGCCCAGGCCGTCGACCAGATCTCCAAGCAGGTCGGCGCCGAGAACGTGGCCGCGATCGTCATCGAGCCGGTACTCGGCGAGGGCGGCTTCATCGAGCCGGCGAAGGGCTTCCTGCCCGCGATCAGCACGTTCGCCTCGGACAACGGCATCGTGTTCGTCGCCGACGAGATCCAGTCCGGCTTCTGCCGCACCGGCCAGTGGTTCGCCTGCGAGGACGAGGGCATCGTCCCGGACCTGATCACCACCGCCAAGGGCATCGCCGGCGGGCTCCCGCTCTCCGCCGTGACCGGACGCGCCGAGATCATGGACGCGGCCCACTCCGGCGGTCTCGGCGGCACCTACGGCGGCAACCCGGTGGCCTGCGCGGGCGCGCTCGGCGCCATCGAGACGATGAAGGAGCTGGACCTCAACGGGAGGGCCAAGGCGATCGAGGCGGTCATGAGGACCCGGCTGACCGCGATGGCCGAGAAGTTCGACGTCATCGGTGACGTCCGCGGCCGCGGCGCCATGATGGCCGTCGAGCTCGTCAAGGACCGCACGACCAAGGAGCCGGACGCGGAAGCGACGACCGCGCTGGCCAAGGCCTGCCAGCGGGAGGGGCTGCTGGTCCTGACCTGTGGCACCTACGGCAACGTGTTGCGCTTCCTGCCGCCGCTGGTCATCGGCGAGGACCTGCTGAACGAGGGCCTGGACATCCTCGAGCAGGCGTTCGCACGCGTCTGAGCAGGCACGGGTGCACATCTGAGCCGCCGACGAAGCGGGTGAGCCGCTCCGGCATCCGCCGCCGGGAGGTGAGCGGCAGAGCGTGTGAAGAACGTGTGCGGGATGGATGACAGGAGCCGGTTGGCCCTGTCGCGGGCCCACCCCCTGCCGTAGGTTCTACCGGGACAAGAGAGACACCCGCTCACAGGTGACCGTGAGCGGTACAGGCCGAGGCCTCCCCGGCTTCGACCTGGTCGTGCCCTCGCGCACACAACCGGAGCTCCCGGGTTCCGGGTCTCCTCACGATCGGACAGCCGCGCGCCCCAAACCCCCCGGGGCGCGCGGCGTTCCGGTCCGGACGGCTGTCCACGCGTCATGCGCGACAGGCCGTTTCCCGAAGGGCCAGTGCTCTCCCCCCCTGCGCTGGCCCTTCGGCGTGCCCTGCCCCGCACTGCCGCCGCGAACGGCCGCGAGCCCGTGCGTGCGACGCTGTGCACCATGCTGCTGCTCGGACCTCCCGTCCTCCTCTTCGCCCTGATCACCTGGCAGGTCGTCGCCGACGGCCCTCTGGTGGACCTGGACGAACGACTGAGCAGGGTACTCGTCGAGCCGGACACGGCTTCCGAGGTGCTCTCCGACCTCGGCAACATCGAGGTGGCCCTGCCCCTCCTCGCGGCCGCCCTGGTGTACGTCGCGTGGCGGGGGCGTGCCGTGGGCCGGGACCGCTGGTGGCTGCCGCCCGCCGCCGGAGCGACGGCGATGGCCCTGGTGCCGGTGCTCGTCGTGCCCCTGAAGGAATGGACCGACCGCCCCGGCACCCCGGCCGTGCCCCCGGCGGTCGGCTACTACCCGTCCGGCCACACCGCCACCGCCGTCGTGGCGTACGGTGCGACGGCCCTGCTCCTGCTCCCGCTGCTGCGCTCGCGGGCGGCCCGCCGCGCTCTCCTGCTGCTCTGCGCCGCCCTGGTCGCCGGCGCCTCCTACGGGCTGGTGCGCAGGGGCTGCCACTGGCCGTTGGACGTGGCCGCCGGCTGGTGCCTGGGGGCGGTCCTGCTGATCTGCCTGTGGCTGCCGGCCGGCCGGAGCAACGCTCAGGCAGCCACCGGACGGCAGTCGACCGGACGGAAGCCGGCCGGCCGGCCAAAGTAGCCGTCGCAGGTCCGCCGGACCTCCCCGAACCGGTCGGATCCGGGCCGCCGCACACTCCATGGGGCGCTCCGCAGGCCCTGCCCGCGGGCGTCCTCGCGGGCACGCACCCTGGGGTGATCCACGACTGCTCCCGGCCACGGGGGACGACGGGGGACAAGTGCGAGGGCTGGAGCACCCTCGGACGGTCCGCGCCAACCAGACCGCCAGAACCTCCGCCACCGATCGACCCTGCCCGCCACACCCCCTACCACCCGGCAAGCCCCGCCACCGCCTCGTGCATGGCCAGTTCGAGCAGGGCCGGATCGGTGAGCGTGCCCGAGCCGTCCGGCGGGAACAGCCAGCGGGTCCCGCCGGCCGACGGTCGGCCCGGATACGGCACCACGATCCAGGTGCCGGCCCCCGCCGTACGGATACCGGTGCCGACCCAGCGGGCCGCGGTGCCCGGCGGCACGAGGAAACCCATCCGCGTGTCGGCGGAGTCGACCAGCACCGGGCCGGGCCGGTCGAGGACGCGGGTGAGCACGTCGAGCGTGGGGCGGCCGAGCCCGCCCGGCAGGATCAGCACGTCCCACGCCGTGCCGGCCGGCAGCAGCGCCACCCCGTGCGGGCTGCGCTCCCACTCCCGGCGGCACGTCCCGGGATCGGGCGCGACGGAGGAGAGCCATTCGACCGCCGACTTCGTCCCTGTCATCACACACGCCTGCCTCTCTGTCGTGGACGCGGGAAAACGCGTCACGAGGAGGAGAGGAGGCTTCCTGCCGGGCATTACGCGGGTTCCGGCACCCCTTGAAGTGAAACGGATCACATCGAGTGAAATCCGGTCACCGCTGCCGAAAATCGGCCACGGCCGCCGGGGCCCGGGATCCCGCCGCCGGGAATCGCTCTCAGCTGTCGAAGCCCAGCCCCAGCCTGTCCATCGTCCGCAGCCACAGGTTCCGGTGCCCGTCGTGGGTGTCGGCGTGCGCCAGCGACCACTTGGTGAGTGCGATGCCGGTCCAGGCGAAGGGCTCGGGCGGGAACGGCAGCGGCTTCCTGCGCACCATCTCCAGCTCCGTACGCTCGGTGCGCTCCCCGGCCAGCAGGTCCAGCATCACCTCGGCGCCGAAGCGGGTGGCGCCGACGCCGAGCCCCGTGAAGCCGGCCGCGTAGGCGGCCCTGCCCCGGTGGGCGGTGCCGTAGAACGCCGAGAAGCGGGAGCAGGTGTCGATCGCGCCGCCCCAGGCGTGGGTGAAGCGGACGCCCTCCAGCTGCGGGAAGCAGGTGAAGAAGTGCTCGGCGAGCTTCGCGTAGGTCTCCGGCCGGTCGTCGTACTCGGCGCGCACCCGCCCTCCGTACGGGTAGACCGCGTCGTAGCCGCCCCACAGGACGCGGTGGTCGGCGGTCAGGCGGAAGTAGTGGAACCGGTTGGCGCTGTCGCCGAGTCCCTGCCGGTTGCGCCAGCCGACGGACGCCAGCTGGGCGTCGGTGAGCGGCTCGGTCATCAGGGCGTAGTCGTAGACCGGGACGGTGTAGGCGCGGGCCCGTCTGACCAGGCTGGGGAAGACGTTGGTGCCGAGGGCGGCGGTGCGGGCGCGGATCTGCCCGTAGGGGGTGCGCACGGCCAGTCCGGCACCGTAGGAGCGCAGGGTGAGGGCGGGGGTGTGCTCGTACACGCGGACGCCGAGGCCGAGGCAGGCCCGCTTGAGCCCCCAGGCGAGTTTCGCCGGGTGGAGCATGGCCACGCCCCTGCGGTCCCAGAGGCCGGCCAGGAAGGTGGGCGAGTCGACCTGGGCGCGGACCTCGTCCGTGTCCAGGAACTCCATCCCCTCCGCGAGTCCCCGGCGGTCGATCTCCCGGTACCGGTCGCGCAGTTCGTGTGCCTGGTAGGGCGCGGTGGCGACGTCGAGCTCGCCGGTGCGTTCGAAGTCGCAGTCGATGGCGTGGCGGGCGACCGTCTCCTCGATGGCGTCGAGGTTGCGGGCGCCCAGCCGCTCCAGTTCGTGGATCTCGTCCGGCCAGCGGGTCAGGCCGTTGGACAGACCGTGGGTGAGGGAGGCGGCGCAGAACCCGCCGTTGCGGCCCGAGGCCGCCCAGCCCACCTCGCGCCCCTCCACCAGGACGACGTCCCGCCCCGGGTCACGCTCCTTGGCGATCAGTGCCGTCCACAGTCCGCTGTATCCGCCGCCCACCACCAGCAGGTCGCAGCTCTCGGCGCCGGTGAGGGCGGGCCGGGGTTCCGGCCGGCCGGGGTCGTCCAGCCAGTACGCGGACGGACGGGCATCGGCGAGGGATTTCGTCCAACGGCTCATGGTCCCGGCCCCCTACGCCTTCTGCCGCTCGCGGCGGTTGCCGACGGCCATGGAGACCAGCACCAGCAGCACGGCGACGACGAACATGGCCGTACCGACGACGTTGATCTGTACCGGGGTTCCGCGCTGCGCGGAGCCCCAGACGAACATCGGGAAGGTGACGGTGGACCCAGAGTTGAAGTTGGTGATGATGAAGTCGTCGAAGGACAGGGCGAAGGCGAGCAGCGCGCCCGCCGCGATGCCGGGGGCGGCGATCGGCAGGGTGACCCGCAGGAACGTCTGGACCGGGCCCGCGTACAGGTCCTGGGCGGCCTGCTCGAGGCGCGGGTCCATCGACATCACGCGCGCCTTGACGGCGACCACGACGAAGCTGAGGCAGAACATGACGTGGGCGATGAGGATCGTCCAGAAACCGAGCTGGACGCCCAGGTTGAGGAACAGGGTCAGCAGCGACGCCGCCATGACCACCTCGGGCATCGCCATCGGCAGGAAGACCAGCGAGTTCACGGTGGAACGGGCACGGAAGCGGTAGCGGACCAGCGCGAAGGCGATCATGGCGCCGAGCACGGTGGCGCCGAGGGTCGCCCACAGGGCGATCCGGAGGCTGAGCGACAGCGAGCCGCACAGGCCGGAGACCCCGCACGGGTCCTTCCAGGCGTCGGTGGAGAACTCCTGCCACTCGTAGTTGAAGCGGCCCTTGGGCTTGTTGAGGGAGAACACGGCCACCACCACGACCGGCAGCAGCAGATACGCGAGCGTCAGCAGTCCCGCGATGACGACGAGACGGCGCTTGAGCCAGTTGACGAAGGCCATTTACACCAGATCCTCCGTGCCGGACTTGCGGATGTAGAACGTGACGGCGAAGAGGATCGCGGCCATCAGGATGAAGGAGAGCGCCGCGGCCGTCGGGTAGTCCAGGATGCGCAGGAACTGCGTCTGGATCACGTTGCCGATCATGCGGGTGTCGGTGGAGCCGAGCAGGTCCGCGTTGATGTAGTCGCCGGTGGCCGGGATGAAGGTGAGCAGCGTGCCGGAGACGACGCCGGGCATCGACAGCGGGAGGGTGACCCTGCGGAAGGTGGTCGAGGGCTTGGCGTACAGGTCGTTCGCCGCCTCGTGCAGCCGTGGATCGATGCGCTCGAGGGAGGTGTAGAGCGGCAGGATCATGAACGGCAGGAAGTTGTACGTCAGGCCACAGACGACGGCGAGCGGTGTGGCCAGCACCCGGTCGCCGGCAGTCCAGCCGAGCCAGGAGGTGACGTCCAGGACGTGCAGCGTGTTCAGGATCCCGACCACGGGGCCGCCGTCGGCGAGGATCGTCTTCCAGGCGAGGGTGCGGATCAGGAAGCTCGCGAAGAACGGCGCGATCACCAGGACCATGATCAGGTTCCGCCAGCGTCCCGCGCGGAAGGCGATCAGATACGCCAGCGGGTAGCCGAGCACCAGGCACAGCACGGTCGCGGAGGCCGCGTAGAGCACCGAGCGGACGAACTGCGGCCAGTACGCGGACAGCGCGTCCCAGTAGGTGGCGAAGTGCCAGGTGACCTCGTAGCCCTCCTCCAGGGAGCCCGTCTGGACGGAGGTGGAGGCCTGGTAGACCACCGGCAGCGCGAAGAAGACGAACAGCCACAGCAGGCCGGGCAGCAGAAGCAGGTACGGCGTCCGGCGGCCCCGCTTCCGCGGGGGTTTCACCTGCGGGGCCGGCTCCGGGGACGGCGACCGGGGTGGCGGTGACTGGGGCGGCGGCGACTGGGTGACGGTGGCCATCAGAGGGCCTCCTCCCCGGCGGTCTGCGCACCGGCGGAGCCCCCCGCTGTCCCCGCGAGCAGGGACTGTGCGGCGTCGAGACCGAAGGTGTGCGCCGGGTTCCAGTGCAGGACGACTTCGGCTCCGGGCACCAGCCGGTCGTCGCGGTCGATGTTCTGGACGTAGACCTCGAACGCGGTGCAGACCGGGCTGTCGACGACGAACTGGGTGGAGACGCCGAGGTAGCTGGAGTCGGAGATCCGGCCGGTGATCCGGTTGCGGCCCTCGGGTATGCGTCCGGCGTCGTCGGCGTGGACGAGGGAGATCTTCTCCGGGCGCACCCCGAGCAGCACCTTGCCGCCGGTCGCCGTGGGGCCGCTGTTGCGAGCCGAGGGCAGGACGAGCCTGCCGGCGCCCGCCTTCAGCACGATGTCGTCGCCCGACCTGGTGTCGACGTCGGCCTCGATGAAGTTGGACGTGCCGAGGAAGTCGGCGACGAACGTGGTGCGCGGGTTCTCGTACAGCTCGGTGGGCGCGCCGAGCTGCTCGACACGGCCGGCGTTCATCACGGCGACCGTGTCGGCCATGGTCATGGCCTCCTCCTGGTCGTGCGTGACGTGCACGAAGGTGATGCCGACCTCGGTCTGGATGCGTTTGAGCTCCAGCTGCATCCGGCGGCGCAGTTTCAGGTCGAGGGCGCCGAGCGGCTCGTCGAGCAGCAGCACCTTCGGATGGTTGATCAGCGCGCGGGCCACGGCGACGCGTTGCTGCTGGCCGCCGGAGAGCTGGTGCGGCTTCCTGCGGGCCTGCTCTCCGAGCTGGACGAGCTCGAGCATCTCCCCGACCTGCTTCTTCACGCTCCTGATGCCGCGCCGACGCAGACCGAAGGCGACGTTCTCGAAGATGTCGAGGTGCGGGAAGAGGGCGTAGGACTGGAAGACGGTGTTCACCGGCCGCTTGTACGGCGGGAGCGCGGTGACGTCCTGGTCGCCGAGGTGGACGGCACCGGCGGTGGGTTCCTCCAGGCCGGCGATCATCCTGAGGGTGGTGGTCTTGCCGCAGCCGGACGCGCCGAGCAGGGCGAAGAAGGAGCCCTCGGGCACGGTCAGGTCGAGGGGGTGGACGGCGGTGAACGTGCCGTAGGTCTTGCTCAGGCCGGTGAGGCGGACGTCCCCGCCGCGGGCGGCCGTGTCGTTGGTCGTCTTCATCTCGTCACGCCCCCGTGAGCTTCGCGAACTTCGTTTCGAATGCCGTCTCTTCCTCGGTGCTCAGGGAGCGGAAGGCACGGGACTTGGCCTGCATGGCCTGGTCGGGGAGGATCAGCGGGTTGTTCGCCGCGTCCTCGTCGATCTTCGCGAGTTCGTCCTTCACGCCTTCGACCGGACAGACGAAGTTGATGTAGGCGGCGAGTTCGGCGGCCGGCCGCGGCTCGAAGTAGTAGTCGATGAGCCGTTCGGCGTTGGTCTTGTGCCGGGCCCTGTTCGGGATCATCAGGTTGTCGCTCGAGGTCATGTAGCCGCTGTCCGGGATCAGGAAGTCGATGTCCGGGTTGTCCGCCTTCAGCTGGACGACGTCCCCGGCCCAGGCCACGCAGGCGGCGAAGTCGCCCTTGCTGAGGTCGGAGGTGTAGTCGTTGCCGGTGAAGCGGCGGACCTGGCCCTTGTCGACGGCCTTCCGGAGCCGGGCGATCCCCGCGTCGTAGTCGTCGGCGGTGAACTTCCCCGGGTCCTTGTCCATGTCGAGCAGGGTCAGCCCCATGGTGTCGCGCATCTCGGTGAGGAGGCCGACACGCCCCTTGAGCTTCGGGTGGTCCAGCAGGTCGGAGAGGGTCTTCACCTCGACGCCGTCGAGCGCCTTCTTGTTGTAGGCGATGACGGCGGCGATGCCCTGCCAGGGGTAGGAGTAGGCACGGCCCGGGTCCCAGTCGGGGCTGCGGAACTGCGGTGACAGGTTGGCGTAGGCGTGCGGCAGGTGGGACGGGTCCAGTTTCTGCACCCAGCCCAGGCGTATCAGGCGGGCGGCCAGCCAGTCGGTGAGGACGATGATGTCGCGGCCCGTGTCCTGGCCGGCGGCGAGCTGCGGCTTGATCTTGCCGAAGAACTCGGTGTTGTCGTTGATGTCCTCGGTGTACGTGACCTCGATGCCGGTCCGTTCGGTGAACGCGTCCAGCGTGGGGTGCCGGCGCCCGCTGTCGTCGACGTCCATGTACTCGGTCCAGTTGGAGAAGGCGACACGCTTCTCCTCCTTCGAGTGGTCCTCGGCCGGTACGCCGCCCCGGGTGTTGCCCGCCGGAGGGATGCCGCAGGCACTCAGCGCCCCGGTTCCGCCGGCCGCGAGCGCAGCGCCCGCACCGGCGCGCAGCAGGGACCGGCGGGACAGGGCCGCCCTGCCGTTTCGGAAGCTGCGCCGCACGGCGGCCACCTGGGCCGGGGAAAGGCGGTCGGGCTCGTACTGCTCCATACGCGTGGTGCCTTTCGGGAGTGGGGCCGCGGGTCGGACGGCCCGGCTGCTATCGGTCCCCGAAGATCGTGCGGTGCCAGTCCTTGCGGACCACCGCGGTGTTGTCGAACATGACGTGCTTGAGCTGGGTGTACTCCTCGAACGAGTAGGCGGACATGTCCTTGCCGAAGCCGGACGCCTTGTAACCGCCGTGCGGCATCTCGCTGATGATCGGGATGTGGTCGTTGATCCACACGCACCCGGCCCTGATCTCGCGCGTGGCACGGCCGGTGCGGTACACGTCCCGGCTCCAGGCGGAGGCGGCGAGTCCGTACGGCGTGTCGTTGGCGAGCGCGATGCCCTCGTCGTCGCTGCCGAAGGGCAGGACGACCAGCACCGGTCCGAAGATCTCGGCCCGCACGGCCTCGCTGTCCTGTGGGGCGTCCGCGATCAGGGTGGGCCGGTAGTAGGCGCCTGCGGCGAGTTCCCCGCCCGGGGCCTCGCCGCCGGTGACCACGCGCGCGTAGGCGCGCGCGCGGTCGACGAAGCCGGCCACCCTCTCGCGCTGCGCGTGCGAGACCAGCGGACCGAGGTCGGTGCCCGCGGCGAAGGGGTCGCCGAGCCGCACGGTCTCCATCAGCGCGGCGGTGCGCTCCACGAACTCCTCGTAGAGGGGCCGTTGCACGTACGCGCGGGTGACGGCCGTGCAGTCCTGTCCGGTGTTGATGAGCGCGCCCGCGACCGCTCCGTTGACGGCGGCGTCGAGGTCGGCGTCGTCGAAGACCACGAAGGGCGCCTTGCCGCCGAGTTCGAGGTGGACGCGTTTGACGGTGGCGGTGGCGACGGCGGCGACCCGCTTGCCCACGGCGGTGGAGCCGGTGAAGGAGGTCATGGCCACGTCGGGATGGCCGACGAGGTGCTCTCCCGCCTCCCGGCCGGTGCCGGTGACGATGTTGATCACTCCGTCCGGGATGCCGGCGTCGGTGGCCGCCCGGGCGAAGAGGAGTGAGGTCAGCGGGGTGATCTCGGCGGGCTTGAGGACGATCGTGTTGCCCGCGGCGACCGCCGGGAGGATCTTCCACCCGGCCATCTGGAGGGGGTAGTTCCAGGGTGCGACGGAGCCGACCACTCCGATGGGCTCGCGGCGCACGTAGGAGGTGTGGTCGCCGGAGTACTCACCGGCCGACCGGCCCGTCAGGTGCCGGGCGGCACCGGCGAAGAAGGCGATGTTGTCGATGCTCCCGGGGACGTCGAACTCCCGGCTCAGCTTCAGGGGCTTGCCGCACTGCAGGGACTCGGCGCGGGCGAAGTCCTCGGCGCGCTCGGCGACCACGGCGGCGAACCGGTGCATCGCGTCGGACCGCTCGCCCGGGGTGGCACCGGCCCACGCCGGAAACGCCCTGCGCGCGGCGGTGACGGCCGCGTCCACGTCGTCGGTGCCGGCGAGTTCGTAGGCGTACACGTCCTCACCGGTGGCCGGGTCGACGACCGTGTGCGTCCGGCCCGAGGTGCCCTTCGTCAGGCGGCCCGCGACGAACTGCGCCCCGTCGGCGAACCGTTCCCGGGCCGGGAACCGTTCCGGGGTGGCCTTGCCCGGGTGCTGCATGTCGCTCTCCTCCGTTTCCCCGAGGGGGCGGCGTGGCGCCGGCTCGATTTGAGTGCCGATCCTGGCAGAGGTATGCGATGCCAACAAGTGATTCCGTTGTTTCCATTTGGTTAAGCAACGAAATCTGTCGACAAGGCTTCTGGGCACCACGGAAAAGGCAGGCTGGTTGTCGGTGCCGCCTGCGAAACTCGCGCGCATGGGGATGAACACGGAGACGGGAACGGCGGGGGACGGGACTGCGGTGGGAGCGGGGGCGGCCGGTTCCCGCGAGGCCCTGATCGAGGCACTGGCGGCCGGGAAGCGGATCAAGTACCTGCACTTCTGGAAGCACCGGCCGCTGCCCGACGGCCGGATCGGGGCGGGCTGCCTGAGCCAGTGGTGGCCGTCGCCGTTCACGGTGGACCGCGTGGCCTACGTGACCGCCGAGCACTGGATGATGGCGGCCAAGGCCCGGATGTTCGCCGACCCGGAGGCGGAGCGGAGGATCCTGACCGCGCAGCACCCCGCCGACGCCCAGAAGGAGGGCCGGCTCGTCCGGGACTTCGACGAGGCGACCTGGCGGCGCGAGCGGTTCCGCGTCGTCGTCGAGGGCAGCACGCACAAGTTCGCGGCCCACACGGACCTGCGCGCCTTCCTGCTGAACACGGGCGACCGCGTCCTGGTCGAGGCGAGCCCCAGGGACCGCGTCTGGGGCATCGGCCTCCCGGCCGACGACGAGAGGGCATCGGACCCCGCCCGGTGGCGTGGCCCGAACCTCCTGGGCTTCGCCCTCATGCGGGCCCGCGCACTTCTCCGGGAGAGCGCGGCAGGGTGACCCGCGCCGCGGCACGTGGCGTTCACCCCGGTGCGGTCGGTGCCGTCCGGACGGCCCGGTGGACACCACCCCGTCCGGACCGGGGTCCCAGCGGCGCGTCACAGCACCGCGGGCGAGGTCCCCGGACGCGGTGCCGGGAGCGCTCAGAGCAGGGTGACGAGGAGGCCGAAACCGCCGCCCAGCACGATGCCGGCCCCGCCGCAGAGGAGGCCGGCCAGGGCGTGGCCCGGGTTCGTGGCCTCACCTCGGGCCGCCTTGCCCCGGCCGAGGGCGCTGAAGATCACGGCCAGGACGCCGAGTCCGACGGCCAGCGGCCAGAGGCAGAAGACGCAGGCCGAGATGATCCCGAGCACGAGTCCGGTGACACCCATGCCGTTGGCCGGCTGCGGCGGCACACCGGTCCAGCCGTAGCCCTGGTCGGGCAGGCCGCCGTGGGCGGGAGCACCGGCGTGGGCGGGCGGCTGTGCGGCCGGGTGGGCGTACCCGCCCTGGTACCCGCTCCCGCGGCCGCCCGGGTAGCCGTACGGCACCCGGCCGGGACCGCCGGGGGCGATGGGCGGCGGCGGGACCGGCTCGGTGGCCGGGGGCGCGAAGGGGTTGGAGGCCGCGACTCCGGGGCCGGCGGGCGGGGTGGAAGAGCCGGAGAGGCCCGCCCACGGCCGGGCCGGCGGTGTGGCCGAAGAGGTGGCCGGGGCACTCGCCGCGGGGAGGGACGTGACCGTCCGCTGGTCGTGCACGGAGGGGGCGGACGGGGCGCCGGAGGCCCGGGGCGCGCCGGGCGTCCCCGGGGCGGGGGCCGGAGGGTCGAACTCCGGAAGGGCGAACGGGTCGGTGACTGCGGCGGAGCCCGACGGCCCGGACGTGCCGTGGCCGCCGAGGTCCACCTGGGTGGGCTCGGGCGGCGACACTTCCCTCGGTGGGCTCTGGGGCGGCTGGGCCTGCGCGGCCCTGCTGTCGGCCGGCGCCGCCCAGACGTCGTCATGGGCGTGCGGGGCCCGGGGCGGAGTGCCGCCCGCCGGGTTCCCCCGCGCTTCCGGCGCCTGCGCGTCCTCGGACATGCGCTGGACCCCCTCCGTCGAACGTCCCGTCATGGTACGGCCCGCCACCGCCTCGTGCGCGCCCGGCCTACGATGACCCCCGATCCATCGATCCACCGATCAGCCGATCACCCGCGTCCCGCCACAGCCGCACCCCGGCCGGGGACGCCGTTTCCGGGAGGGACCATGACCGAACGCCTCGCCGTGTCCGCCGAGACGGCGGGCAGCGGCCCGCACGACTTCATCGCCGGACTGCCCAAGGCCGAACTGCACGTGCACCACATCGGTTCCGCCTCCCCCCGCATCGTCTCGGAGCTGGCCGCCCGCCACCCCGACTCCAGGGTCCCCGTCGACCCCGAGGCGCTCGCCGGCTACTTCACCTTCACGGACTTCGCCCACTTCATCGACGTGTACCTGTCCGTCGTGGACCTGATCCGCACGCCCGAGGACGTCCGGCTGCTCACCTACGAGGTGGCGCGTGAGCTGGCCCGGCAGCAGGTGCGGTACGCCGAGCTGACGATCACCCCGTTCTCGTCGACCCGTCGCGGGATCGACGCGCGGGCGTTCATGGAGGCGATCGAGGACGCCCGCAAGGCGGCCGAGTCCGAGTTCGGGACCGTGCTGCGCTGGTGCTTCGACATCCCCGGCGAGGCCGGACTGGAGGCCGCCGAGGAGACCACGCGGCTCGCCACCGACGACCGGCTGCGCCCGGAGGGCCTGGTCTCCTTCGGCCTGGGCGGGCCCGAGATCGGGGTGCCCCGGCCGCAGTTCAAGCCGTACTTCGACCGGGCCATCGCCGCGGGCCTGCACTCGGTGCCGCACGCCGGTGAGACGACCGGTCCCGGGACGGTGTGGGACGCCCTGGTCGACCTGCGCGCGGAGCGGATCGGGCACGGCACCGGCGCCGCCCGGGACCCCGAGCTGCTCGCGCACCTCGCCGAGCGGCGCATCGCGCTGGAGGTGTGCCCCACCTCCAACATCGCCACCCGCGCGGTCACCCGCCTCGACGAACACCCGATCAGGGAGTTCGCCCGCGCCGGTGTGCTGGTCACCGTCAACTCCGACGACCCGCCGATGTTCGGCACCGACCTGAACACCGAGTACGCGATCGCCGCACGGCTGCTGGACCTCGACGAGGAGGGCC
Source organism: Streptomyces sp. NBRC 110035 (assembly GCF_000829695.1). GTDB lineage: Bacteria > Actinomycetota > Actinomycetes > Streptomycetales > Streptomycetaceae > Streptomyces. The sequence goes on along the minus strand of NZ_BBNN01000021.1, from coordinate 203,455 downwards.
TGGCGGCGCTGGCGAAGAACGCGGTGGAGGCCTCGTTCCTGGACGCGCCGGGCAAGACGCGGCTGGCCGCCGAGATCGACGCGTACACCGCCTCCTGGCTCTCCTCCCGGCCGCTGCGGTGAACCCGTCCCCCACCGCCGTGGACCAGCCGCCCCGTGAGCCGACCCCGCGAAGGACCGCCATGCACCACGTGACCGCCGTGGCCCACCGCGGCGACCCGTACCACGTCCGCGAGAACACGCTCGCCTCACTGCGTTCCGCGCTCCACAAGGGCGCGGACGCGGTCGAGTTCGACGTACGCCTCACCCGGGACGGCGTACCGGTCCTGCTGCACGACGAGACGCTCAAGCGGCTCTGGGAGCACGACCGCCCACTGCGGGCGCTGTCCTGGGAGGAGGTGCGCGGCCTGACCGACGGCGGGGTGCCCACGCTGCCGGACGCGCTGTCGGCGACCGAGGGCACCAGGGTCATGCTGGACCTCCCGGGCGATCCCGGCCCCCTGGCGGTGCGCCGGATCGTGGACGCCGTACGGGAGCACGGCGCCCGGGACCGCGTCTACTACTGCGCGGGCGCCGCCCCGATGCTCGCCGTGCGCGCGGCGGACCCGTCCGCGGAGATCGCCCTCACCGTCGCGTCGTCGGCCCCGCCGCGCGCCGGTGTCCTGGACGCGGTCCGGCCGCGCTGGCTGAACTACCGCTTCGGCCTGGTCGACCGGGCCCTCGCCGACCGGGTCCACGCGGACGGCTGCCTGCTCTCCGTGTGGACCCCGGACACCCGCCGCTCCATGCGCCGCCTGCTGGCGCTGGGTGCCGACTCGATCACCACCAACCGCATCGACGTCCTGTGCGCCCTGCGCGGGCCCGCACAGGGCGCGAGCGCCGGGTCCCCGTCACCGCGGCGGCGGTAGCCGACCGGCGAGGGGGCCCGGCCCCGGTACGGCTCAGATGCCCAGGGAAGCCATCTCGATCGCCGAGCGGTAATGGGCCGCGGCCGTCACCACACAGGCGCGGTAGGTGCGGTTGTCCTTCACGGCCAGGAAGTAGTCGCGCAGGTTCTTCCAGTAATTGACGAGGTAGCCGAGCCCCGGGACGAAGCCCGGCGGGCGCGGCACGAGGGAGAACGCCTCACTGCATCGGAGGATCTCCCCGGTGGCCGTGGACAGCACGTCGGCCACCTCGGCGTTCATGTTCCATCCGGCGGCCAGCTGAGGGGTCCAGATCGCGCCGGCCACTTCCCTGAGCTGCTGCTGCTCCTCGGGGGTCGGATCACTCAGCGCGCTCGCCGCCACCGGGGCCGGCGCGGTGGCGGACGGTCCCCCGGCCGCGACCGCCACCGGCCCCGCGACCGTCACAGCGACCAGCGCCGCCGTCACCACGCCGCAGGCCCTCAGCCCTCGCCGTCTCGCCCTGTTGCGGCCCACTGCCGTCATCGGTCGTCCCCTCCCGTCGTCCTGCCCCGGCCGATCCTGCCGGGGACGGCCCGACCGTGTCATGGGCGGGACAACCCGGTCAACGGCGACAACGCGCCACCTTCCGCGGCCCGTGGCCGGTGGACTCCGACCGCCCCAAAGGTGCCGGTACCGCCCGACGGAACGGCTCCCACCATCCCTCGGAGACCAGACGCTCCACCGTCGCGACCACGCCCGCCGGCCCGGCGACCAGGCCGGTGGAGACGGCCGCCGCCGTCACCCCACCGCAGTGCCGAGTTCACGGTGGCCGACGGTCCCGGCCTGCCGCCACACCTGCTCCGGCACCTCCGGAACCGCTCGCACGCCTCGGACGCATCGCGCCGCGGCCGGCCCGGCCGGATCACCGGCGCCTGCGGGTCGCGCACCGCACGGACCGCGAGCAGCCCGTGCGTGACGGTCCCGTCCACGAGCCCGCCGCTCGGCGGGTCGCCATCCCGCCGCACCACCCCTCACGAGAAAGTTCTCCACACCCTCGAGGGGCGCGGGGAACTGCGGGACCGGCTGTCCACGGCCTCCGGACGGCCGGGCCCCTCGTCGCGCTCAGGACCTCGTCCGGCCGATCCGGCCGAGCGCCTACGCGTCGAGCGACGTCATCACGTGCTTGATGCGCGTGTAGTCGTCGAAGCCGTAGGCGCTGAGGTCCTTGCCGTAGCCGGACTTCTTGAAGCCGCCGTGCGGCATCTCCGCGACCAGCGGGATGTGGGTGTTGATCCACACGCAGCCGAAGTCGAGCTTCTTGGACATGCGCATCGCGCGGGAGTGGTCCTTGGTCCACACCGAGGAGGCCAGCGCGTACTCGACGCCGTTGGCGTACGCGACGGCCTGGTCCTCGTCGGTGAAGGTCTGGACGGTGATGACCGGGCCGAAGACCTCCTTCTGGATGATCTCGTCGTCCTGCTCCAGGCCCGAGACGACGGTCGGCGCGAAGAAGTAGCCCTTGTCCCCGACGCGCCGCCCACCGGCCTCCACGCGCGCGTGCGCGGGCAGCCGGTCGACGAAGCCCTGGACCTGAGCCAGCTGACCGGCGTTGTTGAGCGGGCCGAAGAGGACGTCCTCGTCGTCGGGGGCGCCCGTCTTCGTGTCGGCGGCGGCCTTGGCGAGGGCGGTGACGAACTCGTCGTGGATCGACTCGTGGACGAGGACGCGGGTGGCCGCCGTGCAGTCCTGGCCGGCGTTGAAGAAGCCCGCGACGGAGATGTCCTCGACGGCCTTGGCGATGTCGGTGTCCTCGAAGACGACGACCGGCGCCTTGCCGCCCAGCTCCAGGTGGACGCGCTTGAGGTCCTTGGACGCGGACTCGGCGACCTGCATGCCGGCCCGCACCGAACCGGTGATGGAGGCCATCGCCGGGGTCTCGTGCTCGACCATCATGCGGCCGGTGTCCCGGTCGCCGCAGACGACGTTGAAGACGCCCGTCGGCAGGACCGAGCCGAGGATCTCGGCGAGCAGGACGGTGGAGGCCGGGGTGGTGTCCGAGGGCTTGAGGACGACCGTGTTGCCCGCCGCGATCGCCGGGGCGAACTTCCACACGGCCATCATCATCGGGTAGTTCCAGGGGGCGACCTGGGCGCAGACGCCGACCGGCTCACGGCGCACGATGGAGGTCAGGCCCTCCATGTACTCGCCGGCCGAGCGGCCCTCCAGCATCCGCGCCGCACCCGCGAAGAAGCGGATCTGGTCGACCATCGGCGGGATCTCCTCGGTGCGGGTCAGCCCGACGGGCTTGCCCGTGTTCTCCACCTCGGCCGCGATGAGTTCCTCGGCGCGCTCCTCGACGGCGTCCGCGACCTTCAGCAGGGCCTTCTGCCGCTCGGCCGGTGTGGTGTCGCGCCAGCCGGAGAAGGCCTCGGCGGCGGCCGCCATCGCGGCGTCCACATCCGCCTGTCCGGACAGCGGCGCGGTCGCGTACGCCTCGCCGGTCACGGGGTTGACCACCTCGGTGGTCCGTCCGTCGGCGGCGTCGCGGAACTCGCCGCCGATGCAGTTGCGCAGACGTCGCAGCTCGGTGCTCACTGCAGGTCCTCCCGGTGCTCCTCGTGGGTGTCGGAGGTGTCCAACCCCTGAGACACCCACCCTAGACGGACCTCTGACGCATTCAACACCCCCACTCGCTCCGAGTCTGCGAAATCCGCAGACATCAACCACCGATACAACGGATTTCATCGAATGCGCCTTGCGGAACAGTCGAGACGTCGTGCACAGTGACCATGTGGCCAGTCGAAGCGCAGAACCCAGGGACTCCCGCGAGTCCAGGAACGGCGGCGGTCCCCACCTGGACTCCGTCTCCCTCGCCATCATCGAGCAGCTCCAGGAGGACGGCCGCAGGCCCTACGCCGCCATCGGCAAGGCCGTCGGCCTGTCGGAGGCGGCCGTGCGCCAGCGCGTCCAGAAGCTGCTCGACCAGGGTGTGATGCAGATCGTCGCCGTCACGGACCCGCTCACGGTGGGCTTCCGCCGGCAGGCGATGGTCGGCGTCCGCGTCGAGGGCGACGTGGAGTCCGTGGCCGACGCGCTGAGCGCCATGGACGAGTGCGAGTACGTGGTGATGACCGCGGGCTCCTTCGACCTCATGGTCGAGATCGTCTGCGAGGACGACGACCACCTTCTCGAGGTCATCAACAAGCGCATCCGGGCCGTGCCCGGCGTGCGCACCACCGAGAGTTTCGTCTACCTCAGGCTCAAGAAGCAGACCTACATGTGGGGAACCCGATAATCGTGAGCACCGACAGCCCCAAGGACCTCAGCAAGGCCGCGTACGACCACCTGTGGATGCACTTCACCCGCATGTCCTCGTACGAGCACTCCCCCGTGCCCACCATCGTCCGCGGCGAGGGCACCCACATATACGACGACAGGGGCAAGCGGTACCTCGACGGTCTCGCCGGGCTGTTCGTCGTCCAGGCGGGGCACGGCAGGGTCGAGCTCGCCGAGACCGCCTTCAAGCAGGCGCAGGAACTGTCGTTCTTCCCCATCTGGTCCTACGCCCACCCCAAGGCCGTCGAGCTGGCGGAGCGGCTGGCCCACGAGGCGCCGGGCGACCTGAACAAGGTCTTCTTCACGACCGGCGGCGGCGAGGCGGTGGAGACCGCCTGGAAGCTCGCCAAGCAGTACTTCAAGCTGACCGGCAAGCCGACCAAGTACAAGGTCATCTCCCGCGCGGTGGCCTATCACGGCACCCCGCAGGGCGCCCTGTCGATCACCGGCCTGCCGGCTCTGAAGGCCCCGTTCGAGCCCTTGGTGCCGGGCGCCCACAAGGTGCCGAACACCAACATCTACCGCGCCCCGGTCCACGGCGACGACCCGGAGGCGTTCGGCCGCTGGGCCGCCGACCAGATCGAGCAGCAGATCCTCTTCGAGGGCCCGGACACGGTCGCCGCGGTCTTCCTCGAGCCGGTGCAGAACGCGGGCGGCTGCTTCCCGCCGCCGCCCGGCTACTTCCGGCGGGTCCGCGAGATCTGCGACCAGTACGACGTGCTGCTCGTCTCCGACGAGGTCATCTGCGCCTTCGGCCGCCTGGGCACGACGTTCGCGTGCGACAAGTTCGGCTACGTCCCGGACATGATCACCTGCGCCAAGGGCATGACGTCCGGCTACTCCCCCATCGGCGCGTGCATCGTCTCCGACCGCCTCGCCGAGCCGTTCTACCAGGGCGACAACACCTTCCTGCACGGCTACACCTTCGGCGGTCACCCCGTCTCGGCCGCGGTGGGCGTCGCCAACCTCGACCTCTTCGAGCGCGAGGGGCTCAACCAGCACGTGCTGGACCACGAGGGCGCCTTCCGCGCGACGCTGGAGAAGCTCTACGACCTGCCGATCGTCGGCGACATCCGCGGCAACGGCTTCTTCTACGGCATCGAACTGGTCAAGGACAAGCACACCAAGGAGTCCTTCGACGACGAGGAGACCGAGCGCGTCCTGTACGGCTTCCTGTCCAAGAAGCTGTACGAGAACGGCCTGTACTGCCGTGCCGACGACCGCGGCGACCCGGTCGTCCAGCTCGCCCCGCCGCTGATCTCCGACCAGGAGACCTTCGACGAGATCGAGCAGATCCTGCGTGCCACCCTGTCGGAGGCATGGACGAAGCTGTGACCCGCACCGCGGTCCCCAGCCGTGATCTCCCGCTGTGATCTTCGGCTGGAATGACCGCATACGGCCCCGGTGCCGCCCGTTCGAGTGAGAAACGGCGGTCCGGGGCCGCGTGCTGTCCGGCGTCCCGCCGTGCGCTGCCTAGCGTGCCCAATGACCGATCGGCTCTGCTTTCGTTCCCCCGCACGGGGGATTCACGAATCTCGCACGGCATTTCTGATCCGAACCGAGGTGTACGCCATGGTGGCCCCACCGGACAACGACGTGCTCTGGGCACGTGCCCTGCACTTCCGTTACGACGACGGTTCACCCGGGCTGAGCGGGGTCTCGCTCGGTGTCAGGGAGGGCGAGATCCTCGCCGTCGGCGGCCCGCGCGGCAGCGGCAAGACGACCCTGCTGCGGTGCCTGTCCGGACTGGCCTCCGTGGCGGACGGCGAGGTCTGGTACAACAGCGTGCCCGTGCACACCATGCGCCCGGCCGCCCGCGAGCGGCTGCGCCGGGAGCGCTTCGGCTGGATCGACCCGGCGCCGGTGCTCGTGTCCGAGCTGAACGTCTGGGAGAACACCGCCCTCCCCCTGATGCTGCGCGGCACCGCCCGGCGCCGGGCCAGGGCGACGGCCCTGGAGTGGCTGGAGCGCCTCGACATCGGCGACAAGGCCCGCAGGCGGCCGGCGGAGCTGGTGCACGCGGAGCGGCAGCGGGTCTGCATCGCCCGCGCCCTCGCCCCGGCTCCCTCGGTACTGTTCGCCGACGAGCCGACCGCCCCGCTGCACCGCGCCGACCGGCGGCACGTCCTGCGTACGCTGACCACGGCGGCCCGTTCGCACGGCATCACGGTGCTCCTCGCCACCGCCGACGCGTACACCGCGGCCCTCGCCGACCGCACGGTCTCGCTGCTCGACGGGCGCCGGGTGCGCACCGTGCACCTGCCTCCGGTCTCCGGGACCGCCGAGACGGAGGGCCGGGCGGCGTGCTCGCTCTCCGTCTGACCCGAGGTGCCCGTCCGGCCGTCCAGCTGCGCCGTCTCCTGGTCGCGACGGCCTCGGCGGGTACGGGTTTCCTGCTGCTGTGCGCCCTCGGCCACGCGATCGGCCACCCGGGCGCGCCGTCCGCCTCGCTGCTCCGGCTGGCCTGGTGCGCGGCCCCGCTGGCGGCCACGGTGCACTTCGCGGTCGCGGCGGCCCGCACCGACCCGGGGACCCGGCCCCGTTCCGGGCTCTCGGCGCTCGGCCTGGGCCCGGCACGGCTGATGGCGATCTCCGCGACGACCACGGCCCTGGCCTGCACGCTGGGGTCGGTGACCGCCCTGCTCGTCTTCCTCCACCTGCGCGGCGACCTCACCGGCGTGCCCTTCGACGGTGCCGGCACCGACTTCCTGGCCGCCGGCCGGCCGCTGCCACTGCCGGCGACCCTGACGCTGCTGGCGCTGGTGCCGGTGAGCGCCTCGGTGGCGGTGGCGACGGCGCTGCGTCCGCGCGGACGGGCGGCGGACCCGTCCCGTACGGAGCGGACGGGGTACGGACGCTTCGGCGCGTACCGTGCCACCGCGGGGCGGGAGACGTTCGGCGCGTACGGACGCTTCGGCGCGCGCCTGGAGCCGGCGGCCCACGGCCGCCGACTGGCAGGCGGCCGGCCGGCGACGCCGGAGCAGGCACAGACACAGGCACAGGCACAGGCACAGGCACAGCAGGATCGGGGGCGGGCGGGTCTTCCGGGGAAGGATTCCGAGCGGCCGCGGGGCGTGGAGGGCGGCCCCGCGCCGGTCGTCGCGGCCCCGTCGCCCGGCGTCGGCAGGGCACCGTCCGGCCTGCCCTGGGGCATCGCGGTGCTGGCCATGGGGCTGGCCGTGGAGGCCTACGCGAGCCGCACCGGCACCGCGCCCGGTGACCGGCCCGGCGCTGTGGCCGGTCTGGTGCTGGCCGCCGTCGGCCTCGCGCTGGCCGGCCCCGGTCTCACCCATCTGTGCGGCCGGCTGCTCCAGTCGGTCCGTCCGGGTGCCCTGCGGCTGTTGGCCGGACGGGTCCTCATGACGGAGGCCACCAGGATCGGCCGCCCGCTGGGTGTGGTCTGCGCCGTGTTGTCGGGCGCGTACGCCCTGGGCTCGCTGCACTACGCCGACGGCCTGTCGGTCGGCCCGCTCACCCTGCTCGGGGTCCTGCTGGTGACCGGCTGCACCGTGGCGACGCTGCTGACGGCGGCCGTCGAGGCCAAGCAGGCGCACGCCGGCACCACGGCGGCGCTGCTGCGCCTCGGGGCCCCCGCCTCGACACCGCGCCGGGCCGCGGCCCTCAGGGCCGGCACGCTCCTCGCCCTGTTCGGTCCGCTGACCGTGGTGGTGGCCGAACTGTCGACCCTGCCCCTGGCCCTCTGAGACCGCGCCCCCAGGCCACCGGACCCCGGAGAGGACCTCCGCGGAGCGATGAGTTCCCTACCCTCCGCCGGTCCACCCCTCGAACGGCACGGCACCACTCGAAACCGGTACGGAACCGGGGAACCGCACGGGAGAGGCACCACCATGACACAGCAGATGATCTTCGTGAACCTGGCCACCAACGACCTCGACGCCTCGAAGAGGTTCTTCACGGCACTCGGCTACGGGATCAACGAACAGTTCAGCGACGAGAACACCGTCTCCGTCGTGATCGGCGAGGCCGTCGTCGCGATGCTGCACACCAAGCAGCGCTACGCGGAGTTCACGAAGAAGGAGATCGCCGACTCCACGAAGACCAGCGAGGTGCTGCTGGCCCTGAGCGCCGAGAGCCGCGAGAAGGTCGACGAGCTGGTCGAGAGGGCTCTCGCGGCGGGCGGTTCGGTCAGCCGCGAGACCCAGGACGAGGGCTTCATGTACGGCCGCGCCTTCGACGACCTGGACGGCCACACCTGGGAGGTCGCGTGGATGGACCCGTCCGCGCTGGAGGGCTGAGGGGGAGGCCCGCGGCCGGGGGCGGGGCCCGCCGAGAAGACTCCCAAGGCGTTGAAACGCCTTGGGAGTTAAAGAATCAGTAAAGCGATGGCCTGCTATCGGCATATGCGTTGACACTACTTATGCGGCGCTTATAGACCTGGGAGCCTCATGGGAGCGCTGATGCTCCATCAGCGCTCCTTCAACCCCCCGCATTTGCGTATCCCGTAAGGACAAACGTGACAGTTCTGTCCGTATCACGCCGTACGGCCTCGCGCCGTAACGTCGCGCGCACCGTTCGCGCCCTCGGTGTCGTCTCCGCGTCGGCCGCGCTCACCATCGGCCTCGCCGGCAGCGCGGCCGCGTGCAACATCAACGAGTTCTCGGCCGAGGCGAAGTGTGTCGGTGACAAGGGTGTCATCACCGTCACCGACGTCGACCCGGCGGGCGTTCCCGCGACCGTCACCGTGTTCCTGGAGAACAACGGTGCCGACGAGAAGAAGATCGGCGAGCAGGTCGTCAAGGGCTCCCGCGAGGGTGTGACCATCACCTTCGAGGAGGACTGGCAGCCCAACGCCGAGTACCGCATCCACGTCAAGGCCGAGCCCTACGTGGACGAGGACATCAAGCCGAACCTGACCACCCCGGCCACGGCCTGCAAGGAAGAGGAGGAGCCGCCGGCTCCGTCGGAGCCCGCTCCGACGCCGTCGGACTCCGCCTCGACGCCGTCCGAGGACGAGCCCGGTACCCCGGCTCCGTCCGAGCCGGAGCCCGAGACCACCGCCCCGGCGGGCACCTCGGACAACGCTCCGTCGCCCTCCGTCGGTGAGTCGAACCTCGCCGAAACCGGCGCCGACTCCAACACCGGCCTGATCGCCGGTATCGCGGCGGCCCTGGTCGCCGTCGGTGGCGGTGCGGTCTTCTTCGGCATGCGCCGTCGCGGGGCGAACAGCGACAGCTGACGCCTCGACGACATGACGTGACGGCCCGTCCCCGGTGGGGGCGGGCCGTCACCGTGCGCGGGCCCCCGCCCCTCCCTGCGGTTCGCCTCGTCCGGACAAGCCGCTCCAGCGCCCCCTTCGGAGTGGTGGGCACCGTGCCGTCCGGATCGGCTCCCGGGGTCACCACGGACCGCAACCGGCCTGCCCGGCCGGCGGTCTCGCCGCGGTGGCGAGCACGCGCGAGTGGTGTCGTACCCCTCACCCCGGGCAGGGTGCCTCAGCCGAGCACGACGGTTTCGTCCGCGTCGAACTCCACCCCGACCTCGTCCCCGACCTCCGGTGCCGCCCGCAGCGCACAGGCCGCCTCGAGAACGGGCGCGTCCTCGGGCTGGAGACGGACGGCGACATGGGTGCCGCGGAAGGTGCGCGCGGCCACGGTGCAGCGCAGCCCCGACCCGTCCGGGACCAGACGGACGCCGGCGGGCCGCACCAGCAGGGTGCGGGTGCCCTGCGGGGCGTCGGCCGGCACCGGGATCCTGCCCCAGGGCGTCACCGCGACGTCCGCGGCGATCGTCGCCCCGGCCACGTTCTCGAAGCCGAGGAAGCGGGCCACGAACGCGTCGGCCGGGCGCTGCCACACCTCGAGCGGCGTACCGGACTGGGCGATCCGCCCGTCCCGCATCACCACGACCCGGTCGGCCAGGGCGAACGCCTCGCCCTGGTCGTGCGTCACGGCGAGCACGGTGGTGCCCAGCCGGCCGAACAGCTCACGGAGTTCGACGACGAGCCGTTCCCTCAGCGACCTGTCGAGCTGGCCGAGTGGCTCGTCGAGCATCAGCAGCCGCGGACGGGGCGCCAGCGCGCGGGCGAGGGCCACGCGCTGCTGCTCGCCGCCGGACAGGGCCGCCACCGCCCGTCCGACCGCCCCGGGCAGCCCGACAAGTTCCAGCAACTCCTTTACACGATCTGCCTGTTCGCTGCGGGACGCACCGTGCATCCGCAGCCCGAAGACCACGTTGCCGCCCACGTCGCGCTGCGGGAACAGCTGGTGGTCCTGGAACATCAGTCCGACCCCGCGCCGGTGCGCGGGCACACCGGTCTGGTCGCTCCCGGCGAGCGAGATCCGCCCCGCGTCGAGGGGCTGCAGCCCGGCCACCGCCCGCAGCAGCGTGGACTTGCCGCTGCCGCTCGGCCCGAGCACGCAGACGATCTCGTGCTCGGCGACCTGGAGATCCACGGCGTCCAGCACCGCCCGCCCGCCGAAGCGGACGGTGACACCCTCGAGACCCAACAGCATCTAGAACTCCCCGGACCGGTCGGTCCGCAGCCGCTCGAGGAGCAGCAGCGCCACCGCGCACACGATCATCAGAATCGTCGACAGGGCCATCGCCTGCCCGTAGTTGAGCTCCCCCGGCCGCCCCAGCAGCCGTGCCACGGCCACCGGCAGCGTCGGATTGTCCGGCCGCGCGATGAACACCGTCGCCCCGAACTCCCCCAGCGACACCGCGAAGGCGAACCCGGCCGCGACGAGCACGGCCCGCCGTACCATCGGCAGGTCCACCTCCCGCCACACCCGCCACGGCGACGCTCCGAGCACCGCCGCCGCCTCCCGCAGCCGCACGTCCACGGCCCGCAGCACGGGCAGCATGGTCCGTACGACGAAGGGGACACCGACCAGCGCCTGGGCGAGCGGCACCAGGATCCAGGAGGAGCGCAGGTCCAGCGGCGGCTCGTCGAGGGCGATCAGGAACCCGAAGCCGACGGTCACCGCGGACACCCCCAGCGGCAGCATCAGCAGGGCGTCGAAGCCCCGCACCAGCCGTCCCGCGTCCCGCCTGGTGAGCGCGACGGACGCCAGGGTTCCGATCGTCACGGCGATGGCGGTGGCCACGACCGCGTAGCGCAGGGAGGTGCCGACCGCCTCGATCGGCGCGACCAGGAACACGCCCCCGTCGTCGTGGGTCAGGGCCCGGTAGTGGCCGAGGCCGGCGTCACCGAAGGACCGTTCCACCAGCACCGCGAGCGGCAGGAGCAGCAGCACGGCGGCGGTCGCGACGACCCCGGCGAGCAGCGCCCACTGCCCTGCGCCGCGCGGCCGGCGCGCGGTGTGGGCGGCGTCCACCAGTCGCAGCGCGGTCTCCCGCCGTCGCACGGTCCAGGCGTGCAGGGCGAGGATCGCGCCCACCGCGACGAACTGGATCATCGTCAGGACGGCGGCGGTGGACAGGTCGAAGATCTCCGAGGTCTGCCGGTAGATCTCCACTTCGAGGGTGGCGAAGGTGGGCCCGCCGAGGATCTGCACCACGCCGAAGGAGGTGAAGGTGAACAGGAAGACCATCAGTGCGGCGGCGGCCACGGCGGGGGCCAGCGCGGGCAGCGTGACGGTCCGCCAGGCCGTGAGCCGGGAGGCGCCGAGCATCCGCGCGGCCTCCTCCTGCCGCGGGTCGAGCTGCCCCCACAGTCCGCCGACGGTCCGTACGACGACGGCGTAGTTGAAGAAGACGTGCGCGAGCAGGATCGCCCACACGGTGGTGTCCAGCCGCAGACCCCACAGCTCGTCGAGAAGCCCGCCACGCCCCACGAGCGCCATGAACGCCGTACCGACGACGACCGTCGGCAGCACGAACGGGACGGTGACCACGGCCCGCAGGACCTGCTTGCCGGGGAAGTCGAAGCGGGCGAAGACGTACGCGCCGGGCAGGGCGACCAGGAGGGTGAGGGCGGTGGAGACCAGCGCCTGCCAGGTGGTGAACCACAGCACCTGTCGGACGTCGGACTGCGCCAGCACCTCCCCGATCCGCCCGGGCTGCCAGACCCCGTCGGTCCTCAGGCCGCGCGCGACGATCGCGGCGACGGGGTGGGCGAAGAAGACGGCGAAGAACGCGACGGGCACGGCCATCAGGCCGAGCCGCGCCGCGGCCCCGCGCCACCTCGCCGCGGCCCGGCCCACCTCGGCCCGGCCCACCTCGGCCCGGCCCACCTCGGCCCGGCTCACTTCGGCCCGGCTCACTTCAGTACGAGCGAGGTCCACGACTTGATCCACTGGTCGCGGTGGTCGGCGATCCTCGCCGGGTCCATGGTCTCGGGGCTCTCGGCCTGCGGTCCGAACTCCGCGAACTCCTCGGGCACCTGGGCGGCCTCCCGCACCGGGTAGACGAACATGTTGAGCGGCATGTCCTCCTGGAACCTCTTGCCGACCAGGAAGTCGAGCAGCGCCTTGCCGCCCTCGGGGTTGTGCGCGTTGCTCAGCAGCCCCGCGTACTCGACCTGGCGGAAGCAGGTGCCGTCGGCGACACCGGTCGGCGCGCTCTTCGGCTTCGGGTCGGCGTAGATCACCTCGGCGGGGGGCGAGGAGGCGTAGGACACCACCAGCGGCCGGTCGCCCCCGGCCTGCTTGCCGCCGGCCGAGCCGGAGAACTCCTCGTTGTAGGCCTGCTCCCAGCCGTCGACCACCTTGACGCCGTTGGCCTTGAGCTTCTTCCAGTAGCCCTGCCAGTCCTCGTCGCCGTACTCGGCGACGGTGCCGAGGACGAAGCCGAGTCCGGGCGAGGAGGTGGAGGCGTTCGACGTGACGAGCAGGTCCTTGTACTCGGGCTCGGCCAGGTCGTCGAAGGTCCGCGGCGGGGCCAGGTCGCGCTCCTCGAACCACGCCTTGTCGTAGTTGACGCAGACGTCGCCGGTGTCGACGGGCGTGACCCGGTGCTTGTCCTCGTCGACCCGGTACTCCGGAAGGACGGCGTCGGATTCCTTCGCCTCGTACGGCTGGAACAGTCCGTTGTCGAGGGCGCGGGACAGCAGGGTGTTGTCGACGCCGAAGAAGACGTCTCCCTGGGGGTTGTCCTTGGTCAGGATCGCCTTGTTGACGGCCTGTCCGGCGTCGCCGTCCTCCAGGACCCTCAGCCGGTAGCCGGTCTCCTTCTCGAAGGCGGCGACGACGTCCTTGGACGCGGCCCACGAGTCGTGGCTGACGAGCGTGACGGTCTTCGAACCGCCGCCGCTCCGGCCGTCGCCGCCGGATCCGTCCGACCCGTCGGACGAGGAACCGCAGGCGGACAGCGTGACCAGACCGAGCCCGACGGCCAGGCTCGTGACCTTCTTGGTGATGTTCACCGGTATTTCCTCCTGGGGTGACCAGGAAGAGACGCGGCCCTGCCCGGGACCCCCGCAGGTGCCCAGGGCAGGGCGCAACAGCTCGAGTGATGACCGATCTCCCTACCCAGAATGACCTGGGCGAGGTTCGGAGGGTCTGCGGCCGGTGCCGCACTCTCAGCGCTGTGGCGCTCCCCTGTCGGAATATGAACGTGTGATGGCGCGGTATGAAGTTGTTGTTCCTGCGCCGGTCAGGTTACCGCTCGCTCGCGGCGAGCTGACCGCAGGCCCCGTCGATCTCCTGTCCACGGGTGTCCCGGATCGTCACCGGCACACCGTGCGAGGCGATCGCGTCCACGAACGCCCTCTCGTCCTCGGGCCGCGAGGCGGTCCACTTGGAGCCGGGCGTCGGGTTGAGCGGGATGAGGTTGACGTGCACGGGCCTGCCCTTCAGCAGCCGCCCGAGCCGGTCACCGCGCCACGCCTGGTCGTTGATGTCCCGGATCAGCGCGTACTCGATGGACAGCCGCCGCCCGGACCTGGCCGCGTACTCGAACCCGGAGTCGAGGACCTCACGCACGTTCCACCGCGTGTTCACGGGGACGAGGGTGTCGCGCAGTTCGTCGTCGGGGGCGTGCAGGGAGATGGCGAGGCGGCACTTGAAGCCCTCGTCGGAGAACCGGTTGATCGCCGGCACGAGTCCGACCGTCGACACGGTGATCCCGCGCTGGGACAGGCCGAGACCGTCCGGCTCGGGGTCGGTCAGACGGCGGATGGCTCCGACGACCCGGTTGTAGTTGGCGAGCGGCTCGCCCATCCCCATGAAGACGATGTTGCTCAGCCGCGCCGGCCCACCGGGGACCTCCCCGTCCCGCAGCGACCGCATCCCGTCCACGATCTGGTGCACGATCTCCGCGGTGGACAGGTTCCGGTCGAGACCGGCCTGTCCGGTCGCGCAGAACGGGCAGTTCATGCCGCAGCCCGCCTGCGAGCTGATGCACATCGTCACCCTGTCCGGGTAGCGCATGAGCACCGACTCGACCAAGGTCCCGTCGAAGAGCTTCCACAGCGTCTTGCGGGTGGTGCCCTGGTCGGTGGACAGGTGCCGGACCACCGACATCAGCTCCGGAAGCAGCGCCTCCTGCAGCTTGGCCCGGGCTCCGGCGGGAATGTCGGTCCACTGCTCCGGATCGTGCGCGTACCGCGCGAAGTAGTGCTGCGAGAGCTGCTTCGCCCGGAACGGCTTCTCACCGGCCGCTGCGACCGCCTCCTTGCGCTCGGCGGGCGTGAGGTCGGCAAGGTGCCGCGGCGGCTTCTTGGATCCGCGCGGCGCGACAAAGGTCAGTTCTCCGGGCTTAGGCATGGCTCCACCAGTGTCGCAGATCCATCGGGGTGACCGCGCGGACCGGCCGCGGGCCCCGGGGCCGCCCGGAACGGCCCGCGGAGACCTTTCCGGCACGGCGCGAGCCCCCGCGTCCGGCGGGACGCGGGGGCTCGAAGAGGTGTCGGGCCGGTCGGGTCAGCTCCCGACGAACAGCACCAGCAGCAACCACACCACCGGCGCCGTCGGCAGCAGCGAGTCCAGCCGGTCCATGATGCCGCCGTGCCCCGGGAGCAGTGTGCCCATGTCCTTGATGCCGAGGTCCCGCTTGATCATGGACTCGCCCAGGTCGCCGAGGGTGGCGCTGACCGAGACCGCGAGACCGAGCAGCAGCCCCTGCCACCAGGTGCCCTCGTCGATCAGGAACTGCATGCACAGCGCGCCCGCCGCCATGGCGAACCCGACCGCGCCCAGCAGGCCCTCGCGGGTCTTTCCGGGGCTGATGCGCGGGGCGAGCTTGTGCGTGCCGAAACGCCAGCCGACGGCGTACGCACCGGTGTCTGCGACGACCGTGATCACTATGAACGTCAGCACCCGCCAGGGCCCGTCGTCCGCGGCCAGCATCATCGACACGAAGGTCGCCAGGAACGGCACGTAGAACACGGCGAAGACCCCCGCCGTCACATCCCTGAGGTAGTTCTCGGGCGGCTGGGCCATCCGCCGGACCAGCACCGCCAGCGCGGTGAGCGCCACGGCGATCCAGGCGCCGTCGCTGCCCCAGACGTACCCGGAGACGATCATGGCCGCCCCGCCGACCGCGAGCGGCACGAACGGCGCCCTGATGCCCTTGCGCTCCTCGAGCCGCTTCGTCAGCTCCCGCAGGCCCACCACTATGGCGACGGCGACAACGCCGACGAAGACGGCCTTCACGATGAACAGCGAGACCACGACCAGCGCGCAGAGGCCGACGCCGACGCCTATCGCGGCACCCAGATCACGCCCCGCGGTCTTCTTCTGCGGTGGGGGCACCGGCTGCGGGGCGTCGGACATGGACTCCGGATTCTGCGGATGGTGCGGCATCTCCCCGGGGTGGGGGCGCGCCCGCGTCGTCTCGTCTCGGACCAGGGGGCCGCCCAGCCGAGCGGCCCCCTGGTCCACGTCCTGGCCACCGCCGTGTTCGGGTGCGGCGGGCACGAGGGGCATGGGGCGAGTCTGCTGCGCGTAGTGCGCATCGTACGGGGGACCCACCGGGCCGGCTCCCTGGGCGGGCCCCCGGTCGGGCGACCCCCAGTACCCGGCCTGCGGCGGCGCCTCCCAGGAAGAGTCGTTCATCAGACCTCGAGCAGTTCCGCTTCCTTGTGCTTCAGGAGCTCGTCCACCTGGGCGACATACTTCGCGGTGGTGTCGTCGAGCTCCTTCTCCGCACGGCGTCCCTCGTCCTCGCCGACCTCGCCATCCTTGATCATCTTGTCGATGGCGTCCTTGGCCTTGCGGCGCACGGAACGGATGGAGACCTTGGCGTCCTCGGCCTTGGCCTTGGCCACCTTGATGTAGTCGCGGCGGCGCTCCTCGGTCAGCTCGGGGAACACCACGCGGATGATGTTGCCGTCGTTGCTCGGGTTGACTCCCAGGTCGGAGTCGCGGATGGCCTGCTCGATGTTGCGCAGCGCGCTCTTGTCGAACGGCGTCACCACGGCCATGCGCGGCTCGGGCACGGAGAACGAGGCCAGCTGGTTGATCGGCGTCGGCGCACCGTAGTAGTCGGCCACGATCTTGTTGAACATCGCCGGGTGCGCACGGCCAGTGCGGATCGCGGCGAAGTCCTCCTTGGCGACCACGACGGCCTTCTCCATCTTCTCCTCGGCCTCGAGGAGGGTCTCTTCGATCACCACTTGCTCCTGCGTGTCTTGAGTAGGCCCGGCCGCGGTTCCCTGGCGGGGCAACGACCGGCTGCGTCGCGTCTTGTTCCTGCACGGTTCCCGACCGGTGGGACATTGTCCATCCCCCGGCCCGGTCCGCCCCGTCCGTCCCCCGGGGGTGTCGCCCCTCGGACGGGTGCTTGTGGTCCGGTCACTTCCGGTCCATCGGGTCACCCACCAACGTGCCGATCTTCTCACCCTTGACGGCGCGCGCGATATTGCCCTCCGCCAGCAGTTCGAAGACGACGATGGGGAGCTTGTTGTCGCGGCACAGGGTGACGGCCGTGGCGTCGGCGACCTTCAGATCACGCGTGATGACCTCGCCGTACCCGAGGTGGTCGAACTTCACCGCGTCGGGGTTGGTCTTCGGGTCGGAGTCGTAGACCCCGTCCACACCGTTCTTGCCCATCAGCAGTGCCTCGGCGTCGATCTCCAGGGCGCGCTGGGCGGCGGTGGTGTCGGTGGAGAAGTACGGCATGCCCATGCCGGCGCCGAAGATGACCACACGGCCCTTCTCCAGGTGCCGTACGGCCCGCAGCGGGATGTAGGGCTCGGCGACCTGGCCCATGGTGATGGCGGTCTGGACCCTGCAGTCCACGCCCACCTTCTCCAGGAAGTCCTGGAGCGCGAGGCAGTTCATCACGGTGCCGAGCATGCCCATGTAGTCCGAGCGGGCCCGGTCCATGCCGCGCTGCTGGAGTTCCGCGCCGCGGAAGAAGTTGCCGCCGCCGATGACGATGGCGATCTGTGCGCCGTCACGGACGACCGCTGCGATCTCGCGTGCGATGGCGTGCACCACGTCGGGGTCGACGCCCAGGCCCCCGCCACCGGAGAAGGCCTCTCCGGACAGCTTCAGCAGAAACCGTCCGTGCACGGTGCCGTCGTCGCTCTTCTCAGCCTTGGTCATCGCGGATCCCGCCTCTTTCACCTGTTGCACATACGAAGGAGGCCACTGCCGGCGGGGTGTACGACGCATCCCATGCCGCAATGGCCTCCTCGTCAGATCTGCTGTCGTCCGGCACGCGCGCGTGCGTGACGGCGTGTCCGAACGACTGCTGACGACCCTATAGGGGTCGCGCGCCCGTCGCGGTACGGACTCAGATGCCGACCTTGATGCGCGTGAAGCGCTTCAGGGTGACACCGGCCTCGTCGAGAACCTTCTGGACGGACTTCTTGTTGTCCAGCGCGTAGGGCTGGCCCAGCAGCGTGGCGTCCTTGAAGAAGCCGTTGAGGCGACCCTCGACGATCTTCGGCAGGGCGGCCTCGGGCTTGCCCTCCGCGCGGGTGGTCTCCTCGGCGACGCGGCGCTCGGTCTCGACGACCTCGGCCGGCACGTCCTCCTTGGAGAGGTACTTCGGCGCGAAGGCGGCGATGTGCTGGGCGACGCCCTTGGCGACCGCAGCGGCCTCGTCGGTCTGCTTGTCGAACTCGACGAGAACACCGATCTGCGGGGGCAGGTCGGGCATCGTGCGGTGCATGTACGCCGTCACGTAGCCGTCGGTGAACTGGGCGAAGCGGTCCAGGACGATCTTCTCGCCCAGGTTGGCGTTGGCCTCGTCGACGTACGCCTGGACGGTCTTGCCGGCCTCGATCTCGGAGGCGAGGAGCGCCTCGATGTCGGCCGGGGAGGTCTTGGTGACGTGCTCGGCGATGGTGGTGGCCACGGCCTGGAACTTCTCGCCCTTGGCGACGAAGTCCGTCTCGCACTTCAGCTCGACGAGGACGCCGGAGGAGTTGTCGTCGGCGATGATCGAGACGACGGCGCCGTTCTCGGCGGAGCGGCCCTCGCGCTTGGCGACGCCCTTCTGGCCCTTGATACGGAGCGCCTCGACGGCCTTCTCGACGTTGCCCTCGGCCTCGTCCAGCGCCTTCTTGCAGTCCATCATGCCGGCGCCGGTGAGCTCCCGGAGCTTCTTGACGTCGGCGGCGGTGTAGTTCGCCATGAGTCTGTGAGTCTTCCTCGAAGTCTGGAGAATCGGAGATCTGCGGGGTCTTCGGTCCTCAGTGAGCTGGAGGGCCATGACGCGCCGCGCACCTACGGGTGAACGGCGGGAGCGGACTTCATGTCACCCGCTCCCGCCGTCATCAGCCCGGACAGGCAGGTCAGGCCTGGTCGGCCTCGGCGGCCGGAGCGGCGTCGGCCGCGGGGGCCTCCTCGGCCGGCTTCTCGGCCTCGGCGGCCGGAGCCTCGGCCGCGGGGGCCTCCGCCTCGGGGGTCTCGGCGGGCTTGTCGGCCTCGGCGGCGGCCGGGGTCTCGTCGGCCTTCTTCTCACCCTCGAGCAGGTCGCGCTCCCACTCGGCGAGGGGCTCGCTCGCGGCCTTCTCGCCCTTGCCCTCGGTGGCGGCACCGGAGCGGGACATGAGGCCCTCGGCGACCGCGTCGGCGATCACGCGGGTGAGCAGGGTGACGGAGCGGATCGCGTCGTCGTTGCCCGGGATCTTGTAGTCGACCTCGTCGGGGTCGCAGTTGGTGTCGAGGATGGCGACGACCGGGATGTTGAGCTTCCGGGCCTCGCCGACCGCGATGTGCTCCTTCTTGGTGTCCACGATCCAGACGGCGCTGGGCACCTTCTGCATCTCGCGGATACCGCCGAGGGTCTTCTCCAGCTTGGCCTTCTCGCGGGAGAGGACCAGCAGTTCCTTCTTGGTGAGGCCGGAGGCGGCCACGTCCTCGAAGTCGATCTGCTCGAGCTCCTTGAGGCGCTGCAGACGCTTGTAGACGGTCGAGAAGTTGGTGAGCATGCCGCCCAGCCAGCGCTGGTTGACGTACGGCATGCCGACGCGGGTGGCCTGCTCCGCGATGGCCTCCTGCGCCTGCTTCTTCGTACCGACGAACATGACCGTGCCGCCGTGGGCGACGGTCTCCTTGACGAACTCGTAGGCGCGGTCGATGTACGACAGCGACTGGAGCAGGTCGATGATGTAGATGCCGTTGCGCTCCGTGAAGATGAAGCGCTTCATCTTCGGGTTCCAACGACGGGTCTGGTGACCGAAGTGGACGCCGCTCTCCAGCAGCTCCCGCATCGTGACGACGGCCATGGCCGTATCTCCTTGATTTTCTCGGTTGTGCCGCGGGAACCGGCGGCTCCCGCGCCTGACGCCCACGACGCGCCGTTGCCACGAAGGACCGAGGGGCGCTGACACCGGGAGCGGCCGTGACCGGTCCTGATGTCGGGGCGTGCGAAGTCGACCCGGTGACCCGGGTCGCCACCAGAAGTGTACGGGACCCGCGGGGCACCGGGTGACGCCGTTGTCCACAACCGGGTGACGGTCCACAGGTCCGGGCCGTGATCACGGATTCCGTGGAGGCTTTCCGGCATGCGAATGAGCCGATCCGTGAGCCGGTCCGTGGGGCGGTGTGTGAGCCGGTCCCCGAGGACCTGGGCGCGCCTGGTCGCCCTGCTGGTCCTGACACCGACGATCCTGTCGTCCCCGCCGCCGTCGCCGCCGCTGCGGCCCGCGGCTTCGGCCGGGGACACCGCTCGGGCCGGTGCCGGGGTACCGGCCGTCGGACGGGTCTGGCCCGTGGGGGTACGGCCCCGGGTACTGCGGGGCTGGGAGCCACCGAAGACCCCGTACGGGCGCGGGCACCGGGGAGTGGACCTGGCGGCGGCACCGGGGACGCCGGTGCGGGCGGTGGCAGCGGGCCGGGTCTTTTTCGCCGGCCGGGTGGCCGACCGGGGCGTCGTCTCGGTGGAGCTGTCGGGCACGGGGACACCGCCGCTGCGTACGACCTACGAGCCGGTCCGCCCGTCGGTGGAGAAGGGGGCCGAGGTGGCAGCGGGCGAGGTGGTCGGGGCGGTGGCGGCGACGGAGCCGGCGAGGAGCCCGCACTGCACGGCTCCCTGCCTGCACTGGGGCCTGCTCGGAGCGGACGTCTACCTCGACCCGCTCACCCTGCTTCCGCCCTGGCTCCTGCGCGCCGGTCCGCCGAGGCTCCTGCCGGTCCTCGGACTGCCGGTACCGGAGTGACCGGCAGGACGGGAGCGCGGGGCGGGGCGGCGGGGGGTCCTGCCGCCCCGCGGGCGTGCCGGGAGGAGCCGGGACCCGGCGCGGCCGGACGGCAGCCGTCACGCGCCGCAGCGCCGGACGTCCGGCGTCGAAGTGTCCGGGCTCGGGGGCCCGGAGCTTCGGGCCGTCAGGGCTGGATGCCGCGCAGGGTCATGGCGACCGCGGCTTCCGTGATCGTCTCCGGGTGTTCGGCGGCGCCGAGTTCGATGCGGCGCACCGCCGCGTCGACCACGCCCTGGAGCAGCATCGCGGCGAGCCGGGGCTGGTCGTGGCCCAGTTCGCCCAGGGCCTCGACGATCATCGCGACGAGGCCGCCGTGGGCCGCGCGGATCTTCTCCCGGGCGCCCGCGTCGAGTTCGCTCGCGGAGATCGCCACCACGGCCCGGTGGCGCCGGTCCCCGACCAGTTCCAGCTGCTTGCGGACGTACGCCTCGATCTTGGCCCCGGCGCCGTCGGCCGTGGCCATGGCCGTCTCGACCTCGGCCGCCCAGACCGGGAAGTCGACCTCGCACAGTTCCTCGACGACGGCCGCCCGGGACCGGAAGTACTCGTACACGGAGGAGCGCGCCAGGCCCGTGCGCTCGGCGAGGGCGGGGAAGGTCAGCGCCTCCGTACCGCCCTCGGACAGCAGGGAGCGTGCCGCGTCCAGCAGGGCGGCGCGTTGCATCGACCGGTGCTCGGCCACGGAGGCCGCTCGAATCCTTGGCACGCCACCACTTTACGGACGCGCCGCGCGAGGTGGGAGTCCCCGGCCGAAACCGCAGGCCGGGCGGGCCTACCGCAGGGGGAGGTCCGGCGGCCGGCTCGGACGGCGGGGCGAGCGTGGGGCCCGGCGTCCGGCTCAGCCCCGGAAGCCCGCCAGCTTCGCCCTGAGCTGGAGGACGGACTTGGTGTGGATCTGGCTGACCCTGCTCTCGGTGACCCCCAGCACATGGCCGATCTCGGCCAGGGTGAGCCCTTCGTAGTAGTAGAGCGTGACCACGGTCTTCTCCCGCTCCGGGAGGGTGTTGATCGCCCGGGCCAGGAACCGTCGCAGCTCCCGGTCCTCGGCCACTTCCACCGGGTTGTCGGCGGCGGTGTCCTCCAGGGTGTCCATCAGGCTGAGCCGGCCGCCGCCGTCGCCCCCGGCATGCAGCAGCTCCTCCAGGGCGACGACGTTGGCGAGCGACAGCTGGCTGAAAACCGCGTGCAGTTCGTCCACGGCGATGCCCATCTCGCCGGCGACCTCGCTCTCCGTCGGCGTACGCCTGAGCCGTGCCTCCAGCGTCGCGTACGCCCGCTCGACATTGCGCGCCTTCTGCCGCACCGAGCGCGGAATCCAGTCCAGGGCCCGCAGTTCGTCGATCATCGCGCCCCTGATGCGGGTGATCGCATAGGTCTCGAACTTGATCTCCCGCTCGACGTCGAACTTCTCGATCGCGTCGATCAGCCCGAACACCCCGGAGGAGACGAAGTCCGCCTGGTCCACGTTGGGTGGCAGCCCCACGCTGACCCGGCCCGCGACGTACTTCACCAACGGCGAGTAGTGCAGGATCAACTGCTCCCGCAGCCGCTCGTCGCCCGTCGCCTTGTACGACCGCCACAGCTCGTCGAGCGTCGAGGGAGCGGGCGGCCGCACGCTGCCACCGTCACGGGCGGCTGGGGGGATCGCCGCCCGGTCGGACCCGGAGGTGTGCTGGGGCATTCGTCGCCTTGTGCCGTTCTGCAGTGGGCTGGTGTTGCCCGGGTGGGCCGTCTGTCTGATACCGGGCCGCCTGCCGGCGGCTGCCTGCCCGTATCGCCTGCGGTCGTCGCCTGCCGGGCTTCCTTCCATGCCGTCGTTCCGTGCGGGGACGCCTGTGAGCGTAGCGTGACTGCGAGATCGCGGTGTGCGAAGAAGTGAGGTCGGGGTGGGTGCGAGCGTGTCCCGCACGCCGCCCACCGGGTGAACCTCGTCGCTCTAAGTGATCACCCGGGTGTCCCAACTGACGTATTTTCCAAGGGGTGTAGCCGTTCCCCCGGACGGCCGAACACCCTCCGTCAGGGGACCCCGGAACCGTCGTCGACCGGAATCACCGCCTGGCGTGTCAACTTCCAGCCGTCGCCGTGTCGTTCGACGTACCCGAGTGCGCGCAGTTCGTACAGTCTCGCGATCGCGTCGTCCCGGGTGGTCCGCGCGTCGCGCGCGATCGAGTCGGCCGGGGCCGCCCCGCGCGCGGGCAACGCGTCGAGGACCTGGTGGGCGGCGGGGTCCAGCAGGTCCCGGGGCAGTACCGGCCCGCACCGTTCCGGGGCCAGTTCACCCATGTCCCCGACCAGTTCGACGATCTCCGCGGCATCGGTGACCAGTACCGCGCCCTGCCGCAGCAGTTCGTGCACCCCGGCCGAGCGCCCGCTGGTGGCCGGTCCCGGTACCCCCATCGTGTGACGTCCCAGGCGCCCGGCCGCCCTGGCGGTCACCAGGGAGCCGCTGCGGTGCGCGGCCTCGACGACCACGGTGCCCCGGGTGAGCGCGGCGATGACCCGGTTGCGGAGGATGAACCTGTTCGGAGTCGGGTGGTCGCCGGGCGGCAGCTCGCCGACGACCAGTCCTTGTTCCGCGATCCTGGTGATCAGCCCGGTGTGTCCGCGCGGGTAGGGCCGGTCGACGCCGCAGGCGAGGACGGCGACGGTGGCGCCGCCCGAGCCGAGCGCGCCGCGGTGTGCGGCGCCGTCGACCCCGTAGGCACCGCCGGAGACCACGACCCAGCCGCGCTCGGCGAGCTCGGCGGCGAGGGTGGCGGCCATGTGGGCGCCGTACTCGGTGCAGGCGCGGGCGCCGACGACGGCGACCGAGCGCAGCGCCCACATCCGCAGGTCGGCGGGACCGCGCACCCACAGCCCGAGGGGCCGGCCGTCCCCCAGGTCGTCGAGCTGCCGGGGCCATTCGGCCGTCCCCGGGTGCACGAACCGCACCCCGGCGTTCCGCGCGACGGCGAGATCCCGGCCCGGGGCGGCCTGCTCGGCCCGGGCCACCATTCCTGCCCAGCGCCGGCCGCTCGCCCCCGGCAACGGCTCGCCCCTCGTTCGCAGCCGCTCCGCCACCTCCCGCGCGCCCAGCTCCCGCACCCATCGCCCACCGGTCTCGTCGCCGGGTTCGAGGACCCGTGTGAGGAAGACCCGGGCGAGGAGTTCACCGTCCGCGGGCCCGGTGGGCCCGGTGGGCCCGCCGGCGCCGCTCATGTCAGCGCCCCGATCGCCATGGGCACTCCGCGCGGGACGCCGGTACGCAGGTGCAGGGCGAGGGCGACGTCCCTGGCGTCGGGCCGGTCGCGGCCGACCAGGTCGGCGACGGTCCACGCGACCCGCAGCACCCGGTCGAGTCCGCGCGCGCTGAGCACGCCGCGCTCCAGGCACCGCTCGGCGTCCTCCATCGCGCCCGGGGCCGCGTGCCAGCGGTTGCGCAGGTCCCGTCCGGGGATGTCGCTGTTGGTGCGCCACGGAGTGCCCGCGAGCCGTCTCGCGGCGCGCTCCCGGGCCGCGCGCACCCGGTCGGCGACCGTGGCGGTGGACTCGCCGCGGGCTCCGTCGGCGGTCAGTTCGGCACGGGTGACGCGCTCGGCCTCGACCCGCAGGTCGACCCGGTCGAGCAGCGGGCCGGACAGCCGGGCCTGGTAACGGCGGATCGACGAGGGCGGGCACTCGCACAGGCTGTCCTTCGGCGAGAAGCGGCCGCAGGGGCAGGGGTTGGCGGCGAGCACCATGAGGAACCTTGCCGGGAAGCGCACGACGCCCGAGCTGCGCGCGATGACGACGTGTCCGGCCTCCAGGGGCTGACGCAGGGCGTCCAGGGCATGGCTGCCGAATTCTGGCGTTTCGTCCAGGAAGAGCACGCCGCGATGGGCGAGCGACACGGCTCCGGGACGGGCGATGCCGGGGCCGCCGCCGACGAGCGCCTGCATGGTGGCCGAGTGGTGGGGGGCGCAGTAGGGGGCGGTGTCGATCAGGGGCCGGTCCGGAGGCAGCAGGCCGGCCACCGAGTGCACGGCGGTGACCTCCAGGGACGCCTGCCGGTCGAGCGGCGGCAGGAGCGAGGGCAGCCGTTCCGCAAGCATGGTCTTGCCCGCGCCGGGCGGCCCCTCGAGGAACAGGTGGTGGCCGCCGGCCGCCGCCACCTCCACCCCGGTCCGGGCCGGGAGCTGGCCGACGACGTCCGCGAGGTCGTGGCCGGTGTCGTAGTGTGCCGCGCCGGCGCTGTGCATGCCGGTGGCCGCGCCGGTGCCGGGTACCCGCAGTCCGGCCAGGAGCGGGTCGGGCCGCCCCTGGCCGCCGGGTTCCTCCTCGGGCACCGGCTCGTCGGTGAGCAGGGCGATCAGCTGGCGCAGGCTGCGGACCCCCAGTACGGACACGCCCGGCACCAGCGAGGCCTCGGCGGCGGCGCACTCGGGCACCACGACCTGTTCGTATCCGGCGTCGGCCGCCGCGACGACCGCGGGCAGCGTGCCCCGGACGGGCCGCACCCTGCCGTCCAGGCCCAGCTCGCCGATCATCACGAGGTCGGCGAGCACCCGAGGGTCGATCCGCTCGGCGGCGCCCAGGACGGCACTGGCGACGGCCAGGTCGAAGCCGCTGCCCGCCTTCGGCACCGACGCCGGGCTGAGCCCCACGGTGAGTTTCTTCTGGGGCCATTCCTCCCCGGAGTTGACGATCGCGGCCCTGACCCGGTCGCGGCTCTCCGTCAGGCTCTTGTCCGGCAGCCCCACCAGCGTGAACGCCGACACTCCCGGTTCGAGGTCGGCCTGGACCTCCACGACCACGCCCTCGACGCCGACCAGCGCCACCGAGCACGTACGGGCGAACCCCATCTCAGGCCGCCCCCCGGACATGCTCCACCCGGGGCGCGCCGCGCTTCGGCAGCAGGACGCCGACCAGGTCGATGCGGACGCCGCCGGGCGGCGCTCCCCCGTGTTCCTGGAGCCAGCGTTGTGCCAGACCCCGCAGGCGGGCCGCCTTGGCGGGGGTGACCGCCTCCATGGGGTGCTGGAAGGACCCGGCCCTGCGGGTCTTGACCTCGCAGACGACGAGAGCGTCGCCGTCCCGGGCCACGATGTCGATCTCGCCGGTCCTGCCGCAGCGCCAGTTCCGCTCCAGGACCGTCATTCCGGCCTGCGCCAGCCGTCGCGCGGCCAGCGTTTCGCCGTACCTGCCGAGTGCGCCGCGTGCCTGCTGTCGTGGGTTCATGTGGGCACCACCTCCGGTGCCCACCGTCACCCGGCCGGCCGTCCGAAGTGGATCTTGGTGGACGACCCGGCGGTTGTGGAGAACTCCGTCACCCGCCCGGGAGCTCCAGGTCGCTCTTGTTGAGCTCCTCGATGTTCACGTCCTTGAATGTCAGGACGCGTACCTGCTTCACGAACCTGGCCGGCCGGTACATGTCCCAGACCCAGGCATCCGCCATGGATACCTCGAAGAACACCTCGCCCTGGACCGAGTGCACCTGCATCTCGTAGTCGTTGGTCAGATAGAAGCGGCGCTCGGTCTCGATCACGTATTTGAACAGACCGACGACGTCGCGGTACTCCCGGTAGAGCTTCAGCTCCATCTCGGTCTCGTACTTCTCGAGGTCCTCGGCGCTCATGGCATGTTCCCCTTCACCTGTGCGATCCCACCATTGTGCGCCAGTCCCGGGGGCCCCGTCCCCGAACCGGCCCGACCCGCCGGACGGCCCCCGGGGCCCGCGTCCAGGTCCTGTCCTAGACGGTCTCGGTGCCCAGGGGGACGGGTCCGGCCGGGGGACCCTCGTCGAGCAGGACGCGCAGCAGCTCGGCGAGTCCCGTCGGGTACACCGTCTCACGGGCCCGGGCCAGTTCCGGGCACGTCCACCAGCGTGCTCCGGTGACGCTGCGGCGCTCGAGCTCGGTCAGCGCCGTGGCCCCGGTGACCCTCCCGGTGGTGCGAGCGAGGTAGTACCACTCGTCCTGGTCCCAACGGCGGCCCGCGAACGGGAAGGAGCACGTCCGCCGCCACAGCACGGGCCCGAGCTCCACCTCCGTGATGCCGGTCTCCTCCGCGAGCTCCCGCAGCGCCGCCTGTTCACGGCTCTCGTCGCCCTCCACACCGCCGCCGGGCGTGAACCACCAGTCGTCGGCGGGGTCGTCCGGCTCATGACCGTGCAGCAGCAGGATGCGGTCCTCCGGGTCGAGCAGGACGACGCGGGCGACCCTGCGCAGCCCGCCCCCGGTCCCGCCCTCGTGGGAGTCCCCGGCGGAGTGGGCCGTCTCAGCGGACACCGTTCGCCTCCGCTCCCTCGTCCGCCCGACGGGCCCGGGAGGCACCGGCCCGCGCGGCGAGCGGGCCGTACGCGGCCCCGCCGAGGATGAGCACGGCACCGCCGGTGACCAGGGCGATGACCGTCGGCAGCGGCCCCGGTGAGGAGAGTCCGCCGAGCTCTTCGAAGCCGGTCGGAGCCTGCAGCATGCCGTCCATCGGCCAGACCACCGCGTCGACCCGGGCCTCGACCGCCTCGCGGGAGACGGTGCCGTTCGCGGTGTCGGTGAGATGGGAGGCCGAGTCCAGGGAGCCGCTGCGCTCGTCACCGAGCAGGAACAGGCGGCCCTTCGGCACGGTCACCTCCGGGAAGGCATTGAGCCCGGCCGTCTCGTCCGCGGAGAGATACGGCTCGTCGATCTCCGTACCGTTGACCCTCAGCCTGCCGTCCTGTCCGGTGGAGACGGTGTCCCCGCCGACGGCGACCACCCGCTTGACGACCGGTACGTCCGCCCAGTTCTCGTCCTCGAAGACCACGACGTCGCCGCGGCGGACGTCGCCGCCGTCGACGCGCTGGGCCAGCACCCGGTCCCCGGCACCGATCGTCGGCGCCATCGAGGGGGTGGGCACGGTGTACGGCAGGTACACCAGCGCTCCCCAGACGAACCCGCCGAGGAACAGCACCAGACCCAGCGCCACGGCCAGTGAGGACAGTCGCTGCCCGGTCCGGCTTCCCGCCGGACCCCGGCCCGCACCGCCGCCGCCGCCGCCGCGAGAAGCCGTACGTGTCGTGCTCTGCCCAGTCATGGGCGGCACCCTATCCGGCAGTACCGGACCGGGTCAGCCCCTCCTGCGGGCGGCCGCCGCGGCGGCCGCCCGCAGCGCTCAGGCCCTGGGCCCGTCCTCGCGGCGGCGGTCCCACCCGCGCCGCCACAGCACCGGTGGCACCGCGCCCACGAGCGCGACCCCCTGGGGTGCCACCGTCAAGGCCGCGGACGCCGATGCCTGCGTGCCCAGCGCGGACTGGTCGAAGGTGTCCGGAACCTCGAGCATGTCCCAGCGGCCGACCGGCCAGGCGATGACGACGGCACGGCCGACGACCTCACTCACCGGAACCATGCCGTCGTTCTTGTCGGCCCGGTTGTAGCGCGAGTCCCGGGAGTTCTGCCGGTGGTCGCCCATGACCCAGATCTTGCCGTCGGGAACCTCGACCTTGAACTGGCCGCCCTGGTCGTCCTGGCTGCACGGGGTGTTGCCCGGATAGACGTAGTCCGCCTCGTTCAGGGCGACGCCGTTGACCGTGAGCGGGCCGGTGCCCTTGCACTCGACGACGTCACCACCGACCCCGACGACCCGCTTGATCAGGTCCTTCTCCTCGGCGGACGGCATCAGGCCGATCCAGCTGAGGAACGTCTGCAACACGTTGGATTCGGGCGTCGGCTCGCCCGCCAGCCAGTTGTCGGGGTCGTGGAAGACCACGACCTCGCCGCGCTCGGGCTCGGAGCCGAACCAGGGGGTGAGCTTGTCGACCAGGACGCGGTCACCCTGCTGGAGGGTGTTCTGCATCGAGTCCGACGGAATGGAGAACGCCTGCAGCAGGAACGTCTTGATCAGCAGCGCCAGAACCAGGGCGATACCGACCAGGATGGGCAGCTCCTTCCAGAAGGAACGTGGCTTCCTCTGTTCGCGGGGCGGCTCGTCCGGCCCTCGGCCACCGCGCTCCGACCGGTCGTCCGCCACTCTTCCCTCTCCTGCCGCCGGGGAGTCGCTCCCGGAGGTCGCGGCGCCGTCCTCGGCCGGGACGCGGGGTTCCGCGGGACGCCCGCGGTGCTCCTCGCCGTCGGCTCCGGACCGTGCGCCAACCGCCACATCCCCCACGCCAGCTCCTCACTCTGTGCCGCCGCCTGCCCCATGCGCGGCGCAGGCCCACCACTCCCATAACGAGCGGGAGTTCCGCAGGGCTCGGGAGCTGGATCATTCCGTTCGAATCATCCGGGGCAACCCTATGCGACAGCTGGGCGACGGCGGTCGACCCGGTCGTCGAGTCCGACACGGAGGCGTAGGTCGTCGGTTCGTCCAGCGTGTTCCAGTGACCGAACGGCCAGGCGATGACCACGGCCCGGCCCACCACCTGTTCCTCGGAGACGGTGCCGCCGTAGTCGGTGTCCTGGTGGGCTCGGGAGTCGGCGGAGTTGGACCGGTGGTCGCCCATCACCCACAGACGCCCCTGGGGCACGGTGACGTCGAACGGCGTGGTGGACGGGGCGTTCCCGGGGAAGAGGTAGTCGCTCTCCTCCAGGGGCACGCCGTTGACGGTGACCCGTCCCTGCGTGTCGCAGCACCGGACCTGGTCACCGCCGACCCCCACGACCCGCTTGATCAGGTCCTTCTCGTTCTCCGAGGGCAGCAGGCCGATGAAGGTGAGCCCGGTCTTGACCTGCTTGATGCCGACCGGGTCCTCCTTCTGGGGAGTGGGCTGCTCGTCCTGCAGCCAGCCGCCGGGGTCCTTGAACACGACGACGTCCCCGCGCTGCGGCTCGGAGCCGAACCACGGGGTCAGCTTGTCGACCAGGACACGGTCGCCGACCTGGATGGTCTGCTCCATGGAACCGGACGGGATGACGAAGGCCTGGACGAGGAACGTCTTCAGCACCAGCGCTATCAGGAGGGCGACTCCGATGAGCAGCGGTATCTCCTTGACCGCGCCCTGCCGGCGGCGCCGCTTGACCTTCCGCTGGAGCTTGCGCCGGTCGGCCCGGCTGCGGCCGCTCGCCGCGCTCACCGCGCGGCGCGCGCCGGTGGGCAGCAGGTTGTCCGCGGCGCTCGCCGGGACGCCGCGGGGTTTGCCGCGGTTACCCATGGATCCCCTCCCCCGGGCGCGCCGCGTCCGCCTGCGCCGCCGGATCCGGGGCCGGCACGCGCGCGTAGGCGTCGGGGCGGTGCAGCCGGGTGGCACGGCCGAAGGGCTGGACGATCCAGTCGGCGCGGCCGATCACCCTGCTCACCGGGATCATGCCGCCGCCGGGCGAACCGAGACGGTCACGGGAGTCGCTGGAGGCTCCGCGGTGATCGCCGAGGACGAACAGGCGCCCCTCGGGGACGACGACGTCGAAGGGGACCGTGGAGGCGCTCTCGCCGGGGAACAGGAATCCCGACTCGTCGACCGACCGGCCGTTCACCCGGATCCTCCCCTCCCTGTCGCAGCAGACCACGTGGTCCCCGTCCACCCCGGCAACGCGCTTGATGTAGTCGGCGTCCCCGAAATACCCGGTGCCGTCGAACACGACCACGTCGCCGCGCTGCGGTCCGGCACCGAAACGGTATGCCAACTTGAGTACGAGAACGCGGTCTCCGGCCCTCAGCGAGGGCTCCATCGATCCGCTGGGGATCTGGAACGGACGGGCCACGAAGGTGCTGAGCGCCAGCAGGAGCAGCAGCACGAGGAGCAGGGCCGCGGTGATCCGTCCCCCGGGAAGCCGTCCCGCGAGGTGCCCCGCACACGAGGAACGCGACCGTCCCTCCGGGCCCGGGGCCCCCGAGGTGTCCTCGGGGCCGGCCGGGTGGGAGGAGCGGTCGCGCTCCGTGGGCTGTGCTTCGGTGTCCATCGAGGCCAGATGTTATCCGGCCCCGCGCTCACCTCGGAAAAGCGCTCAGTTCTCGCGCTTCTCCTTGATCTTCGCGGCCTTGCCGCGCAGCTCACGCAGGTAGTACAGCTTGGCGCGGCGGACGTCGCCCCTGGTGACGAGCTCGATCTTCTCGACGATCGGGGTGTGCACCGGGAAGGTGCGCTCGACGCCGACGGAGAAGGAGACCTTGCGGACCGTGAAGGTCTCGCGCACGCCGGCACCCTGGCGGCGGATCACGACGCCCTTGAACTGCTGCACACGGGAGCGGCTGCCCTCGATGACGCGGACGTGGACGTTGACGGTGTCACCGGGGCGGAAGCCGGGGACGTCGTCGCGCAGCGACGCGGAGTCGACGGAGTCGAGCAGGTGGGACATTTCGTCTGCTTTCTTCGCTGATGCCGCAGGTCATCAACGGCGATAGGAGTGGGGATCGGGGTGTGCGGTTCGAAGCGGGCGTCATGTCCCCCTGCGGCAGGGGCGCACGCCGGACGACGCACAACAGCGGCCTATTGTTCCACGCCGCCGGTCCTGCGCCAAAATCTGCCGTACGGCTCCCCTGCCGGGTCCGCCTCCCAGCCCAGGACGGAGAGCATCTCACGGTCCTTCTTGTCGAAGGCCCCGGGCTCGCAGCGCTCGATGAGGTCGGGCCGGTTGGCCGTGGTGCGGCTCAGGGCCTCGTCGCGCCGCCAGCGGGCGATCTTCCCGTGGTGGCCGCTGAGCAGCACGTCGGGGATCCCCCTGCCGCGCCAGACCGGCGGCTTGGTGTGGACGGGGCCTTCCAGGAGGTTGGCCATGGCGCCCGGGGCGAAGGAGTCGTCCCGGTGGGACTCGGCGTTGCCCAGGACACCGGGCAGCAGCCTGGCCACGGCCTCGGTGACGACGAGGACGGCGGCCTCGCCGCCGGCCAGGACGTAGTCGCCGATGGACACCTCGTACACCGGTATGCGGGTCGCGTACTCGTCGACGACGCGCCGGTCGATTCCCTCGTAGCGGGCCGGTGTGAAGATCAGCCAGGGGCGCTCGGAGAGGCGGACGGCGAGTTCCTGGGTGAAGGGGCGGCCGCTGGGGGTGGGGACGATCAGGGCGGGCGCGTGCGCGCCGGTCTCGTAGCCGTCCGCCAGGATCTCGTCGAGCGCCTCGCCCCACGGCTCGGTCTTCATGACCATTCCGGGGCCGCCGCCGTACGGGGTGTCGTCGACGGTGTTGTGCCGGTCACGGGCCCAGGAACGGAGGTCGTGCACCTGGACGTCCAGCTGTCCCCGTGCGCGTGCCTTGCCGACGAGGGAGACGTTCAGCGGTTCGAGGTACTCGGGAAAGATGGTGACGACGTCGAGCCGCATCACATCTCGTCCCGCGAGGAGGCGATCTCGGCCCGGTCGTCGATGAGACCCGGCGGCGGGTCGATGACCGCGCGCTGCTCCTCGAGGTCGATCTCGGTGACGATCTGCTCCACGAACGGGACGAGTACCTCGCTGCCGTCGGGCCGCTCCACCACGAAGAGGTCCTGCGTCGGCAGGTGGGAGACCTCGGTGATCCGGCCCACCGGCTGTCCGTCCCGGGTGACGACGTCGAGGTCGATCAACTGGTGGTCGTAGTACTCGTCCTCGTCCTCGGGCCGCTCGTCCGGGTCGGCCTCGGCGATGAGGAGGGTGTTGCGCAGCGCCTCGGCGCCGGTGCGGTCACGGACGCCCTCGAAGCGCAGCAGGAGGCGGCCGCTGTGCACCCGCCCGGTCTCGATGGTGAGCGGTCCGGTGGAGGCCGGATCGGTGGCCAGGACGGCACCGGGCCCGAGCCTCAGCTCCGGCTCGTCGGTGCGGACCTCGACGGTGACCTCGCCCTTGATGCCGTGGGCACGGCCGATGCGAGCGACTACCAGCTGCACTGTGCTTGTTCTCCTGTCGTACGACGACGGGCCGGGGACGGCCCTGGGGCCCTCCCCGGCCCGAGCCGGTTGCGCTGAGCGTCAGCGGACGTGGTCCACGTCGACGAGGTCGACCCGGACACCGCGGCCGCCGATGGCGCCCACGACGGTGCGCAGGGCGCGTGCGGTGCGGCCGTTGCGGCCGATCACCTTGCCGAGGTCGTCCGGGTGGACCCGGACCTCGAGCACACGCCCGCGGCGCAGGTCGCGCGAGGCGACCTGCACATCGTCAGGATGGTCGACGATGCCCTTCACGAGGTGCTCGAGAGCGTCCTCGAGCATGCTCAGGCCTCGGTCGACGCAGACGAAGAGGAGTCGGCCGGAGCCTCGTCCTTCTTCTCAGCCTTCTTCTTCTGGGTGATGGCCTCACCCTTGCCCTCGTCCTCGCCGCCGAGCGCCTCGAACGACGGGCGGGCGGACTTCTCGGCCTGCTGCAGCAGCGGAGCCGGGGCGGGCTCGCCCTTGAACTTCTGCCAGTCGCCGGTCTTCTTCAGAATGGCGAGCACGGGCTCGGTCGGCTGTGCGCCGACACCGAGCCAGTACGCCACACGCTCACCGTCGACCTCGATCACCGACGGGTGGTACGTCGGGTGGTACTTGCCGATCTCCTCGATGGCCCGGCCGTCACGGCGGGTACGGGAGTCGGCGACGACGATGCGGTAGTGAGGCGAACGGATCTTGCCCAGACGCTTCAGCTTGATCTTGACTGCCACGGGAGTGGGTTCTCCTGGATTTTGACGTGGTTGGGCACGGCGGGACGGCCGCGTGGGGTTGCGGTACCCGAGTGCCCGATGGACGCGTCAGCCGGAGGAGAGAGGGTTCCTGTGCGACTGTCGAGTACAGCTAGCCATTGTGCCACACCCCGCGGGGCGCCCGGGACCGCGGGGCACGGCAGGCCGTCGCACCGGGGTACGCCTCACCGGCACCCGGCGCGACGGGGGCCGTGCCGCCACGCCGGGTGCCGGCGCCCGGCACGACTGCCGTGGATGCGCCCGCCGGGGCGGCATCCGCGCGTCTGACGTGCGTCCGGCACCCACGAGATGCCGGGTTGCTGTCAGCTCGCGGCCGCGGCCACCCCCTCGGGGATCCGGAACGGCTTGCCGCAGCCGCCGCAGACGATGGGGGCCTGCGCCAGGACCGACGGGACGACGCGCACGTTGCGGCCGCAGTCGCAGACGGCCTTGACGCGCACACCACCGCCGGACGAGCCGTGCCTCG
This sequence comes from Streptomyces sp. NBRC 110035, assembly GCF_000829695.1. Taxonomy (GTDB): domain Bacteria; phylum Actinomycetota; class Actinomycetes; order Streptomycetales; family Streptomycetaceae; genus Streptomyces. The sequence goes on along the minus strand of NZ_BBNN01000021.1, from coordinate 169,727 downwards.
CCGCCGGACCGCGGAAGCTGCGGGCGGTGTCGCCCGCGGTCGCGACGGTGTGTGCCTTCAGGGCCCGCTGGAGGCGCTCGGTCGTGGGACGGTAGCGGCGCTTCGCCTCCGGCGTGAGGGAGACCAGCGAGAAACCACTGCTGGGATGCGGCTCGTCGGGGTGGTCCAGACCCAGTTCCTCTGCGATCGCGAGGAATCTGCGGTTGTGGTAGCGACCGGCGCGGGAAGTGTCGCGTACGCCGCGCGCGGCGGCGACGCCATGGACTGCCTCGTGCAGCAGTCGCTCGAAGGAGAGCTCGTGACCGCACGCGGACGACGACTCCCCGATCAGGGACTCGGGCGCGGCAAGATCGGGCAGCTCGGGGTGGTACCGCTGAATGTCGGCCCACGCCTGCGCCAGTTCTGCGGCGAGTACAGGTGGTGTCTGTGTCGTGCTCACGTAATGACAACGAGCCTGGGTGCCTCTGTGTTCCGATTCCGGGGCATCCCAAATAATTTGCCCTTACCCGTCAGTATGCGCTCATGCGTCCCGACGAGGGCGGGTGCGCTGATCTGCGGAGAAGCCTCGCAGCTCACCTCAAGGTGGTGCGTAGGCTGACGTACACGATCCCCCGGCCCGGCGCGTACGCGGTACCCGCGCGCCGGTGCTCCCGTGGCCCACGCGCGCGCAAGGGGCGTTTCGGCCGCCCTCGCGACGGAGCGGTCCCGCACCGGACCCGCTTCCCCGGGCGGGTGCCACGGTCGCGACGTTACCCCCTTTGCCGGCGGCATCCGACACCGGCCCGCCCTCCCCCGCCGCCGCCTGCTCCGACCTGGTCCGCGATCACCGTTTTGCGGACCTTGGCCGGAACCATCCGGTCTCCGCCGGATTACCGGAATGTGAATTCTTGCCACTGGCACGAGCGACTCCCAAGCCGCCGCCCCGTTCCACTGGACGCCGGGTCGTGGGCGGAGTTTCCTGGCATGACGGGGGGAGTACGAGCGCGCCGCACGACGGGGGCGAGGCGATGGGGCGGCGCGGGAACTCTCGGCTGATTGGGGCGCTCACCTATGACACCTACGCTCGTGCGGCAGCACCTTCCTCGCACAGGGCACGACCCTCGCGTGGACCGGCGGGCACGCGCGCGTGACTGGTCCGAGATACAGGAGAGGATGCTCGTACCGCTCTACGAGGCCGTCTACGGGCGATTGGACGTGGGCTCCGGGACGCGGCTGCTCGGCCTCGGCTGCGGTTCCGGGCTCGCCCTGCTGATGGCGGCCTCCCGGGGTGCCTCGGTCACCGGCGTCGACACCTCGTCGGACCGGCTGGTCCTCGCGCGCGAGCGGCTGCTGCCCGCCGGGCGGGACGCACGTGGGCACACGGACGCCCGGATCGTGGACGGCTCGCCCGGGGACACGGCCGGCACGGACACGGCAGGCGGGGACGGCCCCGCGTACACCGTGGTGACCGCCTTCGAACCGATCGGCTGCCTGGCGGGCGAGGCGGACGGGCTGGGCGAACAGCTCGCCGAGGCGGTCCTGCTCGCCGGTCACGGAGCGGCCGTGGTGCTCGCCGGCTGGGGCCCGCCGGAGCGCTGCGCCACGGCGTCCGTGCTCCGGGTGGCCACCCGGCTGGCGGAGCCGCTGCGCGGTACGGGCGCCTGGCGCCCCGCACACCGCGACGACCTGGAGGACGTCGCCCGGCGGGCGGGCCTCAGGCCGGACGGCTCGGGACGGGTGGCCTGCCCCTTCGGATACGCCGACATGGACAGTGCCGTGCGGGGCCTGCTGTCGACGGGACTGTTCGACCCCGCGATCACGGCGACGGACCAGGTACAGGTGGACAAGGAACTCGCCGAGGCGCTGCATCCGTACGAGCGGCAGGACGGGACCGTGTGGATGCCGAACGTCTTCCGGTACCTGATCGCCCGCACCTCCTGACCCCACGGCTCCACGCACCCGACGCCGATACGGGACGGGGGCGCCCCCGGGCAAGGGGCGCCCCCGCTGCACGGCCGACCCGACGGATCGAACCGCTCGTCAGCCCATGAACTTCTTGAACTCGTCCGGCAGCTCGAAGTCCTTGCCGCCCTGCTGCGGCAGCCCGAAGGCGCTGCCCCCCTCGGCCGCGGCGGCGCGGCGCTGGGCCTCCTCTTCCTCCTGCTGCTTGCGCTTCATCGGATTGCCCGAGCGCTGCTTGCCCTTGGCCTGCTTCTGCTTCTTCTTCGTCCGGCCGGGACCGCCGCCCGTGCCCGGCATCCCCGGCATCCCCGGCATGCCGCCGCCCTGGGCCATCCGGGACATCATCTTGCGGGCCTCGAAGAACCGCTCCACAAGGGACTTCACGGCGCTGACCTCGACGCCGGACCCCTTGGCGATACGGGCGCGGCGGGAGCCGTTGATGATCGACGCGTCCTGGCGCTCGGCCGGGGTCATCGACTTGATGATCGCGGCCGTGCGGTCGACGTCCCGCTCGTCGAGGTTGTTGATCTGGTCCTTGATCTGCCCCATGCCGGGCAGCATGCCGAGCAGCTTGGAGATGCTGCCCATCTTCCTGACCTGCTCCATCTGGGCCAGGAAGTCGTCCAGGGTGAAGTCCTGGCCCTTCTTCGACGCCAGCTTGGAGGCCATCTTCTCGGCCTCGTCCTGGCTGAACGTCTTCTCCGCCTGCTCGATCAGGGTGAGCAGGTCACCCATGTCGAGGATGCGGGAGGCCATCCGGTCGGGGTGGAAGGCGTCGAACTCGTCGAGCTTCTCGCCGTTCGACGCGAACATGATCGGCTTGCCGGTCACCGAGGCGATCGACAGGGCCGCACCACCGCGGGCGTCACCGTCGAGCTTGGAGAGCACCACGCCGTCGAAGCCGACGCCGTCGCGGAAGGCCTCGGCGGTGTTGACCGCGTCCTGGCCGATCATCGCGTCGACGACGAACAGGATCTCGTCGGGACGAACGACGTCCCTGATGTCCGCGGCCTGCTGCATCATCTCCTGGTCGATGCCCAGGCGGCCGGCGGTGTCCACGACGACGATGTCGTGGACCTTGGACTTGGCGAATTCGATGGAGTCCTCGGCGACCTTCACCGGGTCACCGACGCCGTTGCCCGGCTCGGGCGCGTAGACGGCGACGCCGGCGCGCTCGGCGACGACACTGAGCTGGTTGACGGCGTTGGGGCGCTGGAGGTCACAGGCGACCAGGAGCGGCGAGTGGCCCTGCTCCTTGAGCCAGTGTCCGAGCTTGCCCGCGAGGGTGGTCTTACCGGCACCCTGCAGACCGGCGAGCATGATCACGGTCGGCGGCTGCTTGGCGAACCGCAGCCGGCGGGTCTCGCCGCCGAGGATGCCCACCAGCTCGTCGTTGACGATCTTGATGAACTGCTGTGCCGGGTTCAGGGCCTTGGAGACCTCGGCGCCGAGCGCCCTCTCCTTGACGCTCTTGATGAACGCCCGGACGACCGGCAGGGCCACGTCCGCTTCGAGGAGGGCGATGCGGATGTCGCGCGCCGTGGCGTCGATGTCCGCTTCGCTCAGCCGGCCTTTTCCGCGGAGGTTCTTGAAGGTCAGGCTGAGGCGGTCGGAGAGAGTATCGAACACGGCGGCGTCGGTCCTCGGAGTCGGGGGCGGAGCTGGGCTGCCCTCCAGGGTATCCGGCCCGGCAGGCAAATCGCCCCCGCCCGCTGCAGTCAGTGGACGGGGGCGGGCCCCCGCGTCGGCGGAGAGCAGGTGGACACTCCCTCTGAACGCCTGCCGGTCGCCGGATCACCCCCGCGTCAGCGGGGAGCACATCCGGTCGACGCGCGACATGACCGAAAGGTCATGCCCGCAGGATCTCCTGCAACTTCCCCGCGAGCGCCTCCGCCTCTTCACCCGGCAGAGGCACACCCGGCGCTTGCGTCACGTAGAAGGCGTCGACCGCGTTCGCGCCCAGCGTGCTCGCGTGCGCGCTGCGCACCCGTACCCCCGCCCCCTCCAGCGCCTGCCCGATCCGGAACAGCAGTCCCGGTGCGTCCTGCGCCCGGACCTCGATCACCGTGGCCAGACGGGACGCGGCCGGGGCGACCGTCACCCGGGCCGGGGGCGGGACCACGCCCCGACGGCGCGGGTAGGCGGCGTCGCGTTCGGCGAGACGGCCGGCGATGTTCAGGGTGCCGTCCAGGGCGCGGACGAGGTCGGCGCGCAGGCGGGCGGCCTGGGGCAGCGAGCCGTACTCGGCGGCGACCCGCCAGTCGAGCAGCAGGACGGAGCCCTCGACGCCCTCCGGCAGGTCGAGGGTGCGCAGCTCGGCGGTGCGGACGGTCAGGCGGTGCAGGGCCAGCACCCCGGCGACCGCGGGGAGCACGCCCGCCTGGTCGGGTAGGGCGATCAGCAGCTCCACGCCGAGGGGTTCCGGCTCGCCTGCCCGCTCCGGTTCTGCCGGTGTTTCCTTCGGCGGCCCGGCGGGCGGTTCGGTCTGGGCGCGCAGGGACAGCACCGGGCCGCCGGTGGCGATCGCCTCGAGGGCGAGCCGTTCCTGCTCGGCGGTGGGCGCGGCGGGCGCGGCGGCCTCGGACTCCTCCGGCGGGTCCCCGGCCAGGAGCGCGGAGACGCGTTGGACCAGGTCGGCGACGAGTGAGGCGCGCCAGGACGACCAGGCCGCCGGTCCGGTGGCCAGCGCGTCCGCCTCGGTCAGGGCGTGCAGCAGTTCCAGGGTTCCCTGGGTGCCGACCGCGTCGGCGACCGCGCGCACCGTGGCCGGGTCGTCGAGGTCGCGACGGGTGGCCGTCTCGACGAGCAGCAGGTGGTGGCGTACGAGGGTGGCGAGGACGCCCGCGTCGGCGCGGTCGAAGCCGATCCGCGCGGCCATGTCCGAGGCGATGGTCCCGCCGGTCACGGAGTGGTCGCCGGGCCAGCCCTTGCCGATGTCGTGCAGCAGCGCGGCGACCAGGAGCAGGTCGGGGCGGTGCACGCGCCGGGTGAAGGCGGAGGCGCGGACCGCCGTCTCGATGAGGTGCCGGTCGACGGTCCACAGGTGCACGGCGTTGCGCTGCGGACGGCAGCGGACCCGCTCCCAGTCCGGCAGCAGCCGTGTGATCAGGCCTTCCGCCTCCAGTGCCTCCCAGACGTCGACGGTGGGGCGGCCGGAGCCGAGCAGGGTCACCAGTTGTTCGCGGGCCTCGGCGGGCCAGGGGGTGGGCAGCGGACGCACGGTGGCGGCGAGGCGCCGGACGGCGTGGAGCGACAGCGGGAGCCCCGCCTGTGCTGCGGCGGCTGCGGCACGCAGGGGGAGCACGGGGTCGCGTTCGGGGCGGGCGGCGCGGGCGAGGACCGCCTCGCCGTCCTGCTCGACGACGCCCTCGGCGAGCGGCGAGCGCTCGGCGTTCTGCTTTCCGCCGCCGGGCGCCCTCCCGCCGCCCGCCACCGCCCTTCTGAGGAAGTCGCTCCGTTCCCTCGCCAGTTTGCGCAGCCTCGGTCGCACGGCCCGGGAGCGCAGTACCCGTCCGACCTCGCGCCAGGTGACGTCGCCGGCGTACGCGATGCCCCGGGCGGCCTCGTACACCTGGCGCAGCAGGGCGTCGGCGTCGAGCAGGCCGAGTTCGGCGGCGACCTGGTCCTGTTCCTGGAGGGCGAGCCGGTCGGTGGCGCGGCCGGTCGTCAGGTGCAGCGCGTCCCGTACGTCGAGGAGCCGGCGGCGGGCGTCGGCGAGGCCTTCGCGCGGGGCGTCGGCGAGCCAGGATGCGGCGACGGCGCGCAGGACGGTGGCGTCGCGCAGCCCGCCACGGGCCTCCTTGAGGTCGGGTTCCAGGAGGTACTGCAGCTCTCCGTGGCGCTCGGCGCGTTCGGCGCAGAGTTCCTGGAGTTCGGGAAGGCGTTCGGGTGCCTGGTTGCGCCAGTCGGCCAGGAGGGTGGTGCGCAGGGCGGCGGTGAGGCCGAGGTCTCCGGCGATGTGCCGGGCGTCCAGGAGGCCCAGCTGGACCTTGAGGTCCTCGCCGGCGGTGCGTCGGGCCTCGGCCGGGGTGCGTACGGAGTGGTCGAGGGCGATGCCGAGGTCCCAGACCGGGTACCAGAGCCGGTCGGCGAGGGCGGCGACGGCCTTGGGGTCGCTGCCGTCGTGCAGCAGGAGCAGGTCGAGGTCGCTGCGCGGGGACAGTTCGCCCCGCCCGTAGCCGCCGACCGCGATCAGGGAGGCACCGCGCAGTTGTTCGGTGCCCGCGGTGAACAGTGCGGTGAGCCAGTCGTCCGTGAGCCGGGCGAGGGCGGCACGGCGCGGCGGCCCGGACCGCGCCCCCTCGGTGAGGAGGCGCAGCCGGGCCGCCGCGTAGCCGCTGGGTCCCGAGTCCTGTGTCTCGTTGTGCGTGTCGGTGCTCGTCACCCGGCGACTCCTGTTCCGTCGGTCTTCCTCAGAGCGCTTCCGGTCCGCGCTCGCCGGTCCGGACCCGTACGGCCGTGTCGACCGGGATCGACCAGACCTTGCCGTCACCGATCTTGCCGGTGCGGGCCGCCTTGACGACGACGTCGATGAGCTGTTCGGCGTCGTCGTCCTCGACCAGCACCTCGATGCGGATCTTGGGGACCAGGTCGACGGTGTACTCGGCACCGCGGTAGACCTCGGTGTGGCCGCGCTGGCGGCCGTAGCCGCTGGCCTCGGTGACCGTCAGGCCGTGTACCCCGAAGGCCTGCAGGGCCTCCTTGATCTCGTCGAGCCGGTGCGGCTTGACGACGGCGGTGATGAGCTTCATGCGTCCACCTTCTTGCTCTCGGCCTGGGCTGCGGACGGGGCGGCGGTGCTGCGGGCGCCGCCACCGGCACCGCTGTAGTCGTACGCGGTCTCGGCGTGCTCGACCTGGTCGATGCCGGCGACCTCGTCGTCCTCGGAGACTCGCATACCGATCGTCTTGTCGAGGAGGAGGGCGAGGACCGCGGAGACGACCAGGGAGTAGGCGAGGACGCCGAAGACACCGGCGCACTGCTTCCAGAACTGGTCGAGGCCGCCGCCGTAGAAGAGGCCCTCGACCTCGGACTGGCCCTTGCCGCTGGCGAAGAAGCCGACGAGGAGGGAGCCGAGGATGCCGCCGACGAGGTGGACGCCGACGACGTCCAGGGAGTCGTCGTAGCCGAACTTGTACTTCAGGCCGACGGCCATGGCGCACAGCACACCGGCGATGGCGCCGACGGCGATCGCGCCGAGCGGGGTGACCGCTCCGCCGGCCGGGGTGATGGCGACGAGGCCGGAGACCGCGCCGGAGGCGGCGCCGAGCGTGGTGAAGGCGCCGTGGCGGATCTTCTCGTAGGCGAGCCAGCCGAGGACGGCGGCGGCGGTGGCGATCTGGGTGTTGACGAACATCAGCGCGCCGACGCCGTCGTCGTTGCCGAGCCAGGAACCGGCGTTGAAGCCGAACCAGCCGAACCACAGCAGCCCGGCGCCGAGCATGACCAGCGGCAGGCTGTGCGGGCGCATCGGGTCCTTCTTGAAGCCGACCCGCTTGCCGATCACCAGGATGACACCGAGTGCGGCGGCGCCCGCGTTGATGTGGACGGCCGTACCGCCGGCGAAGTCGATGACGCCCATTTCGAAGGCCCAGCCGCCGGAGCCCCAGACCCAGTGCGCGACCGGGAAGTAGACGATGGTGGCCCACAGGGCGACGAACAGCGCCCACGCGGTGAACTTCACGCGGTCCGCGAGCGCGCCGCTGATCAGGGCGGGCGTGAGGACGGCGAACATCAGCTGGAAGACCAGGAAGACGAAGACGGGGATGGTGTAGCCGTCCCAGAGTTCGGTCAGGCCGATGTCGCTGAGGCCGATCCAGTCGGAGTTCCAGCCGACGAGACCGGCGGAGTCGGTGCCGAACGCCATCGAGAAGCCGTACAGCACCCACAGGATGGTGACGATTCCCAGGCTGATGAAGCTCATCATCAGCATGTTCAGGGTGCTCTTGACCCGGACCATGCCTCCGTAGAAGAAGGCCAGGCCTGGCGTCATGAGCATCACCAGAGCGGAACAGATGAGCATGAACCCTGTGTTGGCGGCAGAGAGCGTGGGCGCTTCTGCGGCAAGGGTGATGGCTGGTGCCATCGGCGTCTCCTCGTCGTTGGTACGGCCCCGTGCGGGCGAAGCCTGAGCGGGTCGTGAGGGGTGGGCCGGTTCTGCGCCAAGAGATTCGCGCAGCGCCGTTTCGGTGGAAGCCCCTCGCTGTTTCACCGCCGTGACGAAGGCACCCGGCGTGTTACGCGTCGATGAACTGCCGGATGCGGACAGTGCCGATCGTTATCGTGACGCAATCTTCGCCACACGGCACCGCGCCCATCGGTGGCGGCACCACGACGGCGGGCAGCCGGGCCCGCGAGAGCGGCGCCGGCTCGGGTGCACAAAGGTGCCGGCCGCGGCGGGCCTTCCGATGACCTGGCATGGGGGAGCCGAGTCGGGCGGTTCGGGAGGGCCGGCCGCGGCCGGGGTTCTGGATTTCCCGGAGATCTCCGGGGTTTTGGGACGTCAGACCGCTTCGGCGGTCTCCGGCAGTTCGACGGCGAGCCGCTCGGTGAGGTCGACGACGTCGGCCCGGTCGCCGAAATCCCGGACGGCCGTGCCGACCGTCTTTCGGATACGAGTGTTGACGCGCTCGGAGCGGACCTTCTTGGCCGCCTTGATGGCGTCGGTGGCGAGAACCGCTCCCTGCTCGGGCTCGCGCTGGAGCAGGTGGACGGTGGCCATGCCGATCAGGTTGAGGGCGTACGACCGCTGGTGCCGGTCGGCCTCCGCGGCGAACAGCTCGACGGCCCGTTGCATCAGCGGCTCGGCGAGCGAGGCGTACGTGGGGCTGCGGCCCGCCACGTAGGCGAGGTCGCGGAAGGAGTGGGAGTTCTCGCCGTACAGCTCGGCCTCGGAGAAGAAGCGGATCCAGTCGGGGTCCGGCTCGTCCCACTCGTCGGCCTCGGCGAAGGTGTCCTCGGCCATCCTGACCGCGCGCTTGCACCGGCCGGGCTGGCCCATGTTGGCGAAGGCGCGGGCCTCCATCGCATACAGCATCGCCTGGGTGCGGGGGCCGGCGCAGTCACGGCTGCCGTACTGCGCGAGATGGATGAGCTCCAGGGCGTCCTCGGGCCGGCCGAGGTGGATCATCTGACGACTCAGATTCGACAGGATGTACGAGCCGAGCGGCCGGTCCCCGGCCTCCTTCGCCGCGTGCAGGGCGAGGACGTGGTACTTCTGCGCGGTGGGCTGCAGCCCGACGTCGTACGACATCCAGCCGGCCAGTTCGGCGAGCTCGGCGGCGACCTTGAACAGGCGCCGCCGGATCGGGGCGGGCTGGGGTTCCTGGAGCAGGTCCGTCACCTCGTGGAGCTGCCCGACGACCGCCTTGCGGCGCAGGCCGCCGCCGCACTGGGCGTCCCACTGCCGGAACATCACGGTGGTGGTCTCCAGCAGGTCCAGCTCCGGCGGGGACAGCCGGCCGCGCGCGCGGCCGGCGGGGACCGGCTCGGGCTCCGGGGGGGACTGCGCCGCGGACGGCGAGGGGACGAGCCAGCGCTGCATGGGCTCGATGAGGGACGGGCCCGCGGAGAGGGCCAGCGAGCTCCCGAGGAAACCGCGCCGCGCGAGCATCAGGTCGCTGCGCGAGAACTCGCTGAGCAGGGCCACGGCCTGCGGGCCGGTCCAGGGCAGGTCGACGCCGGTGGCGGAGGGTGAGGGCCGGGTGGTGCGCAGGCCCAGGTCCTCCACGGACACGACGACGCCGAAGCGCTCGGAGAACAGCTCGGCGAGGATCCGGGGGATGGGCTCGCGCGGATTCTCGCCGTCCAGCCAGCGGCGCACGCGCGAGGTGTCGGTGGAGATGTGGTTGGCGCCCAGTCGGCGGGCTCTGCGGTTGACCTGGCGGGCGAGCTCGCCCTTCGACCAGCCGCTGCGGGCGAACCACGAGGCGAGCAGCTCGTTCGGACGCTTCTGACTGCTCGCAGCGTTCGTCCCGCCACCGCCGTTGCCGCTCAACTGGAACGCCCCCATCCCTGAAAACCACTTGCCGCTGAGTGCGCCAAGCCCTACCAGAATGCCGGTTGCCGGAACCGCCGTCCGGCGCTTCCCACCCTTCGAACGGAATGCCGAGTTGCCTCCGGCATACCCGCACGCGCATGTGCCCCGGCGGACCGTGCACACAACGTAGCCCCACGATCACCCGTCCAGCCACGGCGAACCCGGAATCGCCACCATTCGCCACCCCATCGAATGAACTCGCCGTGACCGACTCGCGCTTCACTTGGCACGGGACGGCCAGGAGTGGTGCGGCGACGCACTCGGGGGCGCGCGGCACCGTACACACCACCCCGGTCACCCCGAAGCGCCGACTGAGCAGGACCGCACCGGGAAGTCGAGAACAGAGAGTCACGCGTCGCGCCCGTTGCGTAACCGGCGGTGCGTCGGACCCGTTGGAGGGGGCATGGGCTTCACGATCGGTATCAGCCGGGGCATCCGTGACATCCGGTCCGGCTCGCGCCGCCGGGGCCGCGGGTCGGGGGGCACCGCCGTGGCGGAGTACACCGGGCTGTGGGGCTGGGACGTGGTGCCGGGCGCCCGCGCCGCCGCCGGCGCCTGCTCCTGCGGCCGGGCGGGGTGCCGGGCACCGGGCGCGCATCCGCTGGATTTCGCGCCGGAGATCCCCGCCGGGGCCCCGCTGGACGACGTGTCGGAGATCTGGGCCGAGTACCCGGGTGCCGCGATGATGCTGCCGGTCGGGCGGGCCTTCGACGTGATCGAGGTGGCGGAACCCGCCGGGTGCCGAGCCCTGGCCCGGCTCGAGCGCATGGGCCTGCCCGTCGGCCCCGTCGCCGCCACCCCGGACAGCCGGGCCCAGTTCTTCGTCGCCCCCGGCGCCGCCGCCGCGCTGCCCGAACTGCTCTACCGCATGGGCTGGGACGACCCGGCCGCCCTCGACCTGCACGGCCTCGGCCCCGGTACGCACATCACGGCGCCGTCGTCCGACCGGGGCGGTCTCGGTCCGGTGCGCTGGCTGCGCTCCCCCGCCCTCGATTCGGCACTCCAACCGCCGGAGGCCCGCCTGGTGCTGGGCACGCTGGCCTACGTGGTGCACCGGTCGCGGGCGTAGGCCACCGTGCCCGCATGGCGAAGCGCCCGTTTCCGGATTCCGGAAGCGGGCGCTTCTTCGCGTTTCCAGGGCGGGTCCGGTCCGGCCGGCCGCCACGGGGTCTCACTCGCCGATCAGCGCGTCCACGAACGCGTCCGGCTCGAACGGCGCCAGGTCGTCCGCGCCCTCGCCGAGACCGATCAGCTTGACCGGGACGCCCAGTTCGCGCTGGACGGCGACCACGATGCCGCCCTTGGCCGTACCGTCGAGCTTGGTGAGCACGATGCCGGTGATGTCGACGACCTCGGCGAAGACCCGGGCCTGGACCAGGCCGTTCTGGCCGGTGGTGGCGTCGAGCACGAGCAGCACCTCGTCCAGCGGGGCGTGCTTCTCCACGACCCGCTTGACCTTGCCGAGCTCGTCCATGAGGCCGGTCTTGGTGTGCAGCCGGCCGGCGGTGTCGATGAGCACGACGTCCGCGGCCATCTCCTTGCCCTCCTTGACCGCGTCGAACGCGACGGAGGCCGGGTCGCCGGCTTCCGGGCCGCGCACGGTGTGGGCGCCGACCCGCTCGCCCCAGGTCTCGAGCTGGTCGGCGGCGGCGGCGCGGAAGGTGTCGGCGGCGCCGAGGACGACGGTGTTGCCGTCGGCGACCAGGACCCGGGCGAGCTTGCCGGTGGTGGTGGTCTTGCCGGTGCCGTTGACCCCGACGACCATCACGATGCCCGGACCGCCGGTCTCGTTCTCGGTGTGCACGGTGCGGTCCATGCCCGGGTCGATCAGGGCGACCAGTTCCTCGCGGAGCAGTCCGCGCAGCTCGGCGGGGGTGCGCGTGCCGAGCACCTTCACGCGCTCACGCAGCCGCTCCACCAGTTCCAGGGTGGGCTGCACGCCGACGTCGGCGGTGAGCAGTGTGTCCTCGACCTCCTCCCAGGTGTCCTCGTCGAGGTGCTCGCGGGACAGCAGGGTGAGCAGGCCCTTGCCGAGCGCGTTCTGCGAACGGGAGAGACGGGCACGCAGCCGGACGAGCCGGCCGGCGGTGGGCTCCGGGATCTCGATCGCGGGCGCCTCGGTGGGCGGTTCCTCGACGACGACCGGGGCGGAGCCGTCCGGAAGGTCAACCTCCTCTACGGTGCGCCGCGGTTCCTCCCGCGGCGTCTCGGCCTCGTCGCCGACGTGCGGCTCGGCCGGTGGGGCGGTGATGTCGGGGGCGGCGGATGGCGGCGGGGGCAGCTGCTTCTTGCGGCGGCTGCCGACGATGAGCCCGCCGAGCGCGCCGACCACGACCACGGCGATGACTACAGCAAGGATGAGGATGTCCATAACAGCCCCAGTATCAGCCATGGGCACCCCGGCCGTGCCGAGGGCGGCCCGTACGACGCGCCCCGTTCCGTCGGGCGCCTGCGGCCTGGTGGTCCGATGCCCCGCCGGTCAGGGTCCGCCCCCGCACACGGCCCGCCCTGTGCACGGGGAGGAGAGGGCCAGGTCCTGCCCGTCACGGTCGGGGGTCTCCCTCCGGGACGAGGTGCCGGAGGTGGTGCGGCACCCCGCCGCCCCGGCCCGGACGGGGTCCGGGCCGGGGCGGCGGGGGTACGAGGAGAGGGACAGCGGGGACTTGGACCCTTCTCCTCGGTCCGGGGGGCGGGCGGCCCGAAGGGGACCCGTCGGCATCGGCCCTGCGGCCGCGCTCAGCCCATTTCCTCCAGGGCCTTGCCCTTCGTCTCCTTGACGAACTTGAGGACGAACGGGATGGAGAGCGCGGCGAACACGGTGTAGATCACGTAGGTGACCGACAGGTTCCAGTCGGCCAGGGACGGGAAGCTCGCGGTGATGGCCCAGTTGGCGATCCACTGCGCGGCGGCGGCCACGCCCAGGGCGGCGGCGCGGATCCGGTTGGGGAACATCTCACCGAGCATGACCCAGACGACGACACCCCACGACAGGGCGAAGAAGAGGACGAACACGTGGGCGGCGACCAGCGCGACCCAGCCCTGGGTGGCGGGGAGCTTGCCGTCGACGAGGTCGAAGGAGAACGCCCAGGCCTCCAGGGCGAGGCCGATCACCATGCCGACGGAGCCGATGATCGCGAGCGGCCTGCGGCCGATGCGGTCGACGAAGATCATCGCGATGACGGTGCCGACGATGTTGATGATCGACGTGGTGAAGGAGTAGAGGAACGAGTCCGTCGGGTCGACGCCGACCGACTGCCACAGCGTCGAGGAGTAGTAGAACGCGACGTTGATGCCGACGAACTGCTGGAAGACCGAGAGGCCGATACCGACCCAGACGATGGGCTTGAAGAAGAAGCTGCCGCCGAGCAGGTCCTTGAAGCGGGACTTCTCCTCGCTGTGCATCGCCGACTCGATCTCGGTGACGCGCGCGTCCAGGTCGACACCCCGGCCCTCGACCTCGCCGAGGATCTTCCGGGCGCGCTCGTGCTTGCCGACGGAGATCAGGTAGCGCGGGGACTCGGGGATGGCGAAGGAGAGCAGTCCGTAGAGGACGGCCGGGACGACCATGACGCCGAGCATGAGCTGCCAGGCCTCCAGGCCCAGCAGTTCGCCGCGCTGGTCGCCGCCGGCCGCGTTCAGGATGCCCCAGTTGACCAGCTGCGAGACGGCGATGCCGATGACGATCGCGGCTTGCTGGAAGGAGCCGAGCCGGCCGCGGTAGGCGGGCGGGGCGACCTCGGCGATGTAGGCCGGGCCGATGACGGAGGCCATGCCGATGGCTATGCCGCCGACGATCCGCCAGAAGGCGAGGTCGTAGAGGGAGAAGGGGACGGCGGAGCCGACGGCGCTGACGGTGAACAGGACCGCGGCGATCTGCATGCACCGGATGCGGCCGATGCGGTCGGCCACACGGCCGGCGGTGGCGGCACCGATGGCGCAGCCGATCAGCGCGATCGCGATGACCTGGGCGAGAGCGGCCGAACCGATGTCGTAGCGGTCGCGGATGGCCTCGACGGCGCCGTTGATCACGGAACTGTCGTAGCCGAAGAGGAAACCGCCCATGGCGGCCGACGCCGCGATGAAGACGACGTGCCCGAGATGATCGGGGTGAGCCGTACCGGCTCCTGACTTCTGTACCTGCACTGAGCTGGTCACGTGTAACTCCTCGGGCCACCGGCAGCACCGCCGGGTGGGGGTTCAGCCCTTCGAGGTCCACCTGAAGGTACCTGAAGGTAAAAGCGACGCCGACGAGACTATGTCTTCAAGTCCTGAAGTCAAGAGAGAAGGTGAGTGGCGAATCAGACACACACTTCCTGCAATGCCTGCACACGCACGGCAGCATTGAGTTCAAAATGTGAAGCCAATGAGTGCGAAGGGCCGTCAGGATGCCTGGCGGAGACGCTGGCTGATGACCTTGGACACACCGTCGCCCTGCATGGAGACGCCGTAGAGCGCGTCGGCGACCTCCATGGTGCGCTTCTGGTGCGTGATCACGATCAGCTGCGAGGCCTCCTGCAACTCCTGCATGATCCGGATGAGCCTCTGGAGGTTGGTGTCGTCGAGCGCGGCCTCGACCTCGTCCATGACGTAGAACGGGCTCGGCCGCGCCTTGAAGATCGACACCAGCAGCGCCACGGCGGTCAGCGACCGTTCTCCGCCCGAGAGCAGCGACAGCCGCTTGACCTTCTTGCCCGGCGGACGCGCCTCGACGTCCACGCCCGTGGTGAGCATGTTGTCGGGATCGGTCAGCACCAACCGCCCCTCGCCGCCGGGGAACAGCCGCGAGAAGACTCCTTCGAACTCCCTGGCCGTGTCCCGGTAGGCCTCGCTGAAGACCTGCTCGACGCGCTCGTCGACCTCCTTGACGACCTGGAGCAGATCCGCGCGGGTCTTCTTCAGGTCCTCCAGCTGCTCGCCGAGGAACTGGTGGCGTTCCTCCAGCGCGGCGAACTCCTCCAGGGCGAGCGGGTTCACCTTGCCGAGCTGCTGGTAGGCGCGCTCGGCCGCCTTCAGCCGCTTCTCCTGCTCGGCGCGGACGAAGGGACGGGTGGCCCCGTCCCCCGGCTGCCCTCCCCCCGCGGAGCCGCCGCCGGAGCCGGCGTCGGAACCGGAACCGGCATCGGCATCGAAGCCTGCGGAGCCACTGGGCTGTCCGTCGTCCGGGCCGGCCGTGGCCGGGAGCCGTCCGCCCGGTCCGCCCTCGGGAGGCGGTGCCGCCGGTACCGGCCGGTGCGGGCCGTACTCGGCCATGAGGTGGGCGGGTTCCACGCCCAGCTCCTCCAGGGCCTTGGTCTCCAGCTGCTCCATCCGCAGCCGCTTCTCGGCGCCGAGCACTTCGCCCCGGTGCACCGAGTCCGTCAGCTTGTCGAGGTCCGCCTTCAGGTCGCGTCCCTCGGTCCGCGCGCGGGCGAGCCCCTGCTCGCTGCGGGCCTTCGCCGCCTCGGCGGCGGTGCGCTCCTCGTCGGCACGCGCGAGGGACACCTCGACGTGCGCGAGCAGGTGCCGGGCACCGGCGGCGACGGACCCGGCGACGGCCGCCTCGTGCCGCAGCCTGGCCCGCCGCTGCTCGGCACGCGCGCGTGCCTCGCGTTCCGTACGGGCGGCCCGGTCCAGGGAGTCGGCCCGCCCGGCAAGCCCCTTGACCCGCTCCTCGTGCGTGCGCACCTGGAGGCGGGCCTCCATCTCGGTCTGGCGGGCGTTGGCCCCGTCGGCGGCGAGCCGGTCGCGCACGGAGGTGTCGGGCTCCTCGTCGAACGGCATCTCCTCGGCGACGGCGAGCCGTTCGGCGAGTTCCTCCACGTCGTCGAGCGCCTTGTCGAGGACCTCCTGCGACCGGGCCGCCGCGGCGGCGGACCGCTCCGCCTCCCCGGCGGCCCCACGGGCCTGCCCGGCGAGCCGGCCGAGCTGCTGGGCGACGGAGGACTTCTCCCGCTCGGCCGCCCGGCGCCGCTCCCCCAGTTCCTCGACGAGGGCGGCGCACCGCCCGCGTTCCTCGGTCGCCGTGTGCTGTGCCCGGGTCAGCTCCTCGCACCGCACGGCGAGCTCCTCCAGCTCGGCGGCGGCCTCGTCCACGGAGGCCTGCACCTCAAGCAGGCTCGGAGCGCCCGCCGAGCCGCCGTGTGCGAAGTGCGCGCCCAGCAGGTCGCCTTCGGCGGTCACGGCGGTCAGCTCGGGCCGCTCGCACACCAGTTCCTCGGCGTCCTCGAGGGTGCCGACGACGACGATCCCGCGCAGCAGCCGGCGTACGGCAGGGAGCAGCTCGGCGGGCCCGCGCACCAGATCGGCGGCGTACCGCGGTCCGTCGGACACGCCGGTGAGCGGCTCGTGCGGACCGTCGGGTGCCCCGGTACCCACCGCGTCCGGGCCGGTGGTGAGGAGCAGGGCGGCACGGCCCGCGTCCTGTGTGCGCAGCAGGCGGATCGACTCGGCGGCAGCGGCGGGGCCGGTCACGGCGAGGGCGTCGGCGGCGGCCCCGAAGGCGGCGGCGAGGGCGGTCTCGTGGCCCGGGGTGACGGTGAGCAGTTCGGCGGCGGGACCGAGCAGTCCGGCCGGCCGGTCCTGGGCCGAGAGCAGCGCGCCGGTGCCGTCCTTGCGGCGCAGGCCCAGGGCGAGCGCCTCGTGGCGGGCCCGGGTCGCCGCGCGTTCGCGTTCGGCGGCGGTGGCCGCCTCGCGGGCGGCGGTGAGGGCGGCCTCGGCCTCGGCGAGCCGCTGCTTGGCCGCCTCGTGCTGTCCGGCGAGGTCCGCGTCCCCGGCGTCGAGGCCGTCGACCTCGGCCTGCAGGGTCTCGTACTCCTCCTGGGCGGCGGCGGCCCGTTCCCGGGCCTCGTCCCGGGCGGCCGCCAGGCGCTCGATCTCGGCCCGGGCCGCCGCGGCGCGCGAGCGGGCGGCACCCACCTTTCCGGTGAGCCGGGCGAGTTCCTCGCGCCGGTCGGCGATGGCGCGGGCGGCGTCCTTCAGGCGCCGTTCCTCCTGGGCCAGGTCGCGTTCCAGCTCGGCGCGATGGGCGACCGTGTCCTCCAGGGCGCGTTCGGCGGCTTCGAGGGCGGCCTCCAGCCCGGCCTCCTGTTCGCGGACCCGGGCGGCCTCGCGTTCCAGGTCCTCGGGGTCGCGTCCACGGCGTTCCTCGGGAGGTGCGGAGGTGGCGCTCTTCACGCGCGCGTCGGCGAGCGAGACGGTGCCGCGCACCCGCTCGGCGAGCTGGGAGAGCTCGTACCAGGTCTGCTGGGCGTTCTGCAGGCCCGGGGTGAGGCGCCGGACCTCGTCCTCGAGAACCGCCTCGCGTCGGAGGGCCTCGCGCAGTTCCTGCTCGGCGGTGTCCTTGCGCTCCTTGAGGGCGGCCTCGTCGGCGATCTCCGCCGTGAGGGCCTCGCGCAGGCGGACGAGGTCGTCGGCGAGGAGGCGCAGGCGGACGTCGCGCAGGTCGGCCTGGATGACGGCGGCCCGCCGGGCGACCGCCGCCTGGCGGCCGAGGGGTTTGAGCTGGCGCCGCAGTTCGTCGGTGAGGTCCTGCACGCGGGCGAGGTTGGCCCGCATCGCGTCCAGCTTGCGCAGCGCCTTCTCCTTGCGCTTGCGGTGCTTGAGGACGCCCGCGGCCTCCTCGATGAAGGCGCGGCGGCCCGTCGGGTCGGCGTGCAGGACGGAGTCCAGCTGGCCCTGGCCGACGATGACGTGCATCTCACGGCCGATGCCGGAGTCGGAGAGCAGTTCCTGGATGTCGAGGAGGCGGCAGGTGTCGCCGTTGATCTGGTACTCGCTGCCACCGTTGCGGAACATGGTCCGCGTGATGGTGACCTCGGCGTACTCGATGGGCAGGGCCCCGTCGGAGTTGTCGATGGTCAGGGACACCTCGGCCCGGCCGAGCGGCGGGCGGCCGGTGGTGCCCGCGAAGATGACGTCCTCCATCTTTCCGCCGCGCAGCGACTTGGCGCCCTGCTCGCCCATGACCCAGCTGAGCGCGTCCACGACGTTGGACTTGCCCGAGCCGTTCGGTCCGACGACACACGTGATCCCCGGTTCGAACCGGAGCGTGGTCGCCGAGGCGAACGACTTGAAGCCACGGAGGGTCAGGGCCTTGAGGTGCACGCCGCCGGACTCTACCTGCCCGGGATGTCCCCCTCCGTGAACCGGCGGTTTCACGGGTGAACGCTCAGGGCACACCACACGTTGAAGACGGTGAAAGGATGCGCGGAGCAAGGAACTTGGGAATCCGGTCGGCGCGGGGGACGCGGAGGCAAGAAAGAAGGGACGCCGGGGCGTCCCTTGCACTTCTGACAGCGTGGCGGTGGTGACGGGCGGGCCGACCGACCACTGCGTGCCGTGGTGGAGCGGTGCAGTGATCAGGTCAGCGCAGGCTCCGCCTGGTGTGCGTCAACGCTCTCCATGATCCTGTCGTGAGAAGCGGCAGCCGCAAGCTCGTCGTTCTCCGCCTGGATCCGTACGAGTTCGGATTCCAGGTCCTGGACGCGCTGCTGGAGCCGTCGCATCTCGGCGAGGAGTCGAGGGTCGGAGCCGCCGACGTAACCGAGAAGCGCCTTTGCCATGATGGATGGTCCTCCACAATGCGTGACCGACCTGTGCGGTGTGGGTCGTGAGGGATGAGCACCCGCGATGCCTGGCAGACCTGCAGTTGTGCTGCCGTTCAGCCATGCCAAACAGCTAAGGTGCGCGGGGACTTTCAGCGTCTCACCAAAAAGTTTGACGGTCAACACGATCACACGCCGTATCGGCCGACGACGCGGCGCACACGGCCGCCGGGCGGCGTCGCAGCGGTTCCGGCGGGCCCTCCCGGCGTTGTGGCCGTCGGTGCCGGAGGGCTTCCCACGGCACCCCGGGCCTCGGCGGTCACCAGGACTTTTCCGCGCCCGAGAGCCTGCCGAGGCGGTCGGCCGGCACCCCGGAGGCCCTTCGGACGCGGAGGGCTCAGCGGATGGCGAAGCCGTCGTATCCGCCGCGGGGTGTGTCCCAGATCTCGGTGACGCCGTCCACGCGCCCGGGCGTGTCGCCGTCCTGGAGCCAGTCGAGCAGTCCGTCGCAGCGCTCACGGGAGCCCTCCGCGACCACTTGGACGCGTCCGTCCGCCAGATTGAGAGCAAAGCCACTCAGGCCGCCGATCTCCAGCGCCTTGGCCCGCGTGAACCAGCGGAAACCCACACCTTGGACACGTCCCCGCACCCAGGCGACCAGTCGCACATCCTCGCTCATGGCTGCAACCTAACCGGACAATGTCACTCGGGGCACTCCCTCCCCTGACGGCATGCGGTACCGTCCCGATCGAATGAATCTCATATGAAACTCACTCGATGGTGTGAGTTTCATGTTGAACGCGAGGACGAGTCGACCGACCGCCAGGACTGAGGAAGGCCAGAACATGGGACGCCACCGACGCTCCGCCGCCGGCCGCGCCGCCACGGGCCGCGCCGCCACGGGGGTCACTCAGCACGACGACCTGCACGACGGAGGCCACGGTCCGCTGGGTGCTCACGCCGAAGACGTTCCGGCCATGGGCATCGCCCCCTATCTGAACCCGGAGGCGTACGCCGAGACGGCCGCGAGGAGCGAGGCCTACCTCTTCGCGACGGAGGGCGCTCCCGGGGACGACTACGCGGGGGACTTCGCGCAGGGCGGCTTCCCTCCGGGCGCCCACCGGGAGAACCACCACCAGGGGTACGTCCACCGGGACGACCGCTTCTCCGCGGGGCCGGACCGCTCCAGGTCCGCTGACACGGCCGCCGCCGACACGGCCGTGTTCGCGGGCGACGGCCTCCGGCCCGGGGGCTTCCCGCGGAGCGGCTCCCCGGGCGACGGCTTCACGCCCGGCGAGAGCGACCGGCACGCGGGGGGACGGCGCCGGAAGAAGAAGGCCGCGACCCCGGTCCGCACCGGCCTGCTCGGGGTGTCCGCCGCGGTGGCCCTCGGCACGGTGGCGGTGGCCACGGGCGTGGTGCCCGGCCTCGAGAACTACAAGCTGGGCGGCGACCGCGCGCCCGGCGACAGCGTGGAGGCCGCGGGCACCCCGACCAACACGCCCGGCGAGCTGGGGGGCACCTCGGGCAGCCTCGAGAGCCCGGGCCGCGACGCCGGTGAACCCGCGAGCCGCGACGCCGACCGCGACGTCTCCCCCACGCCCTCGCCGTCGGGTTCCTCGGACGAGAAGAGGACGAGGACCCCGGAGAAGGAGGCACCCGCCGAAGCAGAAGCGGGAGCGGCAGAGGAGAAGGAGAAGCCTTCGACGACACCGGGCGAGGAGGTGTCCGAGAAGACGACGGCTCCGGAGCGCAGGACCGCTCCGCAGCCGGAGAAGATGACGCCCGGCAGCCCGGTGACCGTTTCCGAGGAGGCCGCCGCCGGAGCCCAGGTACTCCGGCTGGTCAACCAGGAGCGGGCCAAGGTGGGCTGCAGGCCGGTGGCCGCGAACAGTGCGCTGTCCGGTCTGGCCACGGCGTTCAGCAAGGACATGGCCGACCGCGACTTCTTCGACCACACCGACCCCGACGGCGACACACCGTGGGACCGGGCGTCGGCGGCCGGGATATCCGACCTCGGCGGGGAGAACATCGCCCGCGGCCAGGCCACCGCCGCGGCGGTCATGGAGGCCTGGATGAACAGCCCCGGCCACAAGGCGAACATCCTGAACTGCGACTTCAAGACCCTGGGCGTGGGCGTGCACTTCGGCTCCGGCGGCCCCTGGTGGACCCAGAACTTCGGCTACTAGGGGGTGTCCGGCGCATGAGCGCGGGGGAAGGAACGATGCCCGGCACGTGCGATCGCAAGGCGCCGGGGCGTCCTCGACGGGGGTTCCCCCGCTCGGGCGAAGCCGAGAGTGGGGGAGGAGCCACGTGGGCGTTTGGGCAACGCGGCGAGCGTGCGTGCCAGATGCCGTGACGCCGTGGGCATGTGCCAGACACCCCCCAGAGGTTCACCCACCCGAGGATCGCAGCAGTACGCACACGGAAGCACGGACGGCGGCCCGGGATGTCCCGGCCGCCGCCGGGTTCCGCGCACTTCTCCGCGTGGTCTGCCTGCGCTGTCGCGTGGTGAGTGCCACCTGCTGGTAAGCGCTGCGCCGAAGTACGCTGAAGGCATGACCACCACGCGGCCGCACCCGGAGGACTCGGCGGAGCAGCGGCTCCCCTACGACGTGTTCGCCAGGGGGTGCCCCTCGCGCGGCACGCTGGAGCATGTGACGGGACGCTGGGGCGCGCTGACGCTCGGGGCGCTGTGCGGGGGATCGCTGCGCTTCAACGAGTTGCGCCGCCGTGTCGACGGCGTGAGCGAGAAGATGCTCTCCCAGACACTGCACGCGCTGGAGCGCGACGGCCTGGTGCACCGCGAGGCCCAGGCGACCAATCCGCCCCGGGTGGACTACGAACTCACCCCGCTGGGCCACGAGGTGGCACGGCGCGTGCTGTCCCTCATCCATTTCCTGGAGGGCAGGATGGGCGACGTGCTCCAGGCCCGCGAGCGCTACGACGAGACGCGCGGCGCCCGCTGACATGTCGGGCAGAAGTAACTGGACCGGTTCATCCAGGGCCGGCGGCGCATCGGCGTACCGCAGCGGCGGCAGGGCAGGCCCTCCCGGCCGTAGGCGTCCAGGGAGCGGTCGAAGTAGCCCGATTCGCCGTTGACGTTGACGTACAGGCTGTCGAAACTGGTGCCGCCCACCGCGAGGGCCGCGTTCATCACGTCACGGACGTGGTCCAGGAGGAGCTGGGAGCGCGGGCGGGTGAAGGTCTCCGTGGGGCGCTCGTAGTGGATGCGGGCCCGCCACAGTGCCTCGTCCGCGTAGATGTTGCCCACTCCGCTGATCAGGGACTGGTCGAGCAGGGCCCGCTTGATCGTGGTGCGCTTGCGGCGCAGCGCCCGGTGGAAGGCCTCGTCGTCGAAGAGCGGGTCGAGCGGGTCGCGGGCGATGTGCGCGATGACGTCGGGCAGCCCGTCGGGGGTGTTGTCGTGCAGCGAGAGCCCGCCGAACGTCCGCTGGTCGACGAAGCGGAGTTCGGTGTCGCCCGCCGCGGCAGCGGCTGACGTCCGCGTGTCGGTGAAGCGGACGCGGACACGCAGGTGCTTCTCGTCGGCGGCGGTGTGCGGCTGGACCAGCAGCTGGCCGCTCATGCCGAGGTGGGCCAGGACCGACTGGTCCGCGTCCTCGAGTGGCAGCCACAGGTACTTGCCGCGGCGGCGGGGAACGCCGAGGCGGTGGCCCTTCAGCCGGTGCGCGAAGTCGTCGGCGCCGGCGAGATGGCGGCGCACCGCACGCGGGTGCAGCACCTCGGCCTCGGCGACGGTCCGGTGGGCGACCCACCGCTCCAGTCCGCGCCGTACGACTTCGGCCTCGGGCAGCTCGGGCATGGTTCCTTTTCCCTCCGAGGACCGGTCTTCACGAGCGCGACCCGGGTGCCCGTCCCCTTGCGGGGCGGGCACCCGGGTCGCGCTCTGCGTGTGTCGCGAACACCCCGGCGCCCGCGGGTGCCGCGCGATCCGTGGACGTGTGCGCGGGTGCGCGCGGGTACGGATCGTCAGGCGGAGGCCGACGACGTGTCGGCGGCAGGCTCGACATCTGCCGCCGCACCTGTCTCCGCGCTCGCCGCTTCGACAAGGCCGGCCGCTTCGACAAGGCCGGCCGCCTCGGCGGGGGCGGCCGCTTCGGCGGGGGCGGCCGCTTCGGCGCGCTCGTCCGCCGCGGCCCGGATGGACCGCCAGGCGGACTCGGCGGCCTGCTGCTCCGCCTCCTTCTTGCTGCGGCCGGTGCCGGTGCCGTACGAGACGCCTCCGACGCGGGCGGCAGCAGTGAAGGTCTTCTCGTGGTCGGGGCCGGTCTCCGTGACCAGGTACTCGGGCACGCCGAGTCCTTCGGTCGCGGTGAGCTCCTGGAGACTGGTCTTCCAGTCCAGGCCGGCGCCGAGGTTGGAGGACTTCTCGATCAGGGGGTCGAACAGGCGGTGCACCAGCTCCGCCGCCGAGTCGAGTCCCTGGTCGAGATAGACGGCGCCGATCACCGCTTCGAGGGTGTCGGCGAGGATGGACGCCTTGTCCCGGCCACCCGTGCCCTCTTCACCGCGGCCGAGCCGGATGAAGGAGCCGAGGTCGAGCCCGCGGCCCACCTCCGCCAGCGCACGCGAGTTGACCACCGCGGCCCGCAGCTTGGCCAGTTGGCCTTCGGGCAGGTCGGGGTGGGCGTGGTACAGCGTGTCCGTGACGACGAGACCGAGCACGGAGTCCCCGAGGAACTCCAGCCGCTCGTTCGTCGGCAGACCGCCGTTCTCGTACGCGTAGGAACGGTGGGTCAGCGCACGCACCAGAAGGGCGGACTCGAGCCGGTAGCCGAGCCGCCCTTCCAGAAGCGTGGGGGACGAGGCCTGGTTGTTGTCCGCCGATCCGCTCCCGCTCGCGCGGGGCGACTGCTTCTTGGGCGTGGACACAGTGCCTCTCACCAGCCGCTCAGACCTCGAGGACCTGGCGCTTGTTGTAGGTGCCACAAGACGGGCACGCGATGTGCTGCTGCTTGGGCTCGTGGCAGCGCTCGCACGCAACCAGGGTGGGGACCGCAGCCTTCCACTGCGACCGGCGGTGGCGCGTGTTGCTGCGCGACATCTTCCGCTTCGGAACAGCCACGGCTACTTCTCCTGCTTCTCGTCGACGCCCGGTTCGGCGCCGCTCATCTCGTCCTTCTCGCCATCTTCGAGTGAACCGGCGAGTCCCTGCAGTGCCGCCCAACGGATGTCGACGGCGTCGTGGTGGTGGTCCGGGTCGTCCGCGAGCCGGGCTCCGCATTCGGAGCACAGGCCGGGGCAGTCGTCCTGGCACACCGGCTGCATCGGCAGTGCGAGCACCACCGCATCACGCAGCACGGTCTCGAGGTCGAACATGCCGTCCTCGAGGAAAAGCCTGTCCTCGTCGTCCTCGGCGTCGTCGCCCGGTTCCGCCTTCACGCGGCCCCGGTCGTCGGCGTCAGGGTACGAGAACATCTCCTGGTACTCCGCGACGAGCTCCCGCTCGAGCGGCTCCAGACACCTTACGCACTCCCCCTCGGCCGTCGCACGGGCGGTGCCGGTGACGAGCACACCTTCCATGACCGACTCGAGCCGGAGTTCGAGTTCCACCGGGGCGCCTTCCGGCACTCCGACGACTCCCTGGATCCCGAGGTCCCCGGGCGCCTCGATCGAGCGGGTCAGGCGCTGTTGCGCGCCCGGCCTCCGTCCCAGCTCGTGTGTGTCGAACACGAGGGGATTGCGGTGGTCGAGGCGGGCGTTCAGAACCATTCCTGCTTTCGATCTTCGAGCTCGGAGATACGCTGCCCCGTCGTGTTCTGGGCAGCGTGGGTCGCGGACGTCCACGAAGTCGGCACAACGCACACACGACCGATGAGCCAGGATACTGGACCTTCGGCTCTCGTCCCAATCCGGGCCGGTGGCAGCCGTGGGGCCGGGTGGCGCCGGCCGGGCCGTGGCCGGGCGGTCAGCCGTTGCCGCGGCCCTGTTCGTAGGCGCGCAACTGCTCGGCGCTGATCATGCTGGTGTCGAAGAGGCTGGTCTCGTCGAGGGCGGCCGGGTCCTGCTGCTGCGGGGCGTAGCCCTGCCGGTCCTGACCGGTCTCGTAGGCCGGCTGCTGCGGCGTCTCGTAGCCCTGGTAGGCGGCGTACGGGTCGGCCTGCTGCGGGTAGCCGTACGAGTCCTGCCCCCCGCCGTACTGCTGCGGGTAGCCGCCGTACGGATCGGACTGCCGGTTCTGCTGCTCGTAGCCGTACGTCTGCTGCTGGGCGTAGTCCTGCTGCGCGGCCTGCGGAGCCTGCTGGGGCGGAGCCTGCTGGGGCGGAGCCTGCTGGGGCGGAGCCTGCTGGGGCGGAGCCTGCTGGGGCCGGTCGGGCGCGGTCTGCTGGGACCGGGCGCGCTGGGCCGGGGCGTCCGACATGGCCGCGAGGTCGGCGAGGTAGTCGGCGTCGCTGGAGTGCTGGACGGTCGTCATGTCCTCGGAGAGGGCGCCGAGGTCGTCGCTGGCGATCCGGCCGTGCAGGGTCTGACGGCCCCGGCCCACCGCCTCCAGGGTCTTGGCGAGGACCGCCTCGAAGGCGCCGAGCTTGACGTCGACGTACGCGTCGGCACTGCGGCGCAGGGTCTCCGGGTCGTGACTGCGCTCGGGGGCGTCCTCGTCCTCGTAGCCCTGCTCGTCGAGCCCGGGGCCGGTGCCGAGCAGCTTCTCGCGGCCGCGGCCGACGGAGCCGAGGGTCTTGGTCAGGACGACCTCGAAGTTGGCGAGCTTGGAGTCGACGTAGTCGTCGGCCTCGGCACGGACCTCTTCGGCCTCCTTGCGGGCCTCGGTGAGGATCCGGTCGGCCTCGGACTGGGAGCGGCGGGCGATCTCGGTGCCCGAGACCAGGGAGCCGCGCTCGGCGTGCGCGCCCTCGATGATCCGCTCGGCCTCCTGGCGGGCCTGCTCGACCATCTGCTCGCGGCCGCCGATGAGTTCCCGGGCCTGGGCGAGGGAGTCGGGCAGCGCCGCGCGCACCTCTTCGAGCATCGAGAGCAGTTCGGCGCGGTTGACCACGCACGAGGCCGACATGGGCATCGACCGGGCCCCGGAGACCAGGTCGACGATCTCGTCCAGCTTCTTCTGCACGTCCACCGTGTGCTCGCCACTCTCTACAGCTGTGTTGGAGACGGACGCAACGACTGTACGGCCCTGGGACGGGTGGGGAACACCGCCCGGCGAATTCCCCGGAGGCCGGCCCGGCGGCGGGCCTCGGGCCGGCCCGGCACCGTCGCGCGCCCGTGCGGCGCGCGGGCGGCGCCCGGTCGCTCTCAGTCCTTGCGCAGGCGCTCGGAGAGGGCGGCGAAGACCTCCTGGGGCACCAGGTGGGAGACGTCGCCGCCCCAGGTGGCGACCTCCTTGACCAGGGAGGACGACAGGAAGCTGTAGGTGGGGTTGGTGGGGATGAAGAGGGTCTCCACGCCCGAGAGGCCGTTGTTCATCTGGGCCATCTGCAGTTCGTAGTCGAAGTCGCTGACCGCGCGCAGGCCCTTGACGATCGCGGGGATGTCGCGCTGCTTGCAGAAGTCGACGAGCAGGCCGTGGAAGGCCTCGACCCGGACGTTCCCGTACTCGGCGGTGACCCGGCCGATCAGGTCGATCCGTTCCTCGACCTCGAAGAGGCCCTTCTTGGACTGGTTGATCATCACCGCGACGTAGACCTCGTCGTAGAGACTCGAGGCTCGGGCGATGATGTCGAGGTGTCCGTTGGTGATCGGGTCGAACGACCCGGGGCAGACGGCGCGGCGCACTGGTGATCCCTCGCTCTCCGGTCCGGTCATCGTGCGTCTTTGCACGCAGCGGCGGCGCGACCGTACCAAAACGTTCCCTCGCCGTACCGACGGGACCGGAGCGCTTCGAAGCCGGGTGGCCACGCGAACTCCCCGCCTCTGGTGCTGCGCTCCACGGTGACGAGGGCTTCGTCGGCGAGCCAGCCCCCGGTGCGGAGTGTGAGCAGGATCTCGCGGAGATCGTCGTCGGAGACGGCGTACGGAGGGTCGAGGAAGACGACGTCGTACGGCTCGGCCGGCGGGGGCGTGCGGATGACCTGTTCCGCTTTGCCCGGTCTGACCTCGGCGCCGGGGAGCCCGAGTGCCTTGACGTTGTCCCGGACGGTACGGACGGCCCGGGAGTCGGCCTCGACGAGGAGGGCGTGCCCGGCCCCCCGGGACAGGGCCTCCAGGCCCACGGCACCGGAACCGGCGTACAGGTCGAGGACGCGCTCGCCGTGCAGCGGGCCGCCGAGGAGGGCCTGCCAGGTGGAGAACAGGCCTTCGCGGGCCCGGTCGGAGGTGGGGCGGGTGCCGTTGCCCGGCGGTACGCCCAGGCGGCGTCCGCCGGCCCGGCCGGCGATCACGCGGGTCATGTCCTCGTCCTTGTCCTCGGTCGTCCTGGGTCGCTGGGGTCCTGCCGGCGTGCCGACCGGTGCGGCCGGCCAGTGCCCAAGGGCCGGCCGCACCAGTCTGTCAGCCCTTCTCCAGGTACTGCTCCCTCTCGTCGTCCAGCAGGGCCGCGAGCGCGGTGCGCAGTCCCGGCAGGCTCTCCAGCCCGGGGTCGGTGGCGACGACCGCGGTGGCCTCCTCGCGGGCTTCGGCGATGATCTCCTCGTCGTCGATGACGGCGAGCATGCGCAGGCTGGAGCGGGTGCCCGACTGGGCCTGGCCCAGGACGTCGCCCTCACGGCGCTGTTCGAGGTCGAGGCGGGAGAGCTCGAAGCCGTCGAGGGTGCCGGCGACCGCGCCGAGCCGCCCGCGGGCCGGGCTCGCCTCGGGCATCTCGGTGACGAGCAGGCACAGGCCGGGGGCCGAGCCCCGGCCGACCCGGCCGCGCAGCTGGTGGAGCTGGGAGACGCCGAAGCGGTCCGCGTCCGTGATCACCATGACGGTGGCGTTGGGAACGTTGACCCCGACCTCGATGACGGTGGTGGCGACCAGGACATCGGTCTCCCCGGCGGCGAAGCGGCGCATGACGGCGTCCTTGTCGTCGGGCTGCATCCGGCCGTGCAGGACCTCCACGCCCAGGCCGCTCAGCGGGCCCTTCGCCAGGTGGTCGGCGACGTCGAGGACGGCCAGCGGCGGACGCTTCTCGGCGTCGTCCTCGGGAGACCCGGGCTTCTTCCTCCCCGCCTTCTTCGGGTCGTCCTCCTCGTCCCCGATGCGCGGGCAGACCACGTACGCCTGGTGGCCGTTGCCGACCTCCTCGCGGACCCGTTCCCAGGCGCGGGCCAGGAAGTGGGGTTTGTCGGCGGCCGGGACGACGTGGCTGGCGATGGGTGAGCGGCCGGCCGGGAGCTGGTCGAGGACGGAGGTCTCCAGGTCGCCGAAGACCGTCATCGCGACGGTGCGCGGGATGGGCGTGGCGGTCATGACGAGCAGGTGCGGGGGCTGTTTGCCCTTGCCGCGCAGGGCGTCGCGCTGTTCGACGCCGAACCGGTGCTGCTCGTCGACGACCACCAGGCCCAGGTCGTGGAACTGGACCTTGTCCTCGATCAGCGCGTGTGTGCCGATGACGAGGCCGGCCTCGCCGGTGACCAGGTCGAGCAGGGCCTGACGGCGGGCGGCCGCGCCCATGGAGCCGGTGAGCAGCACGACCTTGGTGGCGTTCTCCGCCCCGCCCAGCATGCCGCCCTCGGCCAGCTCGCCCATCATCTCGGTGACCGAGCGGTGGTGCTGCTGGGCGAGCACCTCGGTGGGCGCCAGCATGGCCGCCTGCCCCCCGGCGTCGACGACGGCGAGCATGGCGCGCAGGGCGACCAGGGTCTTTCCGCTGCCGACCTCGCCCTGGAGCAGCCGGTGCATCGGGTGCTCGGTGGCGAGGTCGTCGAAGATCTCCTCGGAGACTTTCCGCTGGCCGTCGGTGAGCGTGAAGGGGAGCCGGTCGTCGAAGGCGGCGAGCAGGCCGTCGGGCCGCGGTCTGCGGGCGACGGCGGGCAGCAGGCCGTCGGCGTGGCGGCGTCGGGCGAGGGCGACCTGGAGGACGAAGGCCTCGTCCCATTTCAGGCGGGCGCGGGCGTCCTCGATGTCGGCCCTGGTCTGCGGGCGGTGGATCTTCAGCAGCGCCTCCGGGAGCGGGACCAGGCCGCGTCCCTCGCGCAGCGGTCCGGGGAGGGGGTCCACGGCGTCCTGGGCACGGGGCAGGACGGTCTGGAGCGCCTTGCCGATCTTCCAGGACTCCAGTTTGGCGGTGGCGGGGTAGATCGGGATGAGCGAGCCGGCCCAGGTCTCGACGCTCTCCTCCGGGTCGCCCCGCAGCAGCTCGTACGCGGGATGGGTGAGTTGGAGGCGGCGGTTGAAGAGGGAGACCTTGCCGGCGAACATCGCGCGGGTGCCCGGCAGGAGTTCCTTGTGCGGCTTGTGGACACCGTGACCGAAGAAGACCAGTTGGAGCCTGCCGCTGCCGTCCGTGATGGTGACCTCGAGGCGCTGGCCCTTGCCGCGCGGGGCCTTGGCGGAGGCGAAGGTGTGCAGCCGCGCGTCGGCGACCTGGGCGACCACGGTGACGTGCTCGTCCATGGGGAGGTCGGCGAGGTGGGTGAGCTGGCCGCGCTCCTCGTATCTGCGGGGGTAGTGGTGGAGGAGGTCGCCGACCGTGTGCAGGCCGAGGTGCTCGGCCATCACCTTCGCGGTGGGCGGACCGAGCACCGACCTCAGCGGCTGTTGCAGTGGTTCTCGCGACGGTTCTTGCAGTGCGGGCACGGGATCCATTGCACACCACGGCACTGACAAAGCGGGAACACCGGTGCCGCGGCGCCTTCCGGCGGATGGGGAATTCCCTGGTCGGCGGAGTCCTCCGGGCCCTAGGATGACGCGCCGACACCCCGGCCATCCCCGCGGTCACCGCCTCACCGGACCGCCCGACCCCGCGCCGTCGAGAGCCCCCCACCGGCGCCGTGACGATGGACTCCCAGATCTCTCAGGCATCCCAGGCATCCGGCCCACCTCAGCCGCCCCACACGTTCCAGGTCGATCTCCGCGGCCTGGTGGACCTGCTCTCCCACCACCTCTACTCCAGTCCCAAGGTCTATCTGCGCGAGCTGCTGCAGAACGCGGTGGACGCCGTCACCGCCCGCCGCGCCGAGGATCCGGACGCCCCGGCACACGTGCGGCTGTCCGTGGAGGCGGACGGGCTGCGGGTGGAGGACACCGGCGTCGGCCTCACCGAGGCGGACGTGCACGACCTGCTGGCCACCATCGGGCGCAGCTCCAAGCGCGCCGAGGGCCTGCAGGAGGCCCGCTCCGGCTTTCTCGGACAGTTCGGCATCGGGCTGCTCGCCTGCTTCGTGGTGGCCGAGCGGATCCGCGTCGTCAGCCGCAGCGCGCGGACGGCGGACGCGCCGCCCGTGGAGTGGACCGCGCGCGACGACGGTTCGTACACCGTGCGGACGCTGCCCGGGGAGGCGCGGCCCGAGCCGGGCACCACCGTGCACCTGGTGGCGCGGGCCGGGTCCGCCGAGTGGCTGGCCGAGGAACGGGTGCTGTCGCTGGCCCGGGACTTCGGCTCGCTGCTGCCGTACGACGTACGGGTGGGCGAGGAGGCGGTGACCGGGCTGCCCGCGCCCTGGGACCGCGCGTATCCGAGCCCCGCCGCCCGCAGGGTGGCACTGGCCCGGCACTGTCACGACCTGTTCGGCTTCACCCCGCTGGACTCCGTCGACCTGGACGTGCCGCTGGCGGGGGTGCGCGGAGTGGCGTACGTGCTGCCGTCCGCGGTCGGCCCGGCCCGGCGCGCGGGGCACCGCGTGCACCTGAAGGGCATGCTGCTGACCGAGCGGGCCGAACAACTGCTGCCCGACTGGGCGTTCTTCGTGCGCTGCGTCCTGGACACGGACAGTCTGCGACCGACGGCCTCGCGCGAGGCGCTGTACGAGGACGAGACGCTGGCCGGGGTCCGCGAGGCGCTGGGCGAGCGGATCCGCGGCTGGCTGACCGGGCTGGCCGCCGGGGACCCGGAGCGCCTTGCGGCGTTCCTGTCGGTGCACCATCTGGGCGTGAAGGCGCTCGCGCGGCACGACCGGGAGATGCTGCGCACGATGCTGCCCTGGCTGCCGTTCGAGACGACGGACGGGCGGCTGTCCCTGGAGGAGTTCGCGCAGCGGCACCCGGTGGTGCACTTCACGCGCACGGTCGAGGAGTACCGGCAGGTCGCGCCGATCGCGTCCGCGCAGGGCATCGGCGTGGTCAACGGCGGTTACACGTACGACAGCGAGCTGGTCGAGGCGCTGCCGGCGGTGCGGCCGAACACCGCGGTCGCCGAGCTGGACGCGGACACGGTCACCGCCCATCTGGACGCGGTGGACCCGGCCGAGGAGCTGGCCCTGTCGGGCTTCCTGGCCGCTGCACGGGCCAGACTGGACCCGCTGGGCTGCGACGTGGTCCTGCGCGCGTTCCACCCGCTGTCGGTGCCCGCGCTGCACCTGGACGACCGGGAGGTCCGGCACGAACAGGCGCGCGCCGAGGCGGAGTCGGGGGCCGACGACCTGTGGGCGGGCATTCTCGGCTCGCTGCGCGGCAGCGCCCCGCGGGCACGTCTGGTGCTCAACCATCTCAACCCGCTGGTACGGCGCATCGGTTCACTGGGCGAGACCGAACTCATCGGCACCGCCACCGAGTCCCTGTACGGGCAGGCGCTGCTCATGGCACAGCGGCAGCTGCGGCCCGCCGACTCGGCGCTGCTCAACCGGGCGTTCCTCGGCCTGCTGGAGTGGGCCACCCACGACGACTCCACGGGGGGCTCCGGCCGATGACCTCGATCACCGATCTCGATTCCCTGCGCCGCGCGATGGGCGAGAACTCCGAGCAGCCGGAGGGGCCGGCCCGCAACGCGCGCGCGGAGCACCTGCTGCTCGAGGCCGAGAAGCTGGGCATCCCGCTCGCCGTGATCGAGGCGCTCGGGCACCAGCTGAAGGTCTACAACTACAGCTCGGAGAAGGGAAAGATGTTCGTCCCCTTCGCGCGGCTGCTGCGCCTGTGGGACGAACGCCCCGAGGACTTCGACGCGGACGAGACGCATGCGCTGCACTGGGTGTTCAAGTGGATGTCGGCCGGCATGCTGGACCAGCCGCACATCCCGCTCGCCTCGATCGAGAAGTGGCTCGGCGAGATGGAGCGCCGCTACCGGCTGGCCGGTCATTCCGAGCGAGCGGTGCGCAGTGCCGAGTTCAGTGTGGCCGCGCATGTCGGGGACATGCCGCGGGCCGAGCGTGCGTACGCCGCGTGGCTGGCCGCCGACCGGGACACCATGGCCGACTGCCATGCGTGCGAGCTGCACGGGCAGGGCTGGTGGCAGGCGCACAACGGGCGGGACGCGGAGGCTCTCGAGCTGTGGCGGCCGGTCCTGGAGGGCGGGTTCACCTGTGCCCACGAACCGCACACGGTCCTGGCGTCCTCCCTGGTGCCGCTGCTGCGGCTGGGCCGCGTGGACGAGGCGCGCGCCCACCATCTGCGCGGTTTCCGGCTGGTCCGGCCCATGGAGAGCATGCGCGGCGCGTACGCGGACCATGTGGAGTTCTGCGCGCTGAGCGGCAACGAGGCGCGCGCCCTCGAACTGCTCGCGGAGCGGCCCGCCTACTTCACCGACGAGGGGCATCCGCGCAGCAAGCTGGACTTCCTGAGTGTGGTGACGCTGGTCATGGACCGGCTGACCGGGCTCGGTCTGGGCGGCAGCCGGGTCCCCGGGCCGGCCGGGCGGACCTGGACCGCCGCGGAACTGGCCCCGCACGCGCGGGACCGGGCGCTGGCTCTGGCGGCCCGTTTCGACGAGCGCAACGGCACGGAGTACGTCGGTGAGCGGGCCCGCGCGCGGATGGCGCGCCGCCCGCTGGTGGACCGGCTGCCGCTCGGCGTGCGGCCGTCGGGCACGTCCCCGGCACGGTCGCCCGAGCCCCCGGTACGGCCCGTGGCGCCGGGTGCCGGGGCGTCGGCGGCGCCGGACACGGAGCCCTTCGGCGGTTCCGGGCTGCCCGCGCTGCTCGTCGAGGCGCGGCGGTTGTCGGACACCCTGCGGCCGCACGCCGCGGAGGCGTGGGCGGCGGTGGCGCGCGCCGCGCGGGAGGCCGAGGCGGCGGGGAACGACGACGTCCTGGAGGTCCGCGACCGCGCGGAGGTCGCCGACCACGAGGCGATGGCCCTCGGCCCCGGGGCCACCGGCCTCTTCGAGCGGGCCGCCGAGCTGTACGCGGAGGCGGGCGACCCCGGGGAGGCTCTGGCGGCACGCGCGCGTGCGGCATACGTCCACGCGTTGGAGGGCCGGGTGGACGAGGCGCTCGCGGCGGTGGCCGGACCGCACGAGGAGATCCTCGCGCTGTACGCCGCCGGCGGTACGGGCCCGCGGCAGACGGCGTCGGTACTGATGGCGCGGGCGCGGATCCTGACCCGGCGGGTGCACGCCGCCGGTGAAAACCGTGAGGACGCCGTCCTGGAGGAGGCCGTGACCGCCGTCCGCGCGGTCCTGGCGTTCGTGGAGGGGCACACCGGCGAGGACGTGCGGCTCGCCGCGCGGGCCGCCGAGGCCCAGGCGATGCTCGGCGAACTGGCGGGGCACTCCGGGGACGTGGAGAGTGCCGCGGAGCTGTCCGCGCGGGCCGCCGAGGCGTTCGTCGCGGCGGGGCTGCCGTGGTTCGCGGTGGAGTACGAGGCCCGGCTGGCGCAGCTCGCCCACCATCTCGGTGACGTCGACGGTGCCGAACGGGCGCTGCGGACGGCTCTGGAGCACGGCGGGCCGTATCTGGAGCCGGTCGGGCGGGCGCAGCTGCATCTACAGCTCGCCGAGGTGACCGGCGGGCTGGGGCGGGTGGCTCAGGCCGCGGACCACGCCCTGGAGGCCGCGCACTGGGCCGACGAGGCGGGCGAGGGAGCGACGCTGGGCGCCTGGGCGCGGCATCAGCTCGGCGGGTTCCTGCTGCGGCGCGGACGGTGGGCGGAGGCGGCCGAGGTGCTGGAGTCCGTCCTGCCCGACGTGACGGCCGGTACGCACGGGGACGGGGCGGTCGTCCAGACGCTGTGGTGGCTCGGGGACTGCCTCGGTGAGCTGGGCGAGCACCGGGCCGCCGCCGAGCGGCGGTTGCAGGCCGCCGAGATCGCCCGGCACTGGCCGGAGCAGCAGGACCACGCGACGCTGGCCCATCTGGCCGCGGCCAGCCTGGAGCAGGCGGGCCTGTCCGGGGACGCGGAACGGGCCTTCGCCCGTGCGGGCGAGCTGTGGCGCACGGTCGGCGACGTGCCCGGCCTGGTGCGCTCGTTGCGTGCCCGCGCGTGGCTCCTGCTGCGTGCGCAGGCCGACCCCGACGGGGCACGCGCGCTGATGGCGGACGCGGTCGAGGAGTGCGGGGCGGCGGCGGCCGCGGCCCCGGACGACGAGATCCGTGTGCGTCTGGCCGCCGAGCTCGGCCACACCCACCTGCAGTTCGCGGACCTGCTGGTGCGGGTGGCGGGCGTCGGGACCGCCGACGACGGGAGGTCCCTGCTCGAGGAGGCGGTGGCCGCGCTGGACCGGGCGATCGCCA
Organism: Streptomyces sp. NBRC 110035; assembly: GCF_000829695.1. Taxonomy (GTDB): domain Bacteria; phylum Actinomycetota; class Actinomycetes; order Streptomycetales; family Streptomycetaceae; genus Streptomyces. The sequence continues at coordinate 135,726 of NZ_BBNN01000021.1, read as the reverse complement.
CGTTCGCCCCGCTGGGCCCGGACACCCTCGAGGACCGTTCCCGGGCCGAACTGGCCGCGGCCCGGCTGGAGGCCGACCTGGGCCGCCCCGCCGCCGCGACGGCACGCGCGCGTGCCGTCCTGACCGCCCACGGGAACGCCCCCGAGCAGGACGGGACGGCCCGGGCCCTGCGCGCCCAGGCGGAACACCTGGTGCATACCGTCGAGGGGAAGCAGGCGGAGGACGAGCGGGGCACGGCGGAGAGCTGAACCCGCCGCACGACGACCGCGCGGACCGGACCGCCCCTGGAACCTCCTCGCACGCAGCCGGGCCCACCGCCGGCCCGGGGCGGGGCGGTCCGGCGCGCAACGGGGCGGCGACGGCGACGTCCGGCTGTCTCCCGCCACGTCATCCAGCCGGCCGGGCCGACGGAACAGCCGGACCGCGGCCCCGGTCGCACCGTCGCCGGCGTCCCGGTCCGGCGTCGTGGAGCCGGGCGGCGACGGCCGGCGGGCGCTCCCTCGGCGGATGCGCCCGCCGGCCCGGACCGGAGGCAACGGGTCGTGGCCGGCGGCACCACGGCGGATCCGGCGACCGAAACGTCCGGGAACAGGACTGGACAGGACTGCCGCGGCAGCGACCAGGCGCGCACACGCGCCCCCGGCGACGACACGGCTCGGGCCGCCCGCCGGGGGACCCGTCCTCACTCCACCCCGATGAGGAGCAGGGCTCCCTGCCTGCCGCCCTGGTGGAGGGCCGTGTCGACGGCCAGGTAACCCTCGCGGACGTGGGTCTCCAGGCGGGTGGCGACGGTGTGCGGGGTCTCGTCTCCGAGGACCAGGGTGACCATCTCGCCGCCGGCGGAGAGCATGCGGTCCAGGACGGCGGTGGCGGTGGCGGTGACGTCGTCACCGATCACGGCCACGTCGCCGTCGATGAGGCCGAGGACGTCGCCGGCCTGGCAGATGCCCGCCATGGTCCAGGACTGCCGTTCGGCGACGGCGATCTCGGCGTACCGGGTCGCGCCCGCCGCCGAGGTCATCGCCACCACGTCCTCGTCGAAGCGGCGCTCCGGCTCGTGCACCGCGAGCGCCGCGATGCCCTGGACCGCGGAACGGGTGGGGATGAGGGCCACCCTGAGCCCGTCGGCGCGGGCCTGTTCGGCGGCCGCGGCGGCGGTGTGGCGCAGCTCCGCGTCGTTGGGCAGCAGCACCACCTCGTGCGCGTGGGCCCGCCGTACGGCGTCGACCAGCTCGCCGCTCGCGGGCGGCTCGCCGGGGCGGGCCAGCACCGTGGTCGCCCCGGCCTCGGTGTACAGGCCGGCCAGCCCTTCGCCGGGCACCACGGCCACCACGGCCCGCGCGACGCGTTCCGCGGGCGGGCGGCCGGCACCGGGGGCGTGGGCGTCACCGGCGCCGAAGTGCGTGATCCGGATGCGGTGCGGGCGCCCTGCCTCGACCCCCGCCTCCACGGCGGCTCCGGCGTCGTCGACATGGACGTGGACGTTCCACAGTCCGTCGCCACCGACCACGACGAGTGAGTCCCCGAGGGCGTCGAGCCGCTGCCGCAACCGCTGCACGGCCGCGTCCTCGGCCTCCAGGAGGTAGATCACCTCGAAGGCGGGTCCGGTGACCGCGGCCTCCGCCGCTCCCCGGCCGTCGGCGCACCCGGCGGGAGGCGTGACGCCGGCGGGGCGCCCGGCCCCGGCGGGTTCCCCGTGCCCCACCCGCGCGTGCCCCACCCACGCGTGCGCCCCGGGCCCGGTCCCTCCCGGTGTCTCTCCCGTGAACGTCTCCACCAGGGCCGCCAGCACCGCCACCAGTCCCTTGCCGCCCGCGTCCACCACCCCCGCCCGCTGGAGCACGGCCAGCTGGCCCGGCGTCGCGGCGAGGGCCGTGCGGGCGCCGTCGTAGGCCGCCCGCGCCACCTCCCCGCAGTCGCCCTCCGCACCGCCGGCCGCGTCGGCGGCGGCCGTGGCGACGGTGAGCACGGTGCCTTCGACGGGGTGGGCCACGGCCCGGCGCGCGGAGTCGGCCGCGGTCCGCAGGGCGCGCCGCAGCACCTGGCCGTCGGCGTGGGCCGCCTCCTCCCCGGCCAGCACCTGTGCCATTCCGCGCAGCAGCTGCGCCAGGATCGTCCCGGAGTTGCCGCGGGCGCCGATCAGCGCCCCGTGCGCCATCGCGCGCGCCGCGTCCGCCAGCGTGGGCCCCTCGGGCCCGCCCGTCTCGTACCCCGCGAACACCGCCTCGACGGCCGTGGCCGCGGACTCGACCGTCAGGTAGAGATTGGTCCCGGTGTCCCCGTCCGCCACGGGGTAGACGTTGATCGCGTCGATCTCCTCACGCGCGCGCCCCAGCGCGTCGAGCGCGAGTCCGCACCAGGCACGCACCGCGAGAGCATCGAAGAATGTCTGCGGCACCTGCGCCACCTGCGCCTCCTTGAGCTGCTGGACGTGGCACGCAGCGTAGACCTCGGGGGTCCGGTCGGCGGAAGCGGGCCGGGCGGGCCCCTGAGCTGCCATGCCGGTTTCGTTCTCCTGGTTCACCCGTTGTATGCTGCTCCGGTTGCCCGATCCGAATCGGGCCTCTCCCTGGCAGAGCCACTCAGATTCCCAAGAGCTCCTCGAGTTCCGACGTTCCTGATCCCGGCATGCCGGGATCAACCGTAAGTGCATCTGAAGTCTTTGGAGTGACCCGTGGCTGCCAACTGCGACGTCTGTGGCAAGGGGCCGGGCTTCGGCAACAACATCTCGCACTCGCACCGCCGTACGCCCCGTCGCTGGAACCCGAACATCCAGCGTGTGCGTACCGTGGTGGGCGGGACGCCGAAGCGCGTGAACGCTTGCACCTCGTGCATCAAGGCCGGCAAGGTCTCGCGCTGACGCTCTCGCTGAGCGCGCGGCCACAGCTGGTTCACCGCACTGAGCCGGTCCACCCAGGGGTGGACCGGCTTCTTGCCATGCCCGCGCGAGCTGTCCCGGCCGTGAGGCGGGCCTCAGCACCCGTCGGACGCGGGGCGGGCCCCGGATCCGACGCCGGCCCTGCGCCCGAGCGCCCATCCGTGGTCCACCGGCCCGATCCCGGCGCCCAGCCCGAACCCGGCCGCGATCGCCCCCGTGACGTACTCCTTGGCTGCCGTCACCGCCTCCGGCACCGACTGCCCCTTGGCCAGCTGCGCGGCGATCGCCGAGGCGAGGGTGCAGCCCGTTCCGTGGGTGTGCCGGTTGTCGTACCTCGGGGCGCGCAGCCAGTGTTCCTGTGAACCGTCCGTGAGCAGGTCGACGGCGTCGCCCGGGTCCCCGGCGAGATGGCCGCCCTTGATCACCACCCACCGCGGCCCGAACGCCAGCACCGCTTCCGCGGCCCGGCGAAAGTCCCGTTCCGACTGCGCCCGGACACCGGTGAGCTGCGTCACTTCGTCCAGGTTCGGCGTGGCCACGGTCGCGACCGGCAGCAGCTTCGTCCGCACGGAGTCGAGCGCGGAGGGCGCCAGCAGCGCGTCCCCGTGCTTGGAGACCCCCACGGGGTCGACGACCACCGGTACCCGGCTCCCGGCGAGCAGGCCGGCCACCGCCTCCACCAGCTCGGCGGAGGCGAGCATGCCGGTCTTGACCGCCCGGACTCCGATGTCGTCGACGACGCTGCGGTACTGGGCCCGCACCGCCTCCACCGGCAGCGGCCAGGCGCCCTGCACGCCGAGGGAGTTCTGCGCGGTGACCGCGGTGATCACGCTCATGCCGTGGGTGCCCAGCGCGAGCATCGTCTTCAGGTCGGCCTGGATCCCCGCTCCCCCGCCGGAGTCCGAGCCGGCGACCGTCAGCACCCTCGGCGGCACGGCCGCGGCACCCTCGGCTCCCTCCACGCTCCCGGCGCTCACGACTCGATGTCCGCGAAGTGGTCCCAGCCGCCCTGGGCGGTCCAGGGGGCCCCGTCGACCGTCACCTGGGGCAGCGCCGAGGGGTTGAGGACCTCGCCTATCACCTTCCAGCGGGCGGGCAGCTTCACGTCCGGCGGGAAGGTGGCCACGATCGCGTGGTCCTCTCCGCCCGTCAGCACCCACTGCATGGGGTCGACGCCGACGGCCTGCCCGATGTCGTTCATCTGGGAGGGGATGTCGACCGCCCCGGAGCGGATGTCGATGCGGACCTTGCTGGCCTCGGCGATGTGCCCGAGGTCGGCGATCAGTCCGTCGCTCACGTCGCACATCGCGGTCGCCCCCAGCCCGGCCGCCGCGGGGCCCGCGTGGTACGGCGGTTCGGGCCGGCGGTGCGCCTCGACGAAGGCGCGCGGCGAGCGGAAACCGCGCGAGAGCACCGCGAACCCGGCCGCGGACCAGCCGAGCCAGCCGGTCACCGCGACGAGGTCGCCGGGCTGTGCGCCGCCCCGGGTCACCGGCTCCTGGTTGCGCAGGTCACCGAGCGCGGTGATCGCGACCATGATCGTGTCGCCGCGTACGACGTCTCCGCCGACCACCGCGGCGCCCGCCACCTGGCACTCGTCGCGCAGGCCGTCCATCAGCTCGGAGGGCCAGGTCACCGGCAGTTCGGCCGGGACGACCAGCGCGAGCAGCAGCGCGGTCGGCACGGCGCCCATGGCGGCGATGTCCGCGAGGTTCTGCGCGGCGGCCTTGCGGCCGACGTCGTAGGCGGTGGACCAGTCGCGGCGGAAGTGCCTGCCCTCGAGCAGGACGTCACTGCTGGCCACGACCCTGCGGTCGGGTGCGGCGACCACGGCGGCGTCGTCGCCCGGGCCGATCCGGACCGCCGGGGTGGTGGTGAGGCGGGAGGTGAGCTCCCTGATGAGCCCGAACTCCCCGATCTCACCAACCGTACCCTTCATGTCCCCAGCTCCCCTTCTGTCCCGGTCCGTTCCCGGTTCCGTTCCCGGTCGCGAGTCGTCTCCGCCCTCGCTACGGTCGAAGTGACCGTCACCTTGTGTCCAGCCCGTGCCCCGGCGCGCGGGACCCGGTTTCCGCAGGTCTCCCCGCGACGAGCGGCAACGCGATACCGTGGCGTTCCTTTTCCCCACATGATCCTCGTGGCCGCTCTGGAGGTTCCGTGGTACAGGCGTACATCCTGATCCAGACCGAGGTCGGCAAGGCGTCGACCGTCGCCGACACGATCGGCAGGATCCCTGGAGTCGTCCAGGCCGAGGACGTGACCGGACCCTATGACGTCATCGTGCGCGCTCAAGCCGACACCGTCGACGACCTGGGCCGCATGGTGGTCGCGAAGGTGCAGCAGGTGGACGGCATCACCCGTACCCTGACCTGCCCGGTCGTCCATCTGTAGCCCCCGTCTACCCTGTGGCGGTGAGCTCCTTCCGTCACCGTCACGCCGTCCTTCCCGCTCTCGCCCTGCTGATCACCGCCGTGGGCTGCTCCTCGGCAGACGACAGCGCGTCGGCGGCGGTTCCCAGCCCGGACGCGAAGGCCGCCCAGCTGTGCCAGAACCTGGACCAGGTCCTGCCGGCGGAGGTGGACGGCGAGAATCGCGACGATCCCGAACCCGCGTCCGCGCTGACCGCGGGCTGGGGCGGCGAGGCGATCATACTGCGGTGCGGTGTCGGGCAACCGCCGAAGATGGTGGATCCCCAAGTGGCGGGCGGCAACGACCCGGAGGCGTTGGCGGGCGGCGTCGACGGCGTCGACTGGCTCATGGAACAGCAGGACCACGGGACACACCGCTTCACGACCGCGAGCCGTGAGGCCTATGTCGAGGTCAGGGTGACTGACGGACGCGACAGCACGGGCGTACTGATCGATCTCGCGCCCGCCGTCAAGGAGGCGATCCCCGAGGGGATCGCCTCCTAGGGCCGTTCTTCCGGCCGCCCGTTTTCCGACCGCCCGGCCGTGCGTCTCAGCGCAGTCCGGTCCGCCGGCGCAGCGCCGCCTGCACCAGTCGGTCCACCAGCTCGGGGTACTCGAGGCCGGTGGCCTCCCACATCTTCGGGTACATCGAGATGGGCGTGAAGCCGGGCATCGTGTTGATCTCGTTGATGACGAACCCGCCGTCCTCGGTGAGGAAGAAGTCCGCGCGCACCAGCCCTTCGCAGCCCGCCGCCTCGAACGCCTCCACCGCCAGCCGGCGCACCTCGGCGGTCTCCTCGCCGGTCAGCGGTGCGGGCACCACGCCGGGCGTGGAGTCGATGTACTTGGCCTCGAAGTCGTAGTAGGCGTGCGCGTCGGGCGGCGGGATCTCGGCGGGCACCGAGGCGCGCGGGCCGTCCTCGAACTCCAGCACCCCGCATTCGATCTCGCGGCCGCGCAGCGCGGCCTCCACCAGGATCTTCGGGTCGTGCCGCCGGGCCTCGGCGATCGCCTCGTCCAGACCGGCGAGGCCGTCGACCTTGGTGATGCCGATCGAGGAGCCCGCCCGCGCGGGCTTCACGAACAGCGGCCAGCCGTGCTCCCCGGCGAAGTCGACGATCTTCTTGCGGGCGGCGGACTCGTCGTTCTCCCACTCGCGGGGCCGGATCACCACGTACGGGCCGACCTCCAGCCCGAAGGAGGTGAACACCCGCTTCATGTACTCCTTGTCCTGCCCGACGGCGGAGGCGAGCACCCCCGAGCCCACGTAGGGGACGCCGGAGAGCTCCAGGAGCCCCTGCAGGGTGCCGTCCTCGCCGTAGGGGCCGTGCAGCACGGGGAAGACGACGTCGACCTCGCCGAGCGCCTTCGGGACCGAACCGGGCTCGCTGTAGACGACTTCGCGGTTCGCGGGGTCGAGGGGGAGCACCACCGTGCCCTCGGCCGCGTCGGTGAGCTGGTCCACGCTGGGCTGGCGCCGGTCGACGATGGCCATACGGTCCGGCTCGTCGGCGGTGAGTGCCCAGCGGCCGTCCCGGGTGATACCGATCGGCAGGACGTCGTACTTCGTCCGGTCGATGGCCTTGAGGACGGCGCCGGCGGTGACCACGGAGATCCCGTGTTCGGAGCTGCGCCCGCCGAACACAACGGCCACACGCGGCTTGCGAGGCGGCTGCTCGGGGCTCTGGGGGAGGTTCTGGGTGCTCATATGGCGATGAGAGTACCCGGTGGCCGTACCCCTGATACAGCGCCCACGGTGCGGCAGACGGAGGGTTGCCGCGCAGGACGGCGCCCACGCCGCTCCCCCGCCGCCGCGCCGTCGCTCAGTGTCGTTCCGGCTTCGCGCTGCGCGACATCAGCTCCTTGAGGGCGACCACCGGGGGCTTGCCCTCGTGCACGATGCCGACGACCGTCTCGGTGAGCGGCATGTCGACGCCGTGCCGACGGGCGAGATCCAGCACCGACTCGCAGGACTTGACGCCCTCGGCGGTCTGACGGGTGACCGCGACGGTCTCCTGAAGGGTCATGCCCTTGCCGAGGTTGGTGCCGAAGGTGTGGTTGCGCGACAGCGGTGAGGAGCAGGTGGCCACCAGGTCGCCGAGGCCCGCGAGTCCGGCGAAGGTCAGCGGGTCCGCGCCGAGCGCGACCCCGAGCCGGGTGGTCTCGGCGAGCCCGCGGGTGATGAGCGAGCCCTTGGCGTTGTCACCGAGCCCCATGCCGTCCGCGATGCCGACGGCCAGCCCGATCACGTTCTTCACGGCGCCGCCCAGTTCGCAGCCGACCACGTCGGTGTTGGTGTACGGGCGGAAGTACGGCGTGTGGCAGGCGGCCTGGAGCCGCTGGGCGACGGCCTCGTCGGTGCAGGCGACGACGGTGGCGGCCGGCATCCGGGCGGCGACCTCCCGGGCGAGGTTGGGTCCGGTGACCACGGCGATCCGGTCGGCGCCGACCCCGGCGACGTCCTCGATCACCTCGCTCATCCGCATGGCGGAGCCGAGTTCGACGCCTTTCATCAGCGACACCAGGACCGTGTCCGGGGCGAGCAGCGGCTTCCACTCGGCGAGGTTGTCGCGCAGCGTCTGGGAGGGGATCGTGAGGACGGTGAAGTCGGCGTCGCGCGCGGCCTCGGCGGCGTCCGTGGTGGCCCGCAGGTTCGCCGGGAGTTCGACTCCGGGCAGGTAGTCGGGATTGGTGCGGGTGGAGTTGACCGCGTCGACGAGTCCGGGGCGCCGCGCCCACAGCACCACGTCGCACCCTGCGTCGGCGAGCACCATGCCGAAGGCCGTGCCCCACGATCCGGTGCCGAAGACGGCCGCCTTGACCGGCTTGCTCACGTGTTCAGCCCCTCTTCCCGCGCGGTGGCGCGTTTTTTGGGCCACCGCTGTTCGTTCTGCCGTTCCTGGTGCCGGTGTTCCGCCGGTCCGTGCCCGGACGGACCGGCGGGTCCCTTTCGCCGGGTCTGGGCCCGGGTCTTGCGGCGCTGCTCCACACGTTCACGCTGCGGATCGTAGGGCTCCCCGGGGGCCTTCTCGCCGCGGATCTCCTCCAGCTGGCGGGTCACCGCGGCCATGATGACCTCGGTCGCCTCCCTGAGCAGCTCGGGTGTCATCTCCCGGCCGTAGAAACGGTCCAGGTCCACCGGCGGTCCGGCCAGCACGCGGTGCGTCTTGCGCGGGAAGAGGCGGGGCCTGGAGGCGTACGGCGGCAGCAGCTCGTTGGCACCCCACTGCGCGACCGGGACGACGGGGCACCTGGTCTGCAGGGCGACCCGCGCGGCACCGGTCTTGCCGGTCATGGGCCAGCCGTCCGGGTCCCGGGTGAGGGTGCCCTCGGGGTAGAAGGCGACGCATTCGCCGCGCTCCACGGCGTCGATCGCGGCCCGGAAGGCGCTGAGCGCGTCCGTGCTCTCGCGATAGACGGGGATCTGCCCGGTGCCGCGCATCATGGCGCCGACGAATCCCCTGCCGAAAAGGCCGTTCTTCGCCAGGAATCGCGGAACGCGACCGGTGTTGTACTGAAAGTGCGCGTAGGCGACGGGGTCAATGTGCGAATTGTGATTTACCGCAGTGATAAATCCACCTTGGCGCGGAATGTTCTCCATTCCGCGCCAGTCCCGCTTGAGCAGAACCACCAGCGGAGGTTTGCAGATCACCGCGGCGAAGCGGTACGCGAAGCCGATTCTGCGGCGCGGCACACGGACACCTTCCTCTAAGTCCTGGACCCGGGGGCCAGGCGGGCCGCACAAGTGTCGCCCCGGGCCGCCGGTCTGTCGAGAACACCGTACGCCCCGGTCCCCCGGCCACCGGGTGCCGCGGGGGACAATGCCGACGACAAGAGAGGGACGTAACACGCGTGCAGTGGACCTTGGTGGTACCCCTGAAACCGCTGGCCGAGGCCAAGAGCAGGCTCTCCGGCACCGCGGACGACGCCCTGCGTCCGGGGCTCGCGCTCGCCTTCGCACAGGACACCGTGGCGGCCGCCCTGGCCTGCCGCGCGGTGCGGGACGTGGTGGTTGTCACGGACGACGCCCTGGCCGGCCGCGAGCTGGCCGCGCTGGGTGCGGGCATCGTCGCCGACGAGCCGGGCAGCGGGCTGAACGCGGCCCTCGCCCACGCGGCCGCCACCGTGCGGACCGTGCGGCACGCGGGTCCCGTGGCGGCCCTCAACGCCGATCTCCCGGCACTGCGCCCGGCCGAACTGGCGCGCGTGCTGGAGGGGGCGGCCGCGTTCCCGCGCGCGTTCCTCCCCGATACCGCGGGCGTCGGCACCACGCTGCTCGCAGCGGCGGCGACGGAGGAGCTGCGGCCGTCCTTCGGCCCCGGCTCCCGGGCCCGGCACCGCGCGCGGGGAGCCGTCGAACTGTGCCTCGACGCGGTGGATTCCGTACGGCAGGACGTGGACACGGGGAACGATCTCCGGGCGGCGCTGGCGCTGGGGGTGGGGCCCCGCACGGCGGCCGCCACCGCGCGGCTGCTGATCGCGGAGCAGTAGGCTGCGGCCCATGCAGGCGACCGCGTACACCTACGACCCCGAGAGCCGAAGCGGCCAGGTGCTGCTGGACGACGGCACTCCGGTGCCCTTCGACGCACCGGCCTTCGACGCCGGAGGCCTGAGGCTGCTGCGTCCGGGGCAGCGCGTGCGCATCGAGTTCCGGGGCGAGGGCGAGGCCCGGCGGATCACCCTGGTGACGCTCCAGACGTTCTGACCACCGTCCACGCTCCGACGGCGTTTCGGGTGTGTGCCGGCACACCGCGGGCCGGACTCCGTGACGGAGTCCGGCCCGGCGCGTGAGTACCGTTTCGCCGCCGCTACTTCTTGCGGGCGGTGGTCTTCTTGGCGGTGGTCTTGCGTGCGGTCGACTTCTTGGCGGGCGCCTTCGTGGCCGTCGCCTTCTTCGCCGGGGACTTCTTGGCGGTCGTCTTCTTCGCGGCGGCGGTCTTGGCGGTCGCCGCGGACGCGCCGGTGGCCTTCTTGGCGGTGGTCTTCTTCGCGGCGGCCTTCTTTCCCGCGGCCCGCTTCGCCGTGGCCTTCTTGGCGGCGCTCTTCTTCGCGGCGGCCTTCTTCACCGTCGCGGAAGCCCCGCCGGACAGGCTGCCCTTGGGCGCCTTCTTGACGGCGACCTCGCCACCGCGCGGCAGCTTCTTCGAGCCGCTCACCAGGTCCTTGAAACCCTGGCCCGCACGGAAACGCGGCACCGACGTCTTCTTGACCCGCACCCGCTCACCGGTCTGGGGGTTGCGGGCGTAGCGGGCCGGGCGGTCGACCTTCTCGAACGAACCGAAGCCGGTGACCGAGACCCGGTCACCCGCGACCACGGCACGGACGACGGCGTCCAGGACCGCGTCGACGGCATCGGCGGCCTGCTGCCGGCCGCCCATCTTGTCGGCAATCGCTTCTACGAGCTGCGCCTTGTTCACGTCTTCCCCTTCGGAGACATCGCCCGAACGAATCCGTTCAAGCGTTTTCGCACGTTAGGCAGATATATACCGCAAATCAAACATGAAACGGGCTTATCACCCTTGTGCCGCAATGAGCTCGGCCGCCTCGAGTGGCTCAGCGTTCCTCTTCGGGAAATCGGCCCTCGTCGAGGTCCGCGATGAACCGCTCCAGCCGCTTTGCCGCAGAGGCGAGATCGTGCTTGGCCGCGGCCGTAATGACCAGCAGCTTCCGGGCCAGCGCCATCCGTACGCCCTCCGGTACTTGCAGTGCGCGCACTCTTGCATGCGCTTCTTTGAGCCGGACCGCGACCACCGTGCAGAGCTCGAGTTGGCCGTCGCGTTCCATGCACAGATTGTGCCATCTGGGGCGAGTTGTCGCCTGCGCAGGGGGCAACTGCCACCTCGGACGGCGGTCCGAGCACACTCCGAGGTCACGCGCACGTGACACGTGTACCCCGGCAACCACCTTCATAACGTGGGAAGTTGCCAGGTCTCAAGAGGGCGCGCAGGTCCGAACGGGTGCAGACGCGGCCGTACCCCCGATCGGTCCGATCGGGGGTACGGAAGGGGGGTGGGCGTGGCTGAAAGTCGACCTGCTGCCCGGACTGCGCGCTACGGAGGGTCAGGCGCCCTGCGTCGTGAGCGTCCGCGGCTTGAACGACGGGCGCTTCGCCTCGTACGTGGCGATGTCCGCCTCGTTCTGCAGGGTGATGGAGATGTCGTCGAGCCCGTTCAGCAGCCGCCAGCGGGAGTTCTCGTCGAGCTCGAAGGCGGCGGTGATCCCCTCGGCGCGCACTTCGCGGGCCTCGAGGTCGACGGTGATCTCGGCCTCGGGGTCCCGCTCGGTGAGCTCCCAGAGCGCGTCCACGACCTTCTGCTCGATGACCACGGTGAGCAGGCCGTTCTTCAGCGAGTTGCCGCGGAAGATGTCGGCGAAGCGGGAGGAGACCACGGTCTTGAAGCCGTAGTTCTGCAGCGCCCAGACGGCGTGCTCACGGGAGGAGCCGGTGCCGAAGTCGGGGCCGGCGACCAGGACCGTGGCACCCTCGCGCTCGGGACGGTTGAGCACGAACTCCGGGTCCTTGCGCCAGGCCTCGAACAGCCCGTCCTCGAACCCGTCCCGCGTCACCTTCTTGAGCCAGTGGGCGGGGATGATCTGGTCGGTGTCGACGTTGCTGCGGCGCAGCGGGACGGCCCGGCCGGTGTGCGTGGTGAATGCTTCCATGGCTATCGGACTCCAGCGGACGTACGGGTGTCGGCGGCGAGGTCGGCCGGGGAGGCCAGGTGACCGAGGACCGCGGTGGCGGCGGCGACCTGCGGGGACACCAGGTGGGTACGGCCCCCCTTGCCCTGCCGGCCCTCGAAGTTGCGGTTGGAGGTGGACGCGGAGCGCTCACCGGGAGCGAGCTGGTCGGGGTTCATGCCCAGGCACATGGAACAGCCCGCGTGCCGCCACTCGGCGCCGGCCTCCTTGAAGACCACGTCCAGGCCCTCGGAGACGGCCTGCAGACCGACCCGCGCGGAGCCCGGGACGACCAGCATCCGCACCCCGTCGGCGACTTTGCGGCCCTTGACGATGTCCGCGGCGGCGCGCAGGTCCTCGATCCGCCCGTTGGTGCAGGACCCTACGAAGACGGTGTCGACACTGATGGAGTTCAGGGGCCGACCGGCCTCCAACCCCATGTATTCCAGGGCCTTTTCGGCGGCGAGGCGCTCCGAGGCGTCTTCGTACGAAGCGGGGTCGGGGACCGCCGCCGACAGCGGCGCGCCCTGGCCCGGGTTGGTGCCCCAGGTGACGAACGGGGACAGCCGGGAGGCGTCGATGACGACCTCGGCGTCGAACTCGGCGTCGTCGTCGGTACGCAGCGTCTTCCAGTAGGCGACGGCCGCGTCCCAGTCCTCGCCCTGCGGGGCGTGCGGGCGGCCCTCGAGGTAGGCGAACGTCGTCTCGTCGGGGGCGATCATGCCCGCGCGGGCGCCGGCCTCGATCGACATGTTGCAGATGGTCATGCGGGCCTCCATCGAGAGCTTCTCGATGGCCTCGCCGCGGTACTCCAGGATGTAGCCCTGTCCGCCGCCGGTGCCGATGCGCGCGATGACCGCCAGGATCAGGTCCTTGGCCGTGACGCCGTCGGGCAGTTCGCCGTCGACGGTGATCGCCATGGTCTTCGGGCGGGCCATCGGCAGCGTCTGCGTGGCGAGCACGTGCTCGACCTGGGAGGTCCCGATGCCGAAGGCCAGCCCGCCGAACGCGCCGTGCGTCGAGGTGTGCGAGTCCCCGCAGACCACGGTCATGCCGGGCTGGGTCAGGCCCAGCTGGGGTCCGACGACGTGCACGACGCCCTGCTCGACGTCGCCCAGCGAGTGCAGCCGGACGCCGAACTCGGCGCAGTTCGCCCGCAGCGTCTCCAGCTGGACGCGGGAGACCGGGTCGGCGATGGGCTTGTCGATGTCGAGGGTCGGGGTGTTGTGGTCCTCGGTCGCGATGGTGAGGTCGAGGCGGCGCACCGTACGGCCGCTCTTGCGGAGGCCGTCGAAGGCCTGGGGGCTGGTCACCTCGTGCAGCAGGTGCAGATCGATGAAGAGGAGGTCGGGCTCGCCCTCGGCGCGCCGGACGACGTGGTCGTCCCAGACCTTCTCCGCGAGTGTCCTACCCATCGCTTTCCCTCCGGCCGGCAAGGCGCGCCGGCCCAACTAGAGATCCGTGAGGAGACGGCACCCCACCCCTGATCGCGGGGCGTCGCCGCCCGGCCCGGTGATTCACGGACCGTGGTGCTGATGAACTGTGTACGTCCAGAGTGGCGCGTCCCACGGAAAATTGAACTTGCGTTTCACAGAGTGAGACGCGAGTATCGTTGCATGGACAACAGTAGTGGCGTCGGCGTTCTGGACAAGGCAGCCCTTGTCCTGAGCGCTCTGGAGTCCGGTCCGGCCACCCTCGCGGGGTTGGTCGGTGCCACCGGACTGGCACGACCCACGGCCCACCGCCTGGCCGTGGCCCTGGAGCACCACCGGCTGGTGGCCCGCGACATGCAGGGCAGGTTCATCCTCGGCCCGCGCATGGCCGAGCTGGCCGCGGCGGCCGGCGAGGACCGGCTGCTCGCCACGGCGGGCCCCGTCCTCACGCACCTGCGCGACATCACCGGCGAGAGCGCCCAGCTCTACCGCCGTCAGGGCGACATGCGCATCTGCGTCGCCGCGGCGGAGCGCCTGTCCGGCCTGCGGGACACGGTCCCGGTGGGCTCCACGCTCACGATGAAGGCCGGTTCCTCCGCGCAGATCCTGATGGCCTGGGAGGAGCCGGAGCGCCTGCACCGCGGCCTGCAGGGCGCCCGTTTCACGGCGACGGCCCTGTCGGGTGTCCGGCGGCGCGGCTGGGCGCAGTCGATCGGTGAGCGCGAGCCCGGTGTGGCCTCGGTCTCCGCGCCGGTGCGCGGTCCGTCCAACCGCGTGGTGGCCGCCGTCTCCGTGTCGGGGCCCATCGAGCGCCTGAGCCGCCACCCGGGCCGGATGCACGCCCAGGCCGTCATCGACTCCGCGACCCGCCTCTCCGAGGCGCTGCGCCGCACCTGACCCCGCCCGCCTTCCGGGACCGGCCTGCCCCAACGCCGCGGCAGGCTCTCCCCCGGACCCGGGGCATGGACGTACGGACAATGACGAAAGCCCTCCACCGAAGTGGAGGGCTTCCTTCTCTGTACCCCCGACCGGATTCGAACCGGCGCTACCGCCTTGAGAGGGCGGCGTGCTAGGCCGCTACACAACGGGGGCGTGGACACTGCGTTTCCGCAGGTCCGAGCTGGTCTACCTGGACTCGAACCAAGACTAACTGAACCAGAATCAGTCGTGCTGCCAATTACACCATAGACCAATGATGGTTTAGACCAGTTCAGTACCCCCGACCGGATTCGAACCGGCGCTACCGCCTTGAGAGGGCGGCGTGCTAGGCCGCTACACAACGGGGGCCCTGGCGATCCTGCATCGTGAGCAGTGGGAGCTACCCTGCTGCCCTCGCGGGAAGGATCTGTACCCCCGACCGGATTCGAACCGGCGCTACTGCCTTGAGAGGGCAGCGTGCTAGGCCGCTACACAACGGGGGCTCGCGGATGAGATCCGCGCGGTGCAGATGAGCTCTGCGAGCTGGCCTACCTGGACTCGAACCAAGACTAACTGAACCAGAATCAGTCGTGCTGCCAATTACACCATAGGCCACTGGAACGCAAGCCCCGAAGGGTTCTTGTTCTAGCTGTGCGCTGGGGGGTTCTGACCTTCCGGCCCGGACCCCCGCGGCGCAGGAAGAACATTACCCGATGCCGGTCGGGGCTCCAAAACGGGTATCCGCGCGCAGGAGTGCGGGGAGTTCACCGAGGGAGACGATCCGGCGCGGCCCCACGGGCGGCTCGGCGGTCGCGTACGCCCCGCCCCGGTCGATCCACACCGACAGCAGCCCGGCCTCCGCGGCGCCCCGCCCGTCGATCTCGGGATGGTCGCCGACGTACGCGACCTGGTCGGGCGGCAGCGCCAGGGCCTCGCAGGCCGCCAGGAACGCGCCGGCCTCGGGCTTGGAGACACCCAGCTCGGCGGCGCACAGGACGGCCTCGAAACGGTCGTGGACGCCGAGGGCGCGCAGCTTGGGGTCCTGGACGTGCAGGCTGGAGTTGGACAGCACGGCGTGCCGGTGGCTGGCGGCGAGCGCGTCGAGGACCGGCAGGACGTCCGGGAAGAGGGACCAGGCGGACTCGTAGTGCACCAGGTAGCGCCGGAACCAGTCGTCGGCCTCGTCGTCGGTCAGCTCGCGCTCCAGGAAGATCCGGATGCGGTCGCGCCGCTGGGTCTCGAAGTCGACCTCGCCCGCGGCGAACCGGGCCCACTGGAGGTCGGTCACCTCCCGCCAGCGCAGCAGCGCCTCCTCCACGGAGGCGTACCCGGCGAGCAGCTCCTCGGCGAGGAGATGTGCCCGCATGCCTTCGCGGTCGGCGGAGGTGTAGTCGAAGAGGGTGTCGTCCACGTCCCAGACAACTGCTCGGATCGCCATGCAACCGACGGTACCGACAACGGCCGAGGGGCGGCACCCCGTACTTCGGGTGCCGCCCCTCGGCCTGGGTGGGACTACGCGGTGAGCTTCGCCAGGGCGGCGTCGATGCGGGTCAGGGTCGTCTCCTTGCCCAGGACCTCGAGGGACTCGAAGAGGGGCAGGCCGACCGTGCGGCCGGTGACGGCGACGCGGACCGGGGCCTGCGCCTTGCCGAGCTTGAGGCCGTGGGCCTCGCCGGCGGCCAGGACGGCCTCCTTCAGGGACGCGGCCGACGTCCAGTCGGCCGCGTCCAGCTTCTCGCGGGCGGTGCGCAGCAGGGCGTCGGAGCCCTCCTTCATCGCCTTGGCCCAGGAGGCCTCGTCGAAGACCGGCTCCGGCAGGAACAGGAAGTCGACGTTGTCGGTGATCTCCGACAGCACCTTCAGGCGGGTCTGCGCGTGCGGGGCGATCGCCTGCCACTTGGCCTCGTCGAAGGCCTCCGGGGTCCAGGGGGCGGCGGGGGCCTGCAGCCACGGGCGGCAGCGCTCGGTGAAGTCCTTCACGTCGAGCAGGCGGATGTGGTCGGCGTTGATCGCCTCGCACTTCTTGAGGTCGAAGCGGGCCGGGTTGGGGTTGACGTCGGTGACGTCGAAGGCCGCGACCATCTCCTCGACCGTGAAGACGTCCTGGTCGGCGGAGAGCGACCAGCCGAGC
Organism: Streptomyces sp. NBRC 110035; assembly: GCF_000829695.1. Lineage (GTDB taxonomy): Bacteria > Actinomycetota > Actinomycetes > Streptomycetales > Streptomycetaceae > Streptomyces. The sequence goes on along the minus strand of NZ_BBNN01000021.1, from coordinate 119,277 downwards.
AGGGAGAGGTAGTTGAGCAGGCCCTCGGGGAGGAAGCCGCGCTCGCGGTAGAGGTTGAGCGACGACTGGGGGTCGCGCTTGGAGAGCTTCTTGTTGCCCTCGCCCATGACGTAGGGCAGGTGGCCGAAGGCCGGGGTCCGCTTCGCGATGCCCAGCTCGGTCAGCGCCTTGTACAGGGCGACCTGGCGGGGGGTGGAGGAGAGCAGGTCCTCGCCGCGCAGGACGTGGGTGATCTCCATCAGGGCGTCGTCGACCGGGTTGACCAGGGTGTACAGCGGGGCGCCGTTGGCGCGCACGATGCCGTAGTCCGGGACGTTCTCCGGGGTGAAGGTGAGCTCGCCGCGGACCAGGTCGGTGAAGGTGATCGTCTCGTCGGGCATCCGGAAGCGGACGATCGGCTCGCGGCCCTGGGCCCGGTACTCCTCGACCCGGGCGTCGGTCAGCTCGCGGCAGTGGCCGTCGTACCCGGAGGGCCTGCCGGCGGCACGGGCGGCCTCGCGGCGGGTGTCCAGCTCCTCCTGGGAGCAGTAGCAGCGGTAGGCGTGGCCGGCGTCCAGGAGCCGGTCGGCGACGTCCCGGTAGATGTCCATGCGCTGCGACTGGCGGTACGGCGCGTGCGGGCCGCCGACCTCGGGGCCCTCGTCCCAGTCGAAGCCGAGCCAGCGCATCGCGTCGAGGAGCTGGTCGTACGACTCCTCGGAGTCGCGGGCCGCGTCGGTGTCCTCGATGCGGAAGACCAGCGTGCCCTGGTGGTGCTTGGCGAACGCCCAGTTGAACAGGGCGGTGCGGACCAGGCCCACGTGCGGGTTGCCGGTGGGCGACGGACAGAAACGGACGCGAACTGAGGAACCTGCTGCGCTAGCCACGCTTGACAACCTTGTTGGTGAGAGTGCCGATGCCTTCGATGGTGACGGCGACCTCGTCGCCGACGTTGAGGGGGCCGACGCCGGCCGGGGTGCCCGTGAGGATCACGTCGCCGGGGAGCAGCGTCATCGCCTCGGAGATGTTGACGATCAGATCCTCGATGGAGTGGATCATCTCGCTGGTGCGGCCGAGTTGGCGCTGTTCCCCGTTGACCGTGAGCTGCACGGTGAGGTCGCCGGCGGCGGCGAGGTCCAGGTCCGTCTCCACCCAGGGGCCGAGCGGGCAGGAGGTGTCGAAGCCCTTGGCGCGCGCCCACTGCTTCTCGCGCCGCTGGACGTCGCGGGCGGTGACGTCGTTGGCGCAGGTGTAGCCGAAGATCACGTCCTCGACGCGCTCGCGCGGGACCTCGCGGCAGAGCCGGCCGATCACCACGGCCAGTTCGGCCTCGTGGTGCACCTCCTCGGAGAAGGAGGGGTACTGGATCTCGTCGCCGGGGCCGGTCACCGAGGTGGCGGGTTTGAAGAAGGCGAACGGGGCGTCGGGGACCTCGTCGCCCATCTCCCTGGCATGCTCGGCGTAGTTGCGGCCGAAGGCCACCACCTTGTTGGGGAGCACCGGGGGCAGCAGCCTGACCTTGCTCACCGGGACCTTCGTGCCGGAGAGTTCGAAGTCCGTGAACGGGATGCCCTTGATGATGTCCAGGACGAGCTCGTCCTGCTGGTCGCCCTCGACCGCGCCGAAGGCGACGTTCCCGTCAATGGAGAATCTGGCGATGCGCACGGGATGCTTGGCCCCTTGACCTTGACTGAGCTGGCTGGAGTCTGATGCTCCAGGCTAACGCGGCAGGGGGCGCGCGCCTCGCGCATCGCCCCGTGTACAGCACGGAGCGGCGCCCCCTGGTGAGAGGGGACGCCGCGGGACCGTTCCGGCCGCTCGGACTGCCTCCGGGGCCCTTGAGCATTTCGGGGCCGGTGCCCGTACCAGTCGGTGCCGGTACGGGAAGGCCGGTGCGGGAAGGAGGACTAGCTCGCGGCGCCGGCCGCGGACGGCATCTCCATGAGGACGGTGCGCCTGGGATTGGCGGTCTGGGCCGGGAGCTCGACGGTGTGCTCCTGCTGGACCGGCGCCTGCAGTTCGGCGGCGCCGTCGAGGTGGGCCAGCGTCGTGCGCCGCGGGTTGGCGATCTTGTGGAACATCGTCGTCTTCACTGTGTACTCGACCCTGTCCTGTTCACGGGCGTCCGACGGGGTCCGAGGACCGCCCCCTCGGGCGCGGGTTGTCTGTTGTGCCGTCTCTGTAAAGCGTCAGGCTAAACACGCGTTTCCCACCGACCGGCGTGAGGGACCGTCATATGCGTGTGAGTTTGCTCACGAATCGAGGGGCAAATCGCACAATCCGGGCCGCTTTCCCTTGGGAGTGAAACGGACATTGGACACCTGAAGCGGCCATTCCGCTCCCGATCATCGCGACTGGGACACCGCGTCGACCCCGGATCCGCCCAGCGCAATCACCCCTCTTGGCCCCCTTTGCCCGAGATCGCTTCCCACGCGCGGTGACCTCCCCTTCACCCCGTGTCATGTAGGTCACCGCATACCCCGTGGGCCTTGTTGGGAGATCCCGCACTGTGCTGGAATTCCAGCGACCGCCGCAGATTCCGATCCGGCGCACAAGGGGCGCGCGAACGCGCCGCCGTGGCGGTGAGCAAGGGGGAACCCGCGCCGGTCACTCACGACCGCCACGGGGGCGTATTCAGGGCGCCCCTATGGCGCCGACACCGTGTCCCGCCGTTCACGCGGAGGGGCGCCTGGTCCAGAGGTTGCGACGCTAGTGCAGGGACGTTTCAAGAGGGATGGCAGCGCTTCGGCGGAGCCGGAGCACGGCGGGAATGGCCCCATGGCCGTCGGCTCCTCGCCCCAGCACGCCCAGAACCAGGGCCCGGCCGTGAACGGTGAAGGCGGCGACCGCCCCGGCGCCAAGTCCGCGGGAGCGGAGGGTGCTCCCCCGGCCCCGTCGAAGCCTCCGAAGAACCCCACCGGCCCGGGGCCGCGCATAGCCCTGCGCAACTGGCGGATCTCCACCCGACTGGTGTCGCTGCTCGCGCTCCCGGTGGTCGCGGCCACCTCGCTGGGCGCCCTGCGTATCAACCAGTCGATGGACGACATCCAGCAGCTCGACAACATGAAGCTGCTGACCGACATGACCCAGCAGGCCACCGAGCTCGCCGCCGCGCTCCAGGAGGAGCGCGACCAGTCGGCCGGCCCGCTGGCGCACGGCGGCAAGGCCACCGACTTCGGGGTCAAGGGCCACCGCGAGAAGACCGACCGCGCCCGGAAGAACTTCCTCGACAGCTCCGAGGAGATCAACAACGCCAGCCGGGACGGCAATCTCACCGGTGTCCGCGACAACCTTGTCCAGCTCGCCGGCGACCTGGGCGACCTCGAGAAGATCCGCAACACGGCCTACGTGGCGGAGGGCAACTCCACCCAGACCGTCGAGGCCTACCACCGTCTGATCGAGAATCTGATCGGCCTCTCCCAGGACATGGCCGAGGCGACCAGCAACTCCGAGATGATCCAGCGCACACGCGCCCTGGGGGCCTTCTCCGCCGCCAAGGAGTACGCGTCGATCCAGCGCGCGGTCCTCGCGGCGGCCCTGCCCGCCAACAACACCAGCTTCGGCGACCTCGCCGAGAACGACCGGCTCTACGCCGAGTCCGCGCTGGAGAGCCAGAAGTCCGAGGTGCGCAGCTTCAAGAGCATCTACGGCGAGGACCCGGCCACCGAGCTGCTGCTGCCCATCGAGGACGGCAACGCCACCATCCAGGCCACCGACAAGTACGCGAGCCGTGCCCTGGTGTCGGCCGGCGGCCTGGAGTCGATGGACAAGCGGTCCTACCGGGACTGGCTGGACGACAGCTCCACCAAGCTCCAGCAGATGAAGAACGTCGAGCACACGCTGCTCGAGGAGATGGAACAGAAGGCCCGTGAGCTGCGCAGCGCCACCGAGCGCGACGCGATCATCTCCGGTGCGCTGATCCTGATCGTGCTCGGTGTCTCGCTGGTCGGCGCCTTCGTCGTGGCCCGCTCCATGATCCGCTCGCTGCGCCGCCTCGAGGACACCGCGACCAAGGTCGCCCAGGAACGTCTGCCCGAGCTGGTCAAGCAGCTGTCCGAGGCCGACCCGCAGGACGTCGACACGTCCGTGGAGTCGGTCGGTGTGCACTCCCGGGACGAGATCGGCCGTGTGGCCGCGGCCTTCGACGACGTGCACCGCGAGGCGGTCCGCCTCGCCGCCGAGCAGGCCCTGCTGCGGGGCAACGTCAACGCGATGTTCACCAACCTCTCGCGCCGCTCCCAGGGTCTGATCCAGCGCCAGCTGTCGCTGATCTCCGAACTGGAGTCCCGCGAGGCCGACCCGGACCAGCTGTCCTCGCTGTTCAAGCTGGACCACCTCGCCACCCGTATGCGCCGCAACGGTGAGAACCTGCTGGTTCTCGCGGGTGAGGAGCCCGGACGACGGTGGACCCGCCCGGTCCCGCTGGTCGACGTGCTCCGTGCCGCCGCCTCCGAGGTGGAGCAGTACGAGCGCATCGAACTGGCCTCCGTGCCGGGCACCGAAGTGGCCGGCCGGGTCGTCAACGACCTCGTCCACCTGCTCGCCGAGCTGCTGGAGAACGCGACGTCGTTCTCCTCCCCGCAGACCAAGGTCAAGGTCACCGGGCACGCGCTGCCCGACGGCCGGGTGCTGATCGAGATCCACGACACCGGTATCGGTCTGTCGCCGGAGGACCTGGCCGCGATCAACGAGCGGCTCGCCTCGCCGCCCACCGTGGACGTCTCCGTCTCCCGCCGCATGGGTCTGTTCGTGGTCGGCCGGCTGTCGCAGCGGCACGGCATCCGCATCCAGCTCCGCCCGTCCGACTCCGGTGGTACGACCGCGCTGGTCATGCTGCCCGTGGATGTCGCCCAGGGTGGCAAGAAGCCCCAGGGCAAGCCCGGCCAGCCGGGTGGCGGCGGTCCCGCGGCCGCGCAGGCCGCGGCCGGTGCCGCGGCGGCCCGCCGGGCCGCCGGCGGCGGTCAGTCGGGCGGCGGCTCCCTCGGTGCCGGTCAGTCCGGCGGTGGTCTGCTCGGCGCGGGCCAGGGTCCGCGGGCGGCCCTGCCCGGACGGGACGGCCAGGGCCGGCCGGGTGCCCCGGGAGGGGCGCGCGGCCAGCAGGGCCAGCCGGGCAGGTCGTCCGCTCCCTCGCTGTTCGAGCAGGGCGGCGCTCCGTCACAGGGCCGTCCGGCCCCGGCCGGCGCGGGTGCCGGCTACGGCGGCCAGGCTCCGGGTGCCCCGCAGGGGATGCAGTCCCCGGGTCAGGGCGGTGCACAGGGCCAGGACCTGTTCGGTGGCGGCCGGGGCGACATGCCCCAGCAGCGGGGCAACGGCAACGCCGAGCGCGGCCGTCGGCCGCAGCTGCCCCCGCGCGACAACGGTCCGCGCGCCGAGCTGCCCGGCGACCAGCAGCCGCGGGTGCCGAGCTGGGGCGACGAGAACGCCCAGCCGCCGGTGCCCCGGGCACCGCTGGACGCCCCGCGCGGCCACGACGAGCCGGACGCCGCCCGGACGAACGCCATGCCGCGGTTCGACGACCAGCACGGTGTCGGCGCGACGGCCGAGATGCCCAGGTTCGACGACCGGCAGGGCTCCGGCGCTCCCCGTCACGGCGCTCCCGGCGGCGACGCCCCGCAGCACACCGGTCAGTACGGCCGGCCCGGTGCGGACGGCGCCCAGGACCCGGACCAGTTCGTCCGCGGTGACCTCTACGGCGCCCCGGCGGACCTCTACAACGGACAGGGCAACGGTCAGAACCCCTCCCACACCGGCCAGTTCCCGGGCCAGCAGGGCTATGACGCCAAGGCCTACGGCAACGGCTCGTACGACAACGGTTCCACCGGTCAGTACCCGGCCCAGCAGGGCCAGGGCGACGGCGCTCCCGCGCGGTACCCCGCCCCGGAGCGCCCGAACCTCGCGGACCCGGCCTCCACCGGCCAGTTCGAGCGTCCCCGGACGAACGGGACGCAGGAGGGCGGCCAGGGCAGCCGGCGTCCCGCGGCCCCGCAGCAGCGTCCGGACCGTCCCCAGCTGGAACAGGGAGCCGCCCCGCAGCGGCCCGACAACGGCCGCGGGCAGAGCGACGCCTGGGCACTGCCGCCGGCGTCCGGTCCCGGCGACGGGCGCACCCCGCTGTACGACACCCTGGAGACCAACTGGTTCCATGGTGCCCGGGAGGAGGAGCAGGGCAATCCCCCGGCTCCGGCCCAGCAGCAGCCGCAGCAGCCGCAACAGCAGTCACCGCAGCCGCCGCAGGGGCCCACCGGCCCGCAGCGGTCCGCTGCCACCACCTGGCGCAGCTCGCCCAACGACGAGCTGGTCCGGCAGGCCGAACGCGTCCGGCAGCCGGCCGCGGGCGGCGTCACCACCTCAGGCCTGCCACGCCGGGTGCCCAAGGCGAACCTCGTCCCGGGCACGGCTCAGCAGCAGTCCCACCAGAGCGGTCCGCAGGTCTCCCGTGCGCCCGATGACGTGCGCGGCCGGCTGACCAATCTCCGTCGAGGTATCGCACAGGGTCGTCAGGCCGGTTCGTCCACCCAGACCGGCAGCTTCCCCCGACCCACTCACCAGCAGGAGCGTTAGTTGAGCCCGATGAGCCAGGCGGCACAGAACCTCAACTGGTTGATCACCAACTTCGTGGACAACACCCCCGGGGTGTCCCACACCGTCGTCGTGTCCGCCGACGGACTCCTTCTGGCGATGTCCGAAGGATTTCCCCGCGACCGCGCGGACCAGCTCGCGGCCGTGGCATCGGGACTGACCTCCCTGACCGCCGGCGCCTCCCGCATCTTCGAAGGCGGCGACGTCGCACAGACGGTCGTCGAGATGGAGCGGGGTTTCCTCTTCCTCATGTCCGTCTCGGACGGTTCGTCCCTGGCCGTCCTGGCTCACCCCGAGTGCGACATCGGCCTCGTCGGCTACGAGATGGCACTCCTGGTCGACCGCGCGGGAGCGGTCCTCACCCCGGACCTGCGGGCTGAGCTACAGGGAAGTCTGCTCCACTGATCGGCCCCGGCACCACCCGTCTCACCAAATCACCGTCCGGCCGCCACATTCCCCCCACCGGCCCCGTCAGACGGCTTGACCGACCGACTTGCTGTCCCGCCCGGAGGATCCATGACCCCGCCCACCGCCTCTCATGATCCGTACGCGGAGCCGTACGAGGACGAGGGCGACCAGCCACTGGTCCGTCCCTATGCGATGACCGGTGGCCGGACCAGGCCGCGCTATCAGCTCGCCATCGAGGCACTGATCAGTACGACGGCCGATCCGGCAGCGCTCATGGGGCTCCTGCCGGAGCACCAGCGCATCTGCCATCTGACCCGTGAGGTGAAGTCGGTCGCCGAGGTCTCGGCGCTCCTGAACATGCCGCTGGGCGTGGCCCGGATCCTGGTGGCAGACCTCGCGGAGGCGGGTCTCGTCGCCATCCACCAGCCGGGTGGCGACGAGACCACCGGCGCACCGGACGTGACACTGCTCGAAAGGGTGCTCAGTGGACTTCGCAAGCTCTAGCGGCGGGACGGTCTCCGAAAGCCGTTCCACCACCTCCGCGAAGATCGTGGTGGCGGGCGGCTTCGGCGTGGGCAAGACCACGTTCGTCGGTGCCGTGTCGGAGATCAACCCCCTGCGTACCGAGGCCGTGATGACCTCCGCCAGCGCGGGCATCGACGACCTCACGCACACCGGAGGCAAGACCACCACGACGGTGGCCATGGACTTCGGCCGTATCACCCTGGACCAGGACCTGATCCTGTACCTCTTCGGTACACCCGGCCAGGACCGCTTCTGGTTCATGTGGGACGACCTGGTGCGCGGCGCGATCGGCGCGGTCGTCCTGGTGGACACCCGCCGGCTGGCCGACTGCTTCCCGGCCGTCGACTACTTCGAGAACAGCGGACTTCCGTTCGTCGTCGCCCTCAACGGCTTCGACGGACAGCAGCCCTACCAGCCGGAAGAGGTGCGTGAGGCCCTGCAGATCGGGCCCGACGCCCCGATCATCACCACCGACGCCCGGCACCGCTCGGACGCCAAGAGCGCGCTGATCACCCTGGTCGAGCACGCCCTCATGGCGCGCCTGCGGTAGTAAGGCGGCCGGGCCGTACGGCAGGTGCCGTAGATATGCCGGGGCCTGCTGTGTCCTTGGACACGGCCGGCCCCGGTGTTCATAACGTTTCGGGAGAGGAATCGGCCGGGGTCGCCACGCGACGCGTTCGATCCGTACCGCTGCGCGCACGACCGCCCCGTCATTTGATGGGGCTCACTCTTTTTGACCGTTTTATCTGCGGTTTACATCACGCCGGAACCTTCCCTTCCGTTGTTTGGAAGAGAACTGGTCGGCATGCTGGAATGCCTGGACTGCCCTTTGGTCAAAGACGCACTCAGCAGTCGTTGGCCCGCCGGGCTCTGAGACACTGCGGCACGACGTTGGTGCCGACCCGCTGAGAGGTTGTTGGTCGAGTGAGGCGAAGCCCGCGAAGTCCCGAGCCGTCGGCCCGGGGCAACTTCACCCCGCCGCCGCGCGCAGCGGCCCCCGTGCACGACACGGAACCGACGGCCGCGCCCGCCCCGAGCGGCGGCCGCCTCTCCCCCCGCAACTGGCGGGTGGCCACCAGGCTGAACGCGATCCTGCTCATACCCGTGCTGGTCGGCCTCGTCATGGGCGGCTTCCAGGTGAAGGGCTCGATCGACACCTGGCAGGAGGCCGAGGACGCCGAGAACACCGCCCGTCTGGTGCGGGCCTCCCTCACGTACGCCGACGCCCTCTATCTGGAGCGTGACCTCACCGCGGCTCCACTGCTGCAGGGCGAGGGCCAGGACGACCCGACCGTCGTCAAGGCGCGTGCCGCGACGGACCAGGCCGCCGACGACTTCGACGCCGCGGCCCAGTCCATGCCGGACAAGCCCGGCCTGCAGCGCCGGCTGGAGCTGCTGCGCGAGGCCGAACCCGGACTCGCGCAGCTGCGCGAAGCCGCGTACACCTCCGAGCTCAAGGGGGTGGAGACCGAGGAGGGCTACGTCCGGGTGGCCAACCCTCTGATGCAGTTCGCCAACGAACTCGGTCTGGGCACCGGCAACATCACCAGTTACGGCCGTACGGTCTACGCGATCTCGCTGTCCAAGGCGGCGGTGTCGCTGCAGCGGTCCATCGGTACGCATCTGCTGGTGAAGCCCGGTCCCACCGACAGCCAGCTCGCCAGCCAGCGCGTCGCGCTCTCGTCCTACGCCTACCTCGAGGGCATCGCCGTCCAGGAGTACACGGGTGGCGGCACCGAGACCGACGTCAACAACCTGGCGCAGACCCGTAAGGACATCGAGGCCGACGGCGCGGCCCTGGCCAGGGAGAACTCCGCCTCGGACCCGGACTACGTGCCGCCGCCCGAGGAACCGGTCACGCTGGTCACCGAGGTCGCGCGGCTCAATACCACGGACCCGGCCGCCCGCACCGAGATGGCCGGCCGCGGCATCACCGCCGAGAACTACTGGGCGGTCAACACCCTCAAGTTCGACGGCTACCGCGAGATCGAGGCGGACCTCGCCGACACCGCGGTGGAGGACTCGGCCGCCATCGCCAGTGACGCGCAGCGCGACGCCTTCGTCACCGGTGGCGCCGTCGTGATCGCCCTGCTCGCCGCGTTCGTCCTGGCCGGCATGGTGGCCCGCCAGATGAGCCGCTCCATGCGCCAGCTGCGCAACGCCGCCTTCGGCATCGCCGAGCAGCGGCTGCCGATGCTGGTCGACCAGCTCTCCCGTACCGACCCCGGCCGGGTCGACACCCGGGTCGCTCCGATCCCGATCAACTCCACGGACGAGATCGGCGAGGTCGCCCGTGCCTTCGACCAGGTCCACCGCGAGGCCGTACGGCTCGCCTCCGAGCAGGCTCTGCTGCGGGGCAACATCAACGCGATCTTCACCAACCTCTCGCGCCGCAACCAGTCGCTGATCGAGGGCCAGCTGACCCTGATCACCGGCCTGGAGAACAACGAGGCCGACCCGGACCAGCTGGAGCACCTCTTCAAGCTGGACCACCTGGCCACCCGCATGCGCCGCAACGGCGAGAACCTGCTGGTCCTCGCCGGTGAGGAGCCGGGCCGCCGCTGGGACCAGCCGGTTCCGCTGGTCGACGTGCTGCGCGCCGCCTCCTCCGAGGTGGAGCAGTACGAACGCATCGAGTTGTCCGGCGTCCCCGAGGCCGAGATCCACGGCCGTGCGGTGACCGACCTCGTGCACCTGCTGGCCGAGCTCCTTGAAAACGCGACCACGTTCTCCTCGCCCCAGACCAAGGTCCTTGTCACCGCGACCCGTCTTCCCGACGGCCGCGTGATGATCGAGATCCACGACAAGGGCATCGGCCTGACCGCCGAGGACTTCGCGGACATCAACCACAAGCTGGCCAACCCGCCGACCGTGGACGCCGCGATCTCGCAGCGCATGGGTCTGTTCGTGGTCGGCCGGCTGTCCGGCCGGCACGGCATCCGGGTCCAGCTGCGCCCCTCGGGCGAGCAGGCCGGTACGACCTCGCTGGTCATGCTGCCGGACGCGATCGCCCATGGTGGCGGTGGCGAGACGCAGCCCGCCCCCGACGAGTTCACCGTCTCCCAGATCATCCCGGAGCAGAACGCCTACCCGGGCGAGGACTTCAGCCGGCAGCAACAGCAGCAGCTGCGCACGGCGGCGGAGCTCGGCTTCGACGACAGCCGCTACGAGGTCCCGGACGACCTCCGCGACCTGGACCCGGTCGGCCGTTCCCTGACCCGCGAGGAGCGCCGGGCGGCCCTGGATCCGCAGAGCGAGCCGCCCGCACTCTCCGGCCCGCGGGCGCCCGGCGAGCCGGACGGCTCCGAACAGGCCGCCCGCCCCGACGAGTTCGCCGCCTCCCCGCAGGGCTACGGCGACGGTCAGGATGTCACCGACTCCCAGACCTTCGAGGGCGCACCGGCCGGTTACCCGGAGCAGGAGCAGGCCGGTTTCGACCAGCAGGCGTACGGCAACGGGCAGCAGGCGCAGTACGAGGGACAGCAGCAGGCGTACGGCGAGTCGTACTACGCACCGGGCGCCCACCTGCCGCGGGACGACTCCTTCTCCTCGAACGGCGGTTACCCGGACGGCTCCTACGCGGAGCCGGTCCAGGACGATCGCACGACGGGCGGCCGGACCGGCCCGGGGGAGTTCCCGGCCTTCGGTGAGCAGCGTCCGCAGGACGACTGGCCGCAGCAGGACGGCTACCGGAACGGCTACCCCACGGCGTCCCCCCAGGCGGAGTCCGCCCCGGCCGCTGACGCGACGGCGCAGGACAGCGTAGGCTTCGACCGTCCGGGTCCGGCCGACTCCGCCTCCCACGAGCTGACCGACGCCGGGCTTCCGCGCCGTGGAGCCTCCACGGGCGGCGCCGGTGACAAGCAGCGTGCGCACCAGGGGCCCCCGGCTCCGGGTCCCGCCGCCACCTCGGCTCCGGCCCAGCAGGGCGACGGCGACAGCTCCTGGCGTTCGTCGAACGACGAGCGCTGGCAGCAGGCGTCCTCGTTGCGGAGGCCCAAGGCGGGCGGGGTGACCCCGTCCGGGCTGCCGCGGCGTGTTCCCAAGGCCAACCTGGTCGAGGGCGCCGCCGAAACCACCCCTCAGGGAGGCCCCCAGGTCTCCCGCGCCCCGGAGGACGTCCGGGGCAGGCTGAGCAACCTGCGGCGCGGCGTACAACGAGGCCGCAACGCGGGCAGTGAAACGAACGGCCAGGCCACCGGGAATCACCGCAGTGGTCCTGACAGCACCTACAACCAGGAGCGTTAGTGTGAGCCCGATGAGCCAGGCGGCACAGAACCTGAACTGGTTGATCACCAACTTCGTGGACAACACCCCGGGGGTGTCCCACACGGTGGTGGTCTCCGCCGACGGACTCCTTCTGGCGATGTCCGAAGGATTTCCCCGCGACCGCGCGGACCAGCTCGCGGCCGTGGCCTCCGGGCTGACGTCGCTGACGGCAGGCGCCTCCCGGATCTTCGAGGGCGGCAGCGTGAACCAGACGGTGGTGGAGATGGAGCGGGGGTTCCTGTTCCTCATGTCCATCTCCGACGGTTCCTCACTCGCCGTTCTCGCACATCCCGATGCGGACATCGGTCTCATCGGCTACGAGATGGCCCTCCTGGTCGACCGTGCCGGTACGGTCCTGACCCCGGACCTTCGCGCGGAGCTCCAGGGGAGCCTGCTCAACTGACAAACGGACGGTGCGGTTTCGCGTCCCGTGGCCGTAAGGTCTGGGGACGCGGCTTCCACGTGATGGATGCCAGGCACAGCCGGAGGAGGAGAAAAGTGGCTACACCACCAGACGGATCGTCTACGGGCAACTGGTCGTACGACCCCGCACAGGGGCACGACGACGGTTCCCGGAACCGGTACGGCTACCCCTCTTCGCCGGACCACGGCCATCCGTACGCGCGGCAGGGCCCCGGTCCTTCGCCGTACGAGCAGCCGCATGCGCCGCACATCCAGCCCGTGCAGCCGCAGCGCCGCACCCCCGAGCCGACGCCCGCCGGGGCGTCGAACAATCCCCTGGTGCGCCCGTACGCCATGACGGGCGGCCGCACCAGGCCGCGGTACCAGCTCGCCATCGAGGCGCTGGTGCACACCACCGCGCAGCCGCACCAGATGCAGGGCCAGTTGCCCGAGCATCAGCGGATCTGCCACCTCTGCCGGGAGATCAAGTCGGTGGCCGAGATCTCGGCCCTGCTGACCATCCCTCTCGGTGTGGCCAGGATTCTCGTCGCCGACTTGGCGGAGGCAGGACTGGTCGCCATCCATCAGCCCGGCGGCGACGAGAGCGCCGGCGGCCAGCCAGACGTGACACTGCTCGAAAGGGTGCTCAGTGGACTTCGCAAGCTCTAGCGGCGGTCCTTCCCGCTCCACCACCTCCGCGAAGATCGTGGTGGCGGGCGGCTTCGGCGTGGGCAAGACCACGTTCGTCGGCGCTGTCTCGGAGATCAACCCGCTGCGTACCGAGGCCGTGATGACGTCCGCTTCAGCGGGCATCGACGACCTCACCCACACCGGGGACAAGACCACCACGACGGTGGCCATGGACTTCGGCCGTATCACCCTGGACCAGGACCTGATCCTGTACCTCTTCGGTACACCCGGCCAGGACCGCTTCTGGTTCATGTGGGACGACCTGGTGCGCGGCGCGATCGGCGCGATCGTGCTCGTCGACACGCGGAGGCTCGCCGACTGCTTCCCGGCCGTCGACTACTTCGAGAACAGCGGACTTCCGTTCGTCATCGCGCTCAACGGCTTCGACGGACAGCAGCCCTACCAGCCGGAAGAGGTGCGTGAGGCCCTGCAGATCGGGCCCGACGCCCCGATCATCACCACCGACGCCCGGCACCGCTCGGACGCCAAGAGCGCGCTGATCACCCTGGTCGAGCACGCCCTCATGGCGCGCCTGCGGTAGTAAGGCGGCCGGGCCGTACGGCCGGCGAACACGGGAGAGTCCCCCCACCGGTCCGGTGGGGGGACTCTCCCGTGTCGTTCTCCGTGTCGTGGTGCGGCCCTGCGGCCCCGCCCGGGGGGGCGGACGCGTGCAGGGGGCCCACCCGGGCGGGTGGGCCCCCTGCGGGGCGTGCTCGTGGGCTCAGCGCCAGCTGTGCGGGGCGCGGAAGCCGGGCTCGCGCTCGAGGCGGCGCCAGCCGGCCCTGGCGCGGCCGGGGTGGGCCGGGGCGTCGTGGGCGGGGCGGGCGGCGGCGCGGGCGAGGAGGATCGCGGTGATCGCGGCGACTTCCTCGGGCCCGGCGTGGCCCTTCTCGACGCGGATGTCAGGTGTGCTCATGGGTGTCAGTCTCCCTGGGAGAGAGGTCCGCGGGGTTGCCGCGGCGGGTCCGCCGGGTTACCGGGGCGGGTTGCTCGGTCCGGCCGTCTACTGCGGCGGGTTGCCGTGTTTGCGGGAGGGCAGGTCGGCGTGCTTGGTCTGCAGCATCGCCAGGGAGCGGATCAGCACCTCGCGGGTCTCGGCGGGGTCGATGACGTCGTCGACCAGACCGCGTTCGGCCGCGTAGTAGGGGTGCATCAGCTCGGACTTGTACTCCTTGACCATGCGCGCCCGCATGGCGTCCGGGTCCTGGGCGTCGGCGATCCGGCGGCGGAAGATGACGTTGGCCGCACCCTCCGCGCCCATGACGGCGATCTCGTTGGTGGGCCAGGCGTAGGTGAGGTCGGCGCCGATGGACTGGCTGTCCATGACGATGTAGGCGCCGCCGTACGCCTTGCGCAGGATCAGCGAGATCCTGGGGACCGTCGCGTTGCAGTAGGCGTAGAGGAGCTTGGCGCCGTGGCGGATGATGCCGCCGTGTTCCTGGTCGACGCCCGGGAGGAAGCCGGGGACGTCCAGGAAGGTGAGGATCGGGATGTTGAAGGCGTCGCACATCTGGACGAAGCGGGCGGCCTTCTCGGACGCCTCGATGTCCAGCACGCCGGCCAGCGCCTGGGGCTGGTTGGCGACGATGCCGACGACCTGGCCGTCCATCCGGGCCAGCGCGCAGACGATGTTCCGCGCCCAGCGCTCGTGGACCTCGAGGTACTCGCCGTCGTCGACGATCTCCTCGATGACCTTGGTCATGTCGTACGGGCGGTTGCCGTCGGCCGGGACCAGGTCCAGCAGGACCTCGCTGCGACGCTCGGCCGGGTCGCCGTTCTCGGTCCTCGGGGGGTTCTCGCGGTTGTTCTGGGGGAGCAGCGAGAGGAGGTAGCGCACCTCGGCGATGCACGTCTCCTCGTCGTCGTAGGCGAAGTGGCAGACGCCGCTGGTCTCGGCGTGCACGTCCGCGCCGCCCAGGCCGTTCTGGCTGATCTCCTCGCCGGTGACCGCCTTGACGACCTCCGGTCCGGTGATGAACATCTGCGACGTCTCGCGGACCATGAACACGAAGTCGGTGAGGGCGGGGCTGTAGGCCGCGCCGCCCGCGCACGGGCCGAGCATCACGCTGATCTGCGGGATGACACCGGACGCCTTGGTGTTGCGCTGGAAGATGCCGCCGTAGCCGGCGAGCGCCGAGACGCCCTCCTGGATCCGGGCGCCCGCACCGTCGTTGAGGGAGACCAGCGGCGCGCCCGCCGCGATGGCCATGTCCATGATCTTGTGGATCTTGGTGGCGTGGGCCTCGCCCAGCGCGCCGCCGAAGATCCGGAAGTCGTGGGCGTAGACGAAGACCGTGCGGCCCTCCACCGTGCCCCAGCCGGTGATCACACCGTCCGTGTACGGCTTCTTCTCCTCCAGACCGAACCCGGTCGCCCGGTGCCGGCGCAGCTGCTCGACCTCGCGGAAGGAGCCCGGGTCCAGCAGCAGTTCGATGCGCTCCCGGGCGGTCAGCTTGCCCTTGGCGTGCTGCGCCCGGGTCGCCTTCTCGCTCGGGCCGGTCAGTGCCTGGGCACGGATCTCGTGCAGTTCGGCAACGCGTCCGCGCGCGTCGGTCGGCTCACCCGGTGCGTCATCCAAAACGGTCATGCTGCGACCTTACGAAGCCCACCCGGGAATGCGAGCCGTCGACTCCTCACAGTCTCGGGGGTGTTTTCCTGGTAGCACCGGACAGAACCATGGCGGAATGCAACCGTTCCGACTGCTCGGAGTGCTTTCCGCTTGTAGGGGTCGCACAAAGGCGTCACCTGAGAGTCGCCCCACATTCCTCGGCGGCGCGTACCTCCACGGGAGTGACGCGCGACCACGGATCAGCCGAAGCGGTTCAGGAGTCTGCGGTGGAGGCCGGGGGCGAGGGCGCGTACCCGGGGCTGGAGGGTGAGCCAGGCGGGGACGTGGGCGTCGTCGCGGCCCCGGGAGACGGCGTCCCAGAGCGCGCCCGCGACCCGGCCGGGCGAGGTGGGGCGCGGGTGGGAACGATGGTACGGCCTGCCGCGGCGGGCGAAGAAGCCCGTCTCGACGGGGCCGGGCACGACGAGCGTCACCCCCACACCCGTCCCGCGCAGTTCCTGCCGGAGCGCCTCGGCGAAGGCGGCGAGTCCGGCCTTGGCGGCGGAGTACACCGCTTCCTCCCGTACGCCCACGGCGCCGGCCACCGAGCCGACGAGCACCACCCGGCCGCTGCCGGCCGCCACCATGGAGGGCAGCACCTCCCGTACGAGGTGCAGCGTCGCGCTGAGATCCAGGAACAGCACCCGGTCGATGTCGGTGTGCGGCATGGTCAGGAACGGTCCGGCCCAGCCGATGCCCGCCCCCGCGACCAGCACGTCGATCCGTCCGGTCTCCCGCAGCGCGGCCTCCGCCAGCGTTTTCGCACCCTCCGGTGCGGCGAGGTCGGCGGGCAGGAGGACCGCCGAGGTGCCGGACGCCGTCTGCTCCAGCCGTCGCCGGTCCTGGCCGCTGAGCAGCAGCTGCCAGCCCTCGGCGGCGAAGCGCCGCGCGGTGGCCGCGCCGATGCCCGAGGACGCGCCGGTGACGAGGGCGACGCGCCGGTCCGTGCGGGGCGGCGGCCCCTGACCGCGCGCCGCCTCCGGCACGGAGGTGAAAACGACGGCACGGGCGGCACCGCCTTCGGGGCCCGCCGGGGGGTCGTAGGTGGAACCGGATCCGGTGGTGGTCACGAGTCGGTCTCCCATGCGCTTGTCGCTGCTGGTCCTCGTCGTCCAGGACACCCCCACCCCGGTGCGCCGCGCCAGTGCGGGAGCCCGTCCGCCCGGCCTGCTGCGACACGCGCCGTTCCCCGTCGGCGGGCGGTGTCCCGGCTCCCGGCGCCCGGTACGCCGCGCCGCAGGACCACTCCTGCGTGCCGCGGGATACGGCCGGCCGGGCGTACGGGCGGGCACGGGGCCGGTCCGCCGGGATACGAAGGGGGCACGTCCCTTTCGTATCCCGGTCCGTCCGGCCCCGTGGCGAGGTCACCATGCGTCTGCTGCTCGTCCACCCCAGCGCCCTGATGTACTCCGAGATCTTCCTCCGCCTCGAACCACTCGGTCTGGAGCGGGTGGCGGGCGCCGCCCGTGCGGCCGGTCACGAGGTCCGGGTCGTCGACCTCCAGGTGCGGGGCGTGAACCGGCTGCGGGACGAGGTGCGGTCCTTCCGCCCG
Organism: Streptomyces sp. NBRC 110035; assembly: GCF_000829695.1. Classification (GTDB taxonomy): domain Bacteria; phylum Actinomycetota; class Actinomycetes; order Streptomycetales; family Streptomycetaceae; genus Streptomyces. The sequence continues at coordinate 102,265 of NZ_BBNN01000021.1, read as the reverse complement.
GAGGCACTGGGCATCTCGCTGAACTATCTGGCGAACGTCCCCGAGGCGATCGCGCTGGCCGCGCGGGTGAAGCGGGAGGTGCCGGGCTGCTTCGTGTTCCTCGGCGGGCACAGTGTCTCGTTCGTCGCCGAGGAGGTTCTCGCGCAGGCGAAGGGCGCGGTCGACGCGGTGGTCCGCGGGGAGGGGGAACCGGCGGTCGCACCGCTGCTGGAGGCGGTGCGCGACGGCGGGGTGGAGGGTGTGCCGGGCGTCGTCACGACGTCCGGGCACGGACCCGCGCCACTGATGCTGCACAGCATCGACGGGCCGCTCCCGGCCCGTGATCTGATGCGCAACCGGCGCCGCTACTTCATCGGCGAGCTCGACCCGTGCGCCTCCGTCGAGTTCACCCGCGGCTGCCCCTGGGACTGTTCGTTCTGCTCGGCGTGGACGTTCTACGGCCGCAGCTACCGCAAGGCCTCGCCCGAGGCGGCGGCGGAGGACCTGGCGAGCATCCGCGAGCCGAACGTGTTCATCGTGGACGACGTGGCCTTCATCCGGCCCGAGCACGGGAACGCCATCGCCGCCGAGGTGGAGCGGCGCGGCATCCGCAAGCGGTACTACCTGGAGACGCGCTCCGACGTCCTGCTGCGCCATCCCGAGGTGTTCGAGCGGTGGGCGCGGCTGGGGCTGCGCTACATGTTCCTCGGCATGGAGGCGATCGACGCCGAAGGGCTCGACCTGTACCGCAAGCGGGTCAGCCCCGACGAGAACCTGAAGGCGCTGGAGACGGCCCGCCGGCTGGGCATCAGGGTCGCCGTGAATCTGATCGTGGACCCGGCCTGGGACGAGGAACGCTTCCGTGTGGTGCGCGAGTTCGCGCTGGCCGTGCCGGAGATCGTGCACTTCACGGTGATGACGCCGTATCCGGGTACGGAGATCTGGCACACCGAGTCGCGCCGGCTCACCACCCGCGACTACCGCCTCTTCGACATCCAGCACGCGGTGGTGCCCACCACGCTGCCGCTGGAGCGCTTCTACGAGGAGCTGGTGCGGACCCAGGCGGTCATCAACCGCAAGCACCTGGGACTGCGCACGGCGTTCGGCGCGGCGCGGGTGCTCACCCGCAACCTGTTGCACGGGCAGACGAACTTCGCCCGCATGCTGTGGAAGTTCCACCAGGTCTACAACCCGCGCCGGCAACTCGCCGACCACGCGCGGCCGGTGCGCCACGAGCTGCCGCTCCCCCAGCGCCTCGACGTCGGTGACCGGCGCAGGCTGTACGTCCACACCCGGGGGGCGACCGGGGGCGCGCCGACCGGCCGGACCCCGGACTAGCCCGCGCGGGGCCCTTCCGTCATGGCGATCGCCGTTCTCGCCTCGCTCGCCGCCGGTGTCTGTTTCGCCGTCGCGGGGGTCGTGCAGCAGTGGGCGGCGGCCACCCGGCCGGACGCGGAGGCGCTCACCGCACGGCTGCTGGCTCATCTGGCACGGGATCCGCTGTGGCGGTGCGGGATCGGGCTGGCCGTGGTGGCGTACGGATTCCAGTCGCTGGCGCTGGCGTTCGGACCGCTGAGTCTGGTGCAGCCGCTGATCGTCGCCGAACTGGTCTTCGCGGTCCCGCTGTCGGCACGGCTGCACCGGCTGCGGCTGGGCCGGCGGGAGTGGTTCGGCACGCTCGCGGTCGCGGCGGGCCTGGCCCTGGCCCTGCTCTCCGCCCGCCCGCACGGCGGCGACCCGCGGGCGGCCGGCCCGCTGTCCTGGCTGACGGCCGTCGGTGCGACCGCGGCCGTGGTGTGCGGCGCGCTCGTGACGGCGCGGGTCCTGACGGGCCCCTGGCGCGCTTCGGCGACGGCGCTCGCCGCGGGGGCGGTGATGGGCACCCAGTCCGTCCTGCTGGCCGCGACGGTGGACCGGCTCCGGCACGGGCTGCTCACGGCCCTGACCGCTTGGCAGACCTACGCGCTCGTCGCGGCCAGCGTGGGCGGCCTGCTGCTCATCCAGAGCGCCTTCCAGCAGGGCCCGCTGGCCGCGAGCATGACCGTCCTCGACGCGACGGAGCCGGTGGTCGCGGTGACCCTGGGCGTGCTCCTCTTCGGCGAGACGGTCCGCACGGGCTGGCCGGTCTCGGCGGTGACGGTGGCGGGGCTGGCACTGGTGGCGGCGGGCATCGCGGCCCTGGACACGTCGGCGGTGGTCATGGCACTGCACGGGCGGCGCGGGAGGGACGGGCGGGACCGGACGGCATGAGCGGGCCCGGCACCTTCTTGGCGCGTTCCCGGGTCGCGCGGGATCCAGGACTCACTCCCGCTCGGTCGTGAGGCACGGGCGGGACCAGACCGGGAGGAGGTCCTCCTCGAGCACGCGGTCCCAGGTGGGGTGGCAGGTCCTGGACGTCGCCACCGCCCGGCGCCGTACGGCCTCCCGTACGGCGGGGCCGTCGGTCAGCGGGCGCAGGGCGTCCGCCCAGGTCCGTGGGTCGTCGGCCGGGACGACGATGCCGTCCCGGCCCGGTGCGGCCAGCCAGCGGGTGGTGTGCGCGCCCTCGGGCAGCACGACCGCCAGGCCGCACGCCATCGCCTCGGCGACGACGTTGCCGCTGGTCTCCGTGCGGGACGGGAAGGCGAAGATGTCGCAGCCCGCGTACACCCGTGCCAGCCGGTCCTGCGGAAGCGGCCCGAGCAGGGTGACGTCCGGGCCGAGCGAGCGGCGTACGGTGTCCTCCTCGGCGCCCGAACCCGCCACGACCAGGTGCGCGGGGCTGCCCCCGGCGCGCAGCAGCCCGATGCTCTCGGCCAGCAGCGGCACGCCCTTGGTGGCGTCCAGCCGGCCGGCGAACAGCACCAGCGGGCGGCCGTCCGGTACGCCGTACTCGCCCACCAGCCGGGCCCGCGCGGTGGGGTCGGGCCGGAAGAGGTCGTGGTCGACGCCCCGGCGCAGCAGGGCGACCCGGTGCGGGCCGAGGGTGTGGGCGAGTTCCGCTCGCGCTTCCGGGGTCGGGACCAGGACGCGTTCGCAGGGGTCCAGCAGCCGGTCCCGGAGCCGGCGCAGCACGGTCTCGGCCTGTCCCGCGAGCAGGTCGTCCACCCTCGGATGACGACCGGGCAGCAGTCGCCCGGCCAGATAGCGGGCGTAGACGGAGGCCAGCAGCGGTACGTCGGTGTGCACGGAGCCGATGAGCCGGGGCCGGGGGGCGGAGCGCCGGGCGGCACGCTGGTCGAGCCGTACGGCGGTGGCGGCGAAGGCGAAGCTGTGGGTCAGGTGCCAGACGTCGTGCCGGGGCAGCAGGGCCGCGAGACGCGGGTGGTACGGCGCGAGGTCGCAGACGTCCTCCGCGTCGTCGGCCGACCGCACGGCCGCCGAGCTGAGCACCGGCCGGAGCATGACGAACCGGACGTGCGGGGACAGGGGCTCGACCCGCTCGCGCTCACCGAGGAAGTAGAGGGTCAGGTCGAGGGGTGTGCCGCCACGGTCGTCGGGCACCCGGCCCGGGAGGCGGGCGGCACTCCGGGCGAAGTGCTCCCAGCACTTCACCTGGCCGCCCGACGTGTCGCGCCGCAACAGCTCCACCAGGACCGCTACCGAAGGCACGGGGGGCGGGTACCACGCGTTCCGGTGGTCCAATCCCGCCGCTCCCACCAAAGATGTTGAAAATTGAAGGGAATGGGTCTACGGTAGACCTCGTCGAGTTAGTTGAACATTCAACGTGATCTCTCAGGAGGAACACCATGGGCGTCTTCGGCCGCAAGGACAAGGACACCGCCACCGCGACCCCCGCCGCGGTCAGCCCGGACCTGGCCGCACTGACCGGCGAGTACACGATCGATCCCGCGCACAGCACGTTCGGCTTCGTCGCCCGGCACGCCATGGTCACCAACGTCAAGGGCGGCTTCCAGGACTTCACCGGCACGCTGCACCTCGACGGCACCGACCCGTCCAACTCCACGGCCACCATCGACGTGGTGATGGACAGCATCGACACGGGCAACGCCGACCGTGACGGCCACCTGAAGAGCGCGGACTTCTTCAAGACGGACGAGTTCCCGACGATGACCTTCCGCACCACCGAGGCGGAGGCCCTCGGCGGCGACGACTACCGCGTCACCGGCGACCTGACCATCCTGGGCACCACCCGGCCGCTCACCATCGACCTCGAGTTCAACGGCGCCGCGAAGGACCCCTTCGGCAACGAGCGCGTCGGCTTCGAGGGCAAGGCGGAGATCCTGCGCTCCGAGTGGGGCCTGACCTGGAACGCGGCCCTGGAAACGGGCGGCGTCCTGGTCTCCGACAAGATCAAGCTGAACTTCGACGTCTCGGCGATCAAGCAGGCGTGAGCTTCGCCGCCCTCCTCGGGGACACCTGAGTTCACCACGGCAGCGGTCCGGAGCCCGACACGGCGTCCGGGCCGGCGCCTGCCGGGCCATGCGCCCGGCCGCGAACCCGCTCCCACCGCGTGCACCACCGCACCCACCCACCGCAAGCCGCCGGGCCCTGCCGGCGTGCGGGCAAGGCGCCGCCGCGTGCCGCCGGCCACGCAGCACACCCCACACCACGGGCGTGCCCGGGCCAACCGCTCCCTCCAGCCGCGCGCACTTCTCCCCCGTGCCGGAGCGAGCCGGGCCGGGGGTGGGCCGCAGGCCCGTCGCCGAAGGCGACGCGGAGCACCCTTCACCCTGCTCGCGGAAGCACGACACCGGCCGGGAAGCGCGCGGCCCCGCGGCCACCCGCCCGCCCACGGCGCCGCCGTCGCCCCTGCGCCGCCGTCCGCGTCAGAAACCTCCGCCGAAGTCCCCTCCGCCGAAGCCGCCGCCCCCGAAGTCACCGCCGAAGTCACCGGGGTCGAAGTCGGCACCGGAGACGTCGCCGCCGCCGTACCCGCCGAAGTCGCCGTAGCCGGCGCCGTAGTCGGCACCGTAGGCGGGGCTCGCCATCATGCTGCCGAGCATCGTGCCGACGAGCAGACCGGGCAGCATGCCACCGCCGAAGTAGCCGCCGGCCCAGGGACCGTAGGCCGGTCCCGCCTCCCAGTAGGGGCGGCGGCCGAAGTCGGTGTCGACCTCGCGGACCACCGGCTCCAGGCCGTCGGCCAGGCGGGCCCGGTCGGCGGCGCACACCGGCACCTCCCGCGCGGTGCCGCTCGGCGGCGTCCAGTGGGCGTCCGCGACCGACGGGCCGTGACGCGGGTCGAAGAAGCAGGGCGGACGGCGTTCCGGCAGCGGCCGGCCCTCACGGCGTGCGGCGAGCGCGGCCAGCGCGAAGCGGCCGTCCTCCACGGCCTGGGTGACCGCCCGGACGTCCTCCGGCCTGCCCGCCCCGTCCATCAGGTGCTTGGACAGCTCGTAGGAGTCCAGCGCGCGCTCGTAGTCCGCGCGCATGGCGTCGTCGGCGCGGGGCTCGCCGGGATGGAAGTCGAGCCGGTCGAGCTCCTCGCCGAACGCGGTGATGTCCTCGTCGACCACGACCCGCAGCTTCTCCAGCGCGGCCCGCTGCTCCTCCTCGTGGCGCTTGCGGTTGCGGCGGACCACGGCGTACGCGCCCGCGCCGCCCACCGCCACCACCGCGCCGACGGTGATCAGCCCGCCGACCGGCACCTCGCCGCCGCCCTCGTTCCAGGAGGCGGGTGCCGAGCCACCGAGGTTGCGCAGGGCGTCGTCGACGAAGTCGTTCAGCTGGGCCTTGGCGTCGCCCGCGCCCTGCGCGGAGGTGACCAGGTTCTCCACGCCCTGACGGCTCAGCACGCTGCTGTCGGCGCGTGCGTCGAACTCGTCACCGAGGCGGACGCCGTACAGACCGGTGATCCCGGTCTCGGTACGCAGGTTCTGGAAGAGGTTCTCGGTGGGGTATCCGGCCGGGAGAACCGCGACGAAGACGGGTTTGTCCGCCTCCTCGATCTTGTCCGCGAGGGCCTCGGCGTCCGACTCGGACAGGATGCCGGTCGCCTCGGGATCGACGTAGACGGGGCTCTCGCGCAGGGCCTGGGCCACGGTCGAGAGGTCGGTGGCCGCGTGCGCGCCCGGCGCCCCGGCCATCAGGACCGCCAGAACGGCGGCCACCGGCACGATCAGCAGGCGTACGAGGGTACGCGTCAGCGCGTCCTTCATATGTTCGAAGCTACCCGAACCGGGCCGGAAACGGACATCCGGTCCGGCAGGGATTTCCCGTACGGCCCGCGCGCCCCGTACGGCCCGCGCATCACCACGCGGCACCGCACGCCGCACGGGCCGTCCCTGCCGGACCGGACCCGTCGCCATCAGGCCGCCGGTTCGACCCCGGCGCGCAGCAGGCCGTACGTGTACGCGTCCTCCAGCGCCTGCCAGGACGCGGCGATGACGTTGTCCGCGACGCCCACCGTCGACCACTCCCCCGCACCGTCGGACGTGGAGATCAGGACCCGGGTGGTGGACTGGGTGCCGTGCTTGCCCTCGAGGATGCGGACCTTGTAGTCGACGAGCTCCAGTTTGGCGAGCTGCGGGTAGATCCGCTCCAGGGCGACGCGCAGGGACCGGTCCAGGGCGTTGACCGGGCCGTTGCCCTCCGCGGTGGCGACGATGCGCTCGCCCTTGGCCCACAGCTTCACCGTGGCCTCGTTGGCGTGGGTGCCGTCGGGGCGGTCCTCGACGATGGCGCGCCAGGACTCGACGTCGAAGTACTTCAGCGGCCTGCCCTCGGCCTCCGTGCGCAGCAGGAGTTCGAAGCTCGCGTCGGCGGCTTCGTAGGTGTAGCCCCTGAGCTCGTGTTCCTTGACCCGCTCCACGACCCGGCCGACCAGTTCGCGGTCGTCGCCGAGGTCGACGCCGAGCTCCTTGCCCTTGAGCTCGATGGAGGCGCGGCCGGCCATGTCGGACACCAGCATCCGCATGGTGTTGCCTACCTGCTCGGGGTCGATGTGCTGGTACAGGTCGGGGTCGACCTTGATCGCGGAGGCGTGCAGGCCGGCCTTGTGGGCGAAGGCGGAGACGCCCACGTAGGGCTGGTGGGTGGAGGGGGTCAGGTTGACCACCTCGGCGATGGCGTGCGAGATGCGCGTCATCTCCCTCAGCCGCCCCTCGGGCAGGACCTGCCGGTCGTACTTGAGTTCCAGCGCGGCCACCACCGGGAACAGGTTGGCGTTGCCGACGCGCTCGCCGTAGCCGTTGGCCGTGCACTGCACGTGGGTGGCGCCCGCGTCGACCGCGGCGAGGGTGTTGGCGACCGCGCACCCGGTGTCGTCCTGGGCGTGGATGCCGAGCCGGGCGCCGGTGTCGGCGAGCACCGTGGCGACGACGGCCTGGATCTGCGCGGGGAGCATGCCGCCGTTGGTGTCGCACAGGACGACGACGTCGGCGCCGGCCTCGGCGGCGGCGCGGACGACGGACTTGGCGTACTCGGGGTTGGCGCGGTAGCCGTCGAAGAAGTGCTCGCAGTCGACGAAGACCCGGCGCCCCTCGGCCTTGAGGAAGGCCACGGTGTCACGGACCATCGCCAGGTTCTCGTCCAGGGTGGTGCGCAGGGCGAGTTCGACATGGCGGTCGTGGGACTTGGCGACCAGCGTGACGACCTGCGCACCGGAGGCGAGGAGCGCCCTGACCTGCGGGTCCTTCTCGGCGGTGGTGCCGGCTCGGCGGGTGGCGCCGAAGGCGACCAGCTGGGCGTGCCGGAAGTCGATCTCCTGCTGGGCGCGGGCGAAGAACTCGGTGTCGCGCGGGTTCGCGCCGGGCCAGCCGCCTTCGATGAAACCCACGCCGAAGTCGTCCAGGTGCCGTGCGATGGCCAGCTTGTCGGCGACGGTGAGGTTGATGCCCTCACGCTGGGCACCGTCGCGCAGGGTGGTGTCGAAGACGTGGAACGAGTCGTCGGGCTCGCTGGTTGCGGTCATGGTCTGAAGGCTCCTGATGTCGGATCTCGGTCTACCGGAATGACCGGTTCCACCGCCCCCCATGGTCCCTCGCGCCCGGTCCCCGGCTTGAGGTGGGCCAGGAAACAGAAAAACCCCTCGCGGGTGCGAGAGGTCTGCGCGCGGGTCGAGGACGACGGTGTCCGCCCGTACGTTGTCGTACGTGCGGTCACTGCGGACCGGCGCGCCTGCTGCCAATAATCGTGGCGAACGAGAGCACGGGGGAAGTCTGGCACAGAGCGGTCCCGCGATCACCGTCCGTCTCAGGATGCGGGCGCTGGGTGTCCGGCCCGCGGTGTCCGGCCGCGGCGACCGGCGGCCCGGGACCGGGAAAGCGGGGGCGGCGGGCCCGGGACCGGGAAAGCGGGGGCGGCGGGCCCGGGACCGGGAAAGCGGGGGCGGCGGG
>NZ_BBNN01000021.1:0-93598 GCF_000829695.1 Streptomyces sp. NBRC 110035 | reverse complement strand
CGGGAAAGCGGGGGCGGCGGGCCCGGGACCGGGAAAGCGGGGGCGGCGGGCCCGGGACCGGGAAAGCGGGGGCGGCGGGCCCGGGACCGGTGGGCCGCGCGCCTGCCGGACCGCTGCGGTGCGCGGTCCGGCAGGCGCGTACGGGCTCAGGGGTTCCCTCCCTCTGCCCGCCCGGGTCGCGCGGCCCGGCACCGCGCCTCGCCGCGTTGCCGAAAAGCCCTGGTGGCTCGGCTACGAGAGCTCTCCGGCGCCTTGCGACGCACGGCACCGGACCACGCGGCCCGACCGGACGCCCAGAGGGAAAGGAGCCCTCAGCCCAGCGGGTGCATCCAGCCGTGCCTGTCGTCGGCCGTGCCGCGCTGGATGTCGAGCAGGGCCTGGCGCAGGCGCAGGGTGACCTCGCCGGGTTCGCCGCCGCTCTGCTGCCATTCGCCACCGGCCCGCTTGACAGTGCCGACGGGCGTGATGACGGCCGCGGTGCCGCAGGCGAAGACCTCGGTGAGGGTGCCGTTCTCGGTGTCGCGCTGCCACTGCTCGACCGAGACCCGCTCCTCGACGGCCTGGTAGCCGAGGTCGCGGGCGACGCTCAGCAGCGTGTCACGGGTGACGCCCTCCAGGATGGAGCCGCTGAGCTCGGGGGTGACGATCCTGTCCCCGTAGACGAAGTACAGGTTCATGCCGCCGAGTTCCTCGACCCAGGAGTGCTCCACGGCGTCGAGGTAGCAGACCTGGTCGCAGCCCTTGGCCGCGGCCTCGGCCTGGGCGAGCAGGGAGGCCGCGTAGTTGCCGCCCGTCTTGGCGTCGCCCATGCCGCCGGGGACGGCGCGCACCCGGTCCTCGGAGACCCAGATGGAGACCGGCCGCACACCTCCGGGGAAGTAGGCGCCGGCCGGGGAGGCGATCACCAGGAACAGGTACTCGTTGGCGGGCTTCACGCCCAGCCCGACCTCGGTCGCGATCATGAACGGGCGCAGGTAGAGGGATTCCTCACCGCCGTGCGCCGGCACCCAGGCCTTGTCCTGCCCGACCAGGGCGTCGCACGCCGCGATGAACGTCTCCACCGGCAGCTCGGGCATCGCGAGGCGTCGGGCGGAGCGCTGGAACCGCTCGGCGTTCTTCTCGGGGCGGAAGGTGGCGACGGACCCGTCGGGCCGGCGGTAGGCCTTCAGGCCCTCGAAGATCTCCTGCGCGTAGTGCAGGACGTGGGTCGCCGGGTCGAGGGGGATCGGCGCGTACGGGACGAGCTGCCCGTCGTGCCAGCCCCGGCCCTCGGTCCACTTGATCGTCACCATGTGATCGGTGAAGTGGCGGCCGAACCCCGGGTCCGCCAGGATCGCCTCCCGCTCGGCGTCCGAGAGGGGGTGGGCGGAGGGCTTGAGCTCGATCGTGGGCGTGGTCATGAGTGGGTGTCCTTCACCGGTTGTAGTGACGGGCCGCGCTCACGCCCGTACGGCCGGTGGCCAGTGGTAGGACGTCCGAGCATTCCCTCAATCCGCGGCTCCGTGTTCGATTATCGCCCGGAGGCGGCGGAGGAGGAAATACGGGGTGAATGCGGCCCGGTGGTCGATGGTGGCACCCGGCGGGGACATGCGGAAGCCGCCGGGCGGTCGCGACCGGCGGCTTCGAGTGGTGTCGAGTGTGCGCGCCAGGTCAGCCGGCTACGCGTACGGCGAGCGCGTCGCCGATCTCGGAGGTGCTGCGTGCGGGCAGGCCGCCGCGCTCCGCGAGGTCGGCGGAGACGGCGTCCTCGATACGGGTGGCCTCGGCGTCGTGGCCGAGGTGGCGCAGGAGGAGGGCGACGGACAGGACCGTGGCGCTGGGGTCGGCCTTGCCCTGGCCCGCGATGTCCGGTGCCGAACCGTGCACGGGCTCGAACATGGACGGGAAGGCGCCGGACGGGTTGATGTTCCCGCTGGCGGCGACGCCGATGCCGCCGGAGACGGCCGCGGCGAGGTCGGTGATGATGTCGCCGAAGAGGTTGTCGGTGACGATCACGTCGAAGCGCTCGGGCTGGGTGACGAGGTAGATCGTCGCGGCGTCGACGTGGATGTAGTCGGTGGTGACCTCGGGGTACTCCTGGGCCACCTTGTCGAAGACGTTCGTCCACAGGTGGCCGGCGAAGGTCAGCACGTTGTTCTTGTGGACCAGTGTGAGCTTCTTGCGGGGGCGGGCCTGGGCGCGGGCGAAGGCGTCGCGGACGACGCGCTCGACACCGAAGGCCGTGTTCACGGAGACCTCGGTGGCGACCTCGTGCTCGGTGCCCTTGCGGATGGTGCCGCCGTTGCCGGTGTAGGGGCCCTCGGTGCCCTCGCGGACGACGACGAAGTCGATCTCCGGCTGCCCCGCGAGCGGTGTGACCACGCCCGGCAGGAGCTTCGACGGCCGCAGGTTCACATGGTGGTCGAAGGCGAAGCGGAGCTTCAGCAGGAACCCCCGCTCCAGGACGCCGGAGGGGACGCCGGGGTCACCGATGGCGCCGAGCAGGATGGCGTCGTGCCGCTTCAGCGCGTCGAGATCGGCGTCGGTGAGGGTCTCACCGGTGGCGTGGTAGCGCCGGGCGCCGAAGTCGTACTCCTTGGTCTCCAGCTTCACGTCCTGCGGGAGGACGGCGGAGAGCACCTTCAGGCCTTCGGCCACGACTTCCTGGCCGATGCCGTCACCGGGGATCACTGCGAGATTGATGCTGCGAGACATGCGGGCACCCTACTCCTCGTCCCATGCTCTGACACGGACCGTCCGGGATACGGACACCCGTACGGGAGAGGAGGCCGCGCTCCAATGTGCCCGCGCCCAGTGGCGCGGCTCGGCGGCGCGGCTCAGTGACCGGTGGAGCCGCCGTTGTCGCGGCGGTCGAGGGCGCGCTGGAGGGCGGCGGCGGCGTTCTTGCGGTCGGACTCGCTCGTGGGGGTGGCGTGGCGGACACGGCGGCGGACAGTGGTCTCGGCCATGGGGAATCGACTCCTTCGACAAGCCGGGAATGCGCGCGGGCGCAGCGGGGGAAACGCGTCACCGGAAGGGGCGGGGAGCGGGGGCCGCAGGGGTTGCCTGCACGGGGCCCGGCTCGCTACCGCCGTTCGCCTGGTCGAGCGAGACGTTCGGCTCCTACAAAAATAAGGGGACCCGGCGCATCTGTCTGCACACTTACTCGGACTTCCTACCATCTGAGATGGTGGACCCGGTCACACCGCAGTGACCTGCGAAAACGCCGGACGGGCCAGGTCTGCAGACCTGGCCCGTCCGGCGGGACCGCGGCAACGGTACGGAGGTGTCCCGGTGCCGGGGTGTCAGCCCATGTGCGGGTACGCGTAGTCGGTCGGCGGGACCAGCGTCTCCTTGATGGCGCGGGTCAGCGTCCAGCGCATCAGGTTCTGCGGGGCGCCGGCCTTGTCGTTGGTGCCGGAGGCGCGGCCGCCGCCGAAGGGCTGCTGGCCGACGACGGCGCCGGTCGACTTGTCGTTGATGTAGAAGTTGCCCGCCGCGTAGCGCAGCTTCTCCATCGTGTACGCGGCAGCCGCGCGGTCGCCCGAGACGACCGATCCGGTCAGCGCGTAGTCGGACACCGACTCCATCTGGGTCAGCATCGCGTCGTACGCGTCGGCCGTGCTGTCGTCGTACACGTGGACGGCGAGGAACGGGCCGAAGTACTCGGTGCGGAAGACCTCGTTCTCCGGGTCGGAACACTCGACGACGGTCGGGCGGACGAAGTAGCCGACCGAGTCGTCGTAGGAGCCGCCCGCGACGATGGTGCAGGACGGGTCCTCCTTGGCCCGGTCGATGGCGGCCTTGTTCTTGGCGAAGGACCGCTCGTCGATGACGGCGCCGAGGAAGTTCGACAGGTCGGTGACGTCGCCCATGGTGAGGTGGTCGACCTCGGCGGCGAACTCCTCCTTGAAGCCGTCGTTCCAGATCGACGCCGGGATGTACGCGCGCGAGGTGGCGGAGCACTTCTGGCCCTGGTACTCGAAGGCGCCGCGGGTCAGGGCGGTCTTGAGCACGGCGCGGTCGGCGCTCGGGTGGGCGACCAGGAAGTCCTTGCCGCCGGTCTCGCCGACCAGGCGCGGGTAGGTGCGGTACTTCTCGATGTTGTTGCCGACCGTCTTCCACAGGTGCTGGAAGGTCTTGGTCGAGCCGGTGAAGTGGATGCCCGCGAGGTCGCGGTGCTCGAGGGCGACCTTGGAGACCTCGACGCCGTCACCGGTGACGAGGTTGATGACGCCCTTGGGCAGCCCGGCCTCCTCCAGCAGCCGCATCAGCAGCACCGCGGCGTGGGTCTGGGTCGGGGAGGGCTTCCACAGCACGACGTTGCCCATCAGCGCGGGCGCGGTGGGCAGGTTGGCGGCGATGGCGCTGAAGTTGAACGGCGTGATCGCGTAGACGAAGCCCTCCAGCGGGCGGTGGTCCATGCGGTTCCACACGCCCGGCGAGTTGGCCGGCGGCTGCTCGGCGAGGATGCCGCGCGCGTAGTGGACGTTGAACCGCCAGAAGTCGATCAGCTCGCAGGGGCTGTCGATCTCGGCCTGCTGCGCGGTCTTGGACTGGCCGAGCATGGTGGAGGCGGCGATGGTCTCGCGCCAGGGGCCGGACAGCAGTTCGGCGGCGCGCAGGATGATCGCGGCCCGGTCGTCGAAGGACATCGCGCGCCAGGCCGGGGCGGCGGCCAGGGCGGCGTCGATCGCGTCCTGGGCGTCCTGCTGGGTGGCGTTGGCGTAGGTGCCCAGGCGCGCCTTGTGGTTGTGCGGCTGTACGACGTCGAACCGCTCGCCGCCGCCCATCCGCTTCTCGCCGCCGATGGTGCAGGGCAGGTCGACGGGGTTGTCGGCCAGTTCCTTGAGCTTGGCCTCCAGCCGGGCGCGTTCGGGTGAGCCGGGGGCGTAGCCGTGCACCGGCTCGTTGACGGGCGTGGGGACCTGGGTCACAGCGTCCATGGGTTCCGTACTCCTTGAGTTGAGCTGCGGGTGCTTGAGCGGTGGTGCTCGAGCCGTCGGATGCCCGGGCGTCGGTGCTCGGGCTCAGCCCTTGCTGACCATCGAGCGCAGGAAGAAGCGCAGGTTCGCCGGCTTCTCCGCCAGACGGCGCATGAAGTAGCCGTACCAGTCGGTGCCGTAGGCCGTGTAGACGCGCATGCGGTGGCCTTCGGCGGCCAGCCGCAGGTGCTCCTCGCCGCGGATGCCGTAGAGCATCTGGAACTCGTACTCGTCGGGCTTGCGTCCGGCGGTGCGGGCCAGTTCCTGGGTGATGGAGATCAGGCGCGGGTCGTGGGACCCGATCATCGGGTACCCCTCGCCCTCCATCAGCGTCCGCAGGATGCGCACGTACGCCTTGTCGATCTCGTGCTTGTGCTGGTGGGCGACCTCTGCGGGCTCCTTGTAGGCGCCCTTCACCAACCGTACGCGACTGCCGTTCGCGGCGAGGCGGCGCGCGTCCTCCTGCGTGCGGAAGAGGTAGGCCTGGATGACGCAGCCGGTCTGCGGGAAGTCCCCGCGCAGCTCGTCGTGGATGGCGAACATCGAGTCGAGGGTGGTGTGGTCCTCGGCGTCGAGGGTGACCGTGGTACCGATCGCGGCGGCGGCCTCGACGACCGGGCGGACGTTGGCGAGCGCGAGTTCGTGGCCGCCGGGGAGCGCCTGGCCGAACATCGACAGCTTCACCGACATCTCGGCGCGGGCACCGAGCTCCAGCGGGCCGAGCCGGCCGATGAGCTCCAGGTAGGCGTCGCGCGCGGCGGTGGCCTGCTCGGGAGTGGTGATGTCCTCGCCGACGACGTCCATCGTCAGCTCCAGGCCGTTGCCGGCGAGCTCCTCGATGACGGGCAGGATCTCGTCCACGGTCTCACCGGGGATGAAGCGGTCGACGACCTGCTTGGTCACCGGGGCCGCCGAGACGAGGCGACGCATCCGGTCGCTGCGCGAGGCGGCGAGAATCACGGGACCCAGCACGGGGCACCTCCACAAGCTGCGAAATGGCCGTGCCCCGACGCTTCGGGTACGGCACGGAGAACCACCGTGAAACCTAGGGATCCATCCGATCGTGGGCCATCGACAGCTGTCACGCATCCGTACCGCCGATCTCAGACAGATGTATGAAGGTGGCGCGGTTCTGCGGGACAATGCCGGGGTGACGTCGGAACACAGGGATGACTACCAGGAGCTGGTGGACGAGATCTCGGAGCTGCTCGGCGCTCCGGCGACCCTGGAGAACCGTGACTTCGAGCTGCTCGCCTTCGGCGCGTACGACAGCGAGGGCGAGCTCGATCCGTCCGTCCTCGACCCGGTGCGCACCCGCTCGATCCTCACCCGCCGTTCGACGGCCGCCGTCCGGGCGTGGTTCGAGGGGTTCGGCATCACCCGGGCGACGGGCCCGGTCCGCATCCCGCGCACTCCGGAGGCGGGTGTGCACCGGGGCCGGGTCTGTCTGCCGGTACGTCATCGGGGCGTCGTCCTCGGCTATGTCTGGCTGCTCGACTACGAGCCGGGCCCCTCCGAGGAGCAGCTGGGCGCGGCGATGGGGGTGACCGCCCGGATCGGGGCGCTGCTCGCCGACGAGGCGCAGCACGGTGCCGACCTGACCCGCGAGCTGCGGGCGGTGCTCGGCGCGGAGCGCGACGGGCAGCGCGATCTGGCGGTCGCCGAGCTGCGCGGTGCCCTGGGCGGCCGCGCCGACGGCCCGTACACGCTGGTGTGCGTGGCCCCGTGGTCCTCCGCCGGCCCCGAGGACGCCCCGTCGGTGCGTACGGTGCCGGGCGCCACGGCCCTGTGCACCCTGCCGTGGGGGGCCTCGGACGTGTCGCTGGCCCTGCTGCTGCGGCTGCGCGCCCCGGACGTGCTGACCCCGGCGACGGCGGCCGCCGCCCGGCTGCTCGAGCGGACCCGCGCGAACGGCCCCGGACACCGGCCCGCCGCGCCGGGGACGACTGCCGCGACCGCCCCGGCCGCCCCGGCCGCCGGGATCGCCACGCCCCGCTCCGGCCTCGTCGGCCTGTCCACCGCCTGGGGCGAGGCGTCGGCGGCGGCCCGCGCGGCCCTGGCCGAGCCCCGCCTGGGCCCGGTCGCCCGCTGGTCGTCGATCGGCCCCTACCGGCTCCTGACCGCGCTGCCCCGCCGGGCCGCCCCCGACCCCGCCGTCGGCCCCCTGCTCCTCCCGGTGCACCGGGAACTCGCCCGGACCGCCGAGACCTACCTCGACCAGGCGGGCCAGGCCGGCCGCACGGCCGCCGAGCTGGGCATCCACCGCCAGACCCTCTACTACCGCCTGTCCCGGATCGAACAGGTCACGGGCCTGGACCTGGACGACGGCGAGGACCGGCTGCTGCTGCACATGGCTCTCAAGGGCGCGCGGCTGTAGGGCGGTTCCACGAAAGGCGCCGGGGGACCGAGCAGTCTCGGTCCCCCGGCGCCTTCGAACAGCCGTACCGGACGTGTCAGACGAGCTCCACCGAGCGGGCCGACGTGGCGCCGATCTCCGCCGCGAGCTCGGCCAGGACCGCGGAGGGCACCGTGTCGTCGACGGTCAGGACGGCGAGGGCCTCGCCGCCGGCCGCGGCGCGCGCGACCTGCATGCCGGCGATGTTGATGCCGGCCTCGCCGAAGACCCGGCCCACGGTGCCGACGACACCGGGGCGGTCCTCGTAGCGCAGCACGGCCATGTGGTCCGCGAGCGCGAGGTCCACGTCGTACTCGCCGACCGCGACGATCTTCTGGACGTTCTTGTGACCGGCCAGCGTGCCGGAGACCGCGATCTCCTCGCCGTCGGCCAGGGTGCCGCGCACCGTGACGACGTTGCGGTGGTCGGCGGACTCGGAGCTGGTGGTCAGCCGGACCTCGACACCCCGCTCCTGGGCGAACAGCGGCGCGTTCACGTAGGACACCGTCTCGTCGACGACGTCCTCGAAGACGCCCTTGAGCGCGGAGAGTTCGAGCACCTTCACGTCGTGCTGGGTGATCTCGCCGTACACCTCGACGTCGAGACGGACGGCGACCTCGCCGGCCAGCGCCGTGAAGATCCGGCCGAGGCGCTCGGCGAGCGGCAGGCCCGGCTTGACGTCCTCGGCGATGACGCCGCCCTGCACGTTCACCGCGTCCGGGACCAGCTCGCCGGCGAGCGCGAGGCGCACCGAGCGGGCGACGGCGATGCCGGCCTTCTCCTGGGCCTCGTCGGTGGACGCACCGAGGTGCGGGGTGCAGACGACCTGGTCGAACTCGAAGAGCGGGGAGTCCGTGCAGGGCTCCTTCGCGTACACGTCCAGGCCGGCGCCGGCGACGCGGCCCTCCTTGAGCGCCGCGTACAGCGCCTCCTCGTCGACGATGCCGCCGCGCGCGGCGTTGATGACGCGCACGCTCGGCTTGACCTTGCGCAGCGCCTCGTCACCGATCAGGCCGAGCGTCTCGGGGGTCTTGGGCAGGTGGACGGTGATGAAGTCGGAGACCTCGAGCAGCTCGTCCAGCGACAGCACCTTGACGCCCATCTGCGCGGCCCGGGCGGGCTGCACGTAGGGGTCGTAGGCGACGACCTTCATGCCGAAGGCGGACATGCGCTGCGCGACGAGGGCGCCGATCCGGCCCAGACCCACGACTCCAAGGGTCTTCTCGGCGAGCTCGACGCCCGTGTACTTGCTGCGCTTCCACTCGTGGTTCTTCAGCGCGGCGTTGGCCTGCGGAATGTTGCGCGCGGTGGCGATGACCAGACCGCACGCGAGTTCCGCGGCGGTCACGATGTTCGAGGTGGGCGCGTTGACCACCATCACGCCGGCCTTGGTGGCGGCGGAGACGTCGACGTTGTCCAGGCCGACGCCGGCCCGCGCGACGACCTTGAGCTTCCTCGCGGCGGCGATGGCCTCGGCGTCGACCTTGGTTGCCGAGCGGATCAGGATCGCGTCCACGTCGGCGATGGCCGGCAGCAGTTCGGCGCGGTCCGCTCCGTTGCAGTGGCGGATCTCGAAGTCCGGGCCGAGCGCGTCCACGGTCGCGGGCGACAGTTCTTCGGCGATGAGTACGGCAGGTTTCGAGCTCACGTGAGTCCTCACATGTCCAATGCGGACGGCCGTCCCGACGGCCGCATGCGGTGAAGAAGTGCTAGCCGCGTGGAAGACGCACGACGCTGTGGGCCTGACGCGTATGTAGTGCAGCAGTCTAGTGGCGCCGAGGGCGTCGTCTTACGCCGCTTCGGAAGGATCACCCGTCCGTGGCAGGACGGGACGGACAACGCCGTACCACCGACGTTACCCCGGGTTCGGCCGGGGCCGGAGCGCGTCGCCCCGGCCCCGGCCGTGCGGCTCACGCCTCTTCGTCGACCCAGCTCATGAGCTTGCGCAGCTCCTTGCCGGTGGTCTCCAGCAGGTGCTCGCTGTCCTGCTTCTTGTACTCGTTGTACTTCTTCAGACCGCCGTGGTACTCGTCCATCCACTGCTGGGCGAAGGTGCCGTCCTGGATCTCGGCGAGGACCTTCTTCATCTCGGCCTTGGTGGCGTCGGTGATGATCCGCGGGCCGGTGACGTAGTCGCCCCACTCGGCGGTCTCGGAGATCGACCAGCGCATCTTCTCCAGGCCGCCCTCGTACATGAGGTCGACGATCAGCTTCAGCTCGTGCAGGCACTCGAAGTAGGCGATCTCCGGCTGGTAGCCGGCCTCGGTCAGGGTCTCGAAGCCCGCCTTGACCAGCGCCGCGGTGCCACCGCAGAGGACGGCCTGCTCACCGAACAGGTCGGTCTCGGTCTCCTCGGTGAAGGTCGTCCTGATGACGCCGGCGCGGGTGCCGCCGATGCCCTTCGCGTACGACAGGGCCAGCGCGAAGCCGCCTCCCGTGGCGTCCTGCTCGACGGCGGCGATGCAGGGGACGCCGCGGCCCTCCTCGTACTGACGGCGCACCAGGTGGCCCGGGCCCTTCGGGGCGACCATGCAGACGTCCACGCCGGCCGGGGGCTTGATGAAGCCGTAGCGGATGTTCAGGCCGTGGCCGAAGAACAGGGCGTCGCCGTCCTTCAGGTTGCCCTTGATGTGCTCCTCGTAGACCTGGGCCTGGATCGGGTCCGGGACGAGGATCATGATGACGTCGGCCTCGGCGGCGGCCTCGGACGGGCTCACCACCCGCAGGCCCTGCTCCTCGGCCTTGGCCCTGGACTTCGAGCCCTCGTGCAGACCGACGCGCACGTCGACGCCGGAGTCGCGCAGCGACAGGGCGTGGGCGTGGCCCTGGCTGCCGTAACCGATGACCGCGACCTTGCGGCCCTGGATGATGGACAGGTCGGCGTCGGCGTCGTAGAACAGCTCGGCCACTTTGGGTTCTCTCCTTGTGTGCAGGTGTCGCGTCCCACCGTATGACGGTGAGGGGAGGGGGAGGTTCGGAGTCTCGGAATACGGGCGGCCGGAGTGTCGCCGGCCGCCCGTTTCCGTCTTACGCCGACCGGTCGAGTGCGCGCAGCGATCGGTCGGTGATCGAACGGGCGCCGCGTCCGATCGCGATCGTGCCGGACTGGACCAGTTCCTTGATGCCGAACGGTTCCAGCATCTTCAGCATGGCGGACAGCTTGTCGCTGCTGCCGGTGGCCTCGATGGTCACGGCCTCCGGGGAGACGTCCACGGTCTTGGCCCGGAAGAGCTGGACGATCTCGACGATCTGGGAACGCGTCTCGTTGTCGGCGCGCACCTTCACCAGGACGAGTTCGCGCTGAACGGCCTGCCCGGGTTCGAGCTCGACGATCTTCAGCACGTTGACGAGCTTGTTGAGCTGCTTGGTCACCTG
This sequence comes from Streptomyces sp. NBRC 110035, assembly GCF_000829695.1. GTDB lineage: Bacteria > Actinomycetota > Actinomycetes > Streptomycetales > Streptomycetaceae > Streptomyces. The sequence goes on along the minus strand of NZ_BBNN01000021.1, from coordinate 82,864 downwards.
CTCCAGCGGGAACTCGTCGACGCTCACCACGATGGTGATGCGGGAGATGTCGGGGTGCTCGGTGACGCCGACCGCGAGCGAGTCGATGTTGAAGCCGCGGCGGGAGAACAGCGCGGCGATCCGGGCCAGGATGCCGGGGGTGTTCTCCACCAGGACGGAGAGCGTGTGCTTGGACATGTCGGGTTTCCTCTTCGCTCTTCCCGGCTCAGTCGTCTTCGTTGTCGCCGAAGTCGGGACGGACGTCGCGGGCGGCCATGATCTCGTCGTTGGAGGTGCCGGCGGCGACCATCGGCCACACCATGGCGTCCTGGTGGACGATGAAGTCCACGACGACCGGGCGGTCGTTGATCGAGTTCGCCTCCTCGATGACCTTGTCGAGGTCCGCCGGGTCCTCGCAGCGGATCGCGTAGCAGCCCATGGCCTCCGACAGCTTGACGAAGTCGGGGACCCGGGTGCCGGCGCTCCGCTCGGTGCCGGGACCCACCGCCGAGCCGCTGCCCAGGTCGGTGGGGGCACGGCCCGCCTCGATGGGACCGGAGTGCAGCACGGTGTTGGAGTAACGCTGGTTGTAGAACAGGGTCTGCCACTGGCGGACCATCCCGAGGGCGCCGTTGTTGATGATGGCGACCTTGATCGGGATGTTGTTCAGGGCGCAGGTGGTGAGTTCCTGGTTGGTCATCTGGAAGCAGCCGTCGCCGTCGATCGCCCAGACGGCCCGGCCGGGCTGTCCGGCCTTGGCGCCCATGGCCGCCGGGACGGCGTAGCCCATGGTTCCGGCACCGCCGGAGTTCAGCCAGGTGGCGGGCTTCTCGTACTGGACGAAGTGGGCCGCCCACATCTGGTGCTGGCCGACGCCGGCGGCGAAGATCGTGCCCTCGGGGGCCAGCTGTCCGATGCGCTCGATGACCTGCTGCGGGGAGAGCGAACCGTCCTCGGGCTGGTCGTAGCCCAGGGGGTAGGTGTCGCGCCAGCGGCTCAGGTCCTTCCACCAGGCGGTGTAGTCGCCCCGGTGGCCCTCCGCGTGTTCCTTCTGGACGGCCTGGACGAGGTCGGCCAGGACCTCGCGGGCGTCCCCGACGATCGGCACGTCGGCAGCCCGGTTCTTGCCGATCTCGGCCGGGTCGATGTCGGCGTGGACGATCTTGGCGTACGGGGCGAAGCTGTCCAGCTTGCCGGTGACGCGGTCGTCGAAGCGGGCGCCGAGGGCGACGATCAGGTCGGCCTTCTGCAGCGCGGTGACGGCGGTGACCGCACCGTGCATGCCCGGCATTCCCACGTGCAGCGGGTGGCTGTCGGGGAATGCGCCGAGCCCCATCAGGGTGGTGGTGACGGGCGCTCCGGTGAGTTCCGCGAGGACCTTCAGCTCGGCCGTGGCCCGGGCCTTGATGACGCCGCCGCCGACGTAGAGGACCGGCCGCTTCGCGGAGGTGACGAGCTTGGCGGCCTCGCGGATCTGCTTGGCGTGCGGCTTGGTGACGGGCCGGTAGCCGGGCAGGTCCATGGTGGGCGGCCAGGAGAAGGTGGTCCGCGCCTGGAGGGCGTCCTTGGCGATGTCCACGAGCACCGGGCCGGGGCGGCCGGTGGCGGCGATGTGGAAGGCCTCGGCGATCACCCGCGGGATGTCCTTGGCCTTGGTGACCAGGAAGTTGTGCTTGGTGATCGGCATGGTGATGCCGACGATGTCCGCCTCCTGGAAGGCGTCCGTGCCGATCGCCTTGGAGGCGACCTGGCCGGTGATCGCGACCACCGGCACGGAGTCCATGTGCGCGTCGGCGATCGGGGTGACCAGGTTGGTGGCGCCCGGGCCCGAGGTCGCCATGCAGACGCCGACCTTGCCGGTGGCCTGCGCGTACCCGGTGGCCGCGTGGCCCGCGCCCTGCTCGTGCCGGACCAGGACGTGGCGCACCCGCGTGGAGTCCATCAGCGGGTCGTAGGCGGGAAGGATCGCACCGCCGGGAATGCCGAATACCGTGTCGGCGCCGACCTCCTCGAGCGAGCGGATGAGGGATTGCGCGCCCGTCACGCTCTCGGGGGCGGACTGCTGTCCTCCGGATCGGGGCCGCGGCTGCGGGTGGGCCCCGGTGGCCTGCTCGGTCATCGGCTTCTCTTCTCGATGCTGAGGGTTTTTGCGAGGTTCGCGCGGTGTGCGCGGACGGTGCGACGGGTGCTGGTGCAACAAAAAACCCCTCGTGCCATGAGGCAAGCGAGGGGAGCGCGTCGGGCGGGGGCGTTGAGCAGGCGATGCTCAGCGTCGGCCGACGCGCTGTCCAAGTACGAGAATTCGGGTGCGCATGGCACTGACCTTCCCCCCGGCGCGCACCGACTGTCAAGTGGGTGGGACGGGAGTCTCATCATGTGAGCGCAGGACCGCACCGGTGCGGAGCACCGAGGCGACCCCCGACGCGTACCCTCCCGAGCCTCCGGAGCCCCTGCCCGCGTACACGGGTTCGGCCGGTCCGTGCGGCACCGGACAGCGGCCGGTGCCGAGTGCTCTGCGCAGCCGGTACTCGTCCAGCGGTCCGGAGAAGGCCATGCCCTGACCGTGCGTGCATCCCATCGCGCGCAGGGCGACGACCTGCTCGGGCAGGTCCACTCCGTCGGCCACGGACTGCATGCCCAGGTCCCCGGCGATCCGCAGCAGCCCACTGGTGATCTTGTACAGCCGCGCGGACTCGACCACGCCCTCGACCAGGCTGCGGTCGAGTTTCAGTACGTCGACGGGAAGGCGCCTGAGAGCGGGGATCGCCGCACAGCCACCGCCGAAGCCGTCCAGGGCGATCCGGACGCCGACCCGCTTGAGCGCGGCCAGCCGGCGCTCCAGCTCGTCCAGGCAGACCCGCGGGTCGGTCTCGGCCACCTCGACGACCAGTGAGCCGAAGGGCAGTCCGTGCCGGGTGAGCAGGGCCTCGATGGAGCCGAGCGGCAGCGAGCGGTCGAGGAGCCGGCGGGCACCGACCCGGACCGCCACGGGCACCGCCACGCCTGTCGCCTGCCGTTCGGCGGCCTGTTCCACGGCCTCCTCGAGCAGCCAGCGGCCCAGTTCGGCGGTCTTCTCGCTGTCCTCGGCGACGCGCAGGAACTCCCCGGGGGTGAAGAGCGCGCCCTGCGAGGAGCGCCAACGCGCCTGGGCGCAGACCGAGGTGATCCTGCCGTCCTGGAGGGACACCACCGGCTGGTGCAGCAGCGCGAACTCGCCGTCGTGCAGCGCGGCGCGCAGCCGGGTGGCCAGCTCCGCCCGGCGGACGACGTCCTGCTGCATCTGCGGCCGGTAGAGCTCCACCCGGCCCTTGCCGCCGGCCTTGGCCCGGTACATGGCGAGGTCCGCGTTGCGCAGCAACTCGCCCGCGCCGAGGGACGGTTCGGCGAAGGCGACACCGATGGAGGCGTTGACCCGGACATCGTTGCCGTCGATGAGGTAGGGCTGGGAGAGGGTCACCCTGAGACGGTCGGCGAGCTCCAGGATGTGCCGCTCGCGGGCCTCCCGGTCGCGGGCGCCGTCGCCCACGATCAGCGCGGCGAACTCGTCGCCGCCCAGCCGGGAGGCGGTGTCGCCCTTGCGGACCGCGTCCCGGAGTCTGCGGGCGGCGTGGATCAGCAGTTCGTCGCCGGCCTGGTGGCCGATGGTGTCGTTGACGGCCTTGAAGCCGTCGAGGTCGATGAAGAGCACGGCCGTGCCCCTGAGGGCGGCGCCCCGGTCGGAGGCCCGGCGGCCGGAGAGGGCCTGCTGGACGCGCCGGGTGAACAGGGAGCGGTTGGGCAGGTCGGTGAGCGGGTCGTGCTCGGCGTTGTGCTGGAGCTGCGCCTGGAGCCGCACGCGCTCGGTGACGTCCCGGCTGTTGAAGATGAGGCCGCCGTGGTGCCGGTTGACGGTCGATTCCACGTTCAGCCAGCCGTCGTCACCGGAGCGGAACCGGCACTCGATGCGCGTGGTGGGTTCCTCGGCCGGACCGGCGGCGAGGAACCGGCGTACCTCGTGCACGACACAGTCCAGGTCCTCGGGGTGGATGAGCTGCGCCAGTTCCGTCCCCACCAGGTCCTCCGCGGGGCGGCCGTACACGCCGGCGGCGGCCGGGGAGACGTAGCGGAGGATGCCGCTCGGCGCGGCGATCATGATGACGTCGCTGGATCCCTGCACCAGGGAGCGGAAGTGGTTCTCCTTGTGGGCCAGTTCCTGGGTGAGGGTGATGTTGTCCAGCAGCATGATGCCCTGGCGCACGACGAGCGCGAGCACCACGGTGCCGCCGGTGAACAGGACCACGCGGTCGACGCTGCGGCCGTTGAGGACGGTGTAGAGGATCCCCAGGGTGCACACCGCGGCGGCGAGGTACGGCGCGAGCGCGCCGAGGGAGCCCGCGATGGGCCGGGAGACCGGATACCGCCCGCGCTCGCCACCGGGCGCGGCCGGATGCCGGAGGTTCTGGTGGTGGTACGGGTGGCGGGGGTACGGGTGGTGGGCCGGGGGGTGGATCGTGTCGTGAGCCGTGTCATGGGCCGTCCCGTGGACCGCGCGGTGCCCCGGATCGCCCGTGGCCCGGTGTCCGTTCGCCCGGGGATCCGGTCCGCCGCGCGGTCCGGGCAGGTGCCCGCGCACCACGCGCGTGTGCCCCTCGTCCTCGGGCCGGCCGCCCCGGGGACGGGTCCAGGGCGCGTACGCCAGGAGCAGTGAGCCGGCGAACCAGCCCGCGTCGAGCAGTTGTCCCGAGCGGTAGGTGTCGTGCAGCAGCGGGGAGGTGAACAGGGCGTCGCACATCACGGTGAGCGCGAGCGCGCCGATCGCGGTGTTGACCGCGGACCGGTTGACCGCCGACCGCCGGAAGTGCAGTGCCAGCACCATGCTGACCAGGGCGATGTCGAGCAGCGGATACGCCAGGGACAGCGCGGTGTGCGCCACGTCCTCGCCCCCGGCCTGCGCGGTCCGGGCGAGTGCGAGGCTCCACGCGAGCGTGAGCAGGGAGCCGCCGATCAGCCAGGCGTCCAGACCCAGGCAGACCCAGCCGGCCTTGGTCACGGGCCGTTTGGCGAGCACCAGCAGCCCCACGATGGCGGGCGGCGCGAAGCACAGGAAGAACAGGTCGGCGTAGCTGGGGCTGGGCACGGGGAGTCCGAGGACGACCTCGTACCACCCCCAGACGAGATTGCCGAGGGAGGCCATGGCGGAGGAGATGCCGAACAGCAGCCAGGCGGGCCGGAAGCGGACGCGGGGGCCGCGCGCGTACAGGATGCAGGAGACGGCGGCCGCGGCCGCCGCGGCGCTCAGTCCGAAATCACCCATGATCAGCGCGAGTCGGTCCGATCCCCAGCCGAAGGCCGCTCCGATCGCGTAGGCCGCGCAGACGACGGCGAGGACGAGCTGCGGCAGCAGCCCCTGCGGACGGGCCGCGGCCGGCGGGCCGGGCAGCAGCGCTTCCGGGGCGGGGTGGGCCCGCACCCCTCCGTCGAGCGTGGTCGTGGCGGCCGGCGCGCTCACCGGCTCCTCCCGGGGCGGTCGCCGCTGCGGGCGGGGTGAGCGCGGGTGCGGTGACCGCCGTGGTGGCCCCGGCTGCGCGCGGTCGTGCGCCAGGGTCGCCGACGGCGGCTCAATCGCGTCGGATCGCCTGTCCATAGGCCGTACATCGCCCGTCGCCCCCCTCACAGTCTGCAATGCCAATCCCCCGCGCCGATCGGTCAGCGGCGCTGCCCCTGTCGGGACGATACACCAGTATCGTCACTCAGGGACATAGCTTCTCTACGCTCCGTGACGATCACCTGATATATGGGTACCCGCCGCATCCGAAAAAACGCGGACGGTGCTCGAAGTGGACTACAGGTCTGCCGCCCCGGTCACCAGGATCACGTGGCGAAGCTCTTCCCGGTTCAAGAACCGGTTCAACTGGTCCACCAGCAGCCGCTCGGCGCGTGGCCGGAACGCGGAGGTGGGTCCGCCGACGTGCGGGCTGATGAGAACGCCCGGCGCCCGCCACAGGGGATGCTCCGAAGGGAGCGGTTCGGGATCGGTCACGTCGAGGGCCGCGGTGATACGGCCGCTCTCCACCTCGGTGAGCAGGGCCGAGGTGTCGACGACGGGCCCCCGGGCCACGTTGACGAGCAGCGCGCCGTCCCTCATCCGGGCCAGGAAACCGGCGTCCACGAGGTGGCGGGTGGCCTCCGTGAGCGGGGTGGAGAGAACGACGACGTCCGCCTCGGGCAGCAGCGCGGGCAGTTCGGCGAACGGATGCACCGGGCCGCGCGCCGTGGTGCGTGCGGAGCGCGCGACGCGCGCCACCCGCGCGAGCTCGAACGGAACGAGCCGGTCCTCGATGGCCGCGCCGATCGCTCCGTAGCCCACGATGAGCACGTTCCGGTCGGCGAGCGCGGGCCGGAATCCGCCGAGCCACTCCCCCTTGTCCTGCGCCCGTACGAAGTCGGGCAGGCCGCGCAGCGAGGCCAGGACCAGGGCGAGCGCCAGCTCCGCCGTGCTCGCCTCGTGCACGCCGCGCGCGTTGCACAGCCGTACGCCGGGGCCCACGTGGCGCAGGCCCGGCTGGACGTGGTCGACGCCGGCGGACAGGGTCTGTACGACCTCGACCGAGCTCATCAGCGGCAGCGGACGCATCCCGACGTCGCCGGGCTTCATGTACGGCACGACGTAGAACACGCAGTCCGCCGGGTCCGCCGGGTACTCCTGCGCGCCGTCCCAGAAGTGGTACTCCGGCCCCTCGGGAAGGCCCTCGATCTCGTCCGGCGGGATGGGAAGCCATATGTCAGCAGTCATGCAGCGGAGGCTACGTCAGGGGTCCGCGACGCCAGAGGTTAGGTTGGGGTCCGGGAAAGGGAGGGTCACGACCAGGTGGAGCGCAGGACGATCGGCGCGGCGGCGCTCGCGGCGGGGGCGGTCGGACTCGGGTGCATGCCGATGAGCTGGGCCTACAGCACCTCGCGGCAGCGCGGCGAGGACTCGCTCAGGGCGGTGCACCGGGCCCTGGACCTGGGGTCGACGCTGCTGGACACGGCCGACATGTACGGCCCGTTCACCAACGAGCTGTTGCTGGGGCGGGTGTTGAAGGAGCGGCGCGGTGACGCCTTCGTGTCGACGAAGGTGGGTCTGCTGGTGGGCGATCAGCACATCGTGGCCAACGGCCGCCCCGGGTACGTGAGAAGGGCCTGCGACGCCTCGCTGCGCCGGTTGCAGACCGACGTCATCGACCTGTACCAGCTGCACCGGGCGGACCCGGAGATCCCCGTCGAGGAGACCTGGGGCGCGATGGCGGAGCTCGTACGGGCCGGAAAGGTACGGGCGTTGGGGCTCTGCGCGGTCGGTGCGCGGTCCGCGCGGCGGCCGGGGGCGCGGCTGCACGACGCGACGGTCCGGCAGTTGGAGCGGGTGCAGCAGGTCTTCCCGGTGAGCGCCGTGGAGGCGGAGCTGTCGGTGTGGTCGCCGGAGGCGCGTGAGGCGCTGCTGCCGTGGTGCGCGGCGCGCGGTGTGGGTCTCCTGGCCGCGATGCCGCTGGGCAACGGCTTCCTGACCGGCACGCTGACACCCGGCGGAGGGTTCGAGGCGGACGATCTGCGGGCCCGGCATCCCCGTTTCACCGCCGAGATGATGGCCGCGAACCAGCCGATCGTGGTCGGCCTGCGCCGTGTCGCCCGCCGGCACGGCGAGGAGGTCACCCCGGCGCAGGTCGCCCTGGCCTGGGTGCTGGCCCAGGGCCGGCAGGTGATCCCGGTGCCGGGCAGCAAGCAGGAGCGGTGGGTCGCCGAGAACGCGGGGGCGGCGGACCTGCGGCTGACGGAGGCCGACCTGGCGGAGCTCGCGGACCTGCCCGCGGTCCAGGGGTCGTGGGACTGAGACGGTGGCCCGCGGGAGCGGACGTCACGGGCGTTCGGCCCACGGGCGCGGAACCGGGAGGCGGGGGTCGCCGGGCCGAGTCCGTGGCACCGGAACCCGGGGCGCGGCCGGTCGGGTTGATCGTGACGGGTTGATCGTGACGTCCGGGACCCGGAGACGCAGGACCCGGACGCGCAGGACCCGGAGACGCAGGACCCGGACGCGCGGGCCGGCGGCGCGGGCCGGCGGGCCGTGGCCCGTGGAGGCGGGTTCCGGGGCCGGGGCCGTCGGGCCGGGATCGTGGGGCCGGGATCGTGGGGTCCGGGCCGGGATCGGGCGGTGGTCGGCGGTTCGGTCTCCCGTGATCGGGAACTTGTGGGGCGCGGGCGGTGTATGACAGGGAGAACCCGCCGCGTCGAAGGGACGACATCGTGCACCATCGAGCCGTTACGGCCGTGCTGGCCACCGCCACGCTCCTGCTGACGGCCGGCTGTTCCTCCGACGACGGGGGATCGCCGGGCGGAGACGACCGTTCCTCACCGGGCAGTACGGCGGGGCGGTCCGCGTCCCCGGAGAGCAGCGCCGAGGAGACACCGCCCGCGAAGGGCTCGGCGAAGGTGCTCCGTACGGTCGGTACGGACCTGCGCTCCCCCTGGGGGCTCGCGCCCCTGGCCGACGGCGATCTGCTGGTGTCGTCGCGTGACGATGCCACGATCAGCCGGGTCGACGCCGAGACGGGCGAGACCTCCGAGCTGGGTGAGGTGCCCGGGGTGTCGCCGTCCGGCGAGGGCGGTCTGCTCGGCATCGCGCTCTCCCCCGACTACGCCTCGGACCGCATGGTCTACGCCTACTTCACCTCGGCCTCGGACAATCGCATCGTCCGCATGATCCACGACGAGGACAAGCCCGAGGGCGAGCGGCTGGGCGCCCCGGACACGGTGCTGCGCGGCATCCCCAAGGGAGTGGTCCACAACGGCGGCCGGATCGCGTTCGGACCGGACCGGATGCTGTACGTGGGCACGGGCGAGAGCGGCGACACCGGCCTCTCCCAGGACGAGAAGTCGCTGGGCGGCAAGATCCTGCGGCTGACCCCGGAGGGTGAGCCGGCGCCGGGCAACCCGCTCCCCGACTCCGCGGTGTACTCGCTGGGCCACCGCAACGTGCAGGGCCTCGCCTGGGACTCCAGGCAGCGGCTGTTCGCTTCGGAGTTCGGCCAGAACACCTGGGACGAGCTGAACGCGATCGAGCCCGGTGACAACTACGGCTGGCCCGAGGCCGAGGGCACGTCCGACGAAGGCGGCTTCCACGATCCGATCGCCCAGTGGAGCACGGACGAGGCCTCCCCCAGCGGCATCGCGTACGCGGAGGGGTCGATCTGGATGGCGGGCCTGCGCGGGGAACGCCTGTGGCGGATCCCGCTCAGGGGAACGGAGGCCTCGGCGGACCCGCAGGCCTTCCTGGAGGGCGAGTACGGGCGGCTGCGCACGGTTGCGGCGGCGGGCGACGACAAGCTGTGGCTGGTCACCAGCAACACGGACGGCCGCGGCGACCCGGACGGCGAGGACGACCGCATCCTGGAGGTCCAGGTGAGCTAGGAACGGTCGTCCGCTGCCGGTTCGGGGTGGTCCGGTGACGGGCGTACGACGACCTTTCCGGACGCGAGGTCTATCGGCCCGCGTCCGGGACCGGTGTCGCCGACGTCCTCCCGGGTCAGTTCGAGCCGGTTCTGCTCGTCCCGGGTGTGCTTGCGGCCGGGAGCGAACAGTTCCTCGAAGGCGTTGAACATCGCTTTCCTTCCGGGGTCGCGTGGGCGTGCCGCCCATTGTCCCGCCGCGGACCGGTCCCCGGCCATGGCCGCGAACAGCCCCGGGCGGTGGGTGACCGCCACTGCCTCGCCCGCGTCTACGGCGGCCGGACCGGGGCCCCGGACACCGGTGAGGGGCCCCGGTCCGGCCGCAAGGTGCTCGTGGCCGGGCCAGGATCCCTCCGGGAATGCTGCGAGAACTGTTCGAAGTCCCCGGTGCCTGCCGGGGGCCTGCGACGGCTCAACCCGCGGCGGGCAGCCCCAGTAGGACGTCGGTGTACTTGAGTACGGCGGACAGCAGCCCGATGGCGCCGAGTGCGACACCGGCCCAGGCGACCGACTTGATCCAGGGGGCCTGCGCGGCGCCGGGCGTCCCGAACGCGGGCCGGACGAGCACCGCCACGCCGACGATCAGCGCGGTGAGCGCGAACAGGCCGCCCCACAGCGCGCTGGTCTGCCAGGCGTCGCCGTAGACCTCCTTGATCTGGACGGCGACGGTCGAGTCCGCGGCGGTCTCCAGCTGGCCGACCAGGGTCTCGCGGGCGGCGGCCACCGTACCGAGCCAGCTGCCGGTGAGCGAGACGACGCCGAGTCCGGCGGAGACGACGGCCGCGGCGCCCTGCCCGACCCCGGTGGCACCCCGGGCCTCCGGGGTCGAGGCCGGTTCCGGCTCCGCTCCCGGCTCCGTCTCCGTCTCCGTGATGCCGCCGTCGACCGTGTCTGCGTCAGCGACCGCCCCGGTCTCGGTGCCGGTCTCGGTGCCGGCCTCGGTCCCGCTCCTGTCCGCGCTGGTGTCCGCGCTGTCGTCCTCGGCCTTGGCCGCTTTCTCGGTCTCGGTCTCGGTTCCCATGGGGCGCACCGTACGGACGCTCTCTGAGAAGTCCCTTAATGATCGCTGTGCGCCGCGCGCGCCGTCCGCCACTCGGGAGCCAGCACCGACCACACCTCCAGGTCGTGCCGTACGCCGTGGTGGAGGTGGGACGCGCGCCGTACCCCGTCCCGGGTCATGCCGAGCCGGCGGGCGGTGTTGAGGCTGGGCTCGTTGCCGGCGGCGGCGACCCACTCCACGCGGTGGATGCCCCGCTGTTCGATCACCCAGTCGATCAGCACCCGCATGGCGCGCGTGACGAGCCCGCGCCCGGTGGCGGCCGGCTCCAGCCAGCAGCCGACCTCGCAGGTGCCGCCCGCGGCGTCGAAGTTCAGCGTGAGCACCCCGCCCACGAGCGTGCCGTCCAGCCACAGGCCGTGCAGCGCGGCCGTGTCGGCGGCGCGGAAGTCGGCGTACCGCTGGAGCGCCTCCCGCGCGGTGGGCACGTCGACGGCCTTGGAGCCGAAGGGGACGTACCGGTTGATGAATTCCCGGCCCCGCTCCAGGTGGGCGAGGAACTCCTCCGCGTGCCAGGGCTCCAGGGGACGCAGTTCGGCTCCGTCGTCACCCAGTCGTATCGCGTACATCCGTCTGCCGTCCCTCCCTGGCGAACACGTCCTCCACCTCGGCGTCGGTGGCGGCGGCCAGCCTCTCATGGACGGCGCGGCTCTCCGGCGGCTCGATGCTGATGCGCGGCAGGATCCGGTCCAGCCGGGCGGGCAGCCACCAGTTGGCGCCCCCGAGCAGATGCATGAGCGCGGGGACGAGCAGGGTGCGCAGCACGAAGGCGTCGAGGGCGACGGCGGCGGCGAGCGCGATGCCGAACATCGCTATGACGCGGTCGCCGGTCAGGACGAAGGCGAGGAAGACCGAGATCATGATCACCGCCGCGGAGTTGATCACCCGGCCGGTCTCGGCGAGGCCGACGCGTACCGCGCGCCGGTTGTCCCCGGTCTCCAGCCATTCCTCGTACATCCGGCTGACCAGGAAGACCTGGTAGTCCATGGAGAGCCCGAAGAGGACCGACACCATGATCACGGGCAGGAAGGGCTCTATGGGACCCCCGCTGCCGAGGCCCAGCAGTTCGCTGCCCCAGCCCCACTGGAAGATCGCCACGACCACACCGAAGGCGGCGGCGACGGCGGCCACGTTCATCGCGGCGGCCTTGAGCGGTATGACGACGGACCGGAAGGCGAGCAGGAGCAGCAGACAGCCCAGGCCGACGACGACTCCGACGAACAGGGGCAGCTTGTCGACGATGACCTCGGCGAAGTCGTCGTAGCCGGCCGTCATGCCGCCGACCCGCACGTCGAGGGCGGTGCCGGCCTCGGCGCGCGGCAGTACGTCCTCGCGCAGCCGGTCGACGAGGTCGCTGGTCCGCTGCGACTGCGGGGAGGACTCCGGTACGACGGTGAGGTACGCGGTACCGCCGTCGGCGCTGTGGACCACCGGCCCGACGTGCGCGACGCCCTCGGTCTCGCGCAGGGCGGGGCCGAGCGTGTCCAGGGCGAGCCGGTCGGCGGCGCCGTCGACCTCGGTCACGAGGGTGAGGGGGCCGTTGACGCCGGGCCCGAACCCGTCGGCCAGGAGGTCGTAGGCCTGGCGGGTGGTGGAGGTCTTCGGGTCGTTGCCCTGGTCGGAGGTGCCGAGATGGAGGGAGGAGGTGGGCAGCGCCAGCACCGCCATGACGGCCAGGGCGAGCGCCCCGAGCAGCTTGGGCCTGCGTTCCACGAACGCCGCCCAGCGTGCGGCGAAGCCGGTCGGCGGTTCCGGCTGCGGGCCGGCCTCGGCCAGTCGGCGCCGTTCGCGGCGGCTGAGGGCGCGCATGCCGATGAGTGACAGCAGCGCGGGCAGCAGGGTGACCGAGGCGGCGACGGTCAGCAGCACGGTGAGCGAGGCCGCGACGGCGACGCCGTTGAGGAAGTTCAGCCGGAGGATCAGCATGCCCAGCAGGGCGATGCACACGGTGGCCCCCGCGAACACGACCGCGCGTCCGGTGGTGGCGACGGCTTCGGTGGCGGCCTCGGCGACGGACAGTCCGCGCTTCAGTCCGCGCCGGTGCCTGGTCACGATGAACAGCGCGTAGTCGATGCCGACGCCGAGTCCGATCAGCATGCCCAGCATGGGCGCGAAGTCGGCGACGGTCATGACGTGCCCGAGCAGCACGATCGAGGCGTACGCGGTACCGACGCCGACCAGCGCCGTGGCGATGGGCAGCAGCGAGGCGGCGAGCGAGCCGAAGGCGAGGAAGAGGACGACGGCGGCGACGGCCACTCCGACGACCTCCGCGAGGTGTCCCTCCGGTGCCCCGGTCAGCGCGGCGGCGCTGCCGCCCAGTTCCACCTGGAGTCCGTCGGTCCGGGCGGCCTCGGCCGCGTCGAGCACGGCCGCCGCCTCGGCCTCGTCGATGTCCTTGGCCAGGTCGTCGTAGGTGACGGTGGCGTAGGCGGTGCGGCCGTCGGCGCTGATCCCGCCGGTGCCGTCGTCCCCGTAGGGGCCGGCCACGGCGGCGATGCCGGGCAGGTCCGCCATCCGGTCCAGGGTGCGGGTCATGCTCTGTTCGACGCCGGAGTCCCGGACGCTGCCGGACGGTGTGTGCCAGACCACGGTGTCGCTGTCGCCCGACAGGGCCGGGAAGCCCTCGCGCAGCAGTTCGGTGGCGTGCCCGGACTCGGTGCCGGGCACCTTGTAGTCGTTCGAGTACGCGTTTCCGGTCGCGAAGGCTCCCGCCGCGACCCCGCCGAGGGCGAGGAGCCACAACAGAACGGTGATCAGTCGGCGTCGGACACACCAGCGTGCGAGGGCTGCCACGAATCGTGCTCCCAGGGTGACGTTTGGCGGATCTTTGGCCAGGAACAGCCATGGACGACCGAATGGCCCGCAAAGAACGCATGAGCAATGAAGTGCACTATTCCAGCGATAAATGATCCATTGTGGCGTTCGTGTTCTTGTTCACAGTGCGCAGGTCAGTCGAACTGGTCCCCCAGCGCCATCACCATCAGCCCCGCGATCAGCAGCCACAGCGCCCTGCGGGTCCGTCCGCGCGAGCCCAGGACGGCGGCGAGTGCGCAGGCGCCGGCGCCGCAGGCGTAGGCCACCGGCACGAGGACCGGGGTGGAGCCGGTGAGGCGGAGCAGCGCCGCCGCCGTCCCGGCCAGGGCGAGCACGGTCCCGGTACCGACCGCGGTCCACCGGGCCCGCCGGGCGGCCCGAAGGGCGTCGGCGCCCTGCTCCGCGTCCTCGGCCTCCTCGACGTGAGTGTCCGGGGGCGGGTCGGAATCAGTGCGTCCACTCATGGCGCGGGAGCGTAGCGCCCCCGGTCCGGAAACCGGGATGCGGGGGCGTGCGGCCGCCTGTTGGCGTCCGTCGGTCCGCTGCTCCGCGGCAGCCCGCCGCCCCGGCCGAAGCAGGTGCTTTGATGACGGGGTGCTGGGGCGCCGTCCCTGGCCGCGTGGGGCGTGCGGCGCCGACCGCCCGGAGCGCCTGCCCGTGCGGGAGCCGGCCGCACGGAGGAGGGGGACGCGCCGAACCCGGCGCGTCCCCCTCCTCCGTTCCCGTGCGGTGTTCGGGGATCAGCCCCCGGCGACGCCCAGTTTCTCCAGGATCAGCTCCTTGACGCGGGCCGCGTCCGCCTGGCCGCGGGTGGCCTTCATGACCGCGCCGACCAGCGCGCCGGCCGCCGCCACCTTGCCGCCGCGGATCTTGTCCGCGACGCCCGGGTTGCCGGCGATGGCCTCCTCCACGGCCGCGGTGAGCGCGCCGTCGTCGGAGACGACCCTCAGGCCGCGCTTCTCGACGACCTCGTCCGGCGTGCCCTCACCGGCGAGGACGCCCTCGATGACCTGACGGGCCAGCTTGTCGTTCAGGTCGCCGGAGGTCACCAGTGCGGTGACGCGGGCGACCTGCTCCGGCGTGATCGCCAGCTCGTCGAGCGCCTTGCCCGACTCGTTGGCGCTGCGGGCGAGCTCGCCCATCCACCACTTGCGGGCGGAGGCCGCGTCCGCGCCGGCGTCGATCGTGGCGACGATCAGGTCCAGCGCACCGGCGTTGAGGATCGCCTGCATGTCGGTGCCGGAGATCCCCCACTCCTCACGGAGCCGGCTGCGGCGCACCAGCGGCAGCTCGGGCAGCCCGGCGCGCAGTTCCTCGACCCACTCGCGGGACGGGGCGACGGGGACCAGGTCGGGCTCCGGGAAGTACCGGTAGTCCTCCGCCTCCTCCTTCACGCGGCCGGAGGTCGTCGACCCCGTGTCCTCGTGGAAGTGCCGGGTCTCCTGGATGATCGTCCCGCCGTCGTTCAGCACGGCGGCGTGCCGCTGGATCTCGAAGCGGGCCGCGCGCTCCACGGAACGCAGCGAGTTGACGTTCTTCGTCTCCGAGCGGGTGCCGAACTTCTCCCGGCCGTGCGGGCGCAGCGACAGGTTGACGTCGCAGCGCATCTGGCCCATCTCCATCCGGGCCTCGGAGACGCCGAGCGCCCGGATGAGCTCGCGCAGCTCACGGACGTAGGCGCGGGCGACCTCGGGGGCGCGCTCGCCCGCTCCCTCGATCGGCTTGGTGACGATCTCGATCAGCGGGATGCCGGCCCGGTTGTAGTCGAGCAGGGAGTGGGACGCGCCGTGGATACGGCCGGTGGCGCCGCCGACGTGCGTCGACTTGCCGGTGTCCTCCTCCATGTGGGCGCGTTCGATGTCCACGCGGAAGGTCTCGCCGTCCTCCAGCTGCACGTCGAGGTAGCCGTTGAAGGCGATCGGCTCGTCGTACTGGGAGGTCTGGAAGTTCTTCGGCATGTCCGGATAGAAGTAGTTCTTCCGGGCGAAGCGGCACCACTCTGCGATCTCGCAGTTCAGCGCGAGACCGATCTTGACGGCGGACTCGACCCCGGTCGCGTTGACGACCGGGAGCGCGCCCGGCATGCCGAGGCAGGTGGGGCAGGTCTGGGTGTTCGGGTCGGCGCCGAGCGTGGTCGAGCAGCCGCAGAACATCTTGGTCCTGGTGCCGAGTTCGACATGGACCTCGAGGCCCATGACGGGGTCGTACGACGCCAGCGCGTCCTCGTACGACACCAGGTCGGTCGTGGTGGTCACGGTGTAACTTCCCTCTCAGCCCAGCAGGACGTCGTCGTCGCCCAGCCGCTTCAGCTCGCGGTACAGGATGGCGAGGCCGGTGACGATCGCGGCGGCGGACACGGTGGCGTCGATCAGGACCAGGGTGTCCTTCTCGTGCCGCGCCTTCTTGACGCGCTTGGCGACACCGATCGCGCTGAACGCGGTACCGGCCATGGCCAGATACGTGCCGGACCTGGACTTCTTGAAACCCTTGGCCTTGGTCAGTGCACTCACAGCGACGGAGCCTCCTCGATCAGCGGGTGGCCCCACTTTTCCACGAAGGCGGCCTCGACGGCTGCACCCACCTTGTAGAGGCGGTCGTCCTTCATGACCGGGGCGATGATCTGCAGTCCGACCGGCAGGTCGTCCTCGGGCGCGAGGCCGCAGGGCAGCGACATGGCCGCGTTGCCCGCCAGGTTGGTCGGGATGGTGCACAGGTCGGCGAGGTACATCGCCATCGGGTCGTCGGCGCGCTCGCCGATCGCGAAGGCGGTGGTGGGTGTCGTCGGGGAGACGATCACGTCGACCTGTTCGAACGCCGTGTCGAAGTCCTGCTTGATCAGCGTGCGGACCTTCTGGGCGCTGCCGTAGTACGCGTCGTAGTAGCCGGAGCTGAGCGCGTAGGTGCCGAGCATGATGCGGCGCTTGACCTCGGGGCCGAAGCCGGCCTCGCGGGTCAGCGAGGTGACCTCCTCGGCGGAGTGCGTGCCGTCGTCGCCGGTCCGCAGGCCGTAGCGCAGGCCGTCGAAGCGGGCCAGGTTGGAGGAGCACTCGGACGGCGCGATCAGGTAGTACGCCGACAGCGCGAGGTCGAAGGACGGGCAGTCCAGCTCGACGATCTCGGCGCCGAGGTCCTTCAGCAGGGCGACGGTCTCGTCGAACCGCTGGATGACGCCGGCCTGGTAGCCCTCGCCGCGGAACTGCCGGACGACACCGACGCGCATGCCGGCGACCGAGCCGTTGCGGGCGGCCTCGACGACCGGCGGGACCGGGGCGTCGATGGAGGTGGAGTCGAGCGGGTCGTGCCCGGCGATGACCTCGTGCAGCAGGGCCGTGTCCAGGACCGTGCGGGCGCAGGGGCCGCCCTGGTCGAGGGAGGAGGAGAACGCCACCATGCCGTAGCGGGAGACCGCGCCGTAGGTCGGCTTCACGCCGACCGTGCCGGTGACGGAGGCCGGCTGGCGGATGGAGCCGCCGGTGTCGGTGCCGATGGCGAGGGGGGCCTGGAAGGAGGCGAGCGCGGCGCTCGACCCGCCGCCGGAGCCGCCGGGGATCTTGGTGAGGTCCCAGGGGTTGCCGGTCGGTCCGTAGGCGCTGTTCTCGGTCGAGGACCCCATGGCGAACTCGTCCATGTTGGTCTTGCCGAGGATGACGACGTCGGCGGCCTTGAGCCGCTTGGTGAGCGTCGCGTCGTACGGCGGGATCCAGCCCTCGAGGAGCTTGGAGCCGACGGTGGTCGGGATGCCCTCGGTGGTGAAGATGTCCTTGAGCGCGAGGGGGACGCCGGCCAGCGGGCCGAGCTTCTCGCCCCTGGCGCGTTTCTCGTCGACGGCGCGGGCCTGGGCGAGGGCGCCCTCGCGGTCGACGTGCAGGAAGGCGTGCACCTTCTCGTCGACGGCCTCGATCCGGGCCAGGTGTGCCTCGGTGACCTGGACGGCGGTGAGGTCGCCGGAGGCGATCCGCGCGGCGGTCTCGGCGGCCGTGAGCCTGATGATGTCCGTCATGGGATTCAGTCCTCCCCCAGGATCTGCGGCACCTTGAAACGCTGCTGCTCCTGGGCCGGGGCGCCGGAGAGCGCCTGCGCGGGGGTGAGCGAGGGACGGACCTCGTCCGGGCGCATGACGTTCGTCAGCGGGAGCGGGTGCGAGGTCGGCGGTACGTCTTGGTCGGCGACCTCGCTGACGCGGGCCACCGCGCCGATGATGTCGTCGAGCTGGCCTGCGAAGTGGTCGAGCTCTTCGGGCTTCAGCTCCAGACGCGCCAGCCGGGCGAGGTGGGCGACCTCCTCGCGCGTGATGCCAGGCATGCAGCGTTCCTCTGGGGTGAGTGTGCGGTTCGGGCTAGGGCCTGCCGTCGTGTCCCGGGCGGCCGGGCGTGGCGCGGCAGGCGGGAAGGTGACGACTGGCCCCAATCCTATGGGTCGCCGCCCCGTACCCGTGAAACGGTTTCCCCGCGCCTTCCGAAAGCGGTGCCGCCGCCCGGCGCCCGGATCCACGGCATGGCCGGTGCCGGGCCGACGGCCGGCTCCGTCCCGGGGCCGGTTTCGGGGCCGGTTTCGGGGTCGGCGCCCGGGCCCACGACGGACCCGGTGTCAGACCGGGCGGCCGGAGTCGTCGGCGGCTGCCGCGGGGAGGGCGGCGGCCGGGCGCTGCCAGCCGCGGGAGCCGCGGGCGAGGAGCCAGGCCGTGGTTTCGTCGGGTGGCATCGCGGCCGCGACCAGCCAGCCCTGGACGGCGTCGCAGCCGAGGTCGCGCAGGCGTTCCCAGGTCTCGTCGTCCTCGACGCCCTCGGCGACGACGAGCAGCCCGAGCGAGTGGGCGAGGTCGACGGTGCAGCGCACGATCTCGGCGTCCTCGGTGTCGACGGCCAGCCGGGCCACGAACGAGCGGTCGATCTTCAGCTCGCTGACGGGCAGCCGCCGCAGGTGCACGAGGGAGGAGTAGCCGGTGCCGAAGTCGTCGAGGGACATCTTCACGCCGTGCCCGGTCAGTCCGCTGAGGGTGTCGGCGGCGCGCTGCGGGTCCTCCAGGAGGACGTTCTCGGTGATCTCCAGTTGGAGGGATCCCGCCGGGACCCCGTGCCGGGCCAGCCGCGCCGCGACGGAGCCGGCGAAGCCGGGGCTGTGGACGTCGCGCGGGGAGACGTTGACCGCGACCGGCACGAACAGACCCCGGGCACGCCAGCGGGCGACCTGCCCGAGGGCGGTCTCCAGCACGTAGTCGGTGAGCTGCGGCATCAGGCCGGAGGACTCGGCGATGGCTATGAACTCGTCCGGCGGCACCCTGCCGCGCTCCGGGTGCACCCAGCGGACCAGGGCCTCCAGGCCCGCGACCTGTCCGTCGAAGCGGACCTTGGGCTGGTAGTGGAGCTGGACCTCGTGCGCCTCCAGGGACCGGCGCAGGTCGCCCAGGAGTCCGAGCCGGTCGGGGGTGTTGGAGTCCCGCTTGGACTCGTAGACCTCGACGCCCGTGCGGTCCCGTTTGGCCTGGTACATCGCCACGTCCGCGCGCCGCAGCAGGCCCTCGGCGTCGAGGGCGTGGTCGGGGAAGACGGCGACGCCCGCGCTGGCCTCCAGCACGAGGGTGAGGCCGTCGAGGTCGAGCGGCGAGCTGAGGGCGGACACCAGGCCGCGGGCGACCCGGGTCGCCGACGTGATGGAGTCGGCGACCGGCAGTAAGACGGCGAACTCGTCGCCACCGAGCCGCGCGGCCTCCGCCCCGCGCGGCAGGGCCAGCCGCAGCCGGTCGGCGATCTGCAGCAGCAGCCGGTCACCCGCGAGGTGACCGAGCGTGTCGTTGACCGATCGGAACCGGTCGAGGTCGATCAGCATGAGGGTGGTGCGGGCGTCGGCGCGCTCGGCGTCGTCCAGCGCGGTCCAGATGCGCTCGAGGAGCCACTGGCGGTTGGGCAGTCCGGTCAGCGGGTCGCGCAGCTGCTCCTCCGCGCGGGCCCCGGCCATCCACAGCATGGAGTCGAGCGCGATCAGCGGGATGGCGAACAGCGGCAGGACGATCGGCCGGGCGTCGGCGACCACGCAGATCAGCGGTGCTATGCCGAGCAGCGCCACCGCGACCAGGCCCTGTCTGACCAGGGCGGTACGGGCGACCGTGGGCAGTCCGCCCCGCGGGACGTGCAGGTACCAGTAGAGGGTGCGGGTGACCACGAGATACGCGGCGGCGACGAGCACCACCTCGAAGGCGGTGTGCAGTCCCCAGGTGTCGGGGGTCGCGGGGGACTCGACGGACGGCACGGACCCGAGCAGGGCCAGCACCAGCGCGCCGGCGCCGATGCCGAGCAGGTCGACCGCGCCGTGCAGGATGCTCTGCCGCCAGCGGCCCCGCCGGGCCATGCCGACCAGCACGACCACGGTGAGGCTGACCATGCCGGCCGGGACCCAGCCGTGGAGCAGCAGCACGGCGAGGGTGACGGCGGCGCCCGAGCCGGTGCCGCCCCACCAGCGGGAGCGGCCCAGCATCACCAGGTGGCCGACGACGATCCCGGTCAGTACGGCCAGGGACCAGCCGACGCGGCCGGACGGGAAGAGCGCGTGACCGCCGGTGAACGCCCCGAGGACGCCGGCGCCGAGCACGAACACGGCGGCCGAGACGACCGCGGTGGGCAACGCGGGCCAGAACAGGTGCCGTTGCGTGTGCGCTTCGGACAACCCGGGGCCGTCCGCGGACAGTCCGGGGGCGAGCGGGGGCGCTCCGGGGCCCCGCCCGGTGCCCGGCTGCCCGGCCGCCGGCTGCCCCGCGGCGCGCTGTCCGGTGCCGCGCCCCCCGGGGCGCGCGTCCGCGGTGCGCGTCGCGGGGCGTCCCGGCGCGCCCACAGGCCCCGCGGGCCGCCCCGTCCCACGTCCGCGCCGCCGTACGGCCGTCATGCGGCGCAGGCCCAGGCGCAGCCGTGAACCCGGGTAGGCGCTCTCGGTGGGTTCCATTCCCGTCCCTCTCACAGCCGGCGGTGCCCCCGCCACACGGCCCGATGCCTGACAACCCCCGGCGACTCCGTGATAGAAAGCCCTTCCACGGTGTCGTCACGAACACGGGGATGCCCCGGCCGCAGCTGGGCACGGCGGGCGCACCTGCCAACAGTAGGCCGCGGAAGACTTCCCGGGGCACCGGTCACCGACGGTTGCCCGAATGCGCACCAGTCACCCGTATCCATCTGGTATGCACCGATCGGGTGGCCTTTCCCCCGCTGTTTCCTCACTGCTTCCCCGCTGCTCTCCGGCCGCTCCCCCACTACTCCGCCGGCTGTTCCGCGGACTGCTCCTCGACGGGCAGCGCCGCGTCGGCCGCCGCCTGTGGCCCTTCGTCGAGCAGGACGGTGAAGCCGTCCTCGTTCAGGACCGGCACCTTGAGCTGCATCGCCTTGTCGTACTTCGACCCCGGATTGTCGCCGACGACGACGAAGGACGTCTTCTTCGAGACCGAACCGGTCACCTTCGCCCCCCGGGTCTGCAGCGCCTCCTTCGCGCCGTCCCGGGTGAAGCGCTCCAGGGTGCCGGTCACCACGACCGTCAGCCCTTCGAGCGGACGCGGGCCCTCGTCCTCGCCGGCCCCCTCGTCCTCCATGCGGACACCGGCCGCCCGCCACTTGCGGATGATCTCGCGGTGCCACTCCTCGGCGAACCACTGCTTGACGGAGGCGGCGATGATGCCGCCGACGCCCTCGGTGGCGGCCAGTTCCTCCTCGGTGGCCTGCTCGATCCGTTCGATGGACCGGAACTCCCGGGCCAGCGCCTCCGACGCGACCGGGCCGACGTGCCGGATCGACAGGCCGGTGAGGACCCGGGCGAGCGGGCGCTCCTTGGCCGCCGCGATGTTCGCCAGCATCGCGACCGCGTTCTTGCGCGGTTCGCCCTCCTGGTTGGCGAAGACGGTGGCCGTCTTCTCCTCTCCCGTCCTCGGGTCCCGCTTGGGCAGGCCGCTGTCCTGGTCGAGGACGTACGCCCTGATGGGCAGCAGTTGCCCGACGGTGAGGTCGAACAGGTCGCCCTCGTCCTTCAGCGGCGGGTCGGCGGGCTCGAGGGGCCCGGTGAGCGCCGCGGCGGCGACATAGCCGAAGTGCTCGATGTCCAGCGCCTTGCGGCCCGCGAGGTAGAACAGGCGTTCCCGCAACTGGGCCGGGCAGGCACGGGCGTTGGGGCAGCGCAGGTCGACGTCGCCCTCCTTCATCGGCCGCAGCGGCGTACCGCACTCCGGGCACTCGGCCGGCATCACGAAGGCGCGCTCACTGCCGTCCCGCAGGTCGGCGACCGGACCGAGGATCTCCGGGATGACGTCACCCGCCTTGCGCAGCACCACCGTGTCCCCGATGAGAACGCCCTTGGCCTTGACCACGTCCTGGTTGTGCAGCGTGGCGAACTCCACCTCGGATCCGGCCACGGTGACCGGCTCGACCTGCGCGTACGGCGTGACCCTGCCGGTACGGCCCACGCCCACCCGGATGTTGACCAGTGTGGTGTTGACCTCCTCGGGCGCGTACTTGTACGCGATGGCCCAGCGCGGCGCGCGCGAGGTGGAGCCGAGACGGCCCTGGAGCGGGATCTCGTCGAGCTTGATCACCGCGCCGTCGATCTCGTGCGCCACGGAGTGCCGGTTCTCGCCGTAGTGCGCGATGAACTCCCGTACGCCGGCGAGGCCGTCGACCACGCGGTTGTGCGCGGAGGTGGGCAGGCCCCAGGTCTTCAGCAGGCCGTACGCCTCGGAGAGGCGGGCGAAGCCCTCGAAGCCCTCCAGGGCGCCGATGCCGTGGACGACCATGTGCAGCGGGCGGGTGGCGGTGACGCGCGGGTCCTTCTGGCGCAGCGAACCGGCCGCCGCGTTGCGCGGGTTGGCGAAGGGCTTGTCACCGGCCTCCACCAGACGGGCGTTGAGGCCCTGGAACTCCTCCATCGGGAAGAAGACCTCGCCGCGGATCTCCACGAGGTCGGGCACCTCGTCGCCCTTCAGGCGGTCCGGGATCTCGGTGATCGTCCGCACGTTGGGCGTGATGTCCTCGCCGGTGCGGCCGTCACCGCGGGTCGCCGCGCGGACCAGGCGCCCGTGCTCGTAGGTGAGGTTCACCGCGAGACCGTCGACCTTGAGCTCGCACAGGAAGTGGAACTTCTGCTCGCCCAGCTCCCGGTGGATGCGCTCGGCCCAGGCGGCGAGGTCGTCGTCGTTGAAGGTGTTGTCGAGGGAGAACATGCGGGAGCGGTGCCGGACGGACGTGAACTCCGTCGCGTACGCCCCGGCGACCTTCTGGGTCGGGGAGTCGGGGGTGCGCAGCTCGGGGTACCGCTCCTCCAGCGCCTCCAGTTCGCGCAGCAGCCGGTCGAACGCGGCGTCGCTGACGACGGGCGCGTCGTTCACGTAGTACCGGAAGCGGTGCTCCTCGATCTGCTCGGCGAGCCGGGCGTGCTGCTCCCGCGCCTCGGCCGGCACGCTCGTCGTCTCCGCCTGCTGGTCACCCGCCACCGTGGGTCCTTCCGTCACTCTGGGTTGTCCGCGAGGGATCTCGCCGCCCGGACGCAGTGCGCGTAGGCGGTGCGCGCGTACTCCGGGGACGCCCCCGCGAGTCCGCACGCCGGGGTGACCGTGACCGCCTCCGCGAGAAGGCCCGGTCGCAGCCCCAGCCTGCGCCACAGCGTTCTGACCCCCATGACGCTACCGGCAGGGTCCGACAACGGGCCGTCCGTGCCCGGCAGGACACCGGTGAACAGCCGGGTGCCGCTCTCGACCGCCTCCCCGATCGTGTCGTCGTCACGTTCGGTGAGAAGCGAGAAGTCGAAGGAGACCGCCTGCGCGCCCGCCCGCCGCAGCAGGGCGAACGGCACGTCGGGCGCGCACGAGTGGACCACGACCGGGCCGCCGCCGTGCACCGCGAACACGTCCCTCAGTGCGGACTCGACGAGCTGCCGGTCCACCGCGCGGTGGGTGCGGTAGCCGCTGGCGCTGCGTACCCGGCCGCGCAGGACGTCGGTGAGGGAGGGCTCGTCGAGCTGGAGGACGAGCCGCGCGCCGGGCACCCGCCGGCCCACCTCGGCGAGGTGCAGGCGCAGTCCTTCGGTGAGCGAGGCGGCCAGGTCCCGGCAGGCGCCGGGGTCGGAGAGGGCGGCCTCGCCGTTGCGCAGCTCCAGGTGGGCGGCGAGCGTCCAGGGGCCGACGGCCTGCACCTTCAGCGGCCCCTCGTACCCCTGGGTATACTCCTCCAGCGCGTCGAGGTCCTCGCCGAGCCAGGAGCGGGCCCGCCCGGTGTCGCGTCCGGGCCGGTCCCCGAGCCGCCAGCCACTGGGCTCCACGCGCGCGTACAGCTCGACGAGCATCCCGGCGGTCCGTCCGATCATGTCCGCGCCGGGTCCCCGGGCGGGCAGTTCGGGCAGGAAGGGGAAGTCCTCGAAGCTTCCGGTGACGGTCTTGGCGGCCTCGCGGGCGTCTCCGCCCGGCATGGACCCGACCCCGGTCGCGGCCCCGAACCTGAACTGACTGTTATCGCTCACCGGAGAAGCGTACGGAACGGGTGGCGGGGCCGGTGTCCCGGCCGGGCCGCGGGAGCGCGCCGGCGGCCCGGACGGTTTCGCCCCCGGCCGCAGGGCGGGCGGCCGGCATGCCCCCCGACGGCCCCCAAACCCCACGGCCCCCCTACACCCCACGGGACACACACCCTGCGGCCCGCACACCCCACGGGACACACCCCCCCCCACGGGACACACCCCCCACGGCCCCCAAACCCCACGGGACACACCCCGCGGGACACACCCCCGACGGCCCGCACACCCCACGGGACACACCCCCTGCGGGACGGCGTCCCCGAAGCGCCCGGCCGTGCGCCCGTGGGTCAGCGCCCGGTCCCCGGCCCCGGCCGCACGGTCAGGTCGTTGACCTCCGCGTCCCTCGGCAGGTCGAGGGCCATGAGGACGGTCGTGGCGACCGACTCGGGGTCGATCCACCTGCCGGCGTCGTAGTCCTTGCTCTCCTGCTGGTGGACCTTGGCCTGCATGGGGCCGGCGGTGCGGCCCGGGTAGACCGAGGTGACGCGGACGCCGCCCGCGTGCTCCTCCTCGCGCAAGGAGTCGGCGAGAGCCTTCAGTCCGTGCTTGGAGGCCGCGTAGGCACCCCACTGGGCGCGGGCGTTCAGGCCGGCACCGGAGTTGACGAAGACCACGTGTCCGCGGCTCGCGCGCAGCTGGGGCAGGAAGTGCCGGGTGAGTTCGGCGGGGGCGAGGAGGTTGACGTCGAGCTGGTGCCGCCAGGTCTTCGGCGTCAGCTCGCCGACCTCACCGAGGTCGACGACACCGGCGATGTGCAGCAGGGAGTCCACCCGGTCCGGGAGGGACTGGTGGGAGAGGGCCCAGCTGAGCCTGTCGGGGTCGGCCAGGTCGCCGACGAGGGTCCGCGCGCCGGGGAAGTCGGCCGCCAGTTCCTTCGCGCGTCCCGCCGACCGCGCGTGCAGGACGAGGTCGTCGCCGCGCGCGTGCAGCCGGCGGGCGACGGCCGCGCCGATGCCGGAACCGGCTCCGGTGATCACATGTGTAGGCATGCCCGCCATGCTCGCACCATCGCGCGGTCAGGGCCTGGCCCGGGTTCTCCCGTGGAGGAAGGAGCGGCGTCCGGTGCGTGCTCCCGGTGTGCGGGACGGCCTCCGTCGTGGCGGAGTCACGTCGGAGGCCGTCCGGTGCGGCGGGCGTGCGTGCCGGGCGTCGCGACCCGCGGGAGGGCCGGGGCCAGGCCCTGGGTGCCCTGGCTCTCCTCCAGGCAGGCGAGTGCCCCGACGGGCTCCTCGGCGAAGAACACCAGGTCGGTGAGGGCGCGGGGCAGGAAGCCCTCGTCCTCCATCCGCCGGAACTGCGCCTTGAGTCCGTCGTAGAAGCCCGCGGTGTTCAGCAGGACCACGGGCTTGTCCGTGTGCCCGTGTTTCTTCAGTTCCAGGATCTCGGTGGCCTCGTCGAGCGTGCCGGTACCGCCCACCATGATCACCACCGCGTCGGCCTTCTCCAGGAGCAGCCGCTTGCGCTCCGCCAGGTCGGGGGCGATCACCATCTCGTCGCCGCCCCGGCGTGCCTTCGCCGCCAGGAACTCCACGGAGACGCCGAGGAGCCGGCCTCCCGCCTCCTGCACGCCGTCGGCGACGACCTTCATCAGACCGACGTCGGAGCCGCCCCACACCAGGGTGTGGCCGCCCTTGCCGAGCAGCTGCGCGAACTCCCGCGCGGGGCGCGTGCAGCACTCGTCGAGATCGGCGGCGGGGAGGAAGACACAGATGTTCACCGGCCCGGGGTACGGACCCGTCCGGCGCGAGAGGGAAGAATGCGGGTCCGCCGGACGCTGCACCGTCCGGTGTCCGGGCCGGCGGGCGTTCGACCTGCCCCGCCGGCCCGGATGCCCCCGACCCGGCTGACCGAGGAGTGTGGACCATGACCGTAGGACACCGCATCACCGTCGAGCGGAGCGAGCGGCACGTGCGTGTGGTGCACGGCGGGGAGGTTCTGGCCGAGAGCGGCCAGGCGCTGGTGCTGCGCGAGACGGGCCTGCCCGCGCGGTACTACATCCCGCCCGAGGACGTACGGCTCGACCTGCTGACCCCGTCCGACACCCGCACCCACTGCCCCTTCAAGGGCACCGCGTCCTACTGGTCACGGCCGGACACGGCCGACCTCGTGTGGGCGTACCCGGACCCGAAGCCGGACGTCGCCGGCATCAAGGACCACCTGTGTTTCTACGAGGTGGAAGTCCGATGATCGGATAGAAGGGTTGCGATCGTCGGACGCGCGGCCCGCCTCACCGACGATCGGGCCGCGGTGCGGCAGTCTGCGGAGACATGGACAAGAACATCGTTTCGCGTGACGGCACCCGTATCGCCCACGAGAGCGCCGGCCGGGGTTCCGTGGTCGTCCTCGTCAGCGGCGCGATGTCGACGGGCGCCACGGTGGCGCCGCTGGCCGCGCCGCTCTCGGAGCGGTTCCGGGTCGTCGTGTACGACCGCCGGGGCCGCGGCGCGAGCGGGGACACGGCCCCGTACGCGGTGGAACGCGAGGTCGAGGACCTGGCGGCGCTGATCGAGGCGGTGGGCGGACAGGCGTCGCTGTACGGCGTCTCCTCGGGCGGCGCGCTGGCGCTGCGCGCGGCGGCGAGCGGTCTGCCGGTACGGCACGTCGCCGTGTACGAGACGCCGTACGCGATGTCCGAGGAGGATCTGAGGGAACGCGCGCGGTACACCGAGCGCCTGACGGAGGCACTGGGTGAGGGGCGCCGCGGGGACGCGGTGGAACTCTTCCTCCGCCTCACCGGACTGAGCGAGGCGGTGATCGAGAGCGCCCACCAGTCCCCCCTGTGGGCCGGGATGGAGTCGATCGCGCCGAGCCTCGCCCACGACGACGCGGTCATGGGCGACGGCGGCGTCCCGGTGAAACTGCTGGCGTCGGTCCCCGTGCCGGTGCTGTCCATCGCGGGCGACGCGAGCCCGGCCTGGATGCGCGAGGCCGCCCGGACCATCGCGGACACCGTCCCCCACGGCACCTGCCGCACCCTGGCGGGCCAGACCCACATGGTGGAACCGGACGTACTGGCGCCGGTGCTGGCGGAGTTCTTCGCCCGCTGAGGCCCCGGAGGCACGGGCCCGCGCCGTGACGGCCTGCCGTCAGGTCATCGCACCGCGCCCCTCCGCAGGCCCGGTCCCTGCTCAGCGAGACGGCGCTCGCACTCGTCGGCGTCCGGCAGGGCTCCGGTCCGCTCCCGCGGTGCGGCGCCGGACCCACGGGTTGTGCTCGTCGAGACGGGTGCCGCGGCGTGGAGCCCCACGGCGCGGACGCGCTCACGGGGCTCCACGGCACCTGGGAAGACGAAAGGTCGCGGGATCAGCGGTGGGTGCGGAAGCTCGGCCCGAAGCGGTGGAAGGCCCCTTCCTGCTTCCACTGCGCGGCGGCCTCCGGGCTGGCCTCCAGCGGGTTCCGGCAGTCCGCGCCGATGGTGTCCCGTGGAGTGGTGCAGCGGATCACGTTCCGCTGGGAGGCGCTGCCACCGATGGCCGGTGCGCCGGTGTCCGAGGGGCGGGAGATACAAGATCGGCTACACCAAACCGCGGGACGTGGCCGAGACCGCTCCGCGCCACAGTCGCGGCTCCTCCTGCGCGAACCGCCGTTCGCGCACGTCGGCGTCGGGCAGCGCGAGCCGGACGGCCCCTCGGAAAGCCGCTCCGTGGCCGGGGTGCTTGAGGTGGCAGAGCTCATGGATCAGGACGAGGTCCACCAGGGCGACCGGTAGCTGTATCACAGCCCAGTGCACGGTGATCGCGCCCTCGGTGGAGCAGGCACCCCAGCGACGGCCGAGGTCCCGCACCTCGATGCCGGCCGGATCACGCACTCCGGCCAGTGAGGCCAGCGGCGGCAGCCGGGCAGCGAGCCAGCGCTCCCCGCGGCTGCCGTACCACTCCACAAGGGGCCCGGCATCGGCGGCGGCCGACCGCGATCGGGGCAGCTCCAGCCATCCCTGTCGCAGTCGTACGTGACGGCCGGCGCCGTCGGGAGTGAGCTTGAGCCGGTACCGGCGGCCCAGGTAGGCGAAGCCCTCGCCGCCGATCAGGTCCCTGACCGGTTCGGCCGCCCACAGGTCCTGACGGCGGCGGACCTCGGCGGCCAGGCGCGGCATGCGGCCACGCACCGCGTCGGCGATCTCCTGGGGATCCGCGTCTGCGGGAATCGCGAAGAGCACCCGGCCGTCCTCGGCGATCTCGATGCCGAGGGTGCGTCGCCGTGGCCGCACGACGACATCCCACCGCCACCCCCCGGGCACGGGGAGATCGGCGATGGCCTGTTCGACGACGGTGCTCACCCGCTCTTCCTACCATCCGGCAACGGCCTCACCCCGCCCGGCGGCCGGCGGCGGTCACCGGGTCAGGTGTCCCCGCCGTCCGCCTCGTCGCGCGGCCGGTATCCGAGGAAGCACTCGTGCCTCTCCACGGCCAGCTCCGTCAGATGGCTCGCGAGGTCGCCGATGTCGTCCCAGTCCATGGCGAGCCAGGTCTCCAGGTGCTCGCGGAGTTCGTTGCGCATGCGGTTGCGGGCGGCGATCTGCGTGTGTACCTGTGGCCGCCGGACGAGCACCGACATCTCCAGGGTGAGGCCGCGGGCCGCCCGGATCAGATCGGTGCCCGGCGGCCACGGTTCCCGTACGGCGTCTTCGGCGTGCTGCCGGAGCAGTCCGAGGACCAGCCGTTCGGTCCGGGAGTCGAGGCCGTCGTCGTTCTCCGGCTCCCGCTCCGCCGCGGCCACGTCCCCGACCAGACGCGCCAGGTCGGCCGCGGCCTGCTCGAAGTCGTCCCGCATCCGCGCGACGATCTCCTCGAGCCGGAGACTGAACCGCTGGTAGCCCGCCCGGTCGCCGCCGATCCTCGCGGTGATGCGCAGCTTCAGCGAGCCCGTCATGTACGAGCACCGCGCCCGGGGGTCGGCGTTCGCGTCGACCCGTTCCATGAACTCCGGGTCGGTGAGTTCGACGGGTGGGATCCGCTGCCGGATCCCGGTGGTCTCGAGGTGCTGCGAGATGAGCCGGCGCACCTTGGCCCCGTAGCGGCGCGGGCTGAACCGTTCGCGGCCGTCGAGGTAGCGGCGTCTGGCCATGTACTGGAGTGTGCCGAGCTGGCCGGCCAGCTCCCGGTACCTCAGGGCCTCCGGGTCCGGCAGGACCGCGTTGAGCGCGGTCAGGAAGTCGCGGACGCGTTCGTCGAACTCCCCCCGCAGCAACGGATCGCCGAGGCGTTGGCCGAGGAAGTCCTCCCACTGCGACGCGTCGCCGGGGTCGGTGACGTTCTGCCGGGCCAGGAAGCGGGTGACCTTGGCCCCGAGGTCTTCCAGGAGGGCCCTGGCGGCGGCGTCGGACCGCAGCAGCAGTCCGTCCCGGTCGGGGCCGCGGCCGTCGGGCTGCGGTCCCTCGTAGTCCGGCTGGAGGTGGTCCACGGAGACGTTCCGGTAGCCGAGGACGTGCCGCAGGTGCTCCTGGTCGTAGGAGGCGAGCGAGCGGGCCAGTTCGGGACCGATGCCGACGTAGTCGACGACCTGGCCCCACGTCTTGGCCGGGTAGGGCCGGTTGGTGCGGGCCACGGCCTGCAGCAGTCCCGCGCCGGACAGCTTGCAGTCCAGGTAGAGGACCTGCTCGACGGGCGCGTCGAAGCCGGTGAGCAGCATCGACTGGACCACCAGGAAGGCCATGGTCTCCGGCTGCGCGCCGCCCTCCGTGTCCGGCGGCGCGGGCGGTCCGCTGTCCGCGGGCAGGTCGAGATCGACGTTCCACACCTGGCCACCGCTCGCCGGGGTGCCGACGCCGGACGGCTGCGACCCGTGCGTCCTGACGTTCCATGCCGGGTCGGCCGTGATGTCGCGCGGCGGCAGCCCTTTCTTGAAGCGTGCGATGTGCGCGTCCTGGTGGCTCTTGGTGATCCACGGCCGCCACGCCTGCGGATCGCTGCCGCCCTGGCCCGCCGGGGAGATGACGACGGCCGCGTCGAGCGTTCTCAGTACCTCGCGGTCCGGCAGGAGCACGAGGAGCGCCCGCTCCTCGTCGTCGGCTTCGAGCGCGGCCATGGGGTCGGCGATCAGGGCCGGGTCGAGCGCGTCCAGGCGGGCGACCAGCCGGTCGCGGGCGGCGAGCAGCGCGCTGCGGTAGCGGACGGCGGCCAGCCGGGAGACGGTGGCGATCTGCGCCCCGAAGCGGTCGGGCAGCGCGGTGCGGGCCCAGTGGCCGAGCATGTGCTCGGCCTTGGCCTCGATCACCGAAGGGGCTTCCAGGATCTCCTTGCGGCGGCCGAACGTACGCAGCACCTTCGCCCGCAGCTCCGGATCGGACGGCACCTTCTCGTCGAACCGGGCGTCGAGGGCGGCCTGTTCGACGACATCGAGCGGTACGGCGTACGCCTCGTAGCGGACGGGCACGACGGACCGGTCGAGCTCGGCGTCGCGCAGGGTGTACGTGTCGGCGTACGGGCCGAAGATCTCCTCGCTGCGTCTGCGGTTGCTGCTGATCACCGGGGTGCCGGTGAAGCCGACGAAGGCGGCGCGCGGCAGCATGGCCCGCCAGCGGGCGTGCTGCCACTTGTCGTTGCCCCGGTGGGCCTCGTCGATCAGGACGACGACGTGGTGGTGGGGGTTGGCCACCCGGTTCTGTACGTGTCCCGCGTCCTCGCCACCGTCCTCGTCATCGTCGTCGGGAACGGCGTCGGGCAGTGACTCCTCCCGGCCGTCGTACGCCGTGTCGTCGCGCTGCGCCTTCTGCAGGGTGACGAGGACGACGTCCCCGACGTCCACCTCCAGGTACTTCCTGGCCCGCTTGACGCTCGGCGCCCGGTGCACCTTCTCCTCGGTGGCGGCGAGGCTCGTCCGGATCTGCTTCTCCAGGTCGAGGCGGTCGGTGACCACGACCACCTTGTGCGACTTCAGAGCGGGACGGCTGCGCAGGTGCCGGACCAGGAACGCCATGGTCAGGCTCTTGCCGGAGCCCTGGGTGTGCCAGACGACACCGCCCCGGTGGCTGACGGCGACGCCGGCCGCCGCCTTCCGGTCCCGCTCCTCCAGTTTCCGCGTGAGCGCCTTCACCGCCTTGAACTGCTGGTGGCGGCCGACCAGTTTGACCGTGCGGTGACCGCTGCCGAGCCGGGTGGTGAAGTCCCGTACCAGATCGAGGAGATGGGCAGGGCGCAGCATCCCGGCGACCAGGATCTCCTGGTCGGTGAGGGCTGCCGACGCGGACTTGCGCACCTCCTCGCGCACGCGGTCCTCGCTCACGGGCGCGACCGTGCGCCAGGGGGCGAAGTGCCGGGGTTCGGCGGTGACCGTGCCGGTCTCGGCGTGGTCGCGGTCGGTGCCGACCAGGACCTGCGCGAAGCGGACGAACTCGGGCACTGCGGCCGGGGAGTTGACGCCCGCGTACCGAAGGACCTGGTCGACGGCGTCGTCCAGGGCGGCCCGCACGTCTCCCCGAGGGCCGGACACCACGGGCGCCTTGCACTCGATCACCACCCACGGCAGCCCGTTGACGAACAGCACGAGGTCGGGCGTGACGGGAGCGGCGTCCTTGCGCTCGACCCGGAACTGGGAGACGACGAGCAGGTCGTTGCCGCCGCCGGGCGTGTCCGGCCGCTCCCCGAACTCGCCGTCCCAGTCGACGAGCCGTACGTGTTCGGGGTCGCCCTTCGTCCAGCCCGGCAGGGTGCGGGCGTTGCGGCCCTTGCGCAGGAGGTCGGTCACCTCCAGGTTCCCGGCCACACCGCGTTCCTTCGGGCCCTGCCCCGGCGCGGTGCCCCGGACCAGGGCGAGGAGGTGGTCGAGCTGCGCGTCACTCAGCCAGGGTTTCCCGTCCGACGGCCTCGGGTTGATCCTGGCCACGGCGGCCCTGAACCGGTCCGCGTACACGACGGCCTCGAAGCTCGTACGGTCCGAGGCGCCCGGCGCGGTGGCGGGTCCGGCGGTCGGTCCGCCCCGGAGATGGGTCCAGCCCATCTCCGTCAGCTGCTCGGTCAGCGGCCGCTCGGTCCTGACGTACTCCGGCTGCTCCCCCACGCGCCTGCCCTCCCCGGCCACCGGCCCCGCTCCCCGCCCTCCGGTACAGGACAGGAGATCGAAACTCTATCGGCGGCCGGGAGGCGTGGCGCGGGGTGCGCGCGGATCAGGCCGCGAGCACGGGTGAGGGTGGCCGGAAATCATCCCCGAGGGCGAGTTCGAACCAGATGGTCTTGCCGCCCGGCCCGCCGTTCGGCCCGTCGACGGACCCGCAGCCGCCCCACCGGTCGGCGAGACTCTCGATGATCGGCAGCCCGCGTCCGGAGGGAGCGGCGGGATCGGGCATCGCCGCGCCCGGCGCGAACGGAGGCAGATCCGGACTCGCGTCCCACACGCTCACGCGCAGCGCGGGGCACAGCCACTGCATCCGGACGATGACCGGGCCCTTGGTGTGCCGCACCGAGTTGGTGGCGAGCTCGCAGGTCAACAGCTCGGCCCGGTCGGCGAGTTCACCGATCCCGTGCGCGTGGAGCACGGCACGGAGGGTGCCCCGGACGATCCGGGGGCCGCGTGGGTCGCAGGGGAAGTGGATCTCGTACACCCAGGGGGCGGTGAACGGGATCGGGGCGGGGTGGTCGCCGTAGCCGACGTCGTGGTTGACGCCGTAACTGACGGGGCGGGTCAATTCGTTGCTCGGTTCAGTGCTCTGTTCGTTGCTGCTCACGAGGGTCTGCCTCCGTGGTGCGGAACGGGTTCTTTGGGGCGCCGGTCGCGAACTGCCGTACGGCGGTGGCAATGCCGGGGTCCTGCCTTCCGGAGGACAGGGGGCCGGTGCGCTTCCGCTGAGCGGCGGCTCAGCTGATAGCAGTTCACCAAGAGTGGCGCCGAAAGTACAACGGGTGAGACCATTACCACTCCAACGAGTTGAATTGCTGGAATCGATAGACGGGCTACACCTCCGTCGGCACACTGACCGCGAACTCAGGGAGGCCAGATGGCACCACGACCGACGCCGTCCGTCCGGCAGCGCCGGTTCGGTCGAGAACTGCGCCGGCTACGCGAGGCCGCAGGAATGTCCGCCCCGCGAGCGGCCGAACTGCTTGGTACAGACCGGACCACCATCTCCAACGTGGAGGCAGGGCGATTCGGCATCAGCGAGCCTCGACTCCGCCGCCTGGCCAGCATCTACGAATGCGACAACTCCAGTCTCGTCGACGCCCTCGCCGCCATGACCGGCGGGCGTACACGTGGCTGGTGGGACGAGTACCGCGGCAAGATCCCGCCAGACTTTCTCGACGTGTCCGAACTGGAGCACCATGCCTCCAGCCTGCGCACACTCCAGATGGCGCACATCCCTGGCGTGTTTCAGACCGAGGAGCACGCGCGTGCGCTGTTCGACTTGTACGTTCCCGCACTGCCACGCCTGGAGGTGGAACTGCGCGTAGCACACCGCCTGTCACGCCACCGTGTGGTCGAGGAAAGGGCCGTCCCCTACACGGGACTGATCCATGAAGCCGCGCTCCGGTTCCGGATCGGCGGACGCCAGACAGCCAAAGCCCAGCTCAACTGGCTTCTGGCCGAAAGCGAGCGCCCCAACGTAACGCTGCTCGTCATCCCGCTGGCCACAGAGGGGTTTCCGATGGCCGGGGACACCATGATGTACGTGTCGGCCTCCGACTCCCACCTCGACACCGTCGAGGTGGACTCCCCCACCGGCGCGGTGTTCTTCGACAGCCCCACCCAACTGGCCAACTCCCGACGGCGACTGGACTTGGTCGAACAGGTGGCGTTGAATCCGAAGGAGTCGAGGGACCGGATCCTCGAAATCGTCGGAGAACTCTAGAAGGTGCCATGCTGCCCGAACTGAGATGGACCAAGTCCTCCTACTCCGAGGCGGCCGGAAACGCGTGCGTCGAGATCGCCACGTCACGGGACGGGATCGCCGTGCGGGACAGCAAACGCCCGGCGACCGCGTTCGTCACGGGCCGGGCGTCATTCGGTGCGCTGATAGGAAGCCTCAGGTCCGGTTCGCTCGGGACCGGCCACTGAGCAGGTCTTCGACCACGCCCTGCTGGATCGTGCGGAGCTTGACGATCTGATGTCGCGCTGTTCGGACAGCGGCGGGACTCCGATGTCCAGCGCGCTGAGTCGGTTCGTGTCCAGGCGCCCCGTGCCATGGCCGGTCTCCTCGACCAAACTCAAGATCGTCGGCGTCAGTACCCGCATGGCATGCACCATGTAGCACGGATCGATGCCGCCGACACGGTCGTCGACCTCGTCGGGACCATCGGCCGCCGCGTCCTGACCGACCTCATGCCCGACCGACGCATCCGCACCCGGCCCCGCGTCGTCAAACGCGCGATCTCCAAGTACAACGCCAAAGGCACAATCGACCGGACCACCTACAAGGCCACCATCAGCATCGACATCCTGACCGCGCCAGGACCTTGACATGCAGCCCAGCCGCCTATCTACACGGCATTGGTACTAAATCCGGGACGCACTTGTGGCACAACTCCTGGGACGGTCCTGACCTGGGCAGTGTCGATCGACGTCGACACCGTCGGACGGCGTCCCAGTTCCAAGGAAGTGGGACGGCTTGGCCGGCCGCCTACATAGTCGCCTGTTTTTCGGCGGAAGCTACGGCGACTCCCGGTGGGCGAAGCTACCGCTGTCCGAACGAGACCGCTGTCCGCTGAGGGTCCGCGCCCAGGGCTCGTCGACGTCGGCCAGGCCGAGGATCAGCGTGACGTTTTCGAGCATACCGGCGCCGAACCAGTGCCGGACCGCAGCGTCGTCGTGGTTCAGGAGCTCACTGACGAGTTCGACCTGCCTGGCATAGCACGTGCACAACGCCTCAGCCACGAGCGGCTCATCGGCTGCGCAACTGGCCTGCATGAGGAACCGCATGACGTCCCGGTCCTCGATCAGGGTGCTGTAGGCGGACCGGATCGCACGCATCACCGCCTCCGGCTGCCGGTGCGGCCCGGCCTCATCGGCGCCGGCTTCGGCGCCGGCTTCGGCGCCGGCTTCGGCGCCGGCTTCGGCGCCGGTCAGAGCATCCGAGATCAGCTCGGACACGTGGAGGATGGCGCCGGCGAACAACGCCTCCTTGCTGGCGAACAGGCGGTAGACGTAGGGCTGAGAGATTTCGGCCCGTTCGGCGATCTCACCAGTGGTCGTGCCGTAGTAACCCTTGCGCGCAAAGCAGGCCACGGCAGCGTCCAGCACGACTCGACGGCGTTGATCGCTCTTCACTCTGGAGCCAGGGGCGGGCATGTCGCCCAGTCTCTCACTGCGGAGTGGGACAGGGTGCGACGGGGCAAGACGGGTGGGTGACCCGTCCCACCCCGCTGAACCAGGATCAACGCTCCGAGGGCCACGACACGTCCTGGCCGCTGGCCGCCTCGTCGGGGGTCATGGCCTCGATGACCACGAGAGGATTCCAGTAGTCGACGAACTGCTCGACCAGGCCCGCCTCGTCGAGGCGGATCACCGTGATGACTGTCTGCTCGTACGGCTTGCCGGTGCTGAGGGCGATTCCCTCCGAGCGGTATTCGGCGACCGCGGTCCGGGGGTTGGCCGTTTCGATGAACTTCACGTCGACGAACTTCACGTCGAAGGTCTGCGGGAAGCCGCGCATGTGGGCGATCAGCGCCTCGCGTCCCTGCACCTGGGTGGGCACACCGGCGGGGGCGAAGGGGAACTCGACCGTGCCGTCCGCGGCGTACAGCTCGATCCACTCGTCGATCCGGCCGGACGACACCAGCCGAAGGTGCTCTGCCAGGGCGTGCTGTGCGGGGGTGAGCTCGCGGGTCGGGTTGGCGCTCATGAATACTCCTTTGTTAGTGATTGAACAATAACAAATATAACAGGGGGACCTCCGAGGAGCAAGGGCGAGGGCCGTCACGGCCCAGCCAGGACAGACGTCGGTAGTCCGACTCGGGTGTGGGAGGTGCAGCGCAGGAGCGGCACCGTTTGGATGACGGCTGCGTCCCGTGAAGTCACCACACGTCCGCGCACGACCTCGGGCGTACTGCTCTCGCGGCCCATCCCATGGGCGTCGATCACGACTCGGACCTGGTAGGACTTTGCCAGCTGCGGGGACTCTGGTGCGCAATTACGGAGAGTGGCGCCGGCCCGTCGACGGGACTCATGGAACGGACCTCACGAGAAGGCGGTCCGGCCTCGGCCTGCCCCTCTCGGATGCGGTGCGTGACCATCCGTCGAATTGAGCAGCAGAGTCTGCGGGCCCGGCGGGCGGCGCGGGGCTTCGACGGTTCGCGACGCAACGCCGTGACCTGGGAGAACCAGCTCGTCCGGACGACCGTCCCACTGGCCGACGCGTCGCGTTGCCGCAGGTCGGGGCCATCTGACGAAGTCCTACCAGCAGACCGCGAGTTATCGACTCGGCACACTGTGCGCGAGAACAAGGAGAGGCTTCGTGTCACCTCGGCAGACCCCGACCATCCTTCGACGCAGGTTCGGCACCGAGCCGCGACGGCTCCGCGAGGCGGCAGGTATGTCCACCGGCAGCCGCCGGACTGCTCGGCACGGACCGCACGGTCATCTCGAACGTCGAGGCCGGCCGCTTCGGCATCAGCGAAGAACGCCTGCGCCGTCTCGCCAGCATCTACGAGTACGACGACGGGGCTTCCGGCTGGCAGAAACCGCAGCGACCCCCTTCCGCTGCATGTCCTTCGGAACGTCCGGGACCATCAGCTGCCGCACCGCGCTCTGGCCCATATTCTTCATGCCGGCACTCGTACCGGTGGCTCGCGACCGCACCTGACTGCGTACCGAGGGGCTGAGCAGCACGACTTCGATGAACTCCGCTTCGGCCACGCCCGTGTCGGGCACGAGTCGCAACGTCTTGTCGCTCGACATCAGACGTTCGGTGTGCTCCCGAACCACGCAGGCAAGTCCGACGAGTTCCTCAGTGTTGGCACGCGTCATGAGAAGGCCTCCGGCGCGAACCCGGTACCGCGCGTTCAGGGCTCGGACGTCGGCCTGCGACACTTTGTACTGGCCGCTGGTCCCGCGCATGGCCGCCTCCACCTGCCGCCGCACAGCAGCTGAGGGCAGCACAGTTCCCAAGAATCCGGGGTCCAGCAGGGCAGGATCAGCAACCAACCGGAAGAGCAAGTCCGGCAGAAGCCGTCTCGGACGGACCGGATTCACCGTGCAGGCGACACCCACGAGTGCCTTGACCCCGTTGGCCCGGGACAGAGGGAGATCACCGCGCCGTACTTCCTCGACGGAGTCGAGGAAGCCTTCCAGGACCCGCTCGAAGCCGCCCGCCGCGAGGGCCTTCATGTCGTAGCGGTTCTCCGTCCACCAGGCGGCGATGACGCCGGCGGTCGTGAACTCGTCGAGGACCCCGGCGCCGCCGACGGCGGAGGTGAACCCGTCGAGGAGCCCGCTGCGCAGGTCCATCAGCTTCCGGCCACCGTCCTGAGCGATCCCGCTGTCCCGCGCGACGCTGTCGGAACTGTCAGCACCGCCCGCGGCGACAAGTGTCAGCTCGGCCTCGTCCCGGATCGAGCGGTGATTCGCCACTCGAAAGCGCAGAAGCACCGTCCACCTCCCGGAGGGGCGGGGAGGTCCCGCCGCCGGCTCACCCCGCGCGGACCTTCCGCGACGGCCAGCCTGTGCCGGGTGGTCGGACCGTGCCGGCTCCTGCGAGCCCTCGATGATCAGGCGGTGGCGGCTTCCCGGCGAACCGTGGTGGCGATGGTGGCGGAGCCGACCACCCGGGTGCCGTCGTACAGCACGATCGCCTGCCCGGGAGCCACCCCGCGCACGGGCTCCGCGAACGACGCGTGCAGCGTGTCACCGACCAGCTCCGCCGTCACCTCGGTCTCGCCGCCGTGGGCGCGGAGCTGGGCGGTGTAGGTGCCGGGGCCGGCCGGGGCGGTGCCGCACCAGCGGGGCTCGACCGCGGTGAGCGCGCCGACGTCGAGGGAGTCCGCGGGGCCGACGGTGACCGTGTTGGTCACCGGGGAGATGTCCAGGACGTAGCGGGGCTTGCCGTCGGGGGCGGGGGTGCCGATCCGCAGGCCCTTGCGCTGGCCGATGGTGAAGCCGTGGGCGCCCTCGTGCGTGCCGATCCTGGTGCCGGACTCGTCGACGATGTCGCCCTCGGCCCGGCCCAGCCGGTTCGCGAGGAAGCCCTGGGTGTCGCCGTCGGCGATGAAGCAGATGTCGTGCGAGTCGGGCTTCCTGGCCACCGCCAGCCCCCTGCGCCCGGCCTCCGCGCGGATCTCGTCCTTGGTGGTCACCGTGTCGCCCAGCGGGAACATCGCGTGGGCGAGCTGCCGGTCGTCCAGCACCCCGAGGACGTACGACTGGTCCTTGGCCATGTCGGAGGCGCGGTGCAGCTCGCGCGTGCCGTCGGGCAGGGTCACCACGCGCGCGTAGTGGCCGGTGGCCACGGCGTCGAAGCCGAGGGCGAGGGCCTTGTCCAGCAGCGCGGCGAACTTGATCTTCTCGTTGCAGCGCAGGCACGGGTTGGGGGTGCGGCCGGCCTCGTACTCGGCGACGAAGTTCTCCACCACGTCCTCGCGGAAGCGGTCGGCGAGGTCCCACACGTAGAACGGGATGCCGATGACGTCGGCGGCGCGGCGGGCGTCGCGCGAGTCCTCGACGGTGCAGCAGCCCCGCGCGCCCGTGCGGAAGGACTGCGGGTTCGCGGAGAGCGCGAGGTGGACGCCGGTCACGTCGTGTCCCGCTTCGGCGGCACGGGCCGCGGCCACGGCGGAGTCGACGCCGCCGGACATGGCGGCCAGGACACGAAGGGGACGGGAGGGCTGCGGAGTCTCAGTCATAACGTCTCCAGGGTACGGGGCACGGGAACCGGAACCACCGGGTATCCGTTGTAGACCGCATGGGGGAGAGAAGAGCTTCCAGGGACCGGGTCACCAGGGACGGGGACCGTCGCATCGGCCGGCGGGCCCTGATCGTCGGCGGTGTGACCGCCGCCGCGGGTACGGCCGTGCTGGCACGGGACGAACTGGGCCGCCTGTGGTGGAGGGTGCCCGGGGTCGAGAAGCCCCGTGAGGACGGTGTCGTCGACTTCGCGGGCGCGCGCTGGGTGGCGGCCTCGGACGCCAACTGGCGGCGCGCGGACCGGCCCGACGACTTCGGCATAGACATGGTGATCGTGCATGTCACCCAGGGCAGTTTCGACAGCGCGGTGCGGGCCTTCCAGGACCCCGGGCACCAGGCGGCGACGCACTACATCGTCGGCCAGGACGGACGCGTCACGCAGATGATCCGCGAGCTGGACGTGGCCTACCACGCGGGAAACCGCGACTACAACGAGCGCAGTGTCGGCATCGAGCACGAGGGGTTCGTGGACCGGCCGCAGGACCTCACGGACGAGATGTACGAGGCCTCGGCCCGGCTCACGGCCCGGATCTGCGCCCGCTACGACATCCCGGTCGACCGGGAGCACATCATCGGCCACATCGAGGTACCGGGCACCGACCACACCGACCCGGGCCCGCACTGGGACTGGGAGCGCTACATGAAACTGGTCCGCCGGGCGCTCACGGCACGGGCCTGAGAGCCGGCGTTCAGGTCAGGCCTGCCCGGCGGGCACGTTCCACCGCCGGGCCGATGGCCTTCGCCAGGGCCTCGACGTCGGCGCGGGTGGAGGTGTGGCCGAGGGAGAAGCGGAGGGTGCCGCGGGCCAGGTCCGGATCGGTGCCGGTGGCCAGGAGGACGTGGCTGGGCTGGGCGACACCGGCGGTGCAGGCGGAACCGGTGGAGCACTCGATGCCCTGGGCGTCGAGCAGGAGCAGCAGGGAGTCGCCCTCGCAGCCGGGGAACGCGAAGTGGGCGTTGGCCGGAAGCCGTCCCCCGGGCGCGGGGTCGCCGCCGAGGACGGCGTCCGGGACGGCCTCACGGACCGCGGCGACCAGTGCGTCGCGGAGCGCGCCGATCTCCCGGGCGAACCACTCCCGCCGCTGGGCGGCGAGCCGGCCGGCGACGGCGAAGGAGGCGACCGCGGGCACGTCGAGCGTGCCGGAGCGCACGTGCCGCTCCTGACCGCCGCCGTGCAGCACGGGTACGGGGGTGTACTCGCGGCCCAGGACCAGCGCTCCGATGCCGTACGGGCCGCCGATCTTGTGGCCCGAGACGGTCATCGCGGCGAGCCCCGACGAGGCGAAGTCCACCGGCACCTGGCCGAAGGCCTGGACGGCGTCGGAGTGCAGCGGGACACCGGACTCGGCGGCGGCCTCGGCCAGTTCACGGACCGGCAGAACCGTCCCGATCTCGTTGTTGGCCCACATCACGGTGGCCAGGGCCACGTCGTCGGGGTTCCTGG
Organism: Streptomyces sp. NBRC 110035; assembly: GCF_000829695.1. Classification (GTDB taxonomy): domain Bacteria; phylum Actinomycetota; class Actinomycetes; order Streptomycetales; family Streptomycetaceae; genus Streptomyces. The sequence continues at coordinate 42,759 of NZ_BBNN01000021.1, read as the reverse complement.
CGATCGCCTCGCGCAGGGCGTCCGGGTGGACCCTGCCGTGCGAGTCGACCGGCAGGTACTCGACGGTGGCGCCCTCGTGCTCGCCGAGCCAGTGGACGGCGTCCAGGACGGCATGGTGCTCGACGGGGCTGGCGAGGACCCGGGTGCGGGCCGGCTCGGCGTCGCGGCGGGCCCAGTACAGCCCCTTCACGGCGAGGTTGTCGGCCTCGGTGCCGCCCGAGGTGAAGACCACCTCGCTGGGGCGTGCGCCGAGGGCGTCGGCAAGGGCTTCACGGGCCTCCTCGACACTCCGGCGGGCACGCCGGCCGGCCGCGTGGAGAGAGGAGGCGTTACCGGTGACGCCGAGGTGCGCGGTGAGTGTCTCGACCGCCTCGGGAAGCATCGGGGTGGTCGCGGCGTGGTCGAGGTAAGCCATGGTGGGGCCGATTCTACGGGCCGTGTCCGGTGGCCCTGGGGCGCGGTCGGCCGAGTACCGCGCCCGCCCAGAAGCTCCGGGAGATCGTGTCGTCCGTCTGCGTCGACGCAGGCAGGACCAGCGGGTCGGCGATGCCCAGGCCGAGGCCCAGGCAGGCGCGTGCGCGCCGGGTCGTGCCCCGCCGCCGGGGCGAGGCCCGCCGGCACGATGGCGGGCCCCGCCCCGGGAACGACGTCGAGGACGAGCAGGCCCAGCACCCCCAGGACGAAGGACGCGACCGCCATGCCGTCGGCGCCCTGGACAGCGGTCCGGTGGGCGACCCCGGAGGTGGGGTGTGGGGGGTCGGGCAGCTCAGCCCAGGCGTACCCGGGCGAGCTGACGGGACTGGGCCGCCAGACGGCCGGTGCTGTCCCAGACCTCGGCGTCCTCCTCGAGGAAGCCGCCGGCGAGGTTGCGGGTGGTGATCGACACCCGCAGCGGGCCGGGCGCCGGGCGGGAGCGGACGTGCACCGTCAGCTCGACCGTGGGGACCCAGCCCTTGAGCCCGAGGTCGAAGGCGGTGGGAGGCAGCGCGTCCACCGCGAGCAGCAGGGAGAGCGGGTCGTGGTCCCGGCCGTCGGCGAGCCCGAACCAGGCACGCGTCTCCCCCTTGCCGGAGGGCTTTCCGAGAGCCCAGCCGAGGGTCGACGGGTCCAGTTTGAGCAGCAGACGGTCCATGATGGCGGAGCTGCCGTCGACGGGGGCCGGGCCGTCCTCGGCACCGAAGCACTGGTCCATGGGCGGTATCACGGGCGGCTCGGCCGACGTACGGACGTCGTCGGGCAGGGCGTCCAGGTCGCCGTAGGAGGCCAGGAGGCGGATGCGCTCGACCTCACGGCCCCGGTCGTCCGTCTGGAAGAGGGACGCCTGCCCGGTCGAGAGGGTGCGTCCGGTGCGGACGGTCTGGGTACGGACGACCGCCGGGCCCGGCTGGGAGGCGGTCAGGTAGTGCGCGGTGAGGGTGAACGGGTCCGGATGCGGCAGGGCGTGGGCGAGGGCGCGGCCCAGGACGGCCAGCAGATAGCCGCCGTTGACGGCGCTGATGATCGTCCAGCCGGCGGAGAGATCGGCGTCGTAGACGCCCGGTTCGCGGGGGACGACCGCGGTGTCGCGATCGAACTCACTGTCGCCGATGGTGGCCCGAACGGCCGCGGCGGAGGCTGCTTCTGGCATGGATGAACAGTACAAGAGCGACCTACTGAGCGGTAGCTTTTCCCCTTGTCCCTCCACCGCTCCCCTCGTCTACTCCTCCTCGCGAACCGTCGTGCGGCGCTGCCAGGCGCGGGGCGCCCGCCAGTGGTACCGCAGCGCCAGCAGCCGCAGCACGAACGCCGTGATCACCGCCACGGTGCTGGTGAACGCGTTCAGCGCGTCGAACCGGATGCACAGCGCGACCATGGTGGCGCCGACGATCGCCGGTACCGCGTACAGGTCGCGGTCCCAGCGCAGCAGCGAGGGCACCTCGTTGGCGAGCACGTCCCGCAGCACGCCGCCGCCCACCGCGGTGGCGAGGCCCATGCAGGCGGAGGCGGTCAGGCCGAGCCCGTAGTCGTACGCCTTGGTGGTGCCGACGACGCAGAACAGGCCGAGCCCGGCGGCGTCGAAGAAGTTGACGGCGTTCTGGATGCGCTCCACGTGCGGGTGGAGGAAGAAGACCAGCACCACGGCGAACAGCGGGGTGACGAAGTACCCCAGGTCCGTGAAGGCGGCGGGCGGCACCGCGCCGATGACCACGTCGCGGAAGAGACCGCCGCCGAGCGCGGTGACCTCCGCGAGTACGGCGATGCCGAAGACGTCGAGGTTCTTGCGCACGGCCAGCAGGGCACCCGAGATCGCGAAGACGAAGATGCCGATCAGGTCGAGCGTGTGCAGGAGGGACGGGCTGAAGAGTTGCTGAAGCACCCCTACATTCTTACCCGGCAAGAACCCCTCGCCTTGCAAAGCAAGGCGAGGGGTGAGACGAACGTGCTGTCCGTGGACCGGTGGGATCAGATCTGCCGTCCAGTCGTCCGACGGCCGCCGGGCTGTCCGCGACGGTGCGAACCGGTCCGGGCGGACACCGGGCGGCGGCCCGGAGGGTTCCCGGAGCGCCGGGAGGTCTTGCTCCGTCCGGCGCTCCGGGAATCCGGGAGTACGGCGGTCCGTCAGTCGGTCCCGGCCGAACCCCTGGCGGACACGTCCGGCCGCGCCACGTCATGGCCCTTCGCGTCGGCATCGGCCGTCGGGTCGCCCGGGACCTCGACCGCTGCGGGCGCCTTCTCCTTGACCACCGCGGCGTCCGGCTTGGTCGTCGAGTCGGCCGGCAGGAGCGCGGCGGGAACCTCCGCCTCGCCCTCGGCCCGCTCCGCCGGCACGTCCTCGGTTTCCGTGACGGCCTCGATGCCCGTCGGCCGGGTCCGCGTCAGCTCTCCCGACGCGATCTCGGCGGTGTAGTGGCAGGCCACCCGGTGACCGCCGCCGACGTCCTGCAGTTCCGGCCGCTCGGTCGCGCACCGCTCCGCCTGGGCCCAGGGGCAGCGGGTGTGGAAGCGGCAGCCGGTGGGCGGGTTGGCCGGGGAGGGCAGGTCACCGGTGAGCAGGATGCGCTCGCGGCGGTCCTCCACCTCCGGGTCCGGCACCGGCACGGCCGACATCAGGGCCTTGGTGTACGGGTGCTTGGGCTCGGCGTAGAGGGTGTCGCTCGGTGCCTCCTCGACCAGCGAGCCCAGGTACATCACGCCGATCACGTCGGAGATGTGCCGGACGACCGCGAGGTCGTGGGCGATCACCAGGTAGGTCAGGCCGAGTTCCTCCTGGAGTTCCTCCAGCAGGTTGACGACCTGGGCCTGGATCGACACGTCGAGCGCGGAGACCGGCTCGTCACAGATGATCACATCCGGCTCGAGGACCAGCGCGCGGGCGATGCCGATGCGCTGGCGCTGGCCGCCGGAGAACTCGTGCGGGTAGCGGGCCAGCGCGTTGGAGGGCAGGCCGACCCGCTCCAGGATCGCCTTGATCTTCTCGCGGCGCTCCTCCTGGTTCTTGCCGATGCCGTGGGCGACCATGCCCTCGGACAGGATCGACTCGATGTTCTGCCGGGGGTTGAGCGAACCCAGCGGGTCCTGGAAGACCATCTGGAGCCGGCGCCGGAAGCGGCGCATCTCCTCGCCGGGCAGCTTCGCCAGGTCGGTGCCGTCGAGGACGACCGACCCCTCGGTGATGTCCACCAGCCGCAGCACCGACCGCCCGAGGGTGGTCTTGCCGCAGCCGGACTCGCCGACCAGGCCGTAGGTCTCGCCGGCCTCGACCTTCAGGGACACCCCGTCCACGGCGTAGACGTGTCCGACCGTACGGTCGAACAGGACGCCCTTCTTGATGGGGAAGTGGACCTTGACGCCGTCCAGTTCGAGCAGGCTCATGCGGGGGCCTCCTCGGCCTTCGCGTCGTCGGGTACGGGGTTGACGCACCGCACCCGGTGATCGGCGGCACGCTCCTCGGCGAGCTGCGGGGTGCCGGTCAGGCAGCCCATCTCGTACCGGTCGCAGCGCGGCGCGAAGGCACAGCCGTCGGCCCAGGCGACGCGGTCGTTGATGGAGCCGCGGATGGGCTTGAGGGACTCGCCCCGGGGGGCGTCCAGGCGCGGGATGGAGCCCAGCAGTCCGTGCGTGTAGGGGTGGGTGGGGTGGGCGAACAGCTCGCGGCGCCCGGCGGACTCCACGGCCTTGCCCGCGTAGAGCACGTTGACCTCGTCGCAGAGGCCGGCGACCACACCGAGGTCGTGGGTGATCATCAGCAGGGCGGTGCCCTCCTGGTCCACGAGTTCCTTGAGCAGTTCCAGGATCTGGGCCTGGATCGTCACGTCGAGGGCCGTGGTCGGCTCGTCGGCGATGAGCAGGCTCGGGGCACAGGCCACCGCCATGGCGATCAGCGCGCGCTGCCGCATGCCGCCGGAGAGCTGGTGCGGGTACTCCTTGAGCCGCCGGACCGGGTCGGGGATGCCGACCCGGTCCAGCAGGTGGGCGGCCTCCTTGCGGGCGGCCTCCCCCTTCATCCCGCGGTGGCGCTCCAGGATCTCGGTGACCTGCACGCCGATCGGCACGACCGGGTTGAGCGAGGACAACGGGTCCTGGAAGATCATCGCCATCCTGCTGCCGCGCAGGTCGCGACGGGCGGACGGGCTCATGGTGAACAGGTCCGTGCCGTCGAATTCGGCGCGGCCGCCGACCGTGACGCCCTTGTGGGGCAACAGGCCCATCAGAGCCAGGGAGGTGACGGACTTTCCGCAGCCGGACTCGCCGACCAGGCCCACGACCTGGCCCTGGTCGACCGCGAAGGAGACGCCGTCGACCGCCCGGGACTCCTTGCGGCCGCGGCCGCCGAAGGTGACGGTCAGTTCGTCGACAGTGAGCAGAGACATGGTGGTTCAGCCCCTCAGCTTCGGGTCGAGGGCTTCCCGCATGGCCTCGCCGAGGAGGGTGAAGCCGAGGGCGGTGATGATGATGCCGACGGCGGGGTAGACCGCCATCATCGGCGCGTTGTCGAAGAAGCGCTGCGCCTGGGCGAGCATGACACCCCACTCGGGGATGGCCGGGTCGGGGTTGCCCAGGCCCAGGTAGGACAGGGCGGCGGCCTCGATGATCGCGGTGGCCAGGGAGAGCGTGGCCTGCACGATCACCGGGCTGAGCGAGTTGGGGACGATCTGCGAGACCACGATGCGCCGCTTGCGCACGCCCAGGGACTTGGCCGCGAGCACGTAGTCCGCGCCGCCCTGCGCCAGCATGGAGCCGCGCAGCAGCCGCGCGAACACCGGGATCTGGACGACACCCACGGCGATCATCACCGTGGTGAGCGACTGCCCCATGACGGCGGCCACGGACACGGCCAGCAGCAGCGAGGGCAGCGCCAGCATCATGTCGATGAAGCGCATGATGACGGAGTCGATCCGCTTCCCGGCATCGCCGCCGAGGGTGGCGGCGGCTCCGGAGACGCCGCCGATCAGGAAGCCGACGGTCAGGCCGATGAACGTGGAGACGACGCCGACGAGCAGCGTCTGGCGGGCGCCGACCAGCATGCGGGAGAACATGTCCCGGCCGAGGTGGTCGAGCCCGAACCAGTTGTCGCCGCGGGGGCCGACGAACTCGCCCCGGTTGGGGAAGACCTCCCCTCTCCAGGCCTGGGCGGTCGGGGAGTACGGGGTGAGGTAGGGCCCGACGACCGCGACGAGGACGAACAGGGCGATGACGACGGCGCCGATGATCGCCATCTTGCTGTGCTTGAGCCGGCGGAAGGCTTCCCGCCACAGGCTGGCGCCGGAGCTGGTCTCCTTGGTCGCGGTCAGTTCCGCGAGGCGCTGGATCTTGTCGGTCTTGGTGGCGACGCTCACGTCAGTGCACCCGCACTCTCGGGTCGATGAGGCTGTACGCCACGTCCACCAGCAGGTTGATCAGGACGTACACCAGCGCGATGAACATGATGAACCCGACGAGCACGGGGTAGTCACGGCCGTCGATCGCGGTGCGGATGAAGGAACCGATGCCGCCGAAGGAGAACACGGACTCGGTCAGGACCGCCCCGGACAGCAGGGAGCCGGTGAGCAGGCCGACCGCGGTCACCACGGGGAGCATCGCGTTGCGCAGCACGTGGCGGCCGCGGACGACGCTCCGCTTGAGGCCCTTGGCCTCGGCGGTGCGGACGTAGTCCTCGTCCTGGACCTCGAGGACGCTGGCGCGGGTCATGCGCACGATGACGGCGAGCGGGATGGAGGCCAGGGCGACGGAGGGCAGCACCAGGTGCATGATCGCGTCCCAGGACGCGTCGAGTTCCCCGGTCAGGACGCCGTCCAGGACGGCGAATCCGGTGACGTTCGTGGCGTTGATGCCGGTGTCCAGGCGTCCGTAGCTGGGGAAGATGCCCAGCTCGACGGCGAAGATCTGCTTGAGGATCAGGGCCAGGAAGAAGACCGGGATGCAGATGCCGACGAGTGATCCGGAGACCGCTGTGACGTCGAGCCAGCCGCCGCGGTTGCGGGCGGCGAAGTAGCCGAGCGGGATGCCGACGGCCACGGCGATGACGATCGCCAGGAGGGACAGCTCCACGGTGGCAGGGAAGCGCAGGACGAACTCGTCCCACACCGGCTGTCCGGTCTGGGTGCTGGTGCCCAGGTCGAGTTCGGCGATGCGCTTGAGGAAGCGCCAGTACTGGACGTAGACGGGCTGGTCCAGTCCGAGCGCGCGGTTGATCCGCGCCACTTCGGCCTCGGTGGCCTTTTCCCCCAGGATCGCTGAGGCGGGTCCGCCGGGCAGCCGGTCGAGCCACAGGAAGAGCAGAACCGACAGGCCGAGCAGCGTGGGTATGAGCTGGAGCAGTCTTCGTACGACGAGACGCAGCACCCCGCATGCCCCTTTCTTGCGTGATGTGTGACATGAACGGACCCGCCCGGCCGCCGAGTTGCGACGGCCGGGCGGACTCCTCGTGCTTGGGCGACTACTGCTCGTCTACTTGAACGAGGCCTCGGCGAAGACTTCCTGCGTCAGCGGGGAGACGTTCGGCGGGTTCACGTTCTTGGCGAAGGCGATGGCCGGCGGGGAGGACGAGACCGGGAGACCGGGCAGGTAGTCCATGATGGCCTCGTTGGCCTTCTCGTACGCGGCCACGCGCTCGTCGTGGTTGCCGAGGGTCGAGCCCTCGTTCACGGCGTCGAAGACCTTCTTGTTCTTGAAGCCCCACTGCTTGTCGTACCCGGAGAACCAGGTGCCGATGAAGTTGAAGCCGTCGTTGAAGTCACCGGTCCAGCCGAGCATGTGCAGGTCGCAGGAGCCCGACTCGGTGGCGTCCAGGTAGTCCGGGGCCCACTTCATCGCCTTCGGCGTGACGGTGATGCCGGACTTCTCCAGGTCGGCCTTCATCAGCTCGAACAGGTCCTGCGGGGCAGGCATGTACGGGCGGGTGACCTCGGTCGGGTAGCAGAAGTCGACCTTCAGCTTCTCCTCGCCGGCCTCCTTGAGGAGGTTCTTCGCCTCGGCGGTGTCGTACGGGTACTGCTTGACGTCCTTGGAGTAGCCCTCGACCGTGTCGGGCATGAACTGGTCGGCGACCTTGCCGCCCTCGGGCAGCTGGGTCTTGACCAGGTTCTCCCGGTCGATCGACTGCGCGATGGCCTGGCGGACCTCCTTCTTCTTGAGCGCGGGGTTGGCCTCCTGGCTCATGCCCACGTAGAAGAGGTTGAAGACGCCACGGGTCGGGACGACGTAGCCCTGGTCCTCGAGGGTCTTGACGTCCGCCGGCGCGACGAGGTCGTAGCCGTCGACGTCACCGGCCTGGAGCGCCTGGCGGCGGCCCTCTTCGGTGTCGATGGTGCGGAAGACCAGGTTCTTGACCTTCGCCTTGTCGCCCCAGTAGCCGTCGAAGCGCTCAAGGGAGACTTCCTTGTTGCCCTTGTTCCACTTCGTGATCTTGTACGGGCCGGTACCGGCGACCGTGCCGGCCTCCTGGCTGTACTTGGGGTACGTGATGGCGTCGCCCTTGGCGGAGGCGTCCTGCTTCTTGTACTCCTCGAGGGCCTTCGGCGAGTGGATCGCCAGAGCCTGGAGGGAGAAGCCGCCGGGGAGGTTGGCGGAGGGCTCCTTGACCTCGATGACGGCGGTGTTGTCGTCCTTCGCGGTGCAGGACTTGTAGTTCGCCTCGGGCGTTTCCTTGTCCTCGTTCTTCGCGAAGCCGCCCATGATGGACTGCCAGTAGTACGAGACCGCGCTGGACTGGTAGGTGCCCGTCCAGTTGAACCAGTGGTCGTAGTTGGCGCAGACGGCCTCGGCGTTGAACGCCTCGCCGTCGTGGAACTCGACGCCCTTGCGGAGGTTGAAGGTCCAGACGGTGCCCTCGTCGTTGCTCGACCACTTCTCGGCGAGGCCGCCGACGAGCTCGCTGCCGCCCGACTCGTGCTCCAGAAGCGCCTCGAAGGCCTGCCGCGTCACGCGGAAGGTTTCACCGTCGCTGGCCAGGGCAGGATCGAGGGAGCCCGGGTCACCGGCACCGGCGAAGACGAAGGTGTCCTTCTCGCCGCCGCTCTCGTTGTCACTGTCCCGTTCGCTGGAGCAGCCCGTGGCGATCAGACCGACCGCCACCGCGGCCGTGATCGCCCGAGCGGCTCGGGACTTGGGTATGCGCATATTGGGGCCACTCCGGGTCCGCTATGTGGATGCATCTTGACCGGCCGAACACTACAGACGTTCACAGCGAGTCGAGAACAGTCCGGATAGCGGTGATACCTAGCTGAGATCTGAACAGTTGACATAAGGGATGCTTCGGGCGTCCCCCTGTCGTGAATTAACCGTTCAGACACATCTGACACTCCGTCAAGAGTCCCGGGAAAAGCGCCGGACGGCGTGAAGAACGGATGAAATCGCAGGTGACAGGCGGTTGACTGGTCATAGCTGAGTGCACATGGCCGAAAATCTGACGTGAAATCAGCGGCCGGGGGCGAAGCGGGCGCTCCCCGCCGGCAGGTGTGTCCATACCGCGGACACCGTCACGCTGAGTCATCCCGGGGGTGCGGCCGGGTCCTTCCGGACCTGCCTCTCACGCATACGCCCCGGTCAGCGCTGGGGCCTGTCCGGCGGATCAGGCCGGAGGTGACTGGCGGTATCTCTCCGACCAGGCCGAGCGGGGGCCGGTGCGTTCAGCCGCAAGGCGGAGGAGGGCGCCGACGCGATGAGGGCCCTCCCTGCCCATGAGGGTTCCCCGATCGAGCGAAGCCGAGAGCTTGGGGAAGTCGGCAACCGACGACAGCGCCGTTGGGGCGCCCCCTTCTCGAAGAGCTCGGGTAGGGCGTGCCCGGCCCCCGGCCTCCGAGGCGCGGTCCGCCGGACAGGCCCTAACGCGCGGGCGGGTAGCCGGACCCCGCGGCGGGAGGCGCGGCGGCGCCGTGCGCCTCGCGGTCGTAGAACGGGCGGGCGTTGGCACGCAGCCACATCGCGACCGGGTCGTGCGCGTCGGACATCGCGACGGTCGACACCGGGAGCCCGTCCGGGACCGCGTCGAGGGACTGCCGCATCATCGCGCGCACCGCGTCCACGGCCGGCGGCGACGTGTCGTACACGTCCAGGCCGACGGCGAGGTACGGAGCGCCGAGCGACGGCTGCACCCAGGCGCGGCGCAGCGAGCGGACGGCGGGGGTGCGGTGCGCGTTCTGCGCGAGCAGGGCGTAGAACTGCGGGATCTCGATGGCGGGTTCGGACAGCCGCAGGGGTCCGGCGGGCTGACGGTCCAGCCCGGTGGCGAGCCGGCGCAGATCGAGCCAGGGGATGCCGAGGCCGCCGCCGGGGGCGTGCGGATTGAGCCAGAGTCCGTAGCGGTCGGGGTAGAGGGCGCGGGCCGCCTCGAGGCCGTCGACGACCTCGTAGGACCGGTTCCAGCCGCTGGCGGACAGCTCCTGGGCGGAGGTCACGCAGGGCGCGTAGCCGAAGCCGTCGACCTCCATGCTCCCGTACTGGGCGTCCGGGGAGCCGGCCTGGCCGTGCCACAGCAGCATCCAGACGTGACCGGAGGAGGGAGTCGCGAGCGCGCGCAGCAACGCCTCGTAGGCGTCGTAACGCCCGGGTGTCACCTGGCGCAGCATGTGCTCGACCTGCCCGGCCGCCGCGGTGCCAGCGCTCACTTTGTATCGCCCCTCCGTACCGCCCGTACAACACCCTCGCCCGAGCCAATGAACCTAGCTTAAGCGCCTGACGGCGCCGGGGAGCTCCGCCGGTGCGCGACAGCTCTCCGGCAACGCTGCGGCGCCCCTCAGCGCTGCCACTGGTAGAAGGGGCGGACGCGGTCGCGCATCCACTGGCCGACCGGGTCCTGGGCCACGTCCAGGAGGACCAGGTTGACGGGCCACCTCACCGGCGCGCGGCCCAGCGCGCGGCCCAGCGCGTCCATCGGCGCAGCCCGCAGGTCGCCCTCCGTCCGGGACAGTTCGGCGGGGGCCAGCTCGACGCCGACGAACAGGACCGGGTCGGCCGTCTCGATCTCGGCGAGGCAGCGGCGGGCGGTGGTGACGAGGCCGAGGGCCTCGAACTCCGCGGCGGCGGCGGCGAGGAAGTCCACCGGGTCGTCCTGCCAGTCGGGTTCGAACAGCTTGACCCGGCCGCCGCTCGCGGGTCCGTCCAGCGGGCCGCGTCCGGCGCGGCACAGGGCGGCGACGGCGGGGGGCGGCAGCGGGACGCCGACCACTCCCCCGGGGTTCACGGCGATCCCGGCCTGCGGCGGCAGACCGCGCGCGAACTCCACCGCGGGCGCGACGGTGAACGACATGTGGGTGCCGACGACCTGACGGAACTGTTCCTCGGAACTGAAGACCGGTACGTACGCCTGGCCGTCGATCTCCGTCGTGGGCAGGTCCAGCGGGCCGCTGTCCGGTCCGCCGCCGTTGGGCAGCGGTATCCACAGGTAACTGCGGCCCAGCACCTCGATGATCCGGCCGTCGGCCGAGGGGACGCCGAGGGACGCGGAGAGCGCCTCCTCCAGCTCGTTGCCGGGCCATCCGCCGTGCGGGTGGGGGTGAGTCCGTGCCGGGAAGTCCGCGGAGAAGCCCGCCGGGAAGTCCATCTGCCTACCGCCTGCCTGAAACCACTGCTGTGGCTGGAAAGGCTAACCGCTGCCGCGCCCCGGCGTACGGCCCGGCCACCGGCCACCGGCCCGGCACGCCACCGGCCCGTGATCAGTCCGTGAACTCGATGCGGTGCAGCGCGTCCGCCGCGTCGCGGTCGGCCAGGACCGCCGAGCCGCAGCCCGCGGGCAGGTCGCCGCGCGCCACGGACGTCAGCAGCCGGCCGACGGCGGTGCGGTGGCGCCGGAAGGCGTACCGGGAGACCCCGCGGCCGCGCTCGCGCTGGCCGTCCAGGGCCTGCTTCGGAGTGACGTCGAGCAGCAGCAGATGCAGGACCGCGCCCCGGCGGCGGGCCTCGCGGGCCAGCCAGCGGCGCACCCAGGCCTGCGTGCCGCAGTCGTGGACGACGACACCCCCGCCGGTGCGCAGGGCGCGCCGCAGCCCGGCGTAGTGGGCGAGGCGGACCAGGGGCCGGTACACCGCGTACGGCAGGAGGCGCGGCATGCCGCGGTCCCAGCGGTCCCGGGTGTCCTGCGAGTCGATGCGGGTGCCGCGCGCCGCGCGCCGCATGAGGGTGGACTTGCCGCTGCCGGGCAGTCCGGTGACCACGACGAGGTCGCGGGGGCCGAAGAACAGGGCGTGCGGGCTGCGGCCACCCTGCCCGCGCAGGTCGCGGACGACCGGCGCGGGCAGGGTGGCGCAGGCGTCCCGGACCGAGGGGGCCTGCTGCTCGGGCAGCGTGACGCCCGTGGTGGCGGCGTACGCCGTGGCCTTGTTCACCGTAAGTCCTCCCCTGGGGGCGGCCCCGTCCTGTGACCAGGTACCGGACCGTCTCCCCGCCGAGTGTAAAGAGACGGTAACGCCGAGGGCTTCCGGATTCCTTCCCTTTCCCGGTACAGGCCTGTCACAGCCGTCCGTGAACACCCGGGCACCCTGCGCTTCCTCTCAGAAGGGTCCCCCTGCCGCGGCCCGGCGATGCGTGCAATGATGTGCGCGCCAACTGCATACCGGCCGTTCGAATCCGCGCGGGAGAGTCTCCGGCACCGTTGCCGCCGGGGCGCCGAAGGAGCAAGTCCCTCCCTTGAATCTCTCAGGCACCGTTACCGCGTGGGCGAGGCACATCTGAAAAGCGGGCCGCCGCGCGTGTTTCCGGCGGCCCCACCCAAGGTGCAAACCGTGGTCGTCCCCTGCGCGGACGGTCATGGCGAACCTCTCAGGTTCCGATGACAGATGGGGAGGAACGACCTCGCCCGTCCTGCCCTGGGAGACCGACCGATGAGCAGTACCGAACCCCGCCGGACCGCACTGGACGCCCTGCACCGTTCGCTCGGCGCCACGATGACCGATTTCGCCGGCTGGGACATGCCCCTGCGCTACGGCTCCGAACGCGACGAGCACAACGCCGTGCGCACGAGGGCCGGCCTCTTCGACCTCTCCCACATGGGCGAGATCACCGTCACCGGCCCGCAGGCGACGCAGCTCCTGGACCACGCGCTGGTCGGCAACATCGGGACCGTCAAGCCCGGCCGCGCCCGCTACACCATGATCTGCCGCGAGGACGGCGGCATCCTGGACGACCTGATCGTCTACCGGCTCGAGGACACCGGGGCCGGATCCCCTCACGCCGGGACCCCTCACGCCGGATCCCCTCACTACATGGTGGTCGCGAACGCCTCCAACGCCCAGGTGGTGCTGGACGCGCTGGTGGAGCGGTCGGCCGGCTTCGACGCCGAGGTCCGTGACGACCGCGACGCGTACGCGCTGCTCGCGGTGCAGGGCCCCGAGTCCCCCGGCATCCTGCGGTCCCTGACCGACGCCGACCTCGACAACCTGAAGTACTACGCCGGGCTGCCCGGCACGGTCGCGGGCGTCCCCGCGCTGATCGCCCGTACCGGCTACACCGGCGAGGACGGCTTCGAGCTGTTCGTGAAGCCGGAGCACGCGGTCGGGCTGTGGCAGGCGCTGACCGGGGCGGGCGAGGGCGCCGGACTGGTCCCGTGCGGGCTGTCCTGCCGGGACACGCTGCGCCTGGAGGCGGGCATGCCGCTGTACGGCAACGAGCTGAGCACCTCCCTGACGCCGTTCGACGCCGGGTTCGGGCGGGTGGTGAAGTTCGAGAAGGAGGGCGACTTCGTGGGCCGCGCCGCCCTGGCCGAGGCCGCCGCCCGCGCCGAGCGGACCCCGCCCCGCGCCCTGGTCGGCCTGGTCGCCGAGGGCCGCCGGGTGCCGCGCGCCGGGTACGCGGTGGTCGCCGGCGGCGAGGTGATCGGCGAGGTCACCTCCGGCGCGCCCTCCCCGACGCTGGGCCGGCCGATCGCGATGGCGTACGTCGACGTGGCGCACGCGGCGCCGGGCACGGAGGGTGTCGGCGTGGACGTCCGCGGCAGCCACGAGCCGTACGAGGTCGTGGCGCTGCCGTTCTACAAGCGGCAGAAGTGACACCGTCGTAGACGGCCCCGGCGCGGCCTTCCGGGCTTTCGCACGTCGGGGTACGGCGGTGCGCGGTGCCGTGCGACGGCGCAGGCCGGCGTAGTTTCCGACTCATCAAGCACATCCCCCGCTTACAGGAGAATCCAGACCATGAGCAACCCCCAGCAGCTGCGTTACAGCAAGGAGCACGAGTGGCTGTCGGCCGCCGAGGACGGCGTGTCGACGGTCGGCATCACCGAGCACGCGGCCAACGCGCTCGGCGACGTCGTGTTCGTCCAGCTTCCCGAGGTCGGTGACACCGTGACCGCGGGCGAGACCTGCGGCGAACTGGAGTCGACCAAGTCGGTCAGCGACCTGTACTGCCCGGTCACCGGCGAGGTCACCGAGATCAACGAGGACGTGGTGAACGACCCGTCGCTGGTGAACTCGGCCCCCTTCGAGGGCGGCTGGCTGTTCCGGGTGCGGACCGGCGAGGAGCCGGCCGACCTGCTCTCCGCCGCCGAGTACGACGCCTTCGTCCAGGGCTGAGGAGGCCGTAGCCGCATGTCGCTTCTGAACACCCCGCTGCACGAGCTCGACCCCGACGTCGCCGCCGCGGTCGACGCCGAGCTGCACCGCCAGCAGTCCACCCTCGAGATGATCGCCTCGGAGAACTTCGCCCCGGTCGCGGTCATGGAGGCCCAGGGCACGGTCCTCACCAACAAGTACGCCGAGGGCTACCCCGGCCGCCGCTACTACGGCGGCTGCGAGCACGTCGACGTGATCGAGCAGATCGCCATCGACCGGGTCAAGGAGCTGTTCGGCGCCGAGCACGCCAACGTGCAGCCGCACTCGGGCGCGCAGGCCAACGCCGCCGCGATGTTCGCGCTGCTCAAGCCCGGTGACACGATCATGGGCCTGAACCTCGCGCACGGCGGGCACCTGACCCACGGCATGAAGATCAACTTCTCCGGCAAGCTCTACGACGTCGTCGCCTACCACGTCGGTGACGACGGCCGGGTCGACATGGCCGAGGTCGAGCGGCTGGCCAAGGAGAGCAGGCCGAAGCTGATCGTCGCCGGCTGGTCGGCGTACCCGCGGCAGCTGGACTTCGCCGAGTTCCGCCGGATCGCGGACGAGGTCGGCGCGTACCTGATGGTCGACATGGCGCACTTCGCCGGTCTGGTCGCGGCGGGCCTGCACCCGAACCCGGTCCCGCACGCCCACGTCGTCACCACGACCACGCACAAGACGCTCGGCGGCCCGCGCGGCGGCGTGATCCTCTCCACCGCCGAGCTGGCCAAGAAGATCAACTCCGCGGTCTTCCCCGGCCAGCAGGGCGGACCGCTGGAGCACGTGGTCGCGGCCAAGGCGGTCGCCTTCAAGGTCGCGGCGTCCGAGGAGTTCAGGGACCGCCAGCGCCGCACCCTGGAGGGCGCCCGCATCCTGGCCGAGCGCCTGGTCGGGGACGACGTCAGGGCGGTGGGCGTGGACGTGCTGTCCGGCGGTACGGACGTGCACCTGGTCCTGGTCGACCTGCGCGACTCCGAGCTGGACGGGCAGCAGGCCGAGGACCGGCTCCACGAGGTCGGCATCACCGTCAACCGCAACGCGGTCCCGAACGACCCGCGGCCGCCCATGGTCACCTCGGGCCTGCGGATCGGCACGCCCGCCCTGGCCACCCGCGGTTTCGGCGCCGAGGACTTCGCGGAGGTCGCGGACGTGATCGCCGAGGCGCTGAAGCCGTCCCACGACACCGAGGCGCTCCGGGCGCGGGTCACGGCACTCGCCGAGAAGCACCCGCTGTATCCCGGTCTGCAGTAGTTCCGTACGCTTTCGTTCGTACGGACGTCCGGGGCATCGCGCACACTGGGTCGGTGAGCGCGGTGCCCCGCACCATGCACCGCGCACGTGACATCCCCCCTCCGACCTCACCTCCGGTCCACCCCCTGCCCGGCGGACAGCGCCGTCCGCCGAACCCCTAGGAGTCCTTCCGTGGCCCTCTCGGTCTTCGACCTGTTCTCGATCGGCATCGGGCCGTCCAGCTCGCACACGGTCGGCCCGATGCGGGCTGCCCGCATGTTCGCGCGGCGGCTGCGCAACGAGGAGCTGCTGGCCTCGGTCGCCTCGGTCCGCGCGGAGCTGTACGGCTCGCTCGGCGCGACCGGCCACGGGCACGGCACGCCCAAGGCGGTGCTGCTCGGCCTGGAGGGCGCCTCGCCCCGCACGGTGGACGTGGAGACGGCCGACGAGCGGGTGGCGAAGATCAGGGAATCGGGCCGCCTGCGCCTGCTCGACGACCACGAGATCGCGTTCTCCTTCGACGACGACCTGGTCCTGCACCGCCGCAAGGCGCTCCCGTACCACGCGAACGGCATGACCCTGTGGGCGTACGACGTCTCCGGTGCCGAGGTGCTGGCGAAGACGTACTACTCGGTGGGCGGCGGCTTCGTCGTCGACGAGGAGGCGGTGGGCGCGGACCGCATCAAGCTCAACGACACGGTTCTGAAGTACCCGTTCCGCACGGGCGACGAGCTGCTGCGCCTGACCCGGGAGACGGGCCTGTCCATCTCCGCGCTGATGCTGGAGAACGAGCGCGCCTGGCGGACCGAGGAGGAGATCCGCGAGGGGCTGCTGGAGATCTGGCGGGTGATGCAGGCGTGCGTGGCGCGCGGCATGTCCCGCGAGGGCATCCTGCCGGGCGGCCTGAAGGTGCGCCGGCGTTCCGCGAACACGGCACGCAAGCTGCGCGCGGAGGGCGACCCGAAGGCCCTCGCCATGGAGTGGATCACGCTCTACGCGATGGCCGTGAACGAGGAGAACGCCGGCGGCGGCCGGGTCGTCACCGCCCCGACCAACGGCGCGGCCGGCATCATCCCCGCCGTCCTGCACTACTACGTCAACTTCGTCCCCGGTGCCGACGAGGAGGGCGTGGTCCGCTTCCTGCTGGCGGCCGGTGCGATCGGCATGCTGTTCAAGGAGAACGCGTCCATCTCCGGCGCCGAGGTCGGCTGCCAGGGCGAGGTCGGCTCCGCCTGCTCGATGGCGGCGGGGGCACTGGCCGAGGTGATGGGCGGCTCGCCGGAGCAGGTGGAGAACGCCGCCGAGATCGGCATGGAGCACAACCTCGGCCTGACCTGCGACCCGGTCGGCGGCCTGGTCCAGATCCCGTGCATCGAACGCAACGGCATGGCCGCGGTGAAGGCGGTCACCGCGGCACGGATGGCGATGCGCGGCGACGGGTCGCACAAGGTGTCCCTGGACAAGGTCATCAAGACCATGAAGGACACCGGTGCGGACATGTCGGTCAAGTACAAGGAGACGGCGCGGGGCGGGCTCGCGGTGAACATCATCGAGTGCTGAGGACGGGACGCCGCGGACGGCGTATGTTGTCCTCGCTGGTCAGGTTCTGGTCCGGACACGGGGTCCGGTGTTCTGTTGGGGGTTGGTACACATGGTTGCCGGTCGTGTGGTGCGGTTCGACGCCGTACGGGGTTACGGGTTCATCGCTCCGGAGCACGGCGGGGAGGACGTTTTCCTCCACGTCAACGACGTGCGGATTCCGGAGCATCAGCTGCGTCCCGGGGTCACCGTGGAGTTCGAGATCGAGGAGGGCGACCGGGGGCTGAAGGCCTCGGGCGTGCGGCTGGCCCAGGGGTCCGGTCCGGTGTCCTCCGCCGGGGTGGGCCGGCATCCGGACGGCGACGACTCGCTGTGCGACGTGCTCACCGCCGAGGAGTACCTCCAGGAGGTCACGGAGGTCCTGCTGTCCGCCGTGCCCACGCTGACCGGCGAACAGATCCTCCAGGCGCGCCGCGGGCTGCTGCAGTTCGGCAAGACCCACGGCTGGTGCGACGGGTGAGACGGGCGCGGTAGACCGGGCCCCGGTGCGGTCGGGCGGGGTCCGGGAGGCCGTCGTGCAGGAGGCGGGTGCGCCCGACGGACACGGGACGGGAGTGCGTCGGGCCCTGCCGGGCATCGGCGTCGGGCTCGGTCCGTGCCGGCCGGACCGGGCTCCGCCCCTCCGGCCCCTCCGGTCCTGTCCGGTCAGTCGGCGGCGTCCGTCCGTCTCCTGCTCGCGATCGTCTCCGCGAGCGGACCGGGCTCCAGTACGGTGCCCGCGGGGCCGGCCGGGTTGACGTACAGCGCGTGGCCGTGGGGCAGGCGGTCCAGGAGGTCCGAAGCGGTGACGTGTTCGAAGGCGAAGCCGCCCACGGCGTCGAGGTGGGGCGCGGCGGTGAGGACCGGGACCACGAGCCTGCCGCCCTCCACGGCGGCGGTCACCGGTGTTCCGTCCGGCAGGGTCAGCACCGCCACCTCGGCAGTGGCCAGGGCGCGCAGTACGTCCTCGGCCGGTCCGTAACCGGTGACGGCGAGCTGGAGGGCCTCGTCGACGCCGTCGGTGGCCTCGGGCCAGCCGAGCGATTCCGGGGAGGGGCGGTGGGCCTCGTTGTCCTCCCACTCCTCGATCTCGCCGGTGGCCCCCGTGCGCCAACGGCCGATCACGGCCCAGTCGGGCGGCACTCCCTCGCCCGGCCAGCCGGGGTCGATCATGCTGATCCAGTGCTCCGGCGCGAGCCGTGCGGCCTCGACGACGTCCTCGGGAGGCGTGGGCATCGCTGCCGTGCTCCGCTCACTTCGCTCACTCGCCTCATTCACCCGCACGCGCTCTCCCGACACACATGGCTGCCATCCGCCGTTCCACTCGTCACTCGTCCGCCTGCTTCGCCCACCGGGCACTCGGACCACCTGTCCCGAGGGGCGGCAGTCCCAGAGCGTGCCGGAGCCGGGCGGCGAGGTGCGTCGCCGCCCGGAGGTCCGCCCTCCCCGCCGCCAGGAGGTCGGCGACCTGCCGCACCGCGTCGCGGAACTTCTCCCCGGCGTACCGGGAATCCGCCAGCACGGAGTGCGCCTCGCGCGGCAGTACCAGCCCGGCGGCCGTGTCCCACGCCCGGGCGGCGCTCATCTCCGGGTCCTCGGCGGACAACGCGGTCGCGAAGTCCGTGAACGCCGACCGCCAGATCCGCCGCGACACCGTGGCCGCGACGGCGTCGAGCGCGTCCGGCCACGGACCGGGCCGCAGCATCAGCAGCCGTACCTGGTCGAGCGGTGCCAGTCCACTGCCGCGCAGGCCTCCACCGAGTTGCGCCTCGACGTCCATTCCGGGGGTCACCGGGAGGCCCGCGGCCCTCAGGTCGCTCAGGCCCACGATGTCGGCATCGCCGAACGCCGGCGGATTCCCGGGCAGGTCCTCGGCCGTCACCTGCCCGGCAACCCACTGGCGCTGGGCGGTGTCGCGAGGCACGACGGGCACGTACCCCACGTCGGCGTCAGGGTCGGTGCCGGCCTCGGGGAGGACCTCGGGGGTGGTCTCCTCGAGTGGGGGCGCGGTCCCCTCCGCGGACACCGGCACCGGGTGTGCCGGTGCGTCACTGCCGCGGTGGTGCTCACTTCCCGCCTTCGTGGTCCCGTCCCGGTCCTGGCCGGTCCAGGCCTGCCCGGGGGTGGCGAGGGCCGGGGGCACGGGGGTGGATCCGCCGAGCGTGATGACGGTGGCGGAAGCGGATCCGGCGGACTGGCCGGCCAACTCGGGCGGACGTGTCTCCGACCAGCGCGCCGCGCTGTCCTGGGGCGAGGTCATCACGAGAAGGCTCTCGTTCACCGCCGGCCGCCGGTCGAGGAGCCGCAGGGGCCGCGTCGGCAGCCACACGCTCCGGGCGGCACCCGTCCGGGCGGCGACCGCCTCGGCCAGCTCGGGAGCCCCTGCACCCACCCCGACGGGAACGACCACGACGTCCCGGTCCAGCTGCGCCAGGACGGGATCGTGGGAAAGCAGTACGGCGATCTCCTCGTGGGGCACCGAACGGGTGCTGTTGTCCGACCAGGGCATGTCCACCTGTCCCGGGGTGGTGCCGCTCATGTCCAGCACGTACCCGCCGGGATGGGCGCTCCTTCCGGCGCCCTGCCTGTGCCAGGGCGCCAAGGCCCCCCGGCTGTTGCCCAGCCCGCCACCGGGTGAGATCACGTAGCGGTCCGCCCACAGGCGGCTCGGGACGGGGCTCCCCGTCCAACTGCGTCCGGCCTTCGCACCGTTCGCGGCGGTGATGAGAGTCCGGTCGTCCAGCGCGCCGTTGCGTTCGAGGTCGTACGCGGCGAGTGCCGTGGGATCGTAGGTGTCGCGGCCGAGGGCCGCCGCCGTGGCCGCCATCCGGAGCAGGTCCGCCCGCAGGGCCTCGTCCCGCGGGTCCTCTCCGGTGCCGCCCAGATGGAGCACCTTCGTCGTCAGGGTGTCGGGGTCGGGATGGTTCTCCACGCTCTCCACCGCCTTGACCGTGGCCCACAGCGCGTTCTGCCGGTGGACCTCGGTGACCTGCGCCGTCGTGTGCAGCCCCAGCACCAGACGGGCCCACTGGTCCGGATCGTGCCGTCCGATCAGTTCGCGGGCGCGGTCGACGGAGCGCAGGGAGACGAAGTCGGACAGCGCGGACCGGGGATCGGTGGACAGCCGTACCGACGCGGCCTCCAGCATCGTCCGTACGTCGGCGGGGTCCGGCGGCGTGGGCCGGGTGCCGGGGGCGGTCGTCAGGCCGTGGTGCGCGCGGGTGACCCGGTCGAGCAGATCGAGCGTCAGTTCCCCGTGTCCCCGCAGGTTCCCGTCCCCGCGGCGCATGACCTCCAGGGCGCCGACGCCGCGCAGCAGCCGACGGTACGTGCCGGCCGGGTCGTCCCTGTCGTGCTCCACATCGGCGCCGAACGTCGCCCGCAGGGCGCGGACCAGTCGCAGTGCCGTGTCCCGGGCCACGGCCGGAGTGAAGTCGGGGGACGTCCCCAGACCGGCCAGACCGGCCAGACCGGCCAGGGCGTCGAGTTCGTCCGGTGTCGGTTCGGGTCGCAGCTTCACCATGTCCACCGGGTCGTTCGCCGGCGTGGTGGGGATCCCGTGGTGGTGCAGCCTCCCGTTCGCGTGGCGGCTCCAGTGCTCCCTCTCGGGGGCGTAGACGTCGCGCCGCGTCACGTTGGAGACGCCCTGGGCCGCCGACGAGACGGAGAGCGGGTCGGGGACGAACGGGCGGCTCCGCTTCAGGGCTGCGGCGGTGTGTCCCTCCGGTCCGCTCCCCCAGCAGGACAGGAAGACGATGGGGCTGTTCCGGTCCAGTCGTGCCACGCTTCGGCGCCGCCGGAGGAAGCCACCGGTTTCGGAACCCCGGACCGGAACGTTGCTCTGGAACTCATTGACCATGAGGGTCTGGCCCGGCAGGCCGTGGGCCAGGAAGAAGTAGGGCTTTCGGCCCTTCCAGGGAACCGGCCGGGGGTCTCCGACCGGCTCACTGGTGAGCGGGTCGTAGACGGACCACTCCGTCGACCGGATCATGGTCTGCAGCAACGGCTCGAACTGGAGCAGGTCGGTGCCGTTGAGCACCGCACGGCCGACGGGCCGGCCCTCGTCGGTGAGGGTGAAGGACATGACCTTCCCGTCCTCGAGGGTCCTCCCCCCGGTCGTGTGCAGGACGCCCTCCCCGGGCTCCGGCCGTCCCTCGTCCGGGCCCAGGTCCTCGGGCCCGCTGCCGATCCACTCGCCCAGCGGCCCGCTTTCGAAGGCCCGGTCGTCGATGACCTCGATGCGGTGGCGGCCGGTGTCGGGGTGCGGTTTCAGACCGACCTCGCCGCTGTGCGACCACAGTGTCCTGCGCGCCCGGGCCGCGGCCCGGCGCGGCAGGTCCAGCCCCATGGCGCCGGCGTTCTGCGAGACGAGCACCACCTCGGCGGCGTCCTCGCGGCTCGCCAGTTCCTCGTCCAGCGCCAGCAGCTCGGCGAACTCCTCCGACGACAGCTTCCACCGCTTGCTGCCGTCCGGCAGGGACAGCCCGACCTTCGTGTGGTCACCGTCCTTCGTCCCGATCACGTACGGGAGGGGAGCACCGGGCCGGCGTGCCCACGGCGAGGGCTGGGAGTCCCGGCTCCCTCCGTCCACCACGTCGTACGAGGAGACGTCCACGTCCCGGGCGGGCCGGCCCGTCCAGTTCCGGCCCAGCGGGGCGCCGTCCGGTGCGGTCAGGCGGGTGGCGTCGGACAGCATGCCCTGTTTGCCCAGGTGATACGCGGTCAGCGACGCCCGACCGGTCGCCCGGCCGGCCGCCGTCGCCTCGTCCACCAGCTCGTACAGCCTGCGCACGCGGTTCGACAGGTCGTCGGCGTCGAAACGCACCGCTGCCGGAGCGGCGGAGTCCGCGGACCCGTCGTCCGACTCGGCCTCGTCCGGATCGACGGAGCTGTCGGAGTCGCTGTCCGTGTCGGGGTCGCTGTCCGTGTCGGGGTCGTCCCCGGGGTTGTCGTCCAGGTGCAGGATGTCCCCGGCGAGCCTGTCCGGGTCGGCGAAGTAGTCCTCGGGGTCGAAAATCTCCGGACTCAGCTCTCCGAGCCGGGCGGCTGCCGCAGACAGGGGGGACCGGTCGACCGTGACGACCGCCTGGCGTCGTGCCGCCCGCCCGGTGGCGCCGTCGATCGGGCCGACGGCGCCGATGTCCCGGCCGCCGCTCTCCGTGGTGATCGGGAAGTCCTCGGCCCGGACCGTGCCGCCCCGTACTTCCGCGACGTTGCGCACGGCCCGCTCGTTGAGTTCCAGCTGACGCCGGATCTCCTCGAGGAGGAGGTCCCGCACGGCGTCCGCCCGCTGCCGGCCGACCGTCCCGGCGTGCTCGACGGCACCGCCGGACAGCGCGAAGCGGGGGCCGTTGCTGTAACCGGTGACCGTGGTCCTGGGGATCCGGAGACCGGCCCCGAGGTCCCGCAGGCCGGACACCACGATCTCCTCGGCCAGTTCGGCGAGTTGCCGGCGCTGGACCGGATCGGTGATGTCCCGGTGGCGATGCTCGAAGGCGACCCGGGACCGGGCCGGGGGAAGCTCCGGGGCGGGCTCGGCGGGTCCGGCGTCAGCGGGGCCGACGGCGTCGTCCGGGTCGGACTGCGCGCCGTCGGAGACGGTCCCGCCCCCGTCGGTGCCCCACAACGCTCCCCGACCGGTCGGCCGCGACACCGTGTCCGTCGGGGCCGGGGTGTCGGGGGAGGCCGGCGGCGCGGCGGGGGCGGTGGGTCCTGCGGCGTCGGAGGGCAGCAGTCGGCCGGCGTGTGCCGCACGCAGCAGGTGGGCCAGGGAACCGGCGGTCAACGACCGGTTCCAGCCCTGCCGGGCGGTGTACCGGCCGACGATGTGCTGGATCCCGCCCCAGGTGAGCAGGCCCGGGTCGGCGTTGCCGGCCGCCTGGAACCGCAGCCTTTCGAGGGCGCCGAAGCCCTCGATCAGCTCGTGGAACTCCGCCTCGCGGGCCGGGTCGGAGTCGATGCGCACACCGTGGGTCCGGCGCAGGGCCCGCACCCAGTGGAGGGCGCGGTCGGTGCGGTCCGGCAGCCGGTCGGGCAGTCCGCCCAGATCGGCGAGCGCGTCGAGGGCGGTGGTCCCGGGCTCGGGAAGGAACTCCTCGATGTGGCCCACGGGGTCGTCGGGGTCGTCGTACACGATCAGGCGCGGTGGCAGGCTGCCCTCGGCCTCGCTCGGCGAGATCTGCCGGTCCACGGTGAAGACGGTGCGGCGGGTCTCGTTGGCGACGTACTGGGCGGAGGAGGGATGGGCGAGCAGGTCCTGGTCGGCGCGCGTCATGGACAGCTCGCAGATCAGCAACCACACCGGCGTCTCGGGAGACAGCTCCCGCATGCTCCTGCGCCGCGCCAGCATCCGGCCCAGCTGCCGGGGGTGGACCGCCTGGTTGGCGCGGGTGCTGCGGCGGGGCACGGTGGTGCGTCCGCTGTCGCCGTGGCCGACGACGACGTAGGAGTCGGCCAGGCCCTGCGGCAGGGGCAGCGCGCCGCTCTGCCGCCCGGCATACACACCGGGCAGCCCTTCCACGGCGTTGGTGTAGTGCTGGATGGCGGACACCACCCGCAGGGCCTCCTCCCGCATCGCCATGTCGTGCGCGTTGAGGAACACCCGCCCGGTCAGCCTCTGCCCGTCGACCGTGACCAGCGGGTACGAGTGGACGTCGGCGTCGGGGAAGACGGTGCCGTTCGCGGCCCTGACGGTGGCCGCCGGGTCGTCCGGGACCAGTCCCGGGTCGGCGGGGATCCAGGTACCCGCCGGGTCGCTCCCGGAGGCCGGCGCGGCCAGGACCGGCACCCGGCGGCCGTCCGGAGCCCTCTCGAGTCGCAGGTCGCCGTAGGTGAACCAGACGCGGGTGCCGGTGCGGTCGGCGATCACCCGTGCGAGGGCCTCGTTGCGGCCGTCCTCCTCGCCGGTCAGGAGCACCACGGGCACGTCCGGCTGCCGCTCGGGGTCGTGCAGCACCAGTTCGGCGAACTCCTCGTCCGACACCGGTCGTCCGTCCGCCAGCACCGCTCCCCCGGCGTTCCTCTCGGCCACCAACGCGTGGGCGGCGGGCCCCCAGGGCGCGGGGTGGACGCCCCGGGGATCGGCGACCACGTCCAGGTGCAGGTGGACACCGGGACGTCCGGTCCAGTTCCGGCCGTGCGGCGCGCCGTCGTCCCCGCTGAGCACGGACTGCTCCGGGTGGCCCTGCCGGGTCAGCCCGTAAGCGGCGACGGCGTCCAGGCTGCCGCTCCGGCCCCGGCGATGGGCACTGCTCACGAGGGTGAGGGCGTCGTAGTGCCGGGCCGCGTCCACCGGTTCGTCCGGCGCCAGGTGCAACAGCATCCGGGTGATGCCGTCGAGGTCCAGGCCGGCGCCGAAGCGGGGGTGCCCGGCGCGCACCGCCTCGATCACGCGCAGCGAGTTGAACAGCCCGTCGCGCAGCTCCGGCGGGAGCGGCTGGGAGCCGAAGGTGGCGTCGACGAGTGCCCACAGTTCCCGGAGACGCTGCTGGACCGTGCTGTCGGTGGGCGGCGGTGCGGCGGCGGACCGTGTCTCCGGCACCGGAGTGGGCAGCGGCAACGGCAACGGGGCGGGAGTGTGCGGCTGCGGCGCGTGCGCGCCGGTGGTGCCGTCCCACAGGGCGCGGACGGCCACGTAGGAGTCACTGCCGTCCCCCGGGTCGCCCTCGGCGACGTCCCACAGCGCACGGGCACGGGCCAGTGCCTCGTTCTCCACGTCGGTGGCCTCGACGGGGTTGACGTCCGCGGGGCGCGACCCGCGGGGACGGGCCGGTTCGACGCTGCGCGGGTGGCGGGGCGCCGTCCGGGGGCCCTCGCCGTACAACCGGCGCAACAGGGGGTACAGGGCGGGCTGGCGGGTGCGCACCCACTCCGGGCCGGCGTTGTTGCGGGGCAGCCCGGTGTAGGGGTCGCTGCCGCCGTTGGCCATGAGGTAGACGTTGGTGAGCTGGGCGAAGAACTCGAGCTCGTCACGGCTGCTGTAGTTGGGGGCGCTGCGGCGGCCGTCGGCGTCGTAGCCGTGGAGGGGGCCGTCGGGCCAGTTGCCCGCCTCGCCGGCCCGTGTGGTGGTGCGGAAGGTGTTGGTGATGCGCTGCCGGTCCACGGCGTCCAGACCGTGCAGGTGAAGGGTGTGGGCGAATTCGTGCAGGGTGGTCGAGTAGCCGTCGGGATAGGCGGACATGCCGGTGCTGACGGTGGTGCGCTCGCCGAGCAGGTTCTCCTCGGTGACGGCCGCGGTGCGCGTGCCGGCACCGCGGACGTCGTCCCAGGGGCGGCCGTCGCCGGTGACGGCGCCCCGCAGGAAACGGAAGGCGTCCAGGGAGGTCATGGCCTCGCTCCTGGGCACCACCACGACCCGCGAACCGCCCTTGAGCAGCCGCGCCGCGACGTCGGGGTCCCGCAGCAGTCGGGCGACCTGGGCACGGGCCCGGTCACCGGCGGAGACGGGCTGTTCGACCCCGTCGGGCACCTGCGTCATGAGGCGCGCCGCGACCGAGGCGAACTCGGCCGGGGCGAGCCCGGCACGCAAGGCATCGACGAGCACGGGATCACCGGCCAACCGCTCACGGTCCGCGGGCGGCAGCGACGCCGGCGTCGCGTCGCGGTCGGCGGTGGACAGGCCGGGCAGCCGCGCGGCGAGCGCCCGGACCGGGTCCGCGGCCACCTCCGGACGGACCCGCAGCCCGTCGGCCAGCGCGGTCAGCTCGGCGCGCAGCGCGGGCAGGTCGGCGTCGGGGACGCCGAGGGCGCGCCACGTCTGTTCGTGGCGGGCGAGGGCATCGGGGTCCAGGGCGGCGGAGTCGAGCAGTTCGCTGAGCCGTACGACGAGGGAGGGGGCGGCACCGACGGGCCGCGCGAGGCGGTAGGCGTCCTCGCGCGCGAGCACCGGCGTGACCGTACGAGGGCCGTCGGCGGGGGTGCGGTGAAACGCCCACAGCAGGTCGAGGAGGTCGCGTCCGCGCAGTTCGGGGTCGGTCCCGGTGGCCAGGGCGAGGGCGGCGTCGGCCAGGGAGTCCGCGGGCGCCGGCACGGTGAAACCGTCGACCGTGACCGTGCCGGAGGCCGGCCGGTCCACCGCCGTGACCGTGATGTCGACGCCGTTCACCGACAGGTCGAGAACACGGCCGCCGCCCGTGACGGGCCAAACCCGCACCGACGCTCCGGGCATCTCCCGCTCCAGCGCCCCGCGGATCCCGGCGACGGCGGGCAGGGCGGCCGCGGACAGCTGGAACTCCACGGCACCCAGCGGCCGGGACCGGCCGAACTGCACCCGGCCGCGGGCGGCTCCGGCCAGCACCACCGGGTGGCCGAGGCCGTGCAGCACGGCACCGACCCGGCGCGCGACGTCCAGCTCGCCGGTGCCGTCACCGGACGGCGTGCCCGCCCCAGCCCCCTCCAGGGGGCCCGGGACACCGCGGCCGGCCGGGGTGGCGGTGGGGGCCGACGGCGGGGGCGGGGCGGTCGTGGCGGTCTTGACCTGGTCGGTCCGGACGACGACACCCAGCCGGTCGCTGAACAGGGCCGCCACGTTGGCCAGCCAGGCGGCGGCTTCCTCGGCGACCAGGCCCGGCCTGACCTGGTCGCTCATGTAGCGGCCCGACTTGTCGTTCACCACCCAGGAACGCAGCTTCTCGCTCCAGCGGAACTCGCCGGACACCCGGCTGCGCCCCGGCATCGTCCGTCCGGCCCCGGCCCCGGTCTCGTCCTCGGCGACGAACCCGGCGGCGATGCCGGTGTGGCCCAGCCCGTCCAGCGCCTCGCGCAGCGCCTGGGCCGTCAGACCGGGGTCCCGCTCCCGCATGCCCGCCAGCAGCGCGTCGAACTGCTCCTGGGTGACGATCCCGCTCGGACTCTCCGTGCCCAGGATCACCCGCCCGTCATCGGTGACCGTGTACAGCCACACCGCGTCCCGGTTCCCGGTGATCACCAGGTTCGGATCCACCTCGTCCAGCGGCACCCACAGGGGGTTCAGCCGTACGTCGCCGTCCTGGTCGCGTTCCTCGTCCTTGACCCGCTTCGGCAGGACCGGGGCGCCGAACCGGTCGCGGGGTACGGCGTCGCTGCCCTCGTAGTGGTTGGTGCCGTTGTAGTAGACCTCCGTCTGCCGCAGGGCGTCGTCGGGTCCCACGTCGCTGACCCGCCGGACACCGGACGGGAACGACCGCACCACGTCGACCCGCAGGTCGAACGCGTGCGCCAGGAGGGGCAGGAAGATCTCTCCCTCCGGTGTCCCCCAGCGCTGCTCCCAGTTGACGACGGCGTCCAGGAGCAGGGGCAGTTCCCGGTCGTCCAGCGGCGCGGCGCTCTGCGAATAGACCGTGGGGAGCAGGCGGCGCAGTGCGTCGTCGTCGAGGTCGTCGGGCGCCGGCAGCAGACCGTGCTGCTCGAGATGCTCGAACATCCGGCGCGGGCTCAGGTTCTCGGCGTCCGCCTCCTGGACGGCCCGGGCGTCCTGCGGGGAGACGCCCGGGGCGGCGGGTTGCGACGCCATGCGGGCGTCGACGTACCGCCTCAGCAGTTCGGCGGGATCGAGGGCCTCCGCTACGGGGACGTGCCGGACGCCGTGGTGGGCGAGCCGGGCGAGCATCTCTGCCCGGTTCATTCCCCGGACGCGTGCCGCGAACGCGTCGGCGACCGTCTGCCGGAACTGTCCGACGATCTGCGGATGCAGCCGCCCCTCGCTGCGGATCACGTGGTCCTCCACGAGGGACCGCATGGCCTGGAGCACGGCCTGTGACGGGCCGGCCGGGTCCATGCCGGTCGTGGAGTGGATCGCGGCCTGGCGACGCAGTTCATCATGTACCGCGTCGGTCTGCCCGAGCCAGTCGTACGCGGCGCGGTCGGTGGAGGCGAGGCCGTGCAGACGGCTCCGGATGTGCACGGGGTCGCCGGCCATGAAGGAGTAGAGGAGGCACTCGCCCGTGGCGGGCACCCGTACGCGGCGGCCCCTCGCACCGAGGCTGTCGGTCGTCGTCGGCCCGGAGCCCTTCTTGCCGTCCTCCTGATCCTGAACGTCCGACGGCGGGACCTTCGATCCCTCGCCTTCCGTCTTCGTGCCTTCCGTCTTCGGGGTTTCGGGCGGAACGGGCCGAGTGACGGTGTCCGCGGGGGGCGCGGGCGGCGCCACGATGTCCACGGGGGGCGCGGGCGGCGCGGGCTGCGCGGGCTGCGCGGGCTGCGCGGGCTGCGCGGGCTGCGCCACGGTGTCCACGGGGGGCGCGGGCTGCGCGGGCGGCGCCACGGTGTCCACGGGCGGCACAGGCTGCCGGGTGTCCGGGGACGGCGTGTCCGCCGGCGGTGTCCGTGCGGTCGGCAGTGCCAGTTGGTAGTGGCGGTCGTCGAGGCTCAGCACCACGTGTGCGCCCGGGTGTCCGGATGTCTCGACGAGTCCCCGGAGGTTCCCCTCTCCCGTCGGGTCTTCGGGAGCGAAGTCCTGGAAGCCGCCGTCGCTCCGGACCACCGTGACGCGCACGCCGAAGGTCCGTGCGGCGAGCAGCGGGAGCAGGTCCGCCGCGGCGTGGTTCCAGCCGGTCTCGGACGCGGCGTCGCCCGGTCGCAGGAGCTGGGCGACCGCCAGTTCGGCACGTGTCCCGGGACTCAGGTCGACGGCGTGCGGGACGAGACCGCCGAGGGCGTCGAACTCACGGCGGGCAGGGGTGTCCGCCGCGAGGTCCAGGCCCGCCGCGGCGATCTCGTCCGCGCTGAAGGAGTCGGTGGCGTCCGGGGCCACGGCGGCCAGCAGGTCCTCGTCGGCGTGGTCGGTGAGCCAGGTGGCCATCCTCCGGCGCAGTTCGGCCGTCGCCCGCGGATCGGCGGGGTCGATGCCCTGCGCGGACAGCAGTCCCGGGGCGGCGCGTTCGAGGCCGTGGGCGAGCGCGCGGAAGAAGGCCTCGCCGTCCCCCGGCACGTCGTGGAGCGTGTACGTCTCCTGCGCGGGAGACGTGAGGACGGTGTCCGCTCCCGTACCGGTCCTGGTGTAACGGGGCGGGGCCGGGGGCGACGCCTTGGACGCCTTGGGCGGGGCCTGGTGGGTCACCGCGGGCGGCTCGGCGAGACCGTCCAGCTCCTTGCGGCCCTCCTCGGTGGCCGCGAGGCGGTGCCAGCGGGTGAGCTGGTCCGCCCCGGCCCGTACCCGGTGGTACTCCGCCGCGGCCTTCTCCGCCGCGTCCCTGAGCGCGTCCAGCTCGTCGCGCCGGGCGTCGAAGGCGTCGCTTGCCGTGTCCCGGCGCGCGGTGGCGTCGTGGAGGCTCCGGCCGGGCGCTGCCGCGGACAGCAGAGCCGTGTCCAGCCGCTCGTCGGCCGCGGCCTTCGCGGTACGCGCGGCTTCGAGCCGCAGACCGGCCGCCTCCCGCAGTCTCCCGGCGGCGGCTGTCGCGTCGGCCAGGCGGTCCAGGGCGGCGTCCTGTTCGTCCCGCAGGAGGTCCGCCCAGCCGTCGTGCTCGGGTGCGGCGCCGTACTCGTTCTCGGCGAGGGCGTCGACTTCGGCCTGCGCGGCGGCCACGGTCGCGTCCGCGGTGCCGTGGTCCCGGCGCGCGTCGTCCCCGGCCTGCCGCAGGGCGGTGTCCGCCGTATCGACGTCGGCCCGGGCGAGGTCGACCGGGCGCGCTGCCGCGCGGGCGATCCCGGCGGCTCTGTCGAGGGCGGTCTGCGCGGCGTCGAGGTCCGCGCGCAGGCCGGCTGAGGCGCGCCGCTTCTTCCAGTAGGCCTTGTCGGCGTCGACCCACGCCTTGCTCGCACTGCCGACCGCGTCCCATGCCTTTTTGACCTGTTCGGGGAAGTTCGCGTCGGTGACGAGCTTCAGCTCACGGGCGATGTCCTCCCGGACCCAGGTGACGACGTACGTCTCGGACTCCATCGCCTGCGGACCCGACCGGGCCTTGCTGCCGAAGGTCCCGCCCCGGATCCTGTTCGCGAGCCTGGAGTCCACGACGCTCCGGTGCACGTCGCCGACGCCGAGCCAAGTGGCCGGGACGGCGAACAGGAAGGACCGGTCCGTCTTGGGCTTGAGGTTGCGCGAGGTCAGGTGGTCGTCTCCGACCGGCATCCCGTCGCCGTCGAGGTCGTTGGGGCCGGGGCCGAAGAGTCCGATCTGGTTGAGACCCGCGTTGTTGGGCGAGTCGTACAGGAAGCCGCCGCCGAGGGCCCCGGTCTGGCTGTGTTCGCCGGCCGAGGACGTGCCGGCGTTCTCCCCGTACCGCCTGAGCACCTCCAGCTTCTTGCCGTCGGCGACCGTCAGCAGCAGCGCGCGGCTGAAGTCGGGTGTCGAGCGCAGGGTCAGCCGGCCGGTGTCGGTGCCCACGAGGGACTTCTCGGTCAGCCCCGCCACCTGGTAGCCGTCCGGCTCGGTGGTGCGCGGGTAGAACGCGGTGAGCGCCGTGGAGCTGGTGCCGTCCTCCAGCGCCTGCGCGGAGCCGGTGCCCAGCCGGGTCAGGCCGGTCTCCCTGGTTTTGCGCAGGAGTCCGGTGAGGGCGTCGGCGCCGGGGCCCTCCTCGGCCTCGAGGGCGCGGAGGGAGAAGCCGACGTCGTACGCCTTCGTGAGGAGGAGGTCGCCCGCGATGCGGATGTTCTCGATGCCGATGATCCCGCGGGGGTGCATGCCGTTCTCGGGGAAGGTGAA
Organism: Streptomyces sp. NBRC 110035; assembly: GCF_000829695.1. Taxonomy (GTDB): domain Bacteria; phylum Actinomycetota; class Actinomycetes; order Streptomycetales; family Streptomycetaceae; genus Streptomyces. The sequence continues at coordinate 12,333 of NZ_BBNN01000021.1, read as the reverse complement.
CGACCGCATGACGCCTTCCCCGTCCCGGACCAGTACGTCCTCTCCCGCCTTGGGAAGGGAGGCCGGCCGGGGCGCCTCGGCCAGGGCGGGGTCGGCCGTCGGGTCGGGTGCGGGCAGCAGCCGGGGGGCTGTGGAGGTGCCGGACGGGGTGGCCCCGGTCCCGTCCGTCCCGGGTGTCTTCGTCGGGGGCGTCACCGGCTCCATCAGGCTGAGCGGCACGTGTTCGCGCAGCTCGCCGACGGCGTCCTCCTCAATGATCTGCAGGTGGCCCCGGAAACGGTCGAGGGCCGTGGTCTTTCTCTCCGGCCGTCCCACCTCGGCCGGGGCGCCGGTGTTGGGGGTGTCGTCGGCCTCCAGGGTGATCCGCATGCGGTACGGGGTGACGATCTCCGCATGCGGTTCGGTGGACGCCGCCCGGTAGATCGTGACGGTGGTGACCGCGTGACTCGACGCGACCGCCTTCCGATGGGAGCCGCCCTCGGTGTACGTCGGTCCGGCTGCCACGACCTGTGCGTTGCCGGTGTACACCGGCTGGCTGGTCAGAAGGCCCACGTCCGCCCCGGAAGAGGCCTCCGAGTTCTCCTGGGCGGTCTCGATGGCCCGCCGGTTCTCCTCCAGCTCCGCGCTGTGGTCGAGCCCGTCGAACACGGGTGTCCCGGGGATCAGCTCGACCCGTGCCCGCACCCGCCGGCTGCCGATCCGCACACTGCCCCAGCCCCAGCCTCCGGCGGTGACCAGCGTCGACGGGCCGGTGGTCGTCATCTCACCCTTCAGGGCCCGCGTGGCACGGGCCGTCACCAGCTGCCGGACCCTCTCCCGGTCCTCGTCGTCGAGCCCCAGCTCCCGGATCCGCTTGTCGAACGCGAGCAGCACGTCGGTGGGATCCAGCGCGTTCACCGCGTACGTGCCGAAGGCGGCGCCGCGCAGCCAGGGCTGCGGTGCCCAGAGCTGCCGCGTGTAGCGGGGGACCTCGCCCATGCCGTCGTCGAGCAGCCCCATCCGGTGCGCGCTCTTCTCCGGCAGGTGCCCCAGCAGGCCGCCCGGGCTCGTCAGCTCCGTCCCCGCCGCTCCGGCCAGTGAGCGGGGTACGAGGGCACTGGCCGCCGCGGCCGTCCCGATCCGGCCCGCCCCCAGCCGGCTGGAGACCAGCGCGAACCAGTGGTGTACGTCACCGGCCACCAGCACCTGGTGGGTGAAGCCCTTGCGGTTCATGTCCGCGACGACCGTCCGGACGACGCTGACACTGTGCGCGCGGGACGTCGAGACGGGGTTGGCGACGATTCCGTACGCGCCCATGAGGCCGTGCCCCGGATTCTGGGCGACGGAGTAGACCAGCTGGCCGCCGAAGACGAAGCTCGTGCTGTTGCTGGTCTTGCCGGCCGCCTGCCGGGTGCCGCCGAGCGTCATCTCGGTGTCCATGGACATCGACGGCGTGAGGGCGTGCAGGTCCCCGACCGTCGTCGCGTACCGATAGGTCCCCCACAGCTCACCGTACGGCCCCTTGCCCAGCAGGCCGCTGCCCACCAGGCCCAGCGGCCCCGAACTCTGGTCGAAGCTCGCCGCGAGGTACTGGGGGGTGAAGGTGCGGACGATCGCCTCCCGGGTGGGGGCGCCCTCCTTCACCAGTTGCCAGGCGCTGCCCGACGCCTCCTTCAGGACCCGGTTCACCTCCGCGACCAGCGTGGGTGACAGCACCATGTTCACGATCACGAACGGGTGCTGCTGGAACTCCCTGAACCGCTCCGCCCCGCGGCCGGCGAGCCGTCCGGCGGGCTGCCCTTCGCCGGTGCCGGCGGGCAGCACGAGGTCGCCCCTCGCCAGGGCGTGAGCCCGCTCGGTGGCCATGGGGGCGGGGGCGGGCTCGTCGGACAGATAGGGGTTGAGCGCCCCGTCCGCGTACGGGTCCGCGTCGGGGGTGTGCTGGACGGGGACACCGATGAGCACCTGACCGGTCATCGGACCGCCGCCCCTCAGGTGGCCCAGCGCCGTCCGGCCGAAGAGCACGTTGACCGGCTCGTCCAGGACCAGCAGTCCCGGCAGCCCGAGGCCGAGGCCGCGGATCAGGCCGCGGGGCCGCCAGTAGCCGCCCAGGGTCGCGGTGAGGGACATGTCGTAGCGGTACAGGTGGGTGGGCTGGTTGCTCACCGACATCGGCTCGTTGGTGACCGTCGAGCCGAAGGCGGTCTCCGCCTCCCACTGCCATCCCCTGCGCGCGCCCAGGGTCAGCCCGAGCGTGTTCCGGGGGAGCCCCGCGTCGTCGGCGTTGTTGTCGCGTCCCGAGAAGGTGCCTTCGAAGCCCAGGTCCACGCCTCGTTTCGCGCTTGCCTGGCCGTCGAGCCGGTCGATGCCCTGTGCGCTGAAGCGCATTCCCTCGTTGACGTCCTTGCCCTCGTACCGTCGCCCGGTCAGCGTCCCGTGCACCCGGAGGGTGTAGTAGGTCTGTCCGACGGAGTCGGGGTCCGTGAGTCTGACCGGCAGGCCGACCGTGGTCAGCGCCTCCAGGTTCGCGGTGATGTTCTGCTGGGACAGCACACCGAGGACCTGCAGGGTGTTCTGGAGCGCGATCCGGTACGTGACGGGATCGGTCCACTGAGGCGGCACGGGCAGGCGCCGGGCCTCGTCGAGCACCTGGTCCGGCCTGTGCGTGAGCAGGTCGTCCAAGCGGGCGCGCCAGCCCTTCGGCAGGTTCGGCGGCAGCAGCTGGTCGAGGGGCACCACCAGCCCTTGGCGCAGATGCGCGATGGCGTCCACCACGCCGTCGGCGAACGCGTCCAGCAGGGTGCGGCCGACGCCGTCCGCCGTGTCCGGTGCGACACGGGTGCGCAGGCCGTCGTCGAAGGTGAACTCCTTCACCCGGTGCATGCCCAGGGTGCGCGGGCGGTCCACGGTCAGATAGGCCGGGACGAACGGCGGGGCGCCGCCGTGGCGCAGGGCGAGTGAGGTCCCGTCGTCCCATCCGGCCAGCCGCCGTGCCTCGGAGCTGGTCATCCGGTCCAGGCTCCAGGTGAGGAAGCGCGTCGGCGGTCCGTTGTCGCCGGCCCGCCGCACGCGCACGGACTTCACGACCAGGTAGAGGGCGGTTTTGGGGCCTTTCACCTGTCCGGCCGACTTGAGGGTGCCTGCCCCGCCGAGTCCGGCCGACCAGGTCCTCGCGTACGAGTACTGGGCACTCGGCCCGAACTGGAGCCGCAAGTCGAAGGGGGCCGTACCGGGGTTGAAGAAGTTGAAGGCGGGCCCGGCGACGGCTTGCAGCAGCAGGCTTCTGCCCGTGGCCCGGCTCCGCTCGCTGCGGACCGTCGAGGTGTTGATGTCCCGCATCTCGGCCTGGTCGGTCTCCCCGACGAGCACCGCCGACCGGGGGACCAGTTCCTCCACCACGAAGACGCCCAGCGGTGACTTCTTCTTGTCGTCGGCGAACAGCGGCGGGGTGGTGATGCGGCCGCGCGCCATCGTGCCGCCGTGCCGTTGGAAGCTGTCGCCCGAGAAGAAGACGTCCAACTCGGTGTAGGCCGAGCTGCCGGGCAGGGCTCCGATCTGTCCGGCAGCCCAGTCGCGGATCGCCGCGACGGGGCCGAACCCCTCGATCCGCACGAAGCGGTACTGGGAGTTGCGGTCCAGGTCGATCGACCGGGGGATCCGGCCCGGTTTCGGCATCTTCGTCACGCTGTCGGGCAGGCGGACCGCGAGCCCCTTGCGGATGCCGAAGGCGAACCGGGCCGGGTCGGCCGGGTCGGTGTCGGTGCCCGTGACGACCCGTCCGGTGGCGTCGGTGACGCGGAGCTCGTAGTACACGTCGTCCAGGAACGACCGTGACGTGTCCAGCGTCCGGGTCTCCATCTGGTTCATGCGCTGGTCGGCCAGCGTGTAGCCGACCTTGTTGATGAAGCCGAACCGCAGGGCGAGACGGCCGAAGCCGCCGAACTCCTCGGCGCCCGCCGGGCCGATCGGACCGCCGAGGCCGTACTGGGAGTTGGCCTGCATGTTCTTGGTGAACCCGAACGTCGCGGCGCCCCGGTGCATGCTGTCGATCTTCGAGGCGCCACCGATGCCGTCGTCGAACGGGGCCCAGTTGCCGTAGTGACGCGCCCCGACGTACAGGACCCGGACCTTTCCGTCCGCGTTGAGGTAGGGGAACGGACGCCCGTCTCCGTCCGCCAGCGTTTTCGGCTTGTCCCGGAGCGTCTGACGGATGTCGGTCAGCAGCTGCGCGCCGCCCTTGCCGGGCCGGGCGTCCGGCCTGCGCCGCAGCTCGCCGTCGATCGCGTCCAGTGCCTGTTCGAAGCCCCGCAGGGCGACCGTGCTCTGGCCGAACGTACTCGGGTTGGCGAGGAGTTGTCCGAGCTCGGCGGCGGTCAGCCCCGGTGGCAGCAGCGCCTGGAGGTCGTCGACGTACTCGGGCATCCGCCTGCCGTCCTCGAACCGGACCGGGGCGCGGCGCTTGGGCGGGGGGGCCGGGGCACGGTCGAGGCTCGGGGTGTCCGCAGGGGTCGGGGCCGGCTCGGTGGGCTTCGGGACGAGGGCCACCGTCAGGTCCGGCTCCGTGGACGAGGGCGGCTCGCCCTGAGCCTTGGTCTCGTCCTCGGCCGCGAACGTGATGTCGTCCGCTCCGGTGCCGCCGGGGCGGACGGCCGCCCAGTCGGCTGCCGCGGGACGCCCCGGCGCGCTGGGCAGGAGGGAGGGGATGTACGGCCGTGACGGCCCGGCCGGGGCCAGGCTCACACTGCCCTGCGAGGCCCATACGGCACGACCGGTGCCGGCGCTGACGACGGCCCGGGGGTCGGTGTCCGGGGTGCCGCTGCCGGCCGGCCCGGCGGGTGTCGCCGGACCCGCCTGTGCCGCAGGGGCGGCCTTCGGTACGGCCAGGACGACGTCCGTGTCCTGCGGGCGGGTGTTGAGCACCGGGTCGCGTGCCAGCAGCTCGGCGACCTCGTCGTAGGGCACCCTGCCGCGGAAGCCGCCGGGCAGGTTCATGAGGAGGTGGTCCCGGCCGCCTCCGGCCCACACCAGGTAGGCCGGCGACCTGTCGGGGGTGCTCCACGGCGGGCGTTCCTGGCCCACGGCCTGGTAACCGCCGCCCTGCTTGGGGGCGGCGACGACGACGCGGTCGGTGGCCGTGGTCGTAGCCGTGGTCGCGTCGGGCGCGGACGGGGACCAGCGTCGTCCGGTCGGCACGCCGTTGAGGTCGAGCAGTTGCGTCCGGGGCGCGAGGGCACCCAGCGTCTCCAGGTGGAACGCGCCCAGTTCGGTCGGGTTGTCCATGTCGACGCCGACGGCCGCCGCCTGCGCGACCAGGCCGAGCAGCTCGGGCCGCCGGGCCGGGTCCGGCCGGTCCAGATGCAGGACCCTGCCGGTCAGGGCGTCCGGGTCGGGGGTCCGGCTCTCCCACTCCAGGGCCTTCACGCTCGCCCAGAACAGCCGGGCCCGCTCGGGCTGTCCGACGGCCGCCGGGCCGTCGCCGAGACGCAGGACGCGGGCGGCCTCGGTGTCCAGCTCCGGGTCGGACAGTCCGCCCAGCCGCCGCGCCGCGGCCGTCACGTGGGGCAGGGAGACGAAGCCGGTGAGCGTGATGTCCGGTCGGCGGCTCACGGCGTCGGCTGCCCGGGTGAGCAGGTCCCGGTAGGCGTCGGGGGCAGGGGCACCCGCCACGTCGCCCTGCTGGTCCGCGTGGGCCGCGCGTTCGAACAGGTCCATGGAGAACGGGCCGAGGTCGCGCAGCGCCGGGTCGGCTGCGCGCATGCTCTCCAGCGCGCCGATGCCGGCGAGGAGTTCCCCGTACCGGCTGTCGTCCTCGATCGCCGCGCCGAAGGTCAGGCGCAGCGCGCGGACCAGCCGCAGCGTCCGTTCACGGGTCGCGTCGGACACCGGCTGTGAGGGGTCCGTGTGCAGGCCCGCCGCGCGGGCACGGTCGTCGAGGACGGCTCCGGCGGGTTCGGGGCGGTGCTCCACCCACGCGCCGCGCCGGCCCCGCGAGTCCGTGTAGAGGCGGTGCACGAACGTCCGGTCCGGCAGCATTGCGAAGCTGACCGTGTGGGTGCCGCCGTAGGTGGTGCGCCCGGTCTCGTTGGCGACGTGCTGGCTCTCGCTGACGACCGCCAGCGGGTCGGGGACGAAGGTGTCGTCGATGCCCCTGCGGGTTCGGACCACACCGGGCGGCTTCGCGCTGGAGCACGCCTCCATCAGGACGGCGTGGTCCTTGGGGAGCTGCGCCAGGCTCGGACGCCGCTTGAGCATCCCGCCGGTCTCCCGCTGCCGGGTGTGGTGGCGCGGGTCCGTCATGGTCGGTACCCGGGTCGCGCCGGGCCGGCCGTGTGCGCCGAAGACGTACACCGGCTTGCCGGCGAACGGTACGGGCGCGTCGTCCTTGGCGGACTCCCCGGTGACCGGGTTGTAGTGCCACAGCTCCGTCGACTCCGTCGCGAGCCGCAGCGCCTCGATCCGGCGCGGAGCCTCGGAGTCCTCGAACACGCCTCTGCCGATGGTGGTGCCCCGGTCGGTGACGACGCTGTGGGACCGCACCTCGCGCTCCCAGGCCGGCGCGTTCCCGTACTCCGCCGGGTCGAGCACCTGGCCGGGGGTACTGCGGATCCAGTGGGCGCGCGGCAGCCCTTCCCCGAACTGCAGGGAGACGACGTGCGGCAGGGCCGGGTCCTGCTGGGGCGACACCTTCACCGTGCCGTTGGCCGACCAGACCTCCCTGCCGGTACGGTCCGCCGCCCTGCGGGGCAGATCCAGACCCCGCGCACCGGCGTCGGGGACGAGCAGCACCACGGGGACGTCCGGGGGGAGCCCGCTCAACGCGGGGTCGAGGGCGAGCAGTTCGGCGAACACGTCGATGGGTACCTGGCGCGGGGCGCCGTCGAAGCCGCGTACGACGACCCGTCGGTGGTCGCCCTCCGTCATCACGACGTACGGTTCCGGCTCACCGGGGCGGTGCCATGGCGCGGTGCCCACGTCGCCGCGCGCCAGGCTGCCGTCGGCCTGGCGGACCACCTTGCCGACATGGGCGAGATCCAGGTCGGGGATCGCGCCGTTCGTCCAGTTGCGGCCCCGGACGACCCCGCCCGGGGCGGTCATCGTACGGGTGGGTGACAGCACCCCCCGGAGCTGGAGGTGGAACGCCGCCAGGGCGGCCAGGCCGCCCGCCGACTCCACCGCCGGGTCCATCGCCACCCGGAACAGCTCGCTGCGCTGCGCGTCGGTCACCGCAGCGGCGGTGTCCAGGATCAGCACCCGGCGGGCCAGGGCGTCCAGGTCGAGCGGTCCGTCGCGCAGCGCGGGGTCGGCCTGCCGGAGCCGGTCGAGGTGCGTGAGGGTGTCGCGGAGGGCGGGGTAGATCCGGTTGCTCTCGACGCCGGGGCCGAACACCCCCGTCAGCAGCCGGTGGTCGAGGTCGTCGGTGGCCGGGGACGGCTCGGGCGAGTCGGTCGTGGACGCGTCGCCGTCCTCCCAGTCCATGATCATGTCGATCGAGTCCGGGGAGTCGGGCGAGCCCGGCGGGGAGGAGGGCCCGGCCGGGATCTCGGCCGGTGCCCGGGAGCTGAGCGGCGTCTCGTCGGCGACGACGGGTGGTACGGGGGGCACCTCGCGGGCGACGGCCGGGGCCGGTTCCACCAGGGAGGCGGCGGCCGGCAGTTCCCCGGACCCGGTCCGTACGGGCCGGTAGGGCGGCGGGACGTCGGACGCGGCCCCGGTCTCCGGCGCCGTGGGGGGCGGGCCGGACCGCTCGGCCTCCTCGGGCGAGGGGGCACGGGTGCCGTCCGGGGTGACGGTGGCCGCCGGGTCGTCGGTGGTGGTGGTGACGCCGTCGGTGTCCGTGGAGGTGGTGCCGTGCTCACCGGACGGGGTGGTCTGGGGCCGTTGCTGCGGGGTGGCGTTCGGCGGGGCGGGGGCCGGGGAGGCGGTGGTCGAGGGGGTGGGTGTCGCGGCGGCCGGCGAACCGCCGGGAACCGGGGCGACCGGGGGTGCGAGGGGACCCGTCAGCGGGTCCGGCTGCGGGGTGGCCCGGTCCTGCTGGTCGGACGTGACCCGGGTGTCGGGGGTCCGGGACGTCTCCGGGTTCCTGGAGACGTCCGCGGAGTTCTCGGTGTCGTCGGCGAGCGGTGTGCTCGTGTCGTCGTCCGCCGTCCGTTGGCGTTCCGGAGTGGACCGGGTTTCGGGAGTCCCTGGCGTGTCGGGGGTCCTGGAGACGTCCCGGGTGCCGCCGGTACCGCCGGTGCTGTCGGTGTCGCCTGTGGTGCGGGGGTTAGGGGTGTCAGCCGTGTCCGTGTCGTCGGCGAGCGGTGTCGTCGTGTCGTCGTCCGCCGGCTGCCGGCGCTCGGTGCCGTCCGATACGGAGGTGTTGCCGCCCGTCTGGGTCGACGGCAGCCCCGGGGCGGAGGAGCCGACGGTGGACGGGATGTTCCCCGGCCCGTTGTTCGTGCCGGTGGCCCCGTCTGCCCCCGGGCCGGTGGCCACCGGGGGGCTGAGGGTGGAGAAGACGGTGTCGGTGTCCAGGTTCACCGGCGTCGGCGGGAGGTCCCGGCCGAGGGCGGAGTCCGGGACCGTGGTGTCCAGGTCGTCCGCGGCGAAGTCGTCGTAGGCGTTCGTGTACGCGTCCGAGGGGGTGTTGGTGTACGACGGTTTGCCCGCACCCAGTGCTCCCGGTCCGGCCTGCGTGCCGTTCCCACCGGTCGCCGCGGGCTGTACGTGGGGGTTCCCGTCGAGGGCGCTGTCGGCGTCGTGGTCCGGGCCGTGGTCCGTGAGGGAGGAGACCGTCGAGAGGCCACTGGCGTCGCTGAAGACCGACGCGCGGTCACTGATGTCGCCGACGGAGGAGGAGTCGTCGTCGTGGGTGCCGGAGCGGGGCGGCGGAGTGTACGGGGTGTTCCAGGTGCCGGTGGTGGAGACCGTCTCGGGGCGGGGCAGAGGGGCGGGGTTCGGGCCGGGGCCGGACACCGGGGGCCCGTAGGGGGTTTCCGTGAGGTCCTGCACCCCGTTCCCGTAGGTGTCCTGGTACGCGTTGCCGTTGCCGTATGTGTCCCTGTACGTGCTCTGGTACGTGTCCGTGTACGCGTCCTTGTAGGTGTCCCCGTACCGGTCTCGGTCCCGGTAGCCGTTCCTGTCCCCGCCCCCGCCCCCGCCGTTCGTCAGGTGGTTGATGTCGTCGGGGCCGAAGTCGGGCTTGTGGAAGAACTTGTCGTACATCCACTTGCCGCCGTACTCGGCGCCGGTGGAGGCGGCTTCGAAGAGAAGCCCGCTGAGGCCCGCGCTCACGAACGTCGCGGGGTTGAGGGTGAACGTGCCCAGGAATATGAGGCCGGTGAAGGCCTCCGCGAAGGTTTCCGCCTGGCCTTCGTTGACGAAGCTGAGCGGGAGGTCGAACACTTCCTTCCACGTGTGGTTGTTCTTGAAGATGTTGCGCACGATCGGCGCGCTGAACTGGGAGAACAGGCCCCCGAAGAGTCCCGCGAACGCGCCGGCGACCGCCGACTGCCCGATCTCCGTCCAGTCGAACCCCTTGCGCCGGCGGTCCGGGTCGTCCGGCGCGGTCATGGAGATCAGCTGCGCGGCGAACGTGACGAACGCCTCCTGGATCGCCTCGAGCAGGACCGACAGCGGCGTGGGGACGGCGCGTCCCAGCCGCTGGAGGAGCAGCAGGACGGTGAGCGCGGTGCGCGCCTTCGCGATGGCGATCTCGGTGAGCGAGGTCCCACCGGTGAAGACGGACAGCGCGGCGATCAGGGCCAGCTCGATGTTCATCAGGATGAACTCGAGGAGGATCTGGTACTTGGCCTCGGAGAGCTTCATCGAGCGGTCCACCTGCCGCGAGCCGATGTCCCGGAGCTCGTCGGAGAACTTCTGCAGGTGGTTCTGGCCGTTGTCGTCGACGAACAGCTTCATCGCGGCGACGAACTCGTCGGCGATCCGCGGCGGCAGCGAGTTCCCGGCGGTGGAGATCGCTCCCTTCATCGCGTCGGACAGGTCACGGACGTCGTCCGCCAGCCGCCGGTAGGGATTGCGGCTGGCGAAGCCCAGGTCCTCGTTGCCGGTCGCGACGTTCGCGCCCACCCAGACCTCGATGAACTCCCGCAGACCGGGCGGGAACATGATCGCCATTCAGCGCCTGGTTTCGCTCTCCGAGCCCTGCGCCCCGATGTCGTCCAGCGCCTGGGTCTGGGGCCGCTGCACGTGCTCGGCCTCCGCGGCGACCGCGTCGACCAGGGCCAGGAACCCGCTGGTGATGGCCGTGACCGTGGCTGCCACCTGCTCCTGTTCCTGCCGGACCTGTTCACCGACCACGTTGGCGAACTCGTCGTCGCCGCCCTCCTCGCCCCACCAGCCCGAGTACGCGGCGTAGCCGGTCTCGAAGCGGGGCAGCATCTCGTCGCCGTAGCGGACGGCGTCGGCCAGGTGCTGGGAACCTGCCAGGATCGCCTGGATGTCGGCGGAGTAGTTACCGGCCATGACTACCTCCCCTCCTGCCGTCGGTCGTCCGTGCCGCGGGTCCCGGGCGGGGCCGCGGGTTCCTCCTCGTCCTCGACGATCTCGTCGCGGAGCCGGCTCATCGCGGTCGGCCGGCCCTTCGTCACGGAGGTCTCGCTGAGCAGCGAGCCGAAGACCGACTCCCAGTCGACGCCCATCCGCTCGGGTGCGGCGCCCCGCGAGGTCATCCGGGTGAGTGGGTCGAGCGTCTCGACGACCCGGCGGGCCATCTCGGCCCGCGCCGCGTTGGCGGCCTCCAGCACCGCCGCGGACAGCTGCGGGGCGGCCATGGTGCGGTACTTGCCGTCGAGGAACTCCAGGCTGGTCAGTTCGCCCTTCGCCCCGACACAGACCCGGACCGACCGGTCCGCCGAACGCGCGGTGACCGACGCGGCGTCCAGTTCCGCGCGCGCCGAAGCCGCGGCTTCCTCCGCCGCCTTGAGGTGGGCCATCGCCTGGGCCACACGGTTTTCCATCGACTGACTCAACTCGGTCTCCTCCCCGTCAGCGCCCCAGTGCCTGGGGCGCTCCCCCTTCGTCGGTGCCCCAGACGTCCTCGTCCTCGGCGAGCCAGGTGGTGCGTTCCCTGTCGCCGCTCTCCGTCTGCGGCCTGCCTTCGCCCGCCCCGCCCATGCCTCCCATGGGCGGCATGAAGGGCATGCTGCTGCTGGTCTGCGTGCCCTTGGACACGACGCGGTGTTCCTCGTCGTCGACGGTCGGCGTGCCGGCCGCCACCCTGCCGGACCGGGCGACGCCCGGCTCGATGACGTTCCTGACGCGCTCGCCGGAGTTTCCACCGGCCTCGCCGCCACCGGCACCCCGCGTCATCGGGGGGTACATCCCGGGTGATCCCGCTCCCGTGCCGGTGCCGTCCGCGGAGGCGGCCGCCGGACCGCCGCCGCTCTGCGGGCGTCCCAGCGCCGAGGAGAGGTCGTCCTGGTTGTAGAGGTTGTCGCTGAAGACGGAGGAGTACGCCGATCCGGCCGGGCCCGCCTGTGGGCCACCGGAGTTGTAGGCGGAAAGGTCGGGAGGCTCGGGAAGGTCCGCGAGGCGTTGGCGGATCAGCTCGTCGATGTTCTTGTCGTCGGCGTTGATCCGGTCGTACTCGGCCTGGATGTCGCCCATGCGCTCGTCGTACTCGGCCCTGGCGTCCTTCCGCGCCTGCTCCGCCTCGGTGCGCGCCTGGTCCCGTTCCTCCTGGGCGGCGGCCTTCTCCCGCTGGTACTCGCTCCTGGCATCGGCCTCGGCGGCGTCGGCCCGCTCGACGGCTTCCCGTTCGGCGGCGTCGATCTCCGCGATCCGGTCGTCGTACTCCTGCCGGGCGCGGGCCTCGTCGGCGCCGGCGGCCATCTCGCGCTCGTACTCCTGGCGCGCCTGCGCCCGCTCCTGCTCGGCCTCTTCCCGCGCCTGGTCCCGCTGCTCCCCGGCGGCGGCCTTCTCCCGCTCGTACTCCTGCCTGGCCGCCTCCTCCTGTCGGTCGGCCTCCCGTACGGCGGCCTCGCGCTCGGCGCGGGCCTCGGCCTTCTGCTCCTCGTAGTCGGCCTGTGCCTCGGCCTTGGCCTGTTCGGCCTCCAGCCTGGCCTGCTGCTTCTCGACCACGGCCTCGCGTCGGGCCTGCTCCTGCTGGGCCTCGGCGTCGGCCCTGGCGTCGGTCTGCTCCCGCCGGGCGGCTTCCCTGTCCTGCTCGTACTCGGATCTGGCCGCTTCCTGTTCGGCCCGGGCCGCTGCCTTCTCCCTCGCGGCCTCGGCCTTGGCGGCCTCCTGTTCCTTCTCGGCCTCCGTCCTGGCCGCTTCCTGTTCGGCCTTGGCCGCCGCCTTCTCCTGCTCCGCCTGGGCCTTGGCGGCTTCCTGCTCCTTGTCCGCCTCGGCCTT
>NZ_BBNN01000022.1:240726-242086 GCF_000829695.1 Streptomyces sp. NBRC 110035 | reverse complement strand
GATCAGGGACAGTGTCTGATGGGTAGTTTAACTGGGGCGGTTGCCTCCTAAAGAGTAACGGAGGCGCCCAAAGGTTCCCTCAGCCTGGTTGGTAATCAGGTGTTGAGTGTAAGTGCACAAGGGAGCTTGACTGTGAGACCGACGGGTCGAGCAGGGACGAAAGTCGGGACTAGTGATCCGGCGGTGGCTTGTGGAAGCGCCGTCGCTCAACGGATAAAAGGTACCCCGGGGATAACAGGCTGATCTTCCCCAAGAGTCCATATCGACGGGATGGTTTGGCACCTCGATGTCGGCTCGTCGCATCCTGGGGCTGGAGTCGGTCCCAAGGGTTGGGCTGTTCGCCCATTAAAGCGGTACGCGAGCTGGGTTTAGAACGTCGTGAGACAGTTCGGTCCCTATCCGCTGTGCGCGTAGGAGTCTTGAGAAGGGCTGTCCCTAGTACGAGAGGACCGGGACGGACGAACCTCTGGTGTGCCAGTTGTCCTGCCAAGGGCATGGCTGGTTGGCTACGTTCGGGAGGGATAACCGCTGAAAGCATCTAAGCGGGAAGCCTGCTTCGAGATGAGGACTCCCACCTCCATGAGAGGGTAAGGCTCCCAGTAGACGACTGGGTTGATAGGCCGGATATGGAAGCACGGTAACGTGTGGAGTTGACCGGTACTAATAGGCCGAGGGCTTGTCCTCAGTTGCTCGCGTCCACTGTGTTAGTTCTGAGACAACGAACGGTTGTCGGCTTTGAGCAGAACATAAAAGAAAAGTGTGCTTGTTCGCTCGAAACCATTAGGGTTTCGGTGGTCATAGCGTAGGGGAAACGCCCGGTTACATTCCGAACCCGGAAGCTAAGCCTTACAGCGCCGATGGTACTGCAGGGGGGACCCTGTGGGAGAGTAGGACGCCGCCGAACAATCTTTGGAAGGACCTCTGGTCCCCAGCGTTCAGCTGGGGACCAGAGGTCCTTTTGTATTTTCTGGAGCGCGCCGGATATCCGGCTGCGCGAGAATGCTTGCGGTACCGAAGACAGGAGTCACCCATGTCCCCCAACTCTCCCGACGACCGACCGGAGCGCGACCAGCGGCGACGGGACAGTGGTGATCGTTCGGACCGAGGTAACCAGCGGGGCGCCGGCCCACGACGACCCAGCGACCGCGACCGTGGGTTCCGTCGGGACGACCGTCGCGACGACCGAGGTGCCGGTCGGCCGGAGCGTGGCGGGTTCCGTGGTCGGGACGACAATCGCGGTGACAACCGGGGCGGCGAGCGCAGCGGTTACCGGGGCAGGGACGAGCGTAGGGACGATCGCCCTGACGGTGGACGTGAGCGTTCCGGCTTCCGCCGTGATGACGATCGGGGACACGGACGT
>NZ_BBNN01000022.1:0-240092 GCF_000829695.1 Streptomyces sp. NBRC 110035 | reverse complement strand
CGTGTTGGCGAGCGCGGTGGTTACCGGGGGCGTGACGACAATCGTGGCTACGGACGTCGTGATGATCGTCGGGATGACCGGCGTGGTGAGGACAGCCGCGGTGGTGACCGTGGTGGGTTCCGTCGTGAGGGCAGCCGTGGTGGCGAGCGTGGTGGTTACCGTGGCCGCGACGACCGGGGTGGGCGGCCCGGTGGGTTCCGTGGGCGTGACGACCGGCAGGGCGGAGGCCGGTTCCGTGAGGAGCGGGAGCGGGACCGGGAACCGATCAAGCGGCTGCCGATCCCCGAGGACGTCACGGGCGAGGAGATCGACAAGGACGTACGACAGGAGCTGCAGAGCCTGCCCAAGACGCTCGCGGAGGATGTCGCCAAGAACCTCGTGATGGTCGCCCGGCTGATCGACGAGGACCCCGAGGGCGCGTACGGCTATTCCAGGGTGGCGCTGCGGCTGGCGTCGCGCGTCGCAGCCGTACGGGAGGCCGCCGGGTTCGCCGCGTACGCCAACCAGAAGTACTCCGAGGCACTGGCCGAGTTCCGGGCGGCGCGGCGGATGACCGGGACCACGGAGCTGTGGCCCCTCATGGCCGACTGCGAGCGAGGGCTCGGGCGGCCGGAGAAGGCGCTGGACATGGCCGGTGCGCCCGAGGTGCAGAAGCTGGACAAGGCCGGGCAGGTGGAGATGCGGCTCGTCGCGGCCGGCGCGCGGCGCGACATGGGGCAGCTGGACGCCGCCATCGTGACGCTCCAGAGCTCCGAGCTGGCGTCCCAGTCCGTGCAGCCGTGGACGGCGCGGCTGCGGTACGCGTACGCCGACGCGCTTCTCGCCGCCGAACGGGCGGGCGAGGCACGGGAGTGGTTCGCGAAGGCCGTGGAGGCCGACCGGGACGGCAGCACCGACGCGTCGGACCGGCTGGCCGAGATGGACGGCGTGGAGTTCATGGATGCGCTCGACGAGCATGACGAAGCCGATGCCGGATCCGACACCTCGGTCGACGAGGCAGGGGCCGAGGACGTGCGCGCGGATCTGGAAGCGGATCTGGACGACGAAACGGACGAGGGCGACGCCGAAAGGGCCGAGACCGAAAGGGCCGAGACCGACGTCGACAAGGACTGACGCCTGAACGCCTGGACGACGAGACGGCTGGATGGCTGGACGTCGGATGCGACGAAGGGGTGGGGTTCCCGGTTCACCGATCACCGACCGGGAACCCCACCCCTTCGTGCGTCTCCAGGGAGACGTCAGTCGTCGAACGCGCGGAGCACCAGGCCCGATGCCGGCTTGGGTCCGAAGGATGTCGACTTGCGGGGCATCGTCACACCCTGGCGGGCGAGGTCGCGGACGACCTCCTCGCGGACCGGATGCATCAGCACCGCCGTACCGCCGTCGCGTTCCGCCTTCCCGACGGTCGCGGCCGTGTCGTGGATGTAGGCGATGCGGGCCGGGGAGTCCTCGGGGATGTGCCACACCTGGTCCAGGAGCGTGGAGTGCAGGACCGTCGCGTCCAGGGTGCGCCAGGCTTCCGGACGGTCGGTGGGGACCGTACGGGCCAGCAGATCCGGGTCCGGGCGGTCGACGAGGTGGAAGGCGCCGTCGCCGGCCAGGAGGAACGCGTTGCCCGTGCCCGCGGCCTCGGCCAGTGCCTCCATGGCCTGCGGCAGCGCGGCGTCCACGCGGCGGACCCGGAACAGGCCGTGGAGGGCGGCCAACGCGTCCGCGACGGGCAGGCCGTGCAGCAGGCGGTGGATGGCGCGGACGTGCAGCGGGTAGCGGGCGGTGTCGACGAGGAGCACCAGGCCGTGGTCCCAAGGGCTGGGGGAGGGGTGCTGCGCGCGCAGGCGGCGGTAGGTGGCCCAGCGGTGGTGGCCGTCGGCGATGAGCGCCTGCTGGCCGGCCAGGTCGGTCCGGACGGTCGCCAGGTCCTCGGGGTCGGTGAGGGACCACAGGCGGTGGTGGAAGCCGTCCTCCGTGGTGGTCGCGAGGACGGGGGGCATCTTGGCCGTGCGCTCGATCAGGTCGGCGGTGGCGGCTGCCGAGCCGTCGCCGGGGTAGGTCAGCAGCAGGGGCTCGAGGTTCGCCGAGGTGGCCAGCATCAGGGCCGCCCGGTCGGCGACGATGTGCGGCATGACGTCCTCGTGCGGCAGGACCAGTTGCTCGTCGGGGTCCGACACGCGCAGAGTGCCGATGATTCCGCGCTGCAGCAGGCCGTCGCCGTCGCGCTGTTCGTAGACGTAGAAGCCGGGTACGGGGTCCGTGGCCAGGACGCCCTCGGCCCGCCAGCGGTTCAGCGTGTCGGCGGCCTGGGCGTTGCGGGCCTCCGGGGTGCCGGCCTCGGGCAGGATCAGCCGGACGATGTTGTACGGGTCCGCGGACTGCAGGTGATGCAGACCGTCGGGGCGGACGACGACGTCGTACGGCGGGGATGTCACGGCGGCCAGGCTGCCGACCCGGTCGGGGTCGTAACGAAGGCCTTGGAACGGGGTGAGTTCCAGGCCTCGGCGCGCCTTCGTTTCCGAGGGACCTGCAGTCTTCATCCAGGCATCGTACGGGTGTCAGTGGCATGGGGGATGATCGGGGAAAGCCGTCGAACGAGGAGCGATGCACAATGAGCCGGAGCGTCAGGACGAGGCCCGAGGGCAGTGGGCAGGCCCTGAGCGCGGCGTACGACACGGCGCTGCTCGATCTCGACGGTGTGGTGTACGCGGGAGGGAAGGCGATCGTCCACGCGGCCGCGTCGCTGGCCACGGCCCGCGCAGGGGGCATGCACCTGGCGTACGTGACGAACAACGCCCTGCGCACGCCGGACACCGTCGCCGCGCACCTGACGGAACTGGGGATACCGACGGAGGCCGGCGATGTGATCACGTCGGCGCAGGCGGTCGCGCGGCTGGTGAGTGAGCAGATGCCGCCGGGGGCCAGGGTGCTGGTGATCGGCGGGGAGGGCCTGCGGGTGGCGCTGAGCGAGCGCGGGCTGACGCCGGTGGAGTCGGCGGACGACGACCCGGCGGCGGTGGTGCAGGGGTACGGCGGGCCCGACTTCCCGTGGGGCCGGTTCGGGGAGGCGAGTTACGCGATCGCGCGCGGGGTGCCGTGGTTCGCGTCCAATACGGATCTGACGATTCCCAGCGGCCGGGGCATCGCACCGGGCAACGGGGCGGCGGTGGAGGTCGTGCGGATCGCCACCGGCGCCGAGCCGCAGGTGGCGGGCAAGCCGCTGCCGCCGATGCACCGCGAGACGATCCTGCGGACGGGCGCCGAGCGTCCGCTGGTGGTGGGCGACCGGCTGGACACGGACATCGAGGGCGCGTTCAACGGTGGTGTCGACTCACTGCTGGTGCTCACGGGCGTGACCGACGGGGCGCGGCTGCTGGCCGCGCCGCCGCAGCACCGGCCCACCTTCGTCGACGCCGATCTGCGCGGCATGCTCACCGGGCAGCCGGAGGTCGTCGCGGTGGACGGCGGTGGGTTCCGGTGCGGTGGCTGGACGGCCACGGCGGCCGGCGAGTACCTGGAGCTGGACGGGGAGGGTACGGCTGCGGACGGTCTGCGGGCGTTGTGCGCGGCGGCGTGGACAGCGGCGGGTGACGGCATGTGCGAGCTGGACGGCGGGAAGGCGCTGGCACGGCTGGAGCTGTGAGGGGTGCCGGTCCCCGGAGGCCGGCCCGGGGAACCTGGGAATCCGGGAATCGTGATCGAATGGGAGGGTAGGCTAACCTAACTGCGTGTTGGTCGAGAGTCCCCCTGAACAGCGCGCGGAGACCGCCCCCGCGCATCCGAACCGCCGGGCGCTGCTCCGTGTCCTGGGTCTGCTCCTCTCCGCCGTGATCCTGGCGGCCGTCGCCCTGGCGAGTATCGCGATCGGGGCGAAGGACCTGTCCCTGCAACAGGTCTGGCACGGTCTGTTCGAGGATTCGGGCAGCTACGGCGACGCGGTCGTCGCCGACCGGTTGTCACGCACCGTCCTCGGTGCGCTCGCCGGTGCCGCGCTCGGTCTGGCGGGAGCGGTGCTCCAGGCACTGACCCGTAATCCGCTGGCCGATCCGGGACTGCTCGGCATCAACGCGGGCGCCTCCGCGGCGGTCGTCACGGCCATCACCTTCTTCGGCGTCACCTCGCCCTCCGGTTATGTGTGGTTCGCGTTCTTCGGAGCCGCGGCCGTCGGGGCGCTGGTGTGGTTCCTCGGCGGCAGCCGGGGCGCGACCCCCGTGCGCCTGGTGCTCGCCGGCACCGCGATCACCGCCGCGCTGTTCGGCTATCTCCAAGCGGTCATGATCCTCGACGAGGCGGCCCTGGGCAGGATGCGCTTCTGGACGGTCGGATCACTGGCCTCGGCGAACAGCGCGGTCATCCAGCAGGTGCTCCCGTTCCTGCTGCTCGGCTTCGTGCTGGCGCTGCTGCTCGCCCGGCCGCTGAACGCCCTGGCCATGGGCGACGACACGGCCAGGGCCCTCGGCGCCGACCTGAACCGCACGCGAGGGACGGCCATGCTCGCCGCGACGCTGCTGTGCGGGGCCGCGACGGCCGCCTGCGGGCCGATCGCCTTCGTCGGCCTGATGGTGCCGCACGTCGTACGCTCGTTCACCGGACCCGACCTGCGCTGGATCCTGCCGTACGCGGCGATCCTGTCGCCCGTGCTGCTGCTCGGCGCCGATGTCATCGGCCGCGTCCTGGCCCGGCCCGCGGAGCTCCAGGTCGGCATCGTCACCGCGATCATCGGCGGCCCGGTCTTCATCTATCTCGTACGACGGCGGAGGACGGCCCAGCTGTGAAGACCAACCGTACTGTGCGCACCCCGGGCGGCCTCTCGCTCCGGGTGGACGTGCGCGCCCTGCTCGTCGGTGTTCTGCTGCTGCTCGTGGCGCTCACCGCGAGCGTGGTGCTGATCGGCACCGGCGACTTCCCGATACCCGCCGCCGACGTGGTCCGGACCCTGCTGAGCGAGGGCGACCCGGGCCAGGAGTTCATCGTCACCGAACTGCGGCTGCCACGGGTCCTGGTGGGGCTCCTCGTCGGCGCCTCGCTCGGTCTCGCGGGCGCGCTGTTCCAGTCCGTCTCCCGCAATCCGCTGGGCAGCCCGGACGTCCTCGGCCTGGGCCAGGGCGCCACGGCCGGTGCGCTCGTGATGATCGTGCTGTTCTCCGGAACGGCCCAGCAGGTCGCCCTCGGCGCCCTGGCAGGTGGACTGGTGACCGGGTTCGCCCTCTACGCGCTCGCCTGGAAGCGGGGGGTGCACGGCTACCGGCTGGTCCTGGTCGGTATCGGTGTCTCCGCGATCGTCACCGCGGTCAACGGTTATCTGCTCACCAAGTCCGACATCGTGGACGCGGCCCGGGCGGTCGTCTGGATGACCGGTTCCCTCGACGGCCGTGACTGGGACCAGGTGTGGCCCCTGCTCGCGCTGTGCGCCGTCCTCGTACCGCTGGTTCTCGCCAACTCCCGCGGGCTCAGGATGACGGAGATGGGCGACGACGTGTCGTACGCCCTCGGAGTCCGGGTGGAGCGCGTGCGGCTGGTGCTGATGCTGTCCGCGGTCCTGCTCACCGCTTCGGCGACGGCGGCCTCCGGGCCGGTCGGCTTCGTCGCGCTCACCGCGCCGCAGCTCGCCCGGCGTCTGACCTGCTCGCCCGGGCCGAACCTCATGCCGTCGATGTGCATGGGCGCAGCCCTGCTGGTGAGCGCCGACTGGGTCTCGCAGCGGGCCTTCGGCACCGAGCAGTTGCCCGTGGGCGTGGTCACCGGTGTGGTCGGCGGTGTCTACCTGCTCTGGCTGCTGGTCACCGAGCGCAGGGCGGGCCGGATATGACGCGAACCGTCCACGGACCGGCCAACGGACCGACCGACCCGCAGACCGGCGGGCCGAACAACCGAAGGAGCACCGTGAACCGACTGTCCGCAGAGGACGTCACCCTCGCCTACGACCAGCGGGTCATCGCCGAGCAGTTGTCGGTGGAGATACCGGACAACTCCTTCACCGTGATCGTCGGCCCGAACGCCTGCGGCAAGTCGACACTCCTGCGGGCACTGTCGCGGATGCTGAAGCCCAGCCGGGGGCGGGTGCTGCTGGACGGTCAGGTCATCCAGTCGATGCCCGCGAAGAAGGTCGCCCGCACCCTCGGACTGCTGCCCCAGTCCTCGATCGCGCCCGACGGGATCACGGTCGCCGACCTGGTGGGGCGCGGCCGGTACCCGCACCAGGGCATCCTGCGCCAGTGGTCCACCGAGGACGAGCGGGTCGTCCAGGAGGCGATGGCCCGGACCGGCATCGCAGACCTGGGGGAACGGCATGTCGACGAACTCTCCGGCGGGCAGCGGCAGCGCGTGTGGATCGCCATGGCGCTCGCCCAGGAGACCCCGCTGCTGCTGCTCGACGAGCCGACGACCTATCTGGACATCCAGCACCAGATCGACGTACTGGACCTGTGCGCGGAACTGCACGAGGAGCAGGGCCGTACCCTCGTCGCCGTCCTGCACGACCTCAACCACGCCGCCCGGTACGCCACCCACCTCATCGCGCTGCGCGACGGGAAGGTCATCGCGCAGGGCGCGCCGAAGGAGATCGTCACCGCCGGGCTGGTCGAGCAGGTCTTCGGCCTGAGCTGCCAGGTCATCGACGACCCCGAGACGGGCACGCCCCTGATCGTGCCGGCCGCCCGCACAGCGCGGACCGCGGCGAAGCGGGACACCGGCAGGCAGAACCCGGGCCGGCAGGCCGCGGCCGCGATGGGCGCTAGAGAAGCTTCCTGAGATGGAACAGGTCGCGCAGACCGGCCTCCAGTTTCACCCGGCCCGACCCCCAGGCCCTGGCGAAGTGCAGCTCGCCGTCGACCAGGGCCAGCAGATCGTCGCCCCGCATGGCGAGCCGGATCTGCGCCCGCTCGCGCGGGGGGCCCTCCAGCGTGTCGTGCACCTCGATCCGCCCGCCGGTGAGCCGGCCGGCGAAGGTCACGTCCAGGTCGGTGATGTGACAGCTGACCGAGCGGTCCATCGCCGCCGCCGTGCGCACGTCGCCCTCGGCACGCTGTATGGAGTCGGACAGTTTGTCGAGTGCGGCACGGCACTCCTCGATCGTGGCCATCGCGGACGACGGTACCCCAACGGTTCGCGGTAGCGTCGGGGCATGAACGACGCAGCACCCCCGCCGGGGAGCGCGCCGCAGCCGCCCCCGCAGGCGGAGCACGCCGCACCGACGGCCGACGACGCCCTCCGGGCCGCGCCCGGGTACGCCCCCGCCGCCCCCGCGCCCCTGAACGTCCCCCGCACCCCCACCGGCAACGCCGAGGTGGACGCGCGGCTGGAGCGGCTGGCCGACGCCGACCACCTCACCACGGACGGCCATGTCGAGGTGTACGAAGATGTGCACCGGGGGCTGCGCGACGCGCTCACCGCGCTCGACGCCCGCCCGGAACCTCCGGGGGCCCCTCCCACACCTACCTACCGACAGGGGAGCTGAACCGAACGTGGCAGGAGTCGCACGCCGCCGTCTCGACGCGGAGCTGGTCCGCCGGAAGCTCGCCCGGTCGCGTGAGCACGCCGGCCAGCTGATCGCCGCCGGGCGGGTCAGTGTCGGCAAGACCGTCGCGACCAAGCCCGCCACCCAGGTGGAGACCGCCGCCGCGATCCTCGTCGCCGAGGACGCCGGCGACCCGGACTACGTGTCGCGCGGCGGCCACAAGCTCGCCGGCGCGTTCGAGGCGTTCGTGCCGCAGGGGCTGGCCGTCCGGGGACGGCGGGCGCTGGACGCCGGTGCCTCGACCGGGGGTTTCACCGACGTCCTGCTCCGGGCCGGGGCCGCCCATGTGGTCGCCGTGGACGTCGGATACGGACAACTCGCCTGGTCTCTCCGCAACGATGAACGCGTCACCGTCAAGGACCGTACGAACGTCAGGGAGTTGACGCTTGAAGCAATCGATGGGGAGCCTGTGGATCTTGTCGTGGGGGATCTGTCCTTCATCCCGCTCGGGCTGGTCCTGCCCGCCCTGAAGCGGTGCGTGCGGCCGGACGCCGACCTGGTGATGATGGTCAAGCCGCAGTTCGAGGTGGGCAGGGAGCGGCTGGGCAGCGGCGGCGTCGTACGCAGCCCGCAGCTGCGCGCCGAGGCCGTGCGGACCGTGGCCGCCAAGGCCTGGGAGCTGGGACTGGGGGCCAGGGGCGTGACCGCGAGTCCGCTGCCCGGACCCTCGGGAAACGTCGAATACTTTCTCTGGCTGCGGGCGGGGGCTTTGGAACTGGACCCGGCCGACGTCGACCGTGCAGTGGCGGAGGGGCCGCGTTGACACCGAACCGAGCTCGTACTGTTTTCCTGCTCGCCCACACCGGCCGCCCCGCGGCCATCCGCAGCGCGGAGCTCGTGGTCAAAGGACTGCTGGCTTCCGGACTGGGGGTGCGGGTGCTGGAGGCCGAGGCGCGGGACCTGCCGCTGCCGGACGAGGTGGGGACCGTCAAGGAGGCCACCCCCGAGTGCCTCGACGACTGCGAACTGCTGATCGTGCTCGGCGGTGACGGCACGCTGCTGCGCGGCGCGGAGTTCGCCCGCGCCTCGGGTGTGCCGATGCTCGGCGTGAACCTCGGCAGCGTCGGCTTCCTCGCCGAGGCCGAACGGGACGACCTCGACAAGGTCGTCGACCGGGTGGTGAGCAAGGCGTACGAGGTCGAGGAACGGATGACCGTCGACGTCGTCGTGCACAAGAACGGCACCATCGTGCACACGGACTGGGCGCTGAACGAGGCGGCCGTGCAGAAGGTGTCCGCCGAGCGGATGCTGGAGGTCGTGCTGGAGATCGACGGGCGTCCGGTGACCGGTTTCGGCTGCGACGGCATCGTGTGCGCCACCCCGACCGGATCGACAGCGTACGCGTTCTCCGCCGGCGGACCTGTCGTGTGGCCCGAGGTCGAGGCCCTGCTGATGGTGCCGATCAGCGCGCACGCCCTGTTCGCCAAGCCGCTGGTGACCTCGCCGGACTCGGTGCTCGCGGTGGAAATGCTGCCGCATGTCCCGCCCGGTGTGCTGTGGTGCGACGGACGGCGGACCGTGGAACTGCCGGCCGGCGCGCGGGTGGAGGTCCGGCGCGGCGCCGTCCCGGTCCGGCTGGCCCGGCTGCACCACGCCTCGTTCACGGACCGGCTGGTGGCTAAGTTCGCGCTGCCGGTCTCGGGATGGCGGGGAGCCCCGCACTAGCCTGCGCGTCCGCCTCCGTCCCTTCCCGCTCGGGGGTGCAGACCTGCCGCATTCCCGTACGGGCGGGGGTGGCGTCGGACAGGGCGAGGAAAACCTCGTAAGGTCTGGGACGTGTTGGAGGAGATGCGGATACGGTCGCTCGGAGTCATCGACGACGCCGTGGTCGAGCTGTCACCCGGCTTCACCGCCGTCACCGGTGAGACGGGCGCGGGCAAGACCATGGTGGTCACCAGTCTCGGGCTGCTGCTGGGTGGAAGGGCGGACGCGGCCCTGGTGCGGATCGGCGCCAGAAGCGCGGTCGTCGAGGGGCGGATCACCGTGCCCGAGAGCGCCGCGGCCGCCGCGCGCGCGGGGGAGGCGGGAGCCGAGCTCGACGACGGGGCGCTGTTGATCAGCCGTACCGTCTCCGCCGAGGGGCGCTCCCGGGCGCACCTCGGCGGGCGGAGCGTGCCCGTCGGGCTGCTCGCCGAACTCGCCGACGACCTGGTGGCCGTGCACGGGCAGACCGACCAGCAGGGGCTGCTGAAGCAGTCCCGGCAGCGGCAGGCGCTCGACCGGTACGCGGGGGACGCGGTCGCCGGACCGCTCGCCAAGTACACGGAGGCGTACAAGCGGCTGAGGGCCGTCGCCACGGAACTCGAGGAGATCACCACCCGCGCGCGTGAACGGGCCCAGGAGGCCGACCTGCTGCGCTTCGGGCTCGACGAGATCGCCGCAGTGGAGCCCCGCGCCGGAGAGGACGTGGAACTGGCCGAGGAGGCCGAGAGGCTCGGGCACGCCGAGGCCCTGGCGTCCGCCGCGTCCGTCGCGCACGCCGCTCTCGCCGGCAACCCGGAGGACCTCGAGGGCGTCGACGCGGGAACGCTCGTCGCGGGCGCACAGCGGGCCCTGGAGGCCGTCCGGGCGCACGATCCGGCGCTGGCCGCGCTCACCGACCGGATCGCTGAGGTCGGCATCCTGCTGCGTGACGTCGCCGGTGACCTCGCCGGGTACGCGGACGACCTGGACGCCGATCCGCTGCGGCTGGCGGCGGTGGAGGAACGCCGGGCCGCGCTCACCGGGCTCACCCGCAAGTACGGCCCGGACATCGCCGCCGTGCTGGCCTGGGCCGAGGAGAGCGCGGCGCGCCTCACGGACCTGGAGGGCGACGACGAGCGGATCGGGGAACTCACCGCCGAGCGAGACGGCCTGCGCGCCGAACTGGGCGGGCTGGCGCAGACGCTCTCCCAGGCGCGCACCGAGGCCGCGGAGCGCTTCGCGGCGGCCGTCACCGGGGAGCTGGCCTCCCTCGCCATGCCCCACGCGCGCGTGTCGTTCGACATCCGGCAGACCGAGGACCCGGACGGTGTCGAGGTCGGCGGGCGCACGGTCGCCCACGGGCCGTCGGGCGTCGACGAGGTCGAGCTGCTGCTCGCCCCGCACCCCGGGGCGCCGCCCCGGCCCATCGCCAAGGGCGCGTCCGGCGGTGAGCTGTCGCGCGTGATGCTGGCCGTGGAGGTCGTGTTCGCCGGTACGGACCCGGTGCCGACGTACCTGTTCGACGAGGTCGACGCCGGTGTCGGCGGCAAGGCGGCCGTCGAGATCGGGCGGCGGCTCGCCAAGCTGGCGAAGAGCGCCCAGGTCGTGGTCGTCACCCATCTGCCGCAGGTGGCCGCCTTCGCGGACCGGCAGTTGCTGGTGGCGAAGACGCACGACGGGACGGTCACCCGGTCCGGTGTGAAGGTACTCGAAGGGGAGGACCGGATCCGGGAACTGTCGCGGATGCTGGCCGGCCAGGAGGACTCGGAGACGGCCCGCGCCCACGCGGAGGAACTACTGGAGACGGCCCGCGCGGACGGCTGAAAGGCGGCTCGAGGGCGTCGGCGTCCGCCCGGTCGCCCACCGGGCCGTGTCGGCCGACAGGACGTACTTTGTCACTCGTACGGGTGGCGTTCGCGTCCACTCCGCTGCGGGCGGTCGATCCGGTCGTTGCCGGAATTCCCTTGCCTCCTGGCATGCTTGACCGAGCATGCGCAGGAGATCGTGCAGTCCATCCTCTCCGCACGGTCCTTCTGTACGTTCTTCGGGACCACCCGACCCGAACCAGGAGCCCGGCCACGTGACCCCCGTGAGCAGCCACTCACCGCACGGCCAGTCGCCGCTGCGCACCGTGCAGGTGCTGGGCGGCGGCAACGCCGCGGCCGGTGCCCACGTGCGCTCGCTGGCCGCGGGGCTCGTCGCGCGGGGCGTGCGGGTCACGGTGTGCGCCCCCACCGAGGCCGAGCACACCTACGACTTCACCGGCGCCGGCGCCGACCACGTGCACGTGCCGCGCAGCAGCGACCCCGGCTCGGTGTCCGCGCTGCGGGCGGCGTGCGCGGACGCCGACCTGGTGCACGCGCACGGCCTGCACGCCTCCTTCCGGACCGTGCTCGCCCTCGGCGGGCGGCGCACCCCGCTGACCGTCACCTGGCACGACCGGCCGCACGCCGACGGTGCCCGTGCGCACGTCCTGCGGCTGATGGAGCGACGGGTCGTCAGGGCGGCCACCGTGGTGCTCGGAACCACCTCCGCCCTGGTCGAGCGGGCACGCCGGACAGGAGCGCGGGACGCGCGGCTGGCGGCGGTCGCCTTCCCCGGGCCGCGCACCGCCCCGAAGACGGGCGACCCGGACGGGTCACGGCCCAAACTCCTGGCCGAACTCGGCGCCGTCGGACGCCCGTTGCTGATCGCCGTCGGCGCCCTCGAACGCAACCGCGGCCATCACACACTGCTCGACGCCACGCACGGATGGCGCCGCCTCGACCCCCAGCCGCTGGTCGTCGTCGCGGGGGAGGGGCCGCTGCGCGGTGAACTCCAGCGGCGGATCACGGACGAGGACCTGCCGGTCCGGCTCGTCGGACGGCGCGACGACATCACCGAGCTGCTGGAGGCCGCCGACCTCGCGCTGCTGCCGAGCCGGTGGGAGGGGCGCTCCGTCCTCGCCCAGCAGGCCCTCCACGCGCGCGTGCCACTCGTCGCGGCCGACACCGGCGGCGTCCCCGAACTCGTCGGCGACGCAGCCGAACTCGTCCCGTACCGCAACGCGCGTGCCCTCGCCGACGCCGTCGTACGGCTGCTCGGCGACCCCGGACGTCGGGACGAACTCCGGGCCAAGGGCGCCCGGCAGGCGGCCGGATGGCCGACGGAGGACGAGGCGGTGGCCCAGGTCCTCAGCGTCTACGACGAGTTGACGCAGCCACGGCCGCTGACCTGATCGGAGCCGACGAGCTGGAACCGTCGGCGCGGGCCCGGACCCGGACCCGCGCCCGACCTCGCACCCGACAGGCTCAGCCCCCGTACGCCCCCGAGGCCGTCAGACGCAGAGCGGTGTCGATGAGGGGGACGTGGCTGAAGGCCTGCGGGAAGTTGCCGACCTGACGCTGTCCGACCGGGTCCCACTCCTCGGCGAGCAGGCCCAGGTCGTTGCGCAGGGAGAGCAGCTTCTCGAACAGCCTGCGGGCCTCGTCCACCCGGCCGATCATCGCCAGGTCGTCGGCCATCCAGAACGAGCAGGCGAGGAACGCGCCCTCGTCGCCCGGCAGCCCGTCGACGCCCTCGTCCGCGCCCTCCGTCGGATAGCGCAGGATGAAGCCGTCCGGCGTGGACAGCTCGCGCTGGATCGCCTCGATGGTGCCGATCACCCGCTTGTCGTCCGGCGGCAGGAAACCCATTTGCGGGATCAGCAGCAGCGAGGCGTCCAGTTCCTTCGAGCCGTACGACTGCGTGAACGTGTTGCGTTCCTTGTCGTAGCCCTTCTCGCACACGTCCCGGTGGATGTCGTCGCGCAGCCCCTTCCACTGCTCCAGGGGGCCGTCCGCGTCGCCGGACTCGATGAGCTTGATGGTGCGGTCGACGGCGACCCACGCCATCACCTTGGAGTGCACGAAGTGGCGGCGCGGGCCGCGGACCTCCCAGATGCCCTCGTCCGGCTCCTGCCAGTGCTTCTCCAGGTAGCGGATCAGCTTCAGCTGGAGCAGGGACGCGTAGTCGTTGCGGGCCAGGCCCGTCATGTGGGCCAGGTGCAGGGCCTCGGTGACCTCGCCGTACACATCCAGCTGGAGCTGGTGCGCCGCGCCGTTGCCCACCCGGACCGGGGCCGAGTTCTCGTAGCCGGGAAGCCAGTCCAGCTCCGCCTCGCCGAGCTCGCGCTCACCGGCGATGCCGTACATGATCTGCAGGTTCTCCGGGTCGCCCGCCACCGCGCGCAGCAGCCACTCGCGCCAGGCGCGGGCCTCCTCGCGATAGCCGGTGCGCAGCAGCGAGGACAGGGTGATCGCCGCGTCCCGCAGCCAGGTGTAGCGGTAGTCCCAGTTGCGGACGCCGCCGATGTCCTCCGGCAGGGAGGTGGTGGGCGCGGCGACGATGCCGCCGGTCGGGGCGTAGGTGAGCGCCTTCAGCGTGATCAGGGAGCGGACCACGGCCTCGCGGTAGGGGCCGTGGTACGTGCAGTGCTCCACCCACTCCCGCCAGAAGTCCTCCGTCGCCTCCAGCGACTGCTCCGGCTCCGGCAGCGCCGGCGGCTCCTTGTGCGAGGGCTGCCACGACACGGTGAACGCGATCCGGTCGCCCGGGGCCACCGTGAAGTCCGAGTAGGTCGTCAGCGACTTGCCGTACGTGTCGGCGGGTGTGTCGAACCACACGGAGTCCGGGCCCGCGACGGCGACCGTGCGCCCCTCGTGCTTGTGCACCCACGGCACCACCCGGCCGTAGGAGAAACGCATCCGGAGGGTGGAGCGCATCGGCACGCGGCCCGAGACGCCCTCCACGATGCGGATGAGCTGCGGCGCGCCGTCGCGCGGGGGCATGAAGTCGGTCACCCGGACCGTGCCGCGCCCGGTGTCCCACTCGGACTCCAGGACCAGCGAGTCGCCGCGGTAGCCGCGCCGGGTCGCAGCCGGCGGCGGGGCGTCGGGGGCGTGTGCCGGGCCGATCCGCCAGAAGCCGTGTTCTTCGGTGCCCAACAGGCCGGCGAAGATGGCGTGCGAGTCGAAGCGGGGCAGGCACAGCCAGTCGACTGTGCCGTCCCGGCAGACCAGGGCGGCGGTCTGCATGTCTCCGATGAGTGCGTAGTCTTCGATGCGCCCGGCCACGTGCAACTCCAGTCGAACGGCCACGTCACCCCACGAGGGGGTTGTCGCTGGTGCGGTCAAGGGGTCAGTCGGATACGTAATGCGTCGTTGAGCGATGAAGCAAAGCAGTCACTCAGCCGCGAATGCAAAGCGCCCATTGCTGCTCAACGAACTGACGAGCTTGCGTTGTTCCGGTGTGACGGGCGGGGGTGGTGCCGTTCGGCCGGCCGGGCTCGGCAGCGGGTGTCCGAGCAGGATACGACGCACGTGGAGGGTCTGTGTGCCGCTCCGGCCAACGCGCACCCGCCGAACGGGTGACCAAGGGGTGAGAGACGTGCAACAGGTCACCGACGTGTGCCCGCGCATGTGCGGAGCGTGCCCGGACGTCGATGTCCCGCGGCGCTGATACGCTGGTAGCCCGTGGACCGGTGGGCCCCTTCTTTGGAGGGGAAATCCGAAAAGGGCACCCCCGAACCGCAGCGACGGCGCCGTCGGAGTTTTCCGGCAGGCAGCCGCTCCGCACCCTCAGACCGCGACCACGGGAGCCCCCTCTTGGCCATGCCACAATCCACGACGACCAAGCACATCTTCGTCACCGGGGGTGTCGCATCCTCGCTGGGCAAGGGTCTGACGGCCTCCAGCCTCGGCATGCTGCTCAAGGCCCGCGGTCTGCGCGTCGTCATGCAGAAGCTCGACCCCTATCTCAACGTCGACCCCGGCACGATGAACCCCTTCCAGCACGGTGAGGTCTTCGTCACCAACGACGGCGCCGAGACCGACCTGGACATCGGGCACTACGAGCGCTTTCTCGACCGCGACCTGGACGGCTCCGCCAACGTCACCACGGGCCAGGTCTACTCCACCGTGATCGCCAAGGAACGCCGCGGCGAGTACCTGGGCGACACCGTGCAGGTCATCCCGCACATCACCAACGAGATCAAGCACCGCATCCGCCGCATGGCGACGGACGAGGTCGACGTCGTGATCACCGAGGTCGGCGGCACGGTCGGCGACATCGAGTCGCTGCCGTTCCTGGAGACCGTCCGCCAGGTGCGGCACGAGGTCGGCCGCGACAACGTGTTCGTCGTCCACATCTCGCTCCTGCCCTACATCGGTCCCTCGGGTGAGCTGAAGACGAAGCCCACCCAGCACTCGGTCGCGGCGCTGCGCAACATCGGTATCCAGCCGGACGCGATCGTGCTGCGCTGCGACCGCGAGGTGCCGACCGCGATCAAGCGGAAGATCTCGCTGATGTGCGACGTCGACGAGGCCGCCGTGGTCGCCTGCCCCGACGCCCGCTCGATCTACGACATCCCGAAGGTCGTGCACACCGAGGGCCTGGACGCCTACGTCGTGCGCAAGCTGGACCTGCCCTTCCGGGACGTGGACTGGACGACCTGGGACGACCTGCTCGACCGGGTCCACAACCCCGATCACGAGATCACCCTCGCCCTGGTCGGCAAGTACATCGACCTGCCCGACGCCTACCTCTCGGTCATCGAGGCGCTGCGCGCGGGCGGCTTCGCCAACCGGGCCCGGGTGAAGATCAAGTGGGTCACCTCCGACGACTGCAAGACCCCGTCCGGCGCCCAGGCGCAGCTCGGTGACGTCGACGCCATCTGCATCCCCGGCGGCTTCGGGGACCGCGGGGCGCTCGGCAAGGTCGGCGCGATCCGCTACGCGCGCGAGAACCGGATTCCGCTGCTCGGCCTCTGCCTCGGCCTGCAGTGCATCGTGATCGACGCGGCCCGCAACCTCGCGGGCATCTCCGACGCCAACTCCACCGAGTTCGACCCGGCCACCTCCCACCCGGTCATCTCCACCATGGCCGAACAGCTCGACATCGTCGCCGGTGACGGCGACATGGGCGGCACGATGCGGCTCGGCATGTACCCGGCCAAGCTGGCCGAGGGCTCGATCGTGCGCGAGGTGTACGACGGCAAGGAGTACGTCGAGGAGCGCCACCGGCACCGCTACGAGGTGAACAACGCCTACCGCGCGGAGCTGGAGAAGAAGGCCGGCATCGTCTTCTCCGGCACCTCCCCGGACGGCAAGCTCGTCGAGTACGTCGAGTACCCGCGCGAGGTCCACCCGTACCTGGTCGCGACCCAGGCGCACCCGGAGCTGCGCTCGCGTCCGACGCGTCCGCACCCGCTGTTCGCGGGCCTCGTCAAGGCCGCGGTCGAGCGGAAGATCTCGAAGTAACACACCGGTTGTACGGTTGCCGGGGCGCGGAACCCCCGATCGGGGTGCGTCCCGGCCGCCGCCGCGCGCCCGTACGCCTGCACGTCTGGGAAGGACCGCAATGACCGGAACGACCATCAAGGACACCCCGGAGGAGTGGGAGGTCCGGGCGACCAGGACGCCCTTCGTCGGCAACAAGACCTCCGTGCGCACCGACGACGTGGTCATGCCCGACGGGACCGTGGTCCGCCGCGACTACCAGGTCCACCCCGGGTCCGTCGCCGTCCTCGCCCTCGACGCCGCCGACCGCGTCCTGGTGCTGCGCCAGTACCGCCACCCCGTGCGCCACAAGCTGTGGGAGATTCCGGCCGGTCTGCTCGACGTCCCCGGCGAGAACCCGCTGCACGCCGCCCAGCGGGAGCTGTACGAGGAGGCGCACGTCAAGGCCGAGGACTGGCGGGTGCTGACCGACGTCTACACCACCGCCGGCGGCTGCGACGAGGCCGTACGGATCTTCCTGGCCCGGGGGCTGTCCGAGGCCGAGGGCGACCGTTTCGAGGTCGAGGACGAAGAGGCGGACATGGAACTGGCCCGGGTGCCGGTCGCGGACCTGGTCCGCGGGGTGCTGGCCGGCGAACTGCACAACAACTGCCTGGTGGTGGGCGTGCTTTCGCTCGTCGCCGCGCGGGAGCAGGACGGGCTCGACGCGCTGCGTCCGGCCGAGGCGCCGTGGCCTGCGCGTCCGTTCGACGCCTGAACCACCCCGGCCCTCAGCGCACCTCTCGCGATGTGACCATCTGCTGATCCGATCGAGGGACGCGTCCGCCGTGCTCCACACGGAACGTAGCAGAGCGTGAACTAGGCTCTGGAAAACGCCCGATCCGGAGTCCCGGCGGGCTTGCGCGTGCGGTGGGACGGGAGTGTGGCCCGTGACGGATCAGGCGGTGGACACGGACGGTGTGCGGCTCTCCCCGGACGTTGCCATGGAGGCCCGATTCCTGGGCCGCACGCGGGAGTTGAAGGAACTCCGGGCCGACATCGAGCGCGCCGGACTCGACACCCTCTCCGGCCGCAAGGCCCCCCGCGCCCGTGTGCTGCTCATCGCCGGCCGGCCCGGATCCGGCCGGACGACGCTCGGTGAGGAACTCGTCCGCCAGGTCGCCGACCGCTACCCCGACGGGGTGCTGCGCGCCCGGCTCAGCGAGACCGACGGCACGCGCGTGCCCGTCGAGCGCTCCGCGCGGGAACTGCTCGAGTCACTCGGGGCGCCCGCCCCGGCAGGCGCCGCCGAGGACGATCTCGCCGAGGCGCTGCGGACCGCCCTGGCCGGCCGCCGGACGCTGCTCCTGCTGGACGACGCGGCCGACGCCGAGCAGGTCGACGCCCTCCTGCCCGACAACCCCGAGTGCCTGGTGGTCGCCATCTCCCAGGGCCCGCTGACCGGCATCTGCGACGTCCGCCCCTGCACCCTCGGCGGCCTCGACACCAAGTCCGCCGTGGAACTGCTGTCCGGGATCGCCGGCCCGGTCCGCGTCACCGTCGACCCGCGGGCCGCGGAGGACCTGGCCGAGCGGTGCCAGGGGGAGCCCGCCGCCCTGGTCCTGGCCGGCGGCTGGCTCGCCGCCCGGCCCCAGGCCGCCGTCGCCGACCTCGCCCGGCACCTGCACGCCGAAACGGACGAGGGCACCGCGACCGGCCGCGTCCTTCGGCTGGTCCATGACGCGCTGCCCGCCCCCGCCGCCCGGATGCTGCGTCTGCTGAGCCTCGCCCCGGCCGGCCTGGCCGACCCGCACACCGCCTCCGCGCTCGCCGGCTGCACGGTGAGCAGCGCGCGTACCACCCTGGACGACTTCGTCTCCGTGGGCCTGCTGCACCCCGTGGGGGCCTCGCTGCCGCAGTACGAGGTGCCCGGGTGCCTGCACCCCCTGCTGAAGCGACTCGCCGAGGCCCACGAACGGCCCGGTGAGCTCCAGCTGGCCCGCGCCCGCATGCTGGAGCGGGCCGTACGGCTGCTCCAGTCCTGCAGGGCCATCACCGAGACCGACAGCCCCCAGGCACGCGAGAAGCTCCTCGGGACGCCGCGTTCCCTGCGCTTCTCCAGCCCTCGCGACGCCGCCGACTGGCTGCGCGTCCGCCGGCCGGCCCTGCTGGCCTCGGCCCGCCTCGCGGTCGCCGACGGGACGCTGGACACCCTGGCCCGCCGCCTCATGTCCCAGCTGGTGCGCGCCATGGTGGCCCACTTCGGCACCCAGGCCGCCGCCGGCGATCTCTACGGCATCCACCACCTGGTTCTCGACGTGGCCGAGCGCCGGAGGCTGCCCCGCGAGCAGGCCGCGGCCCTGCTCAACCTCGGCGACCTCGACGCCCGTACCGGCCGCACGGCCGACGCGCTGGCGCGGTACCGGGCCGCGCTGGACGCCGGCCGGGCGGCGAACGATTCCTACGCGACAGGCCGCGCGACGGAATCCGTGGGAGGCGCCCATCTGGAGCTCGGTGACTTCGACCGGGCCGCCGACTGGTTCGGCCGGTCCCTGGCCGAGCGGCTCGCCCGGGGCGAGCGCGCGGACGCCGCCCGCCTGTACGGCCGGATCGCCGCCGCCCACACCTACGCCGGCCGCTACGGAGAGGCGCTGCGCAACTGGCGGGCGGCGGTCGCCGGGCACCGCAGGAACGGCGATGTGGCCGCCCGGGCGCGTGCGTTGAGCGAACTGGCCAGGGTCCAGGAGTACGCCGGCCGCCCCGAGGAGTCGCTGCGTACCTGCCGGGAGGCGGTGGAGTGGGCCCGGCGGGCCGAGGACACCCGGTTGCAGGCCGCGCTGCACCTCAGGCTCGCCGACACCTTCGGCCGTCTCGGCGACCCCGCGTCGGCCGCGCTGCACCGGAGCTCGGCGGAGCGGATGCTGGAAGAAGAGGCCCAGGAGCCTGGAACCGACCCGAAACACTCAGGCGACACCTACGAAATCCGCAGCCCCTCCGGACAAGATTGATGCTTTGTAAGGCTGTACAGCGGGAACACCTTCATTAAGATGGCCTTGCCGCGCCATCTTCTGCGGTCTCTCCCGGTGTGCGCGTGTGTGCCCGGGTATGTGCAGGAACATCTCCTACCCTCCGAACCAAGGACCGTGATCGACGTGAAGGTCGGCATCCCCCGCGAGGTCAAGAACAACGAGTTCCGGGTGGCCATCACCCCGGCCGGCGTGCACGAGCTGGTGCGCCACGGCCACCAGGTCGTCATCGAGCGCGGCGCCGGCGTGGGCTCCTCGATCCCGGACGGCGAGTACGTCGCCGCGGGCGGGCGGATACTGGACACCGCCGACGAGGTGTGGGCCGCCGCCGACCTGCTGCTGAAGGTCAAGGAGCCCGTCGCCGAGGAGTACCACCGGCTGCGCAAGGACCAGACGCTCTTCACCTACCTGCACCTGGCCGCCTCCAGGGAGTGTACGGACGCCCTGCTGGCCTCCGGCACCACTGCCATCGCCTACGAGACCGTCGAGCTGCCCAGCCGCGCGCTGCCGCTGCTCGCCCCCATGTCCGAGGTCGCGGGCCGGCTGTCCGCCCAGGTCGGCGCCTACCACCTGATGCGGGCCGGCGGCGGCCGCGGCGTGCTGCCCGGCGGGGTCCCCGGTGTGCCGGCCGGCCGTGCCGTCGTCATCGGCGGAGGCGTCTCCGGCTGGAGCGCCGCGCAGATCGCCGTCGGCATGGGCTTCCACGTGACCCTGCTCGACAAGGACATCAACAAGCTCCGGGAGGCGGACCAGGTCTTCGGTACGAAGATCCAGACCGTCGTCTCCAACGCCTTCGAGCTGGAGAAGGCCTGCCTCGAGGCCGACCTCGTCATCGGCGCGGTGCTGATCCCCGGCGCCAAGGCGCCGAAGCTGGTCACCAACGACCTCGTCTCGCGGATGAAGAGCGGGAGTGTCCTTGTCGACATCGCGATCGACCAGGGCGGCTGCTTCGAGGACTCCCACCCGACCACGCACGCCGAGCCGATCTTCACGGTCCACGAATCGGTCTTCTACTGCGTCGCCAACATGCCCGGCGCCGTGCCCAACACCTCCACCTACGCGCTCACCAACGCCACGCTGCCGTACGTCGTCGAACTCGCGAACCACGGCTGGGTGGAGGCGCTGCGCCGCGACCCCGCCCTCGCCAGGGGCCTCAACACGCACGACGGCAAGGTCGTGTACCAGGAGGTCGCCGAAGCGCACGGCCTGGACCACGTCGAACTCGCCCAGCTGCTCGGCTGAACCGGCCGCGCCACCCGACCCGACCCGACGCCCGGAAGTGTCTTCCGGGCGTTAAGTCGATCAAGTCGCCTCTCGCCCAAGGCGATACGTCAACTTCGTTCGTCAACGTCGCGCATCCGGACCCGCCTTGCCCGTCGGGCACGGCGAGATGTGTGTATGGTCACTTCACGAATCCGGGGCAACTCGCCTCGAACGTCCCCCTTCCGCCGATTCGCACACCGGTGAAACCTGCCGTACGACGGTCGTACGCCCTTGACAGAGGGGTGTTTCATTGTCGACACATCGAGTCGGGTCCGGCGGATTGTGTTGCTGCGGACCGCCGACACGCCATAGAGTCGCCAACCGTCGGCATGATGCCACGCTGACCTGTCTAGAAGTTTCCTGGTCACCAAGGAGGTAAGACGACTTGTGAATGAGTCGACATTTACTCCCGGGGGTGGTCACCCAGGAATGACTGCACGGGACCGGGGTTCCGCGGGGTTCGCTCCGGTCGGCTCCGTCGCCGTGCGCACCTTCGCAACCCATCAGATCCAGCAGGCGACTCCCACTGCACACCAGAGCATGGATGGCCATCACGTGAACGCCATGGCCGGCGACGGAAGTGGCGCGCCCCACAACCAATTCGCCGACTACGACGAACTGCCCGAGGGGCACTTCTACGATCCCGACGCCGAGTACGAGCCGGATCCCGAGTACGCGGCCACCCTCGCGCCCGACGCGGCCCGCCAGCGCCGTGAACGCGTCGGCCCGACCGGACGCCCGCTGCCGTACTTCCCCATCCCGGGCCCGCTGACCGACCACGGCCCCGCGAAGATCATCGCGATGTGCAACCAGAAGGGCGGCGTCGGCAAGACCACGTCGACCATCAACCTGGGTGCCGCGCTCGCGGAGTACGGACGCCGGGTGCTGCTCGTCGACTTCGATCCGCAGGGAGCGCTGTCGGTCGGACTCGGCGTCAACCCGATGGAACTCGACCTCACCGTCTACAACCTGCTCATGGAGCGGGGCATGGCGGCCGACGAGGTACTGCTGAAGACGGCGGTCCCCAACATGGACCTGCTGCCCAGCAACATCGACCTGTCGGCGGCCGAGGTCCAGCTGGTCTCCGAGGTGGCCCGCGAGTCGACCCTGCAGCGCGCCCTGAAGCCGCTCATGGACGACTACGACTACATCGTGATCGACTGCCAGCCCTCGCTCGGCCTGCTCACGGTCAACGCGCTGACGGCCGCGCACAAGGTGATCGTGCCGTTGGAGTGCGAGTTCTTCGCCCTGCGCGGTGTGGCCCTGCTCACCGAGACCATCGAGAAGGTCCAGGAGCGGCTCAACCCCGAGCTGGAGCTCGACGGGATCCTCGCCACGATGTACGACTCGCGCACGGTGCACAGCCGTGAGGTGCTCGCGCGGGTCGTCGAGGCCTTCGACGACCACGTCTACCACACGGTCATCGGGCGTACGGTCCGCTTCCCGGAGACCACCGTCGCCGGTGAGCCGATCACCACGTACGCGTCCAACTCCGTCGGTGCCGCCGCCTACCGCCAGCTTGCCAGGGAGGTGCTCGCCCGGTGTCACGCCGAGTGAGTCTGCCGGGGGCCGACGAACTCTTCCGTACGACAGGGGGGATGGCGCTCCAGGCGTCCACCCCCAGGCGCCAGGGGGGCGGTGAGGCCCGGGTCCCCGCTCCCGCGGGGGAGGGCGACGCGGCCGCGGCTCAGGAGGACACCCCGCAGTCGGTGCCCGCGCAGGGTGGTGACGGAGAGGGCGCCGAACACGTCGCCACGGACGCGGAGCCGGCCGAAGCGGGCGAGTCCCGCAGCCGCGCCGCGCCGGAACGCTCCGCGCGACGGCAGGGCGCGCCGGAGGGGCCGGCCGCGGAGGCGGCCCCGCGCAAGCGCGGAAGAGCGGCGGCCCGGCGGCCCAGCGGCCGCGAGCGGCACGACGAGAAGATCACGGTGTACGTGTCCGCCGAGGAGCTCATGGACCTCGAGCACGCCCGTCTGGTACTCCGGGGGGAGCACGGCCTGGCCGTCGACCGGGGCAGGATCGTCCGCGAGGCGGTCGCCGTGGTCCTCGCCGACCTCGAAGCCCGCGGAGACGCCAGCATCCTCGTACGACGCCTGCGTGGACGGTAGCGGTAGCCTGCGGAGGCCATGACCTCGAACGACACCCCCGCCACCGGCCGCGGCCCGCGGCCCGGCCGCCGTCGCGCGCTGGGGCGGGGGCCGGGTGCGGCTCCGCCCGCCCCGCGGCCCGTGGGCTCGGGAGTGGAGACGGACACCGAGGGCACCGCCGGCACCGGGAGGGAAGCGGCGGCCGGCGCCGGCCGCGCGGCCGCGCCCCCCGCTGCGGTTCGGGCTCCGGTGGCCGCACGGACTTCGGGGCCCGCACCGGCCGACCGGGACGACGTACCGGGTCCGGGCGCCGGTCCGCCGTCCGGGACGGCGCTCGCGGGTCCCGGGACGGGCGACGGTCCGGCCGGACCCGGTACGGCACCCGCGGTGGCCTCCGGTGCCGGGGCGGCCGACGAGGCCACGGCGGCCGGGGCGGCCGAGGGGGCCGAGGGGGCCGAGGGGGCCGAGGGGGAGGACGACGGCCGGTTCAAGGTCCGGTTGTCGAACTTCGAAGGGCCCTTCGACCTGCTGCTTCAGCTGATCTCGAAGCACAGGCTGGACGTCACCGAGGTCGCGCTGTCCAGGGTGACCGATGAGTTCATGGCGTACATCCGGGCACTGGGACCGGACTGGGACCTGGACGAGACGACCGAGTTCCTGGTCGTCGCGGCCACGCTGCTCGATCTCAAGGCGGCCCGCCTGCTGCCCGCCGCCGAGCTGGAGGACGAGGCGGACCTCGCCCTGCTGGAGGCCCGGGACCTGTTGTTCGCCCGCCTGCTCCAGTACCGCGCCTACAAGCGGATCGCGGAGATCTTCAGCCGGCGGCTGGACGAGGAGGCCCGGCGATACCCCCGTACCGTGGGGCTCGAGGCGCAGCACGCCGAGCTGCTGCCCGAGGTCGTCATCAGCATCGGCGCGCAGGGCTTCGCGAGGCTCGCCGTCAAGGCGATGCAGCCCAGGCCCGAGCCGCAGGTGTACGTCGACCACATCCACGCGCCGCTGGTCAGCGTGCAGGAGCAGGCCGGGATCGTGGTCGCGCGGCTGAAGGAGCTCGGCGAGGCCGGTTTCCGGACCCTGACCGAGGACACGGACGACACGCTGACCGTCGTCGCCCGGTTCCTCGCGCTCCTGGAGCTGTACCGGGAGAAGGCCGTCGCCCTCGACCAGGAGACCGCGCTCGGTGAACTGACCGTGCGCTGGACCGGCGGCGACGGGGACGCCGTCCCCGCGGTCACCGACGAGTTCGACCGCCCGCCCGAACCACCGGAAGAACCGCAGAAGGAGCCGAAGGGGCCGCAGAAGGAGAAAGGGGAGGGCACGACGTGAGTGAGGACACAGCCGCTGTTCCCGCGGGGCCGGGCACCGCCGCGGACCTCGACCTGAGGCCCGCGCTCGAGGCGGTTCTCATGGTCGTGGACGAGCCCGCGACCGAGGGGCACCTGGCGAGGATTCTGGAGCGGCCCGAGCGGCAGGTCGCGGACGCGCTCCGCGCGCTGGCCGACGAGTACACCGTCCAGGGCCGCGGCTTCGAGCTGCGGCTCGTGGCCGGCGGCTGGCGTTTCTACAGCCGTCCCGAGTACGCCGCGGCCGTCGAGGGCTTCGTCCTGGACGGCCGGCAGGCCCGGCTCACCCAGGCCGCCCTGGAAACCCTCGCCGTGGTCGCCTACCGCCGGCCGGTCAGCCGCAGCAGGGTCTCCGCCGTGCGCGGAGTGAACTGTGACGGCGTCATGCGCACCCTGCTGCAGCGCGGTCTGGTCGAGGAGGCGGGCACGGAACCCGAAACAGGTGCGATCCTGTACACGACGACGAACTACTTCCTGGAGCGGATGGGCCTGCGCGGTCTGGACGAGCTCCCGGAGCTCGCGCCCTTCCTCCCCGAGGCGGAGGCGATCGAGGCCGAGACCCAGGAAGCCGTACCGTCGTTCGATCCGGACGCCCCGGACCCGGACGACGGCCCATCCGACGAACACGCCTAAAACGACAACGACGGACATGTGATGCGAAGCAGCGGCAGCGGCAAGAGCGGTGGACGCGGTAACCCCCGCGGTTCCGGCGGCAACAGGGACCAGAAGCAGGGGCAGGGCCGCCCCCGCAAGCCCCGCCCGGAGGAGCGCCGCTACGACGTGGGGCCCGGGGCCACCAAGGAGGGCCCGAAATCCGGCCGCACCGGCGCCAAGCCGTCCGGTGGCTCCGCCCAGGGCTCCCGGTCCGGGCAGAAGGGCGGCGGGGGCCGTACCGCTCCCGGCCGCTCGCGCGAGTACGAGACGCGGATCGAGGAGCGCAACCGCGACCGGTACGCGGAGAAGAAGGACGTCAGGCCCCCG
This sequence comes from Streptomyces sp. NBRC 110035, assembly GCF_000829695.1. Lineage (GTDB taxonomy): Bacteria > Actinomycetota > Actinomycetes > Streptomycetales > Streptomycetaceae > Streptomyces. The sequence goes on along the minus strand of NZ_BBNN01000022.1, from coordinate 214,967 downwards.
AAGACCTTCCCGGGTGCCGAGCAGGAGGGCGAGCGGCTGCAGAAGGTCCTCGCCCGCGCGGGGTACGGTTCCCGGCGCGCCTGCGAGGAGTTGATCGAGCAGGCGCGGGTCGAGATCAACGGCGAGATCGTGCTGGAGCAGGGCCGCCGGGTCGACCCCGAGAAGGACGAGGTCAAGGTGGACGGGCTGACCGTCGCCACCCAGTCCTACCAGTTCTTCTCGCTGAACAAGCCCGCCGGTGTCGTCTCCACGATGGAGGACCCCGAGGGGCGTCAGTGCCTCGGCGACTACGTCACCAACCGTGAGACCCGGCTGTTCCACGTCGGCCGGCTCGACACCGAGACCGAGGGCGTGATCCTGCTCACCAACCACGGTGAGCTGGCGCACCGGCTGACCCACCCGCGCTACGGGGTGAAGAAGACCTACCTCGCGCACATCGTCGGTCCGGTCCCGCGCGATCTGGGCAAGCGGCTGAAGGACGGCATCCAGCTGGAGGACGGTTACGCGCGCGCGGACCACTTCCGCATCGTGGAGCAGACCGGCAAGAACTACCTCGTCGAGGTGACCCTGCACGAGGGGCGCAAGCACATCGTGCGCCGCATGCTCGCCGAGGCGGGCTTCCCGGTCGACAAGCTGGTGCGCACCGGCTTCGGGCCGATCACCCTGGGCGACCAGAAGTCGGGCTGGCTGCGGCGGCTGTCGAACACCGAGGTCGGCATGCTGATGCAGGAAGTCGAGCTCTGAGGCGCGGAGGCTGAGGCCGGGGCTTGTGAGGGAACCACACCCCCTTTTATAGTCGCCCCGACTATAAAAGGGGGTGTGGTTCATGGACGGCTACGACACGTACGCCTACGAGCCCTTCGCCGTCACCGTCGACCTCGCTGTTCTCACGCTCCGCGAGGGCTCGCTGCGCGTCCTGCTCGTCGAGCGCGGCGAGGAGCCGTACGCGGGCCGCTGGGCCCTGCCGGGCGGGTTCGTGCAGCCGGACGAGTCGGCGGAGACCGCCGCCCGGCGTGAACTCGCCGAGGAGACCGGGCTGACGGACGCGTCCGGACTGCACCTGGAGCAGTTGCGGACCTACAGCGAACCCGGCCGCGACCCGCGGATGCGGGTCGTCTCGGTCGCCTTCACCGCGCTGCTGGCCGACGCGCCCGAGGTGCGCGGCGGCAGCGACGCGGCGCAGGCCCGCTGGATGCCGCACGGCTCCGCGCGGGCGCTCGCCTTCGACCACGACCGGATCCTGGCCGACGCCCGCGACCGCGTCGGCGCCAAGCTCGAGTACACCTGCCTCGCCACCGCCTTCTGCCCGCCCGAGTTCACCCTCGGCGAGTTGCAGCAGGTCTACGAGACCGTGTGGGGCACCACGCTCGACCGGCCCAACTTCCGGCGCAAGGTGCTCGCCTCCCCGGGCTTCGTCGAAGCGGTCCCGGGGGCCGCACGCCTCACCGGCGGCCGGGGCAAACCCGCCGCGCTCTACCGGGCCGGCACCGCCACCGCCCTCCACCCGCCGCTGCTCCGGCCCACTCCGGAAGGACGTCCCGCATGACCACCACCGTCACCAAGCGCGCCGCCACGGGCGCCCTCACCGGCCTCGCCCTCGGGGACGCGCTCGGTTTTCCCACCGAGTTCCACGACGTCCCCTCGATCCTCGCCACGTGCGGGCCGTGGCGCGGGGTGGGGCTCCCGACGCCCGCGACCGTCACCGACGACACCCAGATGACGCTCGCCCTGGGGCGCGGGCTGCGCACGGCGATGGACCGGGGACGGCTCGCTCCGAAGCGGCTGGAGCGGCCGGTGCGCGAGGAGTTCGTGGACTGGTACCGCTCGCCCGAGAACAACCGGGCGCCCGGGAGCACCTGCCTCAAGGCATGCCACCTGCTGGCCGGGGAGGACCGCCCCTGGCAGGACGCCAGCCAGGTCGGCTCCAAGGGCTGCGGCGCCAACATGCGGGTCGCTCCCCTCGGACTCGCCCCCGGGCTGAGCGAGGAACAGCGTGCGGGCGCCGCCCAGTTGCAGTCGGCCCTCACCCACGGGCATCCGACCGCGCTCGCCGCCTCCGACCTCACCGCCCACGCCGTACACCTGCTCGCCGGAGGTGCCGAACCGGCCGGGCTGATCGGCCTGCTGCGCTCCTACGCCTACGAGAACCGCACCCGCTACCACGCGGTGTGGCTCGGCGATCTGTGGACCCGCACGGGGGACCCCGGCCCCGAGCACTTCATCACGCGCGGCTGGGACGAGTGCCTGGAGGTCCTGGAACGCCTCCAGCGCGCCGTGCGCACCGTCTCGCCGGAGACCGACCCGTGCCTGGCGACGGGGGAGGGCTGGATCGCGGAGGAGGCCCTGGCGACCGGGCTGCTGTGCTTCCTGCTCTTCGTCGACGAACCGCTCACCGCCCTGCGCCGCGCCGCCTGCACCTCCGGCGACTCCGACTCCATCGCCTGCCTGGCGGGTGCCTTCGCGGGCGCCCACCTCGGGGCGGACGCCTGGCCGGACGCCTGGGCCGACCGCATCGAGTACCGGGACGAACTGCTGGCGCTGGGGGCGCTCTGGGATGCCGGGGAAAGGCCCTGACAGGGGCCTGGGAGAGCCCCTGAGCGGTCGCCCCTACGGTGTCCGCAGGGCGGAGGCCCGGCGGACACCGACGAGGAAGTCCTCGACCCGGCGGCGGTCGGGCTGTGCCGGGAGCGTCGTACGGCGCAGCGCCTCACCGGCCTCCCGCTCCAGCCGGGTCATCCGGGCCTCGACCTCGGACCAGGGAACCTCGCCCCGCTTCACCGCGAGCAACGGCTCGCGCCGCTTGCCCACGTCGACGGTGAGCTCGCCGGTGCGCAGCACGTCGCGGGCGGAGGCCAGCAGACGGAGCAGATGCATCGCGTGCTTCCAGCGGGGCGCCCCGTGGACGCGGACGTCGGCCTCGGGTCTGCGGCGCCGGCCGTACGCGTACCGGGTGAACGTCTCGTGGATCCGGCGGGAGAGGAACGCACCGCGCAGGGCGAGCAGTTCGCGGCCGGTGTCGTCGGCGTACTCCACGAGCGGTGAGTGCAGGCATTCCAGGATGTTGGGATTGGCGCGCAGGGCCAGCTCGCAGAAGCGTTCCAGCTCCCAGCTGAACTGCTCCTCGGCCGGTCCCTCGACATGGGCCGGCGGCTTCTCGAAGCGCCAGAACAGGGGAGTGGGGGCGAGGAAGACGCCCCGGCGGTCGGTGTCGCTGCCCTCGGTGGCCAGACCGAAGGCACGCGAGCCCGTGACGCAGGCGTAGACCGTGTGGTCGCGGACCAGGTACGCGGCGGAGTGCAGGCCCGGGAGCGTACGGGCCGGCTCGCGCCGGGCGAACCGGATTTCCCTCCACCGCGATCCGCTGTCCGGCCCGCCGGGCGGTCCGGCGCTGTCACGCCCGTGGCGAGAAGAGCCGTGCGTCGCGCCGGGCCGGCGGTGCCGTCACTCCGGAGGGAGGGGCCCCGGGTGGTTCGTGGCAGAGCGGAGCACTTGTCCGTCCCCTGTCTCGGCGGGCGGGCGCCGGACGCCGGCCGTGCCCGTTCTGGCTAGGCTGGACGACCGGACGGCCGGCCTGCGCGCCGGTACGCCCGGCAATCCCGGCACGTCCAGAACATCCGGCACATTCAGCACGTCAGCAAGGAGCATCGCCGTGGCGGTACGAGCGGTCCGGGGCGCCGTCCAGCTCGAGCGGGACGAGGCCGGCCACATGGAGGAACAGGTCGGTGCGTTGCTCACCGCGGTGCTGGAGCGCAACGGTCTGACCACGGACGACCTGATCAGCATCTGGTTCACGGCCACGCCCGACCTGCACAGCGACTTCCCGGCCGCCGCCGCCCGCAAGCTCGGCATCGTCGACGTCCCCCTGATCTGCGCCCAGGAACTGGACGTCGAGGGGGCCCTGCCCCGCGTCGTCCGCATCCTCGCGCACCTGGAGTCCGACCGGCCGCGCGCCGACATCGCCCACGTGTACCTCGGTGCCGCGGCGGCCCTGCGCAAGGACATCGCCCAGTGAGAACCGCACTCGTCATCGGTACCGGACTGATCGGCACGTCCGCCGCCCTCGCCCTGTCCCAGCGGGGCGTCACCGTCCACCTCGTCGACCACGACCCGGAGCAGGCCCGTACGGCCGCCGCGCTCGGCGCCGGCACCGACGGGGCCCCCGAGGGGCCGGTGGACCTGGCGATCGTCGCCGCCCCGCCCGCCCACGTGGCCGAAGTGCTCGCCGACGCCATGGAGCGCGGTGTGGCACGCGGCTACATCGACGTCGCCAGCGTCAAGGGCGGGCCGCGCCGTGAACTGGAGCGGCGGGGCCTCGACCTCTCGGCGTACATCGGTACGCACCCCATGTCCGGCCGTGAGAAGTCCGGCCCGCTGGCCGCCGGCGCGGACCTCTTCGAGGGCCGCCCCTGGGTGCTCACGCCCACCCGGGACACCGGCACCGAGGTGCTGAACCTCGCCCTCGAACTGGTCTCGCACTGCAGGGCCGTCCCGGTCGTCATGGAGGCCGACGCCCACGACCGTGCCGTGGCCCTCGTCTCCCACATGCCGCACCTGGTGGCCAGCATGGTCGCCGCGCGCCTGGAACATGCCGAGGAGGCCGCCGTACGGCTGTGCGGTCAGGGCATCCGGGACGTGACCAGGATCGCCGCCTCCGACCCCCGGATGTGGATCGACATCCTCTCCGCGAACCCGGGGCCGGTCGCCGACCTGCTCACCGACATCGGCGCCGACCTGGAGGAGACCGTGCGGTCCCTGCGCGCGCTGCAGTCCTGTGACGAGGACAAGCGGCGCGGGGGCAGCACCGGCATCGAGGGCGTGCTGCGCCGCGGCAACGCGGGCCAGGTCCGGGTCCCGGGCAAGCACGGCACGGCCCCGCGTGCGTACGAGATCGTGGCGGTGCTCATCGACGACCAGCCGGGCCAGCTGGCACGCATCTTCGCGGACGCCGGCCGCGCGGGCGTCAACATCGAGGACGTCCGGATCGAGCACGCGACCGGGCAGCAGGCCGGCCTGGTGCAGCTCATGGTGGAGCCCAGGGCGGCTGCGGTGCTCACCGCGGCGCTACGGGAACGGGGCTGGTCGATCCGGCAGTGACACCTGCCGGACGGCGGCGGCGAGCAGTGAGCGCGGTGGGTGACGGGCGGCCGGGCCCGGGTACGGCCGATCGGGGGACGCACACCCAGTAACCTTGTGCGGGGCATTCGCACGCCCCGTCCCCCGGCAGCCAGGTCCAGGAAGGTCCCCACTGTGGAAAGCTCCACGCCAGTGATTGTCGCCATCGACGGCCCGTCCGGCACGGGCAAGTCGAGCACGTCGAAGGCCGTGGCGGCACAGCTCGGCCTGAGCTACCTGGACACCGGCGCCCAGTACCGGGCGATCACCTGGTGGATGGTCACCAACGGCATCGACACCGCCGACCCCGCCGCGATCGCCGCCGCGGCCGGCAAGCCCGAGATCGTCTCCGGCACCGACCCGGAGAGCCCCGCCATCACGGTCGACGGGGTCGACGTGGCCGGCCCGATCCGCGAGCAGGACGTCACCTCCAAGGTCAGCGCGGTCAGCGCGGTCCCCGAGGTGCGCGCCCGGATCACCGAGCTGCAGCGCACGATCGCCGCCTCCGCCGTCACGGGCATCGTCGTCGAGGGACGGGACATCGGGACCACCGTGCTGCCCGACGCCGACCTGAAGATCTTCCTCACCGCCTCCCCGGAGGCGCGGGCCGCCCGCCGCAGCGGCGAGCTCAAGGGCGCCGACCTGCACGCCACGCGCGAGGCCCTGGTCAAGCGGGACGCGGCCGACTCCAGCCGCAAGACCTCCCCGCTGGCCAAGGCGGACGACGCGGTCGAGGTGGACACCACCGACCTGTCCCTGCACCAGGTCATCGAGTGCGTCGTCACCCTCGTCGAGGAGAAGCGAGCCGGCCGGTGACCGGGCTTCCGTCGGCGCGGGGCGCCGAGGTCGGGCGGCGTATCGGCGTCGGCCTGATGTACGGCTTCTGGAAGCCGCGCGTGCTGGGCGCCTGGCGGATGCCCACGGCCGGCCCGGTGCTCCTCGCCGTGAACCACTCCCACAACATCGACGGCCCGATGGTCATGGGCGTGTCGCCCCGGCCGACGCACTTCCTGATCAAGAGGGAGGCGTTCGTCGGGCCGCTCGACCCGTTCCTGACCGGCATCGGCCAGGTGAAGGTGGACCGGAACACCACCGACCGCACGGCCATTTCCCGGGCGCTGGGCGTCCTGGAACAGGGCGGCGTCCTCGGCATCTTCCCCGAGGGCACCCGCGGGGAGGGCGACTTCGCCTCGCTGCGCGCGGGGCTCGCCTACTTCGCCCTGCGCGGCGGCGCGCCGATCGTGCCCGTCGCGGTCCTGGGAAGTTCCGGGCAGGGCGGACGGTTGACAAAGACGCTGCCCCCGCTGCGCTCCCGCGTCGACGTCGTCTTCGGTGACCCGTTCGACGCGGGCGACGGCAGCGGCAGGCGCACCCGCAAGGCGCTGGACGAGGCGACCGAGCGCATCCAGAAGCAGCTCACCGCGCACCTGGAAAACGCCAGGCGCCTCACCGGGCGTTAGCGGACACTGAGTAGTGGAACACCCGGAACCGGGTGTTCCACCGACCACCACGATGAACAACGAGGTACGGACTTCATGAACGACCACATCCAGCCCGACGGCTCGGCCGAGCACGAGCACGACCACGGGGCGCTCGGCGACGCCGAGTTCGCGGAGTTCATGGAGCTCGCCGCGGAGGAGGGCTTCGACCTCGAGGACGTCGAGGGCGCCCTCGAGGCGGCCGGACACGGCCCGCTGCCCGTGCTCGCCGTCGTCGGCCGGCCCAATGTCGGCAAGTCGACCCTGGTGAACCGCATCATCGGCCGCCGCGAGGCGGTCGTCGAGGACAAGCCGGGCGTCACCCGCGACCGCGTCACCTACGAGGCCGAGTGGTCGGGCCGCCGCTTCAAGGTCGTCGACACCGGCGGCTGGGAGCAGGACGTCCTCGGCATCGACGCCTCCGTGGCGGCGCAGGCCGAGTACGCGATCGAGGCGGCCGACGCCGTGGTGTTCGTGGTGGACGCCAAGGTGGGCGCGACCGACACCGACGAGGCCGTCGTCCGGCTGCTGCGCAAGGCCGGCAAGCCGGTCGTCCTGTGCGCCAACAAGGTGGACGGCCCGAGCGGCGAGGCCGACGCCTCCTACCTGTGGGCCCTGGGCCTGGGCGAGCCGCACCCGGTCTCCGCCCTGCACGGCCGCGGCACCGGCGACATGCTGGACCAGGTCCTGGAGGCGCTGCCCCAGGCCCCCGCGCAGACCTTCAACGCCGCGGTCGGCGGCCCGCGCCGGATCGCCCTGATCGGCCGCCCGAACGTCGGCAAGTCCTCGCTGCTGAACAAGGTGGCCGGTGAGGAGCGCGTCGTCGTCAACGAGATCGCCGGAACCACCAGGGACCCCGTCGACGAGCTGATCGAGCTGGGCGGAAAGACCTGGAAGTTCGTCGACACCGCGGGCATCCGCAAGCGTGTCCACCTCCAGCAGGGCGCCGACTACTACGCCTCGCTGCGCACCGCCGCCGCCGTCGAGAAGGCCGAGGTCGCCGTCGTCCTCCTCGACGCCGCCGACTCCATCTCGGTGCAGGACCAGCGCATCGTCACCATGGCCGTCGAGGCGGGGCGCGCGATCGTCCTCGCGTTCAACAAGTGGGACACCCTCGACGAGGAGCGCCGCTACTACCTGGAGCGGGAGATCGAGACCGAACTCGGCCAGGTCGCCTGGGCGCCGCGGGTGAACGTGTCGGCCCGCACCGGACGCCACATGGAGAAGCTGGTCCCGGCGATCGAGACGGCTCTGGAGGGCTGGGAGACCCGCGTCCCGACGGGGAGGCTGAACGCCTTCCTCGGCGAGCTGGTCGCCGCCCACCCGCACCCCGTGCGGGGCGGCAAGCAGCCGCGCATCCTGTTCGGCACGCAGGCGGGCACCAGGCCGCCGCGGTTCGTGCTGTTCGCCTCCGGCTTCATCGAGGCGGGCTACCGACGGTTCATCGAGCGCCGGCTGCGCGAGGAGTTCAGCTTCGAGGGCACGCCCGTCCACATCTCGGTGCGGGTGCGCGAGAAGCGCGGCAAGAAGAAGTGACGTAACGACGGCGGGCATGGTGGAGGGGGCGGTCCCGGCCGGGACCGCCCCCTCCACCATGCCCGGTCGACCGGGCCGGGGGTCGGTGGCCCCGGGTCAGGTCTCCCGGCGCGGGGCCGGGGGCAGCGCCGCCGGCGCGTGGGGCCGTCCGACGGCGTGCCGGCCGACCGCCGGGACGCGCTGCCACTGCGGCTGCCGGTCCGCACCCTGACGGGCGCTGCTCGCCCCCGCGCTGTAGGCGCCGTACGACTCGCCGCCGACGGAACCGCCGAACGTCCCCGACCCGTGGCCGACGGGCGTTCCCGTACTGTGCGGGCCGCTTCCGAAGGAGGTGAAGCCCAGCTTCTCCTCGCCGCTGCGGTCGCCCGGCAGCGAGCGGAAGGACTTCACGTACTCGGCGTAGAGCGCGTCGTAGATCGGCGTGGCCGAAGGGCCGCCCGCGGAGTCCTGAGCCGACCGCACGGGGGCGGGGACCAAGGGGAAGGGCTGGCGGCGGGGAGCGTCGTATGCGTGCACATGTCTCCCAACGACCCCGCCCGGCAAGGGATGCGGCCGTGGTACGGGTTTTCGCCGGTTACCGGCCTGTCGGCCGGCGGCCGGATGCCAGTCGGGTGTCCGCCGTCGGTCATCGGCCGTCAGCCGGTCAGAGACCGGCGAGCGGCAGGGCCGCCGCGACCAGCCTTCCGTCCGCCGCGGCCCTGTCCAGCGCGTCGCGCAGCAGGTCCTCGCGCGGCTGACGGCCGATCGAGCCGACCGGGGCCGCGAACAGCAGTACCTGCTGGTGCTTGTTGGCGGCCGCCCGCCAGCCCTCGGTGACCTGGAGCGGCTGGTGCGCCTGCCACCAGGCCACCGGCTGCCCGCCGTTCGGGTTCGGCTGGAGCACCGCGTGCAGTTGCCCCACGGCCAGCAGGACCGACCAGCCGTGCAGCACGGACGGCGCGGTGGACAGCTCGGTCACGGGCATGAAGCCCTGCTCGACGAGCAGCGGCAGGAAGTCGTCGCCGAACCCGGGCGAACCGGGCCGCGCCACCGGCGCGGTCGGCTCGACGACCAGCGCCGGGTGCAACTCCCCGGAGATCAGGACCAGCCCGCTGGTCACGCCGAGCACCGCCTGCTCCGGTACGACGTGCGGTGCGGCCCGGCCGGGGGCGGCCTGCGCGTTCTGCACGGGCGCCGGCGGGGCCGCGGCGTCGCCGTTGATGGACCGCACGGCGCCCTGGAGCTGCGCCTCGGTGACCTGGACGACCTGCGAGGGCAGGCAGGTGGAATGGGCGAAGGCGAGAACGGCGGTCTCGTCCCCGATGAACAGCACAGTGCTGGTCCGCTCCTGCTCCGGATCGCCCGGTGTGCGGCAGGAGGTGCAGTCGTAACCGCCCGCGGCGGAATCTCCGGCGAGCAGACGGTCGGCTTCTTCGTCGCCGATCTCGGCGCGTACCTCGTCGCTGACGTCGAGCATGCGCGGCACGGGTGGCTCCCTCGGGATGCGGTGCGTGGCGAGGCCGGGTGGGTCCCGGCCCGTGGTCCGGGGCGGGTCCCCGGCTCGTACAGATGACAACGGGCGATCTGTGGCGGGAGTCACGCCCGGGAGCGAACGGAACCGAACCGTCCCGCGCGCGCGGTCACTTCCGGCACGGAACCGGACACCCATCGTCAACTGTCTGCAACACCAATGCTGTTGCTCGAGTGAGGTGGCTCACACGGCGCGCGGCCCGCTGGTCGGCACGTCCTGAGACCAGGGAGTGGAGCGGGTGTCCTGAGAATGTCGCTACCGGGGCTGATCAGGGGCTGGGCCCCGAGGTGAGGTGCCGCCCGGCCGCCGGTTCCCGGCCGCCGGGCGGGACCGCCTCCTTGCGGACAACGGCTGTCCGCAAGGGCTGACAGACTCGGCCCATGGTGGAGACCTCGGCACGTCTGCTGCGTCTGCTGTCCCTGCTCCAGGCCCATCGTGAGTGGTGCGGAGCCGATCTGGCCGAGCGGCTCCGGGTCAGCTCCCGGACCCTGCGCCGGGACGTGGACCGGCTGCGCGGACTCGGCTATCCCGTCAACGCCAGTCCCGGAACCGGCGGTGGCTACCAGCTGGGCGCGGGGGCCGAACTGCCGCCGCTGCTGCTGGACGACGACGAGGCGGTCGCCGTCGCGGTCGGCCTGCGTACGGCGGCCGGGCAGGGCATCGAAGGCATCGGGGAGACCTCGGTGCGGGCCCTGGCCAAACTGGAACAGGTGCTGCCGAACCGGCTGCGCCGCCGGGTCGGAGCCCTGAACGCCGTCACCGTGCCGATGCTGCGCGGACCGGGTGCCGACGCCGTCGACCCGGCCCTGCTCACCGAACTCGCCCAGCTCTGCCGCGACACCGGGCGCCTGCGCTTCGAGTACCGCGACCACGAGGGCGCGACAAGACGCCGCACCGTGGAACCGCACCGTCTGGTGTGCTCGGAACGCCGCTGGTACCTGGGACCTCGGCCGCGAGGACTGGCGCACCTTCCGGGTGGACCGTGTCACCCCGAAGCCCCCGCACGGCCCCCGCTTCGTCCCGCGCGAGCCCCCGGCCGGGGACCTGGCCTCCTATGTCTCCCGGGGCGTCTCCACGCGCGCGTACGCCTCGCAGGCCGCGATCCGGTTGCTGGTGCCCGTCGAGGAGGCCGCGGAGCGGATCTCGCCCTCCACCGGCGCGCTCCGGGCGGACGGGCCGGACGCCTGTGTCCTGAGCACCGGGGCGGCGAGCTTCGACGCCCTGATGGTCCACGTGCTGCTGCTGGGCTTCGAGTTCGAGGTGCTGGAGCCGGCAGGGCTGGTCGAGGAGATCGCCACGGCCCGCGACCGGCTCTCCCGCGCCCTGTCCCGGGCGGGGGAAGCGGACGCGGCGAGCTGACACCGGAGCGTGCGGACCGTGTGGGGGACCGGCGGATTTTCCGTGGAGAGTCGTCGCCGGGGGCGTGCCCCTGTAGTCACGGCGACGGAATGGAATGACCTGAAGGGGCCCCGGGGTACTTCTTCGGGAACCCTTCTCCGGGTTTATCCGCGACGTCGGCGCGATGGCCGGAAATTGTGTTCGCCTCCCGAGCGAAGAGGCTTCAAATCATCCATTCGTGTGAGGGTGGCGAGCATAAACGTCTGTCGTGGTCCTGTGACAGAAGTGTGACCGCCGGGGGATCTCGGGCAGGTGTTCCCGGTCCGGCCTTCCCCGTCCGCCGGGCAGGGCATAGCGTGACCGTATGGCACCTATTCCGACACCTTCCGCGGAACCCGACGACAGCCCGGACGTCTATGTGGGCCTGCCCGCGGACCGGGCCGAGCAACTCGCGCGCGAGCGCGGCTGGGCGACGGTCCGGGCGCTGCCGCCGGGCGCGATCATCACCATGGAGTACCGGGTGGGACGGCTGAACTTCGAGGTGAAGGACGGCACGGTGGCGAGGTCCTGGAAGGGCTGAGGCACGGCAAAGGCCCCGGTTCCACGAGGGAACCGGGGCCGGGGTGCGTGCACCGGGCCGCCGCCGCGGGGCCCTGTGGGGCCGTCAGGGGCGGGGCGCCGGGGTGTTGCCGCGCGGATGGCGCTCGCCGTGCGGCGGGCGGCGGCTGCCGGCGGGGGTGACCGGTGCGCGCTCCCCGCGTGTCGAGTGCGGTCCCGGTGCCAGATACGCGCCCGGCCGCCCGGCCGGCCGGGACGCCGGGACCGGCTCGGGGGCCTCGCGGCCGGTGAGCGGCTTGAGCATGACCGGTGTCGCGACGGCGGGGGCCGGGAGCGGCGTCCGGCCCCGGCGGTCCCGCCAGTGGTCGCGCCAGTCGAAGATCCGGTCCTCGGCACGGGCGATCAGCGGCTCGAACCAGGGCAGGGCCAGCAGGATCAGCAGGCCCGCCACCCAGCCGAGCAGGACGTCGCTCAGCCAGTGGGTGCCGATGTAGACGGTGGAGAGCCCGACGCCGAGCGAGGTCACCGCGGACAGGGCGGACAACCAGCGCCGCGCCCAGGGCGTGGAGGCCAGGTAGGCCAGGATCCCCCAGGTCACCACGGCGTTCGCGGTGTGGCCGCTGGGAAATATACTGCCGCCGAGCCACATCTCGTTGGAGCCGATCTCGGTCGCGTAATGCGGTCCGAGGCGCCCCATGCCGTACTTCGCGGCACCGACGGTGACGTTGAGCAACAGCAGGGAGACCGCGAGCGCGAGCAGCGGACGCAGGGTGTGCTGCCGCCAGGAGCGCCAGCCCAGCCAGGCCGCGACCATCACCGCGGTCGGACCGCGCTGGCCGAGCACCACGTAGTAGTCGACGAAGGCGTGCAGCTCCGCCCACTGCTCGTACGGGCGGAAGAACATCACCTGCCAGTCCAGCCGGACCAGCCAGGACGTGATGACCACGGCCCACACGATCGCCACGTAGAAGGCCAGGGTGGAGCCGAAAAGCACCGTCCGGTGCCGGCTCATTCGAGGCACGTCGAGGTGGGCCGGTCGTTCCGGCTCACGATCCAGCCTCGCGAACACCCGGTCCAGACGGGTGGTCTTCCGTTCGGTACGCACCCAATCGACGTTACAGGGAGTGAACGCGCTTGCCCGTCGAATCGGCGGCTTTGTGATGACGATGTGATGTGGGATTGCTCTCAAGGAGGCCTTTGTTTTCCGCGAATCGGCAATCCCCGGACGGCGTCGGTCTCAATTCCTTTGATCATTCGAGAGGGCGTTTTTGTCGCGCTTTTGGAATGTGTTCACCGAGGGCTGGCGCAGATTTTCCCCGGTGCTCACCGCCCGTCGGCAGGGGAAGGGCCGGGCACGGCCCGCGGGAGCGGTCAGGGTGGCCCGGAGCCGTTCAGCCAGAAGGCGCCGTACACCGCGGAGGCCACCGCGACGGACCCCACCACCAGCGCCGCCCCGGGCGTACGCAGCCGGGCCAGGGCCAGGGCGGGGGGCAGCAGCAACGGGAAGGCGGGCATCAGCAGACGCGGCTTCGAGCCGAAGTAGCTCGAGGCGCACAGGGCGAGGAGGGTGACGGCACCGGCGTACACCAGCAGCGGGAGCGGCTGACGCTGCCGTACGCAGAGCACGTACAGCCGGACCAGCAGCCCGACCCCGAGAACCAGCCCGAGTCCCGCCGGGGCCGACGGAAACGACGTGAACTTCTCTGCCGTGAACCGGGCGAAGGCGAAACCGCCGTCGAACCCGTTCCGCCAGCCCGCCTGCACCTCGAGATACCCGAACGGGCCCTGCCCGGTCCGGTGCCCGACCCACAGAACGTAACCGGCGGCACCGAGCGGAGCGACGAACAGGCCGAGCGCCCGGCGGACACCCGTCCCGGGGGCGCCCGGCAGGGTGGGCACGCCCCCGGCGCGGGTCACGCGCCGGGTGTTCCCCTCCGGGGCGGCGCGTTTCCCGGAGCGCGCGCCGTCCACCGTCGTCGAGCCACCACTCCGACCGAACGAGCGGCGCTCGTCCTCACGCGTGCGGCGCTCGTGCAGGAAGGAGACGACGCCCGCCGCCCAGACGGCCGCGACCACCGCCAGCCCGACCGGGCGGGTCAGACCGGCCAGCGCCGCCAGGACACCGGCCGTCACCCAGCGCCCGGTCAGCACCGCGTACAGCGACCACGCGGCGAGCGCCGTGAACAGGGACTCGCTGTACGCCATCGACTGGACGATCCCGACCGGCAGCACCGCCCAGAGCAGCACCGCGCCCACCCCGGCCCGCGGCCCGTACACATGGTCCGCCACCGCGAAGATCCCCCAGGCCGCGGCGAGCGAGGCCGACACGGCGACCACGAAGCCCCCGTCCGCGTACGACAGCGGCGACACCGCCGCCACCAGTCGCTCCAGCCAGGGGAGCAGGGGGAAGAAGGCCAGGTTCGAGTGCACGTCCCCGTTCGCCAGGCGCACCTCGTAGCCGTACCCCAGCTCCGCGACCCTCGTGTACCACAGGGCGTCCCAGCGGGCGGTGAGCAAGGTGTACGCGCTCTTGCCGCGGGCCTCGCTCCACAGGGCCAGGACGAGCAGGCCCAGGGCGCGCACGGCGGCGTACCCGAGGAGCGCCGGCGCGGCCCTGCGCAGTGCTCCGGGGCGGGCCGGGGCGGCATGTCTCTCGAGAACGATCACGGGCCCGATTATCGACCGGGCGCGCGGTCGGTCCGGCCCACGGGGCGTGCGAACCCCTGGAGGGGGCCGCGCGGAAGCGGTGGGCAGCGGTGCGGAAGTGGCGCACGCCACACCTGTGGGCCCGAGATGTGAGAGACCCGCCACTCGACACCGGCGCGGCCTCGCGTACGCTGCCTGTCACTCGCCGTTCGTTGCGCGGGCCGGAGCCGTACCGCTCCTCTCCGGCCGAGTCACGGGGGAGTCCCCCACCCGTGAGCCCGCCGAGGGCGAGGGAACATCTGGGAGGTCTGTACATGTCCGGGACGACCACGGTTGCCGCGCTGCGCCGTCGGGCGGCCGGGGCCGGTGCCAACCGCTGGGTCGTGCTCGTCGTCCTCTGCGTCAGCCTGCTGCTCGTGGCCGTCGACGCCACAGTGCTGCACGTGGCGGTCCCCGCCGTCACGGAGGACCTCAGGCCCGGCGCGATGGAACTGCTCTGGATCGTCGACGCCTACCCGCTGGTCTGCGCCTCGCTGCTGATCCTCTTCGGCACACTGGGCGACCGGGTCGGCCGCAGACGCGTCCTCCTGCTCGGCTACGCCCTGTTCGGGGTCGCCTCCGGACTGGCGGCGCTCGCGGACAGCGCGCCGGTGCTGATCGCGGCGCGGGCGCTGCTCGGCGTCGGCGGCGCGATGATCATGCCGGCGACGCTGTCGATCCTGCGCCAGGTCTTCCCCCACCGGCGCGAGCGGGCGCTCGCCATCGGCATCTGGAGCGCGGTCGCCGCGGTGGGCGCGGCGGTCGGACCGCTGCTCGGCGGTTTCCTGCTCGAGCACTTCTGGTGGGGCTCGGTCTTCCTCATCAACATCCCGCTGATGCTGGTCAGCCTCCCGGTGGGCAGGATCCTGCTGCCCGAGTCGAAGGGGGACGGCACCGGCCCCTGGGACGTGACGGGCGCGCTGATGGCAGCCGCCGGACTGTTCGCGGTGGTCCTCGGCGTGAAGCGGCTCGGCGGCGAGTCCGCCGGAGGCCTGTGGACCGTACTGTCGCTGGCCGGGGGCACCGCCCTGCTGGCCGCCTTCGTCCGCCGGCAGCGCCGGCGCGCGCATCCGCTGGTCGACCTGCGGATGTTCGCCCGGCCGGCGTTCAGCACGTCGGTGGGCTGCATCGTGCTGGCGATGCTCGCCCTGGTCGGGCTGGAACTGATCGCCGCGCAGTACCTCCAGCTCGTCCTCGGACTCTCCCCGCTGGAGACCGGACTGCGCCTGCTGCCGCTGACGTTCGCCGCGATGGCGGCGGGGCTGGCCGGCGCGCGGCTGCTGCGCCGGTTCGGACCGCGCCGCATGGTCTTCTCCGGATTCTGTCTGACGGCCGCCGCGGTGCTGCTGCTGACCCCGATGGGCGGGCAGGACAACCGCCTCCTGCTGCTGAGCGGGTTCGTCCTGCTCGGCTTCGGTCTGGAGACCACCCTGTTCGGGGCGTACGAGTCGATGCTGAGCGAGGCGCCGTCGGAACAGGCGGGAGGGGCCGCCGCCATGGGCGAGACCTCCTACCAACTGGGCGCCGGAATAGGGATCGCGCTCCTCGGCAGCGTCATGAACGCGGCCTACGCGCCCGGTCTCAGGGACGTTCCCGGGGTCTCGGCCCCGGAGTCCTCGGCGGCGCGGCACTCACTGGGTGAGGCCTACGGGGTCGCCGCACAGCTGGGCGGGCCCGCCGGAGCCGCTCTGAGGGACGCGGCCCGCCATGCCTTCGTGCACGGGCTGCATGTGACCCTGCTGGTCAGCGCGGCCCTGCTGCTGCTCGGGGCCGTCATGGCGCTGCGGCTGCCGCGGACGATGCAGTGCGAGCCGGCGACCGCGGGGGAGGCGCCCGCCGAGGTGCCCACGGGCGGGCCCGCCCGTGGGCCGGCCGACGTGCCCGCCGAGGTGGCCGACGTCCCCGCGCCGAGGGAGGCCGCGGAGTCCCGCGTCTCGGTGTGAGGCGTGCCGCGGTGCGGACGGGTGGACGTGCGCGGCACCGCGTCGTAACGTCGCTCCGAACCTGGCCGGCAGTGCTGGTCGAGCAGCACGAGCCGCATCGGCACCGGCCGGGTCCGTACCGGCCGCATCCGGCCCGGTTCGGCCCCGGCCCGAGCGCCCCGGAGGGTGTCCATGTCCGTGAAGTCGCCCCCCTTCGACCCGGCCGACCCGCTCGGCCTCGACGACCTGCTGGAGCCGGAGGACCTGGCCGTCCGGGACACCGTGCGCACCTGGGCGGGGGACCGGGTGCTGCCCTACGTCGCCGACTGGTACGAGAAGGGTGAACTGCCCGGTATCCGCGAGCTGGCCCGGGAACTCGGCGCGCTCGGCGCGCTCGGCATGCCGCTCGGCGGCTACGGCTGCGCGGGCGCCTCGGCCGTGCAGTACGGGCTCGCCTGCCTGGAGCTGGAGGCCGCCGACTCCGGCATCCGGTCCCTGGTCTCCGTCCAGGGCTCGCTCGCCATGTACGCGATCCACCGGTTCGGCAGTGAGGAGCAGAAGCGGCAGTGGCTGCCGGAGATGGCCGCCGGCGAGGTGATCGGCTGTTTCGGGCTCACCGAACCCGACCACGGCTCCGACCCCGCCGCCATGCGGACCCACGCCAAGCGCGACGGCGGGGACTGGGTGCTGGACGGCCGCAAGACGTGGATCACCAATGGCTCGGTCGCCGGCGTCGCCGTGGTGTGGGCGCAGACCGACGACGGGATCCGCGGCTTCGTGGTGCCCACCGGCAGCGCGGGGTTCTCGGCGCCCGAGATCAGGCACAAGTGGTCGCTGCGCGCCTCCGTCACCAGCGAGCTGGTCCTCGACGGCGTACGGCTGCCCGCCGACGCCGTACTGCCCGGGGCGACCGGTCTGCGCGGACCGCTCAGCTGCCTGACACACGCCCGGTACGGGATCGTCTGGGGCGCGATGGGCGCGGCGCGCGCCTGCTTCGAGTCCGCCGTCGGCTACGCGAAATCGCGGGAGCAGTTCGGGCGGCCCATCGGCGGGTTCCAGCTGACGCAGGCCAAGCTCGCCGACATGGCGGTCGAACTCCACAAGGGGATTCTGCTCGCCCATCATCTCGGGCGGCGCATGGACGCCGGCCGCCTGCGGCCCGAGCAGGTCAGCTTCGGCAAGCTGAACAACGTCCGCGAGGCCATCGACATCTGCCGTACGGCCCGCACGATCCTGGGTGCCAACGGGATCTCGCTGGAGTACCCCGTCATGCGGCACGCGACGAACCTCGAGTCGGTGCTCACCTACGAGGGCACCGTGGAGATGCACCAGCTCGTGCTGGGCAAGGCGCTGACCGGGATCGACGCGTTCCGGTAGGCCGGGTGGGACGTGTGGGTGGGAGGGCGGGTGCGGGGCCGGCGAGCGGCCCCGCCTCAGCTCTGGTTGAAGAAGCCGTCCGACCGGTGCGCCGCCGGTTCCCCGCTGACGACCTCGGTGTCGGCCGGGCTCAGCAGGAACACGCGGTTGGACACACGCTCGATGGAACCGCGCAGACCGAAGATCAGCCCGGCGGCGAAGTCGACGACGCGCTTGGCGTCACCGGCGTCCATCGCGGTGAGGTTGATGATGACGGGGACCCCGTCCCGGAACAGCTCGCCGATGGCGCGGGCGTCCCGGAAGCCGTCCGGGGTCACCGTCCCGATGCGGCGGCCCTTCTCCGCGGCGACGTCCGTGGCCACCTTGACCCGCGGATCAGTGACCCAGGCGTCCCCGGGCTCGGCCCCGTCGGAGTAGTCGTCGTCGTAGTAACGCTCGTCTTCGTTGTCGTCGACGAGGCCAAGCCAGGCACTTGCCTTGCGTACCGATCCCATGGACGCCTCCTCTCACAGCGGTCCTTCTTGCTTTCCGCATCCCTATGGTCGTCCATGATGCGGATGGCGCGCCAAGCGATTGGACGCCGCGCGGGGGGTTTGTGACGGTACTGGTGCAGGGCGCATCCGTCGAGAGCCCAAGCCCCCCAAGGGTCCTGATGTAAAGGGATGCTGACTGTGAGTGAAATATGATTCTTTTCGGCGTATGGGTGATCGGCGGCGCGTACGGGTGAACGCGCCCCTGGGTACGATGCCGCCGCTCCATATCGGATCGCCCACGGGGGGACGTCATGTTCGGAATCGTCAGGCCCTGCCGGCACCGGCTCGGTGAACGGCTCACGGCCCAGTGGACGGCACATCTGTGCGGACTGTGTCTGGCGTTGCGCGGGGACCACGGACAGTTCGCGCGCGTCGTCACCCACTACGACGGGCTGCTCGTCTCCGTCCTGACGGAGGCTCAGGCCGGACGGGCCGGTGCCGGACGGCGCACGGCGGGGCCGTGTCCGCTGCGCGGGATGCGGACCGCCTCCGTCGCGCACGGTGAGGGCGCGCGGCTCGCGGCGGCCGTCTCGCTGGTCCTGGCCTCCGCCAAGGTGCGCGACCACGTCGCCGACCGGGACGGGCTGCTGGCCCGCCGCCCGGTGGCGCTCGCCGCGCGCCGCGTCGCCGCGAGCTGGGACCGGGCCGGGGCGCGGACCGGTTCGGACGTCGGGTTCGACACGGCCGTCCTGGTCGACGCCGTCGACCGGCAGACCGGCATCGAGACCCTCGCCGGCCTCGGTACCCCGATCCTCACCGTCACCGAACCGGCCGAGACCGCCACCGCGGCCGCCTTCGCGCACACCGCGGTACTCGCCGGGCGGCCGCGCAACGCCGGGCCGCTCGCCGAGGCCGGGCGGCTCTTCGGCCGGCTCGCCCATCTCCTGGACGCCGTGGAGGACCGGGAGGCCGACGCCGCGTCGGGTGCGTGGAACCCCCTCACCGCCACCGGCACCCCGCTCGCCGAGGCGCGCCGGCTCGCCGACGACGCCGTGCGTGGCATCCGGCTCGCGCTGCGCGAGGTGGACTGGGGGGCCGGGGCGTCCCCGGGAGGGCACAGCACCGACGGCGGACTGGCTCACCAGTTGCTCGTCCATGAACTGCCCCACTCCGTAGACCGTGCCTTCAACACCGTTTCTTGTGCCCACGGTTCTCATCCCTACGCAACCCCCGGCACCCCCGGCACCCCCGGCACCCCCGGCACCCCCGGCACCCCTGGCACCCCCGGCACCCCCGGCACCCCCGGCACCCCCGGCACCCCCGGAGTCCCGGGCGGTCCCGGCGGCCCGGTGCCGCCCGGGCCGCCGCGCCGGCGCGGGCTGATCGCCGGGTGCGCGGTGTGGGCGGGGCTGTTCTGCACGTGCCAGTTGTGCTGCGGGACCTATGAGGACCCCTGGACCGGCGAGCGCAAGGAGGCCTGCTCCTCCTACGACTGCAGCGGGTGCTGCGACTGCTGCAGCTGTTGCGAGTGCTGCAGCTGCTGTGGCGAGGACGGCGGCTGCGGGTGCGACTGCTGAGCCCGGGACACAAGGGGCCCGGCATGCCGTCCGGCGGTTGCCGAGGCCTTCGGTGCCTGTTCGGAGACTCGTGGGCACGAGTATTCGGAGGGGTTACTTCCGGACATCCCAGGGGTGCGGGCGACCGGTTGCGGCGCAGAGGTATCGGCTGGTGAAGCGAGGGTGCCGAGGGGCGTGCCGTACGGGCGGTGCGCAGGGCGACGACCGAAAGGCACTCTTGCGTCGACCGGGCCTTGGACCGAATACTCACCCCCAGCGCTTGTCAGGGGCACGGCATATTCGGAATCCGGGTGACCGCTCCCCTGACTGCGCCTCACGGGCCCCAACCCCACGAGGGCCCCCTACTTCCTTCATGGAGGAACGAGAAGTGAGGATCAAGCGCACCACCCCCCGCAGCGGTATGTCGAGACGTACCCGGCTGATCGCCGTCTCCACCGGTCTCGTGGCCGCCGCCGCGATCGCGATCCCCAGCGCGAACGCGTCCGAGGCTCCCACCACCTTCAGCTCCGCCGAGCTCAAGAGCGTCAGCGGTTCGGTGCTGGAAGCCGACGTCCCGGGCACCGCCTGGGCCGTCGACAGCAAGACCAACCGGGTTGTCGTCACCGTCGACAGCACGGTGTCCGCGGCCGAGATCGCGCAGATCAAGCAGGAGGCCGGCGCCGACGCCGGCGCGCTGCAGATCAAGCGCACGCCCGGAAAGTTCACCAAGCTCATCCAGGGTGGCGACGCCATCTACTCGAACAGCGGACGCTGCTCCCTCGGCTTCAACGTCCGCAGCAGCAGCGGCGTCGAGTACTTCCTGACGGCCGGTCACTGCACCGCCGGCGCAGGCACCTGGTACGGCAACTCCAGCCGTACCACGGTGCTCGGCACGACCGCCGCCTCCAGCTTCCCGGGCAACGACTACGGCATCGTCCGGTACACCGGGTCCGTCAGCCGCCCCGGCACCGCGAACGGCGTGGACATCACGGGTGCGGCCACCCCGAGCGTGGGCACCACCGTCATCCGCGACGGGTCCACCACGGGTACGCGCAGCGGCCGGGTCACCGCCCTCAACGCGACCGTGAACTACGGCAGCGGCCAAATCGTCTCCGGTCTCATCCAGACCACGGTCTGCGCCGAGCCCGGCGACTCCGGCGGCTCGCTCTACGGCAGCAACGGCACCGCGTACGGTCTGACCTCCGGCGGCAGCGGCAACTGCTCCTCCGGCGGCACGACCTTCTTCCAGCCGGTGACGGAGGCCCTGAGCGCCTACGGAGTCAGCGTCTACTAGGCCGGACGTCCGCCGGCCGGGACCGGCCGGTACCACCGGTCCCGCGGCGCAGGACCTCGCAGTGGCCGACACGCGACGAGCCCCCGCACGCAACCAGCGTGCGGGGGCTCGCCCTTTCGCCGCCGCCGACGACGCCGAACTCCAGGCGTCCAGGAGGCCCGCCGAAGCGGCCCGGCAGATGGCGGACACGCCCCCCGCACCGCAGCCGCGGGTGTTGCGGGCGGTCGTGGCCGAGGAGAAGACCACGCCGGTGCCGCCCTTCCCGGTGGAACTGCTGTGCTTCCTGGAGCGGGCCCGGCCGCCGGCACCGGCGGAGCCGCAGCGGCAGTCGCCGCCGCGGCGGCAGCCGAGGGAGTGCCGGGAGGCCCCGCGGCCGGTACTGGAATCGGTGCAGGGGCACTTTCCGCCCGCCGCGTCATGTCCGAATCCGGACCCCGCAAGGGCGATTTCAAGACACGGCTGGATCTCCCGGATCGGCCCACCGGTTACTCGCCCGTAGTGTTTGCAGCGCGAACTGTCCTGCGTGTCCACGATCTGTCAGGACATGGAGGGCGCGGGCTCGTTGCCGTGCACGCGTCCTGAAGTCGACCTTGTGTGCTCCCCGCGGGCCTCGGAATAGTGGACGGCGTTCAACGGCCCTGGACTCGGCTTTTTCTGTATGCCGCGCCCGTGGCCGTATGTCTTCCGGCCCGTGGGGTCCCCACAACCTCCCGGGCCGGCCCCCCCCACAGGAGGACGCGAGTTGAAGCACCGACGCATACCCGGGCGGCGTGCAGCGATGACGGGTGCGGGCGTTGCCGCACTGGTCGCCGCCGGAGTCACCTTCCAGACTGCGAACGCCAGCGAGTCTCCGGAGGTCTCCGTGCCCCGGCCCCTTTCCGTCGCGGCGGCCGGAAACCTCGCCTCGACGCTCGCCGAGGGCCTCGGTGCCGACGCGGCGGGGGCGTACTACGACGCGAAGAGCAGGAGCCTTGTGGTGAACGTGCTCGACGAGGCGGCCGCCGGCACCGTCGAGGAGGCCGGGGCCGGGGCGGGAGTCGTGGCGAACTCCCTCGCCGAGCTGAAGGGCGCGCGCACCACCCTCAAGCGGGACGCGACGATCCCGGGTACCTCCTGGGTGACCGACCCGACCGCCAACAAGGTCGTCGTCACCGCGGACCGCACGGTCTCCGGCGCCCAGTGGGCCAGGCTGACGAAGGTCGTCGCCGGGCTCGGTGACAAGGCCGAACTCCAGCGCACCAAGAGCGAGTTCACTCCGTATGCCGCAGGCGGCGACACCATCACGGGGAACGGCGGACGCTGTTCGCTCGGCTTCAACGTGACCAAGGGCGGCGAGCCGTACTTCCTCACCGCGGGGCACTGCACCGAGGGCGCCACCACCTGGTCGGACTCCTCCGGCACCGTGATCGGTGAGAACGAGGCGTCCAGTTTCCCGGGCGACGACTACGGCCTGGTCAAGTACACCGCCGACGTGGACCACCCGAGCGAGGTGAACCTCTACGACGGTTCCGTGCAGGCGATCTCCGGCGCCGCCGAGGCCACCGTCGGCATGGAGGTCACCCGCAGCGGTTCCACGACCCAGGTGCACTCCGGCACGGTCACGGGCCTGGACGCCACCGTGAACTACGGCAGCGGCGACATCGTCAACGGCCTGATCCAGACCGACGTCTGCGCCGAGCCCGGCGACAGCGGCGGCTCGCTCTTCTCGGGCAGCAGCGCGGTCGGTCTCACCTCCGGCGGCAGCGGCGACTGCACCTCGGGCGGTACGACCTTCTTCCAGCCGGTGACGGAGGCGCTCTCGGCGACCGGTACCCGGATCGGCTGATCCACCCGCGGCACTCCACCGACGTCCCGTCCCTCCACGCGAGGGGCGGGACGTCCGCGTGTGCCCCCTGGGCGCGTCCCTTCGGGGCGAGCCGCGCCGGCGGACGGGTTCCGGCGGCGCGGCTCGCCCGCGAGGCGGGACGTCGCCCTCGACGCGACGGCTCCCGATGTCCGGTGACGCCGTACCAGGTGTCATCGGCGTCCCGCCGGGCACCGCCGGAAGTTTTTACCGACGCGTAACTTCCCTCTGGGGCTACTCGTCCGTAACTTGACGGATGAACAACAGCCTCGTGATCCGGGTCACAGGGCGCAAGGTCCTCGCATCCTCCCCTTGACGTGCAAGGAGATCACACGATGCTGCCCTGGAAACGAGTGGTCAGACCCCTGGCCGCGCTCCTGCTGGCCGCCGCGGCCCTCGCTGTCCCCACCGCCACCGGTGCCCACGCCGCGGGTGCGCCCAGCTCGGGCTGGAACGACTACTCCTGCAAGCCGTCCGCAGACCATCCCCGCCCCGTCGTCCTGGTCCACGGCACCTTCGGGAACTCCGTCGACAACTGGCTGGGCCTCGCGCCCTACCTGACCCACCGTGACTACTGCGTCTTCTCCCTCGACTACGGGCAGCTCGACGGCGTCCCCTTCTTCCACGGCCTCGGCCCCATCGAAGAGTCCGCGCAACAGCTCGACGCCTTCGTCGGCAAGGTGCTCGCCGCGACCGGAGCGACGAAGGCCGACATCGTCGGGCACTCGCAGGGCGGCATGATGCCCCGCCACTACCTCAAGTTCCTCGGGGGTGCCGACGAGGTGAACGCCCTCGTCGGGATCGCCCCCAGCAACCACGGCACCACCCTCGCCGGCTTCACCGACCTGCTGCCGTACTTCCCCGGCGTCGGGGACCTCCTGACCGAGGCCACCCCCGCCCTCGCCCAGCAGGTCGCCGGCTCGGACTTCCTCACCAGGCTCAACGCGGGCGGGGACACCGTGCCCGGCGTCCGCTACACCGTCATCGCCACCCGGTACGACCAGGTGGTCACCCCCTACCGCAGCCAGTACCTGAGCGGGCCGAACGTGCGCAACGTGCTGCTCCAGGACCTGTGTCCGGTCGACCTGTCCGAGCACGTGGCGATCGGGCTGATCGACCGGATCGCCTTCCACGAGGTCGCCAACGCCCTCGACCCGGCCCGTGCCCGCCCCACCACCTGCGCCTCGGCGTTCAGCTGACACGTGCAACCGGCCCGTACGTGTGTCGGGGCCTGTCCGGCCTGAGCCGCCGGACAGGCCCCGGGTCGCGGTCGACGTGAGGTCAGCGGCCGTGCCGCCCGCTCACCGCGCGCCGCCGGGTGGAGGCGAACAGCGCCGCCGAACCGAGCGCCAGGGCGGCGGCCCCGCCGACCATCAGGTACGGGGCGGCCCCGTCGCCGCCGGTCTCCGCGAGGTTCCCCGAAGCGCCGGCCGCCTTGGGCTGGTTGACGGCGGCCTCGGGGGCACCGTCGGCGCCGTCCGCGTCCGCGTCCGCGCCGTCGCCCGTCTTCCCGCCGGCGGTGTCCGCGCCGGCCGGGGCAGGCTGTGCGGTGGTGTGCGGGTCGTCGTCCCCGTGACCGTGGTTCTCGACGGTCGACCTGTCGGTGCCGTCGTCGATCTGCTCCTCGGAGGGCGCGGAGGCGACCGGCGCCGGGGCGGCCTCGCCCTTGGGCGTGTCACCGGTGGGCGTGTCACCGGCGCCGGACCCGCTTCCGCTGTCGTCGGCGCCCCCGTTCGCGTCTCCTTGCCCTCCGCCGAACGAGACGTCCGAGCAGGAGTAGAACGCCTCCGGGCTGTCCGAGCGCTGCCACACCGCGTACAGCAGGTGCTTGCCCGACCGCTCGGGGAGGGCGCCGGAGAACGTGTAGAAACCGCCGGCCGCGGCCGGGTCGGTGGACGAAGCCACCGGGTTCGCCAGATCCAGGTCGCCCCAGCCCAGCGGCTCCGCCGGGTCGTAGCCGGGCTTGGTGATGTACACCTTGAAGTCACCCTTGTGCGGGGCGGTCACCCGGTACTTGAAGGTGTACGAGCCGCTGCTCACCGAGGTCGCGGGCCAGTCGGCGCGGGCCAGGTCGAGCCCCTTGAACGCCTCGTTGTTCGCGCTGCACAGCGTGCCGTCGGGGATCAGCTCCTCGTGACGTCCGCCCGCGTCGCCGATGCGTACGCCGTTCCAGTCGTAGAGCGCCTGGGTGCCGCCGGCCGCGACCGCCGCCCGGCACGCCGCCGACTTCGGGCTCTCCGGACCCTCGGCGAAGCACTGCGCGACCCTGCTGACCGGGTCACCCATCGAACCGTGCGCGGCCGCCGGCGAGGCGGACAGTCCGGTCAGGGCGAGCGGGACGATACCGACGGCGGCGACAGCGGCCTTGCGGCGTGCGGGCATGGGGCAGCAACTCCTCGGACGATCAACGGGCTCGGGGGGATCCTGTGGGGGGTGGCTCAGAAACTAGCGCCAGGAATCCCGGAAATCGCCTGCCGAAGGCCGCTCGCGCTGATCCTTATGGCCCCGTTAAGGGGGTGCTCAGGCTGGGATCAGGTTGCCACCCGTGAGCGGCCCCGGCCGAGGAGTTGTGGGGGTGGGCGGCAGGGACGTGCGGGAGGCGGGGGACGGTGAGCCCGGTCGGGACACCGGCGGACCGGCTCACCGCCCTCCTGGCCCCGCTCGGCGGGCGGGTGAGTGCGGAGCGGCTGTCGGACGACGTGGCGCTGTGGGGCCGGGAGGTGGACGACGGGCGCTACGCGGTGGTCGTGGCGACGGACGACTGACCCGGACCCGGCCCCCTCACGCGAGCAGCGTGCCCAGTCCGCCCCCGCGGGCCAGGGCGTCCAGTTCGTCGAGGGCGGCCACCGCGGCGGCAGCGGCCCCGGGATCCGTCGAGGCGAGGCCGCTCGCCTCGAACTCGTCCTCGTCCAGCCGCCGTACGTCCGTGCCGTCCGCCGGGACCCACAGGTCCAGGTCGAGGTCCTCGACCACCAGCCGGTTGCCGGAGAGCTCGGCCGGACGGGTGATGTCGCAGTAGTGGCCCTTGAGGGTGCCTGTGGCGGTGCGCACCTCCTTCACCGCGTACCACCGGTCCCGCCAGTAGTACTCGGTGAAGACGTCGCCGGGCTCGAAGCGGACGAAGCCGAAGTCCCGCACGCCGTCGCCCGCCCAGGGGGCGCGCACGGTGACGCGGGTGCCGTCGTCGGCGAGCAGTTCGGCCGGGTAGGCGGTCTTCGTGCGCCCCCCCTTGACGAGGACGACGTCCAGGAGGACCGGGCGGTCAGCCGAGTTCACGGACATACCGCACCTCCGTGCCACAGACCTCGTAGCCGAACCACCGGTTGATCGCGATCATCGGCTCGTTCCCGGTGTCGTTGCCCGTGAACGCCTCCGTGCACCCGGCGGCGCGGGCGCGGTGCAGGGAGTCGTTCTTGGCGAGCTTGGCCAGACCCCGGCCGCGGTGGGCCCTGGCGGTGCCGGTCATGGCCGTGCCGTACCGGGTGCCGCCGTCCGTGCGGGCCGCGGAGAAGGCGGCGGGCCGGCCGTCCAGCACCGTCACCGAGGTCAGCTCGGGGCTGAACAGCGGGTGCCGCCAGGTCTCCTCCAGCCAGGTCCCCTCCAGCCAGGCCTCGTAGTCGGTGAACTCCGTGTCCACATCGCTCGGTTCGTCCGCGCTGGTTTCCGCGTCCAGCGCGAACAGCGGGTGCGGGTCGTCGGCGAAGTCCGAGCCCGTGCGCAGCTCGACGCCGGGTGGCGGGTCCTGGAGCGGGGGGAGGGTGCCGTTCGCCAGGTCCAGACGGAGGAAGTGAGCGGTGCGGCTCGCCCGGTAGGCGTGCCGTTCGGCGAAGGCGCGGTTGCCGGGTTCGTCCAGCACCCGGGCGAACAGCCTGGTCGCCCCGTGCGCGGTCAGGTGCTTCTCGGCGGCGCGCACGAGCGCCGTCCCGGCGCCCCGGCGCGTGTGCCCGGGATGCACGTACACGTTGATGTTGCCCTGGCCCGGCTCGGAGCTCTCGTGGGTCAGGTGCACCTGCGCCGTGCCGATCACCTCGCCGTCGGCCACGGCGACGAGGGGACGGCAGCGGGCGTCGGGGTGCAGACGGGTGAGGTCGTGGGCGAGGGACTCCGGGGTCAGGAGGACGAACGGCAGCGCGGCGTGCCGGACGCGGGCGAAGCCCTCGAGGTCGGCTCGGGCTTCGGGGCGCAGATCGCGGACGGTCACAGTCATGGACGCGCACGCTACGGGGAGACGTGCCGGGGCAGCCTCTCATTTTCCGCTCGTTCCTCGCCGGGTGCGGGACAATCGGGCCGTGACCCTGAAGATCCATATCGACGACAGCGCGCCGCCGTACGAGCAGGTGCGGGTGCAGATCTCCGAGCAGGCCCGGTCGGGGGTGCTGCCGGTGGGCCACCGGCTGCCGACGGTACGGGGCCTGGCCCAGTCCCTCGGCCTCGCCGCGAACACGGTGGCCAAGGCCTACCGCGCGCTGGAGGCGGACGGCGTGATCGAGACCCGCGGCCGCAACGGCACGTTCGTCGCCGCCGCGGGCTCGGCCGCGGAGCGTGAGGTCGCGGTGGCGGCCCGGGCGTACGCGGAGCGGGCACGACGGCTCGGGCTGGACGAGGACGCGGCCCTGGCCGCCGCCCGGGACGCGCTGCGGGCGGCGTACGAGGCGTAGGGCCTTGGGACGGAAGAGGCGTCTGCCGCGCGACGCCCGGCACGCGCTCCCGCCGCACCTCCCGGAAGCCCGGGTGCGCCCGCCCGGTGCGAGGGCTTCCGGGCGGCACGCCCCGAGCACGCTCCCCCGAGCTCCCGGCTTCGCTCGAGCAGGGGACCCCCAGGACGCCGCGCGGCCGCCCTCCGGGCGACGACGCCCCTTCCGCCACAGGCCCCAGCCGCGGGCCGTCGTGCGGGAGCAGGCCGGCCCGGTTCCGGAGCACCGGCCCCGTGCCCTCGTGCTTACAAGTACAGCCCCGCCTCCGCGTCCTTCCGTGGTTGCGGCAGTGCCGTCGGGGAGGTGCCCCTGCGCAGGGCGTACAGCTCGGCCAGGGTGGCGCCCTCGCGGCCGACGCCGTCCTCGTGGCCCAGCCAGTCCACCGCCTCGGCCCGGGTCAGCGGCCCCACCTCGATCCGGGCGAGACAGCGGCCGGGGCGGACCACGGCCGGGTGGAGGCGCTCCAGGTCCTCGTTGGTGGTGACGCCCACCAGTACGTTGCGGCCCTGGCCGAGCAGGCCGTCGGTGAGGTTCAGCAGCCGGGACAGGGCCTGCCCCGCGGTGTGCTTGGCCTCGCCGCGGATCAGCTCGTCGCAGTCCTCCAGCAGCAGCAGCCGCCAGCGCCCCTTGCCCGTCGTCGTGTCCTCCTCGCCGATCGCGATGTCCATCAGATAGCCGACGTCGGAGAAGAGCCGCTCCGGGTCCAGGACGCAGTCCACCCGGCACCAGTCCTGCCAGGAGCGGGCCAGCGTGCGCAGCGCGGACGTCTTCCCGGTGCCCGGCGGGCCGTGCAGCAGGAGCAGCCGGCCCGCGATGTCCTCGGGCCCGGTCTTCATCAGACCGTCCATGGCGTCCGCCACCGGCGCGGTGTAGTTGGACCGGATCTCGTCCCAGGTGCCCGCGGAGATCTGCCGGGTGGTGCGGTGCGGGCCGCGACGGGGGGACACGTACCAGAAGCCCATGGTGACGTTCTCCGGCTGCGGTTCCGTTTCGTCCGCAGCGCCGTCCGTGGCCTCGTCGAGGATCTTCGCCGCGAGTTCGGCGGTGGTCGCGGTGACGGTGACGTCGGCGCCCCGGTTCCAGCGGGAGACCAGCAGCGTCCAGCCGTCGCCCTGGGCCAGGGTGGCGCTGCGGTCGTCGTCCCGGGCGGTCCGCAGCACCTCGGCGCCCTTCGGCAGCAGGGTCGCGCCGGAGCGCACGCGGTCGATGCTCGCCGCGTGCGAGAACGGCTGCTCGCCCGTCGCGAAGCGGCCGAGGAACAGCGCGTCGACGACGTCGGACGGGGAGTCGCTGTCGTCGACGTTGAGCCGGATCGGCAGTGCGTCGTGCGGGTTCGCTGGCATACCGCCATGATCGGGCACGCGGACGCCCCCGCGCACCCGGTTTCCCCGAGGCGCGCGGGACGCGCGCCGTACGTGAAGCGCACCGTGTGCCCGGGTCACCGCAGGACGCGCGCCGCCGCCCGCCGCGCGTGCCGTGCCCGCCGGAGCACCGCGTACCCCTTGGTCAGGGCCCGGTCCCGGGCGAAGACGCGCGCCAGGTCGCGGCCGTCCACCAGCCGCTCGAACTCGGCGGCGTCCGTCGACCGGCGCACGGTCACGCGCCGCAGCGCGTACGGCCCCTGCACGCGGCGGGCGAGCCCGTTGCCGACGGCGAGTGCCTGCGCGTACCCCGTCTCCCGCACCGCCTCCCGCACCCGGCGGCTGGAGTAGCCGTAGGGATAGGCGAACGACGTGGGAGCGCG
Source organism: Streptomyces sp. NBRC 110035 (assembly GCF_000829695.1). Classification (GTDB taxonomy): domain Bacteria; phylum Actinomycetota; class Actinomycetes; order Streptomycetales; family Streptomycetaceae; genus Streptomyces. The sequence goes on along the minus strand of NZ_BBNN01000022.1, from coordinate 185,847 downwards.
GCCCAGCTGGTCCGAGACGATCTCCTTGCACAGGATCAGCTCGGAGCGCAGCCGCCGGTCGTCGAGCTGGTCGAGCTGCGGGTGGCTGTGGCTGTGGCCGCCGATCTCCACGCCCGCGGCGGCCAGTTCGCGGACCTGCTCCCAGTCGAGCATGGCGTCCGGGCCGCCGCCGGTGTCGTGGGGCCCCCGGAGCCATCCCGTGGAGACGAACAGCGTGGCGGGGAAGCCGTGCTCGGCGAGGGCCGGCAGGGCGTGCCGGTGCACGCCCTCGTAGCCGTCGTCGAACGTGATGAGGACCGGCCGCGCGGGCAGCGGCCGCCCGGTGCGCCAGCGGGCGGCCAGTTCGGCCGTGCCGACGGGGGTGAGGCCCCGCGCGGCGATCACCGCCATCTGTCCGGCGAACGCCCGCGGGGACACGGACAGCGCACGGGTGGCGTCGCTGGGGGCGTCGGCCACCGAGTGGTACATGAGGATCGGCACCCGTTCGTCAGCCACGGACACCCCCTGGCTCCCCGTCCGGCCGGTCCTCCCCGCCGTGCGCCCCGCCTTCCGGGTCCGACACGTCGACCACGGAGAACGTGACCCCGCCCCGCCGCGCCCGCACACTCCCCACCGCGTATCCGCCCGCCGCCGTGAGCACCCCGGCGACGATCGCGCCCGCGCGCCCCGCCCCGCCCGGCCGGGCCAGCAGGGCGTCCCGCAGCCCCCGCACCACCCCGGCGGGCAGCACCCGTGTGGTGTACCGGCGTTCCGACTCCAGCCCCTTCCCGGCGCCCACGCTGCGCGCCACCAGCGCCTTGGACAGGCCCTCGGCGTAGGTGCGGGTGCGGAAGTAGCGGAAGCGCTCGCGGGTCTCGGGCACCCGGTGGTGGATCACCGCGCGGTCGTCGATCAGCAGGACCGCGTCGGGCCGGGCGCGACTGAGGCGGATGCACAGTTCCGTCTCCTCCCCGCCCAGCGGGCGCTTGTTCCCGTCCCGCCCGATCCCGGTGGCGAAGCCGCCCGCCGCGTCGAAGGCGGTGCGCCGGAAGGAGGCGTTGCCGCCGAGGACGTTGCGTACCCGCACGCGTCCGGGCGGCAGTCCCCGGTAGGTGCAGCCCACCACCCAGTCGAACTCCTCGGGGAACCAGCCGGGGCGCCGCCCCGACGCCCAGAGGGGTTCGGTGCGCCCGCCGACCGCCATCACGCGCGGATCGGCGTACGCCTCGGCGAAGTGCCCGAGCCAGTCGCGTTCGGCCACGGCGTCGTCGTCGAGGAACGCGACGATCCCGCCGCGCGAGGCGGCGATGCCGGTGTTGCGTCCCGCGGACAGGCCGCGGGGGCCCGCGTTGGCGAGCACCCGCACGTCCTCGGTCTCCTGGTACTCCTCGGCCAGCCGGTCCAGCAGAACCTGGTTGTGGTCCACGACCAGCAGGGTCTCCAGGGCCGGCCGGGACTGCGCCCGCACCGAGGCGACCGCCGCGAGGACGTCCTCCCAGCGGTCCTCGGTGTAGGCGCAGATCACGACCGAGACGCCGGGCGGGCCGGACGCGTCGGGCCCGCCCGGCCCGCCCGGAGCACCCGTGATGCCGGGCTCGCTCAAGACACCTTCCCCCGGACCGTGTCGAGCAGCGGGGAGCGGTGCGGGCGGCGGCGCAGCGCACGTCGGTTGGAGCGCTCCTGGAGGATCACCCCGAGGACGCGGAACCCGTCCCGCACGGCCCGCAGATTGCTCGCGCCGTGGATGCGCAGGTACTCGTGGCTGGGGATCTCCTGCACTCTCAGCCCGGCCTTGACGACCCGGATGTTCATCAGGGTCTCGACCTCGAAGCCGGTGCAGTCGAGGTCGATCTTGTTCAGGCAGTGCCGCCAGAACGCGTTGTAGCCGTAGCAGAGATCGGTGTAGCGGGCGCCGAACTTGCGGTTGACGACCCCGCACAGGACCCGGTTGCCGAGCTTGCGGATGAAGGTCATGTCGTCGGTGCCGCCGCCGTTGGCGAAGCGGGACCCCTTGGCGAAGTCCGCGCCCGAGACGAGGGCGGAGACGTACGACACGATCTCGTTGCCGTCCGCCGAGCCGTCCGCGTCGACCATCACGATGATGTCGCCGGTGCAGGCCTGGAACCCGGTGTTCAGGGCGTCCCCCTTGCCCTTGCCGCGCTGTTCGACGACCTTGACGTCCGGCCAGAGCTCGCGGGCCACTTCGACGGTGTCGTCGGTGGAGTTGCCGTCGACCAGGACGACTTCGTGGATCCAGTCGGGAAGCGTCTTGAAGACGTACGGCAGGTTCTCGGCCTCGTTCATGGCGGGTATCACCACGCTCACCGGTGGTGCGATGGCCAGGTGCGAGGAGACGGGCCGGTACTTTCCGGTGGCCGGCGGGTTCTGGTCCTCGGTCGCCGGCTGCAGAACGGAACTCATGAGTCTGATCCCTCTCGTCCGGTGGGCCGCCCGCCCCTGGGCAGCCCGGCTGTTCGTCCGGTTCGAAAGGGGGGTTCTCACCCGCGCACGACGCGACAAGAGCTCCGTGCACGCCGGGTGAGCTGGCAAAACTGGCCGACCGCGGCACACGCCGGCCGACCGCGCGGCCCGGCCCGGTCCCCATTGCGGTCACCGAGCACGGCACCCCCCTACCGCGCCCCGCGCCGGTGCGTCGCGGCCCTGAGCCCTCCCCTGGAGCCGCTTGCTGACGGATCGACGCGGGTGAGATGTATTGCGATGTATGACGGTATTGACGATTGAGCCCGGATGGCAAGGCCTCGAGCCGGGCCCCACGTTTTGTCGGTTTGAGTGTTACGTGCGGTTCCGGCCGTGGTGGCTCACGCGAAGCGGCGTGCCGGTGCGGATGGTCTGCATGGCCGACTTTGCCCCCTGAAGCGTCGGATGCCGGGCTTCAATCTGGCGCAGCCCGTTGTGGGCGTCAAGGGCCGAACGGCCCCAAGGCCTGAATTCGTCCGGGATTGAACAGATGTTCCGGTGGCCGGCGGCGGCCCGGCGCTGCTCCCGTGACGGTTCGTCAATGGCCCGGTGAAGGCCGGATGGTGGCCCCGTGGTGGTCGTACGGTGGTTTTCCTGTGGACGAATTGCGGGGTTCCTGGGGAGGGGGCGACGTTTTTGGCATGGACACTTCCAGTCAACGCGCGTAGTCGCTATGAAGGGTGCGGCAGAGATCCTGCTAAAGGAGGTTCCATGAGACGTTCCCGGCTTTCCGTCCTTCTCGGTTCCGTCCTCCTCGCCGTCGCTACCACCCTCACCGGGGCAGCCACGGCGCACGCGTCCCAACAGGCCGCCGCAGACGGCTATGTGGCGCTCGGCGACTCCTACTCCTCCGGGGTCGGCGCAGGCAGCTACATCAGCTCCAGCGGAGACTGCAAGCGCAGCACGAAGGCCTATCCGTACCTCTGGAACGCCGCCAACTCACCCTCGTCCTTCGACTTCACCGCCTGCTCGGGCGCCCGAACGGATGAAGTTCTGGCGTCGCAGCTCGGCCCGCTCAGCGCCGGCACCGGTCTCGTCTCGATCAGCGTCGGCGGCAACGACGCGGGCTTCGCCGACGTCATGACGACCTGTGTGCTCCAGTCGGAGAGCACCTGTCTCTCCCGGATCAACACCGCCCGCTCGTACGCCACCTCGACGCTCCCCGGCAAGCTCGACAATGTCTACTCGGCCATCCGCACCCGGGCCCAGAACGCCGAGGTCGTCGTCCTCGGCTACCCCCGCTTCTACCGGCTCGGCACCACCTGCATCGGCCTCTCCGAAGCCAAGCGGGCGGCCGTCAACGACGCGGCCGACCTCCTCAACAGCGTCACCGCCCAGCGCGCCAACGCCCACGGCTTCACCTTCGCCGACGTGCGCACCCCCTTCACCGGCCACGAGATCTGCTCCGGCAACTCCTGGCTGCACAGCGTGAACTGGGCCAACATCGGCGAGTCCTACCACCCGAAGGCGGCCGGCCAGTCCGGCGGTTACCTCCCGGCCTTCGACAGCGCGGCCTGATCCCCGGGGAGCCGTGCTCCCCGGGGCCGCTTCCTCAGGTCCACGTCACCCCAAGGCCGCGCACCTCCTCCCTCAGGGAGCGGCCGCCGAACCGGCAGGAGAGGAGGAGGCCCCGTCCGGCGGGGCCTCCGTCTCACACGTCACCGAGAACGGCACCGAGTCCGACGCCGTGTGCACGGGCTCCCGCACCTCCACCCCGATGCTGTTCTCGAACGTCCCGGACTCCAGGTACGTCGTCACGGTCACCGTGTCCTGCTTCGTACGCCCGCCGCCCTCCGGGAACGACAGCGTCCGCCACCCCGGATCGGCCACCGACTCGTCCTCGCCCACCCAGCGGTAGGACACCTCCGCGGGCAGCCGCCCCACGGTGAACGTCGCCGTGAAGGAGGGCGTCCCCTCGCGCGGCGGGGGACAGGCACCCGAGTACTCCGTGTGCGTACCCTCCACGGTCACCCGCACCGACTGCCGCGGCGGGGGGCTCTCCTCTCCGTCGCCGTCCTCTCCGTCGCCGTCCTCGCCGTCGTACTCGGGGGTCGCCGGGGCGGATCCGCCGGTCCGCCCGCTCCCGTCGTCGCTCCCGGACCCGCCGCCGTCGCCGGTCCGCGCGGACGAACCCGCCCCGCCCGCACGGCCGTCCGCGCCGTCCCCGAGGTTCAGCAGCGTGTACGTCAGACCGGTCAGCGCCAGGGCCAGTACGGCCACGCCCGCGACCAGGACGACGGCGGCCCGGCGACCGCGCCCGGGACGGGCGACCGCGGTGCTCCCGGCGGACGGGGGTGGGAACGGGGCCGGGGCCGCCGCGGCAGGCCGGGACGTGGGGGCCCCGGACGGGTGCGGGTGCGCGCGGGCCGTCACGGTGGGGGCGTACGGGGCCGGTCCCGTCGTACCGGCGGTCGTCGTACCGGCGCCCGGTGCGCCTCCCGCGCCGAGGAGCCGCAGGTCCTGCTGCGCCCGCACCGCCGACAGCCGCTCGGCCGGGTCCTTGCGCAGCAGGCCCTCGATGACCGGGGCCAGCGGCCCCGCCCGGCGCGGGGGCGGCAACTCCTCGTCGACGATGGCGCGCAGCGTGCTCAGCGGGGTGTCCTGACGGAACGGAGAGCTGCCCTCCACCGCCGCGTACAGCAGTACGCCGAGCGACCACAGGTCGGACTCGGGGCCGGGGGTGCGGCCCAGTGCCCGCTCCGGGGCGAGGAACTCGGGTGATCCGATCACCTCGCCGGTCATGGTCAGCGCGGAACTGCCTTCGACCGTGGCGATCCCGAAGTCGGTGAGGACGATCCGCCCGTCGTTCGCGACCAGCACGTTGGCGGGCTTCACATCCCGGTGCAGCACCCCGGCGCCGTGCGCGGCGCGCAGCGCGGTGAGCACCTCCGCGCCGATGTGGGCGGCCCGCCGGGGGTCCAACGGACCCCCGGCGTCCAGCACCTCGGCCAGGGACAGGCCGCGGACCAGCTCCATGACGATCCACGGGCGCCCGTCCTCGGTCGCCACGTCGTACACCGTCACCACGTTGCGATCGGCGATCCGGGCCGCCGCCCACGCCTCCCGCTCCAGCCGGGCGTACATCCGCTCCACGTCGGACGCCGGCAGTCCGGCCGGGGCACGGACCTCCTTGACGGCGACCTCGCGGTGCAGCAGCTCGTCACGGGCCCGCCACACGGCCCCCATGCCGCCCTCGCCCAGCGGTGACAGCAGCCGGTACCGGCCCGCGATCACCCGCTCACTGCCCGGTTCCTCGGACATGGCGCCCCCCATCGCATCCGGGCGAATTCTCCGTTTCCTCATGAACGTAGCTCAGCCGAGTGCGGATGCCGCCCCCCTGAACACCAGTCCGGCCCCCAGAGCCACGACGACGAACGCCGACCCCAGGGGCGCGCTCCGGCGCATCAGCGAGACCACCGGGCGTGCGGTCCAGCGCGGGCGCCGGGCCAGGAGCCGGTTCACACCGCTGCCCGCCTTCACCACGGCGTACCCGGCGGCGGTGAGGGTGAGAGCCAGCCCGACGCCGTACGCGACGACGAGCAGCAGCCCGAACCAGGCCTGGCCGAGCGCAGCGGCGCCCACCAGCACGACCACCGCGGACGGGCTGGGCACCAGCCCGCCGGCGAGACCGAGCAGGATCGTGCCGCGCAGGGTGGGGGCGACGGCGTGGGTGTGCGTGCGACCGCCATGGGTGTGCTCGACGGTGTGGGTGTGCTCGGCCGGGTGGAGGTGAGCGTGGGGGTGTGCGTGACCGGGGTGGTCGTGGGCGCCGTCCGGGTGGGTGCGCCCGTGTCCGTGGTCATGGCCGTGCGTGTGGTCGTGCTCGTGCGTGTGGTCGTGACTGTGGTCATGCCCGTGTCCGTGGCGATGCGAGTGGCCCTGCGCGGCCTTCCGGTTGCGCAGGGCCCGGCGGAGGAGGCTCGCGCCCGCCAGGGTGACCAGGGCGCCGCTCGCGACGCCGAGCCAGGCGACGACCGAGGGCGTGGCGGCCGAACCGGCCGTGACCAGCAGGCCGAGCGCCACCACGCCGAGGGTGTGGGTGACCGTCACCGAGGCGGCCATCGGCAGGACGTCCCGTAGCCGGGCCCTGCCGCCCCGGGCCGCCGCCGTCGCGGCCATGAGCGTCTTGCCGTGACCCGGCGCGAGGGCGTGCATCGCGCCCAGGACCACCGCGATCAACAGCGCGAGCGCCGCGAAGCCCGCCGTGAGGTCGTGCCGGGCGACGAGGTCGTCGAGGGCGCGCGTCCACCGGTCCGCGCCGCGGGGCAGCACGGAGGCGGCGGGCGCTTCGGTCTCCTCCCCCTCACCCGCCAGGGGCGGCCCGCCGGTACGCACCCGAAGGGACGCGGCCGCCGTGTCCGCAGGGGAGGACAGCAACTCCTGGGGATAACGGGTCAGTTCACGTGAGAGTGATGTCTCGGGCACGTCCGACGCGGCCAGCGTCATCCGGTCACCGCGGGCGGTGACCTCCCGCCAGCCGGGCCCCGAGGACGCCCCGGCCCCGCGGAAGGAGACGTTCACCGCCTTGCCCTCGGGCAGCGGAGCGGTCAGCCCGCACTCCACGCGCAGCGTGTCGAGCCCGGCCTGACCGGGACGTACACGGGCGCGGCTGCTCCGCACGGTGACCGGGACCTCGCGCCCGTCCACACGGACCTCGCTGCCGCGGGCGGCGTCGGCGCACCGTCGGCGTGCCCACCCGGCCGTGCCCAGCGCCTCGACGTCCGGCTTCGCCTGGGTGGCCGGGATCTCGGCGAGGTCCTCGACATGGTGGACGCGGAGTTCGCCCGGCGCGGCGACCAGACCGTCGTACCGGTTGACGGTGAAGTTGCCGAGCGGGTGCGCGCTCGCCGCGGCCGCCGGGAGCAGCGTGAGCGCGCAGGCGGCGGCGAGGACGGCGGCACCGGTGGCGAGACGGCGGCCGGTGCCGCCGGCGGAGGAACGGCGGAGGTTCACCGGGCCGCCTCCAGGTCCTCGAGGGCGGCACGGGCTGCACGCGCGCCGAGGGGGGAGAACCCGGGGTTCAGTTCCAGGGCGGCCGTGAGGGACCGGCGGGCGTCGGCGTCGTGACCGGTGGCGCGTTCGATCATGCCGCGGTGGTGGAGGAAGGCGGCGTTGCGGTAGCCGGTGGCCGTCGCCCGGAGTGCGTAGGGGAGTGCCTCCTCGGAGCGCCCGCTGCGGTGCAGGGCCCAGGCGAGGGCGTCCGCGGTGTGCACGCTGTGCCGGCGGGCCCATTCGGCGCGGGCCGCCCGCAGGGCCGCTTCGGGGTCGCCGTGGTCGGCGGCGGCGAGCGCGGTGTCCAGGTCGGCGTTGACCCCGCCGGCGCGGGCGAGGGAGGCCTGGGCGTCGACGAGGGCGTACTGGTCGGCAGCCTTCGTACGGTCGCCGTCGGCGCCCCGGGCCTCGTACAGCTCGCCGAGGGCGACCAGCGGGCCGGGCAGCGGGGAGCGGGCGACGACCCGCTCCAGCGTCCCGATCGCCCCCGCGCGGTCACCGCTCGCGGCCTGGGCACGGGCCCGGCCCTCCAGCGCCGGGAGGTACTCCTCGTCGGCGGCGAGGGCACGGGCGAAGTGGGTGAGCGCGGTCTCGTAGTCGCCCTGGTTCCAGGCCAGTTGGCCGAGAGCGGTTGCCACGTACGCCACATCGGTGGGCGCGGACGCACCGTTCAGGGCCCGCTCCAGCACCTCGCGCGCGGTCCGCACGTCCCCGCGCAACTCCCGTACGTACGCGTACCGCGTGAAGACGGGCAGCCCCGGCCGCCGGCTGTCGGCGGTGTCGGCGGCGTCGGAAGCCTCGTCGTACCGGCCGAGCTCCACGAGGGCGTCGATACGGGAGGACAGGGCCCGCTCGCTGTAGGGGTTCTGCCGCAGGGCCCGGTCGGCGTATTCCAGGGCGCCGGAGAAGTCGTGGCGGGCCGCGGCGAGGGCGGCACGGCCGGCCAGGGCCGGCTCGTTGCCGGGTTCGAGCCCGAGAGAGCGGTCGAACGCCCGATCGGCTTGCGGATAGCGCGACGGGTCCCCCTTGGTCCGCGCCTGCTCGACGTAGGCGAGCCCCAGGCCTGCCCATCCGGCGAAGTCCCTGGGCTGGGAACGGAGGTGGGACTGCAGGGCCCGGATCCCCGCGTCCAGGTCGCCTCCGGCGAGCACACCGGCCGCGAGCGTCCCGGCCGCGGGAGCGGCATCGGCACCGGCCCGCGCTCCGTCCCGGCCGCTGCCGACGGCGACCGCTCCGGCGGTCATCGCGACCGCCAACAACGCCGCGCACACCGTGAGATGCGCACCGCGTGAGCGGCGCGCAACGGCGGAGAACCGGCGCAGGGCAGCCACTCGCACGCCGGGTGAGAAGGTTCGGACGGCGGGTTCTGCTGCCCCGGTGTCGACCCCGGCCCCGGTGTCGGCCCCGGCCCTGGTGTCGGTGTCGGCCCTGGTGTCGGTGTCGGCCTCGGCCCTGGCCCTGGCCCTGGTGTCGGCCTCGGCCCAGGCTTCGGTGTCGGCTTCGGTGTCGGCTTCGGCTTTGGCCCCGGCCTCGGTGTCGGCCTGGTTCTCGGGTGAGGTGTCGGACTCGCCCCCGGTGCCCGGTCGAGCGGGTCCGGCATCCGGCGGGGCGGTGGGCTCCGTGGCCCCGGTGAGTCCGGTGAGTCCGGTGAGTCCGGTGAGTCCGGTGAGTCCGGTGAGTCCGGTGAGCCTGGTCGGCCCGGGGTCCCGGCCGCTCTCCGGGGCGTGGTCGTTCGTACGCGGAGGCATGCCTCTCCTCGGTTGCTCGCTGGCCCGCTTGGCCGCTTGCTCACTCGGTGCGGGAAATCGGCGGCGCGGCCCGTGCCGTGGGGGACGGAGGGGACGGGCCGCGCCTGTCACTGGGACGGGCCGAAAGGCCCGCCTGCCGGTGGGGAGGGGGCGGGGGCCAAAGGCCTCGGCCCCGCTTTGCCCCGCCCCGCCCCGGCGGGCGCGGTGGGTTCAGTACGCCCGGCCGCGCATCCTGCGCCACCACATCAGGGCCCCGCCGATCAGCAGGATCCCGAAGGCTCCCGCACCCGCGGACGCGGCGATCAGGGTGGTGTCGTCGGAGCCCTCGGCCCCGGCCGGCCGCAGCGCGTCACCGAGCTGGTTGCGTACGTCGTTGCCGCTGTCCACACCCTCGGCGAGCGGGCCGCGCGACCCCTCCGTCGGGTTGGCCAGGTACGGGAACGAGGCGCCGAACTCCTTGTCGTTGGCGTCGACCGCGTCACCGAGGTCGTTCTCCGCGCCGACCAGCTCGCCCTCGACGACCTGGAGCGCCGCGTCGATCACGTCGTCCGTCAGCCGGCGCCCGTTGGGGAAGCCCGCGTTGTCGCCGTCCAGCACACCGAGCCGCTTCGGTTCGGCCGCCGGCTTGACCGAGGTGTTGAGTCGCAGCATCTCCGACGGCGTCACGTGCGGCGGCTGGTTGAGCCCTTCGACGCCCTTGAGGAAGACGTCGACGAGGTCGTCGCGCGGCTCGGCGGGCGCCTCGATCTGGTAGATCGCCTCGATGAGCTTCGGCAACTCGGGGTGGGTGACGTTCTCGAGGAACTGCGCGTCGTCCTGCGGCGCGGACGCGTTGAACGTGTCCTTGTCCCGCAGCGGGTTGACGACCTCGTTCACCAGCGGATTGCCCAGCCGCGACACCTGGGTGAACTGCCCCTTGGCGTTCTTGCGCCGGGTCGTGGACCAGATGCCGACGACCGGCTGGTCCGCCGACTCGGTGATCATGTCCGTGGGCACCTGGAGGGCCAGTGAGTTGACGTTGTACCCCTTGAGGGTGTCGTTGCCGACCTCGGAGAGGTTCCCGCCGTACAGCAGGTCGAAGACGCGCAGGTCCAGGAAGAACGGGTCGTCGGCCTGCCCGGCGAACGTCGTGGCGCCGCCCGCCAGTTCGTGCACGGCCTGCTTGCGGAGCGTGTCGTAGTCCGGCATGGATGCCTTGCCGACGTTCGACGGTGCCACCGGGACGTCGTCCGCGATCTTCGTACGGGACACCAGGTGCTGGTCCTTCAGCTTGAGCAGCTCGATGTCGTAGGTCTGTGTGATGTTGAGGTCCGGGTCGTCCAGGCTGGTGACCGGGCCCGTGTTGTAGAGGAACGTCTCCTCGTTCTTCGTATGCGTCCGGAAGGTGTAGCGGAACAGCAGCTCGCCCTGCGCGTCGCCGTTGGTGTCGATGTGGAGGTCGTACTGCGCGTCCTCGGCGAACGTGAAGAAGTTCGGTCCGCCGGCCGGCTCCTCGAACGGTATCCAGTTCGCGATGATCGTCGTCGTGTCCGGCTTGTCGGGGCTGACGAACGCGTACAGGTCGGTGTTGTCGTACTGCGGGGTGCCCGAGATCAGCGGGGCCTCCCGGTGGCTGGAGGCGGAGGCCGCCCCCGGTTCCAGCGCTGCCGTGCCGGCGGCGGCGAGCCCACCGGCGGCCAGCGCGCCGCAGATCAGGGTCGCGAGGCTCCTGCGTCCCGCGCCGGTCCTGGAGTTAGGTGTCATGCCGTCCGTCCTCAGTGCCAACTTGCCTGACGCACCGGGATTCGGAGCCGGCCCCGGACCGGATTGGTCGAGGGGCGAAAACTTTTCCACGGGTCCGCCGCGCCTGAACGTCTCCGGCATTTCTCGCCGTTCGACCCGCGTTTTCGGTCCGCCGATCCGTATCTCCCCTCCGGAGGCGCGCTCACTGCGCGGGCCTCGTGCGAACGGGTGGCCCGAAAGGGCCGGGAGAGGGGGGTGCGCGTTGGAGGCGGACGAGCTTCTGGTGCGGGTGGCAGGGGGCGACCAGAAGGCATTCGAGGCGCTGTACGGACTGGTGTCCGGGCCGGTCTACGGGCTGGTACGAAGGGTGGTGCGCGACCCCGCCCAGTCGGAGGAGGTGGTGCAGGAGGTGCTGCTCGAACTCTGGCGCTCCGCCGCCCGGTTCGACCCGGGCCGGGGCAGCGCGCTGTCCTGGGTGCTCACCCTCGCCCACCGCCGGGCCGTCGACCGGGTGCGCAGCGCCCGCGCGGCCGGCGAGCGCGAGCAGCGCGAAGCCGCCCGGCGCGGCAGCGGGCCCGCGTTCGACCAGGTCGCGGAGGAGGTCGAGGCAGGCCTCGAACGCGAGTGGGTACGCCGCTGCCTGGACCGGCTCACCGCGCTGCAGCGGCAGTCGGTCACCCTCGCCTACTACGACGGCTACACCTACCGCGAGGTCGCCGAACGGCTCTCCCTGCCACTCGGCACGGTCAAGACACGCATGCGCGACGGCCTGACCCGACTGCGCGACTGCCTGGGAGGTGCCGCATGAGCTTCCTGGACCGGCTGCTCGGCCGCGGGAACCGCGGAGATCTCCACTCGCTGGCCGCCCCCTACGCGCTCGACGCACTCGAGCCCGCCGAACGCGTCCGCTTCGAAAGGCACCTGTCGACCTGCCGGCGCTGCGCCGCCGAGGTACGCGTCCTCGCCGAGGACGCCGTCCGCCTCGCCTGGTCCACGGCCGCCCCCGCGCCCCCCGCCCTGCGCGACCGGGTCATGGCCGCCGTACGGACCACCCCGCAGGACCCCGCCCCCGCCGCCGTCTCCGGATCCCAGGAGCGGTCGCACTCGCGTGCGCCGCAACTCCCGCCCCGCGTACGGGGGACCCGGTCCGTGCCGCAGAGCGGCAGGCGGCACCGGATGCCGTTGTTCGTGCCCTTCGCGACGGCCACCGCCGCCGCTGCCCTCGTCGTCGCCGCGCTGTTCGCCGTCCAGGCGAACCGGACCCAGGACCAACTGACCGCCGAACGGGACCGGGCACGTGAGGTCGCCCACGTTCTCGCCGCTCCCGACGCCCTTGCCGGCAGCGGCCGCGACGCACGGGGCGGCACGATCGGAGTGATCGCTTCCGTATCGGAGCGGAGCGCCGTCGTCACCCTCGGCGGATACGGCAACCCGCCGAACGGACGTGTGCGTCAGCTCTGGCTCATGCGCCCCGGCGCACAACCGCGTTCCCTCGGGCTCTTCGAGGGCGACGTACCCCTCGTCGCCTCCGGCCTCGACGCCTCGGCGACGTCACTGGCCGTAACCGTCGAGCCGGACGGAGGGTCGCCGCAGCCCACCACGCAGCCGATTGTTCAACTCGCCCTGAAAACGGTTGGATTCGGAGAGTAACCGTCGTGTGTTCGTCAACCTCCTTACGGGGAAGGTGAATCCTGCGGCCGGGATACGCGAGTGCCCGGACGGGACGATAGGGTTACTCTGCCCGGGGCCGGGCGGACTCGTACGGGTGGGGAGTGACATGGATCAGATAACGGTGCGCGGCAGGGCCAGGGTCCCCGCGATCACCTGCGGGAGCAACGCGACCAGTACGCGACTGGACCGCCACCTCTCGGTGCTGGCGGGACCCGCCGTCCCGCAGCGGGAGGCGGCCGAGGCGACGTCACTGATGCGCGAGCTGACCGCGCGCGACCGGCACGACCGCGGAGCCAAGGGCGCACGGGCGCGGACGAGCCGCGTCTCGCTCTTCGCCCCACTGCGCCGGCTGCGCCGCTCCCTCCTCGGCAGCCGCTAGTCCCGCGCCCGCGTCCGGACGGGCCCACCGTCCCGGCGTGGCACACCGTGCGTGCCGCTGTCACCCCACGGCGCGCGGCGCCGCCCACCGGTGCGCCGTCCTCCCCCGGCTCCCCTTCCGGTACCTCTCGGTACCTCCTTCAGGCCCCGTTGCCCCTCGGCTCGGCGCTCCCGACCCACCCGGCCGTGATCCGGGGGCGCGAGCGATCCGGGGGCGTGCGGACTCCCGCTGTCCCCGGCCCGTGCCCTGCCCCTGCCCGTGAGCGTTGCCGGATGCGGCCCGGTCGGGAACCGCGTGGTGTCAGATCAGCGCGAGCTGGCCCTCCGGCCCCTCCTCGTGTGCGTCCAGGACCGAGGCGGGCCCGCGCGCCGACCGCGGTACGGGGAGCACGCCCGCCCGGCGCAGCTCCGCCGGGGTGACCGGATCGGCTGCCGTACCGTCCGTCAACGCAACCTGCCGCGGGCGCAGTTCGGCGAGCAGGGCGAGGACCGTGATCAGCTCCAGGAGTTCCGACGTCCAGGTCTGCGACCAGCCGGCCGGACGGATCGCCTCCAGCGTCCCCGGCCCGGCCGCCTCCGTGCGGGCCGCGCACCACCGCTCCAGCACCCGCACCCCGGCCACCTCGAAGTCCCAGGCCGCCGGCGGAACCGGCGAGATACGGCCCTCGCCGAAGCACAGGGCCTCCTCGTCACGGTCGTACCGGACGGACGGCGGGCGGGACGGGAGCGGGGCGCGGACATAGGGGCGGCGTCCGCCCGGGAGCCGGGGGCGTTCCCCGTCGCGCCGCATCAGCCACAGCATCCGGCGCCCCACCTCCACACCCGCGTCCCAGACGCCGACGTCCCCGGTGAGCGGCACCGTGAGCCCTCCGGGGCCGGGCCGCACCATGGCCACCGTCCAGGCGAGCACGTCGACGGCCGCTGCCTTTCGGCCGAGGCGTGCCGTGAGGTGCTCGGACAGGCCCGGGGCCAGATTCGGCTCCGCGCCCCCGGGACGGCGGTACAGCGGGCGGACCCGGCCGGGACGGAACACCGGCAGCAGGGACGTGGCGAGCAGCGGCGGGCCGGGGGTGCCACCGGCGTCGCCGGTGCCGACGCCGCCGCCCCGCGCACGGTCGCCCCGGGAGCGGCCGCCGCGCCCCGGGGCGGGTCCGGCCTCGACGACGAAGACCTGCCGTTCGTCCGCCACCCGCCACAGCTCGGGGCGGGCCGCGTCGATCAGCCGCTGGTCGGGAATCAGCCACTGCTCGTCGAAGGGGGCGCGCAGCACGCGGACCGGATCCGGGCACGGGCCCGAGGCGCGCTCCAGCCGCTCCGTCCCGCCCGTTCCTCCCGGGAGCCGGCCGACCGCCGTACGGCCCGTCCGCGAGCGGGTCGGCTGGAACAGGGCCTCCCTGTCCGGTCCCGCCGCTTTCACCAGGGTCTCCCAGCGGGCTTTCAGGGCCGCCGGATCGGGTGCCGCCGGCCACCCCCGGCCGAGCCGCGGCGGTGCGACGGACCACGGCATGAGGTCCGCCAGCAGCGGAGCGTCGTCGTGCGTCACGCTGGGCATCGTACGACCTGACGGGTGGGCGGGATCAGGTGGCTTCCAGGGTCACGGTGAAGGAGAAGCGGTCGCCCCGGTAGTTGATCACGGCCACGTCCAGCGGGCTGCCCTCGGCGTCGTAGGTGATGCCGGTGTAGTGCAGGATCGGGCTGAGCAGCGGCACCCGGAGGAGCCGGGCGGTCTCCGGATCCGCGAGCCGCGCCTGAACGGTGTCCGTGATGCGGCTGATGTCCACCCCGACGACGTCCCGCAGCACCTTGGTCATCGGCCAGCGCCGCAGATCCTCCAGGTCGATCCGGGCGGCGAGTTCCGGACGGACGTAGTTGCGGGCGTGATTGGTCGGCTCGCCGGTCCTCTCGTCGCTGCGCAGCCGGTGGTAGGCCGCCGCCTCCGTCAGCCCGGGGAAGTACTCGGCGAGTTCGGCCGGCACCGGCGCGGTGCCGTGCTCCAGCAGTTCGGTCGTCATACCGGACTGCTGGGCCACGATCGCGTCCACCGAGCCCAGCAGCCGCACCGGGGCGCCCCTGAGGGCATCGGGTTCGATGAACGTGCCGCGCCGGCGGTGACGGGAGATCAGCCCCTCGTCCTCCAGTTCCTTCAGCGCCTGCCGCATGGTCAGCACGCTCACCCCGTAGTGCACCGCCAGCTGTTCCTCGGTGGGCAGGCGCAGCGGGTCCCGGGGCGAGCGGCCGAGGATCGAGGCGCGCAGCGACTGCGACACCTGGTACCAGAGCGGCAACTTGCGGTTCAGGACGATCGAATCCGGCGCGAAGGAGGTCACGGGCTATCCGTACCGGTCGGGAACGTTCAGTGCAATGTGAGGCGCAGGGGTGTGCCGACATCGGCTGTGACACCCCGGAGCCGAACCGGACCGCGGGGACCGCCCGGGTCCTTCGGGCCACCCGGCTACAGCGTGCGGAAGTGGCGCTCGAGGCCCTGCCACACGTCGTCGTAGTGCTGCTGCAGGTGCTCCGCGCGTGCCGCCTGCGGCGTCAGGGACACCGGCCAGCGTGTCTCGAACATGAACGCGAGACCGTCGTCGATCTTCTGCGGGCGCAACTCGGCGGCGCTCGCCTTCTCGAACGTCTCCCGGTCCGGCCCGTGCGCCGACATCATGGTGTGCAGCGAGCCGCCGCCCGGCACGAACCCCTCCGCCTTCGCGTCGTAGGCACCCTCGATCAGGCCCATGTACTCGCTCATCACGTTCCGGTGGAAGTACGGCGGCCGGAAGGTGTCCTCGCCCACCAGCCAGCGCGGCGCGAACACCACGAAGTCCACCCCCGCCAGCCCCGGCGTATCGCTCGGCGCCGTCAGCACCGTGAACACCGACGGGTCCGGATGGTCGTACGAGACGGTGCCCATCACATTGAAGCGGCGCAGATCGTAGGTGTACGGCACGTAGTTGCCGTGCCAGGCGACGACATCCAGCGGGGAGTGGCCGTAGGTGGCCGACCAGAGGTTGCCGCAGAACTTGTTCACCACCTCCACCGGGCCCTCGACGTCCTCGTACGCGGCGACGGGCGCCCGGAAGTCCCGTGCGTTCGCCAGTCCGTTGGCGCCGATCGGGCCGAGCTCCGGGAGCCGGAAGGCGGCGCCGTAGTTCTCGCACACATAGCCGCGGGCCGCGTCGTCCAGGAGCTCCACACGGAAGCGCACCCCACGGGGGATCAGTGCGATGTGTCCCGGCTCCGCGTGCAGCAGCCCGAACTCGGTCCGCAGCAGCAGTCCGCCCCGCTCCGGGACGATCAGCAGCTCGCCGTCGGCATCGCTGAACACCCGGTCCATCGACGCGTTCGCGTGGTAGAGGTGCACCGCCATGCCGACGCGCTGGGTGACGTCGCCGTTGCCGCCCAGGGTCCACAGGCCGGCCAGGAAGTCCGTTCCCCCGTCCGGTGCGGGCAGCGGGTTCCAGCGCAGCCGGTTGGGGTCGGGCACCGTCTGGTTGAAGGGCGCGCTGCGGATCGCCCCGTTGCCCGTGCGGGCGAACGCCGGGTGTGCGGCCGACGGGCGGATCCGGTACAGCCACGAGCGGCGGTTGTGGGCCCGCGGCTCGGTGAACGCCGTACCGCTCAGCTGTTCCGCGTACAGCCCGAGCGGCGCGCGCTGCGGCGAGTTGCGCCCTTCGGGCAGGGCGCCCGGGACCGCCTCGGAGCTGTGCTCGTTGCCGAAACCGGAGAGGTGGCCGAGTCCCTCGGCGGCCTTGCGCGCGTCTCCGCTCATTCTCACTGCTCCCTCGGGTGTGATTCCTATGCAGTACCGTAGGATTGCGGTTTCCCCGACGCAAGAGGGCCACGCAGCCTTCTCCCTCGGGGCCGCGTCCCTCATCTCGACGGACGACACGGAACCCGGCTCCAGGGGGATCCGTGTGCCCGGACACCTGTTCTACGCTCCTCTGCATGGCGTGGACGGGGAGGCAGGTCACCGTGCTCGCGGTCTGTGGCGTCCCGATGGCCGGATCCGCGGGCTGCGGCTCGCGGGCCGCCCAGGAACGGGCACGGGGCGCAGGGCCGCCGTCGCCGGCCGGCAGGCTCCTGGAGGAACGGGACGACGAGGGCCGGCCCTACCGCGAGGTGGACGAGGAGGATGCCCCCGAGATCGGCGTCGAGGTCACGCCCGACACCGGTGGCGGCTGGGACGTACGGCTGCGTGTGCGCAACTTCCGCTTCTCGCCGGACGGCACCGCACGCCGCGCGGTGCCCGGCCGCGGCCTCGCACACCTCTACGTCGACGACCGCCTCGTCGCCCTGCTGCGCGCCCCCGGCCATCACCTCTCCCCGCACGCGGTCCGGCGGGGCACGCACCAGGTCACCGTCCGCCTCCACGCGGACGGCGACTCGGTGTGGGCCGTGCGCGGAAAGCCGGTGGAGGGCACGGCCGACATCACGGTCTCGGAACCGAGCCCGATCACGGACACGACCACGAGCCCCGCCGCGGACCCGACCGCGACAGGGCGAGCCGGGGACCGGGGTTCACCCGGCCGGGACCCGGGAGCATCGTGAAGTCCGTGCCCGTGCCACCCGCGACCTCGCTCCGCCGCGCGCCCGTGCAGCGTCGCAGCACCGAACGGCTGGCCAGGATCCTGGACGCCTGCGCCGCGCTTCTGGACGAGGTCGGCCACGAAGCCCTGAGCACCCGCGCCGTCGCGCAGCGCGCCGGTGTGCCCATCGGCTCCGTCTACCGCTTCTTCGGCAACAAGCGCGAGATGGCCGACGCGCTCGCCCGGCGCAACCTGGAGCGCTTCACGCACCAGGTCGCCGAACGTCTGAAGGCCGCCACCGGCGCCCCGGACTGGCGGCGGGCCATGGATGCCGTACTCGACGAGTACCTGGACACGAAGCGCACCGCGCCCGGCTTCTCCCTGGTCGACTTCGGCAACCAGATCCCCGTCGGCACCCGCAGGACCGAACCCAACCACCGTGTCGCCGACCGCCTCGCCGACCTGCTGTCCGGCTACCTGGACCGTGAACCGGACGACGCCCTGCGCCGCGGCTTCCTCACCGCCGTCGGGACCGCCGACGCCCTCGTCCACCTCGCCTTCCGGGTGGCCCCCGAGGGCGACGAGAAGATCATCGCCGAACTGCGGGAGATGCTGCGCGCCCATCTGGCGCGCGTACTGGACTGATCGGGAGGGCTCCTGCGGGGACGTCTGTAAACGGCGCCGGCAAAGGGCTCCCCCGCATGCATACCAGTCGGTATGCTCGGGTCGTCCGTCCAGCCGTCTCCTGGGCTGTCCGCCCGCCTGTCCGAGGGCCCGGCTCGCTGCTCGCCTGCCTGTCCGTGCGTCACCGCCGCCGTACCCGGGAGGTCCCATGTCCCGCACCGCTCTTCGTATCTGCCCTTTGTGCGAGGCCACCTGTGGTCTGACCCTCACCCTCGACGAGGGCAGGGTCACCGGTGCCCGGGGTGACCGCGACGACGTCTTCAGCAAGGGGTTCATCTGCCCCAAGGGCGCCTCCTTCCCCGCTGTCGACGCCGACCCCGACCGACTGCGCGGCCCGCTCGTCCGGGTCGACGGCGTGTTGCGCGAGGCCGGCTGGGAGGAGGCGTTCGACGCCGTCGCCGCCGGCATCCGGCCCGTCGTGGAACGCCACGGTCCGGACGCCGTCGGGGTCGTCCTCGGCAACCCCAACGTGCACACCATGGCGGGCGCCCTCTACCCGCCCCTCCTGGTCGGCGGGCTCGGCACCCGCAGCCTGTTCACCGCGTCCACCGTCGACCAGATGCCCAAGCACGTGTCCAGCGGACTCCTCTTCGGCGACGCCAACGCGATCCCCGTACCCGACCTGGACCACACCGACCACCTGCTGCTGATCGGCGCCAACCCCCTGGAATCCAACGGGAGCCTGTGCACCGCACCCGACTTCCCCGGCCGCCTCCGGGCGCTCAGGGCCCGCGGCGGCACCCTCACCGTCGTCGACCCGCGCCGTACCCGCACCGCCCGCCTCGCCGACCGGCACGTCGCCGTCCGGCCCGGCACCGACGCCCTGCTGCTCGCGGCGATGACGTCCGTGCTCGTCGAGGAGGACCTCGTCGACCTGGGGGAGTGCGCTCCCCATGTGCAGGGCGTCGCCGAACTCGCCGACGCGGTGAAGGACTTCACCCCCGAGGCCGTCGCCCCGGCCTGTGACGTCGACGCGGGCACCATCCGTACCCTCGCCCGCGAACTCGCAGCCGCCCCCACCGCCGCCGTCTACGGCCGCATCGGCAGCTGCACCGTCCCGCACGGCACCCTGGCGAGCTGGCTCGTCGACGTCCTCAACATCCTCACCGGCAACCTCGACCGGCCCGGCGGCGCCCTCTTCCCCCGTGCCGCCACCGACAGGACCCCACGCCCCGCCGGACCCGGCCGCGGCTTCGCCCTCGGACGCTGGCACTCCCGGGTGAGCCGGCACCCCGAGGCCAAGGGCGAACTGCCGCTCTCCGCCCTCGCCGAGGAGATCGACACCCCCACCGACGCGGGCGAACCGCTGCGCGCCCTCGTCGTCGTCGCCGCCAACCCGGTCCTGTCCGCGCCCGACGGCGACCGTCTCGACAAGGCGCTCGGCTCCCTCGACTTCATGGTCGGCGTCGACCCGTACCTCAACGAGACCTCGCGCCACGCCGACGTCGTCCTGCCCCCGCCCCCGCCCGCGCAGAGCCCGCACCACGACTTCGCCTTCAACACCCTCGCCGTACGCAACCAGGTCCGCTACACCCGCCCCGCGCTCCCGCTGGAACCCGGCCGCATGGCGGAGACCGAGATCCTGGCCCGGCTCGTCCTCGCCGCCACCGGCGCCCACGGCGCCGCCCCGCAGGACGTCGACCGGCTGGTCGTCGACCAGACCCTCGGCAGGGCGGTGGAGGCCCCGCACTCCCCGGTGCACGGCCGCGACCCGAAGGAACTCGCCGGGCTGCTCACCGGCCACGACGGCCCCGAGCGGCGGCTGGACATGATGCTCCGCCTGGGCCCCTACGGCGACGGCTTCGGTGCCGACCCGGACGGCCTCACCCTCGACCGGCTGCTCGCCCACCCGCACGGCATCGACCTCGGGCCCCTGCGCCCCCGCCTGCCGCAGCCCCTGCGGACCCGCAGCGGACGGGTGGAGCTGCTGCCGGAACCGATCGCCGCCGACCTTCCCCGGCTGCGCGCCGCCCTCGACGCACGCCCCGACGGCTTCGTCCTGGTCGGCCGCCGCCATCTGCGCTCCAACAACAGCTGGATGCACAACGTGCCCGCCCTCACCGGCGGCACCAACCGGTGCACCCTGCAGATCCACCCCGAGGACGCCGAACGCCTCGGCATCCAGGACGGGCAGCCGGTACGTCTGCGGGGCGCCGGGGGAGAGGTGACCGCGCCCGCCGAGCTGACCGACGGGCTGCGCCGGGGCGTGGTGAGCCTGCCGCACGGCTGGGGCCACGACCGGCCCGGCACCCGGCTGCGGCACGCCGAGGCCGACCCCGGCGTCAACGTCAACCAGCTGCTCGACGGCAGCCTCCTCGACCCGCTCTCGGGCAACGCCGTGCTCAACGGGGTGCCCGTCGAGATCGCGCCCGGAGCCGTCGCCGGAACCGCTCCCTGACCGCCCCGTGACCGAAAAGTACACCGCGCTGCCACAGCGCTGACCTGAGCAAAGCTGTGACCTGGTGTTCTGCGCTTATTGCTCGCACGTCAACGTCTTGTTAACGCTGCTGAGCGGGACCTAACGTCGTCGCACCGCCGGCCCTGGTGGGATGTTCAAGGGCGAACGTTAGGTGATCCACTCCATGCTGACCCTCCTCGGCTTCGCCATGATCGCGACCTTCCTGGTCCTGATCATGCTGAAGAAGATGTCGCCGATCGCGGCGCTCGTACTGATCCCCGCCCTGTTCTGCGTGTTCGTCGGCAAGGGCGCCCACCTCGGTGACTACGTCATCGACGGCGTGTCCACCCTCGCCCCGACCGCGGCGATGCTCATGTTCGCGATCGTCTACTTCGGTGTGATGATCGACGTCGGTCTCTTCGATCCGATCGTCCGGGGCATCCTCAGGTTCTGCAAGGCCGACCCGATGCGGGTCGTCGTCGGTACCGCGCTGCTCGCCGCGATCGTGTCGCTGGACGGCGACGGCTCGACCACCTTCATGATCACCGTCTCGGCGATGTACCCCCTGTACAAGCGCCTGAAGATGAGCCTCGTCGTCATGACCGGTGTCGCCGCGATGGCCAACGGCGTGATGAACACCGTCCCCTGGGGTGGCCCCACGGCCCGTGCCGCGACCGCGCTGAAGCTCGACGCCGGCGACCTCTTCGTACCGATGATCCCCGCGCTGCTGGTCGGACTGCTGGGCGTCTTCGTCCTCGCGTACGTGCTCGGCCTGCGCGAGCGCCGGCGGCTGGGTGTGCTGACGCTGGACGAGGCCCTGGTGACGGAGCCGGCCGACGCCGGCGCGGGGGCCGGGGCGGGCGCCGGCACGCGGGAGCCCGAGACCGCACTGGTCGGTGCGGGGGCGGGTGAGGGTGCGGGTGCGGGCACCCGGTCCGGGCCGGGCTCGGGCGAAGGTCCTCTGCCCACCGGCTGTCCGGGCGCCGGCACGGACGCCGACGGGCGCGACGACTCCGGCGACGACCTCGACGACTTCCGCGGCCTGGACCCCGACCGCCCCACCCTGCGGCCCGAGCTGTACTGGTTCAACGCGCTGCTCACGGTGTGCCTGCTCACCGCCATGATCATGCAGCTGCTGCCGATCCCGGTGCTGTTCCTGCTCGCCGCCGCGCTCGCCCTCACCGTCAACTTCCCGCACATCCCCGACCAGAAGGCCCGGATCGCGGCCCATGCCGACAACGTTCTGAACGTGTCGGGCATGGTCTTCGCCGCCGCCGTCTTCACCGGCGTCCTCCAGGGCACCGGCATGGTCGACAGCATGGCCACCTGGCTGGTCGACATCGTCCCCGGGGGCATGGGGCCGCACATGGCGCTCGTCACCGGACTGCTGAGCCTGCCCCTCACCTACTTCATGTCCAACGACGGCTTCTACTTCGGCGTCCTGCCCGTCCTCGCCGAGGCCGGCGCGGCCCACGGCGTCTCCCCGCTGGAGATGGCCCGCGCCTCCCTGGTCGGCCAGCCCCTGCACATGTCGAGCCCGCTCGTCCCCGCGGTCTACGTCCTGGTCGGCATGGCGAAGGTCGAGTTCGGCGACCACACGCGGTTCGTGGTGAAGTGGGCGGCCCTGATCTGCCTGCTGATCCTCGGCGCGGGAATCCTGTTCGGCATCATCTGAGACACAGGCCAGGCCGGAGGGAGGACCCGATCATGGCGCCCGGTGGGAACCGCGGCTGGCTGCTCCGCCTCGTCATCGCCTTCACCTTCGCGCAGGGGGCCGTGTCGATGGCCCGGCCCGCCGTCTCCTACCGGGCGCTCGCGCTGGGCGCGGACGAGCGGGCGATCGGTGTGATCGCCGGCGTGTACGCGCTGCTGCCGCTGTTCGCCGCGGTACCGCTCGGCCGGCGCACCGACCACGGCCGCTGCGCCCCCCTGCTGTCCCTCGGCGTGATCCTCATATCCGGCGGCTGCGCGCTCAGCGGGCTCGCCGGCTCCTTGTGGGCGATGGCGCTGTGGAGCGGAGTGATGGGGCTCGGCCACCTCTGCTTCGTCATCGGAGCCCAGTCACTCGTCGCCCGCCGGTCCGCGCCGCACGAACAGGACCGCAACTTCGGGCACTTCACCATCGGCGCGTCCCTCGGGCAACTGGTCGGCCCGATCGCGGCGGGCGCGCTCGTCGGCGGCTCCGACAGGGCCGCCGGCAGCGCCCTCGCCCTGCTGGCGGCGGGCGCGGGGGCGGCGATCGCGCTCACCTCGCTGTGGCGCACGGAACGCCCGGCGCCGCCCGGCTCCCGCGTGGCACCGGGTACGCGCGTCCCGGTCGGGCGCATCCTGCGGGGCCGGGGCGTCCCCGCGGGCATCTTCGTCAGCCTGGCCGTCCTGTCCGCCACCGACATCCTCACCGCCTACCTCCCGGTGGTCGGCGAGCAGCGGGGCGTCGCCCCGTCCGTCATCGGTCTGCTGCTCAGTCTGCGGGCCGCGGCCACCATCGCCTGCCGGCTGGTCCTCACCCCGCTGCTGCGGCTCGTCGGCCGCACCGTCCTGCTGACGGTGACCTGTCTCCTGGCGGCACTGCTCTGCGCGGGCATCGCCCTGCCGGTGCCCGTGTGGGCCCTGGCGCCGATGCTGGCGGTGCTCGGCTTCTGCCTGGGGGTCGGCCAGCCGCTCTCCATGACGACCGTCGTCCGGGCCGCTCCCGCCGGCGCCCGCTCCACCGCTCTCGCCCTCCGCCTGACCGGCAACCGTCTCGGCCAGGTGGCCGTGCCCGCCGGGGCGGGCCTGATCGCCGGGGTGGCGGGTGTGGCGGCCCCGTTCGTCGTGCTCGGCGCGCTGTTGTTCGTCTCCGCGGGGGTGGCGCTGCGCGCATCGTCCCGCCCCGCCGAGCACGCCGGCCCGCCGGAGCCAGGGGGGACGCCTGCCACCGATGCCCCGGGCCGGCCCAAGAAGCCCGACCCGCCCGGCCCGGCCCGGCCCGTCGCACCACGAACTGACCGGTGGGCCTGACCGGCGGGCCTGGCGGGCAGGGCCTGGCGGGCGGGGAGCGCACGCCGGCACGCGACGACGACGTCCGGTTCGTCCGCCCGGGCCCGGGTGGCACGGGTTCGGGCGTGTGCGGCGGGACGTCGTACCGCGTGTGCGGCAGGGCCGCGAGGCCCTCGGGCGTCTGCGCTCCGAGGCCGTGTTGACACTGCCCGGGTGCACGGGGGCGCGTGACCCCAGCAGGGACCGGGACCGGCTCCGCGCGGACCGGCCCGGTCTCCGTCGGGTGCCGCCCCGCCCGCACGCCCGCACGCCCGCACGCACCAGCTCCCGCACGGCGCGGCTGCCGACCCGTATCCTCGTCCCTCTGGCGTCATTAAATTAGCGCCGCTAGTTTATGAGGTGGACGACGACGCCCCGCCCCGGAGGAAGCGCCATGAAGGCATACGACGGCATGTACATCGACGGCGCCTGGCGCCCCGCCGCCGGCCCGGACGTGATCGAGGTCATGAACCCGGCCGACGGGCAGGTGATCGCCACCGTCCCCGCGGGCACCGTCGAGGACGTGGACGCCGCCGTGCGGGCGGCCCGCGCGGCCCTCCCCGCCTGGGCCGCGACCGCACCTGCCGAGCGCGCCGCCCGCCTCGCCGCACTCCGGGACGCGCTGGTGGCCCGGCAGGACGAGATCGCGGAGACGGTGACCGCCGAACTCGGCGCGCCCCTGAAGCTCTCGCAGGCCGTGCACGCGGCCGTGCCGATCGCGGTGGCGGGCTCGTACGCCGAGCTGGCGGCGACGTATCCCTTCGAGGAGCGGACGGGCAACTCGACCGTCCTGCACGAGCCGGTCGGCGTGGTCGGCGCGATCACCCCCTGGAACTATCCCCTGCACCAGATCGTCGCCAAGGCCGCCCCGGCCCTCGCCGCCGGCTGCACGATCGTTGTCAAGCCCGCCGAGGACACCCCGCTGGTCGCCCGGCTCCTCGCGGAGGCGGTGCACGAGGCCGGCGTCCCGGCCGGCGTGTTCAACCTGGTCACCGGCCTCGGCCCGGTGGCCGGCCAGGCCCTCGCCGAGCACCCGGGCGTCGACCTGGTCTCCTTCACCGGCTCCACCGCCGTCGGCCGCCGGATCGGCGCCGTCGCCGCGGGTGCCGTCAAGAAGGTCGCCCTCGAGCTGGGCGGCAAGTCCGCCAACGTGATCCTCCCCGGCGCCGACCTGGCCCGGGCGGTCAACGTCGGCGTCGCCAACGTGATGTCCAACTCCGGCCAGACGTGCAGCGCCTGGACCCGCATGCTGGTCCACCGCGACCAGTACGAGGAGGCCGTCGAGCTCGCCGCGGCCGCCGCCGCCAAGTACGGCGACCGCATCGGCCCCCTCGTCAACGCCACGCAGCAGGAACGGGTGCGCGGGTACATCGAGAAGGGCGTCGCCGAGGGCGCGCGCCTGGTCGCCGGCGGCCCCGACGCGCCGCGCGAGCAGGGCTGCTTCGTCAGCCCCACCGTCTTCGCCGACGTCACCCCCGACATGACCATCGCCCAGGAGGAGATCTTCGGCCCCGTCCTGTCCGTCCTGCGCTACGAGGACGAGGAGGACGCCCTGCGCATCGCCAACGGCACCGTCTACGGACTCGCCGGCGCGGTCTGGGCCGCCGACGAGGCGCAGGCGGCGGCGTTCGCCCGCCGCATGGAGACCGGTCAGGTCGACATCAACGGGGGCCGCTTCAACCCTCTCGCGCCCTTCGGCGGTTACAAGCAGTCGGGCGTGGGCCGCGAACTCGGTGTGCACGGCCTGACCGAGTACCTCCAGACCAAGTCCCTCCAGTTCTAGGGGAGTCCCACCACCATGGCTGTCCGCGCCGCCGTACTGTCCGCCGTCGACGCCCCGTTGGAGATCACGGGGATCGACCTGCCCGAGCCCGGCCCCGGGAAGGTCCGGGTCCGGCTCGCCGCGGCCGGGGTCTGCCACTCCGACCTGTCCCTGACCAACGGCACCATGCGTCTCCCGGTACCGGCGGTGCTGGGCCACGAGGGGGCCGGCACGGTCGTCTCCGTCGGCGAGGGCGTCACCCGGGTCGCGCCCGGTGACGGCGTCGTCCTCAACTGGGCGCCCTCCTGCGGCGCCTGCCCCGCCTGCGCGCGCGGCGAGGTGTGGCTGTGCGCCGACGCCCTGAGCGGCGCCGCCGCGGTGCACGCCCACCGCGCGGACGACGGCACCGCGCTGCACCCCGGCCTGAACGTCGCCGCCTTCGCCGAGGAGACGGTGGTGCCCGCCTCCTGCGTCCTGCCCGCCCCGGACGGCGTCCCCCTCACCGACGCCGCCCTGCTGGGCTGCGCGGTGCTCACCGGCTACGGCGCCGTCCACCACTGCGCGCGGGTCGAGCCCGGTGAGTCGGTCGCGGTGTTCGGCGTCGGGGGAGTGGGCCTCGCCGCCCTCCAGGCGGCCCGCATCGCGGGAGCGGCCACGATCGTCGCGGTCGACGTCTCCCCGGAGAAGGAACAGCTGGCGCGCGGTGCGGGGGCGACCGAGTACGTCGTCGCCTCGGACGCCACCGCCCGCGAGATCCGGTCCCTCACCGGGAAGCAGGGCGTGGACGTGGCCGTCGAGTGCGTGGGCCGCGCCACCACCATCCGCACCGCCTGGGAATCCACCCGGCGCGGCGGCCGTACCGCGGTCGTCGGCATCGGCGGCAAGGACCAGCAGGTCACCTTCAACGCCCTGGAGATCTTCCACTGGGGCAGGACCCTGTCGGGCTGCGTCTACGGAAACTCCGACCCCGCCCGCGACCTCCCCGTTCTCGCCGGACACATCCGGTCCGGCCGGCTCGACCTGGGAGCCCTCGTCACGGAACGGATCGCCCTGGACGGCATCCCGGCAGCCTTCGACACCATGCTGGCGGGCAGGGGCGGACGGGCCCTGGTGGTCTTCTAGAACCGGCCGCCGGTCCCCTTCGATCCGGAGCCGGAGCCGGAGCCGGAGCCGGAGCCGGAGCCGTGGCCGTGGCCGCGTCCGTCGGACCTCTTGCCCCCGGCCCCGCGCCGGCCCCCGTCCCGGTCCGCGGCTCCGACCGTGACCGGGACACGGCCACGCCC
Organism: Streptomyces sp. NBRC 110035; assembly: GCF_000829695.1. Classification (GTDB taxonomy): domain Bacteria; phylum Actinomycetota; class Actinomycetes; order Streptomycetales; family Streptomycetaceae; genus Streptomyces. The sequence goes on along the minus strand of NZ_BBNN01000022.1, from coordinate 159,211 downwards.
GCGAGGCACAGGGCGCCGCCCGGGAAGGTGAGCGGGCCAGGTACCTCGCCCAGTTCCGGCCAGGACATCGGCGCGACCAGGGCGGGCACCGCGTACGTGGTCGCGCCCATCCGGCCCGCGGTCGTCCTGGACAGGGCGTAGGCCCAGGTGGTGAACGCCAGGTCCGTCGGAAAGACGCCCGGGCAGACCATGTCGAGCGTGGCGGAGGCGGGCGCGTCGGCGATCAGCCCGGCGAGCCGCGCGAGCCCGGCGGTCCGGGGGTCCGGGGGACCTTCGAGGTCATGCGCCCCAGCATGCGGTACGGACACCTCGGTGAGGGCCGAAGTGTCCGAGAGGTCCTACCCGGTGCCCCGCACCTGCTCGTACTGATCCGCCAGGCCGTCCAGCAGAGCCGTCAGGCCCGTCTCGAAGGCACGCTCGTCGATCTTCTCCTGCTGGTCGGAGAGCAGGTGCGCCTGCCCGAGATGGGGATAGTCGGCGGGGTCGTAGGCGGCGGCGTCGTCCACGAAGCCGCCGGCGAAGGAGCCGAGCGCCGAGCCCATGATGAAGTACCGCATCAGCGCGCCGATGGACGTGGCCTGCGCGGGCGGCCAGCCCGCCTCGACCATCGCGCCGTAGGCCGCGTCGGCGAGCCGCAGGGCGGCCGGGCGGCGGCCGGGGCCGCGGGCCAGGACCGGCACGATGTTGGGGTGGGCGCGCAGCGCGGACCGGTAGGAGACGGCCCAGTCGTGCAGCGCGGTCCGCCAGTCCCGGCCGTCCTCGAACATCGACAGGTCGACCAGCGCGCTCACCGAGTCGGCCACCGCCTCGAGGATCTCGTCCTTGGTGCGGAAGTGGTTGTAGAGCGAGGGTCCGCTGACCCCCAGCTGTGCGGCGAGCCGGCGTGTGGAGACGGCGGCCAGACCCTCCGCGTCCACGAGCTCCCGTGCCGTCTCGACGATCCGGTCGGTGCTGAGCAGGGGCTTGCGCGGTCGGGCCATGGCGCACATAGTAGGGCTGCACCAGAAAACTAGCAGTGGTAATTAAAATCCCGGGGTTGGGTGACTGTCATGAACCTGGAGCTCAGCGAGGAGCAGAGCGCCCTCCGCCGGCTCGCCCGGGACTTCGTCGAGCGTGAGGTCGCTCCCCACGCCACGGCCTGGGACCGCGCCGAAGAGGTGGACCGGGGCATCGTGAAGAAGCTGGGCGACCTCGGCTTCCTCGGGCTGACGATCGACGAGCGGTACGGCGGCTCGGGCGGCGACCATCTCGCGTACTGCCTGGTCACCGAGGAGCTGGGGCGCGGCGACTCCTCCGTGCGCGGAATCGTCTCCGTGTCCCTGGGGCTGGTGGCGAAGACCGTCGCGGCCTGGGGCGGCGAGGAGCAGAAGCAGGCCTGGCTCCCCGGCCTCACCTCCGGCGCGTACGTCGGCTGCTTCGGTCTCACCGAGCCGGGCACCGGTTCCGACGCCGGCAACCTCTCCACCCGCGCGGTGCGCGACGGCGGGGACTACGTCATCAACGGCACCAAGATGTTCATCACCAACGGCACCTGGGCCGACGTCGTCCTGCTGTTCGCCCGGTCCACCGACGCCCCGGGCCACAAGGGCGTGTCCGCCTTCCTCGTGCCCGCCGACACCCCCGGCCTGACCCGTCGGACCCTGCACGGCAAGCTCGGCCTGCGCGGCCAGACCACCGCCGAGCTGGTGCTGGAGGACGTCCGCGTGCCCGCGTCCGCGATGCTGGCCCCCGAGGGCAAGGGCTTCTCGGTCGCCATGTCCGCCCTGGCCAAGGGGCGCATGTCGGTCGCCGCGGGCTGTGTCGGCATCGCCCGGGCCGCGCTCGACGCGGCCGTGCGGTACGCGGGGGAGCGCGAGCAGTTCGGGAGGACCATCGCCCATCACCAGCTCGTGCAGGAGCTGATCAGCGACATCGCCGTGGACGTCGACGCCGCCCGGCTGCTGACCTGGCGGGTGGCCGACCTGATCGACCGCGGGCAGCCGTTCGCCGTCGAGTCCTCCAAGGCCAAGCTCTTCGCCTCGGAGGCGGCCGTCCGTGCCGCCAACAACGCTCTCCAGGTCTACGGCGGTTACGGCTACATCGACGAGTACCCGGCGGGCAAGCTGCTGCGCGACGCCCGTGTCATGACGCTCTACGAGGGCACCAGCCAGATCCAGAAGCTGGTCATCGGGCGTGCGCTGACCGGGGTCTCGGCGTTCTGAGGCCGGACAGGGCGGGCCGGCCCGAGTAGCTCGACCGGGGTGGAACTGAGTATCCGGACGGATGTGCGCGGTGCCGTGGTCGCCGACCCTGTTTCCCATGAGTGACACACCGGTCAAGCAGCAGAGCACGGCGGCCTTCTACGGTCAGGCCGTCGTCTCGTTCGCCGTCGCCCTGGGGGCGACGGCCTTCGGCGTCATCCAACTCGAGGCCGACGCCTGGGTGCGCGGCTTCATGGCGATCGCCGTCCTGTACCTCGTGACCTCCGCCTTCACCCTGGCCAAGGTCATCCGTGACCGTCAGGAGGCCGGCCGGATCGTGAGCCGGGTGGACCAGGCACGGCTGGAGAAGCTCCTCGCGGAACACGATCCCTTCGAGAAGCTGTGAGCATTCCGCGGACGGTGTCCGATCCGCGCTCGGACGAGCGGACGAAGGGCAGGCCCTAAGCGATCGCTCACCCTTGCCGGTATGGTGTTACCCCTGCCAGTGAACGGGGTGAGCGATGAACGCGGTGAGGGAGACGGCCGAGGCCGAGGCGCAGCCATGGAGTGAGGTCACGCCCGACGCGGCCCGACGGCTGCTGCTCGCCGCCGTCGAGGCGTTCGCGGAGCGTGGCTACCACGCCACGACGACCCGCGACATCGCAGGCCGTGCCGGCATGAGCCCGGCCGCGCTCTACATCCACTACAAGACCAAGGAAGAGCTGCTCCACCGCATCAGCAGGATCGGTCACGAGAAGGTCCTGGACATCCTGCGGACCGCGGCCCGCGCCGAGGGCAGCGCGACCCGGCGTCTCGCCGAGGCCGTGAGCTCCTTCGTCCGCTGGCACGCGGGCAGGCGTACCACCGCGCGGGTCGTGCAGTACGAACTCGACTCGCTCGGCCCCGACGCCCGCGCCGAGATCATCGCCCTGCGCCGGCAGGTCGACGCCGAGGTGCGCGGGATCATCGAGGAGGGCGTGCGTTCGGGCGAGTTCGACGTCGGCGACGTGCGGGGCACCACCCTCGCCGTGCTCTCCCTCTGCATCGACGTCGCACGCTGGTTCAACGTCAACGGCTCCCGCACCCCCGAGGAGGTCGGCGCCCTCTATGCCGACCTCGTCCTGCGCATGGTCGGCGCCGACCGCACGGACACCGCGCCCAGGGGGTAGGGTGCCGCCGGCCCGGGTTCAGAGGTAGTACCGGGCCACCGACTCGGCCACGCACACCGGTTTGTCGCCGCCCTCGCGCTCCACGGTGAACGCCGTGGTCACCTGGACGCCGCCCCCCACCTCGTCCACGGCGGTGACCTTCGCGGTGGCGCGCACCCGCGACCCCACCGGGACGGGTGCGGGAAAACGCACCTTGTTCGTGCCGTAGTTGACGCCCATCTTCACGCCCTCGACGGAGAGCAGCTGCGGGCCGAACAGCGGCAGCAGCGACAGCGTCAGATAGCCGTGCGCGATGGTCGTGCCGAACGGCCCCGACGCGGCCCGCTCCGGATCGACGTGGATCCACTGGTGGTCACCGGTGGCCTCGGCGAACAGGTCGACCCGCTTCTGGTCGACCTCCAGCCAGTCCGTGTACCCCAGCTGTTCGCCCACCGCCGCCTTCAGCTCGTCGACGGACGTGAAGATTCTCGGCTCTGCCATGTCCCGGCCTCCCGCGTCACGTGGTCGCGCGCGCCACCGCGCATGCCTAAGCGACTGCTTAGCATGGTCGGCCGTGCGGGCGTTGTCAACGCACCGGCCGCCACGCGGGGTGGGTAGCCTTCGAGGTGTGCCCCAGATTCCGGAGAAGATCCACGAACTCACGGTCGGCCGGCTCGCGGAGCGCAGCGGCGCCGCCGTCTCGGCCCTCCACTTCTACGAGTCCAAAGGGCTGATCAGCAGTCGGCGGACCCCGGGCAACCAGCGCCGCTACAGCCGTGACACCCTGCGCCGGGTGGCCTTCATCAGGGCCGCCCAGCGGGTCGGCATCCCGCTCGCCACCATCCGCGGTGCGCTCGCCGGACTGCCTCAGGAACGTACCCCCACGCGGGAGGACTGGGCCCGCCTCTCCGAGGCGTGGCGCGCGGAGCTGGACGAGCGCATCGAGCAGCTCAACCGGCTGCGCGACCACCTCACCGACTGCATCGGCTGCGGCTGCCTGTCCCTCGACTCCTGTGTCCTGTCCAACCCGGACGACGTCTTCGGCGACCGCCTGACGGGCTCCCGGCTGCTGGCCGGCGACCGCCCCGCCGGGCCGGGCGCCCCGCAGGCCGGCACCGGCACCGCGTGACAGTCCTCACGTGAGAGCGGGGGCGCGGCATCCCCGGCGCGCCCCCACGCCTCTCAGGCCGACACCAGCAGCTTCGACCGCCTGGCGTCCGCCAGTGCCTCGGTCGTCAGAACGGGGCGCGGCACCAGGATTCCGCAGTCCGCGCAGACCGGTCCCGCCGACGGCTCGTGGTCCAGGCCGTACCGCCACCTGAGCCGCTCCCCCCGGCACACGGGGCAGACACCACCCGGTTCGCGCTCCAGCGCGGCGATCAGCCGCCGCAGCACCTCGGCCAGCGGTTCCCGCGGATGCACCCGCGGGTCGTCGCACCAGGCCACGCCGAAACCGCCCCAGGTCAGCCGGTGCCAGTCGTCCACACTGCCCGGCCTGCGCAGGCCGCCGTGCTTCTCCTTCCTGCGGCGCTCGGCGAACTCCACCTCGTAGCCCAGCCAGACCGCGCGGGCCTCCTCCAGCTCGTCCAGTGCGGCCACGAGCCGCGCCGGGTCGACGGAGCGGTCCTCGGGGTCGAATCCCGCACGCGCGCACAGATGGTCCCAGGTCGCCCTGTGCCCGTACGGAGCGAACCGCTCAAGGCACTTGCGCAGCGAATAGCGCCGCAGCGCCGGATCGGACCGCGGATCTCGGACCTGTCTCGCCAGACTTCGGAAACCGGCCATCGTCGTGCACCTCCGTCACACCTGCACCTGTAATCCGGTCACTTCGGCGTCGTCGAACGGACGTCGCCGAATAGACGTATCGACAAGCGAATCGGCTCCATCCCCCTTTCGGCGGCCTGCCCCGGCCGGTCGCGCGGAGCCGTGGAGCAACTCCCGTGCCCCGTGCTTCAGTCGTGGTCTCCCACGGCGTCCCCGTGGTCCGTTCCGTGGCCATGTCCGTGGTCGTCTCCCTCGCCGCCCCCGGTCCTCGGCGGCTGTCCAGGGCGGTTGCCCGGGCAGCCCGTTCCCATGCGCGGCGGGAACGTCCCGGCGGTCCGGTTCCCGCCGGGGGGAGCCCCGTGCCGCGGCGTACCGCGCGCACCGGTCCCGACAGACAGAGAACTCCCCACGGGCTCCCCGGGTTCCTGAAGGCCGCGGCGTTATGCGCGCCGATCGCGTCCCTGATCGCCCCCGCGGTCTCCGAAGAACCCCGCAGGGGCGGTGTCCGCGCAGGTGGCAGCTGTGGAACCCCGGCACACACCGGTGCCCGAGGCGGGCTCAGCGGTACAGCAGGTACTCCCGCCGCGTTCGCCGGAACGCCGCCAGCTCCTCCCGCCAGCCGGCCACCACCTCGTCGGTGTCCGCGCCCGCGTCGATCATCGTGCGCACCCGCTCGGAGCCGGTGAGCCTGTCGATCCAGTGGTCCGGGCGCCAGGCGAACCCGCTCCACGTCCGCTTCGCGCTCACCAGCAGCCCCACACCCGTGCGCACCGGATCGAACGCCTCCCGGTCGTGCACGTGGAGCTGCACACCCCCGACCGTCCTCCCCCGGAACTTGGAGAAGGTCGGCGCGAAGTACGCCTCGCGGAAGCGCACACCCGCCAGCCCCAGCCCGTTCGCCCCGGCCGCCCAGCGCCCGTCGATCCCCTCCGCGCCCAGGAGCTCGAACGGCCGGGTCGTCCCGCGCCCCTCGGACAGGTTGGTGCCCTCGAACAGGCACGTCCCCGCGTACACCAGGGCCGTCTCGGGCGTCGGCATGTTGGGGCTGGGCGGCACCCAGGGCAGCCCCGAGGCGTCGTAGAAGTCGGACCGCCGCCAGCCCGACATCCGTACCGTCTCCAGCCGCACCGGCGCGGTCAGGAACTCGGCGTTGAACAGCCGTGCCAGTTCCGCCACCGTCATCCCGTGCACCTGCGCGATCGGCTGCCGTCCGACGAACGTCGCGAACTCCGGGTGCAGCACGGGCCCCAGGGCGGCCCGTCCGGTCACCGGGTTCGGCCGGTCGAGGACCACGAACCGCTTGCCCGCGATCCGGGCCGCCTCCATGCAGTCGTACAGCGTCCAGATGTACGTGTAGAAGCGGGCGCCCGCGTCCTGGATGTCGAAGACGACCGTGTCGACGCCCGACGCGGTGAAGACGTCGGCGAGCGGCCTGCCGCTCTTCAGGTACGTGTCGTAGACGGGCAGTCCGGTCGCCGGATCGTCGTGGCGGCCCTCCGAGCCGCCCGCCTGCGCGGTGCCCCGGAAGCCGTGCTCGGGGCCGAACACGGCGGTCAGGTCCACGCGGTCGTCGGCGTGCATGACGTCGACGATGTGCCGCGCGTCCCGGGTGATGCCCGTCGGGTTGGTGACCACGCCGACCCGCTCCCCGTCGAGCGGCGCGTATCCGTCCGCGGAGAGCTGCTCGAAGCCGGTGCGCAGGCCGCGGCCCCCGGGCACCGGGGCCGCCCGCCCGGATTCCGCAGGCCCTTCGGCCTGTCCCCGGGGGGCCGCCCCGGCGGTCGCGGGGGGCGCGGCGGCGGTCGCGAGGGTGGCTGTGGTGGTGGCGAGCAGGCTCCGTCTGGACAGTCTCATGCCGTGACCTCCGTGATCGCTCCCAATGTCATGTCCACGCACGTTAATGCGCGTGAACCGTCCGGGGAACGAGCCGGGCCGCCGCCGTTCGGCTCCGCTCCCTCTCTTCCACCCGACATACCGACCGGTTAGTCTGACGCGACGCGTCGCGTCGCACGACGACCGGCCGTGCGGTCACGTGGCCGAGGAACAACCGGGCAGCCGTGCCGAAGGAGCCGATGATGGAAGCCGTACAGGGTGCGAAGGTGGTCGTCACGGGAGCCGGGGGCGGCATCGGAGCGGCGCTCGCCCGCCGCTTCGCGGGCCAGGGGGCCCAGGTCGTCGTCAACGACCTGGACGCCGGGCGGGCCAGGGCCGTCGCCGACGAGATCGGCGGCATCGCCGTCCCGGGGGACGCCTCGTCCGTCGTTCCCGACGCCCGGGACGCGCTCGGCGGCACGGTCGACGTCTACTGCGCCAACGCCGGCGTCGGCCGCGACGGCGGGGACCCGGGCGCACCGCTCGACGAGCGGGGCTGGGCGCTCTCCTGGGACGTCAACGTCATGGCCCACGTCCGCGCGGCGCACGCGCTGCTCCCGGAGTGGCTGGAGCGCGGCAGCGGCCGCTTCGTCTCCACCGTCTCCGCCGCCGGACTGCTCACCATGATCGGCACGGCCCCCTACAGCGTCACCAAGCACGGCGCCTACGCCTTCGCCGAGTGGCTGTCGCTGACGTACCGCCACCGTGGGGTGAAGGTCCACGCGATCTGCCCGCAGGGCGTGCGCACCGACATGCTCACCGCCAGCGGCAGCGCGGGCGACCTGGTCCTCAGGCCGACCGCGATCGAGCCGGACGACGTGGCCGACGCCCTGTTCCACGGCATCGACGAGGACCGCTTCCTCATCCTGCCGCACCCCGAGGTCGCCGAGTACTACCAGGCCCGCGCCGCCGACCCGGAGCGCTGGCTCGGCGGCATGAACCGCATCCAGCGGCACTGGGAGTCCACCGGGTGACACCGGCGGCACCGGGTGACGCCGGTACGCGGTGAGACCCCGCGTACCGCGATGCGATCCTGCCCGACGCGCCGGGGCCGGGGGATGGGAAGATCCCCGTCGGGGACGGACCGCCTCCCCTGGGCCGGCGGCGGGCGGCAGTACCAGCAGTGCGTGACGACGACCGGCAGTGACACGGAAGGCAGGTGGCGGAAGTGCCCAGGACGACGGACGGCGACGGGCCCCCGGTGCCGCAGCGGCTCCTGGCCGCAGCCACCCGGCTCTTCGCCGAGCAGGGCTACGACCGTACTTCGGTACAGGAGATCGTCGAGGCGGCCGGAGTCACCAAGGGGGCGCTCTACCACTACTTCGGCTCCAAGGACGACCTGCTGCACGAGATCTACGCGCGCGTGCTGCGCGTCCAGCAGGAGCGTCTGGACGCCTACGCGAACGCCGACGAGCCGATCGACAAGCGCCTGCGGGGCGCGGCGGCGGACGTCGTCGTGACGACGATCGAGAACCTCGACGACGCGTCGATTTTTTTCCGCTCCATGCACCACCTGAGCCCGGAGAAGAACAAGCAGGTACGGGCCGAGCGCCGCCGCTACCACGAGCGCTTCCGCGCGCTGGTCGAGGAGGGGCAGGCGGCCGGCGTGTTCTCCACGGCGACCCCGGCCGACCTGGTGGTGGACTACCACTTCGGCTCGGTCCACCACCTGTCGACCTGGTACCGCCCCGACGGCCCCCTCACCCCGCAGCAGGTCGCCGACCACCTCGCCGACCTGCTGCTGCGCGCCCTGCGCCCCTGAGGCGCAGCAGGACCCACCGGGGCCCGCGGGCCCCGGGCCCGCGCCTCCTACCGGTACTTCTTGATCTCCCGCCGCGCCAGCGACCGCTGGTGCACCTCGTCCGGACCGTCGGCGATCATCAGCGTCCGCGCGGCGGCGTACAGCTCGGCCAGCGGGTGGTCCTGACTGACCCCGCCCGCTCCGTACAGCTGGATGGCCCGGTCGAGGATGCCGACGACCGTGCGCGGAGTGGCGATCTTGATGGCCTGGATCTCGGTGTGCGCGCCCCGGTTGCCGACGGTGTCCATCATCCAGGCCGTCTTCAGCACCAGCAGGCGCAGCTGCTCGACGGCGACCCGCGCGTCCGCGATCCAGTTCTGCACCACGCCCTGCTGGGCGAGTGCCTTGCCGAAGGCGTCCCGGGACACGGCCCGCCGGCACATCAGCTCGATCGCACGCTCGGCCATGCCGATCAGCCGCATGCAGTGGTGGATGCGGCCGGGACCGAGCCGTGCCTGGGCGATGGCGAAGCCGCCGCCCTCCTCGCCGATCAGGTTCGACACCGGCACGCGAGCCCGGTCGAAGACCACCTCGGCATGGCCGCCGTGGCAGTGGTCCTCGTAGCCGAACACCCGCATGGCACGCCTGATCGTGACGCCCGGGGTGTCGCGCGGCACCAGGATCATGGACTGCTGGCGCCGGATGTCCGCGCCCTCGGGGTCGGTCTTGCCCATCACGATGAAGATCCTGCAGTCCGGGTGCATCGCCCCGGAGATGTACCACTTGCGGCCCGTGACGACGTACTCGTCGCCCTCCCGCGCGATGCGCGTGGTGATGTTGGTCGCGTCGGAGGAGGCCACGTCCGGCTCGGTCATCGCGAACGCCGAGCGGATCTCACCCGCCAGCAGCGGCTCCAGCCACTGCTTCTTCTGCTGTTCGTCGCCGAACTGCGCCAGTACCTCCATGTTGCCGGTGTCGGGCGCCGCGCAGTTCGTCGCCGTGGGCGCCAGCTGCGGGGAGCGGCCCATGATCTCGGCCAGTGGCGCGTACTGGAGGTTGGTGAGCCCGGCACCGTACGCGGAGTCGGGCAGGAACAGGTTCCACAGGCCCTGCCTGCGCGCCTCGGCCTTGAGCTCCTCCACCACGGGGGTGTTCGCCCACGGCGAGTCCAGCGCGGCGCGCTGTTCGTCGACGACCTGCTCGGCGGGGTGGACGTGCTCGTCCATGAAGGCGAGAAGCCTGGCCCGCAGTTCCTCGGTGCGTGCGTCGAACGTGAAGTCCATGGTTCAGCCCTTCCGGAGGCCTTCGCGAAGCGTGGTCAGACCGTGCTCGATGAAAACGGGGACGAGATCGCCGATGCGGTCGAAGCCGGGGCCGACGGTCTGTCCCAGCGTGTAGCGGTAGTGGATGCCCTCGAGGATCACCGCGAGCTTGAACCAGGCGAACGCGGTGTACCAGGAGACCGCGCAGACGTCGCGTCCCGAACGGGCGGCGTACCGTTCGATCAGCTCGGCGGGCGACGGATGCCCGGGGGCCTCGGCGGTCGTGGAGACCGGGGAGTCGGGCATGCCCAGCGGCATGCCGTACATCACCAGCAGGCCGAGGTCGGTCAGCGGATCGCCGAGCGTGGACATCTCCCAGTCGAGGACCGCCCGGATCGAGTCGGTGCCCCCGTCGGCGCTCGCGATCAGGACGTTGTCCAGGCGGTAGTCGCCGTGCACCACGGCCGGTGCGGGGGAGCGGGGCAGCTCCCGGCCGAGCGCGGCGTGCAGTGCGTCGATCCCGGCCAGGTCCCGGTTGCGGGAGGCGTCCAGTTGCTTGCCCCAGCGTCGCAGCTGCCGGTCCAGGAAGCCCTCGGGACGGCCGAAGCCCGCCAGGCCCACCTCGTCGGGGTCCACGGCGTGCAGGTCGACCAGCGTGTCCACCAGGCCGAGCACCGCCTGCCGGGTGCGCTCCGGGCCGAGCGGCGCCAGCTGGCCGGCCGTCCGGTACGGGGTGCCCTCGACGAACTCCATGACGTAGAAGGGCGCCCCCAGTACCTCCTCGTCCTCGCACAGCAGGACGGTGCGGGGTACCGGGACGGGGGTGGAGTGCAGCGCGCTGATCACCCGGTGCTCGCGCCTCATGTCGTGCGCGGTGGCCAGGACATGCCCGAGCGGAGGACGCCGTACCACCCACTTGGCGGTGCCGTCGGAGACCGCGTACGTGAGGTTCGACCGGCCGCCCTCGATCAGCCGGCCGGAGAGCGGGCCGTTCACCAGGCCGGGCCGTTCCCGGGCGAGCAGCGCGCCCAGCCGGTCGAGATCCAGTCCGGGCGGGTGGTCGGGGCTCATACGCGCTCCTACGGGCCGGTGACAGTACCGAACACATGATGCCGACCAGTCGGTATGTCGTCCAGGGCGGGGGTGAAACGTGATGGGGGCCACGAGCGGGGTGATCGGGCCGCACGCCGGGTGCGATCGGGCCATCCACTTGCGTCGCGGGAGACGACGGCGAAGGCTCGGATCCATGAAGGCGATCAGCTATGCACAGTACGGCGGCCCCGAGGTACTCGAACTCACGGAGGTGCCGGAGCCCCGGGTCGGCCCCGACTCCGTGCTCGTGAAGGTGCGGGCGGCGGCCGTCAACCCCGTCGACTGGAAGTGCCGCGAGGGCCACCTCGACCAGATCCTGAGCCCGGTGTTCCCCGTCGTTCCGGGCTGGGACGTCTCGGGCGTGGTGGTACGGCCGGGCGCCGCCGCCCCCGAGTTCGCCGCCGGTGACGAGGTCATCGGCTACGTGCGCGAGGACTTCCTCTCCCGCGGCACCTTCGCCGAGTACGTGGCCGCCCCGGTGCGCGCCCTCGCGCGCAAGCCGCGCAGCCTGTCCTTCGAGGAGGCCGCCGGACTGCCCCTCGTGGGACTCACCGCCCACCAGATGCTGCACAGGGTCCTTCGGGTGAGGCGCGGCGAGACCGTCCTGGTGCACGCCGCGGCCGGCGGTGTCGGCTCCGTCGCCGTCCAGCTCGCCGCACACCTCGGCGCCCGCGTCATCGGTACGGCCAGCGAGCGCAACCACGACTTCGTCCGAAGCCTGGGCGGGGAACCGGTGACCTACGGCGACGGCCTCGCCGAGCGGCTGCGGGGCCTCGCCCCGGGCGGTGTGGACGCCGTGTTCGACTCGGTCGGCGGTGACGCCCTGAAGGACTCCGCCACGGCCCTGGCGTCCGGGGGCCGCCTCGCGTCGATCACCGACCCCGCCGTCGTGGAGTACGGAGGCCACTACTGGTTCGTCCGCCCCGACCCGCAGGACCTCGGGCGCCTGTCCGAACTGGCGGAACAGGGCGTCGTGAGCGTGCACGTCTCCGAGACGTTCCCGCTGGAACGCGCGGCGGACGCCCACCGCCTCAGCCAGGAGGGCCGGACCAGGGGGAAGATCGTCGTGACGGTGGACGAGTAGACGGCGAACGGGTGGACGGGGGCGGGCAGGAGGGCCGGCCGCCCGTCGGCCCTGCCCGTCGGCCCCGTACGTCGTCAGCTCTGGAGGACGAGGGCCGCCCCGCACACGGCCAGGGCCGTGGTGCAGAGCACCGCCGCGGTGAGGTGCCGCGGGGCGGGCCCGGCCGGGGTGCCGGTGGCCGAGAGGGTGCCGATCCGCCGGTGGGCGATCAGGAGGAACCCCAGCCAGCAGGCGCAGCACAGCGCGCACAGGACCACCCCGACGGCCGACACGCCGCCGTGCAGCGCGGTCCGCACCGCCAGCACGGACGCGACCGTGGCCGCCAGGGTCGTACGGCGCCAGGCGAGCCGGGTCCGTTCGGGCTGCAGCCCGGGGTCCCGGGCCGCCCGCACCCCGGGCGGCCCGGTCACCCGTCCCATCCGGCGAGCACCACGACGACCATCGCCAGCGCGACGACGGCGACGACGAGACTCAGCAGCACGGGGAACCGGGACACCGGCAGGTCCTCGCCGCGCCGCATCGCCCGCTCGCAGCGCACCCAGTGGTTGACCGCGCGCAGCGCGCACAGCACCCCCGCGGCGAGCAGCGCCAGCGCGAGCCCGACCCGCCAGCCCCAGCGCAGGTCCGGCAGGAACTGGTCCACGGCGAAGCCGCCGCCGACCAGCGCGAGCGCGGTCCGCAGCCAGGCCAGGAACGTGCGCTCGTTCGCCAGGGAGAACCGGTAGTCGGGCGTGTCCCCCTCCTGCCGCACGTCCTGGGGCGCGAACCACAGCCGGACGTTCCGCATGAAGCCGATCACTCTGCGACCCTACCCGGGGGCCGGGACGCGGGTGCGGCCGGTGCGGCTCACCGGCCCGGGCCGTCCGGCTGCCCGCGGTGGGCCCTGAGGCGTGCGTACGCTTCCAGCCCGTCCGGAGTCCACTCCCACTCGCCCAGGCGGCGCTCCAGCTCCGGCCCGGTCAGGAAGGCGTGCCAGGCCACCTCCTCGGCCTGGGGCCTCACCGGCAGGTCGCAGCGGACCTCGTGGACCGCCGACCACCAGCTCCGTCCGCCGCCGTCGTAGAGGAACGCGAAGAGGAACGTGGGCTGCGGCAGCCCGGACACGCCCAGCTCCTCCTCGGCCTCCCGCAGGGCCGCCTCGGCGTAGCTCTCGCCGGTGCCCACGACCCCGCCGACGAACATGTCGTACAGGGAGGGGTGGACGAGCTTGTCCGCCGTGCGCCGGTGTACGAAGATCCGGTCCTCGGCGTCCCTGACCAGGACGAACGCGCAACGGTGCCGCAGACCTCGGGCGTAGGCCTCACCGCGTGGGGCCCGGCCGGTCACCCGGTCGTTCTCGTCCACGATGTCGAGGATCTCGTCGGCGGCGGGCACGGAACGGTCGGCAGCGCTCATGCACCCATCGAAGCAGGTCCCGCGCCGGGCCCGTCCACGCGGGTTCCCCAGGGCCTGCCGTGTGGCAAGTGATGTGCCCGCGAAGCCCGTTGACGCGTGTAATGCCCCGGGTGCCCTTGACGTCAACTGTTGGCTGGCGGTTTGCTGTCCGTGATCGGCCCATGGCTGACGGCAGCCGACCACTGCCGTACGGGCCGACCACCCGCCATGGGCCGAGCCACCGGAAGAGCGCGTGAGGAAGTCCGCGGTGCCCCCACCCCCGCCTCCCCTCGGCCGTGCCCGCAGACGGGCGGCACAGGTCTTCGACGAGGCCCTCGAAGACGACGAACTCGTCGCCGCGCGAGCCGCGCTGGCGCAGGGCCGGTGGCAGAACAGCCGCTCGCTGCTGGTGCGCACGGGGGACGACTGGGACCGCCGCGGCCACCGGATCACGGTGCTCGCCCGGGAGCCCTCCTGTGCCGCCTGGGCCCGCGACTGGCTGCTCGCCGACCCCGGCTCCGGGGACGGGGCCGTCCTGCTCGCCCTGGCCCAGGTCCGGCGTGCCCTGCGCGGCAAGGAGAAGCCCGCCCCCGCGCGCGAGGCCTGTCACCGGGCCGCCGCCGTGCTGCCCGCCGACCCCACCCCCTGGCTCGGCCTGCTCCTGCTGGAGTGCGCCCGGGGCGCCGAGGGGGACGCGGTCCGTGTCTTCGAGCAGATCCGCTCCCGGTACGCGGACCACCACCACGCCCACCATCTGGTGGTCGCCTGGCTCGCCGAACGCCGTGTGGAGGCGGGCCCGGACCCGCTGCACGAGGTCTACGACTTCGCCAACTGGTCCGCGGAGCAGGCGCCCGCGGACTCGCCCCTGGCGATCCTGCCGGTCATCGCGCACGCCGAGCGCTACCGCGCCCTCGCCGCTGCAGGGCACGAGCGGGCCGACCCGGCAGCCTCCGGACACTGGGTGGGCCGCCGGGCCCGGCAGGTGATGAAGGCCGCCTTCGACTGGTGGCTGGAGTGGGAGCAGGAGGACCATCCGCGCCGCCTGATCGACCTGAACTTCCTCGCCCACGCCAAGGTCTGCGAGGGCCGGGGCGCCGAGGCCGCCGCCCTGTTCCACCGGATCGGTGACAAGGTCACCCCGGTCCCCTGGTCGTACCCCGACCGCGACCCGCTCACCGCCTTCCGTACCGCACGGGCCGCCGCCCTCGGCACCGGATGACCCCTCGCGCGCCCCTGTGCACCACTCAGGAACACCCGGCCCGCTCCCCTCGCCACGCTCCCTCCGGCACACGGCAACCACTCCCGACGCAAGGACGGTTCTCCCGATGACGACGGACAGTTCGCGCACGAGCAGATCCGCAGCGGACGGCATCAGCACGTTCAAGGGGCAGGAGCGTGCCCTGCGTGCGGGCCGGCTCGGCACGGGAGGTCTGCTGCTCTCCGTGCTCGCCGCGACCGCCCCCCTCATGGTGGTCGCGGGTGTCATGCCCACCACATTCGCGGTGATGGGCATCGTCGGGCAGCCGCTGCTCTTCGTGCTCCTCGGCGTCGTACTGGTGCTCTTCAGCCTCGGCTACGCCGAGATGAGCCGGCACGTCCACAACGCCGGCGCCTTCTACGCGTACATCTCCCGCGGCCTCGGCGGCACCGCCGGCGCGGGCGCCGCGATGGTCGCGCTGGTCGCCTACAACGCACTCCAGGTCGGCATCCACGGCATCTTCGGCTTCGAGGTCTCCGGGCTCCTCGCCACCTACGCCGGCCTCGAGGTCGCCTGGTGGACACCGTCGCTGGTGGCCCTGGCCGCCGTCGGCGCGCTGGGCTGGCTGAAGATCGACGTCAACGCGCGCGTGCTCGGCGTCCTGCTGGTCGTCGAGGTGCTCCTGGTCGTCGTCTTCGACGTCGCCGCCATCGCCGATCCGGGCGGGGAAGGACTGTCGCTGCACGCCTTCGACCCGGACACCCTCACCGGCGCCGGTGTCGGCACCGCCCTGTGCTTCTGCATCGCCGCCTTCCTCGGCTTCGAACAGGCCCCGGTGTACGCGGAGGAGACCAGCAGGCCGCACGTCCTGGTGCCCCGCGTGATGTTCCTGGCCGTCACCGGCGTCGCCGTGTTCTTCGCGATCAGCAGCTGGGCCCTCACCGTCGCCACCGGCCCCGCGGGCATCGTCGCCACCTCGCAGGAGCAGAGCGCGGGACTGCTGTTCCTCCTCACCGAGTCCCGGCTCGGCGGCACCTTCACGGACGTCCTGCACGTCCTCTTCGTCACCGGCATGTTCGCCGCGATGCTCAGCTTCCACAACGTCGTCGCCCGGTACGCCTTCGCCATGGGCCGCGAGGGCCTGCTGCCCGCCGCCTTCGGCCGCACCACCGGCACCAGCGGTGCCCCCGGCACCGGCTCGCTGCTCCAGACGGGCATCGCCGCGGTGCTCGTCGTCGCCTTCGCGCTCACCGACGACAAGCCGGCCGGCGACCCGACCGCGCCCGTCCTGCGCCTGTTCACCTGGTTCGGCAACGTCGGCGCCCTCGGCGTGATCGTCCTGATGGCGATCGCCTCGCTGTCCGTCGTCGTCTTCTTCGTCCGCCGCGGTGCCGCGGGCGCCCAGGCCTGGCGGCTGGTCACCTCGGCGCTGTCCGGCCTCGCCCTGGCCGTGATCGCCGGCTGCACCGTCAAGGACTTCGACGTGCTCGTCGGCACCGGTCCCGACTCCGCCCTGAGCCTGCTGCTGCCCGGCATCATCGGGCTGGCCCTCGTCGCCGGCCTGGTCCAGGGCCTGGTCCTGCGCTCCCGCGCCCCCGGGACGCACGCCCGTATCGGGCTCGGCAACGAGGCGTTCCAGCTGGACAAGGAGGCCGAGCGCACACCGTAGGCCCACACGGACGGGGCGGGCGGTTCGCACGGCCGGCCGCCTTACGGAAGTCTGACGGGCACCCGCGACCCCTGGCCCCACCGGGGGCACGGGTGCTCGAATGGCACGGTGAACCCCGAACGGCCGGAAGCACGCGACCATCCGGACGACCGCGAACGGCCCGCGGCGGACGACCGGGAACGGCCCGCGGCACGCACACCGCCCGACGAGGAGACGCCCGACGGCCGCGGCCGGCCCGTCGGCCGCCGGGTCCTCCTGGGCACCCTCGGACTCGGCGCCCTCGGCGTGGCCGCCGCCCCCGTACTCCAGCGCGGACTGGAGTCCTTCCTCGCCGGGGCCTCCGACAAGGACCCCACCGGCCTGACCGGCCTGCTCCCGAACGGCGGCGGCTTCCGCTACTACTCCGTCACCTCCTCCGTCCCGCGGAAGAACGCCGGGACCTACCGCCTCACCGTCGACGGCCTGGTCGACCGTCCCGCCTCCTACACCCTGGCCGACCTGTCGGCCCTGCCGCAGACCCGCATGGTCCGCGACGTCCAGTGCGTCACCGGCTGGCGGGTGCCCCGTACACCGTTCGAGGGGGTACGCCTGTCCCGCCTCCTGGACGCGGCGGGCGTGCGCGCCACGGCCGGCGCGGTGCACTTCACCTGCTTCGACGGCGCCTACTCGGAGAGCCTCACCCTCGCCCAGGCCCGCCGGGCGGACGTCCTGGTCGCCCTGCGCATGCAGGACGAGGACCTCGGCCACGCCCACGGCGGCCCGGTCCGCCTCTACGTCGCCCCCATGTACTTCTACAAGTCGGCCAAGTGGCTCTCCGGCATCACCGTCACCGAGGACGTCGAGCCCGGCTACTGGGAGCAGCGCGGCTACGACATCGACGCCTGGGTCGGCCGCTCGAACGGACGCGACGATGAACCCACGGACTGACCTGCCGCCCACCGCCGTCGCCACCACGACCGGCGTCCCGCGCTTCACCCGCGCCGCGCGGTGGGCGCACCGCACCACGGCCGCGCTGACGGGCCTCTGCGTGTTCACCGCCGCCTGTCTGTACGTCCCCCAGCTCGCCCAGCTGGTCGGACGCCGCGCCCTGGTGGTCACCGTCCACCAGTGGTCCGGGCTCGCGCTGCCGGTACCGGTCCTGGCCGCACTGCTCTCCCGGGCCTTCCGCGCCGACCTGGGCCGGCTGAACCGCTTCGGCCCGCACGACCGCACGTGGCTGCGGGCCGCGCTGCGCCGCGACGGACGCCCCTCGCAGCGGCCGGCCGGAAAGTTCAACGCCGGACAGAAGATCTACGCGGCCTGGACCGCCGGCGCCACGCTGGTGATGCTCGGCACCGGTCTGATGATGTGGTTCACCCACCTGACCCCGCTGGTGTGGCGCACCGGCGCGACCTTCGTCCACGACTGGCTGGCCCTCACCCTCGGCATCGTCCTCGCCGGCCACATCGGCATGGCCCTGGCCGACCCGGAGGCCCGGCGGGGCATGCGCACCGGCACCGTCGACCGCGACTGGGCACGGCGCGAGCATCCGCTGTGGCGGCCCTGACCACAGGACGGACGGCCGGCGTGGTGACCGGCTAAATGACCAACGACAGCAGCAGCACCAGCGCCCCGGCGACCACCGAGATGATCGTCTCCATGACCGACCAGGTCTTGACGGTCTGGCCGACACTCAGCCCGAAGTACTCCTTGACCAGCCAGAAACCGGCGTCGTTGACATGGCTGAAGAAGACCGAGCCGGCACCGATGGCGAGCACCAGCAGAGCGGCGTGCGTGGTCGACATGTCGGCCGCGAGCGGTGCCACCAGGCCGGCCGCCGAGATGGTCGCCACGGTCGCGGAACCGGTCGCCAGCCGGATCGCCACCGCGATCAGCCAGCCGAGCAGCAGGGCCGGGATCGACCAGTCCTCGGAGATGTCGAGCACCATCCGACCCACACCGGAGTCGATCAGGGTCTGCTTGAAGCCGCCGCCCGCGCCGACGATCAGCAGGATGCCGGCGATCGGGGCGAGGCCCTTCTCGACCAGTCCCGAGATCCGCTCCTTGCTGAACCCGGCGGGCAGGACCAGCGTGAAGATGCCGACGAGCACGGACGCGAGCAGGGCGATCATCGGGGAGCCGATGACGTTGAAGACCCGCTGAACGCCGTTCTCCGGGTCGTCGACGACGATCTCCACCAGGGCCCTGGCCAGCATCAGCACGACCGGCAGCAGAATGGTCGCCAGCGTCGGACCGAACCCGGGACGCTTCTCCAGGTCCTCGGAGGGGCGCTGAGGGATCATCCGGTCCGGGGCGGGGACGTCCACCCAGCGGGCGGCGTACGTGGAGAAGACCGGACCGGCGATGATCACCGTCGGGACGGCGACGAGCACGCCCAGCGCGAGCGTCACGCCGAGGTTGGCGTCGAGCGCGTCGATCGCGACCAGCGGGCCGGGATGCGGGGGCACCAGGCCGTGCATCACGGACAGGCCGGCGAGCGCCGGGACGCCGATCCGCATCAGCGAGTAGTTGCCGCGCTTGGCGACCATCAGCACGACCGGGATCAGCAGCACGACACCGACCTCGAAGAACAGCGGCAGACCGATCACCGAGGCGATCAGCACCATCGCCCACGGCATGGTGCGGCCGTTGGCCCGGGCGAGGATCGTGTCGACGATCTGGTCGGCGCCACCGGAGTCGGCGAGCATCTTGCCGAGGATCGCCCCGAGGGCGATGAGCACGCCGACACCGGCGACGGTGGAACCGAGCCCGGCGCTGAAACTGGTGATGACCTTGTCCAGCGGCGCCCCGGCGAACGCGCCGAGTGCCAGCGAACCGATGGTCAGCGCCAGGAAGGCGTGCAGTTTGAAGCGGGTGATGAGCACGACGATGACGGCGATGCCCGCCAGGACGGCGATGCCCAGCTGAGCGTGGCCGGCCGAGGTGATCGGCTCGGGTGCGTCCGCTGCCAGCAGCTCGACACTGAGTCTGGTCACGGTGAATCCCTTGTGAGTACGGGGAGGGGGAGCGGGGGGAACAGGGGAGCGGCCGGGCCGAGTGCCGGCTGCTCCGGGCGGGGGCTAGGAGGCCGCTTCGGAGAGGTCCGCGAGGGCGGCGACCGCCTGTTCGGTGATCTCCTCGGGGCTGCCCGTGACCTCCACGGCGACCCCGCGCTCGTCCGGCTCCAGCGGCTGGAGCGTGGCGAACTGGGAGTCGAGCAGCGCCGTGGGCATGAAGTGCCCCTCGCGGTGCGACATCCGGTCCTCGATCAGCGCACGGTCACCCGTGAGGTGCACGAAGACCACGCCGGGCGCGGCCGCCCGCAGCCGGTCGCGGTACGACCGCTTCAGCGCCGAGCAGCTGACCACGCCGCCGAGGCCGCCCCGTCCGTGCGCCCACCCGCCGATGGCGTCCAGCCAGGGCCGGCGGTCGTCGTCGTCGAGCGGGGTGCCCGCCGACATCTTGGAGACGTTGGCCGGGGGGTGGAAGTCGTCGCCCTCGGCGTAGGGGACGCCGTACCGGGCCGCGAGCAGGGGACCGATGGTGGTCTTGCCGGTGCCCGCGACGCCCATGACCACTACGGCATGGGGGATGTTCATTGCTGCCTCACAGTCTGCTGTCGTCGTCGACAACCTGATGTCGAGGCAACTGAAACTCAAAGGTAAGACAAATGCAAGGGGGTGTGACGCATAAGTCTGACCTTTGAAACCTGTGATCCGCCCCGTACTCTGAGTGGATGAGCACCATGGGCCGGGGTCTGCACGGCCGCGTACTGGACACCCTCGGCCCCGAGATCACAGCGGGCGAATACCCGCCGGGCAGCGTGCTACGCACCGACGAACTCGCCCAGCGTTTCGACGTGTCGAGGTCCGTGATGCGTGAAGTGGTGCGCGTCCTGGAGTCCATGCACCTCGTCGAGTCCCGGCGCCGGGTGGGGGTGACGGTCCGCCCGGCCCGCGACTGGAACGTGTACGACCCCCAGGTCATCCGCTGGCGGCTGGCCGGCGCGGACCGCCCCCGACAACTGCGCTCGCTCACGGTGCTGCGCTCGGCCGTCGAACCGGTCGCGGCGGGACTCGCCGCCCGCAACGCCACCGCCGAGCAGTGCGCCGAACTCACCGAGTGCGCCCTCGGCATGGTCGCCCACTCGCGCGGCCACCAACTGGAGGGCTACCTCTTCCACGACGTGGCCTTCCATCGCGTCATCCTCACCGCGTCCGGCAACGACATGTTCGCCCGCCTCGGCGACGCCGTCGCCGAGGTCCTCGCCGGCCGTACCCACCACGACGTGATGTTCGAGGACCCCGACCCGGCCGCGGTCACCCTGCACGTCCGGGTCGCCGAAGCGGTCCGCGAGCGCGACGCCGCACGTGCGGAGGAACTGACCCGGGAGATCACCGTGGGCGCACTCCAGGAACTGGACATCCTGGCCCCGTGACCGTGAGACCGTGACCGTGACCGGGCCGGGGCGTCGCCTCGCCCGGTCCGCCGCGCCGGCCCGTCCGGTCTACTTGGACTCGACCCGGCCGAGCGGGTCGGGGCCGGCCGTCAGCGCGTCGCACGCCTCCTGCCAGGCGGGATCCCCCGGGTGGAACCGGCTGCGCAGGTAGGCCCAGGTGAGCCGCGCCACCGCGGCGACCCGCGCGGGGTTCTCGTCCGTGGTCTCGGCGACGTCGTAGCCGGAGATCCCGCCGAGCCCGTGCTCCGCGCCGAACAGGGTGAGCAGCGACTTCGGTCCCGGCGCGAGGGTGTACGGATCGGCGTGCCAGCCCGGACCGCGGACCGTCAGATGGGCGGAGTCGTCCCGGTCGCCGGCGACCACGAGCGCGGGCGTGGTCATCCCGGAGAAGTCCGTGGTCAGGAAGAAGGGCAGGTTCTCGGCCACGGAGGGGGTGAGGGCGTCGCCCCCTCGGCCGGGCGCGGCGAGCAGCACCCCCGCCCCGATCCGGGGCTCGGTCAGGTCGGCCACCTTCCCGTCGTCCGGATCGGTGAGCCGGGCGCCCAGCAGCAGGCTCGCGGTGTGCCCGCCCATCGAGTGCCCGGCCACGGCCACGCTGTCGAGGTCCACCCGCCCGCGCAGCTGCGGCACCGCGGCCTCGATCGCGTCGAACCCGTCGAGGACGCGTGTCATGTCCTCGGCCCGTGACCGCCAGTGCAGGGGCGCCCCGGGGATGGCGGGGTCCAGTTCCAGCGTCCTCGAGCTGAGATGGGTCGGCTGGACGACGACGAAGCCGTGCGCCGCCCAGAAGTGGGCGAGCGGCGCGTAGCCGTTCAACGAAGAGAGGTGGTTCGAGTAGCCCTGGCCGTGCGAGAGGAGGACGACCGGCAGATCGTCCCCGGTCACGGGCGCGGAGACCCGGACCTCCAGATCCACCGCCCGGCCGGGAGCCGGCACCACCACCGGACTGACGGAGAGGACGGGGGCGGGGGAGTGGAGGGCTTCGTGGGCAGGGGAGATCGATGCGCTCATGCGTGGGTTCCCTTTCGATGGCCTCCGCCGCCGGCGCTCGCTCTCGTGCGGCCGACGGTGATCGAGGCGGTCGGAAGCGCCCGGCTCCGGCCATGCCGACAAGCGGAACGCTGTTCCGATTACGATACGGAACAGCGTTCCGCTCTGTCAACGGCGGTCCGGAGCAAGGGGGGACGGGCGGGCCAGGCGGGAGGGACCCCTGGGAGCGGGGTCGGATGAACGGGAGCCCGGTGAACGGGAGTGGGTGAGCTGGCTCAGCCCGGGAACTCCCCGTCGAGGTACACCCATGCCCCGCCCACGCGCTCGAAGCGGCTCCGCTCGTGCAGCGAGCCGCCCCGGTAGGAGGCCCGGAAGGTCACCGTCCCGGTGGAGTGGAAGGCGGATCCGCCGACCGCCTCCAGGATCTCCAGTCCGGTCCACCGCATCCCGGGGTCGAGGTCGACCCGCTCCGGCCGCGTCCGCGGATGCCAGGTCCGCAGCAGGTAACCGGCGTCCAGCCGTACGAAGGCGCAGTACCGCGACCGCATCAGCCGCTCGGCGGTCGGCGCGGCGGCCGCCCCCGAGTGGAAGCGCCCGCAGCACGCCTCGTAGGTCTCGGGGAGCCCGCAGGGGCAGGGACGAGTGGTCATGGTGCTCATTCTGTCCGGTCGCCTCCGGGGCCCGGAGCGCAGGAGCTGCGCCCGTCGTCGACGGCGCGGTTGCCGTGCCCTGCGTCCCCCCTGAGCAGCGGGCACGCTGCCGCGGCCGGATGCAGCGCTGGGCCGACACACTCGCCGGCCCTGAGGGATCGTCGGCGCAGCCGCTCCCCGTGCGGCTCCTGGTGGCCGGTTTGTACGTCCAGCTCCTGGCCGCAGGGGTCCGGGACGAGACGATCACAGCTGGCGCGAGGGTCTGGGCGGTCTTCGCGGGGCTCTCGAGCCTCAGGGCGGACCGGACGACGGGGCGGCGGAACAGCAGGCCCCGCCCGAGACCCGACGGCATGTGGACGCGGTGGCGGCCGCACTGATGACCCTGCTCAGCCAGGACGCCACCTTCACCGGGGGCGGTGAGCACGACGTGCCGGCCGCCCGCGCGTGGCAGGAGCACCAGGGCGTGATCGCGCGTGCCGGCCCCGCCGGGGCCGAGGACCCGATGCTGCCGCCGGAGCAGGCACTCGCCCGCGTCGCGCCCTGGAGCGAAGTGGAACGACTCGTGGGCCTGGCCAAGGAGGACGACCCGCACGCCGAGGTGATCGAGGAACTCTCCAAGGCGGGCTGGTCGGTCAGGCACGAGGACGGGATCTGGGACATCACGGGCTCCTTCGGGAACCCGATCCCCCGCCGGGCGCCGGACGAGTTCAGCACTCCGGAGCGCAAGACCGTGCATCCGCGGAAGACGGTGCGCTGAAACGGTGCTTACAGGGCACACTCCGCCCAGACGGTCTTGCCGGGCGCGGTAGATCGCGGGTCGGTGCCCCAGCGGGTGGCCAGCCGGGCCACCAGGAGCAGTCCCCGGCCCGACTCCGCGTCGCAGGGCGCCTCATGGACGGAGGAGGGCGGCACTTGCTCGGTGCGGGTGTCCGTCACCTCGACGCGGAGTGCCTCCGGCACTGCGGTCAGCCGGAGGTGGAAGTCCCGGCCGGGGACGTGGCCGTGCCGCACGGCGTTGGAGGTGAGTTCGGCCGCGATCAGGGTCAGGGTCTCGTTGACGGGGGAGCCGTACGGGTACCCCCACTGGTCGAGCCGGTGCGAGACGAGACGCCGGGCGAGACGGGCACCACGCGGGGTGGAGGTGAACTGCATGGCGAACTCGTGCGGGGAGGCCGGGACTTCCGGCGCCTGGGCGGTGGTGGTGTCCGAGGTTTTCATGGCGGTGAGCCTGCCGAAGGCAATACGGCGCTGACCAGCGGAAACGCCTGTACTGGCTGAGGCTGTACAGGTGGTTGCCAAGTGCGTACACACAGAGGCGAGTTCTCGTACGAGGGAACGTGTGGGCGTTCGGGGGGCCAGCCCTTCGTCACTGCGCATAGCGTGAAGCATCGCGCTGCGTACACGGTTCCGTCCTGTACGGCCGCGTACCAGAACCGTGGGTGATGAGGTGCCGGAGGCGGCGGGCATGGTGGAACAGGACGACGGGGCGAGCTTCCTGCGGTGCTTCGGGCGGCAGATGAGGCTCCTGCGGGAGCGGGCCGGGCTGACGCGGAGAGAGCTGGGGTCCCGGCTCGGTTACGGGGAGGACCAGATCACGTCGGTCGAACTCGGCCGGCGCATCCCCAAACCCGAGCTGATCGACAAGGCGGACGAGGTACTGGACGCCGGGGGCGTCCTGCGGGCGATGAAGGAAGAGGTCGCGCGGGCGCGGTACCCGGCGTTCTTCCGGGATGCGGCGCGGTTGGAGGCGGAGGCGGTCGAACTGCAGGTGTACGACACCCATATGGTCAACGGCCTGCTGCAGACGGAGGAGTACACGCGAGGGGTTCTGCGCATGCGCCGACCGCTCCTGAAGGAGGAGACGATCGAAGAGCGGGTAGCGGCGCGTCTGGCTCGCCAGGAGATCTTCAACAAGTGGCCCGCGCCTCTGTTCAGTTTCGTCATGGAGGAGTCCGTACTGCTGCGGAGACTCGGCGGAACCACGGTGGTACGGGGGCAGTTGGAGCAGATCCTTCTGATCGGAGAGAAGCGCAACGTCGAGGTGCAACTGATGCCGCTCGATCGGGAGGACAACGCCGGTGTGGACGGCGGCTTCACGGTGTTTTCCCGTAAGGGAGGAGAGCAGATCGGCTACACGGAAGCGCAGGGACGTAGCACACTGGTGACTTCTTGCGAAGAGGTCCGCGCACTCGCCGCACGCTATGGGATCATCCGTGCGCAGGCCCTCACCCCGTGTGAGTCTCTGGCCTACATCGAGAAGTTGCTGAGGGAGCTATGAACGCCCGAGGGATCACGACCATGGCCCAGGACCTGCGGTGGTTCAAGAGCAGCTACAGCGGTGCCGAGGGCGGCCAGTGCGTAGAGGTGGCCGCTTCGCGGCAGGCCGTCCACATTCGTGACTCGAAGAGCGTCACCGGTCCCGCGCTCACCGTGACTCCCGCCGCGTGGACGGCCTTCACCGGCTTTGCCGCGCGCCGCAGCGCCGATGCCTGACCCGGTCCACGCGAAAGCATCCTGCAGTCGCCCGTGACCACTGTGTCCGTGGGTAAGGGCGAGTCTCCAGATGTGCAGGAACAGTGAACCGAGCCGCTGATAACCTCGCCTTTGTCCGCTCGGGCCGGGACAGCGTGTGGGGAATGGTGCTGCAGCCGCTCAGGGCGGGCGATCCCAAGCGGATCGGCGGCTTCCGGCTGGATGGCCGACTGGGCCAGGGCGCGATGGGCGTGGTGTACCTGGGGTACCGCTCGACCCGCCCCGTGGCCGTCATCGGGCAGGCTCCCGTCCCGAGGCAGCGGGCAAAGTGGTTACGGAAGCACGCGACCGTCCGCAGACACGTACATCCGGTCCTGCGCAGCGCTCCGGCGGAGATGGCGCCGGGTCTGGAACGCTGCATGTACTGCGGAGACAACCAGGGCACGGACATCGACCACTTCGAGCCCATCCGTGAAAATCCGCTCCGGACCTTCGATGGGAGCAACCACCTGCTGGCGTGCTCCCTGTGCAACAGCCACTTGAAGCGCGACGTCTTCCCGCTCGCCGATGACGGCACGCCCCTGCTCATCGACCCGAGCAGTGAGGACCCCGCGGCGCATCTGCACCTCTCGCTTGCCACCGGCGTGTACGTGGACCTCACGGACAGGGGCAAGGAGACGGTGAATGTCTTCCGTCCCAACCGTGGCATCCTCGTCCGAGGACGTCGACGTGCGTATCGGGTCACCCCGCTTCTCCTGAGGGACTGGCGCAATGCCGTCGACAAGGGTGACCTCGAGGACGCCGCGGACTGCGCCGCCGCCATCTGGGAGCAGCCGACCGCCGATGTCGTCCACGCCATGTTCCACCAGGCGCTCGCGCCGGGCGCCAAGGACATCTTCATGGACGACTCCGAAGCTCTCACGCTGCTGCGCGACCACGCTGTCCGCGCGGCGCTCCTGCCCGGGCTTTGACCACTTCTGTCCGAGCAGGAACCCTCAGCGGCCAGGAAAAGGGGAAGGGCCCCTGCTCGGCAAGGGCCCTTCGCCTACCGGTGTCCGAGGGGGGACTTGAACCCCCACGCCCGTTAAAGGGCACTAGCACCTCAAGCTAGCGCGTCTGCCATTCCGCCACCCGGACAAGGTGTCTGACGCGCGGGTTTCCCCCGCAGCGACGACGTAAACATTACCAGGCTTTCCGGGGTGGCCGATCACCCCGGCGGGTGCCCGGCCCGGCGTGCCCGGCCCGGGCGTGCCCCGTTCCCGGGCGTGCCCCGTTCCCGGGGGGCGCCGTGCGACGGGCCGGGTCCGGTCTTGGGGCGGGGGCCGCGCAGGGGGGAGGATGAGGGGAGACCCACGAGCAGTGACGGCGTGCGGGGAACAGAGTGCAGTGACAAGAGTGCAGTGACAGCGGGAGGAACCACGTGAGCGCGACGGACGGCACGGCCAAGGGCGTCACCGGTGAGGACGAGGTCGTGGACCTCTGCCGCGACCTGATCCGGATCGACACCAGCAACTACGGCGACCACTCGGGCCCCGGCGAGCGCAGGGCGGCCGAGTACGTCGCCGAGAAGCTCGCCGAGGTGGGACTCGAACCGCAGATCTTCGAGTCGCACAAGGGCCGCGCCTCCACCGTGGCCCGGATCGAGGGGGAGGACCCCTCCCGGCCGGCGCTGCTGATCCACGGCCACACCGACGTCGTGCCGGCCAACGCCGACGACTGGACCCACCACCCGTTCTCCGGCGAGGTCGCCGACGGATGCGTGTGGGGGCGCGGGGCGGTCGACATGAAGGACATGGACGCGATGACCCTGGCGGTCGTCCGCGACCGGCTGCGCAGCGGGCGCAAGCCCCCGCGCGACATCGTCCTCGCCTTCCTCGCCGACGAGGAGGCCGGTGGCACCTACGGCGCCAAGCACCTGGTCCGCGAGCACCCCGAGCTGTTCGAGGGCGTCACCGAGGCGATCGGCGAGGTCGGCGGGTTCTCCTTCACCGTCAACGAGAAGCTGCGCCTGTACCTCGTCGAGACCGCCGAGAAGGGCATGCACTGGATGCGGCTCACCGTCGACGGCACGGCCGGCCACGGCTCGATGACCAACGACGACAACGCGATCACCGAACTCAGCGAGGCGGTCGCCCGGCTCGGCCGGCACACGTGGCCGGTACGGGTCACCAAGACCGTACGGGCCTTCCTGGACGAGCTCTCCGACGCCCTCGGCACCGAGCTCGACCCGGAGGACATGGACGAGACCCTCGCCAAGCTCGGCGGCATCGCCCGCATGATCGGCACCACCCTGCGCAACTCGGCGGCGCCCACCATGCTCGGCGCCGGCTACAAGGTCAACGTCATCCCGGGCCAGGCCACCGCCCACGTCGACGGCCGCTTCCTGCCCGGACACGAGGAGGAGTTCCTGGCCGACCTCGACCGGATCCTCGGCCCCCGCGTGAAGCGGGAGGACGTGCACGCGGACCGGGCGCTGGAGACCGGTTTCGACGGCCGGCTCGTCGACGCCATGCAGACCGCCCTCGGTGCCGAGGACCCGATCGCGCGGGCGGTGCCGTACATGCTCTCCGGCGGCACCGACGCCAAGTCCTTCGACACGCTCGGCATCCGCTGCTTCGGCTTCGCCCCGCTGCGGCTGCCGCCGGAGCTGGACTTCGCCGGCATGTTCCACGGGGTCGACGAGCGGGTGCCGGTGGACGGCCTGAAGTTCGGTGTCCGGGTGCTCGACCGGTTCCTGGACGCGTCCTGAACGACCCCTTCCCCCGTCGGGCAGACGTACGGATTTAGCTGGGAAGAGTGAATGCGACGATAAGCTCGTAGCCTCATTACTTCCTTCTCGTTACCCGTGATGTGACCCGCTGATGTGGATCGCATTGCCAACGAGGAGGAATAATGATCAAGAAGGTCGTCGCTGTCGCCGCCGCCACCGGTGGACTGGTTCTCGCGGGTGCGGGCATGGCCGCCGCCGATTCCGGTGCCCAGGGTGCCGCCGTGAACTCCCCGGGCGTCGCCTCGGGCAACGTCGTCCAGGTCCCGGTGCACGTTCCGGTGAACGCCTGCGGCAACACGGTTTCCGTGATCGGGCTGCTGAACCCCGCGTTCGGCAACACCTGCGTCAACCAGTGACGTTGTGCCTCGCCCATTAGGGCACGCCCTTTCAGGGTTTGATCCTGTCGGCCCCGCAGTGCGCGCCACGCGCTCCGGGGCCGACCGGTTTTCCCGTACGTCCCGAACACCGGGAACGGAATCCGGGGGAGTCCGTGAGTCCGAGAAATCCCAGGAATTCACGGAATCCCAGGAACACCCTTCCCGGCACTTGTCGAAGGCAGGAACCAGTACATGCGACAGGCCACCCGTAAGGGTCTGATGACCGTGGCAGCCGCGTCCGGTGTGATCGCCGCCGCGGGCGGACTCGCGCACGCCGACTCCGACGCGCAGGGCACGGCCAAGGGCTCGCCCGGCGTGCTCTCCGGGAACTCGGTCCAGGCGCCGGTGCACGCGCCGGTCAACGTCTGCGGAAACACGGTCTCCGTCGTCGGCGTCCTCAATCCGTCCGTGGGCAACTCGTGCGCCAACCAGGGCGGTTCGGCATCGAGCGGCCACGGTGGCGCGCAGGCCGGCGGGGACACCGTCGGCTCGCCCGGCGTGGCGTCCGGCAACCGCGTCGAGGCACCGGTCCACATTCCGGTGAACGTCTGCGGCAACAGCGTCGACGTCATCGGTGTCGGCAACGCGGCCCTGGGCAACGAGTGCGCGAACGGCGGCTCCGCGGACCAGGAGACGCCCGGCCGGCCCGGCGACCCCGGCGACCCCGGCGAGGCCGAGCCGGGCACGCCGTCCACCCCGGGCGAGGCCGCCCCCGGTGGCTCCGAGCCCGGCAACCAGCCGGACACCCACTCCGCCGCCCTGCCCCGGAGCGACGTGGAACTGGCCGCGACGGGCAGCGAACTGCCGATCGGGCTCGCCCTGCCGGCCGGGGCGGGCGCGCTGCTCGCCGGTGTGGTGCTCTACCGCAAGGCGCGAGCCGCAGCGTGACACCGGCCGCGACAGTGGCCGGAACCGGCCGTACGGAGCGGGCCCGGCTGCGCCGGTGCCCGCTCCGTGGGTGAGGGCGTAGCGGCCGCCGGGGTGCCCGGACTCACCAGGTCGCGCGTACCTGGCGGATGATCCGCCGCCGCAGCCGCACCTTGCGGCTCCCGTCGCGCAGCAGACTCAGACGGTCCAACTCCCAGTGACCGTACTCCGCGTGGTCCGTCAGCAGGCGGGCCGCCTCCTTGCGGGAGACCCCACGCGGTACGTGCACGTCGACAAATTCGTATTCCGGCATCGCATCTATTGTGCGGGCTGGGCCCCGGTACGGATAGCGTCTGCACTATGTCTGATGCTGAGCAGCCCACCGCTGCCGAGGTACGCGCCGCCGCCGAGGCGGTCAAGACCGCGCTCGACCGCCACCTGGCCGCGGTCGAACGCCGGTCGGGGGAGGACGACCCGGCCGTCTACGAAGCGTTCAACGAGCTGGCCGTGGCCGCTGAGGCGTACGACGAACTGCTCTACGACCGCTACGACGAAGTGACCCCCTTCGAGATCCCCGCGGCCGAGGACGCCCTGCCGCCCTACACCGGCCCCGAGGAGCCCAGCGCGCTCAGCGTCCTGATCCGCCGCGACTACGCCGTCGCGGAGCCGCGGCGGCTGCTGGCGCACGCGCAGCGGATCGAGGCGGCGGACGACGAGGGCTCCGGCACCTCCGGCACTTCTGACGCCTCGGGCACCGTCCACGGCGCGCTCGGCCTCCTGTTCGGCGAGTACGAACCGGACGAGATCGCTTCCAGGCACAAGGAGTTCGGCCTCGAGGAGGGCGACTCCACCCTCTGGGTGACGGCATCGGACGAACCGGCGGAGGCCGGTGAATGGCTCGAGGCACCGTTCGACCAGGTGGACCCGGCACAGGTCGTGTGCCGCTTCGACGTCAGCGCCGTCTTCGACGAAGATCCCGACGACGAGGTGGACGACCTCGACGACACCGGCGAGGACCTCGAGAACGGGCCGGTGCCGGCCCTCGACGCCGACCGCTGACCCCCTCCCCGGGCCGAGCCGACGGGACCGGCGGTGGCGGTGGCGGTGGCACCGAGGGTGTCACCGCCACCGCGGTCGTCGTGGCGGGTGGCGCCCCCTGTCAGCCGGCCGGTGCCGGTACCTGTGGTGCCAGCAGTACCGGCAGCCGGGTCGTCCGGGGCTTCGCCGCCACCTCGGCCACGGCACGCGGCAGGGCCTGCTCCACGCCGTGCACCACGGACAGGTGGCGGTCCGCCCTGCTGAACGCGGTGTACACCCACGGCCGGCTCAACGCCCGCACGGCATCACCGGGCAGCACCACGACCACGGCCGGCCACCGGTCACCCGCCGCCTGGTGCGCCGTCAGCGCCCAGCCGTGCCGTACCGACTGTTCCACCCGCTCCTGCGGTACGACGACGGCCTCGCCCGCGCAGGACAGGTGCAGCCCGTCCGCGTCGGCCTTCACCACCCGGCCCGGCACCGTGCGTCCCCGGGCGGGGGAGTAGGCGATCCGGTCGCCCGGGTCGAAACCGCCGAAGCGTCCCGGCCCCGGATTCAGCCGCTCCTTCAATGCCGCGTTCAGGGCGCGCGTACCCACCGCGCCCCCGTGTCCCGGCGTGATCACCTGCGTCTCCTCCGCCGGTACCCCGATCGCGCGCGGCACCGAGTCGACCACGAGCTGCACCGTCCGGTGCACGGCCTCGCCCGGGTCCCGCACCGGCACGATGACGACCTCCCTGCCGGGCGCCGCCACCTGGTTCAGCTCACCGACCCCGATACCGGAGACCAGTTCGCCCAGCGGCCCGGGATCCGGCCGCCTGGAGGAGACCTGCGGACACGCGCGCGCCGCCAGCAGATCGGCGAACACCCGACCGGGACCGGCGGACCACAGCACGCCCGGGTCCCCGGCCAGCAGCAGCCGGGCGCCGTCCGGCAGCGACTCCGTGACCAGCGCGGCCGCCTCGACGTCCAGCCGGGGAGCGTCCAGCACGACGAGCAGGTCCAGCAGCAGCGCCCCGTCGGCGTCCCGCCCCGGCCCCTCGGCACCGGACAGCAGCCCGGCGACGGTGGCGACTCCGGGGCCCTCGGCCCCGGCCTCCCCCGCCACGTCTGCCCCGGTGTCCGCAGCCCCCGAACCCGGGCCCGTGTCCCCGGCCGTGGCGGCCTCCAGCAGGGCCGCGAACCGGGTACGCCCGACGGGAGTGTGGGCGGCGGCCCAGGCGCGCAGTCCGAGACCGTGCGCCGCCCGGAGCAGGGCCGCGGGCTCGGCGAGCGACGCCTCCCCGCCCGTGTGCAGCACCAGCCCGTGACCGGCGACCGCGCGGATCAGCTCCCCCGCGGAGCCACCCGCCGAGGCGGCGGCCCGCTCCCACTCCGTACCCGGACCTCCCTGTTCGGGCGAGGAGTCGACGAGCCGGGCCAGCCCGCCGGCGAGGCTCTCCTCGGCCATCGCATACCGCTCGAGCCCCACGAGCACCCTGACGGGCCGCTCCTCGTCCGCGTCCTCCGCGTCCTCCGCGTCGTCCGTCCCGTCCTCGCCGTGCGCGGCGCCGGCTCGCTGCGGTGCCGGGGGACCCGTTCGGGGCAGCGGGTCCTGGAAGACGAGGACGTCACCGTCGGAGATCGCGGTCCGCACGGCCTCCTCGGCATCCGGTATCCCCTGCCGAGCCAGCGCCGCGGTCAGCGCGGACATCTCCAGGGCGGTGTGCCCCGCCTCCGCGGCCTGCTCCAGCAGCCACCCGGTGACCGCCCGCTCCCGACGCCCGTCGTCCGGCCCGGCTCCGCCGCCGAGCAGCGCCCGGGCGAAACCGTCCGCCTGCTCGGGCCGTACGCCCGTCACCCGCAACAGCAGCCAGGGATCGTCCCGCAGCGCCTGTGCGGCCTCCTCGCCCAGCACATCGGCCGCCCGCACGGCGAGCCCCTCGGGCGCCCCGCCCCGGGCGAGCACTTCGCGCACGGCCGCGACCACGCCGGGGGCGGGGGCCGGCCCGACGGCCGCCGGCGGCGCCGGCCGCACCGGTTCGGGAGCGGGCCGCCGTGGCGCGGGCCGGGACTCCTCGGACACCGCGGCCGCCGGCTTCTCGCCGCTCTCCACGGCCCGTACGGCGGCGAGCAGATCGGCCGCCGTGCCGCTCAGCTTGCCGCCGGCCGCGATCGGCTCCTGCCGCTCCGCCTTCCGCCGCTCGATCCGCTCCCGCTCGGCCCGCTGCGCCAGCAACTCGGCCTCGGCCTCGGACACCTGCCGGGCCCCGGGTGCCTGCTCGCCCTCCGCCGCCGCGCTCTCCGGCTCCGCCGGCGTCTTCGAAGAGGCGTCCGCGGTGTCCGAGGCCTCGCCCGGCGTCCCCGGCTCGGCGTTCTCCGTGGTCTCGGGCGGCTCCGTGCTCACAGCGTGCTCCAGTCGTGATCGGGATAGCGGTGCACGGGAGCCGACACGTCGTCGAGCGCCCGGCAGATCTCGTCAGGAAGACTAAGCGCCTCCACCGACAACGCCGCCGTGAGCTGCTGTGCGTTGCGCGCGCCGACGACGGGGGCGGTCACGCCCGGCCGGTCCCGCACCCACGCGAGAGCCACCTGGAGCGCGGTCACGGCGAGCCCGTCCGCCGCCGTGGTCACCGCGTCCACGATCCTGCTCGCCGTGTCGTCCAGATACGGCTCCACGAACGGCGCCAGATGCGCGGAGGCGCCCCGCGAGTCCGGCGGCACGGCGTCGCCCCGGTACTTGCCGGTGAGCACGCCCCGCCCGAGCGGCGACGAGGGAATCAGCCCGATCCCGGTGTCGAGGGCGGCCGGCAGCACCTCCCGCTCCACACCCCGCTGGAGCAGCGAGTACTCCATCTGGGTACTTGCGAGCCGGGCGCGCGAGCCGGGCGCGGCGAGCTGCCAGGTCGCTGCTCTGGCCAGCTGCCAGCCGCAGAAGTTGGACACGCCGGCATAACGGGCCCGCCCGCTGGCGACGGCGATGTCCAGGGCCTGGAGCGTCTCCTCGAGCGGGGTGGCGGGATCGTAGGAGTGGATGTGCCACACGTCGACGTGGTCGGTGCCCAGGCGCGCGAGCGAGGCGTCCAGCGCGGAGAGCAGGTGCCCGCGCGAGCCGTCGACCCTGCGGTCCGGATCCGGCACGCTCCCGGCCTTCGTCGAGATGACGAGGTCGCGGCGCGACACCAGCCCGTCCATGAGCTGCCCGAGCAGATACTCGGCCTCCCCGTCGCCGTAGACGTCGGCGGTGTCGACGAGGTTCCCGCCCGCCTCCCAGAAGGTCTTCAAGAGGTCCGCGGCATCGTGCTCGTCGGTGTCCCGACCCCAGGTCAGGGTCCCGAGGCCGATCCGGGACACACGCAGGCCGGTACGGCCGAGATGCCTCTGCTCCATGGACGCCGAGATTACTGGCCGGACCTTGTGGCGCGGGACCTGCCGACAACGGATTTCCCCGGGCACCGGACCGCCCGGACCGCCGGGCCCCGCCCGGCCGAAGGCCGCGGACGGCGCCGCCCGCTCCGCCCGGCCCCCGCGGTATAGGGTCTCCGCACAAGCTACGTTACCGATCGGTAAGGGGAGACGGCCATGCAGCTCGGGATCAACCTCGGCTACTGGGGTGCCGGAATGGACGCGGACAACCTCGCCGTGGCGCAGGAGGCGGACCGCCTCGGGTACGCGGTCTGCTGGGCGGCCGAGGCCTACGGCTCCGACGCCGCCACCGTGCTCACCTGGGTCGCCGCACAGACCGAACGCATCGACGTGGGCTCGGCCATCTTCCAGATCCCGGCCCGCCAGCCCGCGATGACGGCGATGACGGCCGCCACCCTCGACTCCCTCTCCGGCGGCCGGTTCCGCCTCGGCCTCGGCGTCTCCGGCCCGCAGGTCTCCGAGGGCTGGTACGGCGTCAGGTTCGACAAGCCGCTCGCCCGGACCCGCGAGTACGTCGAGATCATCCGCAAGGCCATGACGCGCGAACGCCTCACCCACGACGGCGAGCACTGGACGCTGCCCCTCCCCGGCGGCCCCGGCAAACCCATCAAGCTGACCGTGCACCCGCAGCGTGAGCACATCCCCCTCTACATCGCCGCGATCGGCCCGAAGAACCTCGAACAGACCGGCGAGACCGCCGACGGCGCCCTACTGATCTTCCCCTCCGCCGACCATCTCGAGGACACCGCCGTCAGGTACCTGAGGGCGGGCCGTGAGAAGGCCGGCAAGACCCTCGAGGGCTTCGACATCTGCCCCACCCTGCCCCTCGCCGTCGGCGACGACAAGGACGTCACCACCCTGGCCGACACCTTCCGCCCCTACACCGCGCTGTACGTCGGCGGTATGGGCAGCCGCAAGCAGAACTTCTACAACCAGCTCGCCGGGCGCATGGGCTACGAGCGGGAGGCCGCCGAGATCCAGGACAAGTACCTGTCCGGCGACAAGCAGGGCGCTGCCGCGGCCGTACCGCACGACCTGATCGACTCCACCACGCTCCTCGGCTCCGTGGACCGCATCGCGGACCGGATGAAGGCCTACGCGGCGGCCGGGGTCACCACCCTCACCCTCGCTCCGGCGGGTCTCACCCTCGACGAGCGCCTCACGTCGCTGCGCGCCGGCACCGAGGCCCTGGAGCGCGCCGGCCTCGCGTAGCACCGTCTGCCCAGCAGCCGAAGGTTCTCCGGCCGTGGTGGGGGCTCGGGGGTCTTCCCCACCACGGCCGTCACCCACCACAACGCCCGGCGGCCTCCGCGGTTACGCCCCGGCACACCCCTCTCGTCCCTCCTGGCTCCGGCGCGGTTGCCGGCTGTCCCGGCTGCGGTGCGCCCCTCCTCCCCCCTGACTCCTTCCCCGCGGACCACTTCCGACCACCGTGACCACCGCGGAGCGCCGCAGCCGCAGACCGCGGACCGCGGAACGTGCGGCATCCTTGCGGAGGCGGGCCCATGATGCTTTCCGGCCCTGCCGCCCGCTGCTCCGGCCGGCCTCCCGCTACATCCAGCCGCGCCGCTTGAACAGCCGGTACAGCAGCACCTCCAGCACGGCCATCACCACGATCACCGCCGGATAGGACCCCTCCCACCGCAGCTCCGGCATGTGCTCGAAGTTCATGCCGTAGACCCCCGCGAGCATCGTGGGGACCGCCGCCATCGCCGCCCACGCGGAGATCTTCCGCATGTCGTCGTTCTGCCGGACGCTCACCTGGGCCAGATGCGCCGAGAGGATGTCCGACACCAGCCGGTCCAGGCTCTCCACGGACTCGTTCACGCGCGTGAGGTGATCGTGCACGTCACGGAAGAAGGGCCGCGCCTTCTTCGACACGAAGGGCACCGCCGCACCGAACGCGCCCGCTCCCGCCAGCCGTGCCATCGGCTGCGTCAGCGGCCCGGTCGCCCTGCGGAACTCCAGGATCTGCCGCTTGAACGTGTAGATCCGGGACGCGGTGTGCCGCGCACCGGCACCGTCGGGGCTGAAGACCTCCGCCTCCAGCTCCTCGAGGTCGGTCTGCAGCTCGGTCGCCACGTCGAGATAGTGGTCGACGGCCGCGTCGGCGATCGCGTACACCACCGACGTCGGCCCCTTCCCCAGCAGCTCCGGCTCGTGCTCCAGACGGTTCCGTACGGCGTTCAGCGGGGAGCCCTCGCCGTGCCGGACGGTCACCACGAACGCGTCCCCCAGGAAGATCATGACCTCGCCGCTGGAGACGGTGTCGCTGTCCGGCTCGTAGGCGACCGGTTTGAGGACCATGAACAGCGAGTCGTCGTACACCTCCAGCTTGGGCCGCTGATGCGCCTTGAGGGCGTCCTCGACCGCCAGCGGATGCAGTCCGAACCCCTGGGAGACCAGGCCGAACTCGTCCTCCGTCGGCTCGTGCAGCCCGATCCACACGAAGCCGCCCGAGGCCCGCGCCTGCTCCAGCGCGTCGGAGAAGTCCCCGGGCCCCTCCGTCCGGTGCCCCTCCCGGTAGACGGCGCAGTCGACGATCACGGAACGCACTCTCCCTTCACCGGCCGGCCGGCACATCCGGTCCCACCGCACCGGGCAGCGCACCTCGCGACGCGCCCGGCCACACATCCGCGCGTACGCCTACCCTGGGCCGCATGCCCACATTGCTCCTGGTCCGGCACGGACGATCCACCGCCAACACCGAGGGGCTGCTCGCCGGCCGCACGCCCGGCGTCGCCCTCGACGAACGCGGGACCGCACAGGCCGCCGCCCTGCCCGGACGGCTCGCCGCCCTGCCCCTTTGCGAGGTCGTCGCCAGCCCTCTCCAGCGTTGCCAGGAGACGATCAGGCCGCTCCTGGACGCCCGGCCCGGCCTCACCGCTCACACCGACGACCGCATCGGGGAGTGCGACTACGGCGACTGGACGGGCCGCAAGCTCGCCGAACTCAAGGACGAGCCCCTCATGGAGGTCGTCCAGGCCCACCCGTCGGCCGCCGCCTTCCCCGGCGGGGAGTCCCTGCGCGCGATGCAGACACGTGCCGCCGAGGCGGTGCGCGAGTGGAACGCGCGCGTGGAGCGCGACCACGGTGGTGACGCCGTCTATCTGATGTGTTCGCACGGGGACATCATCAAGTCCCTCGTCGCCGAAGCGCTCGGACTTCATCTCGACCTCTTCCAGCGGATTTCCGTCGACCCCTGTTCCGTCACCGCGATCCGGTACACACGGCTGCGCCCCTACCTCGTCCGGCTCGGCGACACCGGCGACTTCGCCGCCCTGGCGCCCCGGGCGGAGTCGCCCGCCGACGCCCCGGTGGGCGGCGGCGCGGGCGCACCGTGATCGTCGGCCGCAGTAGGGTGAAGCCGTCGCGGCAGTGCCGTGGCCACAGGTACCCACGACTCTCAATGGAGACAGGACGTGTCCCGTCAGGTGTTCCTCTACGACCAGCCGGAACGTTTCGTGGCCGGTACGGTCGGGCTGCCAGGGCGCCGTACGTTCTTCCTCCAGGCCTCAGCCGGCTCCCGGGTGACCAGCGTGGCCCTGGAGAAGACCCAGGTCGCCGCACTGGCCGAGCGCATGGACGAACTCCTCGACGAGGTCGTACGCCGTAGCGGGGGCAGCGCCGCCGTGCCCGCCGTGGCACCGGCGGAGATCGCCGACACCGCCCCGTTGGACGCCCCCGTGGAGGAGGAGTTCCGCGTCGGCACCATGGCGCTCGCCTGGGACGGCGAGGAGGAGTGCATGGTCGTCGAGGCGCAGGCGCTCGTCGAACTGGACGCCGAATCCGAGGAGGACCTCGCCGAGGCGGAGGAGCGGCTGCTGCAGGACGAGGAGAACGGGCCCCCGATGCTCAGGGTCCGGCTCACCGGCGTCCAGGCCCGTGCGTTCGCCAAGCGCGCCCTCGAGGTCGTCAACGCGGGCCGGCCGCCGTGCCCGCTGTGCAGCCTCCCCCTCGACCCGGAAGGACACGTATGTCCGCGTCAGAACGGATACCGGCGCGGAGCGTGACCCCCGACGACTCCGCCGGCCCCGTGGATCCCGTCGGCCCCGCGGCCGCGGGGCTGCTGCTCGCCGAGGGCGAGCTGACCGTGCGCGGACGCATCCGTGAGGCGTCGAACGCGGCGCTGTACTGCACCGTGACCCACGAGGGCCGCGAGGCCGCCTGTGTCTACAAGCCCGTCGCGGGGGAGCGGCCCCTGTGGGACTTCCCGGACGGCACGCTCGCCGGGCGCGAGGTCGCGGCGTACCTGGTCTCCGAGGCGACCGGCTGGGGACTGGTGCCTCCCACCGTGCTGCGGGACGGGCCGCACGGCGAGGGGATGTGCCAGCTGTGGATCGAGACCGCTCCGGACGCGGAACTCCTCGCCCTGGTCGACCGGGAGGAACCCGGACCCGGCTGGAAGGCGATCGGGTTCGCCGAGGTGGGCGAGGGACGCACCGCGCTGCTCGTGCACGCCGACGACGAGCGGCTGCGCCGGCTGGCCGTGCTCGACGCGGTGATCAACAACGCCGACCGCAAGGGCGGGCACCTCCTGCCCACCCGGGACGGCCGGCTCCACGGCATCGACCACGGTGTCACCTTCAACGCCGAGGACAAGCTGCGCACCCTGCTGTGGGGGTGGGCGGGAGAGCCCTTGACCGAGGAGGCGCGCGAGGTCCTGGAGACCCTCGGGAAGGCCCTCGCCGAGGACGGCCCGCTGGCGGCCGCACTGGCTCCGCACATCACCCCCGCCGAGATCGACGCCACCCGCGCCCGCGTGGCCTCCCTCCTCGCCACCGGCACCCATCCGGAACCCGGCGGCGACTGGCCGGCCATCCCCTGGCCACCGGTCTGACCCGGGCCCGCCGCCCGGCTCCGGGTCCTTCGGCCCGACCCGGGTCCGGATCCGCCGCGGGCCGGGCCCGGGCCGGAGCGGCCCGCGCACGCTCCGCACGCACACCAGCAGCACCTTCCGCGGTGACGCGCAAGAGTGCCTTCCCGGTCGTCCGGCCTGCTCCGGTTCGTATCCTGGACCATGGTCCGGTTACGCTCATGACATGCATGCCTGGCCCGCTTCCGAGGTCCCCGCCCTGCCCGGTCAGGGACGCGACCTGAGGATTCACGACACCGCGACCGGGGGGCCGGTCACACTCGACCCCGGCCCCGTAGCCCGTATCTACGTCTGCGGCATCACCCCGTACGACGCCACCCACATCGGACACGCGGCGACGTACAACGCGTTCGACCTCGTGCAGCGCGTGTGGCTCGACACCAAGCGGCAGGTCCACTACGTCCAGAACGTCACCGACGTCGACGACCCGCTGCTGGAGCGGGCCGAGCGGGACGGCGTCGACTGGGCCGCGCTCGCCGAGCAGGAGACCCAGCTCTTCCGCGAGGACATGACGGCCCTGCGGATGCTGCCGCCGCAGCAGTACATAGGCGCCGTGGAGGCGATACCCGGGATCGTCCCGCTCGTCGAACGGTTGCGCGACCTCGGTGCGGCGTACGAACTCGAGGGCGACACCTACTTCTCGGTCGCGGCCGACCCGCACTTCGGGCAGGTCTCGCATCTCGACGCCGCCGCCATGCGGCTGCTGTCCGCGGAACGCGGCGGCGACCCGGACCGCCCGGGAAAGAAGAACCCCCTCGACCCGATGCTCTGGTCGGCCGCCCGCGAGGGCGAGCCCAGCTGGGACGGCGGGTCGCTGGGCCGGGGCCGTCCGGGCTGGCACATCGAGTGCGTGGCCATCGCCCTCGACCACCTGGGCATGGGCTTCGACGTCCAGGGCGGCGGCTCCGACCTGGTCTTCCCGCACCACGAGATGGGCGCCTCCCACGCCCAGGTGCTCACCGGCGAGTTCCCCATGGCCAAGGCGTACGTCCACGCGGGCATGGTCGCCCTGCACGGCGAGAAGATGTCCAAGTCCAAGGGCAACCTGGTCTTCGTGTCCCGGCTCAGGCAGGACGGCGTCGACCCGGCGGCGATCCGGCTGGCGCTGCTCTCCCACCACTACCGCGCCGACTGGGAATGGACCGACCAGGTCCTCCAGGACGCCGTGACCCGGCTCGGGCACTGGCGGGCCGCCGTCTCCCGCCCCGACGGCCCCTCCGCCGAGGCCCTCGTGGACGAGATCCGCGAAGCCCTGGCCAACGACCTGGACGCCCCGGCGGCCCTGACCGCCGTCGACCGCTGGGCCGTGACCCAGGAGCGGCAGGGAGGCACGGACACCGGCGCGCCGGGAATCGTCTCCCGCGCGGTGGACGCCCTGCTCGGCGTGGCGCTGTAGGCCGACAGGACCTGGCCGCCCGGAAACACAGGGGGTGCCCCGTCGACCGACGGGGCACCCCTCCACCGCACCCCGATGTGTCCGGGGCCTGTTGCGACGGTGGCGCCTGCCGAGCGGCGTCCGGCACGCACGCGCCGCACCGCCCGAAAGCCCGGGTACGGCCCGGCAGGAGGGCGTCCGGGCGGCACTACGAGAGCCCGCACCGGACGCCGCGCGGCCGCCCTTCGGGCGACGACGACGCTTTCGCCACAGGCCTCAGTCCTCCGAGGAATCCTCGCCGTCCGTGTCCGGTTTCGGGAGTTTCGGGGGTTTCGGTGGGCGGGGCCGGCTGCCCGGGGTGTCCCGCCGGAACGACGCGCCGTCCCCGCCGTCGGCCGTGGCGTGGCCGCCGGGCTGCGGCGGGCCGGACGATCCGTCACGGCGCCGCAGATAGCGCTCGAACTCGCGGGCGATCGCCTCGCCCGACGCCTCCGGCAGCTCGGCCGTGTCCCGGGCCTCCTCCAGCGACTGGACGTACTCCGCGACCTCGCTGTCCTCCGCGGCCAGTTGGTCCACGCCCACCTGCCAGGCCCGCGCGTCCTCGGACAGTTCGCCCAGGGGGATGCGCACGTCGATCAGGTCCTCCAGCCGGTTCAGGAGGGCCAGCGTCGCCTTCGGGTTGGGCGGCTGCGACACGTAGTGCGGGACCGCCGCCCACAGCGACACCGCCGGGACACCCGCGTGCGTGCACGCCTCCTGGAGGATGCCGACGATCCCCGTGGGTCCTTCGTACTTGGTCTCCTCGAGGTCCATGCGGCGGGCCAGGTCCGGATCGGACGTGGTCCCGCTGATCGGGACCGGACGGGTGTGCGGCGTGTCACCGAGCAGGGCGCCCAGGACGACCACCAGCTCCACTCCGAGTTCGTGGGCGAAGCCCAGCAGCTCGTTGCAGAACGAGCGCCAGCGCATGGAGGGTTCGATCCCGCGGACCAGCACCAGATCGCGTGGCTTGTCGCCGCCGACCCGGACCACCGACAACCGCGTCGTCGGCCAGGTGATCTTCCGGACGCCGCCGTCCATGAACACCGTGGGCCGGTTGACCTGGAAGTCGTAGTAGTCCTCGGCGTCCAGCGCCGCGAACACCTGGCCCTTCCATTCCCTGTCCAGATGCGCGACCGCGGTGGAGGCGGCGTCGCCGGCGTCGTTCCAGCCCTCGAACGCGGCCACCATGACCGGGTCGATCAGCTCGGGAACCCCCTCGAGCTCGATCACCCAGTGCCTCCTTCCGACGTGCCCTCGCGTACCCCCCAACCTTACGGCGTGCCGGGGGAGTGCCCGCAGCCCCCTCGCAGGGGGAGTGCCCCAACACTGCCCCGGCGGACACCGGGAAACACCCCGCATTGATCCGAGCTGTCCGGCAGGGCCGCCCGCTCACGGGGCGCAGCGGTCCGGCTCGCGGCGCGGACGGCGGGCTCTCACAGCGTGGACCGCAGCCACTGCTCGACGCTCGCGATGTGGACGGTGGCCCACGACCGCGCCGCCTCCGCGTCCCGGTCCCGCAGGGCCGCCAGGATGGCCCGGTGCTCGCGCAGGGTCCGGCCGACGGCGTCCTCCTGGGTGAGCCCGCGCCAGACGCGGGCCCGGGTGGTGGGACCGGACAGACCGTCGAGCAGCGAACAGAGCACGGAGTTGCCCGAGCCCCGCACGATCCCCCGGTGGAATTCCAGATCGGCGGCGACCAGGGCCTCCACCGAGGGTTCGGGGCCCAGCCCGTCCAACTGCTCCGACAGCGCGTCCAGTTCCCGCTCGCTGATCAGCGTCGCCGCGGCGGCCGTCGCGGCCGGCTCCAGGATGCGGCGCACGGCGAGGAACTCCAGGACCGTGTCGTCCCGGTGGAAGTCCACGACGAAACTCAGCGCCTCCAGCAGCAGTTGCGGATCCAGGCTGGTGACGTACGTGCCGTCGCCCTGCCGCACGTCCAGGATCCGGATCAGCGACAGGGCGCGCACCGCCTCCCGCAGGGAGTTGCGCGACAGCCCCAGTTCGGCCGCGAGTTCGCTCTCCCTGGGCAGCCGGTCGCCGGGACGCAGTGCGCCGGAGACGATCATCCCCTTGATCTTCTCGATCGCTTCGTCGGTGACTGCCATCCCGGCCTCCTGCGGATCCCCTACGGACCAGACGTCCGATGTATCCGGGCCATTATGCGGGCCCTCCGGGGCGGGACCACAGCCGGAAGGGGCGACCTGGCCGGCCCGCAGGACCTGTCCGGAGTCGCCCCTTCCCGTCACCGCCTCCCGTGCGGGAGGACCGGTGACCGTGCGGTCACCTCTTGTCGAGCAGGCCCTGGACCTCCGCGCGGACCTCGTCCGTGGCAAGACCCCGGATCGTCAGCGTCGTGCGGCGGCGCAGCACGTCGTCCGCCGTCTCGGCCCACTCGTGGTCCCGGGCCCAGACGACCTGCGCCCAGATCTCCGGGGCGTCCGGGTGGATGCGCCGGGCAAGCGCCGGGTCGTCGTTGGCCAGCCGGGCGATGTCGAAGGCCAGCGAACCGTAGTGGGTGGCCAGGTGCCGGGCGGTGTCCGCGGCCATGCGCGGGCCGGGCGCGGGGCCGTCAACCAGCAGCCGGTGGGCGACGGCGCGCGGGTTGGCGACCCCCGGCAGCGGCAGCTTGCTCGGCAGCGCCGCGACGGGCTCGAAGTCGTCGCCCAGCGGGTGGCCGGGCAGTTCCTGGAGCTTGCGCATCACCGTGCGGCCGATGTGGCGGAAGGTGGTCCACTTGCCGCCCGCGACGGACAGCATCCCGCCGCGGCCCTCGCTGACGACCGTCTCGCGCTTGGCCTTCGCGGTGTCCCCGGGGCCGCCCGGCAGCACCCGCAGGCCGGCGAAGGAGTACGTGATCAGGTCACGGTCCAGCTGCTGGTCGCGGATGGAGAACGCGGCCTCGTCGAGTATCTGGGCGGTGTCCTTCTCGGTGACCGCGACGTCCGCCGGGTCACCCTCGAACTCCTCGTCGGTCGTGCCGAGCAGC
Source organism: Streptomyces sp. NBRC 110035 (assembly GCF_000829695.1). Classification (GTDB taxonomy): domain Bacteria; phylum Actinomycetota; class Actinomycetes; order Streptomycetales; family Streptomycetaceae; genus Streptomyces. Next base: position 116,541 of record NZ_BBNN01000022.1, on the reverse strand, counting down.
AGCATGTCCTCCCAGGGGAGGGCGAAGGTGATGCGGTACTTGTCGATCGGCGTGGCCAGCGCGGCCCGCCACGGGGCGGTCCGCTTCAGGACCAGGTGCGCGCCCTTGGACAGGCGGATGGACGGCGCCGCCTTGGGGTCCTCCATCCGGCGCAGGTGGTCGACCCACGGCCCGGTCGCGTTCAGCACCAGACGGGCGTCGACGCCGAACTCGTCGCCCGACAGCCGGTCGCGCAGCTCGGCACCGGTCACCCGGCCCCTGGTGAACCGCAGACCGGTCACCTCGGCGTGGTTGAGGACGACGGCGCCCGACTCGGCCGCCGCGCGGACCGTCATCAGCGCCATCCGCGCGTCGTTCATCTGGTCGTCGCCGTACACGGCCACGGCCTTGAGGTTGTCCGTGCGCAGCTCCGGCACGTCCCGCGCGGCCTTGGCGGGGGAGAGCAGGTGGCCCACACCGTCACCGAAGGCCGACAGGGCCGAGTACGCGAAGACACCTGCTCCGAGCTTCGCCGCGCCGTGCGGCCCGCCCTTGTACACGGGGAGGTAGAACGTGAGCGGATTCGCCAGATGGGGTGCCACCTGGCGGGAGACCGCACGGCGCTCGAAGTGGTTCTCCGCCACCAGCCTCACCGCGCCGGTCTGCAGATAGCGCAGACCGCCGTGGAGAAGCTTGGAGGAGGCGGAGGAGGTGGCGCCGGCGAAGTCGCCGGCGTCGACCAGAGCCACCCTGAGGCCGGACTGCGCGGCGTGCCAGGCGGTGGAGATGCCCAGGATGCCGCCGCCGATCACGAGGAGGTCGTACGACGCCTTGGAGAGCTGCTCCCGGGTCTCGGCCCGGCTCGGGTTCGAGCTGGAAGCCGGGTGGGTCCCCAGGGCAGGCACGGACTGCGGGGTGGACTGAGTGGTCATGGCGGGTCGTGCTCCTCGTCAGTCTTCGTCCTCGAGCCAGGCCATGGTCCGCTCGACGGCCTTGAGCCAGCTCTTGTACTCACGGGCGCGGATCTCCGCGTCCATGTGGGGGGTCCACTCGGCGGCCCGGCGCCAGTTGGCGCGCAGGTCGTCGGTGTTGTTCCAGAAGCCGACGGCGAGGCCGGCGGCGTAGGCGGCACCGAGGCAGGTGGTCTCGGCGACCATGGGGCGCACCACGGGCGCGTCCACGAAGTCGGCGAGGGTCTGCATCAGCAGGTTGTTGGAGGTCATGCCGCCGTCGACCTTGAGGGCGGTCAGCTCGACGCCGGAGTCCTTGGTCATGGCGTCGGCGATCTCCCGCGTCTGCCAGGCGGTGGCCTCCAGGACGGCACGCGCGATGTGCGCCTTGGTGACGTACCGGGTCAGGCCGGCGATCACACCGCGGGCGTCGGAGCGCCAGTACGGGGCGAACAGGCCGGAGAAGGCCGGTACGAAGTAGGCGCCGCCGTTGTCCTCGACCGAGAGCGCGAGCGTCTCGATCTCGGCGGCGGTGGAGATCAGGCCCATCTGGTCGCGCATCCACTGCACCAGCGAACCGGTGACGGCGATGGAGCCCTCGAGGGCGTAGACCGGCTTCTGGTCGCCGATCTGGTAGCCGACGGTGGTCAGCAGCCCGCTGTAGGAGTTGATGATCTTGTCGCCGGTGTTCATCACCATGAAGGTGCCGGTGCCGTACGTCGACTTGGTCTCGCCCTCGGCGAAGCAGGTCTGGCCGAACAGGGCCGCCTGCTGGTCGCCGAGCGCGGAGGCGACCGGGATGCCGCCGAGCAGGTCGCCCAGGCTCCCGCCCTTGATCTCGCCGTAGACCTCGGCGGAGGAACGGATCTCGGGCAGCATCGCCGTCGGCACGCCGATGGACTCGGCGATCCTCTTGTCCCACTGCATGGTGTGCAGGTTCATCAGCATCGTGCGGGACGCGTTGGTGACGTCGGTGACGTGCCTGCCGCCGTCCACGCCGCCGGTCAGGTTCCAGATGACCCAGGTGTCCATGGTGCCGAAGAGGATGTCGCCCGCCTCGGCGCGCTCCTTGAGGCCCTCCACGTTGTCGAGCAGCCAGCGGGCCTTGGGGCCGGCGAAGTAGGAGGCGAGAGGGAGACCGGTCTCGCGGCGGAAACGGTCCTGCCCCACGTTGCGGCCGAGCTCGCGGCAGAGGGCGTCGGTACGCGTGTCCTGCCAGACGACGGCGTTGTGGACCGGCTCACCGGTGTGCCGGTCCCACAGCACGGTGGTCTCGCGCTGGTTGGTGATGCCGATGGCCTTGATGTCGTCCCGGGTGATACCGGCCTTCTCGACGGCGCCGGCGACGACTTCCTGGACATTGGTCCAGATCTCGGTGGCGTCGTGTTCGACCCAGCCCGGCTTGGGGAAGATCTGCTCGTGTTCCTTCTGGTCGACGGCGACGATGCGGCCGTCGCGGTCGAAGACGATGCAGCGCGACGAGGTCGTGCCCTGGTCGATGGCGGCGATGAACGGACCGTGGCCGTGGGAGGCGATGCCGGCGGTGTGGTCGTCGGTCACTGTGTACTCCTGGAGGTTCCTTGGTTACAGGGCTGTACGTACGGCGCTTCTACAAGACTGGGGGTTCTGCGGCGGCGGAGTCACCCTCAGGCGAAGGCGAGGTTGTAGACGCCCGCCGCGAGGACGCCGCCGATCAGCGGACCGACCACCGGGACCCAGGCGTAGGACCAGTCGGAGCCGCCCTTGTTGGGCAGCGGCAGGAGGGCGTGCACGACGCGCGGACCGAGGTCACGGGCCGGGTTGATCGCGTAACCGGTCGGCCCGCCGAGGGACAGGCCGATGGAGACGACCACGAGGGCCGTGATCAGACCACCCAGCACGCCGAGGCCGTTGCCCTCGTCGTTCAGGCCCTGGGTGAGCACGGCGATGATCAGCACGAAGGTGCCGATGATCTCCGTGGCGAGGTTCTGCACGGCGTTGCGGATCTCCGGGCCGGTGGAGAAGATGCCGAGCACCGGGCCGGCGCCCTTCTCCTGGGCCTCGACCGCCTTGGCCTGGGCCTGCGCGCCCCGGTCGCCGACGATCTCCTTGTCGGTGAGATGCGCCTGGAACTGGCCGTAGTAGGCCAGCCAGACCAGCGTGGCGCCGAGCATCGCGCCGAGGAACTCTCCGGCGAAATAGACCGGAACGTTGCTCCAGTCGCCGTCCTTGACGGCGAGGGCCACGGTCACGGCCGGGTTGAGGTGGGCTCCGGAGAGCGGAGCGGAGACGTACACGGCCGTCATGACGGCGAAGCCCCACCCGAAGGCGATGGCGAGCCATCCGGCGTTACGGGCCTTGGAAGCCTTCAGGGTCACGGCGGCGCACACGCCGCCGCCGAGCAGGATGAGTATGGCGGTACCGATGGTCTCGCCGATGAAGATGTCGGAGCTGGACACCCGCGACTCCTTTGTCCTTCGTCCAGGGAAGCCGACCCCCGGGTCCCACCGGGGATTGGCGCCCTCAGGGATGAGAGCGATGTCGGCCCGTGGCGTTGTCACACTCTAACGCGTATTGCCGGTAAGTGTTCGACAATGCCGACCGATGGACGGGAGTCTTTCCTTGCCCCGCCTGTGCGTCAAGGGTTTGGCTGTCGAAAACGCGATCGTTATCGATTGTCCCGGGATGTCGATCTGTGCTCTTCGATCTGTGGCGACATGTCTCCCTTGTCCGCCGGAGGGCACGGCGACGGCCGGGGCACCGTACGGTGCCCCGGCCGGGTCCTCCTGTGTGCCGGTGGTGCCGGGTGGTGTCCGCGCCGCGCTCAGAAGCGCCGGGCGCCCAGGTCCCGCGACACCGAGCGGGCGCAGTCGCGGACCGCCGCGATCAGCTCCGGGCGCAGCTCGCCGTCCTGCCGCAGCCGCTCCACCGCGCCCGTGACGCCGACCGCGCCGACCGGCATGCGTCGCCGGTCGTGGACGGGGGCCGCGACCGAGGCCACGCCCTCCCAGGTCTCCTCGACGTCCGCCGCGTACCCGCGTGCGCGGGTGAGGTCGAGGATCCGCTCGAAGGCCTCCGGATCGCACACCGTGCGGTCGGTGAACGGCGTGCGGTCGCCCTCCAGTGCCTCGCTGTGGGCCACCGGGTCGTAGGCCGCCAGCACCTTGCCCAGGGCCGTGGAGTGCAGTGGCTGCATGGCCCCGATCTCCAGGACCTGCCGGCTGTCGTCGGGCCGGAACACGTGGTGCACGATCAGTACGCCCTGCTGGTGCAGCACGCCCAGATAGACGCTCTCGCCGCTGGAGCGCGCCAGGTCGTCCGTCCACACCAGGGCGCGCGCCCGCAGCTCGTGTACGTCGAGGTACGTGGTGCCCAGGCGCAGCAGCTCCGCGCCCAGCTGGTAGCGCCCGGAGGCCTCGTCCTGCTCGACGAAGCCCTCCTGCTGGAGGGTGCGCAGAATGCCGTGGGCGGTCCCCTTGGCGAGGCCCAGCGACGAGGCGATGTCCGACAGGCCGAGCCGCCGCTCGCCGCCCGCCAGCAGGCGCAGCATCGCTGCCGCCCGTTCGAGCGACTGGATGTTCCGTGCCATCCCCGTGCTGCCTCCGTCCCCTTCGACCGCCGTCCCGCGACGCTGCCGCTGTTCGGCAATGCCGAACACTACCGTTCGATGCCGACCTCTTGCCAACGGTCCGCCGCCATCGGCCGTGATTCCGTGGCCTGATCCGCCCCCCGTCCCTGCACGGGGCATCCGGAACCACGCCATCATGGTCCGTCCCGTGGACGCCCGGAACATCGGGGCGCGGTCCCCGATACCCTGGCGGCGTGCCCCTGCCCGGGAGGCTCCATCGGGGATCGTTCCGGGCAGCCGCAAAGCCGACAGCCGTCGCACCTGAGGGAGCCCCTTACATGGCCTCGTTGCCGCTGACCCCTTCCCCCGACAGCCGGGCCCGTGTGGCCGCGCTCCGAGAGGCGCTCGCCACCCGCGTGGTGGTCGCCGACGGAGCGATGGGCACCATGCTCCAGGCGCAGGACCCCACGCTCGAGGACTTCGAGAACCTCGAAGGCTGCAACGAGATCCTGAACCTGACCCGCCCGGACATCGTCCGCTCGGTCCACTCCGAGTACTTCGACGCCGGAGTCGACTGCGTCGAGACCAACACCTTCGGCGCCAACCACAGCGCCGCGTCCGAGTACGACATCGCCGACCGTGTGCACGAGCTCTCCGAGGCGGGAGCCCGCATCGCCCGGGAGGTCGCCGACGAGCACGCGGCGCGCGACGGCCGCACCCGCTGGGTGCTCGGCTCCATCGGCCCCGGCACCAAGCTGCCGACCCTCGGCCACATCGGCTACGGCACGATCCGCGACGGCTACCAGGCCAACGCCGAGGGCCTGCTCGCGGGCGGAGCCGACGCGCTGATCGTCGAGACCACCCAGGACCTCCTGCAGACCAAGGCCTCGGTCCTCGGCGCCCGCCGCGCCATGGGGGCGACCGGCGTCGAGGTGCCGCTGCTGGCCTCCATGGCGTTCGAGACCACCGGCACCATGCTCCTGGGCTCCGAGATCGGCGCCGCGCTCACCGCCCTGGAGCCGCTCGGCATCGACATGATCGGCCTGAACTGCTCCACGGGCCCCGCCGAGATGAGCGAGCACCTGCGCTACCTCACCCGGCACTCCCGCATCCCCCTGCTGTGCATGCCCAACGCCGGCCTGCCGGTCCTCACCAAGGACGGCGCCCACTTCCCGCTCGGCCCCGAGGGCCTGGCCGACGCCCAGGACACCTTCGTCCGCGACTACGGGCTGTCCCTGGTCGGCGGCTGCTGCGGCACCACCCCCGAACACCTGCGCCAACTCGTGGAACGCGTCCGGGACGTCACCCCGCCCGAGCGCACCCCCCAGCCGGAGCCGGGAGCCGCCTCCCTCTACCAGAGCGTGCCCTTCCGCCAGGACACCTCCTACCTCGCGATCGGCGAGCGCACCAACGCCAACGGCTCCAGGAAGTTCCGCGAAGCCATGCTCGAGGGCCGCTGGGACGACTGCGTGGAACTGGCCCGCGAACAGATCCGCGAGGGCGCGCACATGCTCGACCTGTGCGTCGACTACGTCGGCCGTGACGGCGTCGCCGACATGGAGGAACTGGCCGGCCGGTTCGCCACCGCCTCCACCCTGCCGATCGTGCTCGACTCCACCGAGGTCCCCGTCCTGCGGGCCGGCCTGGAGAAGCTCGGCGGCCGGGCGGTCATCAACTCGGTGAACTACGAGGACGGCGACGGCCCCGGGTCCCGCTTCGCGCACGTCGCGCAGCTGGCCCGGGAGCACGGCGCGGCGCTGATCGCGCTGACCATCGACGAGGAGGGCCAGGCCCGCACCGCCGAGAAGAAGGTCGAGATCGCCGAACGTCTCATCGACGACCTGACCGGCAACTGGGGCATCCACGAGGAGGACATCCTCATCGACTGCCTCACCTTCACCATCTGCACCGGCCAGGAGGAGTCCCGCAAGGACGGCATCGCCACCATCGAGGGCATCCGCGAGCTCAAGCGCCGCCACCCCGAGGTGCAGACCACCCTGGGACTGTCGAACATCTCCTTCGGCCTCAACCCGGCCGCCCGCATCCTGCTCAACTCCGTCTTCCTCGACGAATGCGTCAAGGCGGGCCTGGACTCGGCGATCGTGCACGCGTCGAAGATCCTGCCCATCGCCCGCTTCAGCGAGGAGGAGGTCACCACCGCCCTCGACCTGATCCACGACCGGCGCCGCGAGGGCTACGACCCGTTGCAGAAGCTGATGCAGCTCTTCGAGGGCGCCACCGCCAAGTCCCTGAAGGCCGGCAAGGCCGAGGAACTGGCGGCGCTGCCCCTGGACGAGCGCCTCAAGCGGCGGATCATCGACGGCGAGCGAAACGGCCTGGAGGCCGACCTCGACCGGGCGCTCGGGACCCGCAAGGCCCTCGACATCGTCAACGACACCCTGCTGGACGGCATGAAGGTGGTCGGCGAGCTGTTCGGCTCCGGCCAGATGCAGCTCCCGTTCGTGCTCCAGTCCGCCGAGGTGATGAAGAACGCGGTCGCCCACCTGGAACCGCACATGGAGAAGACCGACGAGGACGGCAAGGGCACCATCGTGCTCGCCACCGTCCGCGGCGACGTGCACGACATCGGCAAGAACCTGGTCGACATCATCCTGTCGAACAACGGCTACAACGTGGTCAACCTCGGCATCAAGCAGCCCGTCTCGGCGATCCTGGACGCCGCCGACCAGCACCGCGCCGACGTCATCGGCATGTCCGGACTGCTGGTGAAGTCCACGGTGATCATGAAGGAGAACCTGGAGGAGCTCAACCAGCGCGGCCTGGCCGCCGACTTCCCGGTGATCCTCGGCGGCGCCGCACTGACCCGTGCCTACGTCGAACAGGACCTGCACGAGATCTACCAGGGCGAGGTCCGCTACGCCCGCGACGCCTTCGAGGGCCTGCGCCTGATGGACGCCCTCATCGGCATCAAGCGCGGCGTGCCCGGCGCGAAGCTGCCCGAGCTGAAGCAGCGCCGCGTCCGCGCGGCCACCGTGGAGATCGACGACCGCCCCGAGGCCGGTCACGTCCGCTCGGACGTCGCCGTCGACAACCCGGTGCCCCGGCCCCCGTTCTGGGGCACCCGGGTGATCAAGGGCATCCAGCTCAAGGAGTACGCGTCCTGGCTCGACGAGGGCGCCCTGTTCAAGGGCCAGTGGGGCCTGAAGCAGGCCCGCGCCGGCGACGGGCCGACGTACGAGGAGCTCGTGGAGACCGAGGGCCGGCCCAGGCTGCGCGGCCTGCTGGACCGGCTCCAGACGGACAACCTGCTCGAGGCGGCCGTGGTGTACGGCTACTTCCCCTGCGTCTCCAAGGACGACGACCTGATCGTCCTGGACGACGCGGGCAACGAACGCACCCGCTTCACCTTCCCCCGCCAGCGCCGCGGCCGCCGGCTGTGCCTGGCCGACTTCTTCCGCCCGGAGGAGTCCGGCGAGACCGATGTCGTCGGCTTCCAGGTCGTCACCGTCGGTTCTCGCATCGGCGAGGAGACCGCGCGGATGTTCGAGGCCAACGCCTACCGCGACTACCTGGAACTGCACGGGCTGTCCGTGCAGCTGGCCGAGGCGCTCGCCGAGTACTGGCACGCGCGCGTGCGCTCCGAACTCGGGTTCGCCGGTGAGGACCCGGCCGGGATGGAGGACATGTTCGCCCTGAAGTACCGGGGCGCCCGCTTCTCGCTGGGCTACGGCGCCTGCCCCGACCTGGAGGACCGCGCCAAGATCGCCGGGATGCTCCGGCCGGAGCGCATCGGCGTCCACCTGTCCGAGGAGTTCCAGCTGCACCCCGAGCAGTCCACGGACGCCATCGTGATCCACCACCCGGAGGCCAAGTACTTCAACGCCCGCTGACCCCGCGGCCCTGTCCGGCACCGATCCACCGGACAGGCCGCGAGGGGCGGCCGGCGCCCTCCGCGCGGAGTCCTGCGCCACCTCACGGTCCCGGCCCCCGTGCCCGGGCTCCGTGAGACACCGGAAGCGGTTGCGGCGCGCACGACGTACACTGGTCGGTCCACCGCAGGCCGGTTCCCCCCAGGGGAACCGGCCTGATCGTCCCTTAGACGGAGGTACGTGGATGACCAGTACGGTTCCCGCGCGCGGCACCCTTTCCCAGGCTCTCGGGTCCGGCAGACCGCACAAGCCCCGCACGGCCGAGAGGTCCGCTCTCCAGGCCGTGTTCCTGGACATGGACGGCACCCTGGTCGACACCGAGGGCTTCTGGTGGGACATCGAGGTCGAGGTGTTCGCCTCCCTCGGCCACACCCTCGACGACTCCTGGCGCCACGTCGTGGTCGGCGGCCCCATGACCCGCAGCGCGGGCTTCCTCCTCGAGGCGACCGGGGCCGACATCCCCCTCGCCGAGCTGACGGCGCTGCTCAACGACGGCTTCGAGGAGCGCATCGCCGACACCCTGCCGCTGATGCCCGGCGCAGCCCGGCTGCTGGCCGAGCTGTCCGAGTACGGCATCCCCACCGCCCTGGTCTCCGCCTCGCACCGGCGCATCATCGACCGTGTGCTCACCTCGCTGGGACCCCAGCACTTCGCCCTGTCGGTGGCCGGCGACGAGGTCCCGCGCACCAAGCCGCACCCCGACCCGTATCTGGCCGCCTCTGTCGGACTCGGCGTGGACCCCCTGCGGTGCGCCGTCGTCGAGGACACGGCGACCGGTGTCGCCTCCGCCGAGGCCGCGGGCTGCCATGTCGTGGCGGTGCCCTCGGTGGCCCCGATCGAAGCGGCTGCCCGGCGGACCGTCGTCCCCTCACTGGAAGCCGTCGACCTGGCCTTTCTGCACGGCCTGATGACGGAAGTACGCTAGGCGTTCACCGAGCGTTGGGCGACGTAAGGGCCGGAATTCCGAGGATCCGCGCCCCGGCGGGTGCCCGAAGGAATTCGGACGGCTACCGAACGTTGAATTCCGGTCCCGCCAGGCCGGATTTAATGTGTGATGTTCGCCACTTTCCGAAGTCTCGACAGGGGGGCCGTCATGTGCTGTCCGCCCCATTTCGGCAGGCCTCCGCGTTCCCTTGTGTCCTGATTGGTGAATCGCTGCACCAATCCTGCCGCGCCGACGTTCGCCGGTGCGTTCGTGCCCGGTTCCACTCCGTGATGGAGGCTCAACTACGGCCGCGGCACCCCTTCACGCGGGTGCGGACTAATCTCGTCGCGAGAACATCGCCCCCATCCCCGTGATCGGTAGCACCACCCTTGTATGCCGCATACACGGAGTCGACAGCTCTGGAGAAACTCGAGCATGAACCGCAAGACTTTGGTGCTGGCGGCCACGATCGGACTGCTCGCGCCGGTACTCGCCGGCTGTGGCGACACCGATGGCGGGAGCGGCGGCGGTGACGCGATCGTCGTCGGCACCACGGACCGGTTCACCGCCACGAAGGACGCACCCGCGCCGGTAGACCCCGCGTACGCCTACGACGTCGGTACCTGGAACATCCTGCGCCAGACCGTGCAGACGCTGCTCATCCAGCCGCGCGGCGACGGTGAGCCGGTCCCCGAGGCGGCCGAGACCTGCGGCTTCACCGACTCCGGCAACGAGCGGTACAGCTGTACCCTGCGCGAAGGCCTGAAGTTCTCGAACGGTGACCCCATCACCGCCGCCGATGTGAAGTACTCCATCGACCGGGCCCTCGCCATCCAGGCCGACAGCGGTGTGTTCGCGCTGCTGTCCACCATCGACACCGTCGAGACGCAGGGCGACCGCGAGGTGATCTTCCACCTCAAGTTGGCGGACGCCACCTTCCCGTACAAGCTGTCCACCCCGGTCGCGGGCATCGTCCCCGAGGGCTCCTACGACAAGGGCGAGCTGCGCGAAGGGTTCGAGATCGACGGGTCGGGCCCGTACACCTTCGAGACCAAGGTCGAGGACGGTGAACTGGTCGGCGCCACCTACGTCAAGAACGCCTCCTACAAGGGTTCCCTGAAGGTCGGCCACGACAGGATCGAGATGCGCTCCTACGAGAGCGCCGAAGCCATGGGCGAAGCGCTCGAGGGCGACGACATCGACGTCATGACCCGCAGCATGTCGCCGGAGCAGGTCCGGGAGCTCGCCAACGCCTCCGAGGGCACCGTCGACCTGGTCGAGTCGCCGGGTCTGGAGATCCGCTACCTGGCCTTCAACACCGAGGCCCCCAGCGTGGAGACCAAGGCCGTCCGCCAGGCCATGGCCCAGGTCATCAACCGCGGCGAGCTGGTCGCCAAGGTCTACGGCTCCCAGGCCGAGCCGCTGTACTCGCTGGTCCCCGCGTCCGTCACCGGTCACTCCAACGCGTTCTTCAACAAGTACGGCGACCCCGACGTCTCCAAGGCCCGCGAGCTGCTGGAGGAGGCCGCCATCACCACCCCGGTGAAGATGACGCTGCACTACACGACCGACCACTACGGTCCCGCCACCAAGGCGGAGTTCGAGCAGCTCAGCAAGCAGCTCAACGACAGCGGCCTGTTCGACACCGACATCAAGGGCGCGGCCTGGGACACCTTCCGGCCGGACGGGCAGAAGGGCAAGTTCGACGTCTACGGCATGGGCTGGTTCCCCGACTTCCCGGACGCCGACGCGTTCATCGCGCCGTTCCTGGCCGAGGACAACTTCCTCAACTCGCCGTACGCCAACACCAAGATCCGCAAGGAACTGATCCCGGAGTCCCGCCGTCAGGCCGACCGCCTGTCCGCCGCCGACAGCCTGAACCAGATCCAGGACATCGTTGCCGACGACGTGCCCGTGCTGCCCCTGTGGCAGGGCAAGCAGTACGTCGCCGCGCACGACGACATCACCGGCACCGCCTACCTGGTCAACTCCTCCTCCTCGCTCCAGCTGTGGGAGCTGGGCCGTGGCGTGAGCGGCTGACACGACAGGACCCGGACCGGGCCCGCATGTTCCGAGGGCGCCTTTGCCTCCCGCAAGCAGGGAGGCAAAGGCGCCCTCGGAGTCTGTCCACCGCCGGGTGGACGCTACTGCGCCCCCGGGCGCACCAGCCCGCTCTCGTACGCGTACACCGCGGCCTGCACCCGGTCGCGCAGCCCGAGCTTCGTCAGGACATGACCGACGTGCGTCTTCACCGTCGTCTCGCTGACGAACAGGTCCGCGGCGATCTCCGCGTTGGACAGCCCCCGCGCCACCAGCTTCAGCACCTCGACCTCACGGTCGGTCAGCGTGTGCAGCGTGTCCGGCACCGGCTCGTCACCGGACGGCAGATGCGTGGCGTACTTGTCCAGCAGCCGACGCGTGATGCTCGGGGCGAGCATCGCCTCACCGGCGGCCACCACACGGATCGCCTGCACCAGCTCGTTGGCCGGGGCGTCCTTCAGCAGAAAGCCGCTGGCGCCCGCGCGCAGCGCCTCCACCACGTACTCGTCGAGATCGAACGTCGTCAGCACCAGGACCTTCGCCGGGCCGTTCCGCTCGGGGCCGGTGATCTGCCGGGTCGCCTCCACCCCGTCCATCCGCGGCATGCGGATGTCCATCAGCACCACGTCGGGCTGCAGCGCCCGCACCTGGTCCTGGGCCTGGAGGCCGTCCCCGGCCTCGCCGACGACCGCGATGTCCTGCTCGGCCTCCAGGATCATCCGGAAGCCGGTGCGCAGCAGCGGCTGGTCATCGACCAGTAGGACGCGGATGGCCACGTAAGTCTCCTTCGTTAGTCCACCCTCATTCTGCCCTGCGCCCCCTGCCCCGCCCGGGTCCGGGGCACATCAGTCCACGGCGGGCCCGGCCGTCCGCACCGGCAGCGGATAGGGCGGGGGAGTGCCGCCGAACTCGGGGCAGTGCGCCTGGTGGTCGCACCAGCCGCACAGCTTGGTGGGGCGCGGCCGCCAGTCCCCCGTCTCCGTGGCCTGCCGGATCGCCTCCCAGAGCGCCAGCAGCTTGCGCTCGACGCGCTCCAGATCCGCGCGGACCGGGTCGTACGTCACCACGTCCCCGCTGCCCAGGTACACGAGCTGCAGCCGGCGCGGGATCACCCGCTTCAGCCGCCACACCACCAGGGCGTAGAACTTCATCTGGAACAGCGCGCCCTCCGCGTACTCCGGCCGCGGTGCCTTGCCCGTCTTGTAGTCGACGATCCGCACCTCGCCGGTGGGCGCCACATCCACCCGGTCGATGATGCCGCGCAGCCGCAGTCCGGAATCCAGCTCGGCCTCCACGAACAGCTCCCGCTCGGCGGGCTCCAGCCGGCTCGGATCCTCCAGGCCGAACCACCGCTCCACCAGCTGCTCCGCCTCCGCCAGCCAGCGCGCCAGCCGCTCGCCCCCCGGATCCTCGGCGAACAGCTCCGCGACCTCCGGACGCGACTCCCGCAGCCGGTCCCACTGCTCCGGGACCAGTGCTTTCGCCCGCGGCGCGGTGCGCTCGGCAGCCGGAGCGTCGAACAGGCGCTCCAGCACCGCGTGCACCAGCGTGCCCCGCGTCGCTGCCTCACTCGGCTTCTCCGGCAGCCGGTCGATGACCCGGAACCGGTACAGCAGCGGACACTGCATGAAGTCGCCGGCGCGCGACGGGGACAGCGAGGCGGGCGGTCCGGGGGGCCGCGCGGCCGCCGCCGCGGGGGCTCCGGCCGCCACCGCCACGTCTCCTCCGGCTGCCGCCTCCCCGGCAGCGGCCGGCGTGTTTGCCGCCACGACCGGCATGCTCTCGGACCGCCCCGCGGCCCCGGTGCTCGTCTCCATGTCCACAGACCTTACGGCCCGGCACCGACAGGGACCGCCCACGGCGGGGTGACCGAAGGGGAAGAAGGGGAAGGAGAGGGGGAACAGGCGCGGTGGCAGAGGGGAACGGAGAGGGGTGCCGAGGCGAAACGTGTGGCAACGGCCGCATACCATCGACTGGAGACCCTCCCGTCCGGCAGGCGCGGGAGACGCAGCGACGAGGGGACACCGGTGGACGCAAGCGGCGGACGCGGGCAGCCGCGCTCCGGCAACGACGAGTCGACCGAGCGCCACGCGGGGCCCCCGGTGGGCGAACCCCCCACGGACGGAGAGCGCCTCGATCCGGCCGGGCCCACCCCGGCCGCCCCGGACACCTCCGACAACACGGACCGTACGGACAACGCGGACGGGCGGGCCACCGCGCCGCCTGCCGACCCCACTGCGTCGACCTTCGGAAACACCCCGTCACGGACCGGTGGCACTCCGGCGGAAACCGGGAGCACCTCGCGCAACGGAACACCCGAGCAGCCCTCCGCCCCGGTGCGACCCGCGGCGGACCGGGCCCCGCGGAGCCCGGACGAGGACGACGCCGCCCGGGGCGACGCACCCGGGAGTCACGCCGCCGGCCGTCGGCCCGACCCGTTCCCCCCGCCTCAGCAGCACCCCGACCGCCCCCTCGCCCACTCGGCGCCCGGCAGGAAATCCGCGCCACAGCGCCCGCCGGAGCCGCAGAGGCGCGGCGGACTGCTGATGGGACGCCCGTTCGGCGTGCCCGTCTACGTCGCCCCCAGCTGGTTCCTCGTCGCCCTCCTCATCACCTGGGTCTTCGGCGGCCAGATCGACCGCGTGCTGCCCGAACTCGGCGCCGCCAGCTACCTGGTCTCGCTGTTCTTCGCCGTCGCCTTCTACGCCTCGGTCCTGGTCCACGAGCTCGCCCACACGCTGGCCGCCCTCCGCTTCAAGCTTCCGGTGCGCCGCATCCAGCTCCAGTTCTTCGGAGGCGTCTCCGAGATCGAGAAGGAGGCCGAGACACCCGGACGGGAGTTCGTGCTCGCCTTCGTGGGCCCGCTGCTCTCCCTCGTCCTGTCAGGCCTGTTCTACCTCGGACTGCTCGCGGTGGACCCCGGCTCCGTACCCGGTGTCCTGCTGGCCGGCCTGATGGTCTCCAACCTCATCGTCGCCGTCTTCAACCTCCTGCCCGGCCTCCCCCTCGACGGCGGACGCATGCTCCGCGCGGTCGTCTGGAAGATCACCGGGAAGCCGATGAGCGGCACCGTCGCCGCCGCCTGGGTCGGCCGTGCCCTCGCCGTCTCCGTCCTGATAGGCCTCCCCCTGCTCACCCAGTCCGGAGCCCTCGGCTCCGACGCCGCCGACAGCGTGGGCATGGACACCGTCCTCGACGCCCTGCTCGCCGCCATCCTCGCGGCGATCATCTGGACCGGTGCCGGCAACAGCCTGCGCATGGCCCGCCTGCGCGAGCACCTGCCGGAACTGCGCGCCCGCGCCCTGACCCGCCGCGCGGTGCCCGTCGAGACCGACACCCCCCTCTCCGAGGCGCTGCGCCGCGCCAACACCGCCGGAGCCCGTGCCCTCGTCGTCGTCGACACCGACGGCACCCCGCTGTCCCTGGTGCGCGAGGCCGCCATCGTCGGCGTACCCGAGCACCGCCGCCCCTGGGTCGCGGTCGGCGGGCTCGCCCAGGACCTCACCGACGGCATGCGCGTCTCCGCCGAACTTGCGGGGGAGGAGCTCCTGGAAGCCCTGCGGGCCGCCCCCGCCACCGAGTACCTGGTCGTCGAGGCGACCGGCGAGATCTACGGCGTCCTGTCCGCGGCCGACGTCGAGCGCGCCTTCGTCAAGGCCATGGCCCGCCCCGCCTGACGCCACCCGCCCCCAGGGTGGTCAGCGGCCCGCGCCGGTACCGGTAGGCTGGTCACATGTCCGAACCGACCGGTGCCGCCCGCCGCCGCGGGCCCTTCAAGGTCGGGGACCAGGTACAGCTGACCGACCCCAAGGGCCGCCACTACACGTTCACGCTCGAGGCCGGGAAGAACTTCCACACCCACAAGGGTTCCTTCCCCCACGACGAGCTGATCGGCGCACCCGAGGGCAGCGTTGTCCGCACCACCGGGAACGTCGCCTACCTCGCGCTGCGCCCCCTGCTCCCCGACTACGTCCTGTCCATGCCCCGCGGGGCAGCCGTCGTCTACCCGAAGGACGCGGGGCAGATCCTCGCCTTCGCCGACATCTTCCCCGGCGCCCGCGTGGTGGAGGCGGGGGTCGGCTCCGGCTCGCTCAGCAGCTTCCTGCTGCGCGCCGTCGGCGACCAGGGCATGCTGCACAGCTACGAACGCCGCGAGGACTTCGCCGAGATCGCCCGGGCCAACGTGGAGCGCTACTTCGGCGGCCCGCACCCCGCCTGGCAGCTCACCGTCGGCGACCTCCAGGACAACCTGTCCGACACCGAGGTCGACCGGGTCGTCCTCGACATGCTCGCCCCCTGGGAATGCCTGGAGGCCGTCTCCAAGGCCCTCGTTCCCGGCGGCATCCTCTGCTGCTACGTCGCGACCACCACCCAGCTCGCCCGGACCGTCGAGTCCATCCGCGAGGTCGGCTCCTTCAACGAGCCGACCGCCTGGGAATCGATGATCCGCAACTGGCACATCGAAGGCCTCGCCGTCCGCCCGGACCACCGGATGATCGGCCACACCGGCTTCCTGCTCACCGCCCGCCGCCTCGCCGACGGCGTGGAACCCCCCATGCGCCGCCGCCGTCCCGCCAAGGGCGCCTACGGCGAGGACTACTCGGGACCCAACGCCGACGCGGGCACCGCACGCTGACGCGACCCGCCATCACGACAACGTACGAGCGCCGTGGCGCAGTTCCCCACCCGCACCGGGAACTGCGCCACGGCGCTCCCGTGCTGACGCGGCGGCACGTGGCGCGACGGCACCGGGCGGCCTCTCCGTCACCACCGCGCCCCCGCCGTTCCCCCGCACTGTGACGTGTGGCACGATGCTGGCCACCCCACCGGCACAGCTCCCACAGGAGACACTCCTCGTGCAGTCATCCGCCGTCCCGGAGCTCGCGCACACGCACACCCGCCCGATCCACTGGGTCGCCACCGCCACGGCCCTCGCAGGTGTGGTGGCGCTCTCCTCCCTGATGCAGCCCAAAGCCGCGACGGCGGTCCAGACGCCCGCCCCCGGGACGAAGAGCGCCCCCGCCCACACGGCGCCCCCCGACCCGGCGGCCGTCGAGTTCCCGCTCGAGTGCGGTCCGGTGGACGTGGTGGTCAAGAAGCACGTGGCCGGCGACCTGGACGGCGACGGCCGCCCCGAGACGGTGGCGGCCGTCCACTGCGACGCCTCCATGGGCACCCCACCCGACGGCCTGTACGTGCTGACCCGGGCCGCCGGAGCCGACACACCCCGTGTGGTGGCCACCCTCGTCGACCCCGAGGACCGCACCAACGTCGACGACTTCGCCGTGCGCGACGGCGACATCACCGCGGCACTTCTCGGCTACTCGTCCACCGACGTGCCCCGTTGCTGCCCCGACGTGCGCACGAGCGTGAAGTGGTCCTGGGACAACGGGGCGTTCGTCCAGTCCGAGCCCTCCGGCGCCCGGAGCGTCCGAACCGGACGCGGGCCCACCGCGCGAAACTCCCGAGCACTCGCCCCGGCACCCGCCGCCCGTGCGCGCCCCGGAGCACCGCAGCACGTGTGAGGAACGCGGGTGAGGGAACAGCCGGGGGTGACGAGCGGTACGGAACCGGTCACCCGGCGTCCGGGCCGTACACCTCCACGCCGTCCGCCACCCGACGCACATGGATGCACTCGCCGGGGCACTCCTTCGCGGAATCGACCACATCCGTGAGAACCGGCAGCGGCACGCGCGTCGTCGCCCCCGCGGCCTGCAACAACTCGTCGTCCGAACCCTTCACGTACGCCAGCCCGTCGATGTCCAGCTCGAACACCTCGGGCGCGTACTGCGCGCAGATGCCGTCACCGGTACACAGGTCCTGGTCGATCCAGACCTCCAGGTCCTCGCCCTCGACTCCGGCCTCCTGCTGCACGCTCATCTCTCCTGCCGTCTTGCCGCATCCCGGTCCCACGCGTCGGACCGGGCGGGAATCCGGCCAGCTCCGACGGGTGTTGAACACATCGACCCTACCCTCGCCGGGGTTCCCGTCATCCTCGCTGGGTATTCCCCTGGCGTGAGGGAGAGCGCAAGGGTGAAGATCGGACACACCCCGACCGTCTTTGTGATCTAGGGGTTTCAATCGACATCCGCCCAGGTAGGGTCTGGAAGCGTCCAGCTCCCCTTGGAGGAGGTGAGGACCGTGGCAGCCCACGACGACGACATGAACCGCGGCATCCGCCCAGGACGCGGGTCCGAGGACCCGGCCGGGCAGATTGCCTATCTTGAGCAGGAGATCGCCGTCCTGCGCCGCAAGCTCGCCGACTCTCCGCGACACACGAGGATTCTCGAAGAGCGGATCGTCGAGCTGCAGACCAACCTGGCCGGCGTGTCCGCCCAGAACGAACGACTCGCCGGCACACTCCGCGAGGCCCGCGACCAGATCGTGGCCCTCAAGGAGGAGGTCGACCGGCTCGCACAGCCCCCGGCCGGTTTCGGAGTCTTCCTCATGGCCAACGAGGACGGCACCGCCGACATCTTCACCGGCGGCAGAAAGCTCCGGGTGAACGTGAGCCCCGGCATCGACCTGGACGAGCTCCGGCGCGGCCAGGAAGTCATGCTCAACGAAGCGCTCAACGTGGTCGAGGCCATGCAGTTCGAGCGCGTCGGCGACATCGTCACCCTCAAGGAGATCCTCGAGGACGGCGAACGAGCACTCGTCCTCGGCCACACCGACGAGGAGCGCGTGGTCCGGCTCGCCGAACCGCTGCTGGGCATCACCATCCGTCCCGGCGACGCACTCCTGCTCGAACCCCGCTCCGGGTACGTCTACGAGGTCGTGCCCAAGAGCGAGGTCGAGGAACTCGTCCTCGAGGAAGTCCCCGACATCGGCTACGAGCAGATCGGTGGCCTCGGCAACCAGATCGAAGCCATCCGCGACGCCGTCGAGCTGCCCTACCTCTACCCGGACCTGTTCAAGGAGCACGAACTGCGTCCGCCCAAGGGTGTCCTGCTCTACGGGCCCCCGGGATGCGGCAAGACGCTCATCGCCAAGGCCGTGGCCAACTCGCTGGCCAAGAAGGTCGCCGAAGTGACCGGAGTGGCCGCCGGCAAGAGCTTCTTCCTCAACATCAAGGGTCCCGAGCTCCTCAACAAGTACGTCGGCGAGACCGAGCGGCAGATCCGTCTCGTCTTCCAGCGGGCCCGCGAGAAGGCCAGCGAGGGCACCCCCGTCATCGTCTTCTTCGACGAGATGGAATCCCTCTTCCGCACCCGCGGCTCCGGCGTCAGCTCCGACGTGGAGAACACGATCGTCCCGCAGCTCCTCGCCGAGATCGACGGCGTGGAAGGCCTGCAGAACGTGGTCGTGATCGGTGCCTCCAACCGCGAGGACATGATCGACCCCGCCATCCTGCGCCCCGGCCGGCTCGACGTGAAGATCAAGATCGAACGTCCGGACGCCGAGGCGGCCAAGGACATCTTCGGCAAGTACCTCACCCAGCGCCTCCCGCTGCACGGCGACGACCTCGCCGAGCACGGCAGCGACCGGGACGTCACGGTCCAGAGCATGATCCAGACCGCGGTGGAACACATGTACGCCGAAACCGAGGAAAACCGCTTCCTGGAAGTCACCTACGCCAACGGCGACAAAGAAGTCCTCTACTTCAAGGACTTCAACTCCGGCGCCATGATCGAGAACATCGTCGGCCGCGCCAAGAAGATGGCGATCAAGGACTTCCTCGAGAAAAGCCAGAAGGGCCTCCGCGTCTCCCACCTGCTCCAGGCCTGCGTGGACGAGTTCAAGGAGAACGAGGACCTGCCCAACACCACCAACCCCGACGACTGGGCCCGGATCTCCGGAAAGAAGGGCGAGCGGATCGTGTACATCCGCACCCTCATCACCGGAAAGCAGGGATCGGACACCGGACGCTCCATCGACACGGTGGCAAACACCGGTCAGTACCTGTAAAAAGCAGGGTGGCTGCGGGTGCCCTCGACGGGTACCCGCAGCCCACTGTTTTCTGCAGCCACCACCGGAACACAGCAATGACGCAAATGATCTCCCCACCGGCGCAAAGGCGTTCTAGGCTCTTCGGTACCGCCGAGTCGCACAGTGCGGGGACGGGCACCGCACACGCACCGGAGCGCCAGCGGTACTTCAGCAGCGCCCCCGACCGGGGACGCCGCCGAGCAAGGAGGGCCGCATGACCGTACGGCGAGTAATGGGCATCGAGACGGAGTACGGGATCTCCGTCCCCGGCCACCCCAACGCCAATGCCATGCTCACCTCGTCCCAGATCGTGAACGCCTACGCGGCGGCGATGCACCGGGCCCGCCGAGCCCGCTGGGACTTCGAGGAGGAGAACCCGCTGCGGGACGCGCGAGGCTTCGACCTCGCCCGCGAGTCGGCCGACTCCACCCAGCTCACCGACGAGGACATCGGCCTCGCCAACGTCATCCTCACCAACGGCGCGCGGCTCTACGTCGACCACGCACACCCCGAGTACAGCGCCCCCGAGGTCACCAACCCCCGCGACGCCGTCCTCTGGGACAAGGCCGGTGAGCGGATCATGGCCGAGGCCGCCGAACGGGCCGCCGCGCTGCCGGGCGCGCAGCCCATCCACCTGTACAAGAACAACACCGACAACAAGGGCGCCTCCTACGGCACCCACGAGAACTACCTGATGAAGCGGGAGACGCCCTTCTCGGACATCGTCCGCCACCTCACCCCGTTCTTCGTCTCGCGCCAGGTCTTCACCGGCGCAGGACGCGTCGGCGTCGGCCAGGACGGCCACGAGCACGGCTTCCAGCTCAGCCAGCGCGCGGACTACTTCGAGGTCGAGGTCGGCCTCGAGACCACGCTGAAGCGGCCCATCATCAACACCCGCGACGAACCCCACGCCGACGCCGAGAAGCACCGCCGGCTCCATGTGATCATCGGCGACGCGAACCTGTCCGAGATCTCGACCTACCTGAAGCTCGGCACCACCGCGCTGGTCCTGTCGATGATCGAGGACGGCTTCATCGCCGTGGACCTCGCGGTCGACCAGCCCGTACGGACGCTGCACCGGGTCTCCCACGACCCCACCCTCAAGCGGCTGGTCACGCTCCGCAGCGGCCGCACACTCACCGCCGTCCAGCTCCAGATGGAGTACTACGAACTCGCCCGCAAGTACGTCGAGGAACGGTACGGAGCCGACGCCGACGACCAGACCAAGGACGTCCTGACCCGCTGGGAGGACACCCTCAACCGTCTGGAGAACGACCCCATGAGCCTGGCCGGCGAGCTGGACTGGGTCGCCAAGCGGGAGGTCATGGAGGGCTACCGGCGCAGGGACGGACTGGACTGGGACGCCGCCCGACTGCACCTCGTCGACCTCCAGTACGCCGACGTACGCCCCGACAAGGGGCTCTACAACCGCCTCGTCGCCCGCGGCCGCATGAAACGGCTGCTGGACGAGACCGAGGTGGAGCGGGCCCGGACGAAGCCGCCGGAGGACACCCGCGCCTACTTCCGCGGACGCTGCCTGGAGCAGTACGCGGACGACGTCGCGGCGGCCTCCTGGGACTCGGTGATCTTCGATCTGCCGGGCCGGGACTCGCTCCAGCGGGTCCCAACCCTGGAACCGCTTCGCGGAACGCGTAATCACGTCAAGGAGCTCCTGGACCGTTGCCGCACGGCGGAAGACCTGGTCAGGGTGCTCTCCGGGAACTGAAACACGATCGCGGCACCGGGAGGGACCGGCCGGCCGGGGTGGAAAGTCCGGCGGCAGGGAATCATCGAGGTGGCCGCCGTACGTTGGAGGAACTGCGGGGCCGAAGTCGGACCCTGCTTGTAGGGTCTGATCAAGAACGTCGAACCGAGCGGGGTGAGGGGTTATGGCGACCAAGGACACCGGCGGCGGACAGCAGAAGGCGACGCGCTCCACCGAGGAGGTCGAGGAGGCGCCCGAGGCGCAGGCATCCGAGGACCTCAAGGAGCGCCAGGAGAAGCTGAGCGACGACGTGGACGACGTCCTCGACGAGATCGACGACGTACTCGAGGCCAACGCCGAGGATTTCGTGCGAAGCTTCGTGCAAAAAGGCGGGCAGTAAAGGTCCACTCGGTCGCCTCTCCTTTGAAACGAAGGTGTCGGGGGGGAAGGGTGGCTGGCGAGTCGAACGTGAAGCAGTGCAGGAAGTGCAGGCGTGGGCTTCCCGCAGCTGCATGCGCGCGTGACGGGAATCGACGTGGCGGCCTCCAGGCGCACTGCCGGGAGTGCGTGGCGAAGTACGGTGCCGCGCGCTCCCGGCGCCGCCGGGAGGCCATGGGGAAGGCCGCGCGCGAGAAGGCGGACGTCCCGGCCGGACACAGGCTCTGCCGGACGTGCGGCGAGATCGGGCCTCACGGCGAGTGGCACCGTCGTGCGGGCGCGTCCGACGGTCTCTCGACGCGCTGCACGGCGTGCAGCACGGTCCAGGGGCGGCAGGACCACCTGAGGCGCCAGTACGGCATCACCGAAGCCGGGTGCGACGGACCGATCGCCTCGCAAGGGGGTGCCCGCCGCGCATGTCCGTCCGTCCCGGCCGCACATGTGGATCACGGCCACGGGACGGGTAGGGTCCGTGGCGTACCGTGCTTCAGCTGCAATGCCGCGCTGGGGCAGTTCAAGGACCGGCCCGATGCCATAAGGCGGGCTGCTGCTTACGTGGAAGGAATCGCGTGGAAGCCAACACTCGTGGCACCGGGCGTCTACCGGCTGCCTTCCTGACGCCCGGGTCGTCGTCCTTCATGGACTTCCTCTCCGGGCACCAGCCCGAGATGCTCCCGGGGAAGCGGCAACTGCCGCCGCTCCAGGGTGTGATCGAGGCGCCGCACGGCACCACGATCGTGGCTGCGAGCTTCCCCGGCGGGGTGGTGCTCGCCGGTGACCGCCGGGCCACCATGGGCAATGTCATCGCCCAGCGGGACATCGAGAAGGTGTTCCCCGCGGACGAGTACTCGGCGGTGGGCATCGCCGGCACGGCGGGGCTCGCCGTGGAGATGGTGAAGCTGTTCCAGCTGGAGCTGGAGCACTTCGAGAAGGTCGAGGGCGCGCAGCTGTCCCTGGAGGGCAAGGCGAACCGGCTGTCGACCATGATCCGTTCCAACCTCGCGATGGCCCTGCAGGGTCTGGCCGTGGTCCCGCTGTTCGCGGGATACGACGTGGACCGGGGGAAGGGGCGGATCTTCTCCTACGACGTCACGGGCGGGCGTTCGGAGGAGCAGGGATACGCGGCCACCGGTTCCGGGTCGGTCTTCGCGCGCAATGCCATGAAGAAGCTCTTCCGGGGTGATCTGAGCGAGGCCGAGACGACCACTCTGGTGGTGCAGGCCCTCTACGACGCCGCGGACGACGACTCGGCGACCGGCGGTCCCGACGTCGCCCGGCGGATCTACCCGATTGTCACGGTGATCACCGAGGACGGCTTCCGCCGGCTCTCCGAGGACGAGGCGTCCGAGGTCGCCCGGACGGTGCTGGAGCGGCGGCTGGAGCAGCCCGACGGTCCGCGTGCCCCGTTGCTGTAGGCGCGGTTCGTTGGTGACGGTCCTCCATCCAGTGACTTCGACAGAAAGGGACGGTTGATCCGTGTCGACGCCGTTCTATGTCTCACCCCAGCAGGCGATGGCCGACCGGGCGGAGTACGCCCGCAAGGGCATCGCGCGCGGCCGCAGTCTGGTCGTGCTGCAGTATGCCGACGGCATCGTGTTCGTCGGTGAGAACCCGTCCCGTGCGCTGCACAAGTTCAGCGAGATCTACGACCGGATCGGCTTCGCGGCCGCCGGCAAGTACAACGAGTACGAGAATCTGCGGATCGGCGGTGTGCGCTACGCCGACCTGCGGGGTTACACCTACGACCGGGACGACGTGACGGCCCGGGGCCTGGCGAACGTGTACGCGCAGACGCTGGGCACGATCTTCTCGAGCGCGGCGGAGAAGCCGTACGAGGTGGAGCTGGTGGTGGCCGAGGTCGGGGAGACCCCGGAGGGCGACCAGATCTACCGGCTGCCGCACGACGGTTCCATCGTCGACGAGCACGGCTCGGTGGCGGTGGGGGGCAACGCGGAGCAGATCAGCGGCTATCTGGACCAGCGGCACCGGGACGGCATGACGCTGGCCGAGGCGCTGGCGCTGGCGGTGCAGTCGCTGTCGCGGGACACGAACGGCAGTGAGCGGGAGATTCCCGCGGAGCGGCTGGAAGTGGCCGTGCTGGACCGTACGCGGCCGCAGCAGCGGAAGTTCAAGCGCATCACCGGCCGGCAGCTGGCGCGCCTGCTGGCGGCCGACGGCGCGGAGACGGCGTCCGAGGCGGAGGCCGATGTGGAGGCGGAGGACGAGGCCTGAGGCGCGCCCGGGGGGCCGTCCGAGGGCACCCCGGAGGTCAAGGGGTGGAACCGGCCGGTGCCCGGCTCGTTCGGATGAGGCGGCGGGCCTGTGTGGCCCGGTGGTTCTGTGCGGCCCGGTGGGGGTGTGCGTCCGCGGTGCGGGCGGGCGCCCCCATCCGGTCTGTCCGGGGGCATGCCGGAGACGTGGAAGCCGGCGCGCACCTCTCCTTTGCCTCGCAGGCGCGAGCACCGCACCCCGCTGACCCGGCTGGAAGGATGCCGCCGGTCGCCCCCGCCGTGATCCGCCGGACAGGCCATGGTGCGTCAGGGGTGCGTGGCGGGCGGGGCCGTCGAGCCCCGGGGCACCAGATGGACGGGGATGTCGCCGGCTTCGGGGGTGCGGTGGTCGAGGACCGCGAGGAGGGCTTGCATTCCGCGTTCGCCGAAGAGTTCCGCGTCGAGGCGGACCGTGGTCAGCTCCGGGTCGAGGGCCGTGGCCAGGGCCAGGTCGTCGAGGCCGGTGACGGAGAGGTCGTCGGGGACGCGCAGGCCGAGGCGGCGGGCCGCCTTGTAGACGCCGGCCGCGAGCTGGTCGTCGTCGCAGACGACGGCGGTGGGCCGGCCGGGGGTGGCCAGGGCGGTGTGGGCGGCGGTGACGGCGCCCTGGATGGAGATGGGCGAGCGGGCGGTGCGCAGGGTGGCCCCGGGGACGGCGGCCAGGTGGGCGGCCAGTTCGCGGGCGCGGACGTCGAAGGTCCAGGAGGGGATGTCGGCCGCCAGATGGAGGAAGCCACGGTGGCCCAGGTCCAGGAGATGGCGGGTGATCTGGCGGACGCCGTCGGCGATGTCGAGGTTGACGGTCGCGGCGCCCGGGTTGCTCGTGGGGTCGCTGTCGAGCATGACCAGGGGGAGCTGGTCGCCGCGGATGGCGGTGAGGGCGTCGGCGGCCATGGAGGACGCGATGACGCCGTCGAGGGCGGCCTGTGCGGAGGCGAAGGGGTTGCGGGCGGGGCCGATGCCCTCGGGGGAGGGGTAGAGGACGACGCCGAAGCCGTGCTGGGCGGCGACGCGCGCGGCCCCGGTGTAGACGCCGGCGAAGAACTCGGTGGTGAGGGCGGGGACGACCAGGAGAACGGTGCGGGTGTGGCCGAGGCGCAGGTTGCGGGCGGCCAGGTTCGGGCGGTAGCCGAGGGTGTGCGCCGCCTCGCGTACGCGCTGTGCGGTGGTCTCCGAGACGCGGCCGCGCCATTTGTCGCCCATGACGAGGGAGACGGCGGCCTGGGAGACGCCGGCGGCCTGTGCGACGTCCCGGCTCGTGGGGCGGATCTGGGCTCGGGCCACCGTGGTACCGCTCCTTCGGCTGGACTCCGTCTGGACGGGTGAACAGCGGCCATGGTACGTATGAGGACCGAAGTTATACGTACAACGCCGAGGTTCCGAGAGGCCTCGACGGGTGAATGGAGGGTGCCGCATGGCCACCGGATACCTGGAGATCCTCCGGGCGCGGCACGCGACCCGGCTCCTGGTGGGCACGCTGGTGGGCCGGCTGCCCAACGCGACCGCGGCCATCGCGATCGTGCTGTTCGTCCGCGCGGAGGGCGGTTCGTACAGTCTGGCCGGCGCCCTGGCGGCGGTGTACGGCGTGGCCAACGCGGTGGGGCAGCCGGTGCTGGGGCGGCTGGTGGACCTGCGGGGCCAGCCGCGGGTGCAGTTGCCGGCCGCGGTGCTGTCGGCGCTGGCGATGGCGGCCTTCGCGTTCGTGGGGATCGAGCCGAGGGCGGCGGCGTACGGGGCGGTGGCCGCCGCGGGGCTGTTCACGCCGCCGCTGGAGGGCGGGCTGCGGGCCCTGTGGTCGTCGGTGCTGCACCGCGAGGACCACGTGCACCGGGCGTACGCGATGGACGCGGTGGCCCAGGAGGTGATGTTCACCGTCGGGCCGCTGCTCGTCACGGTGTGCGCGTCGCTGTGGTCTCCGCAGGCCGCCCTCCTGGTGCTGAACGGGCTGGGGGTGCTGGGCGCCCTGTCCGTGGTGGTGTCGAAGCCCTCGCGCGCGTGGCGGTCGGCGCCGCGCGCGGCGCACTGGCTGGGCGCGCTGCGCTCGTCGGGGCTGCTGGCGCTGCTGGGCGCCTTCCTGTTCGTCGGCATCGCGATGGGGTCCATCACCGTGGCCGCGGTGCCCTACGGGGACGAGAACGGCGGTGACCACGTGTACGGCTGGCTGATGGCGGGCCTGGGGTTCGGCGCGCTCGTCGGCGGCACGGCCTACGGGGCGCGCCGGTGGGCGGGGGAGCCGGCGCGGCGACTGCAGGTGCTGGTGGCGTTCCTGGCGGTGTGTTACCTGCCGCTCACGCTGATGCCGGGGCCGGCGGCGATGACCCTGCTCGCGGTGGTCGCCGGTCTCTTCCTGGCTCCGGCGATCGCATGCGCGTTCGTGCTGATCGACCGGCACGCGCCGGCGGGCACGGTCACGGAGGCGTTCTCGTGGCTGGTGACGACGTTCACGGTGGGCGCGTCGGTGGGAACGGGCCTGGCCGGGCCGGTGGTCGAGGCGGGCGGCGCGCAGGGAGGTTTCGCGATCCCGGCCGTCGCGGGTGGCGTGGCTCTGCTGGTTCTGCTGTCGACCGGAAGGGTATTGGCGGTTCCCGCAGACGGGGCCCTGGTCGCGGCCGGTTCGGAAAATGATCCGAACCGTGCCGTCGAACCCCGTTTGGGTTCAGGGGATCGGGCGTAATGTTCAGTCATGGACCGCCGCATTTTCGGGCTGGAGAACGAGTACGGCGTCACGTGCACGTTCAGGGGACAGCGCCGCCTGTCTCCTGACGAGGTGGCGCGGTACCTCTTCCGCCGTGTCGTGTCATGGGGCCGCAGCAGCAATGTCTTCCTGCGCAACGGTGCCCGCCTCTATCTCGACGTGGGTTCGCATCCGGAATACGCCACACCCGAATGCGACAACGTGACCGAGCTGGTCACCCACGACAAGGCCGGGGAGCGCATTCTCGAAGGACTCCTGGTGGACGCCGAACGACGCCTGCACGAGGAAGGAATCGCGGGCGACGTCTACCTGTTCAAGAACAACACCGACTCGGCGGGTAACTCGTACGGGTGTCATGAGAACTATCTGGTGGCCCGGCACGGGGAGTTCTCCCGGCTCGCGGACATCCTCATCCCGTTCCTGGTGACCCGCCAGTTGCTGTGCGGCGCCGGGAAGGTGCTGCAGACGCCGCGTGGCGCGGTGTACTGCGTCAGCCAGCGGGCCGAGCACATCTGGGAAGGCGTCTCGTCGGCGACGACCCGGTCCCGGCCGATCATCAACACGCGTGACGAGCCGCACGCGGACGCCGAGCGGTACCGCCGGCTCCATGTCATCGTCGGCGACTCGAACATGTCCGAGACGACCATGCTGCTCAAGGTCGGTGCCACCGACCTGGTGCTGCGCATGATCGAGGCGGGCACGGTGATGCGTGACCTCACGCTGGAGAACCCGATCCGGGCGATCCGCGAGGTGAGCCACGACATCACGGGCCGCCGCAAGGTCCGCCTGGCCAGCGGCCGTGAGGCCTCCGCCCTCGAGGTGCAGCGGGAGTACTACGAGAAGGCGCTGGACTTCTGCGAGCGCCGCGGTACCCGCACCGGCACGGTCGAGCAGGTGCTCGAGCTCTGGGGCCGTACCCTGGACGCGATCGAGGCCGAGGACCTCGACCGTATCGGTACCGAGATCGACTGGGTGATGAAGTACAAGCTGCTCGAGCGGTACCGGGCCAAGCACAACATGACCATGTCGCATCCGCGGGTCGCGCAGATAGACCTCGCCTACCACGACATCCACCGCCGCCGCGGCCTGTACTACCTGCTCGAGAAGAAGGGGCAGGCCGCCCGGATCTGCAACGACATGAAGATCTTCGAGGGCAAGTCCGTTCCCCCGCAGACCACCCGGGCGCGGCTGCGGGGTGACTTCATCCGCCGGGCGCAGGAGCAGCGGCGGGACTTCACCGTCGACTGGGTGCACCTCAAGCTCAACGACCAGGCGCAGCGGACGGTGTTGTGCAAGGACCCGTTCCGTGCGGTGGACGAGCGGGTGGAGAAGCTGATCGCCGGTATGTGAGACGCGTCGTTCCGCGGTTCTCCCGAACCGCGGAACGCCACACGGGCGCCGTACGTTACTCAGTGCGGCGCCCTTCTCACGCCGTAGAGTTGCGCGGACGCCACCGACAAGATCGATGATTACGAGGCCCCCACCGTGCGCCGACGCTCACTCCTCATTGCCGTACCCGCTGGACTGGCCACTCTCGCCGCGTGCGGCGACGGCGGGTCCGATTCGAGCAAGGCCAGCGAGAGCGCCTCGCCGTCCGCGCCGGACGCCTCGGCCGCGCCCCCGCCGAAGATCGTCGACGGTCCGCTGCCGGCGATCACCGAGGGCGTGGAGTTCGGTGAGAAACCCACCGTGGCCAAGGGCAGCGGTGACCCCTCCGAGGACCTCGCGGTGAAGACCGTCATCGCGGGCGGCGGCAAGGCCATCGCCGAGAACGACTTCGTGGTGGCCCACTATCTGGGCCAGGTGTGGAGCACCGCGAAGGTGTTCGACAACTCCTACGACCGCAAGGCCCCGCTGGCGATCCAGCTGGCGCAGGGCAGCATCATCGACGGCTGGCGGTACGGGCTGACGGGGAAGAAGGCCGGCAGCCGGGTCCAGATGGCGGTTCCGCCCGCCTGGGGCTACGGCACGCAGGGCAATGAGCAGGCGGGCATCAAGGGCACCGACACGCTGGTGTTCGTGGTGGACGTGCAGGACACGTTCAACGCGAAAAGTTCCGCCGAGGGCGGCGAGGTCGCCCAGGACAACGTCGACCTGCCGAAGGTCGGCACGAACACGGACGGTAAGGCGCCCTCCATCGAGGTGCCCGACACGAAGGCCCCGACGAAGCTGGCGTCGAGCTACATCATCGAGGGCGACGGCGAGGAGGTCGGCGCCGACAACAGTGTGCTCGTGCAGTACAAGGGCGTCCTGTGGGACGGCGGCAAGGAGTTCGACTCGACGTACGAGCGGGGGCAGTTGACCTCGTTCTCGCTCCAGCAGGTCGTCAAGGGGTGGGCGCAGGGGCTGACCGGCAAGAAGGTCGGCAGCCGGGTCCTCATCGTCATCCCGCCCGAGCTGGGGTACGGCGACACGCCGCCGCAGGGCAGTGACATCAAGAAGGACTCCACGCTGGTCTTCTCGGTCGACATCCTCGCGAAGTTGTGACCGCGCGTGATGTAAGACTGTGTGTGTTCGCCTTTCCGTAGACAAGCAGGAGCGTTAGACGTGAGCATCGACAAGCCCGAGATCGACTTCCCGGGCGGCGAGCCCCCGGCGGACCTCGAGATCAAGGACATCTGGGAGGGCGACGGAGAGGTGGCGCAGGCGGGTCGGACCGTCACCGTCCACTACGTCGGTGTCTCCTTCAGCACGGGCGAGGAGTTCGACGCCAGCTGGAACCGCGGCACTCCGTTCCGCTTCCCGCTGGGCGGCGGCCGGGTCATCCAGGGCTGGGACCAGGGCGTGCAGGGCATGAAGGTCGGCGGCCGTCGCCAGCTGACCATCCCCGCGCACCTGGCCTACGGCGACCAGAGCCCGACTCCGGCGATCAAGCCCGGCGAGACGCTGATCTTCGTGGTCGACCTGCTCGGGGTCTGATCACTCGCCCGATCGCCGATCGGTCGCCCGTGCGACGTCACGTCGCGGTTGCGGCCGGACCCGATCACCTGGGGTCCATGCCTGTCCGGGCATGGACCCTCGGCTTTTGCCACGCCACCACGGGGCGGTACGGTCATCGGACTGAGCAGCATGAGGAGGCGAAGGGCGTCGATGGCCATTGCCAAGGCCGAGCGGCTGATGAACCTGGCGCTGTGCCTGCTGGGCACGCGGCGGCCACTGAGCAAGCGTGAGCTGCGCGGGTCCGTCGAGGCCTACCTCGAGGCGGCCTCGGACGATGCGTTCAACCGGATGTTCGAGCGCGACAAGGACGATCTGCGTGAGCTCGGACTCGTCATCGAGACGGTGGAGAACCTCGACGGCGAGGTCGGCTATCTGGCCCGGCGGGACAGCAACCGGCTGCCGCCCATCACCCTCGACGCCGAGGAGGCCGCCGCCCTGGGCCTGGCGGCCAAGGTGTGGCAGCAGGCCAGACTGGCCGGCGCGGCCAGCGGCGCTCTGCAGAAGCTGCGCGCGGCGGGACTGCCCGAGGACGTCGACCCGTACGGGGCCCACAGCGCGCTCGAGCCGCGCATCCCGGTGCACGAGGCCTCCTTCGAACCGCTGATGCTGGCCTGCCGCGACCGCCGCTCCGTCGTCTTCGACTACCGCAAGGCCAACGCCGCACAGCCCGAACCGCGCCATGTCGAGCCGTGGGCGCTGGAGTGCTGGCGCGGCCACTGGTACCTGGCGGGCTGGGACCGCGACCGGGGCGCCGAGCGGGTCTTCCGGCTGTCCCGGATCACCGGGAAGGTGCGCTCCCGCGGCACCCCTTACACCGTCCCGGTGCCGGACGTCGTCACCGTGCGCGAGACGGTGGCGAGCTGGGCGGGGGAGAGCGCGGAGCGCTCCGCCCGGATCCGGCTGCGCGCCGACGCGGGGTACCCCCTTCGGGCGAAGGCCACGTCGGTGCGGGAACTCGGCGAGGGCTGGGAAGAGTTGGAGATTCCGTACGGGCACGGCCTGGACGCCTGGCTGGTGGAGTTCGGGGCGGACGTGGTGGTCCTGGAGCCCGCCGAGCTGCGGGCCGACGTGGTGGACCGGCTGCGCGCCGTGGCCAAGGGCTGAGGGGGACGGGACAAGAACGTGGCAGGCAAACCGGTCAGGCCAGTGAACGCCATCGACCAGACCCGGCGGATGCTCTCCCTGGTCACCTATCTGAGGGAGCGTCCCGGGGCCCGGATCGAGGACGTGGCGCGTGCCTTCGGCATCACCGAGGACGAGCTGGTCTCGGACCTCGACGTGCTGCCCATGTGCGGCACCAGCTTCCGCGGCGGTGACCTGCTGGACATCGACACCGACGGGGAGCGCATCTGGTGGCACAACCCGGCCGCGCTCGGGGCGGAGGCCGCGGAGCCGCTCCGTCTCGCCGCGGACGAGGCCACCGCGCTGCTGGTCGCCGCGCGGGCCGTGACCACCCTGCCCGGACTGCGCGAGAGCGACCGGCAGGCGCTGCTGCGGGCCACCGCCAAGGTGGAGGCCGCGGCCGGAGAGGCGGCGGGCGCCAGCGCCCGCCTGTCGGTGACCTTCGAGTCCGAGGGCGGTGTCTTCGCGGACGTCGACCGGGCCATCGCCGAGCGCCGCAGACTGTGGATCCGCTACTACTCGCCCGCCCGCGACGAGCTCAGCGAGCGCGAGATCGACCCCATCCGCCTGGTCAGTGTCGGCCACACCTATGTGGAGGCCTGGTGCCGCCGCTCCGAGGCGCGCCGCACGTTCCGGCTCGACCGGGTCGCCGAGATCAGGATCCTCGACGAGCCGTCCGCGCCGCCCGAGGTCGAACTGCGGGACCTGTCGGAAGGGCTGATGCAGCCGGCGGCGGAGGATCCGGAGGTCGTGGTCGAGGTCGGGCCGGGCGGTCGCTGGGTCGCCGAGTACTACCCGCACGACAGCGCGGACGAGCTGCCGGACGGCGGGCTGCGTATCACCCTGCGGACACCCGACCCGGCGTCGCTCAAGCGGCTGGCGCTGCGGCTCGGGCGGGACGGCCGGATCGTCACACCGGACGACCTCGCGGACAGCGCCCGGCGGGCGGCCCGCGAGGCGCTGGCGGCGTACGACGGCGCCGGGGCGGCCGGATGAGCGGGCCGCCCACGGTGTGCGCGGTCCGGGGCGGGCAGGACGACAGGCAGGAGCGAGGACTGTGAGCGAGTCGGCCACCCCTGGAGCACCGGCCCCCGGAGCACGGGGCATGACGGTGGCGTCCGCGTTCTCCGGGATGAGAAGCGTGGCGCCGGTCGTGTTCCGGGCGGGCTGCCCGGACTGCAGGGGGCGTTTCGAGCTGGGCGCGAGCGCGCTGCGCCTGGTCATAGGGGCCAGCAGACGCACCACCTTCTACTCGTTCACCTGTCCCGCGTGCGAGACGGCGGTCCGTAAGCCGGCGGGGGAGCGGGTCGTCGAACTCCTCACCGGCGGCGGGGTCAGCACCCTGCGGCTGCACTCGACGGTGTAGGGGCCGTGCCCGGCTCATGCCCCGGCGGCGCGCGGTTCCCCCTCCCGGGCGCCGGGCGTTCCGCGCGGACGGGGACCGTCTAGGCTCGCCCTATGTTCTGGGCGATGTTCGCGGTTGCTGTGGGGTTCCTGGGGCTCGTGGTGCTCGGGGTGTTCGCCGTACGGGTCTTCGTCGAGGCGGAGCGGCTCGGCAGACAGGTCGCGGACTCGGCGAGCCGTATCGGCCGGGCCGCCGAGGACCTGGAGCGGGCGGCGGCCGGCGCGGCACGCTCCGCACAAGCGCTCTGACCCGGCCCGGGACGACCGCCCGGGTCCGCACGCCCTGTCGGGTTGCCGACCCGGGCGGGTACGCTGCTGACCGCGGCCCGGAGAACGAGGCCCGGACCGCGGACGGGAGTACGCACGGGGATTGCCCTACGTTCACCCCTGAGCGTTACGATCGCTGACAACGCGGTCATCGGACGCGTGTCCGAACGACCGGACAGGGCAGCACCCCACCCCCAGCAGCCTCGGTGAGAAGGTAAAGAAATGTTCGGAAGGCTCGGAGCTCCCGAGATCATTCTCATCCTCGTCGTCATCATCCTGCTGTTCGGCGCGAAGAAGCTTCCGGACATGGCGCGGTCGCTCGGCAAGTCCGCCCGCATCCTCAAGAGCGAGGCCAAGGCGATGAAGGAGGACAAGGACAAGTCCTCCGCCCCCGCCGACCCGCCGGCCCCGGGCGACGACTCCCCGGCGCAGCGCACCATCCAGGCCGCCCCCGGTGACGTGACCAGCTCCCGCCCGGTGACGGAGCCGACGGACACGACCAAGCGCTGACCCAGGGCCGGACACGGTCCGGCCCGCCGCACGAGATGGGAACGTGGGTTGCTCAAGTCTGCCCGCAAGCAGGAGAGGGATCCCGAGGGGCGGATGCCCCTCGCGGAGCACCTTCGTGAGCTCCGCAACCGGCTCGCGAAGGCACTGCTGGCCATCGTCCTGGTGACGGTCGGCGCGGCCTTCTTCTACAACGAGATCATCAACTTCTTCACCGAACCGGTGCTCAAGTCGGTCGGCTGCGCGAAGTCCTTCGAGGAGATCGCCGCCTCGGCACGCGACGAGCAGCCCTGCGCGCAGATCACCATCAACGGTCTGCTCACGCCGTTCACCCTGGCGCTGAAGGTGTCCCTGATGGCCGGTGTCGTCCTGGCCTCGCCGGTCTGGCTGTACCAGCTGTGGTCGTTCGTCGCGCCCGGCCTGCACCGGCACGAGAGGAAGTACGCCTACGCGTTCGTCGCGACGGGCTTCCCGCTCTTCCTCGCCGGCGGCTACTTCGCCTACCGGGTGCTGCCGACCACGGCGAAGGTGCTCATCGAGTTCACCCCGTACGCCGTCGACAACCTGCTGCCGCTGGACGACCTGCTCGACCTCGTCACGCGCATGGTGATCGTCTTCGGGCTCTCCTTCGAACTGCCGCTGCTGCTGATCATGCTCAACTTCACCGGGGCGCTGACGGGCAAGCGCATGCTCGGCTGGTGGCGCGGCATGGTCATGGGCATCACGCTGTTCGCGGCCCTGGCCACGCCGAGCACCGACCCGCTGACCATGATGGCCCTCGCCGGACCGATCTGGATCCTGTACTTCCTGGCTGTCGGCGTCTCCCTGTTCAACGACCGCCGCAGGCGCCGTCTGGAGGCCATGGGCCCCGCCGACGACGAGGCCTCCGACCTGGACCTCACCCCCGAGGACATCGGCGAGGCCGAACCCGTGTCGGCCCGGCCCGCCCTGCCCGAGCAGGCGAGCACGGACCGGGTCAACGGCTATGACGACGTGACCTGAAGACCGGGCCGGGGCCCGTGGGGTCACAAGGCGGCCGGCGGGACCACCCTCTTCGTCAACCCCACCGCGGGCCGCGGCCGGGGCGCCCGAGCGGCGCGGCCGGCCGCTTCCGCGTTGCGCGCGGCCGGTTTCCCGGTGCGGACCGTGCCCGGCGAGGACGCCGCGGACGCGCCCGCCCGCGCGCGGTGCCGTCGAGGAGGGCACCGGAGCCCTGGTCGCCGTCGGCGGTGACGGCATGACGGACCCGGCCCTGCGGGCCGTCGTCGGCACCGGCACCCCGCTCGGCCCGTTCGCCGCCGGCCCCGGCTCCGCCCGCTCGCTCGGCATGCCGCTGGGGGAACCGGCCGCGGCCGGCCGGATGACCGCCGACGCCCCCGAGTGCGGACGGGTGCGCGACATCGACCCCTGACGGGCCGCGTCGGCTCCTGGATCCGGATAATGATCGTCCTGTTGTCAGCGCGGCCCGGTACGCTCGAAAGCACGATGACAGAGGACCTCTCACCGGCCGAGCGGTACGCGGCAGCGCGCAGGCGCGCTGTCGAGCAGGCCACCGCACTCGCCTCCTTCCGCGAGATGTACGACTTCGGTCTCGACCCCTTCCAGATCGAGGCCTGCCAGGCGCTCGAAGCGGGGAAGGGTGTGCTGGTGGCCGCGCCCACCGGCTCGGGCAAGACGATCGTCGGCGAGTTCGCCGTCCACCTCGCCCTCCAGCAGGGCAAGAAGTGCTTCTACACGACGCCCATCAAGGCGCTGTCGAACCAGAAGTACGCCGACCTGTGCCGCCGCTACGGCGCCGACAAGGTCGGCCTGCTCACCGGCGACAACAGCGTCAACTCCGGTGCCCCCGTGGTCGTGATGACCACCGAGGTGCTGCGGAACATGCTGTACGCGGGCTCGCAGACGCTCCTCGGCCTCGGGTACGTGGTCATGGACGAGGTGCACTACCTCTCCGACCGCTTCAGGGGCGCCGTCTGGGAGGAAGTGATCATCCACCTCCCCGAGTCGGTGACCCTGGTGTCCCTCTCGGCGACGGTGTCGAATGCGGAGGAGTTCGGCGACTGGCTGGACACCGTGCGCGGCCACACCGAGGTCATCGTCTCCGAGCACCGGCCCGTGCCGCTGTTCCAGCACGTACTCGCCGGGCGCCGGATCTACGACCTGTTCGAGGAGGGCGAGGGCGGGAAGAAGGCCGTCAACCCCGACCTCACGCGGATGGCCCGGATGGAGGCGTCCCGCCCGGCGTGGGGCGAGAGGCGCCGCGGCCGGAACATGCGCGAGGCGGACCGGGAGCGGGAGCGCAGACAGCGCACACGGGTCTGGACACCGGGCCGGCCCGAGGTGATCGAGCGGCTCGACGCCCAGGGCCTGCTGCCCGCCATCACCTTCATCTTCAGCCGCGCCGCCTGCGAGGCCGCCGTCCAGCAGTGCCTGTACGCGGGGCTGCGGCTCAACGACGAGCAGGCGCGGGAGCAGGTCCGCTCCCTCGTCGAGGAGCGCACCGCCTCCATCCCCACCGAGGACCTGCACGTCCTCGGCTACTACGAGTGGCTGGAGGGCCTGGAGCGCGGCATCGCGGCCCACCACGCGGGCATGCTGCCGACGTTCAAGGAGGTCGTCGAGGAGCTGTTCGTCCGCGGCCTGGTCAAGGCGGTCTTCGCGACCGAGACCCTCGCCCTGGGCATCAACATGCCCGCCCGCTCGGTGGTGCTGGAGAAGCTCGTCAAGTGGAACGGCGAGCAGCACGCCGACATCACCCCCGGCGAGTACACCCAGCTGACCGGCCGGGCCGGCCGACGCGGCATCGATGTCGAGGGCCACGCGGTCGTGCTGTGGCAGCGCGGCATGAACCCCGAGCACCTCGCGGGGCTGGCCGGCACCCGCACCTACCCGCTGCGCTCCAGCTTCAGGCCCTCGTACAACATGGCGGTCAACCTGGTCGAGCAGTTCGGCCGGCACCGCTCGCGCGAGCTGCTGGAGACGTCGTTCGCCCAGTTCCAGGCGGACCGTTCGGTGGTCGGCATCTCGCGGCAGGTGCAGCGCAACGAGGAGGGCCTCGAGGGCTACCAGGCCTCCATGACCTGCCACCTCGGTGACTTCGAGGAGTATGCGCGGCTGCGCCGCGACCTGAAGGACCGGGAGACGGAGCTGGCCCGCCAGGGCGCGGCGCAGCGGCGTGCGGAGGCGGCCGTCGCCCTGGAGAAGCTCAGGCCCGGCGACATCATCCACGTCCCCGCGGGCAAGTACGCCGGGCTGGCGCTGGTCCTCGACCCGGGCCTGCCCGCGGGCCGTGCGGGCGGCCACCGCGGCGTCGAGTACCACGACGGGCCGCGCCCCCTGGTGCTGACCGCGGAGCGGCAGGTCAAGCGGCTGGCGTCGATCGACTTCCCGGCGCCCGTCGAGGCACTGGAGCGGATGCGGATCCCGAAGTCGTTCAACGCGCGCTCGCCGCAGTCCCGCCGCGACCTGGCCTCCGCGCTGCGGACCAAGGCCGGGCACATCGAGCCGGAGCGGCACCGCAGGCGGCGCTCCCAGGCGGCCGACGACAGGGAGATCGACCGGCTGCGCAAGGCGATCCGCGCCCACCCGTGCCACGGCTGCGACGACCGGGAGGACCACGCCCGCTGGGCCGAGCGCTACCACCGGTTGCGGCGGGACACCAAGCAGCTGGAGCGGCGCATCGAGGGCCGGACGAACACCATCGCCCGTACCTTCGACCGTATCGTCGCCCTGCTGACCGAGCTGGACTACCTGCGCGGCGACGAGGTCACCGAACACGGCAAGCGGCTCGCCCGGCTGTACGGCGAACTCGACCTGCTGGCCAGCGAATGCCTGCGGGAGGGCGTCTGGGAGCAGCTCGGCCCGGCCGAACTCGCCGCCTGTGTCTCGGCCCTGGTGTACGAGGCACGGGTCAGCGACGACGCGGTGGTGCCCAAGGTGCCCTCCGGCAGGGCGAAGGCCGCGCTCGGCGAGACGGTCCGCATCTGGGGGCGGCTGGACGCCCTGGAGGAGGACTTCCGGATCACCCAGACCGAGGGTGTGGGCCAGCGCGAACCCGACCTCGGCTTCGCCTGGGCCGCCTACATGTGGGCATCCGGCAAGGGGCTCGACGAGGTGCTGCGCGAGGTGGAGATGCCGGCGGGGGACTTCGTGCGCTGGTGCAAGCAGGTCATCGACGTCCTCGGCCAGATCTCGGCCGCGGCTCCGGCGGTGGAGGGCTCCACGGTCGCGAAGAACGCCCGCAAGGCGGTCGACGGACTGCTGCGCGGAGTGGTGGCCTACTCGTCCGTGGGGTGACGGCGGACGGGCTCGGCCCGTGCCCCACCCGGTGAAGCCCGGCGCGCTCCGTGCGCGCCGGGCTTCCGTGTCCCCAGTGCCCCGCCGGCAACAGGACCGGATGATTCCGCGGCCGTCGGCCGCGTACGTCACCCTTCAGGGTGAGTGGGATGCGCACGCCCTTACGGCGTTACACAGGGTGTGCGAATGATGTCCGAGCGTGTAAATGAGCTCGAGCGTACTCCTGTCCCAGGGGTCGTTTCCGGCACTTGCCGAATATGACACGGCGTTGATCCTGTCGGACTAAGCTCGCCCGCAGCGCACCGAGTTGGGATGAATTCGTGTGTCTGTTCCCTTTTGAACAGATGACTCCCGTCATCCCCCGGTCCGTCCCCGCCCGTACGTCCCCCGACCACCAGCCGATTCGTTTCCAGAGGCCTACATGGTGAGTGTCCAATCCCCGCCCGGTCGACGCGAACTTCCCTACGCGCGCGTGCTGTTGCTGCCGGCCATACTGATGGCCGCGGCAACCGGAGCCGCCGTCGCCCTGGTGACGGAGCCCGCCCGGATCGCCGTCGGCACCTGCGGTGTCGTCGCCACCCTGCTGGTGATCGCCGCCGCGGCCGAGGCGGTGCGCCGCGGCCGCGTCCTGCGGGACGAACACGAACGTCACCGCGCGTGTCTGGAAGCGCGGATCGCCTCCCACGACACGGAGACCCTGCACTTCGCGGACGCCGTGGTCCCCGAGGCCCTGGACTTCCTGCACCGCGGAAACACCCCCAGGGAAGTGCTCCTCCATCTCAAGGAGGTCAACCCGGCCTGGCGTGACCTCCCCGAGTACCAGATCAAGCTGCTCAAGACGATGCTGAAGATCATCGACGACGAGGAAGCCCTGCGCGACTCCTCCCAGCGCTCCTTCGTCAGCATCGCCCGCCGCGTCCAGGCGATCGTCCACCAGCAGGCCAAGGAACTGAGGGAGATGGAGGAGGACCACGGCCGCAACCCCGAGGTCTTCGACGACCTGCTGCGCATCGACCACGGCACCGCGCTGATCGGCCGCCTCGCCGACTCCATCTCCGTGCTGGGCGGCGGCCGCCCCGGACGCCAGTGGCCCGAACCCGTCGCCCTCTACAGCGTGCTGCGCGGCGCGATGTCCCGCATCCTCGAGTACCGGCGCATCGACCTGAAGTCCATCGCCAAGGTCAACATCAAGGGCATCTCCGTCGAGCCGGTCATCCACGCCGTCGCCGAACTCCTCGACAACGCCACGCGCTACTCCCCGCCCCACACCAAGGTCCACGTCACCGCCATCGAGGTGCAGACCGGCGTCGCCATCGAGATCGAGGACGCCGGAGTCAGCCTCGACGAGAAGGCGCGGGCCCGGATCGAGGACAAGCTGGAGCAGGCCAAGGCGGGTGTCGACCTCCAGGACCTCGGCACGAGCCCCCGTCTGGGCCTCGCCGTCATCGGCCGGCTCTGCTCCGGATACAAGATGCAGGTCTCGCTGCGGGCCTCCGCCTACGGCGGCGTCCGCGCGGTCCTCATCGTGCCCAGCGACATGATGACCACCGAGCCCGGCGTCGGCCTCGCCCACGGCATCGGCGCGACCGCCGTGCCCATGCAGGTCGACGCGCTTCCCGGCCCCGAGCGCGCCCCCAAGAAGCGCCGCCCCACCAGCCCGAGCATCCCCGCCACCGTCTCCATGGAGGACGACGTCCCCGAGGTCACCGAATGGACCTCCAACGGGCTGCCGCAACGCCGCAGCCGGGTGAAGACGTCGCTGACCCAGCGGTACGCCGAGCAGGCCGCCGCCGAACGGGCCGAACGGGAGGCCGCCGAGCGGGGCGAGACCATCAGGTCCCCCTGGCCGGCACCCGAGCCCGAACCGGCCGAGCCGAAGGACGACCGCGAACCCGGGCTGTGGGTCGACGCGTTCTGGGACGGCCTGAAGAAGGACCTCGAACCCGGCGTCCACCCCACCGACTTCACCCGGAACCCGACCGCGTACCTGCATCTGATCAACGAACCGGCCCGCACCGAGGCCGACGACGAGGGGGACCTCAAGTGATCCAGCAACGGGCCAACTTCGACTGGATGCTCAAGGAGCTCGCCGACGGGGTACCCGGCGTCGAGATGATCGTGGTGCTCTCGGCCGACGGTCTGCGCATCGCCCGCTTCGGCGGCGAGCCGGACGCCGCCGACCGGGTCGCCGCCGCCTGTGCCGGCGTGCAGAGCCTCGCCGGTGCCGTCGCCGGGGAACTTCCGCGCAGCGACGGCGAGATGAAGATGGTGATCATCGAGATCAACGGCGGCTACTTCTACCTGATGGCCGCCGGGGCCAACGCCTATCTCGCGGTGCTCTCCGACATGACCTGTGAACCCGGGCGGATGGGGGCCATGATGCGCGACCTCGTGGTGCGTATCGGCGCCCATCTCACCAGCCCGCCCCGCCGGAACGGGACGACCGTATGACTCCTCCGCAACGCCAGAGGCGCTCCCCGCAGGAGGACCCTCCTCCGCAACCGGCCACGGACCAGAAGGAGACCGAACGGCCCAACCCGGAGCGGCTGTACGTCGTCGCCGGCGCGGACGGGAACCGCGCGGACCTCGACCTCGTGACGCTGATCGTGGCGCGCGTCGAGGACCCCCCGCACTCCGCCACGCCCGAGCAGGCCGCACTGCTCCGGCTCTGCTCCGCCCCCCTGTCCGTGGCCGAACTCTCGGCCTACCTCAGCCTGCCGTTCGGCGTGGTGACCGTGCTGCTCACCGAGATGCTGGCGGCGGAACTGGTGCAGGCGCGCGCCCCGATCGTCCGCAAGGCGCTCCCCGACCGTTCCCTTCTCGAAGCGGTGATGCATGGACTTCAAAGGCTCTGAGACGATCCCGGGCCCACGGACCGAGGATCAGCTGCCGCACACGGCCGAGGCCGCGGCGAAGATCGTGATCGTGGGCGGCTTCGGGGTCGGCAAGACGACCATGGTCGGTTCGGTCAGCGAGATCAAGCCGCTGACCACCGAGGAGACCATGACCCAGGCCGGCGTCGGAGTCGACGACAACTTCGGGTCCGCGTCCAAGACGGCCACCACGGTGGCCATGGACTTCGGCCGCATCAAGATCACCGAGCAGTTGGTGCTCTACCTGTTCGGCACCCCGGGCCAGGAGCGCTTCTGGTTCCTGTGGAACGGCCTGTTCGAGGGCGCGCTCGGTGCGGTGGTGCTGGTCGACACACGCCGCCTGGAAGTCAGCTTCGACGTCATGGGACGGCTGGAGGAACGCGGCGTGCCCTTCGTCGTGGCCGTCAACACCTTCCCGGACGCGCCCCGCTACCCCTTCGCGGATCTGCGGACGGCGCTCGACCTGCCCCAGGACGTCCCGATCATGGACTGCGACGTACGACGCCGCGCCTCCAGCCGGGACGTACTGGTCACGCTGATGCGGTTCCTGCACTCGCTCGCCATGACGGGCTCGCGCACCTGACACCCCCGATCCCCTGCTCTCCCCCTGTTCTCCGGAGCGACCACTGTGACGCCTGAATCCCACTCCCCGGCCGGAACGGACGACTCCCGTCCCGCCCCGCCCCCCGGCTGCCCCGCGCACGGGCAGGGCCCCGGGGGACTGCACCGGCTGCACGAATCGGCGGACCTGAAGAAGCTGTACGAGGAACTCCGCGCCGAACACGGCCCCGTGGCGCCCGCGCTGCTCCACGACGACGTGCCGGTGTGGGTGGTCCTCGGCCACACCGAGAACCTGCACATGGTGCGCACCCCCGCGCAGTACACCCGCGACAGCCGCATCTGGTCCCCGCTCCGGGACGGCCTGGTCAAACCCGACCACCCGCTGATGCCGCACATCGCCTGGCAGCCGATGTGCGCCCACGCCGAGGGCGACGAGCACCAACGACTGCGCGGCGCGATCGACTTCGCCCTGTCGACCGTCGACTTCCGCAGTCTGCGCCGGCACATCAACCGCTGCACCCAGCGCCTCGTCAACCGGTTCTGCGAAGTGGGCGAGGCCGAGGTCGTCAGCCAGTACGCCGAGCACCTGCCGATGGCCGTGATGTGCCACATCCTCGGCATGCCCGACGAGTACAACGACCGGATGGTCGAGTCGGCCCGTGACATGCTCAGGGGCACCGAGACCGCCATCGCCAGCAACGTGTACGTCATGGACGCGCTGGGCCGGCTCACCGCGCGCCGCCGGCTGGAACCGCAGGACGACTTCGCCAGCCATCTCATCACCCACCCGGCCGAGCTGACCGACGACGAGGTCAGGGAGCACCTGCGGGTGGTGCTCATCGCCGCCTACGAGTCGACCGCCAACCTCCTGGCCAACGTGCTGCGGACGGTGCTCGTCGACCCGCGCTTCCGGGCCCAGCTCAACGGCGGTCAGATGACCGTGCCGGAGGCGGTGGAGCAACTGCTGTGGGACGAGCCGCCGTTCAGTACCATCTTCGCCTACTTCGCCAAACAGGAGACGGAACTCGGCGGTCAGCGCATCCGCCGGGGCGACGGACTGCTGTTCGCCCCGGCCCCGGCGAACGTGGACCCGCGGGTGCGCCCGGACCCGACCGCCCACATGCAGGGCAACCGCTCCCACCTCGCCTTCAGCGGCGGCCCGCACGAGTGCCCCGGGCAGGACATCGGGCGTGCCATCGCCGAGATCGGCGTCGACGCGCTGCTGATGCGGCTGCCCGACCTCGAGCTCGACGTCGACGACGAGGATCTGCGCCACACCGAGTCGATCGCCTCGCGCCATCTCGTCGAACTGCCGGTCCGGTTCACCCCCAGGCCGCCGCAGGACATCACCGAGCGGCCGAACCACGACGCCCTGCCGACGGCCCCGCGCCGCGACTGGCACATCGGCAGCTCCGCACCGGGGGAGCCGGCACCGCCGTCCGCGACCCGCCCCGAGCCGTTCGGACACCACGACGTTCCCGCCCCGCGGCCCGCGGCGCCGGCCGGGACACCGGACCCGCGGCCGGGCCTGCAGCGGGCGGCCCGGTCGGCCGAGCCACCGGTCGCCGAGCCGGTGGCCGCCGCCGGCCCCGCGGAACCGGCCCGCGCACCGGGCGCCTGGCAGCGCTTCCTGCGCTGGTGGCGCGGCTACTGACCGGGGGCGAGGGGGGCCGGCGGCGGCCGGTGGACAGCGGTCCGGGCCGGGCCGGCGGGTGCCTCGGGGGTTCGGCCGTCCGGAGCGCGGCCGTCGTCGGCGCGGTCGTCCGCGGCCCAGTCCTCGTACGACGTCCACGCCGTGAGCGTCCGGCCGCTGTGCAGCCGGTGCCGTGCCCCCGTCACCGGGTCGGTGAACTCCAGTGCCCGCGCCAGCAGTTGCAGCGGGCGCCGGAAGTCACCGGCCGGGACGGGGCCGGTCACCTCCGGATACAGGGGGTCGCCGACGACCGGCACGCCCAGGGCGTTCATGTGCACCCGCAGCTGATGGGTCTGCCCGGTGCAGGGCACCAGCCGGTACCGGGCGAGGCCGTCGGCGCGGTGGTCCAGGAGCTCGACCCGGCTGAGCGCGTTCGGTTCGCCCTCGACCTCGCGGGCGGCCAGCACCCCGCGCTCCTTCACGATCCGGCTGCGCACGGTCCGGGGCAGGACGAGCGCCGGGTCGTGGGGCGCGACGGCCTCGTACTCCTTGTGGATCAGCCGGTCGCGGAACAGCGTCTGGTACGCGCCCCGCTCCTCGGGCCGCACGGTGAACAGCACCAGCCCGGCGGTGAGCCGGTCGAGACGGTGCGCGGCGCCCAGCAGCGGGATGTCCAGCTCGCGGCGCAGCCGGGCCAGCGCGGTCTCGGTGACATGGCTGCCGCGCGGGGTGGTGGCCAGGAAGTGGGGCTTGTCGGCGACGACGATGTGCTCGTCCCGGTACACGATCTCCAGCGGGAACGGCACCGGCACCTCGGCCGGCAGCTCCCGGTGGAACCACACGAACAGTCCTGGCACATAGGGGGCGTCGGCCGGCACGGGCCGCCCGTCCACACCCACGATCAGCCCCGCGTCGAACATGCCGTCGACGACATCGGAGCCGGCCGGGAGCCGGGCTGCGAGATGGTCCCGCACGGTGGCCCACGACCCCGCGCCGGGCAGCCGCACCCGCAC
Organism: Streptomyces sp. NBRC 110035; assembly: GCF_000829695.1. Lineage (GTDB taxonomy): Bacteria > Actinomycetota > Actinomycetes > Streptomycetales > Streptomycetaceae > Streptomyces. The sequence goes on along the minus strand of NZ_BBNN01000022.1, from coordinate 73,557 downwards.
TGGGTCCACGCCGTCGCGCTGCGGCAGCGGGGAGGGCGGGACGGTCCTGCGTCTGCGGGTCACGAGGGCCAAGGCTACGCGTCCGCCCCACCCTGTTCCTCGTGCCCCACCGCCCGTCTGACCTCGGCCTCGACCACATGGCGCGGTTTCCCCTCGGCTTGTGCGTGCTCGCTCACCGCCACCTGGACGTCACGGGCCAGGTCGCGCCAGGCCCGCCAGGCCGTCTCCCAGGTGGTGGTCTGCCGGCTGCTCCACTTGGTGCCCGTGGGAGACCCGTAGGTCTCCCGCAGATGGCGCACGCGGACATGCGCCTCGTCCGCCGCACGCTGCTTGGCCACGAGTTCTTCGAAGGTGACTGTCACGCGCCCGGATCCTCGGGCAGCGGGCGGTGGCGGGACACCGCGCCACGCCGCCCGCCGCGGCACGGCGGCCGGGGTTCACCCGACCGGCGCCGCCGCGTGCGCCGGCCGGGGCACCGCGATGCCGGCTCGGGCAGGACAGCGGATCAGCGGTGGGCCGAGGGTGCTCCAGGAGCGACCCGGGGGCGGCTCAGCCGCCCGCGGCCGACGATTCCGGCTGCTCCTGCTCCGCCTCGACCCGTGCGTTCCACTCCTGCTTCGAGGCCTGCCAGCCGTCCTCGTCGTGACCGCGCCGCCAGTAGCCGGAGATCGAGAGGTCCTCGCGCGCGATCTGCCGCTCGACCCGCAGCAGGCGGCGCAGCTCCTTCACGAAGTGCGCCTCGCCGTGGACGAAGGCGTGCACCCGTCCCTCGGGGAACTCCAGGCCCCGCACGGCCTCCACCAGAACCTCACCGACGGGACGGTCCCCCCGGTGCAGCCAGGTGACCGTCACCTCGGAGTCGATCTTCTGCTCCTCCTGGGGCCCCTCGACCTCCACGAAGGCATACGCCCTGGCCCCGCTCGGCAGGGCCTCCAGCGACCGGGCGATCGCGGGCAGCGCGCTCTCGTCGCCCACCAGCAGGTGCCAGTCGGCGCTCGGGTCGGGGGCGTAGGCGCCGCCGGGGCCGATGAAGAACACGGTCTCGCCCGGCAGGACCCGCCGGGCCCAGGGGCCTGCCAGCCCTTCGTCACCGTGGATCACGAAGTCCAGCGTCAGCTCGCGATGTCCGGCGTCCCAGTGGCGCACGGTGTACGTGCGGGTCACCGGCCACTGGTCGCGCGGGAACTCCTCGCGGATCCGCTGCATGTCGAACGGCTCGGGGTAGGTGACGCCCTCGGCGGGGAACAGCAGCTTCACGTAGTGGTCGGTGCAGGTGTCCGCCGTGAAATCGGCCAGGCCCTCGCCGCCCAGCACCACCCGCTGCATGTGCGGGGTCAGCCGCTCGGTGCGGAGCACCTGCCCGGAGTGGGGCCTGCGCGGCTGGCGTACCGGTCGCTGTGCCATGGGGTCTCCCTGTCACTCAGTTAGGTTTACCTAAGTTAACATTTCCTTTCGGTGATCACCCGTGCGCACCGGCGGTGTTCCTACCGTGCGAGGGTGGCCAGCAGCCGCTTCAGGGAGCCGCCCAGGCCCCAGCGGGCCGCCAGCTCCCGTACGGCCTCCGGGTCGCGCGGCGTCCGCGGCAGCGCCGTGTCGACCTCCGGGAGCGGGACGTCGTCCGCGACCCGTACGACCTTCGGGGCGACCGCCAGATACGAGGCCGCCTCGGTGAGGCGCCTTTGCTGGGACGGGGTGAGCCCGGCCCGCGGGTCGCCGACCGCCGCCAGGATCCCGGCCAGGTCGCCGAACTCGGCCAGCAGCTTGGCGGCCGTCTTCTCGCCCACTCCCGGTACGCCCGGCAGGCCGTCGCTCGGGTCGCCCCGCAGCAGTGCCAGATCCGCGTACCCCGAGCCGCCCACCCCGTACTTCTCGCGCAGCACCGCCTCGTCGGTGATCTGGAGCGTGCCGACGCCCTTGAGCGGGTACAGCACCCGCACCCCGCGCGCGTCGTCCACCAGCTGGTACAGGTCGCGGTCCCCGGTGACGATGTCCACCGGGCCGCGCGCCCGCGCGGTGAACGTGCCGATCACGTCGTCCGCCTCGTACGCGGGGACGCCCACGCGCGCGATGCCGACGGCGTCCAGCACGGCCTCGATGACCGGCACCTGCGGAGACAGCGTGTCGGGCACCTCCTCCTCGTCGGGGCCCGACGGGCGCTCCTCGGCCACGCGGTGCGCCTTGTAGGAGGGGATCAGCTCCACCCGCCACGCCGGGCGCCAGTCGGCGTCCATGCAGGCCACCAGATCGTCCGGGTGGTGGTCCTTGACCAGGCGGTCGATGAAGTCGAGCAGCCCGCGCACGGCGTTCACCGGCGAGCCGTCCGGGGCCCTGACGGAGTCCGGGACGCCGAAGTAGGCCCGGAAGTAAAGAGAAGCGGTATCGAGGAGCATCAGTCGTCCGGTCACGCTCCGCATCATGCCGTACGCCACCGACAGGACCCGGCAGCCGCCCGACGGCACCGGCCCGGGACGCGCCCCGCACGGCACGGCACGACCTGGATGTGACGCGGGACACGATGGTGTTTGGGGTGAGTGAGAAAGGGGAGGCGCGGCCCCGGAGCGATGCCGGTTGCAGGTTCAACCGTCCGCACGCGTGAACCGTCCCGGCGGGTGCCGCTCCCCTCCATCGCCGTCGAGACAAGAGGTACGCGTGTCAACCAGGCTAGAGGCCGAACACCTCTACAAGGTGTTCGGCAGACGACCGGACCAGGCAGTCGAGAGACTGCGCCAGAACGAGGCCGACCGTGAGGAGTTGCGCGCCCACGGAACCACGGCGGCCGTCATCGACGCCTCGTTCACCGTGGAGCCCGGCGAGATCTTCGTCGTCATGGGCCTGTCCGGTTCCGGCAAGTCCACCCTGCTGCGCATGCTGAACGGCCTGTCGGAGCCGACCGCAGGATCGGTCCGGTTCGACGGTGAGGACCTCACCGCGCTGTCCGACCGCGAACTGCGCGCGGTCCGCTCCAAGAAGATCAGCATGGTCTTCCAGCACTTCGCGCTGTTCCCGCACCGCAGTGTCCGTGAGAACGCCGCCTACGGTCTCGAAGTGCAGGGCGTGCCCCGCGCCGAGCGCGAACGCCGCGCCGACGAGGCGCTCGCCCTGTGCGGCCTGGCCGGCTGGGAGCAGTCGTGGCCCGACGAGCTCTCCGGCGGCATGCAGCAGCGTGTGGGCCTCGCCCGCGCGCTCGCGACCGACGCCGACCTGCTGCTGATGGACGAGTCCTTCAGCGCGCTCGACCCGCTGATCCGCCGTGACATGCAGGACCAGCTGGTGGAGCTGCAGAAGAAGCTGAAGAAGACGATCGTCTTCATCACGCACGACCTCAACGAGGCCATGCGCCTGGGCGACCGCATCGCGGTGATGCGCGACGGCCGTATCGTGCAGATCGGCACCGCGCAGGACATCCTGATCCGCCCGGCCAACGACTACGTCGCCTCCTTCACCCAGGACGTCGACCGCTCCCGGGTGCTGACCGCCGGAGCCGTGATGGAGCGCGAGGTGCGAGGCGACGAGGCCGACTGCACGTGCGAGACCGCGACGGCGCAGACGCCGTTCACCGACCTGTGCGCGATGAGCGCCCGCGCGGCGCACCCCGTGGCGGTCCTCGACGGCGAGGGCGCGGTCATCGGCGTCGTGCCCCGGCAGCGACTCGTCGGTTTCATCGGCGACGAGGAGGGTGCCCCCGGCACCTGCGACTCCCCGCGCGGCGAGGGCGAGAAGGTGATGGCCCGTGCCTAGGATCCCGCTCGGCGAATGGGTCAACAGCGGTGTCGACTGGCTGCTCGCTCATGTGACCTGGCTGTTCGACTTCTTCAAGGCCGTCTTCACCGGCGCCTACGACGGCGTCAACGCCGTCCTCCAGGCGCCCGAGCCGCTGCTGCTCGCCGGTATCTTCGCGGTGATCGCCTTCTGGCTGCGCGGCACTCTCGCCGGTGTCCTCACCTTCCTGGGATTCGCCTTCATCGATTCCATGGAACTGTGGGCGGACTCGATGGTGACGCTGTCACTGGTCCTCGTCGCCACCCTCATCGCGCTGGTCGTCGGAGTGCCCGTAGGCATCTGGGCGGCACGTTCGGACCGGGTCAGCGCCCTGGTGCGGCCGGTCCTGGACTTCATGCAGACGCTGCCCGCGATGATCTACCTCATCCCGGCGATCCTCTTCTTCGGGACGGGCCCCGCCCCCGGCATCGTCGCCACCCTGATCTTCGCGCTCGCCCCCGGCGTGCGCATGACCGAACTGGGCATCCGCCAGGTCGACAAGGACCTGGTGGAGGCGGCCGAGGCGTTCGGCACCACGCCCCGCAACACGCTGCTGCGCGTCCAGCTGCCGCTGGCGCTGCCCACCGTGATGGCGGGCGTCAACCAGGTGATCATGCTCGGCCTCTCCATGGCCGCGATCGCCGGCATGGTCGGCACCGGCGGCCTCGGCGGTGCCGTCATCGAGGCCATCGGCCAGCTCAACATCGGTCTCGGCGCCGAGTCCGGCCTCGCCATCGTCATCCTGGCGATCTATCTCGACCGCATGACCGGCGCCCTGGGCACCCAGGTGTCCCCGCTCGGCCGCCGCGCCGCCGCCAGGGCCCGCGCCGCGCAGGGGCTGAAGATCTGGTCCTACCGGCCCCGCCCGCAGGTCGCCGTGATCGGCGTCGTCGTCCTGGCCCTGGTGGCCGGCGGCATGGGCGTCTTCGGCGGCAGCGGCAGGAGCGGCGGTACCGACACCGCCGCCGACACCGGGAACGTCGGCAACGGCAAGAAGATCTCCATCGGTTACATCCCCTGGGACGAGGGTGTCGCCTCCACCTTCCTGTGGAAGGAGGTCCTCGAACAGCGCGGCTTCGAGGTCGAGGCCACACAGTTCGACGCCGGCCCGCTCTACACCGCGCTCGCGCAGGGCGACATCGACTTCCAGACGGACTCGTGGCTGCCCACCACCCACGCCGAGTACTGGAAGAAGTACGGCGACAGGCTCGAGGACCTCGGCACCTGGTACGAGGAGACGACGCTCGAACTCGCCGTGCCCGCCTACATGGAGGACTTCGACTCCCTCGAGGACCTCAAGGGCGGGGCCGGTGCCTTCGACGGGAAGATCACCGGCATCGAGTCCAGCGCCGGCATGATGGGCCTGCTCAAGGACAAGGTCCTGCCGGACTACGGCCTGGACGAGGAGTACAAGGTCGTCGACAGCTCCACGCCGGCGATGCTGGCCGAGCTCAAGCGCGCCTACAGCAAGCAGGAACCGGTCGTCGTCACGCTCTGGTCGCCGCACTGGGCGTACAGCGACTACGACCTCAAGAAGCTGAAGGACCCCAAGGGCACCTGGGGCGAGGGCGACGCCGTGCACACCCTGGGACGCAAGGGCTTCACCGCCGAGAACCCCACCGTCGGCCAGTGGCTGAAGGACTTCTCGATGACCGAGGAGCAACTCACCGGCCTGGAGGCCGAGATCAACAAGGCCGGCAAGGGCAGGCAGCAGCATGCCGTCCGCGCCTGGCTCAAGGACAACCCGGACGTCGTCGACGAGCTGGCCCCGGTGAAGTCCGCCTCCGCCGCCACCTCGGCCGAGGCGAAGCGTCCGCTGACCGTCGCGTGGTTCCCCTGGGAGGAGGACGTCGCGATCACCTACCTGTGGAAGAACGTCCTCGAGCGGCGCGGCTACCGGATGAACCTGAAGCAGATGGAGGTCGGCCCGGTCTACACCGGCCTCGCCAGCGGGGACATCGACCTCAACTTCGACGCCTGGCTGCCGTACGCCCAGAAGAACTTCTGGGACCAGAGCAAGGACGAACTGGTCGACCTCGGCACCTGGTACGAGCCGACCTCGCTGGAGGTCTCCGTCCCCTCGTACGTCAAGGACGTCAAGTCCCTCGAGGACCTCAAGGGCAAGGCGGACCTCTTCGACGGGCGGATCGTCGGCATCGAACCGGGCACCGGCGAGATGGACCTGCTCAAGAACAAGGTCCTGCCGGGATACGGCCTGGACGAGGAGTACAAGGTCGTCGACGGCTCCACGCCGGCGATGCTCGCCGAGCTCAAGCGCGCCTACTCCAAGAAGGAGCCGATCGCGGTCACCCTCTGGTCCCCGCACTGGTCGTACAGCGAGTACGAGCTGACCAAGCTGAAGGACGACAAGAAGCTCTTCGGCGAGGGCAACACCATCCGCACCATCGCGAACAAGGCGTTCCCCGGGCAGTACCCCGAACTCACCAAGTGGATCAAGGGTTTCCGGATGAGTGAGGACGAGCTCGGCACGCTCGAGAAGGAGATCAAGGACCGCGGCCAGGGCAAGGAGGAGGCTGCCGTCGCCGCCTGGCTCGAGGAGCACCCGGACGTGGTGGGGCGCATGACCCCGCAGTGACGTCAAAGGCCACCGCGGCGACCACCGGTCGCCGCGGTGGCCCCCGGCACCGCTCGCTCCCCCGGGGGGCGGGCCCGGTCCCCGCCGCCCGACAGCGGGGCCGGGTCCGCCCCCCGCGGCATGTACGGACGGACCGGACGGGGCGCGCGGCACGGCAACGGGCGCAGCGCCGCGACGGGCGCACAACCGAACGGGAACACGAGAGGAATCCGGCCAATCACAGAGCGCTACGCCCTCCCCGAACCTCCGGTCCTTCGCCGTGACCTCCCGCCCTTCTTCGGGGGACAATGGCGGAAACACCCTGCGTCCTGCGCACACCGGACCGGAGGGCTCGCGCATCGGCTGGCGTGAACTGTGGGTTGTGCGCGACCGCACAGGACGGCGACGTGACAGGCGCCTGAAACGGTTTGCCGAACATGCGTAGGGTGCAGACAGGACAGCTCAACACGAGGCGTGCGCCGGAACCACGGGCACGGGCACAGGCACAGGCACAGGCACGGGACGACGGGCGAAGGAGGGAGCCGGAGCGATGGGCGACCACAAAGAACAGCCACTGCGCGTGGGCGCGGCCGTGCGGCGGCGACGTCGCGCGCTCGATCTCACGCTTGCCGTCGTGGCCCAGCGCAGCGGCCTGTCGGTCCCGTTCCTGAGCCAGATCGAGAACGAGCGCGCGCGCCCCAGCCAGAGTTCCCTGGAGAAGGTCGCCGACGCCCTGCGCACCACCGCCGTGGAACTCCTCGCAGCCGCCGACCCGGCGTGCAGCGTCGACGTCGTCCGCGCGGAGGGCGCCGAGCAGCTGCCGGGACCCCGTGTCCGGTCCCTGGTGCGGGGCCATCACCAGATGCACGCCTCCGAGTTCACCGGCGACCACGACGCCGGGCGTGAACTCCAGTTCCGCAACGACCAGTTGATGTACGTGGCGGACGGCGCCGTGGAGATCGAGGCGGAAGGCCGCGCCTACCGCCTCGGCCGCGGCGACACCCTGTACCTCACCGGAGGCGTCCGGCACCGGTGGCGGGCCACGGTCGCGGAGACGCGGCTGATCGTCGTCGCCGTCGCCGAGCACATCGAGGCGGTCCGGGACAAGCCCCGCCGGTGAGTTCCCTGCGGATCGTCTCCCTCGTCCCGTCCCTCACCGAGGCCGTGGCGCTGTCCGCTCCCGGCACCCTGGCCGGCGCCACCGACTGGTGCACGCATCCCGCCGGACTGGACGTCGTACGGATCGGCGGCACGAAGAACCCGGAGACCGGCCGGATCACCGCCCTCGCTCCCGATCTGGTGATCGCCAACGAGGAGGAGAACCGCGCCCCCGACCTCGACGCCCTGCGCACGGCGGGTCTCGAGGTCCTGGTGACGGAGGTACGGACGCTGCCCCAGGCCTTCGGCGAGCTGGCCCGGGTGCTCACGGCGTGCGGCGTGCGCACCCGCCCCCGATGGCTGGACGACGCCGAAGCCGCCTGGGAGGCCGTGGCAGCCCCTGCGACCCGCCGGACCGCGGTCGTGCCGGTCTGGCGGCGGCCCTGGACGGTGCTGGGCCGCGACACCTTCGCCGGCGACCTGCTGTCCCGCCTCGGCATCGACCACCTGTACGCGGGCCGTCCGGAACGCTACCCCCGTGTGCCCCTGGACGCGTTGCGCGCAAAGGCCCCGGACCTCGTCGTGCTGCCCGACGAGCCGTACCGCTTCACCGCCGACGACGGACCCGACGCCTTTCCCGGACTGCCCTGCGCCCTGGTCGGCGGCCGGCACCTCACCTGGTACGGACCGTCGCTGGCCGAGGCGGCGACGGTGCTGCCCCGGGAACTGCGAGCGGCAGGCCGCCGGTAGCACCGCGCGGCATAGGCTGGCGTGATGAGCACGACGGACGACCACGCGGGACAGCGGCCTGTGACCACGGGGACCCTGGCCCACCGGGTGCCGGACCTCGGGGCGCTGGAACTGCTGCTGGCGGTGGCGCGGGTCGGGAGTCTGGGCGGCGCGGCGCGCGAGCTGGGCATCACCCAGCCCGCGGCCAGCAGCCGGGTCCGGTCCATGGAGCGGCAGCTCGGTGTGGCGCTGGTGGACCGCTCACCGCGCGGATCGCGCCTGACCGACGCCGGAGCGCTCGTCACCGACTGGGCACGGCGGATCGTGGAGGCCGCGGAGGTCTTCGACGCCGGCGCCCAGGCACTGCGGGACCGCCGCGACTCACGGCTGCGGGTGGCGGCGAGCATGACGATCGCCGAGTACCTGCTGCCGGGCTGGCTGCTCGCGCTGCGCGCGCAGCGGCCGGACACGGCGGTGTCCCTGCTGGCCGGGAACTCGGCGACGGTCGCGCAGCGGCTGCTCGCGGACGAAGCGGACGTGGGCTTCGTCGAAGGGCTGACCGTGCCGACGGGCCTGGACTCCGCGGTGATCGCCCACGACCGGCTGATCGTGGTGACGGCGCCGTCCCACGCCTGGGCCCGCCGCCGTCGCCCGCTCGCCGCCGAAGAACTGGCGACCACCCCGCTCATCCTGCGCGAGAAGGGCTCCGGCACCCGGCAGGTCCTGGACACCGCGCTGGGCGGCCTGGCCCGCCCGCTGATCGAACTGTCCTCCACGACCGCGGTGAAGGCCGCCGCGGTCAGCGGCGCGGGCCCGGCCGTCCTCAGCGAACTGGCCGTGGGGGAGGAGCTGACGATGCGCCGCCTCGTCCGCGTCCCCCTGGACGGCATCGCCCTGGCCCGCGACCTGCGCGCGGTCTGGCGCACCGGCCACCGCCCCACGGGCCCGGCCCGCGACCTGCTGGCCCTGACCCGAGGCTGAGCACCTGGCGCACCGGCCACCGCCCCACGGGCCCGGCCCGCGACCTGCTGGCCCTGACCCGAGGCTGAGCACCTGACGCGCCGGGCGCCGGGTGCCGCGCGGACGGGTCCCGGTGGGGCGCCCCGTGGGTCACGGTGGGGCGGCCGCCTGGACCAGGCGGCGTACGACCCGCAGGTCCTCGTCCATCTCCGGATGCCACTGCACGCCCAGGACCCACGCGCCCGTCGGGAGTTCGACCGCTTCCACGGTCCCGTCCGCCGCGTACGCCGACGGGACCAGGCCCTCACCGAGGCGGTCCACCGCCTGGTGGTGGAAGGCCGGTACGGACGTCTCCTCCGGGACGGCGTCGGCGTACCGGGTGCCCGGCACCGGCTTGACCGGGTGCCGGCCGAAGACCCCCGGCACCCCCCGGTGGCCGTCGGGGTGCTGGACGAGGGTGCCGCCCAGGGCGACGTTCAGCACCTGCAGGCCCCGGCAGATCCCGAGCAGCGGAACGCGGCGTTCCAGCGCCGCCCGGACCAGGGCGAGCTCCCAGGCGTCCCGGGCACGGTCGGGCGGCCCGGTGCGCGGGTCGGGCTCGGCGCCGTAACGGGCCGGCTCCACGTCGGGACCGCCCGCGACGACCAGACCGTCGAGCCGGGCCACCGTCGCCGCGGCCTGCTCGGGCGCGTCCGGCGGGAGCATCGCGGCCAGCCCGCCGGCCCGCTGCACCAGCCGTGGATACCCGAGGGGCAGCAGCGCGGCGTCCATCCGCCACGCGCCCCACCGGACCCCGGACTCCTCGTACGTGCTGATGCCGATCAGCGGCCTGGCCGTCATGCTCTGCTCCTCCGTCCCGGTCCCGGTCCCGGTCCCCGTCTCCGACACCGGTCGGGTCAGTCCCGGGACAGCTCCGCCTCGGCCGCCGCCAGCGCCGCGAACTCCTCCTCCGGCGCCTTCGCCACCAGATGCCTGCGGCTGTACAGGCCGAAGTACGCCACGGCCGCGATGTACACCGCCAGCGCGACGAAGGCCGCCGTCACGTCCACCAGGAAGGTCGCCACCAGCGCCGCACAGGCCAGTACCAGCGCGACCGACGAGGTCAGCACCCCGCCCGGCGTCCGGTACGGCCGCGGCAGCTCCGGTTCGCGGCGGCGCAGCACGATGTGCGACAGGGACATCAGCGCGTACGAGATGGTCGCGCCGAAGACGGCGACGTTCAGCATGCGCGCGCCGTCGCCCGTGCCGGCGGCCAGCGCGAAGCCGATCGCACCGGGCACCAGCAGTCCGAGGTACGGGGCCTTGCGGCGGCTGGTGAGGGACAGGAACTTCGGCAGGTAGCCCGCACGGGACAGCGCGAACAGCTGGCGGGACCCGGCGTAGATCAGCGAGAAGAACGACGCCACCAGGCCGGCGAGCCCCGCGTAGTTCACGATCCGGCTGAGCACGGTCGCCTCGCCGTCCGGCTGGAGCGCCTCCACCAGCGGGTTGCCCGCGTCCTGCACGGCGGCCGAGCCGCGCGCCCCGGCCGCGGCGAAGAAGGTGACCACCGCCAGGACCACGAGGATGCCCATGGACCAGCGGATCGCCTTCGGCAGTGTTCTGGCGGGGTCCCTGGTCTCCTCGGCGGCGAGCGGTACACCCTCGACGCCCAGGAAGAACCACATGCCGAACGGGAACGCCGCCCAGATGCCGAGCAGTCCCATCGGCAGCCAGGAGCTCGCGCCGAAGGCTGACGTGTCCACCGGGATGTCGTCGAGCGAGGACGCGTCGAACGAGGGCAGCGCGCCCAGCGCGAAGACGACCAGGGCGGCCACCGCGATCCCGGTGACGACGAAGCTGAACCGCAGCGCCTCGCCGACGCCCCACAGGTGGATGCCGATGGAGATCACGAAGCAGGCGAGGTGGACCGGCCGGCCGGCCTCGAGGCCGAACAGGCCCAGCGACTCGACGTAGTCACCGATGAAGAGGGAGATCGCGGCGGGTGCGAGGACGTACTCGATCAGGATGGCGGTGCCGGTGAGGAAACCGCCCCAGGGACCGAGTGCCCGGCGGGCGAAGCCGTAGCCGCCACCGGCGGTGGGCAGGATCGAGGACAGCTCGGCGAGCGCGAAGACCATGCAGATGTACAGGGCGCCCATGAGCACCATGGCGATCGCCAGGCCGCCGAAGCCACCTTCGGCCAGGCCGAAGTTCCAGCCCGAGTAGTCGCCGGACACGACGTACGCGACGCCGAGACCGGTCAGCAGCAGCCAGCCGGCGCTGCCGCGGCGCAGCTTCCTGCGGTCCAGGTAGTCGTCCGGCACACCGCCGGTGCCGTAGTCCGCGCCCCCGGCCCGCGGTGCGGCGGAGGACGACGACGGAGACGGCGGGGGAGAGGACGGCGGTGGCGGAAGGCTCACGGGGTGACTCCCCAGGGGTGGTGACGAGGAAGCGGGCAATGGAGCGGATCCAGACCTTTGTGGCCCCATACCTTCCCGGCGCGGACGGCGGGGCGCAAGACCCGCGCACCGGACCCGTGTACGAAGTCCCGCACCGGTTCCCCGCCTCCGGGGCCCCGCCGAAGCCCGCCCGGACCCCCGCACCCGCCGCACCTGCACCGCAGCCCCGCGCCGGCCCGCGTGGCGCGTCCCGCGTCCGGGCCCGCCGGTGTCACCGCCCCGTCACCCGGGTGTCACGCCAGGAAACCCCGCAGCAGTGCCGCCGTCCCCGCGCAGTGCTCGCGCGCGATCTCCCGTGCCCCGTCCGCGTCCCCGTCCAGCACCGCCTCGACCAGCGTGGTGTGCTGCCGCTGCGAGTGCTCCAGATTGCGTACCAGCAGGGGGATGCAGTCCAGCAGGTCGTTCACCCTCGCCCGTGCGGCCGCGTACTGCGCGGCCAGCGTCGGCGAGCCGGACAGCTCCGCCAGCGTGAGGTGGAACAGCGTGTCCAGGCGGCGGTACCCGGCCGGCGGGGCGTCCCGCGTGCCCGTCAGCGCCCCGCGGAGCCGTGCCGCCCGCGCGTCCGCCAGGCCGCGGTCGGCGCACAGGCCCGCCGCGCCCACCTCCAGCACCTCCCGGAACCGCAGGACGTCCTCGATGTCGACCCCGGCGATCCGCCGCCGCAGCTCGGCCCCGCCCTCGTGCGTCGGCCGGGGCAGCACGAACGTGCCGCCGTACCTGCCGCGCCGGGACTCCACGAGGCCCTGGTCCTGGAGCACCCTCAGCACCTCGCGCAGCGTCACCCGGCTGATCCCCAGCCGCTTTGCCAGCTCCCGTTCGGCCGGCAGCCGCTCCCCGCCCGGTACCAGGCCCAGGCGCACCACCTGCAGGATCTGCTCCAGCGCCTCCTCGAAGCCGTTGCCCGCGCGCACCGGCCGCAGCACCGGCGCGAGACCGTCACCGGGCGCGTCGTCCCCTTCCTCCGGCATGCGGTCGTGCCCCCTTCCCAAGCAATGGTTCTCCGCAATACCTTATGACCCCCGTCATGACTCCCGGCAGCCCGAAGAAGCCCGAAGAAGCCCGAAGAAGCCCGAGGAGGCTCTCCCGTGGCAGACCCCACGCCCCCGCTCGGTGTCGAGGAGCTGCACGCCCTCGTCGCGGGCGGTGAGATCGACACGGTCGTCCTGGCCTTCCCCGACATGCAGGGGCGGCTCCAGGGCAAGCGGTTCGCCGCGCGCTTCTTCCTCGACGAGGTGCTCCGGCACGGCACCGAGGGCTGCACCTACCTGCTGGCCGTCGACGCCGACATGAACACCGTCGACGGTTACGCCATGTCCTCCTGGGAGCACGGCTACGGCGACTTCGCCATGTTCCCCGACCTCGACACGCTCCGCCGCGTGCCGTGGAACGAGGGCACCGCCCTGGTCGTCGCCGACCTGGCCTGGGCCGACGGCTCCCCGGTCGTCGCCGCCCCCCGCCAGATACTGCGCCGCCAGCTGGAGCGCCTGGCCGCACTCGGGTACACCGCCCAGGTCGGCACCGAGCTGGAGTTCATCGTCTTCCGGGACACCTACGAGCAGGCCTGGGACGCCGGCTACCGCGGGCTCACCCCGGCCAACCAGTACAACGTCGACTACTCGGTGCTCGGTACCGGCCGGATCGAACCCCTGCTGCGCCGCATCCGCAACGAGATGGCCGCCGCCGGCCTCACCGTGGAGTCCGCCAAGGGCGAGTGCAACCCCGGCCAGCACGAAATCGCCTTCCGTTACGACGAGGCCCTGGTCACCTGCGACCAGCACGCCGTCTACAAGACCGGCGCCAAGGAGATCGCCGCCCAGGAGGGCGTGTCGCTCACCTTCATGGCCAAGTACAACGAACGCGAGGGCAACTCCTGCCACATCCACCTCTCCCTCGCCGACCTCGACGGCACCACCAGCGCCATGCCGGGTTCGGCCCAGGATCCCGACTCCATGTCGGACGTCATGCGGCACTTCCTCGCCGGACAGCTCGTCGCGCTCCGCGAGTTCTCCCTGCTCTACGCCCCGCACATCAACTCCTACAAGCGGTTCCAGCCGGGCTCGTTCGCACCGACCGCCGTCGCCTGGGGGTACGACAACCGCACCTGTGCCCTGAGGGTCGTCGGCCACGGCCGCTCCCTGCGCTTCGAGAACCGGCTGCCCGGCGGCGACGTCAACCCGCACCTCGCCGTGGCGGGCATGGTCGCGGCCGGGCTGTACGGCGTCGAGCACGGTCTCGACCTGCCCGAGGTCTGCCGGGGAAACGCCTACGCCGCCGGTTTCGAGCACGTCCCGACGACCCTGCGGGAAGCCGCCGAACTGTGGGAGAACAGCGCCATCGCGAAGGCCGCCTTCGGCGACGAGGTCGTCGCCCACTACCGCACCATGGCGCGCGTCGAGGTGGACGCCTACGACGCCGCGGTCACCGACTGGGAACTGCGCCGCTCCTTCGAACGCATGTGAGGCCCCCGTTGCCGCTGCCCGACGCCCTGCCCGACGACGTGCCGCCGCTCGCCGAACTGCACGTGCAGAACCCCGCCACCGAAGAGACCGTCGCCACCGTCCCCGCCGCCTCCGCGGCCGACGTCGACGCCGCCGTCGTGGCGGCCGCGCGGGCGCAGACGGCCTGGGCCGCCCTCGGCCCCGGCGACCGAGCCCGGCTGCTGCGCCGCTTCGCCGCCACCGTCGACGACCACCTGGAGGAACTGGCCCGCCTCGAGGTCCGGGAGGCCGGACACACCCTCGGCAACGCCCGCTGGGAGGCCGGAAACGTCCGGGACCTGCTCGACTACGCCGCCGGGGGAGTGGAGCGGCTCACCGGCCGGCAGATCCCGGTCGCCGGCGGCCTGGACGTCACGTTCCTCGAACCTCTCGGCGTCGTCGGCGTCATCGCACCCTGGAACTTCCCGATGCCGATCGCGGCCTGGGGCGCGGTACCGGCCCTCGCGGCAGGCAACGCGGTCCTTCTCAAGCCCGCCGAGACGACCCCGCTCACCGCGCTGCGCCTGGCCCGGCTCGCCCTGGAGGCAGGCCTGCCCGAAGGGCTGTTCCAGGCGTTGCCCGGCCACGGCCCGGTCGCCGGCGGCGCGCTCGTCGAGCACCCCGGCGTCGCCAAGATCGTGTTCACCGGCTCGACGGCCGTGGGCCGGCGGGTGGCGGCCAGGGGCGCGGCACTGCTCAAGCCGGTCACTCTCGAACTCGGCGGCAAGAGCCCCAACATCGTCTTCGCCGATGCCGATCTCGAAGCCGCCGCGGCCGCCACCCCCCTGTCCTTCCTGGACAACGCCGGCCAGGACTGCTGCGCCCGCACCCGCATCCTCGTCCAGCGCCCGGTGTACGACCGCTTCCTCGGCCTTCTCGCCCCCGCGATCGAGTCCGTCGTCGTCGGCGACCCGGCCGACGAGCGGACCGACATGGGCCCGCTGATCTCCCGGACCCAGCTGGAGCGCGTCCGCTCCTACGTCCCCGACGACGCCGACGCGATCCGCGGCAAGGCCCCCGAGGGCGGCCCGGGCTTCTGGTTCCCGCCCACCGTCCTCACCGGCGTCGACCCGCACGCGCGCGTGGCCGTCGAGGAGGTCTTCGGGCCCGTCGCCGTCGTGCTGCCCTTCGAGGACGAGGCCGACGCGATCCGCCTGGCCAACGCCACCGACTACGGCCTGTCCGGCTCGCTCTGGACCCGGGACGTCGGCCGCGCCCTGCGGGTCTCGGGCGCCGTCCGCGCCGGGAACCTGTCCGTCAACTCCCACTCCAGCGTCCGCTACTCGACGCCTTTCGGGGGGTTCAAGCAGTCCGGTCTCGGCCGTGAACTCGGCCCCGACGCCCTGGCCGCCTTCACCGGGACCAAGAACGTCTTCATCAGCACCGAAGGCACGGCGAGCAGCGCGAGCACACCGAGCACCGAGCACACCGAAGGCACGGAGGGCCCCGCACAGTGAGCGAAGCGACCGAGGACATCATCTGCCGCCGCCTGGCCGGCCGTACCGCCGTCGTCACCGGAGCGGGCAGCGGCATCGGCCTGGCCACCGCCCGCCGGCTCGCCTCCGAGGGCGCCCACGTCGTCTGCGGCGACGTGGACGAGGTGCGCGGCAGGGCGGCCGCCGAGGAGACCGGCGGCATCTTCGTACCCGTCGACGTCACCGACCCCGAGCAGGTCGAGGCCCTCTTCGCCGCCGCCCACGACACCTACGGCAGCGTCGACATCGCCTTCAACAACGCCGGCATCTCCCCGCCCGACGACGGCTCCGTCCTGGAGACCGGACTCGACGCCTGGAAGCGCGTCCAGGAGGTCAACCTCACCTCCGTCTACCTGTGCTGCAAGGCCGCGATCCCCTACATGCGCCGCCAGGGCAGGGGCTCCATCATCAACACCGCGTCCTTCGTGGCCCGGATGGGCGCGGCGACCAGCCAGATCTCCTACACCGCGTCCAAGGGCGGCGTCCTCGCCATGTCCCGCGAACTCGGGGTGCAGTTCGCCCGTGAGGGCATCCGCGTCAACGCGCTGTGCCCCGGCCCGGTCAACACCCCGCTGCTGCGGGAACTGTTCGCCAAGGACCCGGAGCGCGCCGCCCGCCGGCTCGTGCACATCCCGCTCGGCCGGTTCGCCGAGGCCGAGGAGATCGCCGCCGCCGTCGCCTTCCTGGCCAGCGACGACTCCTCCTTCGTCAACGCCACCGACTTCCTCGTCGACGGCGGCATCTCGGGGGCGTACGTCACACCGCTCTAGGCCCTGTGATCCGTCACGGACGCCGCCGTTCCGGGCCCGGCGTCGCGTGCCTTCCGCCGTCCCGCGCGCACCTCCTCCACGCCTCCCGCCCACGACGGCAGTCCGCTCTGCTCGCGGTGCTGCGTCTTCTTCCCTATGGGCCCCCGGCCGCCGACGGCAGTCTGCTGCGAAACACGGCTTGGAGGCTCACAGTGACAGCAGGACCGGCCCCCGAGAGGGCACCGAACGGCGTCGACACCCCCACGGCATCCTTCGCGCAGCGCCGGCTGTGGTTCCTGGACCAGTTGGCCGGTTCCTCCACCGGATCCATGCTCCCCCTGGTCCTGCGGCTGCGGGGGCCGCTGGACGCGGACCGCCTGGAGCGGTCGCTGTCCGGGATCACGACGCGGCACGAGGTGCTGCGCACCCGGTTCCGCACCGTCGGCGGGGAGCCGGTGCCGGTGGTCGACGCCCCCGCGGGCATCGCACTGGAGCGGTTCGACGTGGACGGGCCCGAGGAACTGTTCGCCCGCCGGCTGGGGCGCCCCGTCGACCTGTCCGCGCAGCACCCGGTCCGGGCCGTGCTCGCCCGCGTGGCGCCCGACGAGCACCTGCTGCTCGTCGAGGTGCACCACATCGCCGTGGACGGCTGGTCGTGGGGCGTCCTGCTGGACGAACTCGCCGCCGGCTACCGCGGCGAGCCGGTCGCCGCGCCCGCCCTGCGGTACGCCGACCTCGCCCGCGCCCAGTCCGAACGCCTGCGCGGCGAACGGCTGGAACGGCTCCTCGGCCACTGGCGCGAACGGCTGCGCGGCCTCACCCCGCTCGACCTGCCCACCGACCGGCCGCGACCGCGCGTCTGGGACGGCTCCGGCGACGTGGTCCGCTTCGACCTGCCGGCCGACCTGGTCGCCGCCGTCGACGCCCTGGCCCGCTCCCGGCGCGTCACCCGCTACACGCTCCTGCTCTCCGCCTACCAGGCCCTCCTCGGCCACTGGGCGGGCCGCACCGACGTCGCCGTCTGCAGCACCCTCGCGGACCGGGCCCGACGCGGTGCCGACGCGCTCATCGGCCCCCTGGTCAACACCGTCGTCCTGCGCACCGACCTGTCCGGCCGGCCCGGCTTCGGGGCCCTGCTGGACCGGGCGCGCGGGCGCGTGCCGGTGGACCTGGCCCACGCCGAGGCCCCCTTCGACCTCGTCGTCGGCGCGCTCGGCGGCTCCCGGGACCTGTCCCGGCACCCGCTCGCCCAGGCCTCGTTCACCCTGCTCAACGCGCCGATCACACCGGTGGAGATGCCCGGCCTGGAGGTGACGCTGGTCAGCCCGCCGCTCACCGAGACCCCGCTGGACGTCTTCCTGGACCTGACCCTGCGGGCCGACGGCAGCGTCGCCGCCATCCTCCAGTACGCCACCGCGCTCTTCGACGCCGCCACCATGCGTGCCTTCGCCCGTTCCTACACGGCCCTGCTCAGAGCGGTCCTGGCCGACCCCGGCACCCCCGTACGGGACCTGATGCGCGCCCTGCCCGGCGGCCCCGGCGGCCGCGGCCGTCCCCGGCCCGACTGGCACCGGGCGCCCGACCGCACGGCGGACCCCGCGCCGCCGGTCGCCTTCTCCGGCAGCCCCGACGCCACCGCGCTGCGCTGCGGCGAGGACAGCGTCAGCTACGCGGAACTGGACGCCATGACCGGCTCGCTCGCGGCCGCGCTGCGCGCCGCCGGGGTCACCGCGGGCGACCCCGTGGGCGTGCTGCTGCGCCGCGGCCTGTGGTCGGTCGCCGCCATCGAGGGCGTCTGGCGGGCCGGAGGGGCCTACGTGCCCCTCGACCCCGAACTCCCCGCCGAGCGACTGCGCTACATGGCCGAGGAGGCCCGACTGGCCTGCGTGGTCGCCGAGCCCGCCACCGCCGCCACCGCCGTCCCGCTCGCGCCGGTGACGGTGGACGTCACCGCGCTCGCCCCGGCCGCGGACGGTCCCCGCCACCGGCCGCACCCCCGCGAACTGGCCCACGTCATCTTCACCTCCGGGTCCACCGGCCGGCCCAAGGCGGTCGGTGTCGAGCACGCAGCCCTCGCCTCGCACGTCGCCGCCGCCCGGCAGCGCTTCGAGATGACCTCCGCGGACCGGGTGCTGGCCTTCGCCTCCTTCGCCTTCGACGCCTCACTGGACCAGGTGCTGCCCGCCCTCACCTCCGGCGCCACCGTCGTCATGCGGCCCGACGAGCCCTGGCTGCCCACGCAGGTCCCCGAGATCGTCCAGCGGCACGGCCTCACCGTCGTCAACGTGCCGCCCACCTACTGGTCCGAACTCACGCTCTGCCTCGACCGGCGGCTGGCCGCCGCCCTGGGCTCCCTGCGGCTGCTGATTCTCGGCGGCGAGGCCGTCCCGCCCGACACCCTCGCCGTCTGGCGCGCCGCCGTCCCCCGGGCCCGGGTCTGCAACGCCTACGGCCCCACCGAGACCACGGTCACCGCCACCACCCACGACGCCGACGACCCGCCCGGGGACACCGTGCCCATCGGCCGGCCCCTGGGTGACCGCCGCGTGTACGTCGTCGACGCCGACGGCGAGCCGGTGCCGGTCGGCGTCGGCGGCGAACTCCTCATCGGCGGCACGGAGGTGGCCCGCGGCTACCTCGGGCGCCCCGCGCTGACCGCCGAGCGCTTCGTGCCCGACCCCTGCGGGCCGCCCGGCGGACGCCTCTACCGCACCGGTGACCTGGTGCGCTGGACGTCCGGCGGCGCACTGGAGTTCCTCGGACGCCGCGACGACCAGGTCAAGATCCGCGGCTTCAGGATCGAACTCGGCGAAGTGGAGACGGTGCTGCGCGCCTGCCCGCTGGTCGCCGCCGCCGCCGCACGCCCCGACCGGGCCACCGGCCGCGGCCTGACCGGCTACGTCGTACCGGTCCCGGACGCGCCCGCCGCCCCCGACCGGGCCGAACTGCGCGCCTGGTGCGCCCGCCACCTGCCGCACTACGCCGTACCGTCCGAGTTCGTCGTCCTGGACGCCCTCCCGGTCGGCGTCTCCGGCAAGCTCGACCGCTCCGCCCTGCCCGACCCCGCGCGCACCCGCCCCGCCGACGACCCCGCCCACACCGCGCCCCGCGACGAGACCGAGCGGATCGTCGCCGAGGTGTGGGCCGACGTCCTGGGCCTGGACCGGATCGGCCTGGACGACAGCTTCTTCGACCTCGGCGGCCACTCCCTGCTCGCCACCATGGCGGTCTCCCGGATCGCCCAGCGCCTCGGCCGGGAGATCGAGCTGCGCACCGTCTTCGAGCACCCGACCGTCCGGGCGTTCGCCCCGCGGGTGGCCGCCGCCCGCGTCAGCGGCGCCACCGGCGTCGTCCCCGTCGACCGCGGCGGTCCGCTGCCGCTGTCCTTCGCGCAGGAGCGCCTGTGGTTCCTGGACCGCACCTCCGACCGGGGCGAGTCGTACCTGCTGTGGTACTGCTGGCGGGTGCGCGGCGGCCTGGACCGTGCCGCGTGGCAGGCGGCCCTGGACGACCTGGTCGAGCGGCACGAGGTGCTGCGCACGGCCCTCGTCGAGTCCGACGGCCGCCCCGTGCAGCAGGTCCGCGACCCGGCCCCGGTGCCCCTGCTCTGGGAGCGGGCCCCGCAGGCCCCGGACGAGCAGGCCCGCATGGCGGCCGTGCGGGGCCTCGCCGTGGCCCACGCCACCCGCCGCTTCGACCTCGCCCGGCCGCCGCTGCTGCGAGCCGGCGTGTGGGAGCTGGCCGGTGACGACCACGTCGTCCTGCTCGCCCTGCACCACGCCGTCACCGACGGCTGGTCCAAGGGCGTCCTGCTGGACGAACTCGGCCGGCACTACGCGGCCCGCCTGACGGGCGGCGGCGCCCCGCCGGCGCCGCTGCCCGTGCAGTACGGCGACTTCGCCGTGTGGCAGCGCGACCGCGCCGACCGCGGCGCCCTGGAACCACAACTCGCCTACTGGGAGCGGGTCCTGGAGGCCGCCCCCGTTCTGGAACTGCCCACGGACCGGCCGA
Source organism: Streptomyces sp. NBRC 110035 (assembly GCF_000829695.1). GTDB lineage: Bacteria > Actinomycetota > Actinomycetes > Streptomycetales > Streptomycetaceae > Streptomyces. The sequence continues at coordinate 53,283 of NZ_BBNN01000022.1, read as the reverse complement.
GGCCCCCCGCCTTCACCGGCCGGGGCGGCGCGGTCGAGATCGACCTGCCCCGCGCACTCGTCGACCGGACCGACGCCCTCGCCCGCGAGCGCGGCGCGACCCGCTTCATGGTGCTGCTGGCCGCCGCCCAGACGGTACTGGCCCGCTGGACCGGGCAGACCGACATCTGCGTGGGCACGCCCGTCGCCGGCCGCGGACGGCTCGAGCTGGAGCCGCTGGTCGGCTTCTTCGTCAACACCGTCGTCCTGCGCACCGACCTGTCCGGACGGCCCGCCTTCGACACGCTCGTGGACCGGGTGCGCGACGTCGTCCTGGGCGCCTTCGACCACCAGGAGGTGCCGTTCGAGCAGGTCGTGGAGCGGCTCCGGCCGGAGCGCGACCTGTCCCGCAACCCGCTGTTCCAGGCCATGGTCGACGTCCAGGAGTCCACGGAGGCAGGCATCGGCCTGCCCGGCCTCGAGACCGCCGACTTCGCGCTGCCCTGGGGGTCGGCCAAGTTCGACCTGACCGCCACCTTCGTGATCCGGCCGGACCGGTTCGCGCTCAACGTCGAGTACGCCGCCGACCTGTTCGACCCGGACACCGCGACCCGGTTCGCCCACCACGTCGGCCGTGTCCTCGAAGCGCTGCTGGCCGACCCCACCGCCCGCGCCGACGAGGCCGCCCTGCTCTCGGCGGACGAGCGGCGCCGCCTCGTCGAGGACGCCGGGCGGGACACGGAGCCGGCGCCTGCGTTCGAAGTGGCGGGCCTGCCGCACGCCCCCGCCGTCGTCTGCGAGGACACGGTCCTCGACTACGCCCGCCTGGACGCCCTCACCGGAGGACTGGCCGCGGCCCTGGCCCGCGCGGGCGCGGCCCCGGGCGACGCCGTCGGCGTGTGCGTCGGCCGCGGCGTGTGGTCCGTGGCGGCGATGCTCGCCGTCTGGCGGGCGGGCGGCGTCTACGTCCCGCTCGACCCCCGGCTCCCCGGGGAACGCCTGCGGTACATGTGCGAGGAGGCCGCCGTACGGCACGTGGTGTGCGACACGCGCACCCGGGACCGCGTCGCCGCCCTCACTCCTGGTGCGGTCGACGCAGACGACGTCCCGGCCGATCCCGACGGACCCCGGCACACCCCCCACCGCGACGACCTCGCCTACGTCGTCTTCACCTCCGGCTCCACCGGCCGCCCCAAGGCAGTCGGGGTCGAGCACCACGCCCTGGACGCCCATGTCCGGGCCGCCCGCGAGACGTTCGGGCTGACCGCACGGGACAGGGTGCTCACCTTCGCCTCGACCTCCTTCGACGCCTCCCTCGAGCAGATCCTGCCCGCGCTGAGCACCGGGGCGACGGTGCTCGTACGCCCCGACGACATCTGGGCGCCCCAGGAGCTGGCCGCCCGCGTCGCCGCCGAGCGGGTGACGGTCATGGAGCTGACACCGTCGTACTGGACGGAACTGGTCGCCCGCCTGGACACGCTGGCGCCCCGACTGGCCTCCCTGCGACTGCTGGTGACGGGGGGAGAGGCACTGCCCGCCGACCCCCTGCGGCACTGGTTCGCGCACCTGCCCGGGGTGCCCGTGGTCAACACCTACGGCCCCACCGAGACGGTGATCTCCGCCACCGCGCACCCCCTCGCCGGGGCACCGGCCGGCCGGGTGCCCATCGGCCGCCCGCTGGGCGGCCGCCGCACCTACGTGGTCGACCCGCTCGGTGAACCCGTACCGCTCGGCGTGCCCGGCGAACTCGTCATCGGCGGACCGGAGGTGGCCCGCGGCTACCTGGGGCGGCCCGCCCTCACCGCCGAGCGGTTCGTCCCCGACCCGTTCGGCGCGCGCGGCGGCCGCCTCTACCGCACCGGCGACGTGGTGCGCCGACTGGCCGGCGGCGCACTGGAGTTCCTCGGCCGCAACGACGACCAGGTCAAGATCCGCGGCTTCCGCGTCGAACCGGGAGAGGCCGAGGCGGTGCTGCGCGGGCACCCGGGGGTGCGGGGCGCGGCCGTCGTGGTGCGCACCCTCAACGGCGAGACCGCCCTCGTCGGCTACGCCGCGGGCGGCGGACTGTCCCAGGAGTCCCTGCGCACCCACTGCCGGGCCCATCTGCCCCACTACCTCGTCCCCTCGGCGTTCGTCCTCCTGGACTCCCTGCCGCTGACCGTGCAGGGCAAGCTGGACACCGCCGCCCTGCCCGAACCCGAGACGCCCGCGCCGCGGGCCGGCGTCGCACCGCGCACCCCGGCCGAGACGGTCGTGGCGCAGATCTGGTGCGAGGTACTGGACCTGCCGAGGACCGGCGTCCACGACGACTTCTTCGCCCTGGGCGGCCACTCCCTGCGCGCGGTGGCGGTCGCCTCCCGCCTGCGGACCGCCTTCGACTGCCCGTTCCAGGTCCGGGACCTCTTCGAGCACCCCACCGTCGAGCGGCTCGCCGCCGAGGTGGAGCGGCGTCTGCTGGAGCTGATCTCGCAGATGAGCGACGACGAGATCGACCTGTCCCTGACGGCCGACCTCTGACCCTCCGCGCCGCCCGGTCCGCTTCGGCCCGCCCCGCCGGGCCCGCGTCAGCCGCCGGGCCCGTCCGGCCGGCCGCCGGGACGGCCGGCCCCGCCGGCCACCCGTCAGCCGCCGCCCGGCGTCCGCGCGGCCCCACCCCTCACCGACTTCCTCTCCCAGAACCGAGATCGGAGTGCCCTCATGACCACATCCGACGTGCGTCCCGGCCCCGCCGCCGCGGGCGGCGGCCTGTCCCCGGCGGCCCGGCGTCTGCTGGAGCAGCGGCTGCGCGGCCGGGCCGCGTCCCGGGACACGGGGCCGACCCGGATCCGGCCCCGTCCGGAACGGATCCCGCTGTCCGCCGCCCAGCAGCGCCTGTACTTCCTGGACCGGCTCGATCCCGGAGCAACCACCTACCTGCTCCCCGCCGCCTGGCGGACGACCGGCCCGCTGGACGTGCCGGCCCTGCGCGCGGCCGTCGCCGACCTGGCCGCCCGGCACGAGCAGCTGCGCGTGGTCTTCCCCGAGCACGAGGGCGTCCCGTACCAGCGGGTGCTGCCCGCGGGCGACACGGTGCTGGACGTGACCGAGGTGACCGGCGCGGGCAGCGAGGACCGCGAGCGCCGCCTGGCCGCCGCCGTGCACGCGGCCGCCCTGCGCCCCTTCGACCTCGCCCGCGAGCCCGCCTTCCGTGCCACCCTCGTGCGCGCCGCCGCCGACGACCACGTGCTCGTCCTGGGCATGCACCACATCGTCTCCGACGGCTGGTCCCTCGACCTCGTCGTCCGCGACCTGGCCGAGCTGTACCGCGCCAGGATACAGGGGCGCGCCGCGGACCTGCCCGACCTTCCCCTGGACTACACCGACTACGCGATCTGGCAGCGCGAGAGCGACCGGTCGGCCGCACTGGAGCACTGGCGCACCCGCCTGGCCGGACTCACCCCGCTGGAGCTGCCGGCCGACCACCCCCGCCCCGAAACCCCCGGCAGCCGAGGGGCCGTCCACCGGGTCACCCTGCCGCCCTCCCTCACCGACGCGCTCACCGCACTGGGGCAGCGCGTCGGCACGACCCCCTACATGACCGTACTGGCCGCCTTCCAGGCCGCGCTGGCCTTCCACACCGGCCAGCACGACATCGCCGTCGGCACCGTCGTGGCCAACCGGGAACGCGTCGAGACCGAGCAGCTCGTCGGCTTCTTCGTCAACACCCTCGTGCTGCGCGGAGACCTCTCCGACGACCCGACCCCGGCCGCGCTGCTCGCCCGGACCCGGGACCAGGTCCTGGAGGCGTTCTCGCACCAGTCACTGCCGTTCGAGAAGGTCGTCGACGCGCTGAGCCCGGACCGCGACCTGGCCCGCAACCCGCTCGTGCAGGTGCTCTACATGCAGTCCGGCACCGCCGCGTCCGGCCTCACCCTCGGGGAGGCGGCCGTGACGCCGTACCGGATCGACCTCACCACCGCCAAGTTCGACCTCACCCTGGACCTGCGCGACGGCGAGGACCGCACCGAGCTGGCCTTCGTCTACCGCCCCGACCTGTTCGAGGAAGCCTCCGTCGCCGCCCTCGCCCGGCACACCGTCACCCTCCTGGAGGCGTTCCGGGCCACCCCCGACACCCCGCTCAGCGCCATCGACCCGCTCACCCCCGCCGAACGCGGCCACCTCCTCGGCCCGGACGGCCCCGCCAACACCGGAACCGGGACCGCCCCCGACCCGCGGACCGCCCCCGACCGGTTCGCCGAGCACGCGGCCCGCACCCCGCACGCCGCCGCCGTCAGCGGATCGGGCCGCTCCCTGACCTACGCCCGGCTCGACGCCCGCGCCCGCGCGCTCGCGCGGAGGCTGCGTGCCGCCGGCGTGGCCCGCGGCTCACTCGTCGGCGTCTGCCTCGACCGCACCCCCGACCTGGCGGTGGCCCTGCTCGCCATCTGGCGGGCCGGTGCCGCCTACCTGCCGCTCGACCCCTCCCACCCGCAGGCCCGGCGCGAGTTCACCGTCACCGACGCCGGCATCGACTGGATCGTCACCGACACCGGCACCGCCGCACGCACCGCCGCCGGCTCCCTGCCCGCCCGGCTCATGCTGCTCGACGGCTTCGACGACGAGCACGGCCCCCACGACGAGCACGGCCCCGACGGGGACGGCGACCTCCGTCCGGCCCCCGACGACCTCGCCTACGTCATCTACACCTCCGGTTCCACCGGCCGCCCGAAAGGCGTGGAGGTCACCCACGCCAACCTGGCCTGGCTGCTCGGCGCCGCCGACCGGCACTTCGGCTTCGGCCCCGCCGACGTGTGGACACTCATGCACTCACCCGCCTTCGACTTCTCCGTGTGGGAGCTGTGGGCGCCGCTCGCCACCGGCGGACGCGTCGTCGTGCTCACCCCGGACGAGGTGCGCGACCCGGCGGCCGTGCACCGCGTGCTGCGCGAGGAGCGCGTCACCGTCCTCAACCAGACCCCCGCCGCCTTCAAGGGGCTGCGCGCCCACCTGAAGGACGCCGGAGCCGGTTTCGGTGACCTGGCCCTGCGCACGGTCGTCTTCGGCGGCGACGCCTTCGACGTGCGCGACTACCGCGACTGGTTCACCGCCCCCGGGCACCGGCCCGCCCTGGTGAACATGTACGGCATCACCGAGACCTGCGTGCACGTCACCCTCCGCACCATCACCGAGGACGACGTCCGCGGCACCGTCCGCTCGCCCGTCGGACGGCCACTGGCCGGACAGCACGGCTACGTCCTCGACCCCTGGGGCCGGCTCGTCCCGCCCGGCACCGTCGGTGAGCTGTACGTCTCCGGCGGCGGCGTCGCCCGCGGCTACCGCAACCGGCCCGAACTGACCGCCGCGCGCTTCCTGGAGAACCCCTTCGGCGCCCCCGGCGCCCGCATGTACCGCACCGGCGACCTGGTGCGGGTGCTGCCCGACGGCGAACTCGCCTACGTGGGCCGCGCCGACCACCAGGTGAAGATCCGCGGCCACCGGGTCGAGCCCGGCGAGATCGAGACGGCGCTGCGCACCCTGCCCGGCGTCGCGGACGTCGCCGTGGTGGCCCGCGCCGACGGCGGCACGGCCCGGCTGGTCGCTCACGTCGTCACGCCCGAGGGCCGCCCGCTCGACCCGCCCGCCCTGCGTGAAGGGCTGCGGCTGAGCCTGCCCGACCACATGGTCCCGGCGCTGTTCGTCCGCCACGAGCGGCTGCCGCTGACCGCCAACGGCAAGGTGGACCGGGCCGCGCTGAGCGCCGTCCACGCCGACGCGGGCGGACAGCGCACCCACGTGCCGCCCGAGGGGCCGGCCGAGCAGGCCCTGGCCGGCGTGTGGAGCCAGGTCCTCGGCGTCGAGCACGTCGGCCGCACCGACAACTTCTTCGACCTCGGCGGCGACTCCATCCTCGCTCTGCGCCTGGTCGGCCTGGGCCGGCTCGCCGGGCTCGCCTTCACCGTCGCCGACGTCTTCCGCGCACGCACCCTCGCCGACCTGGCCGCACTCGTCTCCGACGCGACCGGCATCCCCGAGCCGGTCGCCCCCTTCTCCCAGGTGGACCCCGCCGACGCCGACCGGCTGCCCGAGGACCTCGCCGACGCCTACCCGCTCACCATGCTCCAGGCGGGCATGCTGCACGAAATGCTCGCCGACCCCCGGCGCGGCGCCTACCACAACGTCACCGACCTGAAGATCACCGTTCCCGAGGGCTTCGACCTCGGCGCCTTCCAGGCCGCCGTGGACGCGCTGGTCGCCGGACACCCGATCCTGCGCACCTCCGTCGACCTCGTCTCCTACCGTGAGCCCCTCCAGCTCGTCCACCGCACCGCCCACCTGCCCGTCGGCTACACCGACCTGCGCCGACTGCCCCGCGAGGAGCAGCGGACGCGGCTGCGCCGCTTCGTCGACGAGGAGTTCGACCGCCGCTTCGACCTGGCCGCGGCACCTCTGGTCCGCCTCCACCTGCACCACGTCACCGACCACGACCTGCGGCTCGTCCTCACCGACTGCCACGTCGTCCTCGACGGCTGGAGCCTGACCTCCCTCGTCGCCGACCTGCTCGCCCTGCACCGGGAGGCCGTCGCCCACCGCACCGCCCCGCAACCGCCGAACGCGCCGCCGTTCGCCGAGTACGTCGCCCTGGAACGCGCCGCGCTGAACAGCAAGGAGTCACTGGCGTACTGGCGCGACCGGCTCGCCGACCTGAGGCCGGTGACCCTCCGCCGCCGGGCGGACGGCGCCGCCGAGGGCCACCCGCCGGTCCACGAGGTCCGCCGTTCCTACGCCCACCTCGCCGAACGCATCGGCCGGCTCGCCAGGGAAGCGGGCGTGCCCCGCCGCACCGTGCTCGTCGCCGCCTTCCACCACACCATGAGCCTGTTCGCCGACCGCGACGACAGCGTCCTCGGCCACAGCATCGGCCTCGTCACCAACGGCCGTCCCGAACTGCCCGGTGCCGACCGGATGCGCGGACTGTTCCTGAACACCGTGCCGTTCGGTGTGGCCCGCCCGCGCGGTACCTGGCTCGCCCACCTGAGGGACGTCTTCCGGGCCGAGCAGGACATGCTGCCGCACCGCAGGGTCCCCCTGGTCCGCATCGCCGAACTCCGGCCCACCGAACCGCGGCTGACCGACACCGTCTTCAACTACGTCAACTTCCACCGCCTCTCCCACGACTCCTGGGACGACTCCCTGGAGATCGCCCGCACCATGTTCCCGCTGCTGGTCAACGCCAGTGTCAACGCCTTCACCCTCGACGCCGACCCGGAGTACGTGGCCCCCGCCACCGCCGAGCAGCTGGCCGACGTGTACTGCGCCCAGCTGGAGGCCATGACCGCCGACCCCGACGGCCGCGTCACCCGTCCCGCCCTCACCGGCGCCGCCCGCGCCACCGCCCTCGACGACTGGGCCCGCGGCCCCCTCGTCCCGTCCTCCCCGCTGCTCCTGCACGAGCACATCGCCGTCCATGCCGCCCGCACCCCCGACGCGACCGCCGTCGAGCACTGCGGGCAGCGGCTCACGTACGCGGAACTCCACGAGCAGGCCGAGCAGCTGGCGCACCGGCTGCGAAGGCTCGGAGTGGGGCCCGAGACGGTGGTCGGCATCTGCGCCGAACGCGGCCCGGACCTGGTGCGCGCCGCCGTCGGCGTGCTGCGCTCCGGCGGCGCGTTCCTCCCGCTGGACCCGCAACACCCCGCCGAACGGCTCGCGTTCATGGCACAGGACAGCGGCATGCGGGTACTGCTGACCCAGCGGGCCCTGGCCGGCACGGTGCCGTTCGGCGGGCCGGTCGTCCACCTGGACGCCCCCGCGGAGCGCCAGGAGCCCGTGCCCGGCGGCCCGGCGGCCGACGCCGACACCCTCGCCTACATCATCTACACCTCGGGCTCCACGGGCACCCCCAAGGGCGTGGCCATCGCGCACCGCGGCCTGTCCAACATGCTCGAGGGCCAGCGTGACCTGGTGGACCCCACGCCCGGGGACCGCGTCCTGCAGTTCGCCTCCTTCGGCTTCGACGCCTCGGTCCTGGAACTGACCTGGTCCCTCGCCAACGGCGGCTGCCTGGTCACCGCCCCCGGGGACGCCCTGCGCCCCGGCCCCGACCTCGCGCGCACCCTGCGCGAGCGCCGCGTCACCGGCGCCATGCTGCCGCCCAGCGCCCTCGCCGTGCTCGGCGAGGACGCCTTCCCCGACCTCAGGGTGCTCCAGGTCGCCGGCGAGGCCTGTCCGGCCGGACTCGCCGACCGGTGGTCGCGCGGCCGGCGCTTCCAGAACGTCTACGGCCTCACCGAGACCACCGTCTGGTCCCTCGCCGCCGACATCGGCCCCGGCCAGGGCCGCCCGCCCGTCGGCACCCCGATGCGCAACACCCGCGTCCACGTCCTGGACGACGACCTGCAGCCGGTCCCGGTCGGCGTCCCCGGCGAGATCCACCTCGGCGGCGACGCGGTCGGCCGCGGCTACCTGAACAGGCCCGCCCTCACCGCCGCCACCTACGTCCCCGACCCGTACGGCGCCCCCGGCGACCGCCTGTGCCGTACCGGCGACCTCGGCACGCACCGGCCGGACGGCTCCGTGGAGTGGCTCGGCCGCCGCGACTCCCAGGTCAAACTGCGCGGCTTCCGCATCGAACTCGGCGAGATCGAGCACGCCCTGAGGCAGCTGCCCGAGGTCCGCCAGGCGGTGGTCCTGCACCGCACCGACCTGCCCGGCGAACCCGCCCTCGTCGCCTACCTCGTCGCCCCGAAGGAGCGCCGGCCCGCCCCGGAGGAGCTGCGCGGCGCCCTGCGGGCCTCACTGCCCGCGTACATGGTGCCCGCCCGGTTCGTCGTCCTCGACGAGATGCCCGTCAACCGCAGCGGCAAGATCGACAAGCGGGCGCTGCCCCTGCCGACGGCCGAACCCGACCGCGCGGACACCGAGTACGTCGCCCCGTCCAGTGCCGCAGAGAAGATCCTGGCCGAGATCTGGCGCGAGGTCCTCGGGCTGTCCCGGATCGGCGTCCACGACGACTTCTTCCGCGTCGGCGGCAGCTCCCTGTCCACCGTCCGCGTCTCCCTCATGGCCGCCGCGCGGGGCCTGTCCGTCTCCGTCGGCGACCTGATCGAACACCCCACCCTCGCCCGGCTGGCCGAGCACGCCGTCCGGACGGCCGGCGAGGGCCTGCCCGCCGCCGTCACCTCCGAGGTGCGGCTTCGCGAAGGCACCGGGGAACCCCTGTGGTGCGTGCACCCCACAGGCGGCAGCGCCGCCTGGTTCGTCCCGCTCTCCCGCGCCCTGCCGCCCGGCCGCCCCGTGCACGCCTTCCAGGCGCGCGGCCTGCTCGGCGGCACTGATCCCAGCACCGTGACGGGCATCGCCGCCAACTACGTCGCCGAGATCACCGAACGCGGCGGCACCGGGCCGCACGCCCTGCTCGGCTGGTCCATGGGCGCCAACATCGCCCTGGAGATGGCCACCCAGCTGCACGGGGCCGGTCACACCGTCGCACCGCTGGTCCTGATCGAGCCGTACCTGCCCAACACCGCCGCCCGCACCCGCCTCGACGAGGTCACCCGGGACCTGCGCGAAGCGCTGCGCCAGCGGGACCGGCTGCGCGCCCTGCCGCCCTCGACGCAGCGCGACCGGGCCACCGCCGAGCTCACCGCCACCCTGCTGGGAGCGGGCATGAGCCCGGCCGAGGCGGCCCTCGTCGAAGGCGCCCCGATCGAGGTGTGGCACTCACTGCTCGCCGCCCTCGCCGCCTACGACGTCCGCCCCTGTCCCGGACACGTGCACCTCGTGGTGGGCAGCGAGGCCGCCGGACTGCCGCGCGGCCGCACCATGCCCGGCCTGGACGTCGACTACGACACCTACGTCGCCCGCTGGCGCGAGGTGGCCGCCGGCGGGCTCACGCTGCACATCAGCGACGGCGACCACATGTCGATGATGGCCGAGCCCCGGGTGCACGGCATCGCCGCCCTGCTCACCGGCATCGGGCGCACCGGCACCACCGGGGCCGTCGGCACCACCACGAGCACCCCCACGGGAGAGACCCGATGACCACCCATGCCCCCGCCCCCGTCCTCGCCGAGCGCTACCTGCTCTCCCCGGACATGATCGCCGACCCCTACGACCACCTCGACGCCCTGCGCGAGCAGGCCCCCGTCCGCTGGAGCCCGCTGCACCACGCCTGGCTCGTCACCGGCTACGAGCAGGTGATGAGCTGCCTGCGCGACCCCGCGGTCTCCGCCGACCGGGTACGGCCGCTGATGGACGCCGTCCCGCAGGGCGCCCGCGAGGATGCCGAACGGGCCTTCGGCATCCTCGCGCGCTGGATGGTCTTCAACGACCCTCCCCAGCACCGCAGGCTGCGCCGGGTCTTCCAGGAGGCGTTCGCCGCCCGCGCCGTGGCCCGCTACCGCGCCTTCACCGAGAAGGCGACCCGCGCCGTCCTCGCCCGCAAGGCCGTGCCCGGCGGTACCGGCGACCTCCTGTCCGGCGTCGCCAAGCCGCTGCCCGCCCTGGTGTTCGCCCGCTGGCTCGGCATCCCGCCCGCCGACGCGCCCTCCTTCTGGTACTGGAACACCCGCGTCGCCGACCTCGTCCTCGGCACAGCCCAGGAGGAGAGCGAGTACCGGGCCTCCCTCCAGGCGCTGGTGAGCCTGGAGGACTACCTCGGCGCCCTCGTCGCCCGGCGCCGCGCCGAACCGGGCCACGACCTGATCAGCCAGGTGCTGGGGGAGGGGCGGATCGGCGACTCGGTCGGCGAGGAGGAGTTCGTCGGGATGCTCACCCAGATGGCGTTCGCCGGCGGGGAGACCACCAGCAACCTCATCGCCAACACCGTCCTGGCCCTGCTCACCCGCCCCGACCAGCTGGCCGCCGTCCGGGCGGAGCCCGAACTGGCCCAGGGGGCGGTGGAGGAGACCCTGCGGCTGGACGGCCCGTCGAAGATGTCCATCCGCACCGCCGCCCGCGACCTCGACCTCGACGGCCGCACCCTGCGGGCCGGGGACCGGATCTTCCTGGTGACCGCCGCCGCCAACCGCGACCCGGCCCGCTTCCCCGACCCCGGCCGGTTCGACGTCCGCCGCTCCTGCGCCACCCACCTCGGCTTCGGCTTCGGCGCCCACTTCTGCATCGGCGCGGCCCTGGCCCGGCTGGTGGCCGTGACCGTCGTACGGACGCTCGTGTGCGACCACCCCGGCCTCACCCTCGCCGACCCCGGGGGCCTGGCCTGGCAGCCCTCCCTGCTCAACCGCGGCCTCACCGCCCTGCCCGTGCACTACTGACCGGGCCCCGGTCCGACGAAAGGCACACCATGGCCACCACCCTCACCGGCGCCGGTCCGCGGCTGTGGGCACCCGCCCGGCACCGTTCCTTCCGCCTCCTGTGGACGGGACAGTCGCTGTCCCTGCTCGGAGACGGCTTCAGCGTCGTCGCGTTCTCCTGGATCACCCTCGGCCTGACCGGATCCACCCTCACCCTCGGCTACGTCCTGGCCTTCCAGGCCGTACCCCGGGCCCTGTTCACCCTGGTGGGCGGCAGCCTCAGCGACTCCTGGTCGCCGCGCGCCCTGATGGTCGCGTCCAGCTGGACGCGGGCGGTGCTGATGGCGGCCGTCGGATTCGCCGGACTGGGCGGACACCTGACGGTGTGGATGCTGTGCGCCGCGGCCGCCGCCTTCGGCACCGTCGACGCCTTCTTCCAGCCGGCGCGCGTCTCCATCCTGCCCTCGGTCGTGGACGACGGACTGCTCACCCCGGCCAACGCGCTGATGGGGGTCGGCGCGCGGACCGCCGCCGTCGTCGGCCCGGCCGTCGGCGGCCTGGTCATCGCCCTGACCCGGGCGCCGATCGCCTTCCTCGTCGACGCGGTCTGCTTCGCCCTGTGCGGCCTGTGCGTGGCGCGCGTCCGCACCCGTCCCGCGGCGGCCCGCGAAACCCCCGCCGGCGCGGTGAAGGAACGGGCGTCCCTCGCCGCCCGCATCCGCGAGGGCGTCACCTACACCGCGCGCGACCCGCGGCTGCGGACCGTCGTCGCCCTCGACACCGCCGTCAACTTCTGCTACGCCGGGCCCTTCACGGTCGGCTTCGCGACCCTGGCCGACCAGGTGCTGCGCGGCGGCTCGGCGACGCTCGGCGTGCTCAACGGCTCCCTCGCCGGGGGAGCCGTGCTCGGCACCCTCGTCGGAGGCGCCGTCGGCGGGCGGCCCAGGGTCGGTCTGCTGGTGGCCGCGCTGGCGGGCTGGCTCGGCGCGGGGATGGCCGTCCTGGGCCTGGTGCACAGCACTCCGGTCGTCGTGGCGACCGTCCTCGCGATGGGCTTCGCCATCGGCTTCCAGGGCGTGTTCGGACTGAGCTGGATCCAGCGCAACATCCCCCAGGAGGTGCTCAGCCGCGTCGTCTCCGTCGACATGGTCCTCGGTTACGCCGTGGCCCCGCTGTCGCTGATCCTGTGCGGGGCACTGGCCGGGAAGGACACGTTCGCCCTGTTCGGTGTGGTGGCCCTGGTGCTCGCCGCGACGGGCCTGGCGGTGCTGGGGTCCAGGGCGGTGCGCGAGATGCGGTAGCCGACGCGCCCTACCCCCCGAAGGCGGCCGACCGCGCGCACAGGTCCGCGCGGTTGGCCGACCCCGTCTTGGCGATGAGGCTCGCGATGTGCTTCTCCGCCGTGCGGGGCGAGATGAACAGACGGTCGGCGATGTCCTTGTTGCTGAGCCGCTCCGCGAGCAGCCGGAACACGTCGAACTCCCGGACGGTCACGCCCTGCGCGCGCAGCTTCTCCGGGATCCGGCTGGTGCCGGAGCGATGCTGGTGCACCGGGGCGCCGAGCCTGCGCAGCCCCGCCCGGCAGGCGCCGGTGACGGCCGCGACGTCCCGCTCGTGGAAGTAGTGCTCGGCCCGCCGCAGCCAGCCCACCGGATCGCCCCAGCCGTCCCGGTACCCCGCGTCCGCGATCAGCCGCAGCCCCAGATGCCGGGCGAGCGGGTAGGGCCGTGCCACCTCCAGTGCCGACTCCACCGCCGCCGCCGCGCGCGGCCCCGCGCCCTCCCGGCCCAGCAGCACGGCGTCGGCGAGCAGCACGAACTGGCGGTTCCAGCGCATCCGGGCCATCGCGGTGGCGGTGATCTCCTCGTGCCGCGCCCGCCCCGCGTCACCGGCGAGCACGTCCAGCAGCAGCACCAGGCCGTGGGTGCCGCCGAGGTGGTAGGTGGAGGGGTTGCCCGCCTCCAGTTCCTGCATCGACCGCAGCTCCGCGCGCGCCAGGTCGCGGTCCTCCTCCAGCAGCGCACAGAAGGCGCGGGCCAGGCCGAGGCTGAGCGGCTCCTCCTGCGAACCGGCGCCGTCCCACTCGGTGAACGCCGCCAGGGCCGTCTCCATCGCCGCCCGGTCCGCGCGGTGCGCCTCCAGGGCGGCCCGCGCCATCAGGACGTACCGCACGGCGGGTGCCAGGCGCAGCCGCCGCACCACGGCCAGGCAGTCGTCCGCCGCCGACCGCGCGCTCTCGTGGTCGCCGCGCAGCACCGCGTCCAGGATGAGGATGCCGTCCACCGTGTGCACGATGCTCACCGAGCCGAGCCGCAGCGCCTCCTCGCGGGCCGCCAGCAGACCGGAGGTGTCGCCCTCGGCGAGCCAGGTGTTGCCGCCCATGCGGGTGGCCGCGTACATGCGCTGCAGGGGCAGCCGGTGCCGCTCCGCCGTCGCCAGGGCCTGCTGGAGCATCGCCGCGGACTCCTCCGGGTCCCGCTCGCGGGCGACGGTGGCGAGCAGTTCCCGGGCCTGGCAGGCGACCACGGGCAGGCCGTGGCGCTCGGCGGTGTCGGCCGCCGACCGGGCCAGCTTCTCCGCGTGCTGGGTGCGGTCCGACCCCGGCGTGTCCAGGGCGAGGTAGGCGGCCGTGACGTCGACGGACGCCTCCGTCGCCTCGTCCGGGGCCGTCGCCAGGACCTCGCGCGCCCGGTCGATCTGCCGGTTGCCGTCGCTCCACCGCCCCGCCGTGTGGGCCACCTTGGCCAGCCGGGCGTGCAGCGTGGCCAGCCGTACGGCGCTCAGCCCGGCGCCGCCCAGCGCGTGCAGGTCCTCGGCCAGGTCGAGGGCGCGGGCGAAGTCGCCGGCCTCCGCGAGCGCGGGCAGCAGGTTCTCCAGCACCGAGGCCCGCGCCTGCGGATCGCCGGCGTCGGCCAGCAGGCCCTCGGCCCGGCTGAGCAGCGTCACGGCGGAGCCCAGGGCGCCCGCCGCCAGGGCCCGCCCGCCGGCGTCCGCGTACAGCAGCCCCGCCTCCACACGGTCCCCGGCCTCGCAGCGCAGCCCGGCCGCCAGCGCGCACCAGTCGCCTTCGAGACCCGGATGGAGCTCCTCGACGGCCCGTGCTCCCCGCCTGGCCAGGTCCGCCCGCTGCCCCGGCGTCATCTGTGTGAACAGGGCCTCGACGGTGGGGGAGTGGCGGAAGGAGTACCAGTCGGGAGCGGGCTCGTCGGGGACGACCAGCCGGGCGGCGACGCCCGCGTGCAGATGGCCGAGCAGCGCCCGGTCGTCGGCACCGGTCATGCGCTGGAGCACGGTGAGGGGGAAGCGGCGGCCCAGGACGGCGGCGGCCGACAGCAGGGTCAGACCCTGCGTGCCGAGCCGGTCGATGCGCCTCAGGATGCCCCGGGCCAGCGTCGAGGAAACGTCACGGCGCAGATCGCCGACCGCCCGCCAGCCGTCGGTGCCCTGCACCAGCGTCCCGGCCCCGATCATGGACTGGAGCAGTTCCTCGACCAGGTACGGACTGCCCGCGCTGTCCTCCCACAGGCGGTCCAGCACCGCCGCCGGCACGTCCCCCGGACCGTCGGCCCCCAGCTGCGCCGCCGTCATCTCGTCCACCTGGGGCCGGGTCAGCGGCGGCAGTTCGGCCAGGGTCGCGACGCCCCGGCGGCGGGCGGACTGCGCCAGGTCCAGGGCGTCGCTGAAATCGGTCCGCACGGTGGCCAGCAGCAGGACCGGTGTGTACTCCAGGTTGTCCACCAGGTACTCGAGGACGCCGAGCGTCTCGGGGTCGGCGTCGTGCAGGTCCTCCAGCAGCAGCAACTGGCCCTGCCCGCGCCCGGCGGCCAGCAGCAGACGCAGCACCGCCTCACCCAGGATCACCATGGAACTGCTCTCGCGCTCCCCGGTGTCCCAGTCGGGTATCAGCCGCCCGAGGACCGGCCGGTAGGGACCGAGGGCCAGGTCGTCGAGGGGCTCGCCGCTGCGGAACAGCGACATCAGCGCCTCGGTGAGCGGCCGGAACGGCACGGCGGGCCCCGTGGTGCTGCTGCGGCCGCGCAGTACCCGCATACCGGAGCCCAGCGCACCGCCCACGGCCTGTGCCGCGAGCCGCGACTTGCCCACTCCGGCCTCGCCGATCAGGAAGACGACGCCGCCGCGCCCCTGTCTCGCCTGGGCCATGGCACGTTCGAGCAGGGTGAGTTGGGGGTCCCGCCCGACGAGGAAAGGCGCATGGGAACGCATGGACGCAGATGATAATCGGCAAGCCGGGGCCCGGGGCAGATCGCGACCCCGACGGAGAACCGCCGGACGCGCCGCGGCGCGGGACCGCCCGGCGGTCCCGCGCCCTCACCCGACGTGACAACCGTGCGGGGTCAGCCCGGCGCGGAGACCGAGGTGTCCAGGGTGCTCAGCGTGACGACGATGCCGCTGGTCAGCACCATCCCGGCCAGGACCCGGGCGCGGGCGCAGGCCCGGTTGCGGCCGGTGAGCGTGATCCCGCCCGCCGCGTCCTGCTCGTCGGCGGTGTGCCGGGCGGAGTCGGCGGCGGTGGTGGCGAGGTGCTGATCCATGAAAGGTCTTCCCCTTCTGTTTTCCGTACGGCAGGTACGGGGCGGAGGTGGAGATGCCATGGGGCCGAGGAACGCGGGTGCCTTACCGGTCAGTGGTCGGGGTGGGCCAGGAGCAGGACGGACGGGACGGTGCCGGGGTGGGCCAGCCGGAGCAGCCCGTAGCCGATGCCGGACAGCCCGTCGAGCAGCCCGGGGGAGGGGACGTGGTCGGGGGTGGCACATCGGTGGCCCTGCGCCTCGACGAGGGCGAGGGCCCGGCCCGCGCACCGGGCGAGCTCGCCGGAGGCGGCCGAATCGCCCCTCCCGGCGCTTACGGCCAGGGCTTCCAGCGTGCCGAGCGTGCCCCGCCCGAGGCTGAGGTCGGGACGGACCCCGGCGTCCGCGGGCCGGGCCGGGACCGGGGACACGGAGGGCGCGGGGGACAGGTGGGCGGCGACGGCCGCCGCACCGGCGAGTCCGCCGGACCAGGACACGTCCGCGGGCGCCGCCCCGGTGCCGCGCAGCGCGGCCTCCAGCAGTGTCCGGGCGGCGGCCGCATGCCCGGCGGCATCCCCGGGGCGGCGTGCGGCGTACCGCAGCAGGGCCCAGGCGATGCCCGCGGCGCCGTCGGCGAAACCTGCCGGAAGGCCGTGCGCGGCGGCGGCACACCGGTCCGCACCGGGCGGCACGGCGCCCTTGGCGCCGGCGGCCCCTCCGGCCACCGCGCCGAGCAGCCGCTCCGCCAGAGCGTCCGCCAGCCCCAGCGCCGCCGGATCGCCGGTCGCCTCGTGCACCGCGACCGCGGCGGCCAGGGCTCCCGCCGTACCGCCGGCGAATCCGGGCTCGGAGCACGCGGATGCGGCGTGGCCGAGAGCGGTGAGCGCGTTCGGCAGGCACTTCGCGACGTCCGGGCCGAGCAGTGCCGACAGACGCAGCACCGCGTACACGACGCCGCCGAGACCGTCGTACGCGCCGGGTCCCGCCGCCGCACTCAGCTCGGGCTCGTCCGCCAGCGCCTTCAGCAGGACGGGCAGGGGGCGGACGGCCTCCCGGGCGAGCGCGGCGTACCGGCCCGCCTCGGCCAGTGCGTCGGTGTGCGCCAGGAACAGCGCCACTCCGCAGTAGCCCTGCGCGAGTCCGGCGCCCATCGGCAGCACCGCCCAGTGCGGCCCGGAGACCCGCTCCAGGCCGAGCCAGTTGGTCCGCCCGCCCTCACGCACCGCGCGGGCGGCGATCTCGTCGGCGATCCCGCACGCGGCGGCGAGCAGCCGGGACGCGTCGGGCGCGACGGCGGGCACCGGCTCCACCACCAGTTCGGACCTGGGCCGGTCCAGCGGGGAGCCCGCGCCCCGGGCGGCGAGCGTGGCCGTGATGATCCACTCC
The DNA here is from genome assembly GCF_000829695.1 of Streptomyces sp. NBRC 110035. Classification (GTDB taxonomy): domain Bacteria; phylum Actinomycetota; class Actinomycetes; order Streptomycetales; family Streptomycetaceae; genus Streptomyces. The sequence continues at coordinate 36,159 of NZ_BBNN01000022.1, read as the reverse complement.
TGGTCGTGGCAGTCGACCTCGTCCATCCGGGCGATCTTCTCCCGCACCGCGGCCACGCCCGACACCGGCAGCACATCCGGCAGCCACGTGCCGTCGTCGGCCCGGACCGCGGTCCCCGACGGCCGATGGGTGAAGAGCGGCACGTCACCGCGCCACAGCGCCGCCGTCTCGTGCTCGATCAGCCGCTGCCGTGTCCCGTCGTGCCCGGACTCGGTCCACAGCACCGCGAACACGCCCTCCCGGGCGAGCGCGTCGCCGAGCAGCGACGGGTGGGCCGACTCCTCCAGCAGCGTCGCGTACAGACGGGTGGAGCGGACGATGAGCCGGGCGGGACGGTCGGCACCGGCCGCCAGCGGGCCGTCGTCGCCGAGCAGTTCACGGCCGTGCGCGGCGAGCGCCGCGTACGCGGCGCGGAACCCCTCCAACAGGGCCGCCCGGTGGTCGGCGCCCTCCAGGGGGCGGCCGGCGGGCAGCGGCTGGTTGTGCGCCGCGGGACTGAGGAGCGGGGCGCGTACGGCCCGCATGGTGTCCAGACCGCTGTCCCGCCAGTGCAGGCCCTCGCTCGGGTAGGTGCCGTCGGCGGACCGGCCGAGCGCGGAGATGTCGAGGGCCCCGTGCTCGCCGATCAGCAGGTGCGGCAGCAGGCAGGTGCGGTGCACGGAGGCGTGCAGCGCGTCCGCCGCCGGGTCGGCGCCCGCCGTCGTGGACTGCGCGAGCCCGGTGTGCAGCAGCGTCTCGGCGTCCACCAGAACCGGCTGGTCGCCGCAGGCGATGACGTTCTCGTAGTGCATGTCGGCGCCGTCCACCGCGTACAGCAGGGCCAGCAGCGCGCCCTGGCGCCGGTAGAACGCGTCCGTCTCGGTCACCGACCGGCACCAGCGGTGCTCGACGAACTCGAGCCAGCCGTACGCCTCGCGGCGCAGGCTGCGCGGGGTCCGCAGGTCCAGTCCGGGGACCTTGCAGTTCAGCCAGTGCACCAGGTCGTCGAGGAGCGCGTGCTGGCCGAGCGGCCGTGGCTTGTAGACCAGCCGGTCGCCGCCGGCGAAGCGCAGGACGGCGACGGACCGGTTGCCCTGGTGGGCGTCCCCGCGGCCGAGGTCCACCCCGACGAGCGGCCCCGGGGCGCGTCCGTCGAGGAGTCCGGCGGCCAGGTCCTTTCGGTCGGCCGCGAAACGGGCCGCCAGTTCGGCCGTGGCCCCCGTCGCGTCCAGGGCGGTCTGCGCGAGCATCCGGGCCAGCACCGGGTAGGCGGCGAACAGCGCCCCGAGGCCCTGCCGGGTGGCCGCGGCGGCGGTGAAGGCGTCGAACCGCTCGCGGGCGCCGGCCCCGGCCAGCCGCCCGGCGCGCCGCGCCGCGTCGAGTTCGCGGACCAGGGTCCGCGCCGCCTGCCGGACCAGCTGGTGCGTCAGCCGCCGTGCGAACGCCTCCCGCCACACGGCCGGTTCGGCGTCCGGGAACGCGGGCAGCAGCCCGGCCAGCCGCGCGGTGGCGGTGCCGACCAGCGGCTGGACGACCGGAGCGAAGGCGTCGGGTCCCTCGCCCGGGGCGAGCGTGTCCACCGGCGCCGCCGCGGCGTGGTCCAGGACCGCCTCGGCATACCGTGCCCAGTCGGGCTTCGGGGCACGGGCGGCCAGCCGCGCCGCGGGCTCCGCGGCCAGTGCCGCGGCCGTGGCCCCGTCCACGCCCAGACCGGCCAGCCGCAGGGCGAAGCCCTCGGCGTCCCCGGCGGCCCAGGGAGCGGGTCCGGCGGTGGCTCCGGCGGGCGCCCCGGGAAGGCCGGGGGCGGCGAGTCGTTCCGCGAGGGACAGCGCCGGTGCCCACCACGAGGGCGGAAGGCCGGTGCTCCGGGACGTCGGGAGGCTGGCGGTCTCAGTCACGAGAAAGAAGGTCGCAGACCCCCTGTGACCCCCACATGGGTAGGCGGCCCCCATATTCTGCGCGGCCCCCGCCCCGCTCCGTCGGGCCGCCCCGCCCGGCACCACTCCCCGAGCGGCAAACCCGCAGCTCGGAGGCGGGGCCGCCGGTACCGCCCGGATGGGGGACGAAGCGCCGGACGGAAACGTGATGCTGCGCGTTCGGCCCTTGTGCCCGCCCCTCGGCGCATGCGCGGCCCCTCGTGCGCGCCCCTTCCCCGGGGCACCGGCCCCATGACCGCTTCTTTCCCGCACCCGGAGCCCCGGCCCGCTGATCACGCCGTCGCGCGGACCGGCCGACGGCCCCCGTGGGCAGGGCCGGAAGGAGGACCCCGGGGGATCCCGGGCCGAGGGGGCCGCCCCGCCCGGGGGAAAGGTGGGGGCCGGTTACCGATGCCGCCGCGCCCCCGCCCCCGGCACTGTGGTGCGCAGTCCCCACCGCACACCGCCCGGAGTGCCCGCGCCGGGCGGACCGACTTCCTAGGAGCAGCAGATGGGAGCACCCGTATCCGTCGGCGTGGTCGCCCTCGATCCGGTACTGGAGGCCGGCACGCGTTCGACCCTGCTCGCCTGCCCGGAACTGACCGTGTGTGAGCCCGCCGAGGCCCGGGTCGCCGTCCTCACCGTCGACCGTCTCGGCCCGGGCGAGCTGGACATGGTGCGCGCCACCCGCGCCCTGAGGCACGGCCCCGCCGTCGTGCTGGTGGCCGGTGTCCTCGCCTCCGGCGACGCCCTGCACACCCTGGCCGCCGGTGCCCGCGGCCTGCTGGTGCGCCGGGACGCCGACGCCCCGCGCCTCGCCCACGCGGTACTGGCCGCCGCCCGGGACGACTGCACCCTGCCGCCCGGTCTGCTCGAACAGCTCCTGGACCGCCCGTCGGACACCCGGCACGGCACCGGCGGCTGGACCGACGGCATGCTGTCCGACAGGGAACGCTCGGTGCTGCGGCTGGTCGCCGACGGCCACGAGACGGCCGAGATCGCCCAGCGGCTCGCCTACTCGCCGCGCACCGTGACCACCGTGGTGCACGACATCACCCAGCGGTTCCGGCTGCGCAACCGCGCCCATGCGGTCGCCTACGCGCTCCGGGCGGGACTGCTGTGACCGCGACCCTGACCGCCGCGCCCGCGCCCGCCGCGCCCATGGCGCCCATGGCGTCCGCCGCCGCGGCCGGCGTGCTCCCCACCCTTCGTATCCCGCCCTCGCGGGGCGCCGACCGGGTCCGCGCAACGGCCCGCCGCGCCGGCCTGGCCCACGCGGCGGAGCACGGCGGGCCCGGGACCGTCACCGTGGTGGCCGCCGCCGACGCCGCACAGGCCCTGCGCGGCCGGCACGGCGCGGGCCCGCTGGTCCTGGTGTGCGACACCGTCGGCCGCACGGGACTGCGGCTCGCACTGCGGGCCGGGGCGGTCGTCCTGCGGGCCGCCGACCTCACCGAGGAGAGCCTGGCGGCGGCGGTGCGCCGCGCGGCCCATCCGCACCCGAGCATCCCCTACCCGGACCTCTCCCACCTGCTGGCCGGCGGTCCAGGACCCGGTGATCCGGCCGACGGCGGCGGCCGGCCCGTCCTGACCGCCCGGCAGACGTCGGTGCTGCGCCTCATGGCCGAGGGCCACGGCAACGCGGACATCGCCCTGCTGCTGCGCTGCTCCGAACACACCGTCAAGAACGTCATCTACGAGATCATGGCCCGGTTGCAGGCCCGCAACCGGGCCCACGCGGTCGCCCACGCGGTGCGTCACGGCCTGGTCTGAGGCGGCGGAGCGGGCGACACGGGGGACGGAGGACGGACGCAGCGGCGGGGCGGGAGCCGCGGCCGGGGGGCCGCGACGGCCGCACGCGGTCGCCCGCGTCGCCCCGCGCGGTCGCCGGCTCCTTCGAGCGGTCGTCCGTCCGGCCGGTCAGCCGGGGGGCGTGGGCAGCAACCGCGGCTCCATCCGCTCCTCCACGGCGCGCTCGCCGTCCCGGCGCACCACGTAGGCAGCCTTGCCCGGCTCCTCCGCCACCGCCTCGACCAGCTCGGTGCCCCGGTAGACCAGACCCACACCGTCGTCGGTGCAGTGCGCCGTCGGGAAGACGCCCTGGGCCACCAGCCGGTGGATCAGCGGGCGCCGGCCCTCGTCGCTGTCGTGGTGCACCCCGTTGCCGTACGGCAGCAGGCCCAGACCGTCGGTGACCGGGCGCAGTTCGGGTCCGAAGGAATCCGTGGTGCCGCCCTGGAACCAGCAGATGGAACCCGCGCTCACCCCGGCGAGCACCACCCCGGAGCGCCACGCGCGCCGCAGGACCCCGTCCAGCCCGTGCACCCGCCACACGGCGAGCAGGTTGGCCACCGAGCCGCCCATCACCCAGACCACGTCGTGGTCGAGCACCGTGCCCTCGACGTCGTCCACGCTCGGCATCGGGAAGAGCTGGAGCGGGGTGAGGTCGAAGCCCGCCACCCGGGCGGCCTCGCCCACCCGCGCCGTGACGTGCTCGGCGTCGCCCACCGCCGTGCCCAGGTACAGGACTCGGGGGCGTCGGCCGTGCACACCGGAGAGATCGACCGCGTGGTGGACCAGAGAGTGGAACAGGACCCGGGTGCGTGTGCCCACGCGATGACCTCCGGAGGTGGCGACGATGGTCGGTTCCGGAGCACTCACGCCGGTGATCGTAGCGCGCCAACTGCTGTGTGCTTGTGGGTTGTGGGTGAAGGCGTCGGGCTCCTTGCCCACGCGAACGGCGCCGGACCGGGCACGGACGCCGCAACGTCACGGCGGGGACCCGCCCGCCGGACCGGTCCCCGCCGTGTTCGCGCGTACGCCGTCAGGGCGTCCGCAGGGCCACCGCCGCCGCGTACCCCGCCGGGACCAGGACGTCCCGTACGGTCCACCCCGGTGCTGGGGCGGTCGGCAGCGGCCCGGTGCCCACGTAGTCCAGTGCCGGATCGCGCACCAGACCCGTGCCCAGACCCTTGAGGTAGGCCTCCTTGCGCACCCAGGCCCGGGTGAACGCGACCGGACGCTCGTGCGCGGGCAGCAGCGCCAGCTCGTCTGCCTCCGCCGGGTGCAGCGCCGACTGCGCGCCGAGCACCGCACGCGCGGTGGCCAGCCCCTCCACGTCGACACCGACCGGTGCGGGGGCGAGCGCCACCATCACCAGATCCCCGCTGTGGGACAGCGAGAAGTGCACGCCCGGCATGCGCAGGACGGGCCGCCCGTGCGGCCCGCCGCAGCCCGCGCACGGCTCCCGCGTCAGCGGCAGCGCGTCGGCGGGCACGCCTAGCAGGGCGCTCAGCACGTCGCGCAGGGCCGCGTGCGCGACCACGTACGCGTCCCGGTCGCGGTCGCGGAGGAACGCGCGGGCCCGGTCCCGTTCCTCCGCGTCCAGCAGTTCCCGGGCATCCCGCAGTGCCCGTTCGTCCAGGGCACCGACGTGGGCCAGGTACAGCTCCAGCGGCCCCCTCAGCACACGTGGACCCGGCGCCCGGGTCCGGTGCCGCAGCCCGGACAGGTCCAGCACGGCCGGGCCCGGCAGCCCGGACGGCGCCGGCGGTGGGGCGTGTGCCGGCGGGTCCAGCAGCCGGCCCGCCCGTGGCTCAGACATCTGCCCCGGCCAGCCGACGGCGCAGGCTGAGCGGACGCATGTCCGTCCAGATCACGCCGATGTGGTCCAGGCACTCCTGCCGGCTGCCCCGCCGGCCCTCCGGGTGCCAGCCGGCGGGCACGTCGCGGTCCGCCCGCCAGATCGAGTACTGCTCCTCGTCGTTGCGCACCACGAGATACACCTCGTCGGTGCCCGGTTCCCCGGAGCCCGGGCGGGCCTCCTCGGCACCCGGACCGGTCGCGGAGTGGGGTTGCGTCACGGTGAACCTCCCGCAGGTGATGGGCCGGCCGCAGGTCGGGGCCGACGCCGACAGCGTGCCGGGCGGCCCCCCGACCGGGGCAGGGACGAACGCGCCGAGCCCGCGGCGCGCGTTGCTGCCGGATCTTCTCTGGTGCCCTGCCGCCCCGGCGCGGGACGGTGCTGTCCGCCCGGGGAGCTGGGCATCCCGGCGGCGGCCACGGCCCGGCCGAGCACCGAGCGGCCTCCCCGCGCACCCCCTTCCGGAAGGAGCACGTGATGTCGGACGAGCACGCACCGGTCCTGCTGCCGGGCGGAGGCTGGCGGCTCTGGGAGGAGTTCGCGCTGCGCGGTCCCGGCTTCCCCGCCGACGGGGTGCTGCGGCTGGCCCCGCCCGGACTGGCCGAGGCCGCCGACAAGTTCGGCCCCGGCACCGATCCGGCCGGACCCGAGTGGCAGGCCTTCACCGAGGAGCTGTCGGCGGCCGCCGTGGACACCGCCCGCCACCTCCAGCGAGTCGCCGCACAGCCCCGTTTCCAGGCGGCTCTCGCCTGGCAGAACCCCGCCGTCCTGCGCACCGGCATCGCCCCGTTCCTGCGCTGGACGCCGGGCGTGGACAGCCGCAGCAGCATGCCCCGCCAGCGGGAGGAACTGGTCGCCCACTACTGGCAGCGGTTCTGCGTGAAGAACGACACCATCGGCTTCTTCGGCCCCGTCGGCTGGGGCCGCTGGGACCTGTCGGCGCCGCACGCCGTCACCGTGGACGCCGGCCGGGGCTTCCTCGCCGCGCAGGAGGTCTACTTCTCCGGCTGGGCCATCGACGCCCTGGCCAAGGTGCTCGCCGAGGACACCGAACTGATGGGGTGGATCCCGCCGCGCCGGATGTCCTTCGTCCGCTGCCAGGACGGCACGGTACGGATCCCGGGACGGCCCGCCCAGCCCGTCGGGGAACTCCAGCAGGCCGTACTGCTGCGCTGCGACGGCACCCGGCACCTGGCCGCCGTCGCCGCCGAGCTGGGCCTGGAGACCGCCGACGTCGCCGACGTCGTGCGCGAACTGGCCGGCCGGCGCTGGGTGCAGTGGCGTCTGGAGGTGCCCGCGGCCACCCACCCCGACCGGGCCCTGCGCCGCATCCTGGAGCGCGTACCCGACGAGGCCGTCCGCGACCGGGCGCTGGCGAAGCTCGCCGTGCTGGAGCGGGGCCGCGACGCCGTACGCGACGCGGGGACCGACGCCACCGCGCTGACCACCGCGATCGGCGCCCTGGAGGCCGACTTCGCCACCCTCACCGACAGCGAGGCCCAGCGCGCCAAGGGCGCGCGCACCGCTCCCTGCCGGGGACTGGTGTACTCCGACGCCCGACGGTCGGCCACCGCCACGGCCGGGCCCGCCCTGCTGGCCGGTCTGGAGCCCCTCCAGCTGTGCCTGACGGCCGCCCGCTGGATGACGAACCGCTTCGCCGACGCCATCCGCACCCGGCTGCGCACCGTCCACGACCGCCTGAGCGCCGGCGGCGCACCCGTCGACCTCGCCACCCTGTGGATGAACACCCTGCCCTCCCCGCACCCGGACGCCGGCGACCTGATCGACACCGTCCAGGCCGAACTGCGCGCCAGGTGGGCCCGGATCCTCGACCTCCCGCCCGGCGCCCGCCGCGTCCGCCTGACCACGGGCGAGCTGGCCGACCGGGTGCGCCGGGAGTTCGGTGAGCCCGGCGACGGCTGGTCCCTCGCCCGCTACGTCAGCCCCGACATCCTGGTCGTCGCCGAGGACGCGGACGCCCTCGCCCGCGGCGACGTCGACCTCGTTCTCGGCGAGATGCACTGCGCGCTGAACACCATGGGCGCCTCCCTCTTCGTCCACCAGCACCCCGAGCGGGACCGGCTGATCGCCGAGACCGGCCGCGACTTCCCCGGCCCACGCCTGCTGCCCACGCTGCCCAAGGAACTGCCCCTGCGCTGGTCCACCCGCAGCCGGCCCTCCCTGGACCGGCCCGAGGACCACTACGTGACCCTGGTCGACCAGACCGGCGACCCGCACCGTCCGAACTCGGTGCCGAGCGCCGACGTCCGCGTCGAGAACCGGGACGGCCGGCTGACCGCCGTACTGCCCGACGGCAGCGCCCACGACGTCCTCGACGCCTACGCCAACACCCTCACCCAGCGCGTCATGGACCGCTTCACCCTCCGTCCCGAGGGCGCACACACCCCGCGCATCACCGTCGACCGCATGACCGTGGCCCGTGAGACCTGGCAGCTGCCCGTCTCGGAAGTCGACTTCGCCGACGAGAAGAGCGAGGCCGCCCGGTTCGTGCGGGCCCGGCACTGGCAGCGCCGCCACGACCTGCCCCGCTTCGTCTTCGTCGTCTCCCCGACCGAACCCCGCCCGTTCTACGTCGACTTCGACAGCCCCGTGTACGTCACCATCCTCGCCAAGGCCGCCCGCCGGCTCGCCCGCAAGGACTCCGGGGCCCGCCTGAAGGTCAGCGAGATGCTGCCCACCCCCGAGCAGTCCTGGCTCACCGACGACGACGGCCACCGCTACACCTCCGAACTCCGCTTCGTGGCCGTCGACCGGACCGTCACCGGCAGGGAGGAGGCGTGATGCGCACCGTCGCCGACGACCTCGCCGCACACGCCGTCCGCCACCCGGAGCGGATCGCGCTGGACACCCCCGCCGGCGAGATCACGTACGGCCGGCTGGCCGCGCGCGCCGACGAACTGACCCCGCTGCTGCGGGCCCACGGCGCCGGACCGGAGACGGTGTGCGCCGTCGCCGTCGGGCACGGCGCCGACGCGGTGGCCGCGATGGCCGCGGTCATGCGCTGCGGAGCCGCCTTCCTCACCCTGGACGTGGCCCAGCCCCGCGACCGGCTGGCGGCCTTCGCCCACGGGGCGGGCGCCCGCCTGCTGCTGACCACCTCCGCGCACGCCCGCGCACTCGACCTGGACGTGCCCACGATCCTGCTGGACCGGCCGGCCGCCGGACCCGCCGGATCCGCCACCGGGCCGGACGGACCCGCGACGCCGCCCCCGCCCGTCGACCCGCAGGCCCTGGCCTACGTCAGCCACACCTCCGGCAGCACCGGCGAACCCAGCCCGGTCCTGGTCGAACACCACGCCCTCGACGCCTACCTGCGCGACACCGCGCGCGCCTTCCGCCTCGGCCCGGACACCGTGGCCCTGCAGACCGCGCCGCTCGGCTACGACGCCTCGATCCGGGACACCTTCGCCCCGTTGCTGGCCGGAGCCCGGCTGGTGATCGTGGAGCGCGCCCGGCTGCTGCGCCCCGCCGACTTCGCCCGGACCGTGCGCGAACACCGGGTGACCGCGCTGCTCAGCGTCACTCCGTCCTTCCTGACGCACCTGGCCGGACAGCCGGCCCCGGCCGACCCGCTGGCCGACGTCACCCTGGTCGCCTCCAGCGGAGAGTCCCTGCGCCCGTTCCTCACCGCCGGCGGGCGGCGGACGGTACCGGGCACGCTCGTCAACCAGTACGGCCCGACCGAGTGCACCATGACCACCACCCGCCACGTCGTCCCGGCCGAGCCCGACACGGCCACCGACGTGGTGGGCACGCCCCGGGCGGGCACGGTCGTCCGGGTGCTCGACGCCGGTCTCGCGCCGGTCCCCGACGGCGGCGTGGGCGAGGTGTACATCGGCGGCGCGGGCGTGGCGCGAGGCTACGGCGGGTGCCCGGCCCGCACCGCCGAGTGCTTCCTGCCCGACCCCTTCGGCCCGCCCGGCGCCCGCCTCTACCGCACCGGTGACCTCGGCCGGTGGGGCCCGCAGGGCCTGACCTACGCCGGCCGCACCGACCGGCAGGTCAAGATCCGCGGCCACCGGGTCGACCCCGCCGAGATCGAGGGCGCCCTGCTGTCCCACCCGCGCGTCGGCGGCGCCGCGGTCACCGCGCACACCGACGACCGGGGACGGGTCCATCTGGTCGCCCACGTCACGGGCGACCTGACCGGCACCACCGACGCGGAGCTCCGCACCCACCTGGCCCGCTCCCTGCCGCCGCACCTGATGCCCCGCCGGTTCCAGCGCCACGACGCGCTGCCCACCACCCGGGGCGGCAAGGCGGACCGCCGCCGGCTGGTCGTGGGGAGCGCCCCGTGACCGCCACCGGCCTGCGGCCGGCCGAGGCCGGTACCCTGCCGGGCCCTGCCGACGTCGCCGCGGCGGCCGTCCGCATCGCCCCCTACGTCCTGCGCACGCCCCTGCTGCGCGGCCCGGTGACGCCGGCGCACGGACCGGACCTGCTGCTGAAGGCCGAACACCGGCAGGCCGGCCACTCCTTCAAGATGCGCGGAGCCGCCAACGCCGTCCTGGCGCTGGACGCCGACCGGGTCGTCACCGGTTCGTCCGGCAACCACGGCATCGCCCTCGCCTGGCTCGCCCGCTCCCTCGGCATCCGCCTGACCGTCGTCCTCGCGGCGGGCGCGACCCCCGCCAAGGCCGCCGTCATCCGCGCGCTCGGCGCCGAGACGGTCCAGGTGGGCGGGGGAGTGGCCGAGCGGGAGGAGCGGGCCGGCCGGCTCGCGGAGGAGACCGGAGCCACCCTCGTGCCCTCCTCGGACCACCCCCTGGTGGTGGCCGGGCAGGGCACGGCCGGCACCGAACTGCTCGCCGACGCCCCCGGCACCGAGACGGTCTACGTCCCGACCGGCGGCGGCGGACTCCTCGCCGGCGTCTGCCTCGCCGCTGCCGACCATCCGGTCCGAGTGGTCGGCGTCGAACCGGCCCTGACGCCCCGTTACGCCCGCTCCCTGGCCGAGGGACACCCGGTCCGGCTGCCGCCCTGCGCCACCGTCGCCGACGGCCTGCGCGGCCAGCGGCCGGGACGCGTCCCCTACCCGATCATCCGTGACCGCGTCGACGACCTGATGGCCGTCGGCGACGCCGAGATCCTCGCCGCCACCGCCCTGCTGCACCGCCTCGGCGTCGACGCCGAACCCAGCGGAGCCGTCGCCCTGGCCGGAGCCCTGCGCGCCGGCCGCCGCGAACGGGCCGTGGTGGTCGTCTCCGGCGGCAACACCCCCGCCCGCCTGCACGCCCTTCTCCGCACACGCACCGCGACATCCACGGAAAGAGCCGTGGAAGCACCCACCGCCACCACCATCGAGGAGCACACACCATGACCGAGAACACCGCGACCGCCACCCGCACCGCCGACCTGCTCGTCGGGATCTTCCGCGACGTGCTCGGCCTTCCCGACCTGACCGCGGACACCGACTTCTACGAAGCGGGCGGCGACTCGCTCACCGCCTTCCAGATCACCGGCCGGCTCGAGGAGGTCCTCGGCGCGGAGGTGCCGGTGTCCCTGGTCTTCGCCTACCCCACACCGCGGGACCTGGCCGAGGTCGTCGACGCCGACTACGGCCGCCCCTGACCTCCACGGCACCCGCTGCTCCCCCCACCGTGCGCCCCACCGGTCACCGGCCCCGACGCGACCGTACGGGGACCGGGGACCGGCGCGCACCGGTCCCCGGTCCCGAGCCGGCCCGCACTCCTTCCCGCCCTGCCGCCGCGCCCTCGCCCGCCTCGTCCCGCCCGCCCCGACCCGCCCGCGCCGTGCCCCTCCGCCCGGCCCCCGCGCCCGCCAAGGAGAGCCCTGCCATGACCGAAGACCGCGTACCGTCCCTCGGCCGCTGGCGTCTGTGGGAGCAGTTCGCGCTGCGCGGCCCCGGCTTCCCCGCCGACGGGGTGCTGCGGCTGGCCCCGGCCGGAGTGGCCGAGGCGGCCGACACGTTCGACCCGGAAACCCCCCTCGACAGCGCGCGCTGGACGGATTTCGCCCGCCTGTTCGCCGACGCCGCCGTGGAGACCGCGCACACCCTCCAGGACATCGCCCGTACGCCGTCCTTCCGGGAGGCGGTGGCCTGGCAGAACCGCCCGGTCCTCACCTCCGGCATCGCCCCGTTCCTGCGCTGGACGCCGGGCGTGGACAGCCGCAGCAGCATGCCCCGCCAGCGGGAGGAACTGGTCGCCCACTACTGGCAGCGGTTCTGCGTGAAGAACGACACCATCGGCTTCTTCGGACCCGTCGGCTGGGGCCGCTGGGACGCCGCGGCGTCCGGCGCCGCCGTCGACACCGGTTCCGGCACCGTCGCCGAGTCCACCGTCTACTGGGCGAGCTGGGGCGTCGACGCGCTGGCCAGGACCCTGGACGCCGATCCCGGCCTGCGGGAGTGGATCGCCCCTCGCCGGGTGCCCTTCGTGACGGTGGACGGCTGCCGGGTCCGCGTGCCCGGCCGGAGTCCGGTGACGGTCCCCGCCCGGACCGCGGCCGTCCTCGGCCTCTGCGACGGCATCCGCCCGGCGCGGGCGATCGCCGCCGCGCTTCCGGACCACGACGTGCCCGCCGTCCTCGCCGACCTGGTCGCCCGCCGCTGGGTGGTATGGCGCCTGGACGTGCCCGCGGGCACCCACCCCGACCGGGACCTGAGGGCCTGGCTGGAGACCGTCGGCGCGCCGGAACCGCGCCGACGGGGGCTCGCCGCGCTCGACCGGCTGGAGGAGGGCCGCGCGGCGGTGGCGGCCGCCCACGACGTGGACGCGCTGGTCGGCGCGCTGACCGGCCTGGAGCGGGACTTCACCGAACTGACCGACACCGCCGCCGTACGGGAGAAGTCCGCGTCGACCGCGCCGTGCCGGGCGCTCGTGTACCACGACTCCCGCCGGTCCGCGACGGCCCGCCTCGGCCCCGAGGTGCTGGAGGCGCTGCGTCCGCTGCGGCTGCTCATGGACAGCGCCGGGTGGCTCACCTCACGGCTCGCCGCCGTCGTACGGACCGGGACGCGCGCGGTGTACGAACGCCTCGCCGCCGAGGGACCGGTGGACCTGGCCGCCCTCTGGTTCGCGTGCCTTCCGGTGCTGCACGGCACCGCGCGCGCCACCGCCGGCGAACTCCAGGAGGAGTTCGCCGCCACCTGGCAGCGGATCCTCGCGATCCCCCCGGACGCCCGCCGCGTGACCGTCCGCTCCGCGGACATCGAGGCGGCGGTGCGCGAGGAGTTCGCCGGTTCCGGCGGCTGGACGGCGGCCCGTTACCTGAGCCCGGACATCATGATCGCCGCCGACGGCACCGAGGCGGTGGCCCGCGGCGACTTCACCCTCGTCCTCGGCGAACTCCACCTGGCCGCCAACACGCTGGGCGCCTCCCTCTTCACCCACCAGCACCCGGACGCCGGCGAACTGCTCCGTCTCACCGACCGGGACCACCCCGGGCCGCGCCTGCTGCCGCTGATCCCCAAGGAACACCGCGCGCGCCTGTCCGCCCGGGTCCGGAACACGCTGATCCGGCCCCGGGACTACCAGGTCGCCCTGACCGACTTCACCGCGGACCCCGCCCGCCCCCGGGCCGTACGCAGCGCCGACGCCGTCGTCGAGGAGCGTGACGGCGACCTGGTCGTCCGGCTCCCGGACGGTGCGAGGTTCCCGGTGACGGACGTCTTCTCGCACGTCCTGACCACCCTGTCGATGGACCTCTTCCAACTCCTGCCGCCGGACGGCCACACACCGCGCGTCACCGTCGACCGGCTGGTGGTGGCCCGGGAGACGTGGCGGCTGCCCGCGTCGGAGGCGGGGTTCGCCGACGACAGGGACGAGGCCCGGCGCTTCGTCCGCGCCCGGCACTGGCGCGCACGGCTCGGCCTGCCCCGCTTCGTCTTCGTCGTCTCCCCGACCGAGTCCCGGCCGTTCTACGTCGACTTCGACAGTCCCGTGTACGTCACGATCCTCGCCAAGGCACTGCGCCGGCTGGCCCGCCGGGACCCGCGGGGCACGGTCACGTTCACGGAGATGCTGCCCTCACCGGAGCAGACCTGGCTCCGCGACGACGAGGGACGCCGGTACACCTCGGAACTGCGCTTCGTGGCGTTCGACACGGAGGCGTAGCCGTCGGGGCGCCGCCGACCCCCGACGTCGCCGTCCGCGCCCGGGACGGCAACCCGTCCCGGGCGCGGACCGGTCGCGAGGACGACGGCGGGCTCCGCCGGCCCTCGCCCTAGAGTGCTCGGATGAGTATGACGCCCGCACCCGGTTGGTACCCCGACCCGCACGCCCCGCACCTGGAACGCTGGTGGGACGGCACGGCCTGGACCGAGCACCGGCGCACCCCGGAGGCCCCCGGCGGGCCGGTGCCGGTGCCTTCCGGTGGCACCGGCGGCCGTACCCGGGCGATCGCCCTCGCCACGGTGGCCGCCGTGCTCGTCGCCGCGATCGTCACCGGCGCGGTGCTGCTGGGCGGCGACGACGGAGACCCCAGGACCAGGACCGGCCCGTCCACCGCGTCGTCCGCCCCCTCACCGGACGGCGACGGCCCGGCGTCGTCCGCCCCCGCGTCCGAATCCTCCGCCGACGAACCGAACACCGTCGAGGACCAGCTCAACGGCGTCACCTTCCCGCTCCTCGACGGCTGGGTCCGGCCGGAGAACGTCAGTCAGGACGACGTCGTCATGACCACTCCCGGTACCCACGACTGCCCCGGCGAGGGCAGCGTCTGCCGCCACGGCCTCGTCATCTCCCGCACGATGACCGGGACCGACGAGACCTCTCCCGAACTGCTCGCCGAGGAGGACGTCTCCGACGCGGCCGAGGACGCCTTCGAGGAGGACGCCCTCGACCAGAGCCCCTACGGCGGCATCGAGTCCCACACGGTCCTGAAGTCCGGCCCGGTCGCGGTGGCGGGCCGCGCCGGGTACTACGTCCGCTGGCAGGTGACGACCGGCAGGGGCCCCGGCGGGTACGTGCAGTCGCTGGTCTTCCCCTCCACCGTCGGCACCGGGGCGCCGGTCGCCGTCCGCTACGTGTTCGAAGCAGGCGACGACGCACCGCCCCTGGCCGACATGGACCGCATCACCAAGGGCATCCGCGCGGCCGGCGACGCGGGCCCCGGCGGTGGTGTGGGCAACAGCGTCGGCCCCGCCTCCTGAGCCCGCCCCCTGGCCCGTGGCGGCGGACCGGCCCCCTCGAACCGGGACGGACCGGGCCCGGCCCGGCTGGAGCGGGCCGAGGGGTCCTTCCCCTGTGCCCGCGCGGGTCGCGCGGCCCGGCACCGCACCTCGCCGTGTCGCCGAAAAGCCCTGGTGGCTCCGCTACGAGGGCTCTCCGGGGCCTTGCGGCGCACGGCACCGGACCACGCGACCCGACCGGACGCCCATGGGGAATGACCCCTAAAGGAACGTCATGCCCTCGCCGCGGTACGTCGGCACGGTGTCCGTCACCGCGTCACCCTCGACCAGCCGCAGCGCGTCGAACCGCTCGCACAGCTCGCCCGCCTTGGCGTGCCGGAACCACACCTTGTCGCCGATCAGCAGATCGTCGGCCGGCGAGCCCAGCAGTGGTGTCTGGACCTCGCCGGGCCCCTCCTGCGGGTCGTAGCGCAGCCCTCCGGGCAGATACGGCACCGGCAGCCGGTCGGTGCCGGCCGCGCCGGACGCCGGATAGCCGCCGCCGAGCACCGTCACCACGCCCACACCCGGGCGCCGTACGACGGGCAGGGCGAAGAGCGCCGCCGGACGCCCGCTGAACGACGTGTAGTTGTCGAACAGCCGCGGTACGTACAGCCCCGAACCCGCCGCGATCTCGGTGACCGCGTCCTCCTCGGCGGTGTACTGCACGCTGCCCGTGCCACCGCCGTTGACGAACTCCAGACCCGGCACGACCTCCCGTACCGCCCGCACCACCGCCGCTCGCCGCGCGGCGAGCTCCCGCCGGGCGGTGGCCTGCATCAGCCGTACGGCCCGGGACCGCAGCGGCTGCCCGGCCACCGCGTCCCCGACCCCCGCGACATGACCCTCGTACGCCATGATCCCCACGACCTCGAACCCGGGGCGCCGGACCACCGCGCGGGCCAGCTCGGCGACCTGCGCGGGGGAGTGGAGCGGGGAACGCCGGGCACCGACCCGCACCCGTCCGCCGAGCAGCCTCAGCGAGGTGTCCAGCTCCAGACAGACCCGCACCACCTCCGCGCCCCCGGCGCGCGCCGCGTCGATCAGGTCCAGCTGTGCCAGGTCGTCGACCATGACGGTGACGGCGGCGGCCAGCTTGGGATCGGCGGCCAGCTCGGCGTAACCGGAGCGGTCGGCGGAGGGGTAGGCGAGCAGGATGTCGTCGAAACCGGAGCGGGCCAGCCACAGGGACTCGGCGAGGGTGAACGACATGATGCCCGCGAAACCGTCCCGGGCGAGCACCCGTTCGAGCAGGGCGCGGCAGCGCACGGACTTGCCGGCCACCCGCACCGGCTTCCCGCCGGCCCGCCGGAGCAGATCGTCCGCGTTGGCGTCGAAGGCGGCCAGATCGACGATCGCGAGCGGGGCGTCGAGGTGGGCGGTGGCCCGGTCGTAACGGGCCCGGTCGGAGGCGCGCACAGTCATGGACGCAGCCTGCCAGACGGGTTTGCCGCAGGGGTAGGGGGATGTTCCGGGCAGATGCCGCGGGCCTGCGGACCGGTTCCCGTCCGGCCGGTGTCACGCCGTAGAGTGACGCGCACGTCCGGCGGCCCACGCCGGGCAAGGACCCGTGCCGGGATGATGCTCCTCCCGTGCGGGTATCTGTGCCCGGGACGGCTTCGTACCGGGTCCGGCGGCAGACACCGGCCCGCGGCGAGGAAACGGTCCGGGCACGAGGAAACGGGGGGTGCATGAGCACGGAAGCGCAGCGCGCCTCCCACCCTCCCCGCCCCACGACCCCCCCGCCGCCGTCCACGCCCCCGCGCCCGCCCCGCCCTCCGGCCGACGACCCCCGCGGGCCGGACCGGCGGCAGCCGGACGCCGGCACCGGGCCGCGCGGGACATCCGGCGCGACGCCCACCGGGGGAGCGGCGAACGGCACCGGCGGCGCCGCGCCGGTGCAGCCCAGGGGACGGACCTCCGGCGGAACCGGCGCGTTCGACGTGCGCCGGCCGGCCGCGGCGCCGTCCGCCGGCACCGGCGGAGCGGAGGGCGGCGCAGGGGACGCGCCCGGTCCCGCCCCCTCTTCCCCGGCGTCTTCACCGTCCAGGCCCCCCTTCCCGGGGTTCGGCGCCGGTGGCCGAAGCGGCCGGGACGAACCGGTGGGCACGGACAGTGGTACGGACGCGGCGGCACCGCCCCCACCGAGGGCGTCCGCCCGTTTTCCGGACCCCCCGCCGGCCGTGGACCGCGGAGCACCGTCCCCGGCCGCCTCGCCGAACGGCTCGGCCACCGTGCCGGTGCAGCCCACCCACGGCCCCGACCACCCCGGCCGGCAGCAGCCGCCCACCGGGCAGCGCTCCGCCGCGGGCCGCGCGGACGCCCGCCGTACCGAGGCACGCCCCGAGACCCCGCCGGAGACGACGACCCGCCTGCGCCCGGTCCCCGTACGGGCATCCGCACCGGCTCGGCCCGCCCCGCCCCCGGTCCCGCCGTCCCGGCCGACCGCGCCCCCGCTCCGTCCGGAGCGGGGCGGCGCGTGGGCTCCGGCTCCGCGTCCGGGTGCCGGGGAGCCGTACGGCTCCGGGCGAAACACCGCCGCGCACTACGGCCGGGGCACCCCCGACCCCGCGTTCTCCTGGAGCGCTTCCACGGAAGCCGGTGCCTCCGGCTCCGGCCGGCCGGTCGTGACGTTCGCGCAGCCCGAGGGGTACGACGAGAACGCCCGGCCGTACCCGCTCGGACGGCGGTTCCGCTCCCAGGTCGTGGCCGCCGCGGTCTGTCTCGTCCTCGGCGTGGGCCTGATCGGCGGTGCCGTCGCCGGGAGCTGGCTCGCCGGGGACTCCGGCGAGGCGGGGGAGAGCAGCGGCTTCGCCGCCGCCGGAAACATGTGGCACAGCGTTCCGGTCGACGAACTGTTCCCGCCCACCCTTCAGGGCAAGGGCGCCGGCCCCGGTGACGCCGACCGGACCTGGACCCGGACAGCGGTGGCCCCGGACAGCGGCTGCGAGGGCGCCTTCGACCCGCTGCTGCGCAAGCTGCTCGCCCCCGTCGGCTGCGAACGACTGCTGCGTGCCACCTACACCGACGCCACGCAGAGCCATGTCACCACCGTCGGCCTGCTGTTCACCGAGGCCGATGCCGCCGCCATGGCCTCCCTCGCCGACCGGTTCGACAAGGAACGCCTGGACCGCCGCAGCGACCTGATGCCCCGCCCGTACGCGGCGAAGGGGACCGCGGCCGCGGGCTTCGGCGCCGGACAGCGTGCCGCGTGGGCGATCTCCGTCCTCACCGACGCCCCCGTCGTCGTCTACGCCGTGTCCGGCTGGGCCGACGGCCGCGACGTCGACACCCCTCTGCCCGCCGAGGACGCCATGGAGTCCGGCACCACCACCGCCCCCGCCCAGGCAGGCCTCGGCCACGAGGCGCGGGGCCTCGCCGACCGGGTCGAACGCGGTCTGCGCAAGAACGTCGGTGCGGCCACGGAGCAGTCTTCATGAGGCCCGCGACCGCCCGAGCCGCGGCCCTGAGCGTCCTGCTGGCCGCCGGCCTCGCCCTGCTCCCCGCCACCGCCGCGTACGCCGACGGCATCCGCGACCGGCAGTGGGGCCTGGACGCCCTGCACACCGACGAGGCCTGGCGCACCACGCGGGGCGCGGGTGTCACCGTCGCCGTCCTGGACACCGGGGTCGACGCCGAGCACCCCGACCTCGACGGCAACGTCCTGGCCGGCAAGGACCTGGTCGGCTTCGGCGCCGAGGCCGGCGACCGCGCCTGGGCCCGGCACGGCACCGCCATGGCCGGCATCATCGCCGGTCACGGACACGGCGCCGAAAACGGCGAAGGCGTCCTGGGCATCGCGCCCGAGGCGAAGGTCCTCCCCGTCCGGGTGATCCTGGAGGACGGCGACCCCTCCCGTGCCAAGGCCCGCAGCACCCGCGGCAACGCCCTCGCCGAAGGCATCCGCTGGGCCGCCGACCACGGTGCCGACGTCATCAACCTCTCCCTCGGCGACGACTCCGCCTCCGCACACCCCGAGTCCGGAGAGGACGAGGCGATCCAGTACGCCCTCCGCAAGGGCGTGGCCGTCGTCGCCTCCGCCGGGAACGGCGGAGAGAAGGGCGACCGTGTCTCCTACCCGGCCGCCTACCCGGGCGTCATCGCCGTCACCGCCGTCGACCGCTACGGCGCCCGCGCCCCCTTCTCCACCCGGCGCTGGTACGCCACGGTCAGCGCCCCGGGCGTCGACGTGATCATCCCCGACCCCGACCGCAAGTACTACGAGGGCTGGGGCACCAGCGCCGCCGCCGCGTTCGTCTCCGGCGCCGTCGCCCTGGTCAGGGCGGCCCACCCCGGGCTGACCCCGGCCCAGCTCAAGAGGCTCCTCCAGGACACCGCCCGCAACGCCCCCGCCGACGGCCGCGACGACTCCCGCGGCTTCGGCTTCGTCGACCCGGCCGCCGCCATCGAGGCCGCGGCCCGCCTGAAGCCCGAGAGCCTGGAGCCGGCGGCCTACGGCGAGCAGTACTTCGGCCCCGGCCCGGACACCGCCGGGTCCGACACCGGCACCGCCGACTGGGCCGCCCCCCTCGCGGGCGGCGCGGGCGGCGTCCTCCTGGTGGCCACGGTCGTCCTGTGGCGCGGCCGCCGACCGGGCCACCAGGACGCCTAGGGCCGCTCTCCGTCCGGCGGACCGGGGCGGAGGCGACCGGCGGCATCCCCGCGGCCGGGGCGAACGGGGCCGGGTGGGTGCGGCCGCACCGCCGACACCGCCGCCCGTGCCGCCGCCTCCACCAGCGCGACGCCCCGGGCCATCGTCGGGTTGCCGTCGGACAGCGCGGCCACCAGGAGTTCCCGGCCCCCGACCGTGACGCGGCCGACGCTGTTCACGGCCCACAGCCCGGTCGCGTCGCGCGGTACCCAGCCGTTCTTCACCGCCCACGCCGCGCCGCCCGCCGGCAGCGCGTCCGCCACCACCGGCACCCCCCACGCCTGCTCCGGGACGACCCGCTCCATCAGCCCCCGTACGTACGCCCGCGAGGCCGCGGTCAGTGCCGAGTCCGCCGGATTCCCGAACACCTGGCGGAGCAGCAGGAGCTGATCGGCGGCCGTGGTCCGGGTCAGCCCCCAGCGAGGGCCGTCGCCGCCCTCGGTGCCGGTCAGGCCGAGGCGGGTGTGCGCGGCGTCGAGGCCGCCCGCCCGCCCGATCGAGCGCCACAGCACCGACGCCGCGTCGTTGTCGCTGCGCTCGATCATCGCCGCCGCGTACGAGCGCTCCTCCCCGCTGAGCGCCCGTCCCGCGTCCTGCGCCTTCAGCAGCAGCGCCGCCAGGATGCCGACCTTCACCACGCTCGCCGTGACGAACGCCCGGCCGCCATGACGGAAACCCGCCCCGGACACCGGGTCCAGCACCCCCACCGACACCTCGGCCCCGTCCGGCACGGCCACCGCCGCCATCGCCGCCGGCCACGCGCTCCACCCGTCGGACCCCACCGGAACCTCCCGCTCCCCGCCGTCCGCCCGCGTGCGAGTCTGCCACCCCGGGCCGATAGGGTCGACGACCGTGGCGAACAAGAACATTCCCGACCCCGGCTACCGTGACGACGACGGCTCCGCGGACCCCCGGCTGAGCGCGGCGCTCGCCGCCTGGGCCGAGGACGGCAACGCCGTCGCGCCGGTCCTCGACGCGCTCAGGGGCACCCGGCTGCTGGTCCCCGTGGTGGCCGTCCTCGGCGAGACCGAGGAGGACGAACGAGGGCTGCGCCGCGAGAAGACCAGCGACATGGCCGTCCCCACGCTGAAGGCCGGCGGCCGCACCGCGCTGCCCGCCTTCACCTCCACCGACTCGCTCGCCCGCTGGGACCCCCGGGCCCGCCCGGTCGCCGTGCCGCTGCACCAGGCCCTGCAGGCGGCCGCGCACGAGAAGGCGGACACGGTCGTCCTCGACCTGGCCGGGCCCGTGCCCTTCGAACTGACCGGCCCGCTGCTGCTCGCGCTCGCCGAAGGGCGTACGACCACCGACCCGCTGGCCGACCCCGCGGTCACCGGCGCCCTGCGCGCGGTCGTCGCCGCGGAACCCGCCGTCCTGCGCGCCCACCTCGGACCGGGACAGGCCGACGGCACCCTCGCCCTGGTCCTCGACCCGGCCGCCCCCGTCGCCGAGGCCGCCCGCGCCGTGGCACAGCGGCTCGCCGCCGACGAAACACTGAGGGCCCGCCTGGTGCGCGGCCTCGACCTGGCGGTGCTGCCGGCCGGAGCGACGCCACCGGGCGAGCCCTTCTACGTCCGCGGGTGACCCGTGCCCCGCCGCGCTCAGCCGTAGATCGCGCCCGTGTACTTCTCACCCGGCCCCTGCCCCGGCTCGTCCTTGACGAGCGAGGCCTCGCGGAACGCCAGCTGGAGCGACTTCAGGCCGTCGCGCAGCGGCGCCGCGTGGAAGGAGCTGATCTCGGTCGCGGACGCGTCCAGCAGACCGGCCAGCGCGTGTACCAGCTTGCGGGCCTCGTCCAGGTCCCTGTGCTCGTCGCCCTCCTCGGTCAGACCGAGCTTCACGGCCGCGGCGCTCATCAGATTGACGGCGACCGTCACGATCACCTCGACGGCCGGGACCTCGGCGATGTCTCGGGCCATGGTGTCGAAGTCGGGGGTGCCTGCGGGGGAGGTCTCACTCATGCCCCACACCATAGGGCCCGGCGCGTGTCCCCTTGACAGCAGGAGGTGCGCCGACCAGGGCCCGGCGCGGGCGGTTGGCGCACCCTCGCGGAAGCTGCTAACCTTGTGTAACGACCGGTCGGACCCGTCTGCCCACAGCATGCGTGCCCGGCCCACAAGTGGAGGCTTTCGAACTCCCACCTGACCGTCCCCCGGATGGCAGGTCACCGGTCAGGCGGTCCCGCTCGGCGGCGATCCGCCCGAAAGTGCGCCCCGCGGTCACCGCGGCGGTGCTCCGGTAGTTCGAGGAGCCCCGTCTGTGATCGTCCGGGGCATTTTTGTTGCTTCGGCGCGGTCAGGTCTCACGAACACAGACGTTACGCGGCTGTCCACCAGGCTGTCGCGTGGTGCTATCTAGGAGGATCCATCAGCGCCGAGCCCCGCATCAACGACCGGATTCGCGTTCCCGAGGTGCGACTTGTCGGTCCCAGTGGCGAGCAGGTGGGCATCGTCCCGCTGGCCAAGGCACTGGAGCTTGCGCAGGAGTACGACCTGGACCTGGTCGAGGTCGCGGCGAACGCCCGCCCGCCCGTGTGCAAGCTCATGGACTACGGGAAGTTCAAGTACGAGTCGGCCATGAAGGCCCGTGAGGCGCGCAAGAACCAGGCGCACACGGTCATCAAGGAGATGAAGCTCCGGCCGAAGATCGACCCGCACGACTACGACACCAAGAAGGGTCACGTCGTCCGGTTCCTCAAGCAGGGCGACAAGGTCAAGATCACGATCATGTTCCGTGGTCGCGAGCAGTCCCGGCCCGAGCTGGGCTACCGACTGCTGCAGCGGCTCGCGGAGGACGTCCAGGACCTCGGGTTCATCGAGTCGAACCCGAAACAGGACGGCCGGAACATGATCATGGTTCTCGGTCCGCACAAGAAGAAGACCGAGGCGATGGCCGAGGCCCGTCAGGCACAGGAAGCCCGCAAGGCGGACGCGAAGGCCCACCCCGGCCGCTCGCAGAACGCCGCGGAGGCCGAGCAGTCGGACGACGCCGAGGCGCCGGCCGAAGTCCGGGCCGAGGCTCCCGCCGACGCGTGACCGTATGACCTCGGGGGCCCAGGCCCCCAGGGACACAACCGAAACAAGTACGACGCTCCACCGTGCCCGGTTTTCGTGACCGGGCACCGGAGCGCCACCGACGAGGAGATAACGGCGCCATGCCGAAGAACAAGTCGCACAGCGGTGCCAGCAAGCGCTTCAAGGTCACCGGCTCCGGCAAGGTGCTCCGCGAGCGCGCCGGCAAGCGCCACCTGCTCGAGCACAAGTCGTCCCGTGTGACGCGTCGCCTCACCGGCAACGCCGAGATGGCCCCGGGCGACGCCAAGAAGATCAAGAAGCTTCTCGGCAAGTGACGCTCCGGCGCTCCGGCGCCGTCAGTACGTCAGAACCGGGACCCAATCGATTTCGGGCCACGTGACCACCAACCGCGGCCCCGCTACAAGGAGTTAACAAGTGGCACGCGTCAAGCGGGCAGTCAACGCCCACAAGAAGCGCCGGGCGATCCTCGAGCAGGCCTCCGGCTACCGCGGTCAGCGTTCGCGCCTGTACCGCAAGGCCAAGGAGCAGGTCACCCACTCGCTGGTCTACAACTACAACGACCGCAAGAAGCGCAAGGGTGACTTCCGTCAGCTGTGGATCCAGCGCATCAACGCCGCTGCCCGCGCGAACGGCATCACGTACAACCGCTTCATCCAGGGTCTGAAGGCCGCGAACGTCGAGGTCGACCGCAAGATCCTGGCCGAGCTGGCCGTCAACGACGCCACCGCCTTCGCCGCGCTCGTCGAGGTCGCCCAGAAGGCGCTGCCGGCGGACGTGAACGCGCCCAAGGCCGCGTGACGCCGCGCCGGCCCCGAGACCGGCGTGATCCAACGGACCCGCAGGCGCTGCCTGCGGGTCCGTAGTCCGTCCGGATCCGGAAGCCGGCGCGGCACCCGCGCGGGAGCCGCCGCCGAAGCTGCGAGCGAAAGTGAACCGAATGCCCCCCGCCACCCCCGAGCTGATCTCCTCCCGCTCACCCCGTGTGCTGGCCGCGCGGCGGCTGGCCAAGCGGAACGTCCGGGGCAAGGAGCGGCTGTTCCTCGCCGAGGGGCCACAGGCCGTACGGGAGGCCGCCGTGCACCGGGACGCCGGCGCAGCCACGCTCGTCGAGCTGTTCGCCACCCCGGAGGCCGCCGAGCGGTACGCCGACATCATCGGCGCCGCCCGGGACGCCGGCGCCCGCATCCACCTCGCCGCCGAGCAGGTCGTCGCCGACATCTCCACCACCGTCACCCCGCAGGGCCTCGTCGGGGTGTGCCGCTTCCTCGACACCCGCTTCGAGGAGATCCTCGCCGCCCGCCCCCGGCTCGTCGCCGTCCTCGCCCACGTACGCGACCCCGGCAACGCCGGCACCGTCCTGCGGTGCGCCGACGCCGCCGGTGCCGAGGCCGTCGTCCTGACCGACGCCTCCGTCGACCTCTACAACCCCAAGGCCGTCCGCGCCTCCGTCGGATCGCTGTTCCACCTGCCCGTCGCCGTCGGCGTGCCCGT
Source organism: Streptomyces sp. NBRC 110035 (assembly GCF_000829695.1). Taxonomy (GTDB): domain Bacteria; phylum Actinomycetota; class Actinomycetes; order Streptomycetales; family Streptomycetaceae; genus Streptomyces. The sequence continues at coordinate 12,290 of NZ_BBNN01000022.1, read as the reverse complement.
CGAGCACGCCGTGGCCGCCCTGCGGGACACCGGAGTACGGGTACTCGCCGCGGACGGCGCGGGCGACCGCGACCTCGACGACGAACTCGACCGGGGCACCATGGGCGGGCCCACCGCCTGGGTCTTCGGCAACGAGGCATGGGGACTTCCCGAGGAGACCCGGGCGCTCACCGACGCCGTCGTCCGCGTTCCGATTCACGGAAAGGCCGAAAGTCTGAACCTCGCCACCGCCGCCGCCGTATGTCTCTACGCGTCGGCGCGTGCACAGCGCGCCGCCGGAGGGTGCCGCTCCGTCACCGAGAGCTAGTAAGGTGACCTGCCCGGGGACCCTCCCCCAGCTCTCGGCCGTACCCCAGGCTCCCCGGCTCCGACCGGACCGGGGACCCCGCACGAGCGCGGGGCACCCCGAGGGAGTACGGAGAGGTGGGGTACGGGGATGACCGTCGGCACGAGCAGCGCACCGGGAGCACCTCGGGCGGCGCGCCCGCCCGCGCCCCGGTCCGCCGGCCCCGCCGAACTCGGCATCGATCCCGACCAGCTGCCCGACGGTCTCGTCGTCGCCGACGAGCACGGCAGGGTCATCTGCTTCAACGCCGCCGCCGCCCGCATCACCGCCGTCCCCGCCGGGCGGGCCCTCGGCAGGCGGCTCGACACGGCCCTGCCGCTGGAGGACCTGGAGGGCCGGCGATGGTGGCAGCTCACCGACCCCTACGGCGGCCTCTCCATCCGGGTGGGCCAGCCCGAGCGCAACCTGCTGCTGCCCGGCGGCCGGGAAGTCCTCGTCTCCGCCCGCTACGTCCGCACCCGGCCCACCGGACCCGTCCACCGCGTCGTCGTGTCGCTGCGCGACACCGAGGCCCGCCGCCGCACCGAACGCAGCCATGCCGAACTGATCGCCGTCGTCGCCCACGAACTGCGCTCCCCGCTCACCTCCGTCAAGGGCTTCACCGCCACCCTGCTGGCCAAGTGGGAGCGCTTCACCGACGAGCAGAAACAGCTCATGCTGGAGACCGTCGACGCCGACGCCGACCGGGTCACCCGGCTCATCGCCGAACTCCTCGACATCTCCCGCATCGACTCCGGGCGCCTGGAGCTGCGCCGCCAGCCCGTCGACATCGGGGCCGCCGTCGGACGGCACATCCAGGCCTACGTCGCCGCCGGACAGAGCGCCGACCGGTTCCTGCTGCGCGTCCAGCACCCCCTGCCCGACCTGTGGGCCGACCCCGACAAGGTCGACCAGGTGCTCAGCAACCTGCTGGAAAATGCGGTGCGCCACGGTGAGGGAACCGTCACCATCGACATCACGCCCTCGGCGTCCCCCCGTGACCGGGAGAACGGCGAGCACGCGGCCACGTCGGTCACCGTGAGCGACGAGGGCCCCGGCATCCCGGAGGAGTCCATGAACCGCGTCTTCACCCGCTTCTGGCGGGGCAGCAAGCGCGGCGGCACCGGCCTCGGGCTGTACATCGTCAAGGGCATCGTCGAGGCCCACGGCGGCACCATCACGGTCGGCCGCGCCCCCAGCGGCGGCGCGGAGCTCCGATTTACGTTGCCCGTGGCGGCCCCCGCGTATCTCACCTAGCGCGCACCCCGGGCCCCACGGGCGCATTCGCGGTCCCCCACCCCGTTAGACTCGGCCCCTGGCACCTTTGTGTCCCGCAGACGGAGACGCTTCGGCCACGAGCCGGTGACGGGGACCATCAGCCAGCCAATCGGAAGTACGGGAAGAGATGTCGGCACCCAATAAGTCGTACGACCCTGTCGAGGTCGAGGCGTTGAAACCGGAAGAGATCGAGCGCATGCGGGACGGGGCGCTCGCCGCCTTCGCCGCCGCGGACTCCCTCGACGCACTCCACGAGGCCAAGATCGCCCACACCGGCCCCGCCTCGCCGCTGGCTCTCGCCAACCGGGAGATCGGAGCCCTGCCCCCGCACGCCAAGGCCGACGCGGGCAAGCGCGTGGGCCAGGCGCGCGGCGCGGTGAACAAGGCCCTCGCCGGCCGTCAGAGCGAACTGGAGGCCGAGCGGGACGCCCGGGTCCTGGTGGAGGAGGCGGTCGACGTCACCCTGCCCCACGAGCGGGTACCGTCCGGAGCCCGGCACCCGCTGACCACGCTGTCCGAGCGCATCGAGGACATCTTCGTGGCCATGGGCTACGAGGTGGCCGAGGGCCCCCAGGTGGAGGCCGAGTGGTTCAACTTCGACGCCCTCAACATCGGCCCGGACCACCCGGCCCGCGGCGAGCACGACACCTTCTTCGTGCAGGGTCCTCAGGGCGGCACCGAGTCCGGCGTCGTGCTGCGCACCCACACCTCGCCCGTGCAGATCCGTTCCCTGCTCGGCCGCGAGCTGCCGGTCTACGTGATCTGCCCCGGCCGCGTCTACCGCACCGACGAGCTGGACGCGACCCACACCCCGGTCTTCCACCAGGTGGAGCTCCTCGCCGTGGACGAGGGCCTCACCATGGCGGACCTCAAGGGCACCCTGGACCACATGGTGCAGTCGCTGTTCGGCGAGGGCATGAAGACCAGGCTGCGGCCGAACTTCTTCCCCTTCACAGAGCCGAGCGCCGAGATGGACATGCTCTGCTACGTCTGCAAGGGCGAGTCCGTCGGAAACCCCGACCGCCCCTGCCGCACCTGCTCCTCCGAGGGCTGGATCGAGCTCGGCGGCTGCGGCATGGTCAACCCGCGGGTGCTGACCGCCTGCGGCGTCGACCCCGAGAAGTACAGCGGCTTCGCCTTCGGGTTCGGCATCGAGCGGATGCTGATGTTCCGCCACAACGTCGAGGACATGCGAGACATGGTCGAGGGTGACGTCCGGTTCACCCGGCCGTTCGGGATGGAGATCTGATGCGGGTCCCGCTTTCCTGGCTGCGGGAGTACGTCGACCTGCCGGTGACTGAGACCGGGCGCGACGTCCAGGCCAAGCTCATTTCGGCCGGCCTCGAGGTCGAGACGGTCGAACACCTCGGCGCCGACCTCAAGGGCCCCCTGGTCGTCGGCCGGGTGCTCACCATCGAGGAACTGGAGGGCTTCAAGAAGCCCATCCGCTTCTGCACGGTCGACGTCGGACAGGCCAACGGCACCGGCGCGCCCCAGGAGATCGTCTGCGGCGCCCGCAACTTCGCGGTGGGCGACAAGGTCGTCGTGGTGCTCCCCGGCGCGGTGCTGCCCGGCGGGTTCGCGATCGCCGCCCGCAAGACCTACGGCAAGGTCTCGCACGGCATGATCTGCTCCGGCGACGAGCTGGGCATGGGCGACGACGGCAGCAAGGGCATCATCGTCCTGCCGCCCGAGACCGAGGTCGGCACGGACGCCGTCGAACTGCTCGAGCTGGTCGACGAGGTCCTCGACATCGCCGTCACCCCGGACCGCGGCTACTGCCTGTCGATGCGCGGCGTGGCCCGCGAGACCGCCACCGCCTACGGGCTGCCGCTGCGCGACCCGGCCCTGCTCGACGTCCCCGGGCCGAACGCGTTCGGCTACCCGGTGAAGGTCTCCGACCCCGTCGGCTGCGACCGCTTCACGGCCCGCACGGTGACGGGGCTCAGCCCCGACGCCCGCTCCCCGATCTGGCTCACCCGCCGACTGCAGAAGGCCGGCATGCGCCCGGTCTCCCTGGCCGTCGACGTCACCAACTACGTGATGCTGGAGCTCGGCCAGCCGCTGCACGCCTACGACCGCTCCCTGGTGCAGGGCACCATCGGTGTGCGCCGGGCAGGGCAGGGGGAGAAGCTCACCACCCTCGACGGCGTGCGGCGCACCCTCGACGCCGAGGACCTGGTGATCACCGACGAGCGCGGCCCGATCGGGCTCGCCGGCGTCATGGGCGGCGCCGACACCGAGATCGCCGACCACGACGTCGAGAAGGCCACGGCCGACGTGGTGATCGAGGCCGCGCACTTCGACGCCGTGTCGATCGCGCGCACGGCCCGCCGGCACAAGCTGTCCTCCGAGGCGTCCCGGCGCTTCGAGCGCGGCGTCGACCCGCAGGCCGCCGCCGCTGCCGCGCAGCGCACCGTCGACCTGCTGGTGCTGCTCGCCGGCGGTACCGCCGAGGCCGGGGTCACCGAGGTCGTCGCCCCGTCCGCGCCCCACACGATCACCCTCCCGGCCGACCACCCCGACCGGGTCGCCGGTGTCGTCTACGGCCGGGAGACCGTCGTGCGCCGCCTCCAGCAGGTCGGCTGCGACGTGGTGGGAAACACCGCCGCGTGGAACGCGTCGTCGGGGGGTGCCGGCCGGGCGACGGGCGGACAGGACGAGCTGATCGTCACCGTGCCGTCCTGGCGGCCCGACCTGACCGATCCGAACGACCTGGCCGAAGAGGTCATCCGGCTCGAGGGCTACGAGAACCTGCCCGCCACCCTGCCCCGGCCCCCCGCCGGACGCGGGCTGACCTCCCGGCAGCGGCTGCACCGCCGGACCGGCCGGGCCCTGGCCGGTGCCGGATACGTCGAGGCGCCGAACTACCCGTTCGTCGGCGAGCAGATCCTCGACCAGCTCGGCCTGGACGCCGACGACCCGGCCCGCCGGGTGGTGAAGCTGACCAACCCGCTCAACGACGAGGAGCCCGCGCTGCGCACCTCGCTGCTGCCCGGCCTGCTCGGCGCGCTGCGGCGCAACGACGGACGCGGCAGCCACGACCTCGCGCTGTTCGAGACCGGCCTCGTCTTCAAGCCGCGCGAGGAGCAGCGGACCGCCCCCCGGCTGCCCGTGGACCGCCGGCCCACCGACGAGGAACTGGCCGGTCTCGACGCGGCGCTGCCCCACCAGCCGCGGCACGTCGCCGTCGTCCTCGCCGGTGCCCGCGAGCAGGCCGGCTGGTGGGGCGCGGGCCGTCCGGCCGGCTGGGCCGACGCGGTCGAGGCCGCCCGCGGCGTCGCCGCCGAGGCGGGCGCCGAACTCGTCGTCCGCAAGGGCCGGTACGGCCCGTGGCACCCGGGCCGCTGCGCCGAACTGGCGGTCACCGTCGACGGCACCGAGCGGGTCGTCGGCCACGCCGGTGAGCTGCACCCGCGCGTGGTGAAGAACCTGGGCCTGCCTCCGCGCACCTGCGCGATGGAGGTCGACCTCGACGCCCTGGAGCAGGCCGGCCGAGGCATCCCGCAGGCGCCGGCCATCTCCACCTTCCCGGTCGCCACCCAGGACGTCGCCCTGGTCGTCGACGGGACCGTGCCGGCCTCCGACGTCGAGGCGGCGCTGCGCGAGGGCGCCGGTGAACTGCTGGAGTCCATCCGGCTGTTCGACGTGTACGAGAGCACCGAGCAGCTGGGCGAGGGCCGCAGGTCCCTGGCGTACGCGCTGAGGTTCCGCGCGGCCGACCGGACACTGACGGTCGACGAGGCCTCCGCGGCCCGGGAGACGGCGGTCGCCCTCGCGGGCGAGCGCACCGGGGCGGTCCTGAGGGGCTGACACCCTCCGGGCTTCGGAGGGCCCGCCGGAGACGGCGGGGTCTCCGGGCCGGCACCGGCGGGTTCTCCGGGGCCGCGTGGCCGGCCGGGTACGGTTCGCCGTGCCGAGGCCGGCCACGCGGCCCCCGCGTGTTCCCGGGGTCCGGGATCCTGAGAGCGGGGGAGGGCTCGGGAAACCGACCGGTGGCTCCCGCCGGTGCCGCTGAGGCCCAAGGCCCCGGCGCATCCGATGGGTTCGGCGCGTCCCCGGCTTCCTCCGCCTCCTCGTCGGGCGCGGCGGTCCCGGCGCGGTATCGCCGGACGGCACCGACCACCGCCTCCGGGCTCGACCTGCCGGGCAGGATCAGCCGTCCCCCGTCCCTCGGGGACTCATGCGTCCCCTGCGCATCTGTTCACATCCGTTCCCGACGGTCACCTCACTCGTTCGGGTGGCATTTCCGGGCGATACGTCCGGATATGGTGATGCGGTCGACAGAATCGGACCGGCCTTTCCAGGCCGGTCTACGCTGTCAGGGCCAAGAGTGGGGGGCCATCGGCATGATCCTCTTCAAGGCTGGACCGCCCCGCGCGGGACGGTCCGGGACCACCTCATCGGGGTCGACCACCCCATGGGTGCCCGACCACTGTCCGCTGCGCCGGGCGCTCGCCCGTGGACTGCGGCCCGGCGTCCTCGGCGCCCTCGGTACCGGGCTGGCCCTGCACGTCGGGCGGAGCCTGCTGCGGGAGGTGCGGCGGAGCCGCACGACGGCCCGCTCCACGCGGCGGATGCTGCGGCCGCCTCCCCGTGTCGACGGGCTGGCCGTCGCCGCCGTCCAACTGTCCGCCGACCGGGGCGCCCGGATCGGCGGCGATCTGTATGCGGTGGTCGCCACCGAGTACGGCGTACGGGCCGTCATCGGCGACGTCCGCGGACACGGGATCGCAGCGGCCCCCACCGTCGGTGCCGTTCTCGACGGCTTCCGTGAGGCCGTGCACGACGAGCCCGACCTGACCGGAGTCCTGCGCCGGCTGGAGCGGGCGATGGGCCGTCACCTGCGGGAGCGGGCGCGTGCCGAGCGCCTGCCGGCGGGCACCGGCCACGACTTCCGGACCGCCGAGGAGTTCGTCACCGTCCTGCTGCTCGAGATCCTTCCCGACGGGCAGATGCGCGCCCTGAACTGCGGGCACCCCTGGCCCCACCTGCTGAGCGGTGCACGGGCCGAGCCGATCGCCCGTGCCGGTCCGCTCCCGCCGCTCGGTCCGTTCCCGCTGCCCGCAGGGCTTCCCGTCGTTTCCTGCGGCAGGCTGCTGCCGGGCGACACGCTCGTCCTGCACACGGACGGAGCCGAGGACGCACGGGACGCCGGCGGCACCTTCTTTCCGCTGTCCGAGGTGCTGGCCTCGGTCGCGTGCGAGGCCGCCCCGCCCACACCGCAGTCCGTCCTGCGGACGGTCCTCACGGCGCTGGTCCGCCACACCGGTGGCCCGCCCAAGGACGACGTCGCCCTGCTGGTCCTCAGGAACGAGCGCCCGTCCTCCCGCGCGCCCTCGGAGCCGCAGGGCACTGCCGCGCACCCGGGCGCGGCGGACCTCTCCCCGACGAACCCGCTGCAGCACCCGTCGTCGTGACCGTCGTGACCGGCGCGGTCGCCGCCGTCCGGGCCGGCGGTGCCGTCCGCCCCGCCGCAAAGTGTCGGGCAGGCAGCCGGGCGGACGGCGCACAAGCGGGCCGCCGCACTGTACGAGGGGGAGCCGGCGGCCCGGCCGGCCTCTTTCGAGGCACCTCAGTCAACCGGCCGGCGACTCTCCGCGACAGCGCGCGCACCCTGCGGATGCGGGCACTCCGTTCACACCCCGTGTGAACGCCCACCCACTACTCTGTCGGCACCGATCCCCCGGGGGGCCTCATGCAGCCCAACACTCTGCTCGACGCGGTCCTGGACGAGGCCGGTATCTCGCACGCGGGCCTGGCCGCGCACGTCAACCAGGCCGGCCGGACGCGCGGACTGTCCCTCAGGTACGAACACACCGCCGTGGCACGCTGGCTGAAAGGGCAGCGGCCCCGGGGCCAGGTGCCCGACCTGATCTGCGAGGTGCTGGCCGCCCGGCTGCAGCGCCCGGTCACCCTCGACGACATAGGCCTCGGCGTCCCCGGCGAACCCGCCGCCCCGCACACGGGCACGCTCTGCGGCTTCGTGGAGCGTGCCACCGCGCTGTGGCGCTCCGACCAGCAGCGGCGCCCGCACATACTGGGCGCGCCCGCCGTCACCGGCACCCCCGCCGTGATGCCCGTCTGGGAGTGGGAGAACCCGCCCGAGGACGTCGACGTCTCGCGCGGCGGCCGGCACCGGGTCACCCCCGGCGACCTGGACATGCTGCGCGCCGCCCGCGGCCACTACGAGCAGATGTACCGCAAGGCCGGCGGCGTCGCGACCCGTGACCGCATCGTCGGCTTCCTCAACACCGAGGCCGCTCCGCTGCTCCGCGGCGGCTACACCGACGCCATGGGCCGTCAACTGCACCGGGCCACCGGCGGGCTGGTGGCCGTCGCCGGAATCTGCGCCTACGACTCCGACGCCCACGGTCTGGCCCAGCGCTACTTCCACCAGGCGCTGAGGCTGGCAAAAGCCAGCGGGGACCGGGGACTCGGCGCGTATGTGATCGCACTCCTCGTCAACCAGTCGCTGTTCATGCGGGAGTACCGGCAGGCCGTCGCCTTCGCGGAGGCCGCGCTCCGCGCCGCCGGGAAGCACATCACCCCGGCGCTCGCCTCCGACCTGTACGCGATGCAGGCCAAGGCGTACGCCCACCTCGGCGACAGCACCGGCGCGCTGTCCCGCATCCGGCGTGCCGAGCAGGCCGCCGAGCGCATCCGGCGCGGACACGAACCCGACGAGACCGGCTATGTCCAGCCCGGCCTGGTCAACGTGCAGGTGGCGGAGGCCCTGCTCAGCCTCGGCGAACTGGCCGCGGCGGGCGAGCACGCGGCCGCCGCCGTCGGCAACCCCGCGCACGACCGGGGCCGGGTGCACCGGCTCGCCATGCTCAGCACCATCGAGCTGCGACAGGGCAACGCCGACAAAGCGGTCGCCATCGCCGTGCAGATGGCCGAGCAGGCCCGGGGAATGGAGTCGCAGCGGTTGCGCGACAGGCTTCGCGCCGTGCGTGAGCACCTGGTGCGCAACGGCTGTGAAGGGACCGCCGAGGCGGCCGAACTCATCGACGGGGCACTGCGCGTACCGCTGTAACCGCTGCCGGCGCTGCAGCCGGGTGCCCCGCACCGTGCGCCCGCACCGCGCCGTCCGCTGCGCCGCGGGCTCACTCCTGTGCGCCTGCTGCCGAACCGTCACTGCTGCGATATTGCCACCCATCGAACGGAAGGTGGCATAACCGTGCAGTGGACGAACAAGAACGAACAAACCGTGTACGCCAACCGCTGGTTCAGCGTCAACCTCGCGGAGGTCGAGCTGCCGGACGGCCGGCAGCTCGACCACTTCCTCATCCGGCTGCGGCCCGTCGCCGTGGCCACGGTGGTCAACGAGGCCAACGAGGTCCTCCTCCTGTGGCGCCACCGCTTCATCACCGACAGCTGGGGGTGGGAACTCGCGGCCGGGGTCGTCGAGGACGGCGAGGACGTCGTCCGGGCGGCGGCCAGGGAACTGGAGGAGGAGACCGGCTGGCGGCCGGGGCCCCTGCACCACCTCATGAGCGTGGAACCGTCCAACGGGCTCACCGACGCCCGGCACCACATCTACTGGGCCGACGAGGCCGAGTACCTCGGACACCCGGTGGACGACTTCGAGTCGGACCGCCGGGAGTGGGTACCGCTCAAGGTGGTCCCCGACCTGGTCGCCCGTGGCGAGGTCCCGGCCGCCACCATGGCGGCCGCGTTACTCCTGCTGCACCATCTCAGGCTGGGCCAGGACACCTGACCCAGCCCCTTGTGCGGCCGTCGGCCGTCCGGCCCGGGTGCGTGGTTCAGCGGCCGAACGCCTGCCAGACCGTCACGAGGAGCGCGCCCACGGCCGTGACGGCCGCGACCGCCTGGAGCGGCCAGCGGGCGTGTTCCAGGGTGACGATCCGGGTGTTCAGCTCGTCCAGCTCCCTGGCCGCCTCCTCGGTGCGATGGCTGAGCAGGGCCAGTCCGCCCTCGACGCGGGCGTATGCCACGTCGAGGCGGCGCCGTAACTCCGCGAGTTCACCCTGGACGGCGGGCTGTTCGGGATCGGCGGTCACAAGTCCGCTCCTCTCCGTCATCCTTCTCATCCCTTGCCTGCGGAGGGTGAGTCAACTCCCCTGGTGGACGCGGGGTAAGAGTGTGCGAGAGGCATATGCGAGCCCGGAGCGCACACGGTGTGTGAACGCCGCGGGCCCGGTGCGCCTGGTGACCCAGGGGCACCGGGCCCGTTCGCATGGCCGGAACGTGACGGTCGGTGAACGTGCCGGAGCGTCGGTTCTCCGGCAGGGGCGGCCGTGTCAGCCGTAGGTGTAGAAGCCGGATCCGCTCTTGCGGCCCAGGCGGCCGGCGTCGACCATGCGGGGGAGCGGCGGGGGAGCGGCGTAGAGCGGCTCCTTGTACTCCTCGTACATCGAGAAGGTACGGGCTTGAGCTGCGGTGGGATCTTCTTATGGGGCTGTGACCAGGACCAAAGTGTGTTTCTTGGTGTTTCCCGATATTCCAATGTCTTTCGCTCGGGACCCCCCTGAGAACTCCCTGACATCACCCTCGCGGAGAGGGCTGTGAGCTGGAAAATAGCAGCCCCCCTGCGCCATGGATCCGCATGGTCGTTCCGCTCATCCCACCCGGTTCGGTGCAGCCCAGCGCGCACACGCGCCACGGACGGCGTAGATGTGAAGGGTGGTCCTGACCCCTCCGATCGCGCCGATGCTCACCGAAGCCCGACGAGAGCTGCCCCCGGACGGTGCCCTCCCGGGTGAAATGATCATGGAACAGAAGTGGGACGGGTTCCGCGCGATCGTCTTCGCCCACCCCGGCCACATCACGATCCAGTCGAGGAACGGAGCCGACCTGACCGGTGCCTTCCCAGAGATCGCTGCGGCGGCGGCCGACCTCGACAAGCCCTTGGTCCTCGACGGCGAACTGGTCGTACTCCACCAGGGCTGCCTCCATTTCGGCGCCCTGCAGAGTCGGGCCCGGCGCCGTGGCCGCAGCGCGCTGGACGCCGCCGCCGCGCTCCCGGCCTCCTGGTACGTCTTGCGGCAAGGCGCCCCTCACCGCTGGAGCGTCCTCAAGCGCCGGATCCATCCGGGCATCCCACGGCAGCGTCCTGACACGCACTACTCCAACGGCACGGGCTGACCTGCGAAGGCCGTGGCCGCGGCCGCACTGGGTCCGGCAGTTCGCGCGGAGAACCGGGCCTGCTCCTCGCTCTCCTGCATCCGCTAAGCCGTGGGTGAAGCCCTCACGCTGGCCAGAGGGGTGAGCAATCCTGGCCGCGTCACAGCGGCCAGGACGTCGAAGCGGGGCCGACATGGTGGTGTGGGCTGCGCTTGAGCGGCGCACTCATGGTTCGGCGGAACACAGCCTGGTCATCGAGCCAGCAGGTGCTCAAGGTGCTCGGAGACTCCCATGGCCGCCTGATCAAGACGCTGACCGTGCTGGAGTGGTTCGCCGAGGCCGGAATGGCCCTGCGGCCGGCAATGGTGCGGGTGCCGGAGCGCCCGATCGGTGCCGTTTGGAATACGCTTTTCTGGGCGTTGGAGGGGTCGGTGTCACAGCGCCTGCTGGAGTTCGCGCGCAGCGCGGCCGGATCAAGTGAGGAAGGACAGGCCGCGCGTTACTGACTTCGGCTCGTCAAGGTGACGCTGGATCGACGAGGGTCAGGCCGGTACCGGCTATGAAGCCGTCGAGGGTGTGGGACCGGTACTGGAGGCGCTTGAGCCGGTTGCGGACCAGCGTTTCGAGCCGGTCGAGGGCGACCACTGCGAGGTTGGCCAGGCTGCGTTTGACGTGTGCCCATACCCATTCCACGGGGTTGAGATCGGGTGAGTAGGCGGGGAGCAGGAACACCGTCAGCCATTCGCGCTGGGCGATCACCTCACGCATGGCGTGGGAGACGTGGGTGTTCAGGCGGTCCCAGACCAGCACGATCGGCGCCTGGACGAGGTGGTGGGTGCCATCGACCAGCGCGACGAAGTCGCGCTCGCCCATGCTGCGGCGTGCGCCTTTGCCGGCGGGGTGGGTACGCAGGCGGTGGCACAGCCGCCGTGCGGGAGCCCGGCCGCATCGCGATCAGTCCGGCCAGCGACAGGCGTCCTGAGCGTCGTCCGCTGACGGTCACGACCGGGGTGCGGCCGCGCCGGCCCCAGGTACGTCCTTTGGGCGGTCGGCGGGTGAACCCGGCTTCGTCCTCGAAGCAGATGTAACCTCCGCACGCCGCCCGGGCTCTTTTACCTCCGCCCAGGTCGCCTCCCTCCGGGCGGTCACAGCCTGCTCGTCGCGCTCGGCGACCCGCCGCGCGGGGACCTGGGGGCTGAAGCCGAGCCGGTGCATCAGCCTGGTGGCACCCGAGACGCTGTAGGAGACGTGAAACTTCCTGCCGATCAGCGTGGCCACCCTCGCCGCGGTCCACACCTGATCCTCCACCCAGCCGTGCTCGGCCGGCCCCTCCTCGAGATACCCGGCCAGTTCCTCCAGACAGCGCGGGGACAGCCGGCATCGCGATCCGCTCGGGCCGCGGGAGGCCAGCGCCCCACGACCGCCGTCCCGCCACAACTGCTGCCAGTGGTACGCCGACTTCACGCTCACCCGCAGTCGCCGTGCGACCTCCGACTGCTTGATCTCCTGCTCGTACAACTCGGCCGCCTGCATCCGCGCCGACTCCCGGCGCCGACGTCCCGCAGGGGTCAGCCCGCCCCCATCCGCACATCTCACA
>NZ_BBNN01000023.1:112193-238502 GCF_000829695.1 Streptomyces sp. NBRC 110035 | reverse complement strand
TTGCCACGCATGCCCTCGGTGTGGTTCGCCTCCGTGCTCAACCCCACCCCGACGCACACGTCCTTGCAGCGCAACGGCCCGGACGCCTCGGCGAACACGATCAGGATCCGCCGATACGGCTCGGAGGTCACCGTCGTGTCCCCGGCCGCCTCGGCGGCCAACAGCACCGGCACCAGTTCCGCCAACTGCGGCAGCACCGCCCCCTCCGTATCCAGCACCACCCCCGGCGGCACCGCCGGGCCGACCGGTGAGGACAACACCTCCTCCACCGTCTCCCGCGTGATCCGCAGTCGCACCAACTGCTCCTCGGCCGTAGCCAACTCCGCGGTCAACACCTCCAGCCGCGCCCGCACCTCGGCCGCGGACGCCCGGACCTCGTCTTCCCTGGCCTGCAAGGCAGCCATCAACGACGGCACAGATGCCACCCACCCTCGCTCAACGCCCGCCCACCACAGCCGGACTCGACACCACGAGGCTAGGAACCAGCAACCCCCGACCGAGACCTGAACCCTGACGAATCACCCCAACGACGCACCCTCACAAGATGTGCACCCAAAGGAGTTGACGGTTGACAGCCGTACGGATCCCACCAGTCGCCGCCGAAGTGGTGGCCATCCGCCCCGGGAGCCCTCTCACCGGCTCCGTGACGGTCGACGGGTCCAAGAACGCAGCACTGCCGCTCCTGGCAGCCGCGGCGGCTCTGCACCGCCCCGTGCACGTGGGCAACGTCCCGGCGAACGCCGACGTCGAGACGATGCTCGCCCTGCTCCAGCAGGCCGGCTGGCACACAGCCCGACCCGTCGGCGACCTGCACACCGCGGTGATCCTGCCGGGCGACAAGCCCCAAGCCGGGTCCGACCTCGACATCGCCGCCCGCATCCGGGCCTCGTACTACCTCGTCCCCGCCCTGCTGGGCACATACGGCCGGGCGTGCCTCCCTTGGCCGGGCGGCTGCCGGATCGGGGAACGCGGCATGGAACAGCACTTCAAGGTCTACGAACGCTTCGGCGACCGCACGACCGTCGACGACCACGGCTACGTCGTAGAAGCAGCCAGTGCCCGACCGGAAACGGTCTCGATCACGCTTCCCTTCCGCTCCCGAGGCGCGACCATCGCCGCTCTTCTCCGTGCGGTCGTGGCCGGACGGCCACTGCGGCTGGGGTTGCCCAACCTTTCGCCGGAAGTGCTGGCTGTTGTTGAGGCGGTGCGGACGGCTGGCTGGCAGTGCCGAGTCAGTGAGGCACTCCTCGCCCTCGCGCCTCCTTTGGCCGCGCCACCGGAGACCATTTTCTGGCGCGTGCCCGGCGACAAGATCGAGGCCGGGACTCTGGCCTGCGCGGTCGCGGTCACAGGCGGCGACGCACGCATCTGCGGTGTACGCGGTGACGATGTCGTCCCCCTGGTCAGGGCCCTGCGGTGGCTCGGGGTTCCCTCCGACACCGAGAACGACGTGATCACCGTCCGAGCGCGAGAAACCCGACCCACCAGCCGGTCTCTGCGGGCCATCGCTTCCCTCGCCCCCAGGGGCTTGGATGCCGATTTCGAGCCGTCCTTGATGGCCTTGGCCCTCACTCGCCCCGGTACGCATCTCTTCTCCGACACGATCAACCCCGGCCGCCACAGCAACCTGCTGCCACAGCTGGCCCGTCTCGGTGCCGAGATCCACGAACTGTCCCCGACCAAGTGCCGTCTCACCGGTCCGCAGCAGTTGATCGGAGCCGGTGTCGAGGCCACCGACATCCGCACCGGGTCCGCCCTGCTCATCGCCGGCCTGACAGCGCAAGGCGTCACCACCCTGGGCGGCCTGGAGCAGCTCCGACGCGGCCACGCCGACCTTCCCACCAAGCTGTATGCCCTCGGCGCCGACATCTGCGAGGTCACACCATGAACCGGCAGTTACGGCGGATCATCGCCACGACGGACGTCCACTCCGCCTTCGCCTCCCCCGCACCGATGCTCGCCCATCTCCACGCAGCCAGGGCCGAGAGCCTGATCGTGGACTGCGGCGACTTCTTCGAAGGCAGCGGCTTCTACCGCCTCGGCCAAGGCCAGATCGAGCACGAGATCCTCACCAGCCTCTACGACCTGCTGGCCCCGGGGAATCACGGTTGGCGGCACCATTTCGAGCCGGGGCTGCGCGAGATGACCGTGTGCGCCAACACGACCGACGACGACGGCAATCCACTCTTCGACCGCGTACGCATCGAGCGGATCGCCGGCCGACGCGGGCCGTCATAAGCAGGATCGAGCACTCAGCGGCCGTGACGCTGACCAGGAGAAACAGCGCCAGGTAGCAGCGTCGAGCACCCCCCGGCAAGGATTCGATCCCTCTCCTCAAGCGAGTGTCGCAGGTTCGCATCCGGCCGGGGCACCCGCCGAAAGCCCCCCGGACCGATCATGGCCCGGAGGCTTTGACATCCGCTTCTGACATCGGGGAGGGCGGTCACGCCCGACCGGGGCGCCTCTTTCCGAGCAGCAGGTCCATGGGGCTCGGCGCATCGCTCGGAGGCGTGCGGCTGGAACAGGTCGGCGTCGTCGGTGCCGAGCCGGCGCAGGGCGTCCTCGCGTGCGGTGATCGGACGTGAACGGAAGGAGCCCACATCGCCTGGGCCGTCGCCCGTCGGCAGGCCGGCCCCGGTGGTGAGCGGGCTCAGTCGGCGACGGGCCGCTCCCCGTGCGGGACGGGGCAGCCGCGGACCGGGCGGGTGCCGAGTTCGTCCAGCCGGTAGCCGTTCGGGTAGCCCTTGATCTCCCAGTTCTGCCGCGCGTGGTGCGGGGCGCGCCGTGGCGGCATCAGACGGACAGCGCGCCCGCGCAGCCGTACCGCGTGGCGGACGAACGCGCGCGTGGCGGCGCTCGGCGGGGTGTAGCGAAAGGCCCGCAGCAGCGGTTCGTCGAGCAGTGCGAGCGTCGCGGTGCGCAGCAGGGGGTGCAGCGGGCGCGGATACCAGGAGGCCATCAGGGCGAGCGTGGCGTCGGAGACCCGCCGCGCGTCCTCGTCCCAGGCGAAATGGGCTGCCTCATAGGTGTCGAGACAGTGCTCGAACTCCTCGTAGGTCCCGGGAATGTCCTTGATGCCCATGCGCAGGCCCAGTGTGCGGTAGTGGACGGCGCCGGCCACGGTTTCGTGGCGCGACAGCCTGCGCCAGCCGTAGGCGTCGATCCACCGTTTGGGCATCACGACGAACGTGCAGAGCACGTACCGCATGTCGTCGTTGCTGATGTCATAGCTGCGGTGCATCTGGTTGATGCGGCGGATCGCCGTGCGGCCCTGTTCGCTGTCGAAGCCGTGCTCGACGACGGCGTCCAGGAGCAGGGCCGTATCGTCGTACCGCTTCTGGGTCCGGTCGGTGAACTCGGCCGTCTCGGCGAGCAGTCGGCCGATGCTGGGCACGGCGTACGTTCGGTACAGGGCGAGCTCGAGGGACCGGGCGAAGTCCCACGGAAACTCGTACGCCGACGCGAGCCGGTAGATCTCCGAGGCGTCCTTGCACGGGTCCATCCCCCGGATCTGTTCCAGACGTTCGAAGCGCTTCACCACGCCGTCCCCCTTCTGCCGCCGGGGCTCCCACTCTACGTCGAGCAGGAGGAGACGGACGGTCGGTCGGTCGGAGCAGTCGCACAGGGGGAAGGCGTTCAGCACGGCGGGCAGGGTCCGCAAGCCCTGTGCCGGGCGAACCGCTCCGGGTTCGGTGCCGGAGGTACAAGTCGGAGGACAAAGGGCCGGCGCGATGAGGTCGCTGGTCAGCCCCTGCAGGTGACGCAAGGGAGGAGGCCTTCCGGGAGGGAGCAGGTGAACCGGTGCCGTGCGCCGCTGATCGCCGCCAAGGAGACGTGATCGGTTCCTGCGGCGTAGGGCCGGTCAGTGGCCCCGGTCGGCCCGGGACGAGGGGTGACGCCCTTATCCAGCATGGTCTGGTGCCTGTGGGGCCGATTCACCGGAAGCAGAGGGGCGGAGGCGGTGTGGTTTCCGGACGGCTTGGAGCCGGCGTCCGCCCGCGGCTCGGCCTGGGCGGCGCGCGCAGAGGTGCTCTGGTCCCGGCCGGGTGCGGACGCCAGGCCGTCGCGGTGCGTGCGGCCGGTCTGTCGGGCCCCGCCTTCCGACTTCTGAGTGAGACGGGTGCGGGTCGGGTGATGGACAGCACCTGGCGGTGCGGGTCCGGGCAGCAGGCGAACTCGAGGAGGGCCTCGTGGAGGGCGGCTCGTCGTTCCCGGCGGATCCGCAGGCGTCAGAAGCCGTGCAGCCGGGCGGAGGTTCGCTCGGTCGTCCAGCGGTGGGTACCGCAGGCGCCGTGCCGGGTGCCGCGGCGGGCGATCGCCGGCAGGGGGCCACGTGCGAGGAGTGACGAGGAGCCCGCCGCGGAGGACTACGGGGTGCGCGCGGGCTCCGGTACGGGTGGTACGTGGGCAGGTACCCGCTCCGGCTGCTGCGGTCCGGGGGCGTCAGGGGCGGTGGGGGTGACGGGGGTGACGGGGGCGAACAGCCAGCCGGTGGACGGCCGGGTCAGCGGACGGACCAGGTGACGCACCGGCGGGGACCCGAGCACCACCGTCAGCAGAACCGCGCACAGCACCAGACCGACGATCTCGACCGGGGTGTTCACCCGTGATATCCAGCCCAGTTCCCGGACCGGCAAGATGACCAGCGGGTGCAGGAGGTAGATCGTGAACCCGCCGGCGCCCAACGTGGTGATCAGCGGCAGCCGCCGCCGGGGCATCAGCCGCAGCAGACAGAGCACCAGGGCCGCGGCCGATGCCAGCACCAGCAGCCGGATGACCCAGGCCCATTCCAGGCCCAGCGGGTCGGCGACGGAGTAAGGATGTCGCGTGGAAAGCCAGTTGCCCTTGATGTCCCTGTGCCACAGCCCTCCCACGGTGCAGGAGGCAAGGATCCCGGCGACCGCCACGAACAGGCTCCAGCGGCTGGTGAACCAGGTGCTCAGGAAGCCCTGGCCGATCCGCCAGCCGAGATAGAACAGCGGAAGGTAGACGAGCGTGCGGCTCGCCGAGAAGGCCAGCCCGAACTCCTCGACGTACCCCACGGCGAGGGCGACGCCCGTGGTGACGAGCAGGGGGTGACGTAGCTGGACCACCAGCGGCAGGAGCAGCCTCCAGAAGAAGAGGGACATCAGGAACCACAGGGTCCAAGGAAGTTGGGCGACGTGCACGGTGAACTCGTTGCCCAGCCAGTACTTCTCCAGCGAGTAGAGCAGGCTGAACACGAGGGCGGGCAGCACGATGCTCTGCAGCAGGGTGCGCAGGGAACGGGGGCCGAGCGGACCCGCGTTGCTGAACACGCCGGCCAGCATGACGAAGGCGGGTACCCGGAAGGCCCAGGTGGCGATGTGGAAGGAGTGCAGCACGTCTTCCCGCGCCAGGATGCTGCCGCCGGTGTGCAGAATCACGATCAGCAGGGCGGAGAGGAACCGGGTGTTGTCCCACCACGGATTCCTGGTCCGCTCCGCCCCGCCGGCGCGGTCGGTGGAGACCGTGGTGGCACGTCTCGGGAGTGGCTTGTCCATCGTGACGGCGGGCTCCTGACAGCGGCTCGGCAGCGGATACCGGCCCCCGAACCGGTGCTCGACCTGACGGGGCTGGGCACACCGTGCCGATCTCCGTGGAGGGCTTGGTTGCCGGATCGGATCCATACGGTGAACTCCACCTGCACATCAGGAGCCCTGACACACCTCTCACCGGCGTCCTCACCGCCGCGCTGCCCTCACCGCGGCACGGCCCGCCCCGCCCGCACCTTCGGTTCCGCCCGCACCCTCAATTCCGCGAGGTCCGCCCACCGAGGGACCGGACTGCCCGCACACACCACGTACAGCACTCCCTGCGAGAGGGGCAAGCGCGACTCCCCCACACGCCCGAGGCATGCCTCCCGTCACCCCCCGTCACCTCCCGTCACCCTCGGCACCCTCGGCGAGCGGCCCCGTACGCCGAGAGCCGTTCGCGCCACGCCCGGTCATGCCGCCGGGCGGCGCCGGAGTCATGGACACGACGGCTCCGCCCACCGGCCGAGCCGCCGGCCGGGAGGGGCCCCGCACCCCCTGCGCGTTCGCCACCGATGAGCACCGACGAGGGGGCGAGCTCGTCGCGCGGCCTCGCCCTGGCCCGGCTCGACCCAAACAGGCCGGCGACCGTGGACACCTGGCCTGCGTCCGCGATGACGGGCCGCCGATGAGCACGCCCGCCCCCGACCTCCACCTCGCGCCGCAGATCGTAAAGAATGTCGAAACATTCGTAGTTTTGATCTCTCATCTCGGTCCAGAATCCGATGGATTCAAGTGATCGATTTCGAACCGGTCGGCATACGCGAGCTGGAACAGGCCAAACGCACGCCCGTAGCGTCCGTCGTGAGCGAATGTTTTGGGATCAGTACCGAAACTGTTGACAGTTGACGGGTTCACATCAAAACTGTTCGCCATCGACAGCGTTCCCTCACTGTCGAGCCGGGTCGCCACCATGCCCCGGTCCTCCGGTCGTCGAACACTTCCCCGACCGGCCAGGTCCGGCCGCGTCGCGCAACGCACGAGCGGTCGCCGTCACCTGCACGGCAACCGGATCCGGCCGACGGTCTCCTGCAGCGCGAACCGACCCCCGAACCCACGATGCCGGAGGAGAACCACTCCGTATGAGAACCGGACCACATCTCTCGATACGCTCCCTGGTCACGCGGCTGGCCGTCGTCGCGCTGGCCGCCGCGAGCACCCTCACCGTCAACGCCGCCCCGGCCCGGGCCGCGGCCTGCAACGGGTACGTCGGGCTCACCTTCGACGACGGACCGTCCGGCAGCACGCCGAACCTGCTCAACGCGCTCAAGCAGAACGGACTGCGGGCCACGATGTTCAACCAGGGCCAGTACGCCGCAGCCAACCCGGCGCAGGTCCGGGCCCAGGTCGATGCCGGCATGCGGGTCGGCAGCCACAGCTACACCCACCCGCACCTGACTCAGCAGAGCCAGGCTCAGGTCGACTCGGAGATCTCCCGGACCCAGCAGGCCATCGCGAACGCGGGCGGCGGCACCCCGAAACTGTTCCGTCCGCCGTACGGCGAGACCAACTCGACGGTGAAGTCGGTCGCGGCCAGGTACGGTCTGACCGAGATCATCTGGGACGTCGACTCGCAGGACTGGAACGGCGCCAGTACCGATGCGATCGTGCAGGCCGCCGCCCGGCTCACCAACGGTCAGATCATGCTCATGCACGACTGGTCCGCCAACCCGCTCGCCGCGATTCCGCGGATCGCGCAGGGGCTGGCCGGCCGTGGCCTGTGCGCCGGAATGATCTCGCCGCAGACCGGCCGCGCCGTGGCACCCGACGGCGGTGGCTCCGACGGTGGTGGTGGCGGCGGATGCAGTGTGACCCTGTCCGCGGGCCAGCAGTGGGGCGACCGGTACAACCTCGACGTCTCGGTCACCGGCTCCAGCAACTGGACCGCGACGATGAACGTCCCCTCCCCCGCGAAAGTCCTCTCCACCTGGAACGTCAGCGCCACCTACCCCAGCTCCCAGGTACTGACCGCCCGGCCCAACGGCAACGGCAACGGCAACGGCAACAACTGGGGCGTCACCATCCAGCACAACGGCAACCGGACCTGGCCGACGGTCTCCTGCAGCGCGAACTGACCCCCGAGAACGACCCGGGGAAACACCGCTCCTACGGCGCGGCGGCCAGGTGCCGCCGCGCCACCCGGCCTGCAACCGCGCCCCGCCGGCACTCCCCCATGACCTGTCTCGTCCAGGGGCGGCTCGTCCACAGGGGCGGCTCGTCACCGCGGCGCGGAGACGGTGCTGACCGCGGGTGGTACGGCACCGGTTCCCGCGGCACCTTTCGGACGGCCGAGGACGGGCACCGCGGTGCCTGCGGGGCGACTGGGCCCGCGTGCGGACACCCGGCGGCGGCCCCTGTCGCCGTCACGGTGGCGAGCGCTTCATGATCACCTCGTGCCGCACGCACTGCCCCGGCGGAGATCCGGGCCCCGCCACCCCCTGGAGCACGGCCGGCCCGTGGCCCGGCCCCCCGCGGGGCCGGCCGTCTCGATCCGTCTTCCGCGAGGCCCGTCCGGTCGCGGTCCCGGTCCGGCAGCCGCCCACCTCCGCGATCCGGCTTCGGAGGATGCGAGGAACGAGGTGCGGCGGGTGCCGGCGGAGTCCACTGCGGGCCGGCGGGAGGAACACCCCTTCGGTCGCCGTCGGCGGCCGGGCCGGAGCGGGTCGCAGGTGATGCGCAGGTGTTCGCTGTGCGAGTGAGGATGGAGGTATGAGGCGTGTGTCGCCCGCCGTGTTCCCGCGGGACGAGGAGGTCGGGTCGTGTTCTTCAGGGATCGTCGTGACGCCGGTCGGCAGCTGGCCGCCCGGCTGGGACATCTGAAGGGGACCGAGGTGGTGGTGCTGGGGCTGCCCCGTGGAGGGGTGCCGGTCGCCGCGGAGGTCGCGGAGGCGCTCGGCGCGCCACTCGACGTCTGCCTGGTGCGCAAGCTGGGGGTGCCGTTCCAGCCGGAGCTGGGGATGGGGGCGATCGGCGAGGGCGGCGTGCGGGTGATCAACGATGACGTGGTGCGCACCGCGCGGGTCGCCCCGGACGAGCTGACCCGGGTCGAGGCCCGTGAGGGGGAAGTGCTGGAGAACCGCGCCCGGCGCTACCGGGGAGGGCGGGAACCGGTGGGCACGGAGGGCCGCACGGTGGTGGTGGTCGACGACGGGGTGGCCACGGGGTCGACGGCGCGTGCGGCCTGCCGGATCGCCCGTGCCAGGGGAGCGGCACGGATCGTGCTCGCCGTCCCTGTGGCACCGCACGACTGGGCCTCGCGGCTCGGAGGTGACGCCGACGAACTGGTGTGCCCGCACACCCCGTGGGACTTCTCTGCGATCGGGCAGTTCTACTCCGGCTTCTTCCAGACAGGCGACGACGAGGTCGTCGCCTGTCTGGAAGAAGCCGTGGCCCGTCCGCCGAGCACCCGCCGGGCCGAGCCGCGTCACGCGGTGCCGGAGGACCCGGAGGTGGACGTGCAGGCCGGTGCGACGGTGCTGCGCGGGCAGTTGACGTTGCCCGAGGGCGCGGCCGGGGTGGTGCTGTTCGCGCACGGCAGCGGCAGCAGCAGGCACAGCCCGCGCAACCGGTTCGTCGCGCTCGGGCTGAACCGGGCCGGGCTCGGCACTCTCCTGTTCGACCTGCTCACCGAGGAGGAGGCGGAGGACAGGTCCAACGTGTTCGACACGGGTCTGCTGGCCCGACGGCTGGCGGACGCCACCGGCTGGTTGCGCGGTCGGCCGGAGGCCCAGGGGCCGGCTGTCGGCTACTTCGGTGCGAGCACCGGCGCGGCGGCCGCGTTGTGGGCGGCCGCCGAGCCCGGCGCGCGGATCGCCGCAGTCGTCTCCAGGGGTGGCAGGCCCGACCTGGCCGGGCCACGGCTGTCGGCGGTGAACGCGCCCACGCTGCTGATCGTCGGGGGCCACGACGGGTCGGTGCTCGACCTCAACCGCGACGCACGGGCCCGGCTGCGCTGCGAGAGCCGGCTCGAGGTCGTCCCCGGCGCGACCCACCTCTTCGAGGAACCCGGTGCGCTGGAGAAGGTCACCGATCTGGCCCGGGACTGGTTCACCGACCACATGGCCCCGGTCCCGCATGCGGCGCACTGAATCCTGCACGCGTGCCCCGGTCACGGTCGGGGACCCGGGCCCAGCCGCACTGCCGCACTGCCGCTCCGATGACGGGCGAGCACCTCGTCACCATGACGGCGCGCGGTGCCCCGGTGCGTCGACCGGTGACATCCGGTGCGCGTTCCCCTGCGCCGGTACCGGGACCTGACTGCCGTTTCGCGTTCCGGCGTGGGGATCTTCTCCTTCCGGTGGACCGGGCGGGACCGAGCGGCCTACCGGTGGTGCGGGTACGGGACGGTGATGACCGGGCAGCGGGCGTGGTGGAGTACGCCCTGACTGACGGAGCCGAGCAGCATGCCGGTGAAGCCGCCGTGCCCGCGGGTGCCCACGACCAGCCCGAGCGCGCGTTCGGACGCCTTGGCGAGAACCTGTACCGGGTGGCCCCGCACGACCTCGTGACGCAGGTCCACCTCCGGGTGGGCTGCGGTACGCCCGGCCACCGTCTCCGACAGCATCCGACGGCATTCCTGGACGGCCGCGTCCTCGTCCAGGACTCCGAGCAGCGGGGCGTGCCACACGTACAGGGCCCGCACGACCGCGCCACGCAGGGCGGCCTCCTCGAACGCGAAGTCGACGGCGGCGGCGGAGTGGGGGCTGCCGTCGACCCCGACCACGAAGTACGGCGGCTGCTGGGTGACGTGCTCCGACTCCGGTACGACCACCACGGGGCAGGGCGCGTGGGCGATGAGCGGCAGGGCGACGGCGGCAGAGGTCAGCAGCTCCTGGAGGGCACTCAGATGCCAGGACCCGAGCACGACCTCCGTGGCGTGTTGCGCCTGCTCGCGCAGCACCCACGCCGGGTGCCCCTCCGCCAGCAGCGCGGCGACCTCCGCCTGCGGACGCCGGGACCTGACGAACGTCACCGCCTCCGACAGGGCACGGTCCCCTGTCGCGTGCAGCGCTTCGTTCCACTCCTCCCAGGACGGTCGTCCGCCCGTCGGCCGGTCCCCGGGGATCGGTACGTTCTGCGCGAGGACCAGCAGGAGGGGCAGACGGCGTCGGTCCGCCTCGTCGGCGGCCCAGGCGAGCGCCGTGCGTCTGCCGGGATCGGGGTCGATGCCGACCACGATCGGTTTGCGTTCTTGTGCATGCGTCATCGCACGACTCCCAGTGTCTTCTTCGGCCGGGGCCTTCCCGGTGCCGACCGGAAACCGGTGTCCGTCGGGGACCGGTACCGCCCGGAGACCCGCGTCCGCCGGAGACCGGTACCGGCCGGGGACCGGTGCCGGGACCTGTGGTCGGCTCGGTTGTCTCCGGCGCCCCCGTGCGTCTACATGCCCTTGGAGAGGAGGAGTTCGTGGGCGAGTCGTGCGCCGCGTGCTGCTTCCTCGGGCGGAGTGTCCTCCGACGGGAGGCTCTCCAGGCCCCGGGCGAGCGCCCGGACGGCCTCGGCCAGGGTCGCGACCTGTGCTTCCAGCCGGCTCAGCCGGGCTTCCGGCCCGAGGGCGGCATCGGGTCGGGGGGAGTGGTCCTGCGTCATGTCGTGCTCTCTTTCGAGGCGGTGGCGGACCGGGCCGTCACTCGGCGCGGCGGTCAGGCCGTGGTGGACCGGCCGCCATGTCCGGGTGGTGGGCCGTGCGCCCGTGCTCCCACCGGGCCTCCTCGCGCGGGTGCAGGCGTCGGGTGTGCCGTGGGTGGAGGCCGAGCATCCGACCGTGGAGGCGGCGTCAGCCGGACCTGTCGGGCGCTTGGGGTTTCCTCGGAGACATGCCGTGGACGTCACGGATGAGTCGCCGCTGTGCTGCGGTGAGGCCGCACAGGGTTGTTTCTCCGGTGTCGGGGGTGGTTCGGCTGCCGCAGGTGGTCGGGGTGCCGAAGAGGTACTGGTCCGGGCCGCCGCGGGCCGGCCGGTCAGCAGGTGCCGGCCGGTTCGGAGGTCTGGCAGATGTTGTCGACGAACGTGTTGTCCTTCCCCTTGTCGTCGCGGGTGGCCAGGTCCGCCGGGTGGTTGCCCAGCACGAGGTTGTCACGGACGACGTTCCGGTCGTTGGGGATGCCGTCCATGCTGCCGAACACGACGATCCCGCCGGAATACGGCGAGTCACCCACGTTGTCGTGGACCGCGTTCTGCGTCACCAGTACCTCCTTCGTACCGACGAGGACGATGCCGATCCCCTGGAGGTGGGGCAGGCGCGCGGTGGCGGGGCAGGAGGTGTTGTTCTCGTAGACCGCGTTGCGGCGGACGGTCAGGTCGCCCACCGTGCGCGGCAGCACGACGAAGACACCCGCGCAGTTCCCGGTGACGGCGTTGTGCTCGACGGTGAGGTTCCTGAGCCGACGGGTGGTCATGCCGATCCGGTTGCCCGTCAGGCGGTTGCCGCTGATCACCGTGCCACGGGTGTCGAGGGTCTCGCTCTCCGCGTCCGCCTCGAACACGTTGGCGGTGTACAGCCCGGCGTCGCCGTTGCCGCTTGCGGTGTTGTGGCGGAACGAGGCGCGGGTGGAGCGGTCCTGCGCGATGCCCCACTGGCCGTTGTCCCGGGCGGTCACCCGGTGGACCTCCAGTTGGTCGGTGCGCGTGGCCAGGACGCCGTTCTTCTTGAACCCTTCGACGGTCAGCGACCGGACCCGTACCCCGGTGACGGGTTGTGCGTCCGTGCCGGTGACGCAGATGCCGTTCCCGGCCTCCGCGCACGCGCTCCGCTCCTCCTCGTCCTCTCCGGGCACGATCACGGTCTGACCCTCCGCGCCCCGGAGGGTCAGCGGCTTGGTGATCGTGACGCTTCCGCGGTAGGTGCCCCGCGTCAGGACGATGGTGGCTCCGGGTGCGGCCGCGTCAACGGCCTTCTGGATGGACTGCCCCGGACTGACCACTTGCTCGGGTCCGCTGCGGGCGGAGGCGGCCGGAGCGAGGGCGCCCACGCCGACGACGAGGGGCGCGATGGCGCAACTGAGGCCTGTGACCTGGTATTTCCTCATGAGCCCGACGGTATGGGCCACCCTCGCAGCACCGCCACTCTTGGCGACCATACGGATACGCCGGGTCACCGGTAGGGCCTACCCCCGGCCCCGTCCGCCGGTTGCCCCCTCGCCGGTCTCCCGCGCTCCGGGCGTTCACCCGGACCACGGGAGTAGCGGCCGGAGTCCGGGGCAGACGGCTCTGCGTATGACCCATGAGGGTGACGGCAGAAGGGAAGCTTCCGATGCTCATGGCACACCCGGCCGTGCTGGAGAACCTGGTCGAGCAGTACGAGACGCTGCGCATGGCGCACGCCGAGAACGGCGGCGAGGAAGCACGCCGGCGCATGGAGGACGTCGCCTACACCCTGTGCGTGTCCACCGGCACCCGTGACATCGGCTCCGCCCTGGTCGCCGCTCGCCGCAGGCTGTCCGAGGTCCGTACCGCCGACGACGCCCTGGTCGCCGGCTGACCGCTCCCGTTCCGCACCCGCCGGGCGCCGGGCCGGCAACCCCGGCGCCGGGAGGCACCCCGGCACCGGATCTCCGGCCGACGGTTGTGGCGCACCACCGAACGCACGGCTCGGCCCGTCCCGCCGAAGCGGGCGACCGCACGTCGCGCGCCCCGCACCTCGGCGGCCGGAGCCGGGGATTCACGGACCGGTGGGATCCGCACCACACGATATCTGTACCCGCGGAGTGAGAGTTCTACGGAACCGTGCGGGCAGTTTCCCTGCAGTAACGAGCAGAGCGGAATTATTCACCGTACATCGACCGCCACATCGTGCTACTGTCGGCCCCAGTTGCAGTTGTGGTTCCCGAAATTCCAAATTCTCCTCAGTCGGCCTCTGCGCCACTGGAAGTGTTTTTTGGCACCGGTCTTTTTCCGGCGGGTTGATCATCGCGGCGACACGGCGTCCGCGCAGTGCGGACGCCGATTCACTGCCCCCGAAGGAGACAAGACATGGCTACTGGCACTGTGAAGTGGTTCAACGCGGAAAAGGGCTTCGGCTTCATCGAGCAGGACGGCGGCGGCGCCGACGTGTTCGCCCACTACTCGAACATCGCCGCTCAGGGCTTCCGTGAGCTGCTCGAAGGCCAGAAGGTGAACTTCGACATCGCGCAGGGCCAGAAGGGCCCGACGGCCGAGAACATCGTTCCCGCCTGACGCCGGCGCACACCGTACAGCTGGGGCCCGCATCCTTCGGGGTGCGGGCCCCAGCTGTATGCACGTCCCGCAGTGTTCCCACCTGCGGGACGACTGCGAGGAATCGCAGACCTGCGCATACGGATCACCTTCCGAGGGGTACCGGAACACGGCCTCTCGACTGTCCCGCGGCGCACGATTCGCTTTTTCATTCCATTCGGCCTGTTCTTGCAATTCTCCATGCCGCTCATCGCTGCGGGAATTCCTTGATATGTGCCGCATCGAGGAAGGTCCCCCATGAACCGCACACGCACGAACGACCGTTTCGCCCGCACCCGTACGGGCGGCGCCGAGCCGGGCAGGAGCGGCAAACGGTTCGGCTCGTCGGTCCCGGGCCGCTCCGGCGGGCCGACCCGCTCCGGCGGTCACAGCCGCCGGCCCTCCGCGGTGTCGGGTGAGTTCGCTCTCCCGCGGACGATCACCCCGGCGCTTCCCGCCGCGGCGGGCTTCGCCGACCTCGACATGCCCGCGGGGCTGCTGGCCGCGCTCGGATCGGAGGGCGTGACCGTACCGTTCCCGATCCAGGCCGCGACGCTGCCGAACTCCCTCGCCGGCCGCGACGTCCTCGGCCGGGGGCGCACCGGCTCCGGCAAGACCCTCGCCTTCGGGCTGGCCCTGCTGGCCCGTACGGCCAGCCGGCGCGCCGAGGCCCGGCAGCCGCTGGGGCTGGTCCTCGTACCGACGCGTGAGCTGGCGCAGCAGGTCACCGACGCGCTGACGCCGTACGCCCGCTCCGTGCGGCTGCGCCTGGCCACGGTCGTGGGAGGGATGCCGATCGGCAGGCAGGCCCACGCGCTGCGCGGCGGCGCCGAGATCGTCGTCGCCACCCCCGGACGCCTCAAGGACCTCATCGACCGCGGCGACTGCCTGCTGGACCAGGTTTCCGTCACCGTCCTCGACGAGGCGGACCAGATGGCCGACATGGGCTTCATGCCGCAGGTCACGGCCCTGCTCGACCAGGTCAGCCCCGGGGGCCAGCGCATGCTGTTCTCCGCCACGCTCGACCGCAACGTCGATCTGCTCGTGCGCCGCTACCTGACCGACCCCGTCGTGCACTCCGTCGATCCGTCGGCCGGCGCGGTCACGACGATGGAGCACCACGTGCTCCACGTCCACGGCGCCGACAAGCACGCGGCCACCACCGAGATCGCCGCACGCGACGGCCGCGTGCTCATGTTCCTGGACACCAAGCACGCCGTCGACCGCCTGACCGAGCACCTCCTGAACAGCGGGGTACGGGCCGCCGCCCTGCACGGGGGCAAGTCGCAGCCGCAGCGCACCCGTACGCTGAAGCAGTTCAAGGACGGTCACGTCAGCGTGCTGGTGGCGACCAACGTCGCCGCGCGCGGCATCCACGTCGACAGCCTCGACCTCGTCGTCAACGTCGATCCTCCGACCGACCACAAGGACTACCTCCACCGCGGCGGCCGCACCGCCCGCGCCGGTGAGTCCGGCAGCGTGGTCACCCTGGTCACCCCGAACCAGCGCCGGGCCATGACCCGCCTCATGGCGACGGCCGGCATCGTCCCGCAGACGACCCAGGTCCGCGCCGGCGCGGAGGCCCTGCACCGCATCACCGGCGCCCAGGCCCCCTCCGGCATCCCGGTGGTCATCACCGCGCCGGTGGCCGAACGTCCCAAGCGCCGCGCCACCCGCGGCCGGCGCCGTCCGGCTTCGGCCACCCGGCGCGCGCCCGCACGGCAGTCCGTCTCCGACGCGGCAGCCTAGGTCCTGTGGTCGCGTTCCCGTCGTCCCGACCAGGAAGCCGAACCATCTCCGCAGGAGGCAGCTCTTGACGCCGGTCCAGGCGCAGTCCCGCTCACCGCACACCGACGCCGTGCACCGGACGGCGGCCGACGCCGTGGACGCGGCCGGTCCTCAGGTCTGGGACGACATGACCGTCGAGGTGGCGCTGTCCGTCATGGCCGCCGCCCGCACGGGGCACCTCGTCGTCTGTGACGAGGACGGCCAGCGCATCGGCCTGGTCACCCGGGCCCGGCTCACCGCCGTGCGGGACGGTGCCGGGTACACGGACCGGGTCCGCCTGCGGGACGTCGCCGACGGCGGCGGGCCCTTCACCTCGCCGCCGGCCACAGCGGCCGAAGCCGAGCGCGCCGTGCGGCGGCGCCGGCCCGGGGCCGACGAGCACGGCAACGCCCCCGGCGTCCTGGCGCTCTCCCGCTGAACCGCTTCGCCGGGCCGGCCCTCTCCCCTTCTTCTCCTTGTGAGGCATCATGCGTTGTGTCATCGCCCGCTTCCCGTTCGAGCTCACCAGGAACGGCGTGCTGGAATCGATGAAGGGCGTCAAGCCCGAGCCGGTCGTGGGCGACTCCGTGATCATCGGACGCCGTCACTACCCCGCCAAGCAGGTCGGCCAGGTCATCACCCACCAGGACCGCCGTGATTTCAGTGCCGGCGAGGTCCTGCGGGCCATGGCCCAGCTCGGCTTCACCTGCCGCACCGTCTCCCGGGCCGCGCCCGCGAAGACCGTCGATCCGCTCCAGCGGGCTTCCGCGATGCTCGGCGCCCCCTTGTCCGTCTGACCGACGGGACATGCGCGAGCCGGCACCAGGACAGCCACCAGCACGACGGTGGGGGCTGCCGGAGCCGGCTCGTTTTTGGTCTCGCCAGCCGTCGGGCGGCGGCCCTGCGGGGATCACTCCTGCGGGTGAGCCTGCTCGGCAGGGACGTGCCGGTCGGAGGTCGCCCGGCGGCCCGGGCCCCTCGTCTCCCCGGGCTGCCGTCCCGGGCCGGGCGACGCACCCGGCCTGATCTGCCGGCGGCAACGGACCCGGCGGTCCACCGCCCGCCGGGGGCGCGGGTCAGGCATCCGCCGGGTGGTCGGCCCCCACATCACCGCGTCGCAGTTCGTCGTTGATGCGCCGGGCCTCTTCGAGCTGGTCTTCCAGGATGATGATGCGGCACGCGGCCTCGATGGACGTGCCCTGGTCGACCATCTCGCGGGCCCGGGCGGCGATGCGCAGCTGGTAGCGGGAGTAGCGACGGTGTCCGCCCTCGGAGCGCAGGGGCGTGATCAGCCTGGCTTCACCGAGGGTCCGCAGAAAGGCGGGCGTGGTGCCGAGCATCTCCGCCGCTCGCCCCATGGTGTATGCGGGGTAGTCGTCGTCGTCGATTCGGTCGAGCGGTGTTTCTGCGGTCATCTGCACCTCTGATGGGGGAACGCGTCGAGGGGCCTTGGTGCCGTACGGCACCAAGGCCCCGAGGGATTTCTAACACCATCGGCCGGCTTCTTGCCATACCGGCCTTCTGTTTCCGCACCGGCCCCCGTCGGGGGGCGGAGAGTGCGGGGATCGCGGATGCGTGACCGTGGGACCACCTTCCGTTCCGGGGCCTGCGGTACCCGGGCAAACCGTTCTCGCCCGGGCGATCCTGATGGCGTCGCCCTCCTTCTTTCTTCCTTGCTGACGGACCTCTTGGTACTGCCTGGTACTGCGGATCCTGCGTACTGCCGGTACTGCTGGTGACCCTCGTGCGGCCACCGGGCCCGGCGGTCAGCGAAGGGACCCCGAAGCTGACTCCGGCCCCGCCACTCCACCGCCGTGCCAGTACCTCTGTCCTTCGTGCGGGCAGTTCGTGTCTGCCGCGCCTTACCGACTTCCTGGCTACAACAGAGACACTAGCTCCTTCACGGGCGCATGTCTACAGCAGCCACAACAGATTTCAGCCCGTGCGGGTGAAAGGTTCTCCACCGGTGCCCATCAGCCGCGGCCCCGGCCGCCCGGATCCGGCCGGGACGGGTGGTGCCCGGCTGCGCCGCGCGACGCTCCTTCCTCCCGAAACGGGCGGCGCGGATTCGACCACCTCGGCGTGCACATGAAGAGAGGAGGGCCGGGGTAAGCGGTCGACTCTGCCGCCCCCTGACCGTGCGAAAGGTGATCGTGCCCGCATTCCTGAACGAGCTGTGGCCGCTGGGCTGGAGCTTCGCCGTCTTCGTCCTGGCCACGAGCGTCACCGTGGTCTGCAGTGTCCGGCTGGCAAGTGTGGGCGACGTCCTGGCCGACCGGACGGGGTGGGGCGAGGCGTTCTTCGGCGCCGTGCTGTTCGGACTGGTCACCTCGATGTCCGGGATCGTGATGACGGCGGTCAGCGCGGCCTCGGACCAACCGCAGCTCGCGTACAGCAACGCCGTCGGCGGCATCGCCGCGCAGACCGTGGCGATCGCGATAGCCGACGCGTTCCACCGGGACGCCAACCTGGAGCACGCCGCCGCCTCGCTGCAGAACATGATGTTCGGCTGCCTGCTCATCGTGCTGCTGGGCATCGCGTTGATGGCCACGTTCAGTCCGGACGTGACCGTACTGGGGGTTCACCCCGCGTCCGTCGCCATGGTGGCTCTGTACTGGGGCGGCCTACGGCTCATCCGCGGACAGGGGTCTCCCATGTGGCGGGCCGTGCGCACCACGGACACGCTGGCGGACGTCCCCGACAGCGACGACGGCGACGAGGCCGTGACCTCCCACAGCACCCGGCGCCTGTGGACGGAGTTCGCGGCCGCCGCGGTGCTCGTCGCGGTCAGCGGGTGGGCCGTGGCCCATGCCGCGGAGGGCCTCATGGAGCACACCGGTCTGAGCGCGGGGCTCGTCGGCGCGGTGTTCATGGGGGTGGTCAACGCGCTTCCGGAGACCATCACGTCCATCGCCGCCGTACGCCGTGGGGCCGTGACCCTGGCCATCGCCGCCATCATCGGCGGCAACTGCCTCGACGCGCTCAACCTGGTCGTGGGCGACCTCGCCTACGGAGGAGGATCGCTCTTCCACGCCGCCTCCCCACAGGAACTGTTCCTCACCAGCGGCTCCCTGGTGATGACGGCCGTCCTCCTCAGCGGCCTGCTCGTCCGCCAGAGGGCCAACTGGCTGCGCGTGGGATTCGACGGTGTCCTGCTCCTGGCCGTCTACTTCGGCATCGTCACCGTCCTCGCCCTCTAGACACGGCATGCCGGTAACCGAGCCGACTCCACGGCGAGTTGGCCTATGTTGGACCCACTGTTCACGCTCATCACAGGAGGCTCAGCCGTGTCGGAGGACACCACTCAGGACAGCGCCGGTTTCGAGACACGCGCCCGCATCGATACGACGAAGCCGCACTCGGCACGGTTCTGGAACTACTTCGTCGGGGGCAAGGACCACTACGAGGTCGACCGGGAGATCGGGGACCAGATCAAGGGCATCTTCCCCGGCCTGGTCGACGTGGCGCACACCAGCCGGCGGTTCCTCGGGCGAGCTGTCACGCATCTGGCCCTGGAACAGGGGATACGGCAGTTCCTGGACGTCGGTACGGGCCTGCCGACCGCCGACAACACGCATCAGGTGGCGCAGCGCGTCGCTCCGGACGCCCGGATCGTGTACGTCGACAACGACCCGATCGTGCTGACCCATGCCCACGCGCTGCTGACCAGCACTCCCGAGGGCCGCACCGACTACCTGGACGCCGATCTCCACGACCCCGAGTCCGTCCTGCGGGCCGCCGCCGAAACGCTGGACCTGTCCCGGCCCGTCGCCCTGATCATCCTCAACACGCTCGGCCACGTCGCCGACTACGAGCAGGCCCGTGAGCTGGTGAGCCGGCTCATGGCGGGGCTCGCCCCGGGCAGTTACCTCGTGATCAGCGACAGCACGGCGACGAGCGAGGGCATGATCGCCGCGTCGAACGCGTACAACTCGAGCGGCGCCGTGCCGTACTACGTGCGCGAGGTCGAGGAGATCGCCGGGTTCTTCGACGGCCTCGAGCTGGTAGAACCGGGTGTCGTACAGGTCCCGGAATGGCGGCCCGAGGCCGGAACACCGGGCGAGGACGACGGGAAGGCCGTGGACGCCTACGGCGGAGTGGCCCGCAAGCCGTAGGCGGCCCGGCCGACGGCAGAACAGGAGGGGAGGGCTGCTGAGGGGCGGACTGACGGGGGGGGCGGACTGATGGGCGGGATGGCCGGCACCGGAACGGTGGAGCGGGTCAGTCGGTGGCGTCACGTCACGACGTGAGTCCCTCATGACCGAGCAGCATGGCCCGGACGTGGGGGGGCTGGGGTACGAAGCGCGTCGGCGGCGGGACGGGGTCGCGTCGTTCGTCTCGGGGGTTGTCGTCGCGTTGGCGCTCTTCGCGTTGGCGTTCGTCGCGTTCTTTCCCGGGATGCCGCATGTCATCGGCCGGGGCGCCGTCCTCGGCTCCCCGGCCGTGGAAGCCCTGGCCCGGGCGGGCCCTCGTGCGTGGATGGCCGGGGACGCGAGGAGGAAGCAGAGGCGGGTCGGTGGTGTGCGGGATCGGTGGCCCGTCGTGGTGGGGTCGGGAGCGACATGTTCTGTTTCGGAGTTAGCATCCGGTCATGACGACTGTAGAGACCAACGGTTCTTCTCCCCTCGATGTCGAGATCGGTTCTCTGAACGGCGGTTCCGCCGGGCTGGCGCAGTATGCGGGCCAGGTCGTGCTCGTCGTGAACGTGGCCTCCAAGTGTGGACTGACCCCGCAGTACGCCGGGCTGGAGCGCCTGCACGAGCAGTACGCGGCGAAGGGCTTCACGCTGCTCGGCGTGCCCTGCAACCAGTTCATGGGGCAGGAGCCCGGTACCTCGGAGGAGATCGCCGAGTTCTGCTCCGCCACGTACGGCGTGACCTTCCCCATGACCGAGAAGGTCGAGGTCAACGGGGAGGGACGGCACGCGCTGTACGAGCGGCTGGTCGGCTTCGCCGACTCCGAGGGGCACAGCGGGGACATCCGCTGGAACTTCGAGAAGTTCCTGATCGGGCGGGACGGCAAGGTCGTCGCCCGTTTCTCGCCGCAGACCGAGCCGGAGTCGGCGGAGATCGTGGCGGCGGTCGAGGGCGCGCTCGGATAGCCGGGCGGAGCTTCCTCGAGGAGAGCGGCCCCCCGTACGGCGCCTCGGGTGCACCGGGGTGTTGACCTTTCCCCTGGGGAAGGGGTGAGCATTCGTGTCGCCGGGCGGGAGGGCTGCCCGGCGACGGGGGACGGCGCGGTGGACGAGGAACTGCTAGGGATCGGCGCGTTCGCGGCGCGGGCGCGGTTGTCGGCCAAGGCGTTGCGGTTGTACGACCGGCTGGGGCTGCTGGTTCCGGCGCGGGTCGACGAGGTGACCGGGTACCGGTTCTACCGGGCGGGCCAGGTCGAGCGGGCCCGGACGGTGGCGCTGTTGCGGCAGTTGGACATGCCGCTCGCCCGGATCGCCGAGGTCGTCGACGCGGACGACGGTGCCGTGGCGGCCGACCGGCTCGCCGCCTACTGGGCGGACGTCGAGGCGCGGATCGCCGGGCAGCGGACACTCGCCGAGTACCTCCGTGGACGACTCTCCGGGAGGAGCTGCGAGATGTACGGGAAGTTCGTGGTCGAGGCGGTGGACGTGCCGCGGCAGGTGCTGATCACCGAGACGCGGCACACGCTGGCGGACGAGTTGCCGGCGTGGATCGGGTCGGCGCTGGGGCGGCTGGAGGAGGCCGCGTCGGCGTGCGGGGGTGTGGCCGGGGTGCCGTTCGTCGCCTACCACTCCGAGGTGTCGATGGAGAGCGACGGTCCCGCCGAGGCGTGCGTGCCGGTCGCCGACGAGGCGGCGGCGCGGGCCTGGGCCGAGGCTCGGGGGCGGGCCCGGGAGACGGCGGTGCGGGTGGAGCCGGCCCAGCTGCTGGCCCGCACCCGGATCACCAAGGCGCAGGTGGCCCATCCTCAGATTCTGGCCGCGTTCGAGGCCGTGGAGCAGTGGATGGCGGCCGAGGGGCTGACGGCCGCGGGGCCCTGCCGGGAGGTGTACTTCGCGGACTGGGGCGCTGCGGGGGCCGAGGACCCGGTGTGCGACGTGGCGTTCCCGGTGCGGTGACGGCGTAGTCGCGGCTTCGGGAGGCAGGAGGCGGGACGTGGGCACAGGCCGAGCCCTCTCGGCAAGGACGGCGATCTCGTCGAGAGGGCTCTTCAGTCGTGCAGTCGTGCCGTCGTGCCGTCGTGCCGGGATCATGCTTCAGGCTTGTGACGGGACCCTGGGACGGGCTTGTGGTGGTGCCGCCGGCAGGTGTCCCGTCGTAGGGGCGGGGCTGCTGGCGGCCCGCTGTCCGTCCCCGTGCGGTCCTCTCAGGCCTTCACCGAGGCCACGAAAGCGCTCCACGCGTCCGTGGGGAAGGCCAGCTTCGGGCCCTCGGGGATCTTGGTGTCCCCGAGCTCGAGTGCTTCCTCGGTGGTCGACCTGACCATCACGCACGCACCGTTGTTGTTGGTGTAGGAGGACGTCGTCCACGTTTCCGTGGTGCCCAGACGAATTGCCATGTTCGCTCCGTAGCCAGTTGCTGAGTTGCTGTCACCGGGCTGCGCATTCCGGCAGGGACCCGCAGAACGGATTGCGCCAACCTTCACTGACGGCTGGCGTGATCGACGCTACTCGCCACCCTCCTCTTCCGGAGGAGCCATTCACTCGACCGGGTGGCATATTCCAGGAGGGCCTTCCAACCGGGCATGTCAGCGGTGTACAGTCCCGCCTCTTTGCCTAACGGAACGTCAGCGCGCGTACTCCTTCGCGACCCGCTCGACCAGTTGACGGGACTGCTCCACGTTCAGGGACTGGGCCCGCAGGTGCTCGTACATCACGGTGTACTTCTGCACGTCCTGCGGCTTCTCCAGGTACAGGTCGCTGGTCACGCCCTCGATGTAGACGACGCTCGAATCGGCCGCGTCCGCGAACTCCAGGATGGAGTACTGGCCGTTGATGCCGGAGTGCGCACCGACCTCGAACGGAAGGACCTGCACGGTGATGTGCGGCTGCTGCGACAGCTCCATGACGTGCTCCAGCTGTTCACGCATGACCTGCCGGCTTCCGACGACCCGGTGCAACGACGCCTCGTCCAGCACCACCCACAGTCGCAGCGGGTCCGTCTCTGCGGTGACGCGGTTCTGCCGGCGCAGGCGGACCTCGACCCGCTTGTCGTTGTCCTGCTCGGACGACTCCGGCGAACCGCCCTGGACGATCGCCTCGGCGTACGCGCGGGTCTGCAACAGGCCGGTGATGATCTGCGGTTCGTAGACCCGGAGCGACTCCGCGTCCGTCTCCAGCCCGATGTAGACGCTGTACGGGATGTCGCCGAAGGCGTGCCACCAGCCCTGCTGGCGCGAGTCCTTGGCCATCTGCATCAGCGACTCGACGATCCGCTGGTCCTCGACCTCGTAGACGCCGCAGAGGTCGCGGACGTCCCGCTGGCTGATGCTGCGCCGGCCGTTCTCCAGCCGGCTGATCTTCGACTGTGAGACCAGCAGTCGCTCCGCCACCTCCTCCGCCGTCATGCCCTTGAGCTCACGGAGCCTCCGCAGCTCCTGGCCCAGCCGGCGTCGCCTGACGGTGGGATTGACATTGGACGCCACGGGACGTGCACCTCCGGCTGCGTGCCTCGTACTTACTCGTACTTGCCACTTTGCGTATCTGGTGTTGAGCAGACTGCCACCAAGGTGCTTCCTGCCGCTGGAGAACAGCGGATATCCAGCGGGTACACCCCGGTTCGGGGGTGCCGACGGCACGGAACGGTGCGAAGTCGGTACGGTGGCGGGTTTCCCGCACGCCGAGCGGGGCGGAGAGAGTGCGCGCACTCTCTCCGCCCCGCTCGGACAGCGGCTCCCGTGACCGGGTCTGTGGTGCCGTGGCCGGTCAGTGGTCCTAATGGGCCACGGCGCGCGCCATGGATCCGTGGCGCGGCTGGGCCGGAACGCCACGGGCGGGTTCCGGTCCGCCCCTGCCGCCGGCGGTGGCGGCCTGACGGCCTCCTGCCGGGGCCGGGTTGCGGCGCGGCTGGACCGCCACGCCGTTCTGCACGTCCATCACGGCGTGCGCCACCAGGCCGCCCATCGGGTCGTGCCGGATCAGGTCCCGCAACCGGGAACGTGAGGAGCGACCCTCGTTCCCCGGGTACAGGTGCTTGCCGAGGCCCACGGCGTGCGCCAGTGCGGCGAGCGCCGCGGTCCGTGGGTCCGGTGGCACTCCGGTGCGGATCGCGGAGTCCAGCCGGACCTTGATCTCCCGGCTGATCTCGTTGTCCGTCGCCTGGTAGCGAGTCGTCGGCAACACCCCGCACATCTGACCGGCCACGGCATGCACCATGCCGCACCGCTCCAGATACGAGAGGTAGGTCTGGCGGAGCCCCAGTCGCGGCCCGCCAATCCAGTTGACCGCCCGGACCGGAGCGCCGCGCCTTCGCAGCAACTCCAACGCGCAGTCCAATGTCGGATCTCCAGTCGGCCGTGGTACCACCACGGCGATACGATCCCCGTCTGGGGCTATCCGTCCGGCCAGCGCCAGCTCCACTAGCTGTGCTCCGGCCAGACCGAGGTCGAGCGACTGCGGCTGTGCAGTGGTACCCGTGGTCGGGTCCAGCGCCAGCAGCAGAAGCTCTTCCGGAAGTGTTCTGCGGCTCCTGCCCATCCATGCCTCCCCGCGTGGATGAATGACAGGGTGACCCCTCTCACATTGGTCTGTCGAGAGCACGTGACTGGTTTGTAAGGGAACCGATAGGTATGTCGTTCTCGTCTACCACGTGGGGGAAGTCCGCACACAGGACACTGGTAGAGGGTTCGGACAGGGCTGCGGAGCGCTGTCACGGGCGGGCGGAACGGGTTCACGGTTCGGTTGGCGTACGCGCGACGCGCGGCGCACGGAGGAGGCATCGGTGGCGGGCGAGTCCCCCGACAGGTCGAAGCAGCGCGAGTCGTCGGAAGGAGCGACGCCGGGGAGCACGGGTCCGGTTCCCGAAGCCAGGAACGAGGGGGGCTCCGCCGGGAAGCGGGACCCCCGGCTGGGGGTGCCCCGGGACGCTTCGCCGGATTCATCCACGTCGTCGGAGTCCGCGGGGGAGCGCGGGGGCGTGGACACGGCCACCCGGGTGCTTTCGGTGCGTGACGCGCAGACCGACGACGAGGAGGCCGGGGACTCCACCGGGGCCGCTGACTCCGTCGAGGCCGGGGACTCCACCGGGGCCGCTGACTCCGTCGAGGCCGGGGACGGGACGTCCGGCCGACGTGCCGATTCCGCTGCGGACGGCGAGGGGGATCCGCTGGATGCCGTCGTCGCGGCGTGGGTACGGTCGGCGGACGAGGTGGAGCGGGAGGAGAGCCGCGAGGACACCACGGGCGTCCAGGAGACCGAGGACGCCGACGACGGCGACACGGGCGCCAAGAGCGGCCCGAAGGACGGCAGGGACGGCAGCGCGAGCCGGGACGAGGGCTCCAGCGGGGCTTCCCGGGGCGGTTCTGCCGACGATGCCGGCGCGGCCGACGTGCCCGAGAGGTCCGACGTGCCCGAGAGGTCCGACGAGCCCGGCGGTTCCGGCGCGGAGGACGAGCCGGAGCCCGCCGCCGGGGCCGGGGCCGAGGCGGAGCCGGAGGCTGACGCCGGCACAGGCCCCGTCGCCGACACCGCCCCGGACGCCACCGAGGACGCCCCCCGGGCCACCGCCGACGCCTCTCCCGAGGACGACGCCACCCCCACCCCCACCCCCACGGCCGCGGACGGCAGCGGCAGCGGCAGCAACACGGACGCGGCCTCCGAGCCGAAGTCCGGGCCCAGGGCCGACGCCAAGTCCGAGGCCACCCCCGAGCCGGGCACGGACCAGGCCGACGGCACCGGCACGGACGACGACGACCGCGACGGCGACGCCGAGCACCCCACCGATCAGCCCACTGCCGTCTTCAAGGCCCCGCGCCCCTCCGCGTCCGCCGTCGACCAGCCCACCACCATGCTCAAGCTGGGCGACGCGGCCAAGGACACCGGCACAGCCGACGGGGCCGCGGCCGAGGGCAAGGCCGAACCCGGGTCGGACCCCACGTCCGACCCCCGGCGGACCGGCACGTTCGTGCCGCTCAAGGACCTGGACGATCCCGAGACCCGTAAGCCCTCGAAGCGTCCGAAGGACGGGGACTCCGCCACCACCGCGCTGCGGTTGCCGCCTTCGGCCCAGGCACGGTCCTCCGCACCGTCCGCGCCCCCGGCCGAGGGCACCCGTTCCGTCCCGCAGGTCGGGCCGGAGCTGACGCGGCAGCAGCCGCTGCCGCCCAAGCCGCCGCTGGATCTGCTGGCCGAGCTGACCAACACCCCGCCGCCGCCGGACACGCCGCTGCGCACGACCGTGCGGCGGGTCAAGATCTGGACGCCGCTGGTCGCGCTTCTGGTGATCGTCTTCGCGGTCGTACAGAACATGCGGGCGCTCCCCACCCCCACACTCGAACTGACCGCCGAGGACAGCTACACCTTCGACGGCGGCAAGGCCGACATCCCGTGGCCGGCCGACGGGCAGGCCGCTCTGGACGTGCAGGGCATCGGTACCTTCGGCTCCTCCGGTGAGCAGAAGCCCGTGCCGATCGCCAGTGTCGCCAAGGTGATGACCACGTATCTGATCCTGCGCGAGCACCCGCTCAAGAGCGGCGCCGAGGGTCCGGCGATCGAGATCGACGACCTCGCGGAGGAGCAGTCCGACGCCGGGCAGGAGTCGACCGTGAACGTGACCGCCGGTGACGAGATCTCGCAGCGGGAGGCCCTGGAGGCGGTGCTGATCGCGTCCGCGAACAACGTGGCACGGCTGCTCGCCCGCTGGGACGCGGAGTCCGAGGAGGCGTTCGTCGAGAAGATGAACAAGACCGCCGAGGACCTCGGCATGACCAACACGACGTACACGGACCCCTCGGGTCTGAACAACACCACGGTGAGCACGGCAGTGGACCAGGTGAAGCTGGCCAGGGCCGCGATGAAGCAGCCCGCCTTCCGCGAGATCGCCGCGATGATGTCGTACGACGACTACAAGGGTGTCAACCACCCCAACTGGAACCAGCTGGTGGGGTCCAACGGCGTCGTCGGCATCAAGACCGGAACCACCACCTCGGCGCTCGGCAACCTCGTCTTCGCCGCGAAGAAGGACGTCGACGGCGAGATCCGGACCATCGTCGGTGCCGTGGTGCGCCAGCCCGCGGGCGGCGCCGACAACACGATCCTGGCCGGGGCGCTCTCCGCGGGCGACCAGTTGATCCGGGCGGCGCAGGACGTACTGGAGTCGACGACGGTGCTGAAGAAGGACAGCGTCGTCGGGTACGTGGACGACGGACTGGGCGGCCGGACGC
The DNA here is from genome assembly GCF_000829695.1 of Streptomyces sp. NBRC 110035. Taxonomy (GTDB): domain Bacteria; phylum Actinomycetota; class Actinomycetes; order Streptomycetales; family Streptomycetaceae; genus Streptomyces. The sequence continues at coordinate 211,638 of NZ_BBNN01000023.1, read as the reverse complement.
CCGTCGTCCTCACCGAGGACCTCAAGGCCGCCGGCTGGCCGGGGCTGAAGGTGAAGCTGACGTTCGCCGGGGCAGAGGTGCCGCACCAGGCGAAGGCCGGTACGGAGGTGGGCTCGCTCACCGTGGGCGACGGCACGGACAGCGGCGCCGTCGAGGTCCCGGTCGCTCTCCAGGAGGACCTCGTGGAACCGGGCTTCACGGACAAGCTGACCCGCGTGGCCTGACCGACGACGCTCGACGACGAACGGTGGGCACCGCACCCCGCCGGCCGGTGCCCACCGTGGGCGACGGTCGGCGGGGTGCGTGCTAGCGTCACGAAACGGGCGGGTCGCCGGTGACCGCACCGCCACCGTGCCCGGACCACGCACCACGCACCACGACGACGCGCTACGACGACGCGCACACGAAGACGCGAGACGAAGACGCGAGACGAAGACGCCATACGGGGAGTGCCTTCAGGTGGCCACTGCGGAGCCGACACGCGCCGACGACGCCGATCCGGGCCCGGAGTCCGGCCCGCGAATACCCTTGCCGGAAGCCGACGACCGGCCGCCGGGCGCCCTCGCTCCCTCCCGCGCCTCCCGGCCCGGGGCCGCCGTTCTGGCCGTGCGTGCCGGGATGCTGCGGTATCCGGTGCTGTCCGTCACCGCGCTCGCCGGTGCGCTGCACGTCGTCTGGTTCTTCACGTTCGCGAACAGCGGTGGTGACCTCGCGGCGCAGGACGCCTGGGCCGAGTTCGTCGGCCGGCACCCCGACTCCGCGTACAACATGGCCTGGTACGGCGGGATGCACGCGGTGTCGTACAGCGTGGTGTCGCCGTATCTGATGTCGGTCCTCGGCGTGCGGACGACGATGATGCTCGCGGGGACGCTGTCGGCCGGGCTGCTGACGATGCTGCTGATCCGCAGCCGGGTGGTGCGCAATCCGCTGTGGGCCGCGCTCGCGGGCGTGTTCGGGCTGCTGGGCAACGCGGCTTCGGGGCGGGTGACGTTCGGGCTGGGCGTGCTGTTCGGGCTGGCCGCGGTCGCCGTCGTGTTCTGCTGGCCGTACCGCTGGCGCTACAAGCGCTGGGCGAAGGCCCTGTGCGCGGCGCCGCTGGCGGCGCTGGCCACGATGTCCTCGCCGGTCGCGGGCCTGTTCGTGGGGCTGGTGGCGGTGGCGCTGTTCCTGCAGAAGCGGCGGCCGGGGGCGTGGGCGCTGGGGCTGGGGCCGACCGCGGTGGTGGCGGTGTCGGCCTGGCTGTTCCCGTTCTCGGGGACGCAGCCGATGGGGTTCGGTTCGGTGCTCCTGCCGCTGGTGTTCTCGGTCCTGGTGTACGTCCTGGTGCCCCGGGAGTGGATCACGGTCCGGATCACGGCCGCGGTGTACGGGCTGGGTGTGGTGCTGGTCTGGCTGGTGAGTTCGCAGATCGGTTCCAACATCACGCGGCTGGCGATGCTGTTCGCCGGGGTGGCACTGGTGGCGGCGTTGCCGTTCGCCGTGCCGCGGAGCCGCACGTGGTACGCGATCGTCGTGGCGTTCGTCGGGTTCGTCGGGTGGATCGGCTTCAAGTCGGTCGACGACGTGGTGCACACGACGCCGACCGCGTCCTGGGCTCGGGAGCTCGCGCCGCTGGTGAACGAGCTCCAGGAGGTCGGTGCCGACAAGGGGCGGGTGGAGGTCGTCCCGGCGCGTTCGCACCGCGAGGCCTCGGCGCTCGCCCCGTACGTCAATCTGGCGCGGGGCTGGAACCGGCAGGCCGACATGGAGCGCAACCCGCTCTTCTACGACGACACCCTCAACTCGGCGAACTATCACGAGTGGCTGAAGCGCTGGGCGGTGCACTTCGTGGTGCTGCCGAAGGACGAACCGGACGGTGACGGCAGCAAGCGGGAGCGGGAACTGGTGCAGCGGGGGCTGCCGTATCTCCAGCAGATCTGGGGCGACGCCAACTGGCAGTTGTTCGCGGTGCAGGATCCCTCCTCGCTGGCCGAGCCGAACGCGGTCGTGGAGCGGGCCAGCCAGGGCGAGATGACGATGCGGGTCGAGAAGGCGGGCCGGGTCGTCGTGCGCATCCCGTACTCGCCGTGGCTGAGCATCGTCGACGCGGACGGCAACAAACTGGAGGGGCCGCAGGAGACGGAGGAGTCCAGGAACCGTTCCGACGGCGAGGTCGACGGCGACGCGGACGGGGACGGGGACGGGGACGGCCGGCCGAAGACGTACGACAACCTCAACGGCTGCCTGATGGAGACCGAAGAGGACGAGAACGGCGACAAGTGGACCGTGCTGCTCGCGCCGGAGCCGGGCACGTACCGGCTGGCGGCGCCGTACGGCGTGCCGCGGGGCACGCCGTGCCCGGAGGAGCTGCGCTGACCGGAGGAGTTGCGCCGACCGGCTGACACGGAGGCCCCCGCCCCACCCGCGCATTCGACACCATGAACTCCGGTCACCAGCGTGAACATTTTTGCGCGCTCTTGACCCTCCCCTCGCTTGTCATGATCACGTCTACACACGCACGATGAGCGGGCACTTCGCACCCTGCCGCAGAAGCGCCCCGGCCCCACCACAGACCTACCCTGCTCGGGCGAAGTGCCAACCAGCTGAGTGGAGTTCACAAGGCGGACCCTGGAAGGGGGGACATGAACAGTCTCGACTGGGCGGTGCTCATCGGCTACTTCGCGGTGATGGTCGCCATCGGTGTCTGGTCGCACAAGCGGGTGGGCGACGTCAGCGACTTCTTCACGGCCGGGGGAAAGATGCCCTGGTGGCTCTCGGGCATCTCCCACCACATGTCGGGCTACAGCGCGGTGATGTTCACCGGCTACGCCGGCATCGCGTACACGTACGGCGTGACGTCCTTCGTCACCTGGTCCTTCCCCATCGCCCTCGGTATCGCCATCGGGTCGAAGCTGTTCGCCCCGCGGATCAACCGGCTGCGCTCCCGGCTCCATGTGGCGTCCCCGCTGGAGTACCTCAAGAACCGTTACGACCTGAAGACCCAGCAGGCGCTGGCCTGGTCCGGCATGCTGCTGAAGATCGTGGACGTGGGCGCGAAGTGGGCGGCGATCGCCACGCTGCTGGCGGTGTTCACCGGGGTCTCACTCAACGAGGGCATCCTCATCACCGGTGTGGTCACGGCGATCTACTGCACCATCGGCGGCCTGTGGGCGGACGCGCTGACGGAGTTGGGCCAGTTCATCATCCAACTGCTCGCCGGTCTTGCCATGTTCTTCGCGGTGGTGGTCGAACTCGGCGACCACGGGGGCTTCTTCGGCGTGTGGGACGAGCCCGAGCTCCAGGGCCACGCGGAGCCGCTGGTCGGGCCGTACGGGACGATCTTCCTGCTGGCGTTCCTGTTCATCAAGCTCTTCGAGTACAACGGCGGCATGCTCAACCAGGCGCAGCGGTACATGGCCACGGCCACCCCCCGCGAGGCGGAGCGCTCGGCGCGGCTCTCGGCGGTGCTGTGGCTGGTCTGGCCGCTGGTGCTGTTCTTCCCGATGTGGATGTCGCCGCTGCTGGTGGAGTCCCAGAAGGCGGACGGCTCCGACTCGTACGCGCTGATGACCGAACAGCTGCTGCCGCACGGTCTGCTGGGCCTGGTCATCGTCGGCTTCTTCTCCCACACGATGGCGATGTGCTCCTCGGACGCCAACGCCATCGCGGCGGTGTTCACCCGGGACGTCGCCCCGGTGCTGTCGGCGAGGGCGCGGCGCTGGAACGACCGGTCGGGGCTGCTCGCGGCCCGGGTGACGACCGTGGTCTTCCTCGGTCTGTCCATGGCGGTGGCGACACAGGTCGACTCGCCCACGTTCAAGGACATCATCACCGTGGTCATCAAATGGGTGGCCGGCCTGATGGGCCCGATCGCCATCCCGATGATGCTGGGTCTGCTGCGGCCGTTCCGCCGCTCGGGCCCGACCGCGGCGCTCACCAGCTGGTCCATGGGCCTGCTGGCCTTCTGGCTGGTCAACTACCCCGTCAACTGGGCCGTCGAGGGAGGCGTGCCCCTGGAGTACCAGGTCTCGATCCCGCTCGCCGTCTCCCTGATCCTGTACGTCCTGACCGGCTACGCGAAGCCGGAGGACACCCCGGAACGGCTGGCGGTCATCGAGCGCATCAACACCGACGGCGACGACGGCTCCGCCGCGGCGGCGGTGCCGGCGCGGTCCGGAGCCCCGGACGTGGCACCCGCCCGGACGACGGACTAGGACCGCCCCGCACGGGCCACGGGCATCCGGGAAGCCACCGGCGTCCGAGGGGGACGGGAGTCACCCGGTCAGGGAGCCTCCCGTCCCCCTCGGATAGCGCGCCATCCAGGCCGGGGACGACCCGCCGGGCCCGTGCAGGGCGGGGCCCTGGGTCATCTCCATGGCGAAGTCGTCGGCGAGTTCCAGCAGCGTGGGACGGCCCTCCAGTTCGGCCAGCCAGGCCGGCGGGAGGGCCGTTTCGCCGTAGAGGGCCCCCAGCAGCCCGCCGGTCAGCGCACCGGCCGCCGCGCTCGGCCCGTCCTGGTTGACGGCGAGGCACAGCCCGTGCCGTACGTCCTCCCCCACCAGCGCGCAGTACACGGCGACGGCGACCAGTCCCTCGGCGGCCCCGGCCCCGCTCAGCCGGGACACCCGCTCCGGTGTGGGCATCCCCTGCCGCACGGCACCCAGCGCCTGCTGCAGGGCGTCCGACACGGGCTGGTGCCCCGGCCGGGCGGCCAGCAGCGCGAGGGCCCGCTGCACCGCCGTGTCGGGGCTCTCGCCGCGGGCCAGCCCGTGCACGATCACCGCGTACGCGCCGGCCGCGAGGCAGGCGGTCGGATGACCGTGGGTCTGCGCCGCGCACTCCACGGCGAGCTGGGCGACGAGCTGCGGCTCCCAGCCGACGAGCAGCCCGAAGGGCGCCGACCGGGCCGCCGCCTCGGGGCCCGCCTCACGGGGGTTCTTGGGCGCCTCGGGCGTGCCCATCCTCTCGTCCCCGAGCCCGATCAGCAGCGCGCGGGCCGGGTCGCGTCGGGCGTAGAGCCACTCCTCGCGGGCGAGCCACCCGTCCTCCTCGCGGCGCTCGTCGGGCCCCCAGTCCCGCTGGGTGGTGGCCCAGCGCAGATACGCGCGGTGCAGATCGGTCGGCGGGTGCCAGGCACCGGTGTCGCGCCGGACCTGGGCGCGGATCAGGCCGTCCACGGAGAACAGGGTCATCTGGGTGAGATGGGTGACGGCGCCGCGCCGGCCGTGGGCGGGGGCGAGCCCGGTGATGCCGGCGGCACCGTGCGCCTGACGGATCGCGTCGACGTCCCGGCCGTCCACGGGCGCGCCCAGCGCGTCCCCGAGGGCCACCCCGAGCAGTGTCCCGCGCACCCGGCTGCGGAAGTCCTGCTGCTCGCGGCGCCCCCACACGGGTCCGCCAGTCGCGTCCACCCAGACCTCCCGGACCCCGTGCGTACGTGCGACGCCAAGCACTGTATGCGAACAGGGGCGGTCGAATCAGGGTCGAACCAGGGTCGGTTCACGGCACGGAGAGGGAGGGGAGCGGTGACCGGAGTGACCGGCCTGACCCCACCTGGTCATCCATGCCCGGCCTCGTCCGGACGGCGCGGGACTTCGTCGTGCCGCGTCCGCGCCCCCTCGCACGACGGGCCCGGCGCTTCCTCGCGGCCGGCGGCGCGTGGTGCGCGAGGGGGCGGCCGGCGGACCGGAACGGCCTGGGCGGCGGCGACCCGGGCGTTCGTCTTCAGCGGGGCGGTCCTGCTGGCCGACCAGTTGCCGGGGCTTCCGGCAGGAAAGCCGACACCGGCTGAAGGCCCGCAGTGCCGTCCCCCTGTTCCGTCCCCGTCCGGCACGCGTCCGCGCCGGCAGTGAGGAGCGGCTGGACGCAACAGCGACCGGTCAGGGCATTTCCGATGCCGTAACGGGCCCCGTGGCTGATGAGGACACCGATTTCCCACCCGGCGACGGCCCCGGCAGCGGCGTCTCCGTCACCCTCACCGCCAAAACCCTGCGGGCGATTCGCGAGCGGGTCGGCCGGCGGGGCGTCTCGGCGTATCCGGAAAGGGCGGCTCAGCGGCAGATCGAACGGGATCAACTGGATGAGCCGATCGCGGCTTTCGAGGAAGTACACGGGCCCGCGGACCCTGAGGCCGTGGCGGCCAAGCGCGCCCGGCTCGCGGGTGAGGGCTCCGGGACGGAGACCGCCGCGTGAGCGGTGCTCTGGTGCTGGACAGCGAGGGGCCGGGAAAGGCCGTACAACGGGACCGGGAGGTGCACGAGTGGCTGTCGGCCGCCCGTGACGCCGATCTGCCCGTGGTCACCTCCGCCGTGGCGCCGGTCGAGGTGACCCATCCGAAGATCAACGATGCGGCGCTGCGGTGGACGCTCTCACGGGTGCGCGTGGAGCCGGTTGCCCAGGCGCCGGCCCAGTCCGCCGCCGCTCTGCAGTATCACGGCCGGGTGACCATCCTGACCTCCGGCGTGGAGGACATCGGCCTGCTCGCCGCCGGGCATCCACGTGTGGTGGCCGAGAAGGTCTGACCTCACACGGCTACTCGACGACCCGCACCGGTGTCCCCGCCGTTCCGAAGGCCCACAGGGCCTCGCCGTCGGTCTTGGCCACGCGGATGCCGCCGGTCCGGCGGCCTTCGGCGGGCGGGGGCGAGGAGCCGTCGACGGCGTTGGAGAAGGCGATGGAGACGCCGGACTTCGCGGCGAAGTAGACGATGTGCTCGACCTCCACGCCGTCGCTGCCGGTGGTGGCCCCGGTACGGGTGCCGATCGTGTACGTACCGGGGTCGGGGTCGACCGTGCCCGGCCAGACCTCGAAGGAGCGGCGCGGGGCGTCGCTGGCGTCGACCAGCCACACCTGCCGCGCGTCGAGGGAGTAGACGATGCGGCGGCCGGTGCCGGAATCCGCCGGAACCGCCTCCGCCCCGGGCTCCTTCTCCTCCGGCTTCTCCTTGTCCCCGGAACCGGCCGACGGCTTCGCGTCCGGGTCCGCCGCCGGTGTGCTCGGGCGGCTCGTGGACGCGGTGGGCTTCGTCCCCTGGTCCGCCTGGACGCTCAGGACCGCCACTACGGCTATCGCCCCCGTGGTCAGCCCGGTCACCCAGGCCCACGAAGGAAGACGGGCAGGCACCGGTACGCATCTCCTAGGTCGGGCGGAGTTCCGACCCCCTGGCGCCAGGGGCACCAGGGGTCAGATCATCCTACTGCCCGGCCTGCCCGGCTCGGTTTCTCCCTCGGCCCCTCGGTCCAGCACCGGCAGCAGTTCCGGCAGGTGGCCGTCCGACGCCTCGGCCGCCCGCTGCCGTTCCTCCGGGACCTCGCCGTACAGGGTGGTGCGGGGCCTGGCCGGGCGGCCCGCCGCCTCCGCCACCGCGATCAGGTCCCTGACCGACTTGTACGAGCCGTAGGAGGAGCCCGCCATACGGGAGATGGTCTCCTCCATCAGCGTGCCGCCCAGGTCGTTGGCGCCGGAGCGGAGCATCTCCGCCGCACCCTCCGCGCCCAGTTTGACCCAGCTGGTCTGGATGTTGGGGATGTACGGGTGGAGGAGGAGACGGGCCATCGCCGTGACCGCGCGGTTGTCGCGGACCGTCGGGCCGGGTCGGGCGATGCCGGCCAGGTAGACGGGGGCGTTGGTGTGAATGAAGGGGAGGGTGACGAACTCCGTGAAACCGCCGGTGCGTTGCTGGATGCCGGCGAGGGTGCGCAGGTGCCCGAGCCAGTGGCGGGGCTGGTCCACGTGGCCGTACATCATCGTGGACGAGGAGCGGATGCCCAGCTCGTGGGCCGTTTCGATGACCTCGGTCCAGGTGGCCGCCGGCAGCTTGCCCTTGGTCAGGACCCAGCGGACCTCGTCGTCGAGGATCTCCGCCGCCGTGCCGGGGACGGTGTCCAGGCCGGCCTCCTTGGCGGCGGTCAGCCATTCGCGGACCGACAGGCCGGTGCGGGTGGCGCCGTTGACCACCTCCATCGGGGAGAAGGCGTGCACGTGCATGCCGGGGACGCGTTCCTTCACCGCCTTCGCGATGTCGAAGTACGCCGTGCCGGGCAGGTCGGGGTGGATGCCGCCCTGCATGCAGACCTCCACCGCGCCCACCTCCCAGGCCTGTTGGGCGCGGTCGGCCACCTGGTCCAGGGAGAGCGTGTACGCGTCGGCGTCCGTGCGGCGTTGCGCGAAGGCGCAGAAACGGCAGCCCGTGTAACAGACGTTGGTGAAGTTGATGTTGCGGGTGACGATGTAGGTGACGTCGTCGCCGACCGCCGACTTCCGTACGTCGTCCGCGATCCGGCACAGGGCGTCCAGCGCCGGGCCGTCGGCGTGCAGCAGGGCGAGGGCCTCGTCGTCGGTGAGCCGGGTCGGGTCGCCGGCCGCCGTGGCGAGGGCCTGGCGTACGTCGGTGTCGATGCGCTCGGGCCGCATCCCGGGGGCGGCGGCCTCGCGCAGGGCGCCCCAGTCGCCGTACACCTCGTCGAAGTCGTCACGGCGGTCGCCGGTGCGGCCCTCGGTGTCGATGGTGCGGTGCAGGTCGGTGCGGCCGGTGGCGGTGAACGCCTCGTCCGGCTCCTGCCAGGGCAGCCCCTCGGGGAGGACGCCGGAGCGCGCCAGGCCCGTGGCCGGGTCGGCGAGCGCCGCCACGTGCGGGCGCAGCCGCGGGTCCAGCCAGGGCTCGCCGCGCCGGACGAACTCCGGGTAGACGCAGAGACGTTCCCTCAGTTCGAAGCCGGCCGCGCGGGACCTCTCGGCGAGTTCGTCGATCTGCGGCCAGGGGCGTTCGGGGTTCACGTGGTCGATGGTGAGCGGGGAGACGCCGCCCCAGTCGTCGATGCCCGCGGCGATCAGCCGCTCGTACGCGGAGTCCACCAGGTTGGGCGGGGCCTGGATGCAGGCGCCGGGGCCGAGGACGTGCCGGGCGACGGCGACCGCGGCGATCAGGGCGTCGAGTTCCGCGTCCGGCATGCCGCGCATCGCGGTGTCCGGCTTGGCGCGGAAGTTCTGGATGATCAGTTCCTGGATGCCGTGATGGGCCCGGGAGACCTTCCGCAGCGCGAAGAGCGACTCGGCGCGCTCCTCGTACGTCTCGCCGATGCCGACGAGGATGCCCGAGGTGAAGGGGACCGAGGAGCGGCCGGCGTCCTCCAGGACGCGCAGGCGGACGGCGGGTTCCTTGTCCGGGGAGCCGTGGTGCGGACCGCCGGGCTCGGACCACAGGCGGGTCGCGGTGGTCTCCAGCATCATGCCCATGGACGGCGCGACCGGCTTGAGGCGCTGGAAGTCGGTCCAGGTCAGCACGCCCGGGTTGAGGTGCGGGAGGAGGCCCGTCTCCTCCAGGATGCGCACGGAGACGGCGCGGACGTACGCGATCGTGTCGTCGTAGCCGTGCGCGTCGAGCCACTCGCGCGCCTCGGGCCAGCGGTCCTCGGGCTTGTCGCCGAGGGTGATCAGGGCTTCCTTGCAGCCGGCGGCCGCTCCCCTGCGGGCGACGTCGAGCACCTCGTCCGGCGACATGAACATCCCGTGCCCGGCGCGGCGCAGCTTGCCGGGCACGGTGACGAACGTGCAGTAGTGGCACGTGTCCCGGCACAGCCGGGTCAGCGGGATGAAGACGCTCTTCGAGTACGTGATCACTCCGGGCCGGCCCGCGGCCAGGAGGCCCGCGTCCCGGACCCGGGCGGCCGAGGCGGACAGGTCCTCCAAGTGCTCACCGCGCGCCTGGAGCAGGACGGCCGCCTCGGCGACGTCGAGTGACACCCCGTCCCTCGCCCGTCTGAGGGCGCGCCGCATGGAGTTCTCGGTCGGGCCGGTTCCGGAGGTCGCGGATGCCGATGTCGTCATTCCTCGAGGATACGTTCGGGGTGATCAGGGCATGGAGGGCCGGACCGGGCGCCGGGTGGGCACCGGGTGGGCACCCCGCCGGAAGGTGCCCGCCGGGCGCCGTCACCGGGCGTCGGTGACGTACGGCTGGTACGCGTCCAGCGCCCGCAGCACCCCCGCCTCCGGCTCCGGCGGCAGCTGCACCACGACCTCGTCGATCCCCAGGTCGGCGTAGTGGGCGAGCTTCCCCGGGCTGGGGTGGACCGCGTACGGGACGACCTGGAGGGCGCCGGGGTCGCGGCCGGCGTCGGCCCAGGCGGTGCGCAGCGCGGGCAGGGACTCGGACAGGCCGCGCCCGCCGATCGGCAGCCAGCCGTCGGCGTACGCGCAGATGTGTGTGAACAGTTTCGGGCCTGCCGCCCCGCCGACCAGGGTGCGCGGCCCGACGACCGGGCCCCGCGGCTTCCGGACCGGCTTGGGGTACGCGAAGCTGGCCCGGACACCGCCGAACTCACCTTCGTACGCGGTCGGTTCCTCCGACCACAGGGCCTGCATCAGGCCCATCCGGTCCCGGACCAGTTCGCGCCGGGTACGCCAGTGCACGCCGTGGTCGGCGGCCTCCTCGACGTTCCAGCCGAAGCCGACTCCGAGGGTGAACCGGCCGGCGGAGAGGTGGTCGAGGGTCGCGACCTGCTTGGCCAGACCGATCGGGTCGTGCTGCGCGACGAGTGTGATGCCGGTGCCGATGCCGAGCCGCTCGGTGACGGCCGCGGCCTGCCCGAGCGCGACGAACGGGTCCAGGGTGCGGGTGTACTCCGGGGGCAGTTCGGTACCCACCGGGTACGGGGTGGTCCGTTCGACGGGGATGTGCGTGTGCTCGGGCAGGTACAGCCCGGCGTACCCGCGCTGCTCCAGCTCACGGGCGAGCCGGGTGGGGGTGATCGTCTCGTCGGTGAGGAAGATCGTGACGGCGATGCGCATGGGCGGCCTTTCGTACGCGGACGACGGGGTCATCAATACCCGGGCCGTGCCCGTCTGTCCATACCGACCGGTCGGAACAGACTCCGGGGGCGAAGGACCGGACGAAGGGCGAACACCGGGCGGCGGACCACTCCCTGGCACCGCGCCCGCGCCCGCGCCGGGTCGCGGCCCGCGGCGGCGGGAGGCGGCGACGGGCGCGCCGCCGGGTGTCCTGGCCGCGTTCCCCCGCCCCGCCCTCCCGGGCCGCACCGGGGCCTGTGGCGAAAGGGGCGGCGCCGTCCGGAGGGCGGCCGCGCGAGGTCATGGGGCCCCTGCTCGATCGGAGCCGAGAGCTTGGGGGAGCGGGCTCCCGGCGCACCGTCCGTGCAGCACGTGTGCGCACGTGTGCGCAGAAGGTGTGAGGACCTTGTGGACCGTGCGCGCGCCCGTGTGATCGCCGTCTCGCACGACTGCCGCATCCGTCACGAACAAGGCAGACTGGCGTGGTTGTTGAGGATGCATAGGGGGACTGCATGGACGGTGCACCGCGCGTGCCGGAGCAGCGGCGTCCCGGCTCGCCGGCGGAGCCACCGGCGCCGCAGGAGCCGCAGGAGCCGCAGGAGCCGCAGGCGCCGCAGGAGCCGCAGGAGCCGCAGGCGCCGCAGGAGCCGCAGGAGTCACCGGAGTCTTCGAAGCCGCCCGCTCCGTCGGCGTCACCGGTACCGCCGGTGCTGCGTTTCAGTGTGCTCGGTCCGGTGCGCGCCTGGCGTGACGGGGAGCCCGTCGGCACCGGCAGCCCGCAGCAACGTGCTCTGTTCGCCGCCCTGTTGCTCCGCGGCGGGCGGACGGCGACGGCAGCCGAACTGATCGACGCCCTGTGGGGCGAAAAGCCCCCCTCGCAGGCCCTGGCCGCGGTCCGTACGTACGCGTCCCGGCTGCGGAAGGCGCTGGGGCCCGGTGTTCTGGTCAGTGAGTCCGGCGGGTACGCGGTGCGCGGGACGGGCGAGGGCGCACTGGACGCCGGGGTGGCGCAGGGGCTGGCCGCCGACGCCGAGCAGGCGAAGAACACCGGGGACCTGTGCGCGGCCCGTACGCTCCTGGACCGCGCCCTCGCGCTGTGGGACGGCGAGACACTGGCGGGCGTACCGGGCCCGTACGCACAGGCGCAGCGGGTGCGCCTGGAGGAGTGGCGGCTCCAGCTCTCGGAGACGCGGCTGGACATGGACCTGGAGCGGGGCTGCCACGCGGAGGTCGTCTCGGAACTGACGGCGCTCACGGCGGCGCACCCGCTGCGCGAACGGCTGCGCGAGCTGCTGATGCTGGCGCTGTACCGCAGCGGCCGCCAGGCGGAGGCGCTGGCGGTGTACGCGGACACCCGCCGGCTGCTCGCCGACGAACTCGGCGTGGACCCGCGCCCCGGCCTCCAGGAACTCCAGCGGCGCATCCTCCGGGCGGACCCCCAGCTGGCGGAGCCCTCCTCCCCCGCGCCGGCCGAACCGGCCGCCTCCCCCGTCCGGCCCGCCCAACTTCCCGCGACCGTGCCCGACTTCACCGGCCGCTCGTCCTTCGTACGCGAACTCGGCGCGATCCTCGCCTCGGCCGAGGGCCGGGTGATGGCGGTGTCCGCGCTGGCCGGGATAGGCGGCGTCGGCAAGACGACGCTCGCCGTGCACGTCGCCCACCGGGCGCGGGCCGTCTTCCCCGACGGCCAGCTGTACGTCGACCTCCAGGGCGCGGGCTCCCGGGCGGCCGAGCCGGAGACGGTCCTCGGCGCCTTCCTGCGCGCCCTCGGCACCCCGGAGGCGGCCGTGCCGGACGCGCTGGAGGAGCGGGCGGCGCTGTACCGCTCCGCGCTGGACGGCCGCAGGGTGCTGGTGCTGCTGGACAACGCGCGCGACGCGGCCCAGGTGCGTCCCCTGCTGCCGGGCACGGAGGGCTGCGCGGCCCTGGTGACGTCCCGGGTGCGGATGGTCGACCTGGCCGGCGCCCACCTGGTCGACCTGGACGTGATGTCCCCGGACGAGGCGCTGGCCCTGTTCACGAGGATCGTGGGTGAGGAGCGGGTCGCGTCGGAGCGTGAGGCCGCGCTGGACGTCGTCGCGGCGTGCGGGTTCCTCCCGCTGGCCATCCGCATCGCGGCCTCCCGTCTCGCGGCCCGCCGCACCTGGACCGTGTCCGTGCTGGCGGCCAAGCTCGCCGACGAACGCCGGCGCCTGGACGAGCTGCAGGCGGGCGACCTCGCGGTGAAGGCCACCTTCGAACTCGGCTACGGCCAGCTGGAACCCGCCCAGGCCCGCGCCTTCCGGCTGCTCGGCCTGGCCGGTGGCCCCGACATCTCGCTGGCGGCGGCCGCGGCCGTCCTGGACCTCCCGGCCGAGGACACGGAGGACCTGCTGGAGTCCCTGGTGGACACCTCCCTGCTGGAGTCCGCCGCGCCCGGCCGCTACCGCCTGCACGACCTGGTCCGTCTCTACGCGCGTTCCTGCGCCGAACGCGACGAGCGGCCCCCGGGCGAACGCGCCGCGGCCCTGTCCCGCCTGCTGGACTTCTACCTGGCGACGGCGGCGGGCGTGTACGCGATCGAGCGGCCGGGGGACCGGCTGGTCGACCACCTGGCCGCCACCGACCACCCCGGACTGTGTTTCACCGACCGCGAGGCGGCGCGGGACTGGCTCTACACCGAGGCGAACTGCCTGCTGTCCTTCGCCCGCCAGTGCGCCGGCCTGCCGGACACGCTGCGCCGGAGCATCGACCTGCTGTGGGCCGCCGTGGACCTGTCGGAGTCGGGGGCCAACTCCAAGGAGTACGAGGCCACCGCGCGCACCCTCCTCGACGCCGCCCGGAAGGTCGGTGTCGCGCGGGTGGAGGCACGGGCGCTGATGACGCTGGCGCACGCGCACCTCGACGGCGGCCGGTTCGACCTGGCCGACGAGGAGGCCGAGCAGGTCGTCCGGCTGGCACGGCGGGCCGACGACCTGCTGCCCGTGTGCTGGGCCCACAACGCCCGTGGCGTGATCGCCCTCTACCAGGGCCGCACCGAGGCCGGCGAGGAGCATCTGACCCACGCCATCGCGCACTTCCGGACGCTGCGCGACCGCCCCGGTGAGGCGAGCGCGCTCTGCAACCTCTCGCGGGTCCGGCTCGCCGCGGGCAGCACCGGCAGCGCCGTGGCGCTCGCCCAGGAGGGCATGGAGATCTACGACGCCATGGGCAACTCCCTGCGCGGCGCGAACGGCCGCTACGCCCTCGGCATGGCCCTCACCCAGAGCCACCGGCTCGTCGACGCGGCCGACCGGCTCCTGGAGGCGCTGGAGGTCTTCCGCGACAGCCGGCAGCGGCTGTGGGAGGGCATGACCCTGTTCCGCCTGGCGGAGGTCGACCTCGCCGGGCAGCGGTACGCCCAGGGCGCGGCCAACGCCGAGCTGGCGCTGACGGTGCTGCGCGGCATCGGCGGCGAGTGGCGTCGCGGCAACGTCCTGACGGTCCTGGGCCACGCCCTCACCGGCGTCGGCCACATGGGCCGCGCCCGCGTCTGCTGGGAGGAGGCGGTCCGCATCTACGAGACGCTCGGGTCGCCGGAGGCGACAACGGTACGGGCCCTGCTGACGCCGGTGGAGGCGGTCTGAGGGCGGCGCGGCGGGGGCCGCGGGGTGTGCCGGCGCCCGTCGTCGGGGCGTTCATCGTTCGTTTATCGCCGGACGGGATGGTGGACCCAGTCGATCCGTCGCGTCGGGGGGCAGGCGGGTCGTCAGGAGAGGCCGCAGCACCGGTCCACCAGGGCCGAGCGGCCGGAACGGCCCGTCCGGTCACCCTCGGGGGAGTGCCCGGACGGGCCGGACGACAGGAACACCACACAGGGGAGCAGGAAGAACCATGAGCGACGAGCAGGTCGTCAAGCCGCAGGGCGACATCCACGCCACCTCGGAGCCGCTCGACACCAAGGCCGAGGGCGGCAGGAGCAAGGACGGCGGCGCCACCACCCAGGGCGACATCCACGCCACGGACGAGCCGCTGGAGACCAAGGACATCCACGCCACGTCGGAGCCCTTCAAGCCGACCCGGTAGGCGGACCGCACAGCACACACAGCACGGGGAAACGGATGGGCCGCGACGGCGCGGAGGGGGAGCCGTCGCGGCCCGTCCGTCTGCCCGGAACCAGCAGGCGGGCCGGGCCGGCCCCGGCTCCCCCCCTCAGCCCGCTCCCCGGCGCCTCCCGGACCCGTCGCGTGGCGGGGCGGGGAACACAGCCGTTCGCGGCACCGCACACGGGGGTACGGGCGCCCGGACCGTCACCCGTCCGTGAACGCCGGGCGACGGCGGTCTCCCGCCACGCGGAGCGGCCGACGGGCGGGCGGGACGTCCGGGGCACGGCGCCGACCGTCTTCGCCGGCCCTCCGTCCGTGCTTCCGGGCCTCCGGACTCCCGGGCCCCGGAGCCCGTACCGGAGACGACCGCCGGGCGCTCCCGCGCAGGGGTGGCCTGCCGCCCCGGATCGCGGGCAGCAGGTGGCGGCCGTGGCCGGGTGTCCGACGGGTCCCGCACGCCGGGGCGTGACCCGGGCGACCACCGCGCGCCCGCCCCCCGGCGGCCGTCACGTCGTCCGTGCCGTCCCCGTTCCCTTCTCCGCGTCCAGGGCGTAGACGCAACGGTCCTTGCTGCAGGCGTAGACGACACCGTCCCGGACCACCGGGGAACCGGTGATCTCGCCGCCGGTCGCGAGTTTCCATCTCAGCCGGCCGTCGTCGGCCTTCAGGGTGTACAGGAGATGGTCGGTGGAGCCGAAGTGGATCCGGCCCTCGGCGACCGCGGGGGCGCCCACGATGTCGCCGCCGGACTGGAAGCGCCACTTGGGCGTGCCGGTGACGGCGTCCAGGGTGTAGAGGCCCTTGCCGCTGCCGACGTGGACGTGCCCGGCGGCGACCAGGACCGGCTCCACGGAGGAGCGGGCCTCGGTGGCGATGCGCCAGCGGTCACGGCCGTCGGTGGCGTCGAGGGCGTAGACCGTACCGAGGTAGTCGGCGAGGTACACACCGCCGCCGGCGACGGCCGGGCCGGGGACGAAGGCGGGCGGTGAGAGAAAGACCGCGGGGGCCTCGAAGTGCCAGCGGACGCGCCCGCCGACGATGTCCAGGGCCAGGACGCGGGTGCCCGCGCAGACGTACACGTGCCCGTCGGGCGCGGGCGCGAGGCGGACCGGGACGCCGCCGCAGGAGGCGGCGTCGCCGATGGGGTACGACCAGCGCTCGTCGCCCGTGCGCGCGTCCAGGGCGCGCAGGCGGGCGTCCTGCCAGACGTAGACCGTGCCGTCGTGGACGGCGGGGCCGGCCTCCGGGGACTCGAAGTCGGTCTGGCAGCCGGTGACCTCCCACAGCTTCTGGCCGGTGGACGCCTCCCAGCCCTGCACGCCGCCGCCGCGGGTGCCGGTGACGACGGTGCCGCGGTCGGCCTGGAGCGAGTACACCCAGGCGTCCGTGGACAGTCGCCACAGGTCGCCGCCCTCGCGTGCGTCCAGGGCGAACAGGGTGGGTCCGTCGGAGGCGTGGATCCGGCCGTCGGCGACCGCCATCGACCAGGCGACGTCCCGGGTCTTGAACCGGCGGCGGCCGGTGGCCACGTCGAGGGCGTGCACCTCGAAGGAGGTGACGTAGACGAGGTCACCGGCGACGGACGGGGTGCCCCAGACGTCGTTGGACATCCTGAAGCGCCACGGCCGCCAGCCGTTCGGCTGCTCCGGCGCCCCGGCGGGCATCCCGGCCGGGGTGGGGTCGGCGCCGTTGACGCCGGGTCGTGGCTTGGACCAGGAGGCGGCGAGGGCGGCCTCCGGCGGGGGCGCCTTGACGGCGGCGGCGCGGGTGTCGGCGACGCGCGGGCCGGGGCCGATGGGCACGGCGGCGCCGGCCAGCAGGACCGGGCCCGGGTCGGGGGCGACGCCGGCCGGCACCGGTGGCCGGGGCGGGGGCGGCGGGATGACGGGGTCGACCGGGGGCGGGGGCGGTACCGCGGGCCGGCCGCCGCCGGCGCTGCGGCCCGGTCCGGGGGCGGGACGGACGGGCGGGCGGCCGCCCCGGCGTCCCTCGATCAGGCTCACCGCCCGCTCGGGCAGCCACGCGGAGGCCGTACCGCTGTCGTCGGAGCCGGAGCCGAACAGGTGCGGGGCGAGCTGGGACTGGAGGTCGGCGGGGCTGGGCCGGGCCGGGGCCTCCATCTGCATGCAGGATTCGATCAGCGGGCGCAGCTCGTCCGGGAGGCCGTCCAGGTCCGGGCCCTCACGCAGCAGCATGAAGACCGTCTCGACCGGGTTCGCGCCGTGGAACGGGGCGTGTCCGGTGGCCGCGAAGACCAGGGTGGATCCGAGGGAGAACACATCGCTCGCGCCGGTGACGCTGCGGGAGTCCTTGGCCTGCTCGGGAGACATGTAGGCGGGGGTGCCGACGGCGACGTTCGTCATCGTCAGGCGGGTGTTCGACACACCGGAGGCGATCCCGAAGTCGATCACCCGCGGGCCGTCCTCGACGACGAGGACGTTCGACGGCTTGAGGTCGCGGTGGACGAGCCCGGCGCCGTGGATCGAGTGCAGCGCCTCCGCCACTCCGGCCGCCAGCCAGCGCACCGCCTGGGCCGGCATCGGCCCGCACTCGTTCACTATTTCCTCGAGGGAGGGCGCGGGGACGTACGCGGTGGCCAGCCACGGCACGGCGGCGCGCGGATCGGCGTCCACCACGGCCGCGGTGTAGAAACCGGAGACGGCCCGGGCCGCCTCCACCTCGCGGGTGAAGCGGACGCGGAACAACTGGTCCTCGGCCAGCTCGGTGCGGACCGTCTTGATCGCCACGCGCCGGCCGGACGCCGACCGTGCGAGATAGACCAGCCCCATGCCGCCGGCACCCAGCCGTCCCAGCACCTCGAACGGCCCGATACGCCGCGGATCGTGCTGCGTCAGCTGATCCACCACTTTGCCTGCCACCTCCCCGTACGAATCGCGCCACCACCTGTGCGCGACCGAAGTGCAGCGTCTCACCACCGCAGCCCCGTGGCGGCACGCACCCCGATTCTTCCTGTCCGGGGCCCTGGTTGCGAACCCGGCGACATAGGGGGTGTCTGGTGTCATATGCAGAACATATGGGGCGTACAGGGGGCGGGGTGGGTGGTCGAGGGGCGGCCCCGGGGCCCGCTCAGCGGGACAGCAGGGCGAAGGAGGCGCCCTGGTTGTCGGTGACCACGGCCGCCGTGCCGTACGACGTCTCGAAGGGCGGCACCTGGACGCGGCCGCCGAGCCGGGTCACGTCCGCCATGGCGGCCCCGGGGTCCTCGACGGCGAAGTGCACGAGGAAGTGGGGCGGCATCTCGGCCGGGAAGACGTCGGAGACCGGGGCACGGCCGAAGTCGGGCTCGGCGTCCTTCCCGAACAGGGCGTCACGGAAGAGGGCGCCGTAGAAGGCGTTGGCCGCCTCGGTGTTCCGGGTGTAGAGCTCGACCCAGGCGAAGGCGCCCTGCTCGTGCCGGCGGCCGAAGCCGGGCTGCCCGCCGGCCTGCCACAGGGAGAAGACGGCGCCCTCGGGGTCCGTGACGAGCGCGGTGACGCCGAGTTCGCCGACCGCGCGCGGCGCCGAGACGAGCTGCCCGCCCGCCGCGAGAATCCGCCGGCACAGCGCCTCGGCGTCCGGGGTCGCGAAGGACACCGTCCACACGGTGGGGAGCCGGCCGTCCGCCTTGTGCGCGAGGGACGCCACCGGTCTGCCGCCGAGCAGGGCCCGCACGGTCCCCAGGGGTGGCGAGGGCCGCACCGGCTGCGCGGGGCGCGTGACCGGCGAGGGCCACTCGGGCTGCTCCGGCTGGTCTTCGAACATCCACTCGAAGAGTTCGCCGTAGAACCGCTTGCCCGCCTCCACGTCGGGAAGCTGCGCGTCCACCCAGCAGGGGGTGCCCTCCATGTACTCCGATGCCCTGTTTTCGGCCATACCGTCAAAGTAGCGGTGCCGCACGCACCGCGCAGACCAGGCATACCTGGCGCGATCACCCCCGCACCCCATTTGCAGTCGGCCGAATCGCGCTCCCCTCACCCCTCGGTAAGCTGACGTCATGACAGGACAAGTGCGTACCGTCGACGGCCGCGTGGCCGGCCGGCGAGGGCAGGCGACCCGGCAGAAGCTGCTCGACTGCCTCAGCGAGATGCTCAGCTCCTCCCCCTACCGGGATGTCAAAGTCATCGATGTCGCCCGGAAGGCGGGGACTTCGCCCGCGACCTTCTACCAGTACTTCCCCGACGTCGAGGGCGCCGTCCTGGAAATCGCCGAGCACATGGCCTCCGAGGGCGCCGAGTTGACGGAACTGATCGAGGGCCGCTCCTGGGTCGGCAAGGCCGGCTGGCAGACCGCGCAGGAACTCGTGGAGGGCTTCCTGGACTTCTGGAAGCGCCACGACGCGATCCTGCGTGTCGTCGATCTCGGTGCCGCCGAGGGCGACAAGCGCTTCTACAAGATCCGCATGAGGATTCTCAACTCGGTGAACACCTCCCTGGCCGACGCCGTCGCCGAGTTGCAGGCCAAGGGACGGGTCGACAAGGACGTCAACCCCGCCGCGATGGCCGGTTCCCTGGTCACCATGCTCGCGGCCGCCGCCTCGCACCAGAAAGGTTTCACCTCCTGGGGCGTGAAGCAGGCGGAACTCAAGCCCAATCTGGCCCTGTTGGTGCACCTGGGCGTCACCGGCAAGAAGCCGACCAGATGAGCAAGGCACCCGGATCCCTTTTCCCCCGTTCTCCAGTTGCCCCATGTCCTGTCCGGCAGGCGGTGGACCACTCCGGTGGACCACCGCCTGTCACGTTTCCGGCCGCCCGGCCGGGGGCGCCCCGTACACCGGGGCCACGAACTCCCCCCTCCCCCGTGCCCTCCTCCGACCGCGTGACGCGGCAGGCGGCTTGACCGGCGAGGAGCCCGGCGGGTGCGACCGCCACGGCAGTCGTGGCGACCGGGCCGCCGGCACCGTGCCCGACGCCCTCGCCCGCGGCGGCGACCCGGGCGGAGACGACCCGAGCGGAGGCGAGGGGTCCATATCGACGAAAAGGGAACACGGCCGCACGCGCCCCTGTTGAGCACTCCGTGAGCCGGCCGACGACTCGCCCGCCCGGCCCGCCCGGACGCGGGCCGGCCCGCGCGAGCGCATGCCCGAGTGACACCCCCGCAGCCACGGCAGCCCGCACGCCGCAGACGTCACAGGAGGAACCCGGAATGGCCCTGACCCGAGAAGAGCGCGAACAGTTCCTGGCCGAGCCCCATGTCGCCGCGATCGCCGTCGACTCGGGTGAGGGGCGCGCGCCCCTCACCGTGCCGATCTGGTACCAGTACGCGCCCGGCAAAGACGTATGGATCATGACGGGACTGGACTCCCGCAAGAACCGGCTGATCGGCGCGGCGGGCCGGTTCTCCCTCATGGTCGACCGCCTCGCCCCCACCATCCGCTACGTCTCGGTCGAAGGGCCGGTCGTCGAGACCACCCCGGCGACCGTCGAGCAGCTGCGCGAGCTCGCCTCCCGCTATCTCCCGGCCGACAAGGTCGAGGGCTATGTCGCCTTCGCCTGGAAGGACCACGGCGAGCAGGTCGTCGTGCGCATGCGGCCCGAACGCTGGGTGTCGTCCGACCTCGGATCCGTGTGAGAGCGGATCCGCACGACGGTCCGCACGACGGTACGACGACGCGAGAGGCGGGAACAACCGGAGCATGGGAACCGATCTCCACGAGCTGCTGAGGTCGCTCCGGGTGTGGGACCCGGAGGTCACCGACCTTCCGGTGTTCGATCCGGCCGCCGCCCCCACCGAGCCGCTGCCGCTGTTCACGCGGTGGTTCGCCGAGGCGGTGGCGGCCGGCCAGCCCGAGCCCCACACCATGTCGCTGGCCACGGCGGACGCGGAAGGGCTGCCCGACGTACGGATCGTGATACTGCACGGCGCGGACGCGGACGGCTGGTCCTTCGCGTCCCACACCCACAGCCGCAAGGGCGGCCACCTCGCCGCCCGCCCGTACGCGGCGCTGACCTTCTACTGGTCGGTGCTGGGCCGCCAGGTCCGGGTCCGCGGGCCCGTCGCCACCGCCCCGGCCGAGGAGGCGCGCGCCGATCTGCGCGCCCGCTCGGCCGGGGCGCTGGCCTCCGCGCTCACCGGCCGCCAGAGCGAGGTCCTCGGCTCCCCCGAGGAGCTGGACCGCGCCTCGCGGACCGCCTGGGAGCGGGCGCGGCGGGAGCCGGACACCCCGGTTCCGTCCTGGACCCTGTACCGCCTGCGCCCGGACGAGGTGGAGTTCTTCCAGGGCGACTCCCTCCGCCGTCACACCCGTCTGCGCTACCGCCGGTCACCGCGGTCGCCTCGGGAGGAGTGGGCCAGGGAACTCCTCTGGCCGTGAGGAATCGGCACGTGAGGAATCGGCAACGGCAGGGCGGGGCGCATCGCGCACGGTGCCTCCTTCACCTCCGGGCGCCCTACGCCACCGGTCCCCCACCCGGATCCCGCAGACGTGATCAATCCGCAACCAATTCCGGTCTTGACCGAGACCCATCAAGCATGTGTGAGATTACGCTCGCGCACATGGCCGACTCCACCACCCCCCCGAACCCCACGGCACCGCACCGGGAAGACCGTCCCGTCTATGTCATCGGCGGTGGTCCCGGCGGGCTCGCCGTCGCGTACGCGCTGCGCGCCCGGGGCGTGCGGACCGTCGTCCTGGAACGGTCCGACCGCGTGGGCGCGTCCTGGCGGCGCCACTACGACCGGCTGCGCCTGCACACCACCCGGCGCCTGTCCGCACTGCCCGGCCTGCCGATACCGCGGCGGTTCGGACGGTGGGTCGCCCGCGACGACATGGTCCGGTACCTGGAGAAGTACGCCGAGCACCACCGCCTGGAGATCGTCACCGGGGTCGAGGTCTCCCGCGTCGAGCGCACCGCCGACGGCACCGGCTGGCTGCTGCACGCCACCGGGGGCCGCGAGCTGGCCGGCGCCGCGGTCGTGGTCGCTACGGGCTTCAACCACACGCCCCGGCTGCCCGACTGGCCCGGCCGGGACACCTACACCGGCACGTTCCTGCACGCCTGCGAGTACCGCAACGCGCAGCCCTTCGCCGGCCGGGACGTCCTCGTCGCGGGCGTCGGCAACACGGGCGCGGAGATAGCCGTCGACCTGGTGGAGGGCGGCGCCTCCCGGGTACGGCTGTCGGTCCGTACCGCCCCGCACATCGTGCGCCGCTCGACCGCGGGCTGGCCCGCCCAGAACTCGGCCGTCCTGGTGCGCCGGCTGCCGGTCGGGCTCGTCGACCGGTTGTGCCGGGCACAGGCCGGGGTGACGATGCCGGACCTCTCGGCCCGGGGCCTGCCGCGCCCCGACAGCGGCCTCTACAGCAGGGTGCGGGAAGGCGCCATCCCCGTGCAGGACGTCGGCCTGGTCGACGCCGTGCGCAAGGGCACGGTGGAGATCGTGGCCGCCGTCGAGGGGTTCGAGGACGGGAAGGTCGTCCTCGCCGACGGCAACCGCGTCGGCCCGGACGCGGTGATCGCGGCCACCGGGTACACGCGCGCCCTGGAAGGCCTCGTCGGCCACCTCGGCGTCCTCGACGACCGGGGCAGACCCCTCGCCCGTGGCGCCGGCACCCCGCCCGACGCCCCCGGCCTGTACTTCACCGGCTTCACCAACCCCATCAGCGGCAACCTCCGTGAACTGGCCATCGACGCGGAGAAGATCGCCAAGGCACTGACCCGCCGCGGGGCACCGGGGGTCTCCCGGCTCCCCGAGTGACGACCACCGGCTCCGGCTCCGGCTCCGGCTCCGGCCCGGACGTCGGTCCGCCGGTCGACGCGACTCTCCACGGGCGTTCCTGACGCCCCGTCGGTCCGCGAACCCGACAGGGCGTCAGCCGCCGCGCGTCCGGCCCCCGTCGGCCCACGGCGGAGGCCGGCGCACACGGCTGCCTTCGGATCACCGGCGCCATCAGTGCCGCCGCCGCACACAGGCGGGTCCGCGCGTCCCGCCACCGCGTCCGCGCGGGCCTTCTCGAAGTCGCCCCCGGGCAGGCGGTGGTGACGGGTTCGTTCGGGAGGAGGCGCCCCTGCCGGTACGGCCCGGCGTACGCGGCGACGTTCCGCCGGGGGCGGCAGGAGCCGTGGCGGTGGAAGTCGGCACGCCGCAGGGCCGGGGCCTGAATCCGGAAAAGTTATCCACACCCTGTGGAGGAATTGTTCGCCGTGCACGCGCCGAGCCCGCCCCCGCGGAACGCGCCAAGACGGCGACCACGACGACGGCGGGTGCGGTACCGCCCGTCCCGAGCGCGCGGCACCGCACCGCCTTCCGACTCCGGCACCCCCCTTCTGCCCCCCTCCCCCGGCCATGAGAGAAGCAGCGCCGGAATCACGACCCACACTCGCCGAGGGCTCCCGTCGTCGAAGTCCTCGCCGTCCCCTCGCAGCGAATCGCTGACGACCAGGGTGATCACACGGTCACTTCGCGTCAACGCCGTTTCGGCACGCTATGGGGCAATCCGCGGCATGTGCCCGGCTATTCGGCGCCGCGCACGGAAGCACACCCGGCGCACCGGCTCACCTCCCTGTCCGCACGGCCGTCCCGCCGTGCACCGGTGCACCATGCACACGCACGACCGCGCCCACCGAACCCCCTGGGCCCCGGCCTCCTACACCGCCTCGTACGCGAAGCCGCCCCAGGTCGGGGCCGCGGCCTCCCGGGCCGCCGCACAGCGGTCGAGCTCGCACCAGATGCGCTTGCCGGCGCCGTCGGCGCTCCAGCCCCAGCGGTCGGCCAGGCCGTCGACGAGGGCGAGGCCGCGCCCGCCGGTCGCGTCGCCGTCCACGCAGCGCGGCACCGGCGTCCTGGCGCTCCGGTCGGCGACCTCGAGGCGGACGGTGGCCTCCCCGGCCACCGCACCCGGCAGGGAGAGCCTCAGCACGGCCGGACGGCCGGTGTGCACCACGGCGTTGGTGACCAGCTCCGAGACGAGCAGGATCAGCGTCTCGGCGAGCGGCTCGTCGGCCGCGATCCCCGAACCGGCCAGCCGCGAACGGGTCCACCGACGGGCCCGTCCCACCTCAGCGGGGTCGGGCCGGATCTCCAGCTGCACTTGAAGCACCTGCACCGCTCACACCATCCGAACCGGCGGACACTTGGACTCGCGCCTCACGAGGGCCACGATCGTAGCCATTCCCTGCATGGCCCGGGCAACGACCTGGACAGGGGTCACGGAACGTGAATCCCTTATGGAACAGCATGGTTGACGTACAGTCACGCGAACAAGCGCTTCGGGCATATTCCAGCGCGAAGGAGTACCCGTGCGGCATACTGTGCGACGCCCGCCCCGGCGAGTCGAACAGGCGGTGGCCGGCGGCCTGGTGGCACGGGGAACGGCGGCAGGCGCCGGCCGCTCCGGACTCGCCTCGGGGGCAACTCCGGCGCGGTGCGTGCTCACAACCACTCGCATCCCACACAAGGTACCGGAGCGGACAGCCGACTCCAGGACGTGACAAGTCACGCGTGGGACACAACCCGGTATCAACGCTCCGTGACCTCCGGGCGCCACGATCCGTGACATTCGCGCGGGGCGGCCCACACCACCGCGGACAGGGGACGGGGCGGGCGGTTCCGGTGGGCCGCTCGGCGCGCGGTTCGGCGGCGAGCAGCCTGGCCGACGCCGGGGAGCCCCCGGCCGGCCGGCCGAACTGTTCACGGAACCGGGCGTGTCGCCCTGCACGACCCGCACGCGCGCGTGGCGGTGCCGCCGCGAGGGACATCGACGTGGTGTGCGCCGGAGGCTCGCACGCGCGCGTGGCGGTGCCCGGCTGTTCGGCCGCGGTGGTCGCCGCGACGACCGCCGCGACGACCGTACAGGCTGCGGGGGCGCTACCCGGGCAGGGTGAAGTAGCGGGCGAAGGCGCTCACGACCTCTTCCTCGCCGATCCGGCCGTCGCCGTCCGCGTCCAGCGTGGCGGCGGCCTCCCCGGCCGACTCCCCGGGGACACCGAGCGCCTCCAGGACACGGGCGGCCTCCTCGACGCCCACCGTGCCCCCGCCGTCACCGCCGCCGGCCACGGCGAGGGCCGCGTGCAGGAACGGACGGGCGATCTCGGCGAACCGGTCCGGGTTGTCCCGCAGGCGCTTGACCGCGCCGTTCACGAACTCCTCGCGGGTGATGCGCTGGTCGCCGTCGCGGTCGGCGATGCCCGCCATGCCCTGCCAGAAGGCCTCGGCGCCGCCGTACAGCGCCTGGCCCCGGTCGGACCGGGCCCGGGTGCCGAACTCGGCGAGCAGCGCCTTGGCCGCTTTGCTGAAGTCCTCGCGGTCGATGTAGCCGTTGCCGTCCTGGTCGAAGGTGGCGAAGCGGGCCGCGATCCTGCGCTCGTACTCGCTGGTGACCATGTCTCTTTCAGGCCGCCTTAGGTCAGTGGGTTCCCCATGGGGTCGTCTCGCTCGGAGCGTACGACGTGCGGTGCCTTCCGCGAGCCCGGAAACGGCACGTGTGCCGGACCGGGCCGGAATCCGGGTCAGGCCGACAGCGGGCGCGACTCCCCGTCCACCGCGGACGGGACGTCCGGGTGGACGTCGAAGAGGCGGCGCACCCCGAGCGCGCCGAGCACCCGGTTGACGTGACTGCCCTCGGCGGCCCCCTGTGCGGGGAGGATCAGCCGCAGGCTGCCCTGGCAGGACCGGAGCAGCCGACGGGTGGCGATGAGCACTCCCACACCGCTGGAGTCGCAGAACCACACCTCGGAGAGGTCGAGGACAAGGCGGTGTCTGCCGTCGGCCACGACGTCGTGCACGCGCTGGCGCAGCACCGGTGAGGTCACCAGGTCCAGTTCGCCCGACACCTGGAGCACGGCCCAATCACCCTGCTCTCCGTCGGTCACGTTGAAGGTCACCACCACGCCCTTCGCTCGCCGAAACGGAAGAAGCACCTACGCTTCCTTGCAGCGCGGCTGCCCACCGGCCGTGCCCTGAAACACGGCCCAAGAAACGGTAACCGAAGGGAAAAGGCTTGTTTCAGTCGGCTTCGATCCCATTCGATCGATTCCGATCGAATGGAGCTGGGTAGGCAGACCACCGGACGGCATCCGAGGAGCGCGCCGGCATCCCTTTACCACCTGGGGCCCGGCGGGGGCGCGCATTGCCGCAAAGGGGCGTGCGTACGCATACGTGCCGACTACATTCGTGGAGTCGGCGAGCACCCGCCGGACCGGGCACGGCCGTCCCGGGACGCCGGAGGGGAGCAGGGGGTGAAGGGGTCGCATGACACAACAGGACGTACCGCCCCGCTGGGACAGCGCGATGCAGCAGCGGCTCGCCCGCGGAGAGGCCGCCGCGCTCGGTGAGCTCTACGACCGGTTCGCCTCCCTCGTGCACGGCCTCGCCCACCGCGTCCTCGGGGACGAGGACGCCTCGGACACCGTCACGCGTGACGTCTTCGCCCACGTCTGGGAACACCCGGACGCCTACGACCCCCGGCAGGGTCCGCTGCGCACCTGGCTCGCCGCGCTGACGCACGGGCTGGCCGTCGAGCGGCTGCGCGCCGGCGGGACCGCCGCGCTCGCCCGGGGCGGCGCCGGCAGCGCGGAGGACCTGGAGCACCAGGTGCGCCACGCCTCGGTGGCCGCCCGCGCGGACTACATCGTGCACGCCATGCCGGTGCCGCTGCGGGCCGCGCTGGAGCTGGCCCACTTCCAGCGCCGGGACTACCGGCAGACCGCCGCCGTCCTCGGCGTCACCGAGGACGAGGCCCGCCGTCGCCTCCGGCTGGGTCTCCAACTGCTGGCCACGGCCCACGAGACCGAGGCCCCGGGCACCCCGCCCGGAATCGGGGGTGCGGCGTGAGCGACGACCGTTTCGAGCCGTACGACGACCATGAACACGGACGCGAGCGTGACCACGGGGAGCACGAGGGAGACGGCGAGCGTCACGGCGACCTGGACGCGGGCGCACACGCGGGCCCGGGAAACGGGACGGACGGTACGCGCGGGCGGGACACCCCGGGCAGGCCGGAGGGTGCCGCCGGATCCGGCGGCGCCGCCCGCATACCGCCGCCCCGCACCTCCGTGGAGGACACCGGACAGCCCCTGCCCGCAGTGGCACCGGAGCCGGAACCGGAACCCGAGCCGCTGACGCTGGAGCACCGGGTGCTGACATCACTGCTGGGCGCGTGGGCGCTGGCCGCCTGTACGCCGGATGAGGCGGCGGCCGTCGAGGAGCACCTCGGCGACTGCGGGGCCTGCGCCGAGGAGGCCCGGCGCCTGCGGGGCGCCGTCGGACTGCTGCAGCGGCCCGAGAGCCTCGACCTGGACCCGGGGCTGCGCACCCGCGTCCTGGTGTCCTGCCTCAAGCGGCGCCCGCCGCGCGTTCCGGTGCCGGACTGGGCCGCCGCCTACGACGCCGAGACGGCCCGGCTGGACGCGCTGCTCCAGGACTTCGGCGACACCGAGTGGCACGCGCCCGTGCGGCTGCGCTGGTACGAGGCCGACGAGGCCACCACCCGCCGCACCACCGTCGCCGGGGTCATCGCGCATCTGACGGCGGTCGACGGGCTGGTCGCGGCCGCCCTCGGCCTGACCGACCCGCTCGGCGACCTCGCGCCCGAGCAGGCCACCCCGTCGGCCCGCACCGAGGCGTTCTGGCGCGGAGCCCACCACCCGCCGACCCACTCCGTGCGGGCACCCTGGCGTGCGCAGACGCACGACCTGGTACGGACGGTGTCCCTCACGGGCAGCGGCGCGGGGCGGACCCCGGTCTCGTACGGCGGCTACGAGCTGCCGCTGCACGACGCGATGCAGGACCGCGCCTTCGAGTGCTGGGTGCACGGGGAGGACATCGCCGAGGCGGTGGACTACCCGTACGAGCCGCCGACCGGACGGCATCTGCACGGCATGGTCGACCTGGCCGCGCGGATGCTGCCGGCCGTCCTCGAAGCACGCCGGCAGGCCGGTCGGGAGGTGTCCACCGGGCGGCGGCTGGGCGCGGCCGGGGCGCCGGGGCGGAGCCTGCGGCTGGAGATCGAGGGGTCCGGCGGCGGGGAGTGGCTGATCCCGCTGGACTCCCCGGCGGCCAGGGGGTCCGCGGAGCACGAGGTGGCCCACATCGCGCTCGACGGCTCGGAGTTCTGCCGCCTGGCCGCGGGCCATGTGTCTCCGCAGGAGGCGGCCGCCGGGCAGGTCGGGGACAAGGCCGCCATCCGGGACGTCCTGCTGGCGGCGGCGTCGATGAGCCGGATCTAGAACCCGCCCGGAACCGGGGCCAGCCGGGGGCCGGGGCCAGCCCGGGACCGGGGCCCGCCAGAGACCGGAACACGTCCGGAACCAGGACCCGCCGAAGCCCAGGACCCGCCGGAGACCGAGGACCGCCCGGAAGCAAGGGCTGCCCGGAACCGGGCCCGCCGGGGCCGGGGTCCGCCCGGGACCGGGGCCAGCCGAAGCCCAGGACCAACCCGGAACCAGGGCCAGCCGAGGGCCGGGGACCGCCAGAGACCGGGGCCCGCCAGAGACCGGAACACGTCCGGAACCAGGACCCGCCGAAGCCCAGGGTCCGCCCGGAACCAGGACCCGTCGAAGCCCAGGACCCGCCGGAGACCGGGGACCGCCCGGTGGATCGTGGCGGGCGGGCCTCAGGTGAAGACGACCGTCCGACGTCCGTTCAGCAGGATGCGGCGTTCCGCGTGCCACTTCACGGCACGGGCGAGCGCCTGGCACTCGACGTCGCGGCCGACGGCGACGAGCTGGTCGGGGGTGACGTCGTGGCCCACCCGCTCGACCTCCTGCTCGATGATCGGGCCCTCGTCGAGGTCGGCGGTGACGTAGTGCGCGGTGGCACCGATCAGCTTCACGCCCCGGGCGTGCGCCTGGTGGTACGGCTTCGCGCCCTTGAAGCTCGGCAGGAAGGAGTGGTGGATGTTGATGATCTGCCCGGAGAGCTGCTTGCACAGGTCGTCCGAGAGGACCTGCATGTAGCGGGCGAGCACGACGAGTTCGACGCCCTCCTCGCGCACGACGTCCAGCAGCCTCGCCTCGGCCTGGACCTTGGTGTCCTTCGTCACCGGAATGTGGTGGAAGGGGATGTTGTACGAAGCCACCAGTTCGGCGAAGTCGGTGTGGTTGGACACCACTGCGGCGATCTCCACCGGCAGCGCGCCGGTCCGGGCGCGGAACAGCAGGTCGTTCAGGCAGTGCCCGAACCTGCTGACCATCAGGACGATGCGCATCTTCTCGTCGGCGCGGCTTATCCGCCAGTCCATCCGGAACGCGTCACCGATCGCCGTGAAGCTCGCCCGCAGCTTCTCCACCGTCACCGGGGCCTCCGCGGAGAAGTGGACCCGCATGAAGAACAGCCCGGTGTCGTGGTCGCCGAACTGCTGGCTGTCCTCGATGTTGCAACCGGTCATGAACAGGTAGCTGGACACGGCGTGCACGATGCCCTGCTTGTCGGGGCAGGACAGGGTCAGAACGTACTGGTCGGCCGGGGCCTCTGCTCGGGCTGGCTGCTCACTCATGCGGAAAAGGGTCCCATACGCGACTCCGGGCCGTGCGGCCGTCCCGCTACGCGGACCGGGTCAGGATGCTCAGCGCCTCGAGGGTCTGCGGCGGAGTGTCGGGGTCCTCCCCGTCACTGGTCGCCAGCCGTACGTGCGCGTCCCGCGCGGCGCGCACCGCTTCCGGCCACCCCTCGTGCTCGAGGTAGGCGGTCACCGGCGCGTCCGGACCGACCTGGTGCATGATCCGCAGCACGCGCAGCACCGCGGTGTCCACGAGCGCCGCCTCCTGGGAGTCGCGGAAGATCGTGCCCACGTACTTCTCGGCGGACCAGTTGTCCAGCCAGGTGTCCTCGACCAGCCGGTAGACCGCGTCGGTGACGTCGCCGTAGCCGTCCACCCCGGTCAGCCAGACGCCGTGCTGGAACTCGGGGTCGGAAAGCATGTGCAGCGCGGAGCGCACATTGCTGCGCCAGCGCCACCATGGCATGTCGTTGAGTGGCATGCCGCCCATGGTGAGGGAGCGACGGCCGCGACGGGAAGAGTTCTCCGAACCTTGCACGGTCGTCGATCGTACGTTTCGCCCCGCCACCGGTCACACCGGACCCGGTAATTCACCTCTGTGTCACCATTCATTGACGGCAGGCAACCCCCTGGTTGGCGATGTGGGGGAATCGTGCGTAAACATGACCGGCAGTCCACGCAACCGCAGCCGTATCCGCAGCATCCCGCTCCCCCGCCGCGGCCCCCGGCCGTCCAGGGCCGGCACCCTGACCGCGGGCGCACTGGCGGCGGCGATGCTGACCGCCGGATGCGGAGTCGTCCCCGGCCAGGGAGGCGCCGACGACGAACCGATCACCGTCATGACCTGGGCACCCGAGAAGACCAGCGCCACCAACAAGCCCGGCATGCCGGCTTTCGCCCGGGCGTACGCGAGCTGGGTGAACGCCGGCGGCGGCATCAACGGCCGCGAGCTCGCCGTGATCACCTGCAACGAGCACAACGACAGCGTGTCCGCCTCGCGGTGCGCCAGGACCGCCGTCAAGGAGAAAGCCGTCGCGGTGGTCGGCTCGTACAGCCAGCACGCCGACGCGTTCCTGCCGACCCTCGAGGGCGCCGGCATCCCGTACATCGGCGGCTACGGCATCACCACCGACGAGTTCACCAGCCCGCTGTCCTATCCCGTCAACGGCGGTCAGCCGGCGCTGCTGGCGGGCCTCGGCCGCGCCCTCGCCGACGTCTGCGGGCCGGTCACCCTGATCCGGCCGGACACCATCGCGGGCGACCAGCTGCCCCCGCTGCTCGACTCGGGCCTGTCCGCGGGCGGCCACGAGCCGACCGCGGACCAGCGGGCGGCGGAGGAGGCCACCGAGTACGGCGGGCAGGCGAAGCAGGCCCTGGAGACCAGCACCGCCGGCCCGAAGGGCGAGGGCTGCGTGGTGCCCGCGCTCGGGGACCGCACCAGCACCTTCATGGACTCCTTCCGCCGTGCCCGCGCCGACTACCCGGACGTGCGCACCGCAACCGTGCTGGGCAGCGTCGACCAGACGACGGTCAACACGACCGGCGGAGCGTCGGGCCCGTACGAGGGGTCGTACGTCACCGGCTGGTACCCGGCGTCGAGCGACGAGCTCTGGGACCCGATGAAGGACGTCATCAGGAAGGAGGCGTTCGGCGACAACCGGATCGACCCCGCCGACGCCGGTGTGCAGACCACCTGGATCGCCTACACGGTGTTCCGGCAGGTCGTCGAGTCGATCGGCGACGGCGAGGTCAGCGCCGACACCGTGACCCGGACGCTGGACGACGGGCTGAAGGTCGAGACGGGCGGGCTCACCCCCAGCCTGCGCTGGCGGTTCCAGGACAAGCTGGCCGCCGTCGGCTTCCCCCGGCTGGTCAACGCCCACGTGACCTTCCAAGAGGTCGAGGACGGCCGGCTCGTGTCCGGCCGCGACGGCTTCATCGACGTGACGGACACGCTGCGGAACGCCGATCTGGCCTGACGTCCGGGACAGGAGGCCCGGGACAGGACGTCCGCCCGGTCGGCGCGCGTCAGCGGTCGCCGGTCATCGCCCGCCGCCGGCCGGACCCGGGCCGGTCACAGCTGGGTCGGCTGCCGTTCGGTCAGACCGTGCTGCTTGGCGATCGCGTTCCACAGCTCGGCGGCCTTGGTCTTCTCGGCGGTCGCGGTGCCACTGGCCTTGGTGGCGGCCGCGGTCTCGCCGGTCGAACGGGCCTGGCCCTTCTTGCAGCCCTTCTTGCCCGCGGTCTGGTCGGCCCAGGCCGCGTAGTGGTTGTCGGCCGACGCCGACGCCTGCCACGCCTTGGTGAGTGCGGCGGTCAGCGCCGCGTGCTCGGGCAGCTCGTCCACCGAGAGCGCGGACAGGTCGGTGACGAGCTGGTTGCGCTGCCCGGCCGCCTCCCGCAGGTCCTTGGCCGCCTGCTGGAGGTCCTTGCAGGCCTTCACGTCCTCCACCGCGTTGATCACGGCGGACCGGCTGTCGCCGCTGTGGGCCAGCAGCTTGTCCAGCTCGACGGCCTGCTGCCGGACCGGGTCGACGGACGGCTCGGCGGACGGTTCGGCCGACGGCGCCCCGCTCGCGGGCGCGGTGGCGGAGACCGTCTCCTTGGCGTCGCCGTCGTCGCCCCCACCGCCGAGCAGGGCGCCCGCCCCGACACCGAGCACGACGAGACCGACGCCGACCGCCGCGATCAGCGGCACCTTCGACCCCGTACGGCCGCCCCGGCCGCCGCCGTCGTTCTCGCGGGCGGCACGCCGGCCGCCGCCGCTGCCGTGCCCGGCCTGCGGAGAGGCGGGTGGCCGCTGGTGCTCGACGCGGGGCATCTGCTGGGTGGACCCGGCCGGTTCCTCGCCGCCGGAGGCACGGAAGAGGTTGTCGAACTCGGCGGGCGGCTGCCGGTTCCCTTCCTCGGCGGGGACACCGGGCGCGGCACCGTACGGCGTGCCCTGGGGCCCGTCGGTCACCGGCGCCATGAACTGGGTGGCCTCGGCGTCGGGGTTGCCCGCGGGCGGTGGCGGTCCGCCGGCCCGGCCGGCCTGCCCCTGGGCGGGCAGGCCCAGGTACCGGGTCGATTCGGAGTCGTGTGCGGCGGGCATCTCGGGAGGCAGCGCTCCCGGGCCCACCGGGGGTATGAACTGGGTCGCGCCCTCGTCCACGGGGGCGGCGGGCACCGGCGGCATGAACTGGGTGGCCCCCTCCGACCCGTCGGGCAGCGCGCCCGCCCCGCCGGAACCGTACCCGCCGGCGGGGGCGCCGTACCCGGAACCCCGCTGCGGCGGCAGCGCAGCGCCGCCGCCCTGCTGTCCGTAACCGTCCGTCCCTTCGGGGGCGGAGCCGTAGGCGTCACCGCTCCGGTGCCCGCCGTGGCCGGCTTCCCGGCCGGTGGCCTGCGGCGGCATCGGCGCGGAGGGACCGCCGGCGCTCTGGTCGTACGTCGGGCCGTACGCCGGGTCGTACGAGGAGTGGCCGCCGTGGGTCGCGCCGTGGACCGGGGCCTGCGCGCCTTCGGGCGGCAGCGGGCCCGGACCCTGCTGACCCGCGGCCGGACCCCGCGCGTCCCAGGGGGCCGGTTCCTGCGCGCCCCACTGCTGGGCGGGCGGCGGCGACTGCCACTCCTGGCCGGACGGCGGCTGCGGCGCGGGCGGCGTCTGCTGCTCGGGCCCCCACGGCGTGCCCCAGGTCTGGCCGCCGGGCGGGCGGGCGCCCGCCTCCGTGCCGCCCGGCGCGACCGGACCGGCCGGAGGGCCCGTCATGCCGGGCAGCAGGGGCTCGCCGCCGTCGGAGGGCAGCACGATGCCTTCGCGCGCGGGGCGCGCCGAGGGCTCCTCGCCCTGTCCACTCTGCGTCACCGGGACTCCTACCCATGGGGAACCTTGTGGATCGTCGGCTCACGCTACCGGGTCCCGGGAGCCCGGTGCCACGCAGCACAGGGCCTGACCTCATGCCCTGTGAGCGCGGTAACAGAACCGGGTCACCGCACGCTGTTCATGTCACCTCCTCCGCTCCGCTTCCGCGTCAACTCCCCTGTGTCCGCACGTTCACCCGGCGCCGGCCGCCGGGTGAACCCGGCGGCCGGCGCCCGGTCGCGCCCCTGCGGTGCCCCACCTGGCCCGCGCAGCGTCCCCGCCGCGCTCACGCCGCCGCGGGCAGGGCCATCCGCGCGCCGAACTCCCTCACCACCGGCTCCTCCTGATACGGCTCCAGCCGCTGCTGGAAGTCCTCCAGGTACTCGGCGCCCCGGTCGGACCTGAGCCCGTCGAGCAGTTCCACCGCCTTCAGGCCCGTGCTGCAGGCCTGTTCGACCTCCCGCTGCTGCACCTGCGCCGTGGCGAGCAGCACATAGCCGATCGCCCGGCGCCGCGCCCGCGACTCGGGATGCCCGTCCAGGGACTCGCGCGCGCACCGCGCGGCGGCCTCGGCCTGGCCCAGGTCCCGGTGGCAGTGCGCCAGTTCGTCGGCCAGGTAGGCCGTGTCGAAGTGTGCGATCCACACGGGGTCGTCCCCCGAGGCCGGGTCGGCCGCCTCCATGGCGCTGATCGCGCGCCCGGCCGCTTCCTGCGCGGCCCGCGCGTCGCCCGTCAGCGCGTGTCCGCGTGCCTCCGCGGCTCGGAACATGGCCTCCGCACGGGGGGTTGCCCTCCCGCGCGCGCCCTCCTGGGCCGCCCGCGCCAACTGCGCGATCTCGCGCGGGTTTCCGAGCTCCGCGGCCAGATGGCTCATGGAGGCGGCGAGCACGTACCCGCCGTACCCCCGGTCGCCGGCCGCCTGGGCCAGCCGCAGCGCCTGGATGTAGTAGCGCTGGGCGAGGCCCGGTTGCCCGGTGTCGACGGCCATGTACCCGGCCAGTTCGGTCAGCCGGGCGACCGCCGCGAACAACTCGCGTCCCACGGCCTCCCGGTACGAGCCGGCGAGCAGCCCGGAGACGACGCTGTTGAGGTAGTGCACGACGACCGGGCGCACGTGCCCGCTGCCGTACTGGTGGTCCAGGTCCACCAGGGACTGCGTCATGGCCCGCACGGCCGCCACGTCGGAGCGCCCGACCCGCGGCCCCGCCGAGCGGGCGACCTGCGGGTCGGGGGCGGAGATCAGCCAGTCCCGGCTCGGCTCCACCAGCGCGGACGCGGCGACGGAGGAGCCGGACAGGAAGTCCCGCCGGCCCACGTCGCTGCGCCACAGCTCGCAGACCTGCTCTATGGCCCCCAGTACCGTCGGCGAGAACTGGAGACCGACACCCGACGCGAGGTTCTTGCCGTTGGCCATCCCGATCTCGTCGATCGTGACCGTACGGCCCAGCTTGCGTCCGAGCGCCTCCGCGATGATCATCGGTGCCCGGCCCCGCGGCTGCTGTCCGCGCAGCCAGCGGGCCACCGACGTCTTGTCGTACCGCAGGTCGAGGCCGTGTTCGGCACCGCACATGTTGACCCTGCGGGCCAGCCCGGCGTTGGAGCAACCGGCTTCCTGGATGAGCGCCTGCAGTCGTTCGTTCGGCTGCCGCGCGACGAGAGGCCTTGCGGCCATGGCATACCCCCTGAGGCTGCGGTGCCTGCCCGCGCACCGAGTTGACGTGTCTTCGGCGGCCGGCCCCGCCCGTCCCCCGACCACTCCCCTCGTGAAGGGACGAAAGTTCCGACCGGGAAGATCAATGCCCCACCGAGGTGCCGAAGATGCGAGGCATGTACGAATTGACGGGGTAACGGCGGATGCCGGCCCCCTCCCGGCCGCCCACCCTTGGCTACCCGCCCGCGGACACCGATCCTCACGCGCGCCCCCGCACATGCACCCATGCGCCCCGACCACGGGCAGGTGCCCCTCCCCCGCACACGGGCGCGGGCGTAACCCCTGGTGGCGGACGTAGTTGTGTTCGTCGTGGAAGAGACGATCCCCGGCACCGATGCCGGACAGATCCCGAAGCAGCGCGGGGAAACCCTGCTGGACACCGCGGTTCGCTATACCGAGGAGCGGCACTGGGACGTGTTTCCGGGCACCTGGCTGGAGGCCGTCGACGGGGTGCACCGCTGCTCGTGCGGTGTCGTCGAGTGCCCGGCACCCGGCGCACACCCGGCGCGCTCCGACTGGGCGGGCCAGGTGACCGGCAGTGCGAGCGCCGTCCGCCGCATGTGGCAGATGCGGCCGACGGCCTCGATCCTGCTGCCCACCGGCCACTCCTTCGACACGATCTCCGTCCCCGAGACGGCCGGGTTCCTGGCGCTGGCCCGGATGGAGCGGAGGGAGCTGGCGCTCGGTCCGGTGATCCTGACGCCCGCCCGGCGCATGGAGTTCTTCGTGATCCCCGGCGCCGCCGCGAAGGTGCCGGCCCTGATCCGTTCCCTGGGCTGGTCGCTGTCCCCGCTCGACCTGACCGTGCGGGGCGAGGGGACGTACGTGGCGGCCCCGCCCACCCGGTTCGGGTCCAAGGGGGCCGTGCAGTGGGCCAGCAGGCCGACACCGGCGAACCAGTGGCTTCCGGACGCCGCGGAGCTGATCCCGGCGCTGGCGTACGCGTGCGGCCGCGACCGACAGGACCGCCGGGAGCGGCGGGAGCGGCGGGAGCGGTAGGACCGGCGGGAACGGTAGGCAGGACCGGCGGGAACGGCAGGACCGGGGGCGGCGGGGCTCAGGTGTCCTGGAGGGACTCGAGGAACGGTTCGATGGCCGTGCGCCAGGCGTCGGGCCGGTCGTAGTGGACGAGGTGGCCGGCGTCGGTCACCTCCGCGTACCGGCCGCGGGGCAGGACGCGGACCATCTCCTGGGCCTCCGCACGGCCCAGTTCGCCGTCGAGGCCGCGGACCACCAGGGTCGGGCACCGCACCTGGGCCAGCTCCTCCCAGTGCGCGTCGTACACCCAGGTCTCGCGGGAGCGGAGCATCTGGCCGGGGTCGAAGACCGGCCGCCAGCCGTCCGGGGACTCGGCCATCACCTCGGCGTAGAACTCGCCGCGGGCCGGGTTCGGGCGCTCCACCCACGGGTCGTCCTCGCCGAACCACTTGCGGACGTCGGCGAGCGTGGCGAACGGGACGGGCCAGGCCTTGAACCACTGCGCCCACTCGCGCTGCGAGGCGGCCCCGAGCGCGGAGGCCCGCATGTCACAGATGATCACCCCGCGCACCAGGTCGGGGCGTTTGGCGGCCAGCTGCCAGGCGGTGAGCGCGCCCATGGCGTGGCCGATGAGGACGGCCGGGCCGAGGCCCAGCTGCTCGAGGGCGGCCTCGGTGTCGTCGACGTAGGCGTCCCGGGTGAACGAGGCCTGTGCGGGTTTGTCGCTGCGGCCGTGGCCGCGCTGGTCGAGGGCGACCGCCCGGTACCGCGCGGAGAGCCAGCGGGCGGTGGCCGCCCAGTGCGAGGCGCGGCCCATGAGCCCGTGGAGTAACAGCACGCTCGTGCGCTCCGTCGGGTCGCTGCCGGTCTTGGGCGGGTCGCCGAACTCCCAGGCGGCGAGACGTACGCCGTCCGCCCCTGTCACGTCGATGCGTCGCGCCATCGTCTTGGCACCCCCAGCTCGCTGCCTGCCGTGCTGCTTGCCCTGCCTGCTGTTGCCGCCCCACAGATTATCGAATGCGCTTTCGAGAATGCGGTTCCAGCCGCCAGAACCCCTCGTTCGAGTGACCCTGTTCGAGGATTGACCGCCGCGGCCGGGGGGAGATCTTCAACGGGAGGCGGACCACTCGGGGAAACCGGTCCGCAGGGAATGACCCTGGGAGCTCGGGGCTCCGGGTCAGCACAGGGGAGGACAGGCCCCGGCGCCGTGCGGCGCCGGGGCTCCTCACGTGGCAACGGCACATCCTCCCGCCCTCCCCGGCCGGGGGACAGCGTCGCCGGCCCGGCCAAGAGCCCCTCAGGTCATATGCCTCACGCGACAGCCTCGCACGCGAACCGGCCGGGCGCTGCGCTTCGGCGCACTCAATCCCGGATTCGGCGCGATCGCACCGTCGCCGCAACGTCCCTCCGCGCCGGTCGAGTCGACCGGACGCGGACACGACTACGGCTTGGCGACGAACACGTGCGAGGCGACGTCCTTCTCCAGCTCGGCCGCCTCACCGCTGCTGCCCACCAGCACACCGCCCGCCGACTCCGTCACGCTGACCACCGAACCGGGCTGGACGCCCGCCCGACGCAGCGTGTACATCAGCTGCGCGTCCGTCTGGATCGGCTCGCCGATACGGCGCACCACGACCGTCTTGCCCTCGGCACCGGGGTCGAGTTCGGCCAGGGACACCATGCCCTCGTCCAGGAACGGGTCGGCGCCGTCCTTCTCGCCCAGCTCCTCCAGGCCCGGGATCGGGTTGCCGTAGGGCGACTCGGTGGGGTGCCGCAGCAGCTCCAGCACACGGCGCTCGACGGCCTCGCTCATCACGTGCTCCCAGCGGCAGGCCTCGGCGTGCACCTGCTCCCACTCCAGGCCGATCACGTCGACGAGCAGGCACTCGGCGAGGCGGTGCTTGCGCATCACGCGGGTGGCGAGCCGGCGGCCCTCGTCGGTGAACTCCAGGTGCCGGTCGGCCGCGACGGACACCAGGCCGTCACGCTCCATCCGCGCCACCGTCTGGCTGACCGTCGGCCCGCTCTGGTCGAGCCGCTCCGCGATCCGGGCGCGCATGGGGACCACGCCTTCCTCCTCCAGCTCGAGGATGGTGCGGAGATACATCTCCGTGGTGTCGATCAGTCCGGACATACGTGCCCCTCGATGAGATCTGCGATTGGCTCTGCCGGAGGCTGGACGGCTCACCGGCGCATGCGCTGGCCCTGGACTCAATTCTGACGCATGGCGACGACAACCGAGGCGCACCGCGGAAACGAAAGGCACGTACCGGGTGGTACCGGGTGGTACGGGGCCGCCGCGAAGGGCTTCCCGGCCCCTCGGGCCGCCCCGTTGACACGGCACTGGTCCGGACCGCACGGTGATCGGCAGCAGTCCACCCCGAAGGGATGCCGTATGAGCGACCGTACGCCCGCCGGCCGGTT
Organism: Streptomyces sp. NBRC 110035; assembly: GCF_000829695.1. Taxonomy (GTDB): domain Bacteria; phylum Actinomycetota; class Actinomycetes; order Streptomycetales; family Streptomycetaceae; genus Streptomyces. Next base: position 173,419 of record NZ_BBNN01000023.1, on the reverse strand, counting down.
CCTCGACGCCGCGATCGACCTGCTGCACCGGGTCCGCGACGAGGAGGCCGACTCCGTCGCGGCAGCGGGCGCCCTGCTCGCCGACACGGTCTCGGGCGGCGGACGCCTCTTCGCCTTCGGTGCCGGCCACTCCTCGCTCGCCGCGCAGGACGTCGTCTACCGCGCGGGCGGACTCGCCCTGATGAACCTGCTCGCCGTCCCGGGCGCCGTCGGCGTCGACGTGATGCCGGCCACCCTCGGCTCGGCCCTCGAGCGCGTCGACGGGCTCGCGGGCGCCGTGCTCGACTCGTCCCCGGCCCGCGCGGGCGACGCGCTGGTGATCGTCTCCCTGTCCGGGCGCAACGCGCTGCCCGTGGAGATGGCCGTGAAAGCGCGCGCCCTGGGCCTGAAGGTCATCGGCGTGACCTCGGTGGCGTACGCGACGGAGACGACGTCCCGGCACGCGTCGGGGACCTACCTCAAGGACCACTGCGATCTCGTCCTGGACTCCAAGATCGCGGTGGGCGACGCGGAGCTGACCCTGGACAACGTGCCCGCCCCCTTCGCCCCCGCCTCCACCGTCGTCACCACGGCCCTCCTCCAGGCGGTCATGGCCACCGCGGCCGCCACCCTGGCCGACCGCGGCATCGAGCCGCCCCTCCTGCGCTCCGGCAATGTCGACGGCGGCCACGAATGGAACGGCCGCATCATGGAGCGGTACGCCGACCGGATCTTCTACCGGCGCTGAATCCCCGCGCCGGATTCCCGCGCCGAATTCCGGCACCGGATCCCGCCGTCACTCCCGCTGCCCGGTCACCCCCGCCAGGTCCAGGGCGGTGGCGATGCGGAGGGCCACGTCCTCCGCGTACATCGCGTCGGGCCGTTCGAAGGCGTTGCGTCCCGGGCCGCGCAGAAACGTCACGGCGCCGAGCGTCCGGCCGCGGCTGCGCAGCACCGTGCACAGGGCGTGCGCCGCGTCCTCCGGCCACTGCCGGGACACCGCCCACGCGCGCGCCTCCGATGCCGCCACCGCCCCCGCGTCGGCCCGTACGGAGCCGGCCCGCTCGACGCACCGCAGGGCGGGATGGCCCGGGCCGTACCGCACCGGCAGCCCCGCCTGCCCGGCGAGCCGGCTCGGCCCCGGCGCCCCGGACGGTGTGGCCGCGATCCGCACCAGCCGGACCCGTCCCGCGTCCTCCGCCTCACCCGCCGTCCCTGCCGCCCGGTCCGCCACGCGGTCGATCAGCGCGTGGTCGGCGAATCCGGCGAGCGCGAAGTCCAGATGGACGGTGACGGCCTCCGCCGGGTCCTCGCACTCGGCCGCCGCCCGCGCCGCCCGGTGCAGCTGCTGCGCCCGGAACCGCACCAGCGACGCCTCCTGCTCGCTCTGCCGGGCCTCGGTCACGTCCTGGAACAGCCAGCCCACACCGAGCGGCACCGGCTCCTCCGCCAGCGGCGACGCCAGCCGCACGAAGCCGCACCGCCAGCACCGCCGCCGTTCGCCCTTCGGCTCCCGCACACTCACCCAGATCTCGGCGGGCGCGGGCGGAGCGCCCTGGGCCAGCACGTGGGTGAGCGCGCTCTCCAGTTCCTCCACGCCCCGCGACAGCAGCTCCCCGAGCGGCCGCCCCAGCACGGAGGTGCGCCCGGTGCCGAACGCCTTCGCCGCGTGCGTGTTCAGCACGGCGGGCCGCAGATCGGCGTCCACGAGGACGACGCCCCAGCTCGCGTCCGCCAGCAGCGCCTCGCTCAGCGCGATCGACCGTTCCAGGTCGATCTGCGTGTGCACCTCGCTGAACGCGCAGTACACACCCGCCGGCCTCCCGTCGGGCCCGCGTACGGCCGCGGACTGGGTCCGCACCAGCACCCGGCCGCCGTCCTTGGTCAGCAGCGCGAACTCGTGCACCTGCCGGCCCGCGGCCTCCATGGCCGACATCAGCCGGGCCTCGACCTCCGCGGCGTCCGCGCCGCGCACCGCCCATCCGGCGAAGCCCTGCCGGCCCACGGCCTCGGCCGCGGTCCACCCGAGGATGCGCTCGGCCTCGCGGTTCCAGTGCGTCACCACCGCGTCCGCGTCGAAGGCGCACAGGGCGGCGTCCATGCCGTCCAGCAACGCGGCCAGCAGATCGGAACCGTCCGCACTCTCCCGCCCGGGCTCGTCGGGCCCCAGTTCCTCGTCGGTGGTCCCACTACTCCGGGAAGCACTCACCTGGACCCCCTGCAGCTGCGTCCTGCGTACGGCACGTCGGTCCGCCCACTTGCCATCATTCAACGTGAACGTGACTCAGCGCACATCGGATTCCCGCAACATGGAGAAAATCGTTGTACGCCACCAGCACTTCGCGCCCGTTCCCGCGCGGCGGCCGCTCGGCCACCGCTCCCCCGCCGGGCCTCCCCCCTCCGTCCCGGTCCTCGTCCGCGGGCCGGCGAAGGTGCACCCCGCCGCCCGTCCTCCCGGCCCGCCGCACGGCAGATGACCATCGGCGACACGTCCAACGGCCGATATCTCGAAAAAGCGGTTGATCGGACGGCGGGGCGTTTCCTAGGGTGGTGGCATTCCGGAAAGGAGGTGGTTCGGCAGATGTACGCATACCGGACGGAAGAGGTGGCTGCGGGCCAGTAGCCCGTCGCCGTACTCGGTTCGGCGCCGGACCAGCGTGTGTGAGGCACGCGACCGGCCCAATCCAACGCAGTCGCCCGACCCGCGAGTCGCCGGTACGTCCGGCCGGCCCCTCCTCCGGAGGGCCGGGCTCGCGGGTCGTCTGCGTTTCCGTGCGCCTCCGGGAGCCCGGGCTCAGGCCCGGTCGGCCATGTCCGCGTAGCCCTCGATCTCGTGCGGGTCGCGGCTGCCGGGGCCCGTGTAGCGGGCGGAGGGGCGGACCAGGCGGCCGGTGCGCTTCTGCTCGAGGATGTGGGCCGACCAGCCCGCGGTACGGGCACAGGTGAACATCGAGGTGAACATGTGGGCCGGCACCTCGGCGAAGTCCAGGACGATGGCGGCCCAGAACTCGACGTTGGTGGCCAGGACGCGGTCGGGACGGCGGGCGTGGAGCTCGGCCAGGGCGGCCTTCTCCAGCGCCTCGGCGACCTCGAAGCGCGGGGCACCGAGCTCGCGGGCGGTGCGGCGCAGCACGCGGGCGCGGGGGTCCTCGGCGCGGTAGACGCGGTGGCCGAAGCCCATGAGGCGTTCGCCCCGGTCGAGCGCCCCCTTCACGTACGCCTCGGCGTCTCCGGTGCGTTCGATCTCCTCGATCATGCCGAGGACGCGCGAGGGCGCGCCGCCGTGCAGGGGACCCGACATGGCGCCGACGGCGCCCGAGAGGGCCGCGGCCACGTCCGCGCCGGTGGAGGCGATGACGCGGGCCGTGAAGGTGGAGGCGTTCATGCCGTGCTCGGCGGCGGAGGTCCAGTACGCGTCGACGGCGGCGACGTGCCGGGGGTCGGGTTCGCCGCGCCAGCGGATCATGAAGCGTTCGACGACGGACCGCGCCTTGTCTATCTCGCCCTGCGGGACCATGGGCAGACCCTGGCCGCGTGCGGACTGGGCGACGTAGGAGAGGGCCATGACGGCGGCGCGCGCGAGGTCGTCGCGGGCCTGCCCGGCATCGATGTCGAGCAGCGGTTTCAGGCCCCAGACCGGTGCCAGCATGGCGAGCGCGGACTGGACGTCGACGCGGACGTCACCGGAGTGGACGGGGATCGGGAAGGGCTCGGCGGGCGGCAGACCGGGGTTGAAGGCGCCGTCGACGAGAAGGCCCCAGACGTTCCCGAAGGAGACGTGCCCGACCAGGTTCTCGATGTCGACGCCCCGGTACCGGAGTGCGCCGCCCTCCTTGTCCGGTTCGGCGATCTCCGTTTCGAACGCGACGACTCCTTCGAGCCCGGGTACGAAGTCGGACATCAGGCGGCTCCTCGTGATGGGGGCGGCGGACGGCCGTGTGGGTGGGACGGCCATGCGCCGGCCGGTCGGTGAGCCGGCCGACCGGTGACCGGTCGGCCGGTTGGGGCGAGTGCGCGTCCGGGGGATCCGCGGTCGTCGTCGCGAGGACTCGCGGTCCGGGACGTCACCCCTGTGATGCCCGGCCGGCGGCCACCCAACCGGAGCAGTTGCCCAGCAACGATATCCCTGAGTGCCAGTTTTGGGGAGTGTTTTCGGCACTCAGTGCCACTGAATTCCGGACGGCCCTCCCGGCGCGCGCATCGCGCGGCCCCTGCCGCACCGACCTGCGGACTCCGTGCCCACGGGATCCGCTCATGCGGCAGGATGACCACGTGACCGCCCGAGACTCCGCCCCCTTCGATCCCGCCTCGATGCGCAAGCAGTACCGGGCCGAGGGGCTTTCCGAGGCCGACCTGGCCGCCACCCCCGTCGAGCAGTTCGCGCGCTGGTTCAAGCAGGCGGCGACGGACGGCGGCCTGTTCGAGCCGAACGCGATGATCGTGTCCACGGCGGACGCGCGGGGCCGGCCCAGCTCCCGCACGGTGCTGCTGAAGCACTTCGACGAGCAGGGGTTCGTGTTCTACACGAACTACGACTCCCGCAAGGGGCGCGAGCTGACCGTCAACCCGTACGTCTCGCTGCTGTTCCCGTGGCATCCGATGGCCCGGCAGGTCATCGTCACCGGCGCCGCGCGGCGCACCGGCCGGGACGAGACGGCCGCCTACTTCCGCACCCGCCCGCACGGCTCGCAGCTCGGCGCGTGGGCGAGCGGCCAGTCGTCGGTGCTGGCCGACCGTGCGGACCTGGACGCGACGTACGCGGAGCTGGCGGCCCGCCACCCGGAGGGCGAGCAGGTGCCGGTCCCGCCGCACTGGGGCGGTTTCCGGGTGGTCCCGCAGGCGGTCGAGTTCTGGCAGGGCCGCGAGAACCGCCTTCACGACCGCCTGCGCTACACGGCCCGGCCGGACGGCGGCTGGAAGGTGGAGCGGCTGAGCCCGTGAACGGGCGGGCACCTCACCGGTGCCGCGCCGGGACCGGGCGGCTCGCGGGACACCCGTTCGCGTGCGGAACGTGCCGAAGGACCGGCTGCCGGAGGCGTCAGGGCGGGTGCCGGCTCCCGTGGAGCACCCCGTGCGCCGCCGCCCGGATCTTTGCAGCCGTCCCGGACTCTGCTGCGCGATGCGGCCGGGCAGCAGAAACCGACCGGGGAGGCCGCGACGATCACCGGGGCGTCGCAGGTCGCGGTCCCCTCGGCGGAGACGTCCCGGAATTGCGCAGCAGAGTCGTCCCGGCGGCCTCGGCCCGGCACCTCGCCCCGGTGCCTCAGCCCAGCGCCTCGTCCAGCAGTGCCGCCCACTGCCGTACCACCCGCTCGCGCCGGGCCGCGTCGTCGGTGAGGAGGGTGGCCAGGCCCAGGCCGCGGGCCATGTCGAGGAGGCCCTGGACGGTCTCGCGGACACCGGGGCGGGTCTCGTCGGCGGCGAGGAGGTCCACGGCGACGCGGTGGCTCTCGCGCCCGATGCGGGACTCCAGCTCGGTCACGCGGGGCCGCAGCTGCTCCTCGTCGGAGGCGGCGACCCACAGGTGGAGGGCGGCGCGGAACAGGGGCCCGGTGTAGAGGTCGACCAGCGCGGTGACCACCGCGCGGCGGTCGCCCGCGGTCGTGCCGTCGGGGAAGAGGGCCCGCAGGGCGGTGGAGCGTTCCTCGGCGACGTACTCGACGGCGGCCGTGAAGAGGTCCTCGCGGGTCGGGAAGTGGTGCTGGGCCGCGCCCCGGGAGACACCCGCGCGTTCGGCGACGACCAGGACCGTGGAGCCCGCCCAGCCGTGTTCGGCGAGGCAGGCCACGGCGGCTTCCAGGAGCCGCTGCCGGGTGACCCGGCTGCGGTCCTGCTTGGGAACGCGCTCGGCACGGTCGCTGCGGTCGCTGCGGCCGGTCGTGCTCACACCGCCCATTGCGGGTCCCGTCGTTCGAGGAAGGCCGTCATCCCCTCCCGTGCGGTGGCGGAGGCGAAGAGGCGGGCCGAGAGCGCCGTCAGGTCGGCGGCGTCCCGGTCGAAGGTCTCCAGCACCCTAGCCGTGAGCAGCCGCTTCGTCTCGGCCAGGGCCTCGGGTGCGGCCCGGCGCAGGCCGTCGAGGACCGGGGCGAGGACCTGGTCGACGTCCTCGCCCGACACGGTGAGCAGGCCGGCGCGGACGGCTTCGGCGGCGTCGAAGCGCTCCCCGGTGAGGGAGTAGCGGGCCAGCGCACGCGGGTCGGCGCGGGGCAGCAGCGGCAGGGAGACGACGGCCGGGGCGACCCCGATGCGGACCTCGGTGAAGGCGAACGTGGCCGTGTCCGAGGCGGCGGCGACGTCGCAGGCGCCGAGCAGGCCGAGGCCGCCCGCGCGGACGTGCCCGGTGACCCGCGCGACGACCGGTTTCGGGAGTTCGACGATGTGCCGCAGCAGGCCGGTCAGCGCCTGGGGGGTCGGTGGGTCGCGCAGGTCGGCGCCCGCGCTGAAGGTGTTCCCGGTGTGCGTGAGCACGACCGCGCGGACGTCGGCGTCCCGGCCGGCGTCGGTGAGCGCGTCGGCCAGTTCCCCGACGAGGGCGGCGGACAGGGCGTTGCGGCGCTCGGAGGCGTCGAGGCTGAGGATCTCGACGCCCCGCGCGCGCCTGCGGCCGATCAGGGTCATGAGGGCTCCTCCGACCGCGCCCTCAGTTCGCGGCGCAGGATCTTCCCGGAGGCCGCCCGGGGGACGGCGCCGATGAAGGTGACGTGGCGGACCCGCTTGTACGGGGCGACGTGTTCGGCGACGTACGTCATGACCTCGCTCCGGGAGAGCCCGGGGGCGGACGGCCGGCGGACGACGTGGGCGTGCGGGACCTCGTTGCCGTCGTCGTCGTGGACGCCGACGACGGCGGCGTCGGCGATGCCGGGGTGGGTCAGGAGCAGCGCCTCGAGTTCGGCGGGGGCGACCTGGAAGCCCTTGTACTTGATGAGTTCCTTGACCCGGTCGACGACGAACAGCCAGCCGTCCTCGTCGGTGTGGCCGACGTCGCCGGTGTGCAGCCAGCCGTCCCCGTCGATGATCGCGGCGGTGGCGTCGGGGCGGCCGAGGTAGCCCTTCATGACCTGGGGACCGCGGATGAGGATCTCGCCGGACTCGCCGGGGCCGAGGTCCCCGGCCGGGTCGTCGAGGGCGACGATGCGCATCTCGGTGCCGGCGACGAGCTTGCCGACGGTGCCGGGCGGCGCGTCGTCCATGGCGTCCAGGGGGACGACGTGGGTGCCCGGCGACAGTTCCGTCATGCCGTACGCCTGGCCGACGGACGGCAGGCCGAGCCGCTGCGAGCAGGCGGCGGCGAGGCTCGCGTCCAGGGGTGCGGCGGCGCTGATGACGTACTTCAGGGAGGTGAGGTCGTACGCGGCGACCAGGGGGTGCTTGGCGAGGGCCAGGACGATGGGCGGGGCCACGTACAGCGCGGTGATGCGGTGGTTCTGGACGGCCGCCAGGAACGTCTCCAGGTCGAAGCGCGGCAGGACGACGACGGCGGCGCCCTGGCGCAGGGGGGCGTTCATCAGGGCCGTCAGACCGTAGATGTGGAAGAACGGCAGCACGGCGAGGACGCGGTCGCCGGGGCCGGCGGTGATCAGCGGTTCGAGCTGGGCGAGGTTGGTGGCGATCTGGCGGTGCGTGAGCATCACGCCCTTGGGGGTGCCGGTGGTGCCGGAGGAGTACGGCAGGACGGCGACGTCCTCGGCGGGGTCGATGGCGACCTGCGGCTCGGGGGCGGTGGAGGCCAGCATGTCGACCAGGGAGCGGTGGCCGGGCGCGCTGTCGCAGACGAGGATCTCCTCGACGCCGCCCGCGCGTTCGGCCGCCCTGCGGGCGGTCGGGAGCAGCGGGGACACGGTGACGATCCAGCGGGCCGAGGAGTCCGCCAGTTGCCTGCCGAACTCCTCTGCGGTGGCCAGCGGGTGGATGGTGGTGACCGAGGCGCCCGCGCGGGTGGCCGCGTAGAAGGCGAGCGGGAAGGCGACCGTGTTGGGGCTGTGCAGGGCGAGCACGTCGCCCTTGCGCACGCCCGCCTCGGCGAGGGCGGCGGCCACGCGCCGGTGGAACCGGTCGGCCTGCTCGTACGTGAGGGTGGTGCCGTCGGTGCCGTCGATCAGTGCCGGAGTGCTCCCGAACTCGGCGGCGCGTGCGAACACGGCTTCGTGGATGGGGAGTTCGACGGGTGGAACGTCTGCGTACTCGCTGCGGAACATGGTTCCTCCAAGACGGCCTAGTACGACTTGGGCAGGCCCAGGGTCTGGTGGGAGACGTAGTTCAGGATCATCTCCCGGCTCACCGGGGCGATCCGGGACACCCGCGCGGCGGTCACCAGCGAGGCGAGGCCGAACTCGCGCGTGAGGCCGTTCCCGCCGAGGGTGTGCACGGCCTGGTCGACGGCCTTCACACAGGCCTCGGCGGCGGCGTACTTGGCCATGTTGGCGGCCTCGCCCGCGCCCGTGTCGTCGCCGGTGTCGTGGAGCAGAGCAGCCTTCTGCATCATCAGGCGGGCGAGTTCGAGGTCGATGTGCGCCTGGGCGAGGGGGTGGGCGACGGCCTGGTGGGCGCCGATGGGGGCGTTCCACACGGTGCGCTCACGCGCGTACTCGACGGCCCTGACGAGGGCGTGGCGTCCCATGCCGATCGCGAAGGCGGCCGTCATGATCCGCTCGGGGTTGAGCCCGGCGAACAGCTGCAGCAGGCCCGCGTCCTCATCGCCCACGAGCGCGTCGGCGGGCAGCCGTACGTCGTCGAGGAACAGCTCGAACTGCTTCTCGACGGCGCTGAGTTCCATGTCGATCTGCCGCCGCTCGAAGCCCTCGGCGTCGCGCGGGACGATGAACAGGCAGGGCTTGATCCGGCCGGTACGGCCCTTCTCTGCGGACACGGTTTCGGTGCGGCCGACGACGAGGGTGGCGTCGGCGACGTCGACGCAGGAGACGAACACCTTGCGGCCGGTGAGCAGCCAGTCGCCGGTGCCGGGGTCGCGGCGCGCGGTGGTCGTGATGCGGTGCGCGTTGGAACCGGCGTCGGGCTCGGTGATGCCGAACGCCATGGTGCGGGTGCCGTCGGCGAGGCCCGGCAGCCACTCCCGCTTCTGTGCCTCGGTGCCGAAGCGGGCGATGACCGTGCCGCAGATGGCGGGCGAGACGACCAGCAGCAGGAGCGGGCAGCCGGCGGCGCCGAGCTCTTCGAGGACGAGGGAGAGTTCCGCGATGCCGCCGCCTCCGCCTCCGTACTCCTCGGGGAGGCTGACGCCGAGGTAGCCGAGCTCGGCCGCCTCCGACCAGAGTTCGGCGGGGTGGCTGCCTCCGGCGACGGTGCGGGTGAGGTAGGCGCGGCCGTAGCGGTGGCCGAGGGCGGCGACGGCCGTGCGGAGGGCCTTGTGCTCTTCGGATTCGATGACGGGCATGAGCGCTCCTGAGGGGGAGGGGCTTCGCGTCGTGTGGAGGGTGCGGGTGGTCTGTGGTTCCTCGCGTGGTTCGCGCCCCTGGGACCTGTGGCGGAAGGGGCGTCGTCGCCCGGAGGGCGGCCGCGCGACGTCATGGGGTCCTCCCTGCTCGGGCGAAACCGGGAGCTCGGGGGAGCGTGCTCCCGGCGCGCCGCCCGGAAGCCCTCGTACCGGGCGGGCGTACCCGGGCTTCCGGGTGGTGCGGGTGCGGGTGCGGGGAGTGTGTGCCGGGCGTCGCACGGCAGGCGCCCCTTTCGCCCCAGGCCCTAGCCGGGCTGCACCACCGCCAACAACGTGCCGGGCTCCACCTGCTGTCCCGTGACGGCGTGCAGGGCGCTCACCGTCCCCGTGGCCGGGGCCGTGATCCTGTGCTGCATCTTCATCGCCTCCAGCCAGAGCAGAGGTTCACCGGCCTGGACGAAGGCACCGACGGCCAGTCCCTCCGCGACCCGGACGACGGTGCCCGGCATGGGGGCCAGCAGGGAGCCCGGGGTGTGCTGGGCGGCGGGTTCGGGGAAGCGGGGCAGGGCGGTCAGGGCGGTGCCGTTGACGTACACCCGGTCGCCGTAGCGGCTGACCCCGAAGCGGCGTCGGACGCCGTCGGCCTCGAGGACGACGAGACCGGCGTCGGCGTGCACCACCCGCGCCCCGTCCACCGCGAGCCCGTCCCGCGTGTGCCGGTAACGCGCCTCGCGCTCCTCGCCCGCCACGGCGTACCGCTTGACCTGCGGTTGCGAGGGAAGGTTGCGCCAGCCGCCGAACCGGGAGCGGCCGTGGGCGTCGGCGAGGGCGGCGGCGAGCGGGGCGCGGGGGTCGGGGGCGGGTTCGGTCAGTGCTGTCAGGTGACGGTCGTAGAAGCCGGTGTCCATGCGGCCGTCGGTGAACTCCGGGTGCCGCAGGGAGCGGACGAGCAGGTCCCGGTTGGTGACGGGGCCGTGGATCGCCGCCCGTTCCAGGGCGGACGCCAGCTTGCGGACCGCCTCCGCGCGGGTGGGCGCGTGGGCGACGGCCTTGGCGATCATCGGGTCGTAGTGGACGCCGATGTCGTCGCCGTCGGTGAACCCGGTGTCCAGGCGGATCCCGCCGGGGACGGCGAGGCGGTGCAGGCGGCCGGTCTGCGGCGCCCAGTCGTGGGCGGGGTCCTCGGCGTACAGGCGGGCCTCCACGGCGTGTCCGCGCGCGGGGGGCGGGTCGTTGTCGAGGGCGTGGCCCTCGGCGACGCGGATCTGTTCGGCGACCAGGTCGAGGCCGAACACGGCCTCCGTTACCGGGTGTTCCACCTGGAGCCGGGTGTTCATCTCCAGGAAGTGCGCCCGGTCGCCGGCGACGAGGAACTCGACGGTCCCGGCGCCGGTGTAGCCCACCGCGCGGGCGGCGCGTACGGCGAGGGTGTGGAGCTCCGCGGTGAGTTCGCCGGTCAGGCCGGGTGCCGGGGCTTCCTCGATCACCTTCTGGTGGCGGCGCTGCAGGGAGCAGTCCCGGGTGCCCAGCGCCCACACCGTGCCGTGCGTGTCGGCGAGGACCTGCACCTCCACGTGGCGCCCGCCCTCCACATAGGGCTCGACGAACACCTCGCCGTCGCCGAAGGCGCTCGCGGCCTCCGCGCGGGCGGCGGCCAGTTCGGCGTCCAGGCCGGCGAGGCTCCGTACGACGCGCATCCCGCGCCCGCCGCCGCCCGCGGCCGCCTTCACCAGGACCGGCAGGTCGGCCTCGGTGACCTCGCGCAGGGGCGCGATGCCCAGGAGTTCCTTGGCGCGCGTCTTGGAGGCCATCGCCTCGATCGCCTCGGGGGGCGGCCCGATCCACACCAGGCCGGCGTCGCGTACGGCGCGCGCGAAGCCGGCGTTCTCGGAGAGGAAGCCGTAGCCGGGGTGCACGGCGTCCGCGCCGGCCGCGAGCGCGGCCTTCACGATGAGGTCGCCGCGCAGATACGTGTCGGCGGGCGCCGCCCCCACGAGGCGTACGGCCTCGTCCGCCGCGCGCGCGTGCAGCGCGTTCGCGTCGGCGTCCGAGTGCACGGCCACCGTCCGGATGCCGAGTTCGCCGCAGGTGCGGGCGATCCGGCAGGCGATCTCGCCCCGGTTGGCGACGAGGACAGTACTGATCACCATGATCCCCTCACATCCGGAAGACGCCGAAGCCACCGCGCACGCCCTCGTAGGGCGCCGTGTGGACGGCCGACAGGCACAGGCCGAGGACGGTGCGGGTGTCGCGCGGGTCGATGACGCCGTCGTCGTACAGCCGCCCCGACAGGAACACGGGCAGCGACTCGGACTCGATCTGCTGCTCGACCATGGCGCGCAGTGCCGCGTCCGCCTCGTCGTCGTACGGCCGGCCCTTCGCCGCCGCGGACTGCCGGGCGACGATGGACAGCACTCCGGCGAGCTGCTGCGGTCCCATGACGGCGGACTTGGCGCCGGGCCAGGCGAACAGGAACCGCGGGTCGTACGCCCGCCCGCACATGCCGTAGTGCCCGGCGCCGTACGAGGCGCCCAGGAGCACCGACAGGTGGGGGACCCTCGAGTTGGCGACCGCGTTGATCATCATGGCGCCGTGTTTGATGATCCCGCCCTGCTCGTACTCCCTGCCGACCATGTAGCCGGTGGTGTTGTGCAGGAAGACCAGCGGGACGTCGCGCTGGTTGGCGAGCTGGATGAACTGGGCGGCCTTCTGCGACTCCTCGCTGAACAACACCCCCCGGGCATTCGCGAGGATGCCGACCGGGTAGCCGTGCAGGGTGGCCCAGCCGGTGGTGAGGCTGGGCCCGTAGAGCGGTTTGAACGCGTCGAAGTCGGAGCCGTCGACGATCCGCGCGATCACCTCGCACGGGTCGAAGGGGGTCCTCAGGTCGCCGGGCACGACGCCCAGGAGTTCCTCCGGATCGTACCTGGGGGGCTCGGCGGGCCCCGGATCGGGGTACGCCTTGCGGTGGTTGAGGCGGGCCACGACCCGCCGGGCCCGGCGCAGGGCGTCCGGTTCGTCGACGGCGAAGTAGTCGGCGAGGCCCGACACCCGCGCGTGCATCCCGGCGCCGCCCAGGGACTCGTCGTCGCTCTCCTCCCCGGTGGCCATCCTCACCAGCGGCGGGCCTCCGAGGAACACCTTCGCCCGCTCCTTGACCATGATCACGTGGTCGGACAGGCCGGGGACGTACGCGCCTCCGGCGGTGGAGTTGCCGAAGACGACGGCGACGGTCGGGATGCCGGCCGCCGACAGCCTGGTGAGGTCGCGGAAGATCGCACCGCCCGGGATGAAGATCTCCTTCTGCGAGGGCAGGTCGGCGCCGCCGGACTCCACCAGGCTGACGCACGGCAGCCGGTTGGCGAGCGCGATGTCGTTGGCCCGCAGGGCCTTCTTCAGGCTCCACGGGTTGCTGGCACCGCCGCGCACCGTCGGGTCGTTGGCCGTGATCAGGCACTCCACGCCCTCGACGACCCCGATCCCGGTGACCAGGGACGCGCCGACCGTGTACTCGCTGCCCCAGGCGGCCAGCGGGGACAGTTCCAGGAACGGGGTGTCGGGGTCGAGGAGCAGTTCGACGCGTTCGCGGGCGAGGAGCTTGCCGCGCGCGCGGTGCCGGTCGACGTACTTCGCGCCGCCGCCCGCGAGGGCCTTGGCGTGTTCGGCGTCGAGTGCGGCGAGCTTGCCGAGCATGGCCTCGCGGTGGGCCCGGTAGTCGGGGCCCGCCGTGTCCAGGGCGGATGCGAGGACGGTCACAGGAGGGCCTCCGGGATGTCCAGGTGGCGGGAGCGCAGCCATTCGCCGAGCGCCTTGGCCTGCGGGTCGAAACGGGCCTGCGCGGCGACGCCCTCGCCGAGGAGGGACTCGACGACGAAGTTCAGGGCGCGCAGGCGGGGCAGGACGTGCCGGGTGACGGGCAGGCCGGCGGCCTCGGGGATCAGCTCGCGCAGCCGCTCGACGGTCAGCTCGTGCGCGAGCCACCGCCAGGCGGCGTCGCTCCTGGCCCAGACCCCGACGTTGGCGTCGCCGCCCTTGTCCCCGCTGCGGGCACCGGCGACCAGGCCGAGGGGGGCGCGCCGGGCCGGTCCGGGTGCCAGGGGCCGGGGCGGTTCCGGCTCCGGTACGTCCGCGAGGACGGCGGTGTCGTGGGGCGGGCCCACCGGGATGCGGCGGCCGTCGTGGAGGACGGCCAGGTGGCCGACGGAACCCTGGGGGACGTACACGTCCTCGAAGACCCCGTAGGGGGCGCCCTTTCCCGGTGGCGCCAGCACATGGAATCCGGGGTAGCCGGCCAGCGCCAGCTCGACGGCGGCACCGCTGAACGCCCGTCCGACCGCGTCCTGCGCCGGGTCCCGCACGACGAGCCGCAGCAGGGCGCTCGCGGTCTCCTCGGTGTCCGCGTCGGGCCGGTCGGTCCGTACGAGCTCCCAGCGCACCTCGGCGGGCGACGACGTGGCGAGCGGGCCGGCCATCTGCTCCTTCACGAGGTCCGCCTTGGCCTCGACGTCGAGCCCGGTGAGGACGAACACGACCTCGTTGCGGAATCCGCCGAGCCGGCTCCGCCCGACCTTGAGCGTGGGCGGCGGCGCCTCTCCGCGCACGCCGTCGATCCGTACCCGGTCGGGCCCGTCCTGGCCGATCCGCACGCTGTCGAGCCGGGCGGTGACGTCCGGCCCGGCGTACCGGGCGCCGCCGGTCTCGTAGAGCAGCTGCGCGGTGACGGTGCCGACGTCGACGAAGCCGCCGGTGCCGGGGTGCTTGGTGATGACGCTGCTGCCGTCCTCGTGCACCTCGGCGAGCGGGAAGCCGGGCCGCCGGAGGTCGGCGGGGGGCCGCTCGTGGAAGAAGGCGTAGTTGCCGCCGGTGGCCTGGGTCCCGCACTCCAGCACGTGTCCGGCGACGACGGCCCCCGCGAGCCGGTCGTAGTCGGTCGGCGCCCAGCCGAAGTGCGCGGCGGCCGGGCCGGTGACCAGGGCGGCGTCGGTGACCCGCCCGGTCACGACGACGTCGGCGCCCGCGCGCAGGCAGGCCGCGATGCCGAAGCCGCCGAGGTAGGCGTGGGCGGCGAGGCTCCCCGGATGGGCGGCGGTGAGGTCGTCGCCCTCGACGTGCGCGACCCGCACCGGGATGCCGAGCCGCCCGGCCAGCTCCCGTACGGCACCGGCGAGCCCCGCCGGGTTGAGTCCGCCGGCGTTGGCGACGATCCTCACCCCCCGCTCGTGGGCGAGGCCGAGGCACTCCTCCAGCTGCCGCGGGAAGGTGCGGGCGTACCCGGCGGAGGGGTCCTTGAGCCGGTCGCGGGCGAGGATGAGCATGGTCAGCTCGGCGAGGTAGTCGCCGGTGAGGACGTCGAGCTCACCGCCGGTGAGCATCTCGCGCAGGGCGTCGAAGCGGTCCCCGTAGAAGCCGGAGGCGTTGCCGATGCGCAGGTCCGCCGTCACGGGGTGTGCCCCCGGCCGCCCCTGCCCTCCTCCTTCGGCGGGCGTCCGCCCCCGGGCGGCCCGGCGAAGGCCTGGGCGATGTCGAGCCAGCGGTCGGCGTCGGGCCCGTCGGCGGTGAGGGCGAGATCGGCGCGGTGGGCGCGCCGGGTGACCAGGAGACAGAAGTCGAGCGCCGGCCCGGTGACCCGCTGCGGGGCGTCCTCGGGCCCGTGGCACCACAGCTCGCCGCCCGCGCTCTTCGGTGCGACGAGTTCGACGCGGAAGGGCTCGGCGGGCGGGGTGAGGCCGTGGACTCCGTAGGCGAAGTCCCGGGTCCGCACCCCGAGCCGGGCCACGTGCCTCAGCCGGTCGGTGGGTGGCCGCGGCACACCGGTCGCGTCCGCGATGTCGAGCCCGTGGGCCCAGGTCTCCATGAGCCGGGCCGTCGCCATGGAGGCCGCCGACATGGGGGGCCCGTACCAGGGGAAGCGCGCCCCGGGCGGGGCCGACCGCAGCCCGTTCTCCAGCGCCGCGCGCCCCTTGCGCCACCGCGCGAGCAACTCGGCGGGCGCGAGCCGGGCGTATTCCTCGGCACCCTCGTCGACGAAGGTGTGCGGGGCGGCGAGCGCCTGCTCGACCAGTGCCCGGAACCCGTCCCCGTCCGTGACGGCGAGCAGCGCCGAGTGGTCGGTCCAGGCGAGGTGCGCGATCTGATGAGCGACGCTCCACCCGGCGGCGGGCGTCGCCAGCCCCCATTCCTCGGGCCCGAGCCGGGCCACGAGCCGGTCGGCCTCCTCGCTCTCCTCATGCAGATCGTCGATCACGGACGACGGATCGGACACGATGGCGCTCCCCTCGGGGCACGACGGTGTGCGGCGCGGTTGCGTGGAGCATGGCAGCGGACCGAGAAACAAGCAAGCGTGCTTGCATGAATGGGTCGGCCGCTCTCCCCGCGCCGTGTGCGCGGGGACCGCTACGGCCCGGGTGCGAAGACCGCGTCGGTGAGGTCGCGTTCCAGGGTGGCCCCCTGGAAGCCGTAGGTGCGGATCGAGGGGATCCTCAGGATCAGGCAGAAGCGTTCGGTGGAGGAGACGGCGTCCGCTATCCGGCGGTACGAGTGGCGGAGGAAGTACGCGGCGGCGTGGTTGGTGACGGCGCTCTGCCCGCAGATGAGGATGACGGGACGGGACCCTCCCGGAGCGGTGAACTTCGCGAGCAGCGCGTACCCCTGGTTCTCGCGGTCCCAGCGGTAGAAAGCACCGCCCGCCTCGATGGCCAGCGGATGGTCCGGATGGGTGTAGGGGTGGAACGTGACGCCGGGGAGGCTGTGGGCGAGATGGCCCGCGCTCCGCACGTTCGAGCCGAGCGGGCCCCCTATGCAGAACTCCGGCTTGTTCCCGTTGCTGCCCCGGAAGTCGTCGCTGCGGACGATCTCGACCTCGCACTCCAGACTGTGACTGAGGACGGCTGCCTCGATCATCGCCTGCACGTCGTGGTGATGGGTGGTGCCCGGAGCGCCGTACTTGTTGTTCATCACGATCAGGCAGGTGTCTCCGGGGCGGGCGCCGACGACGCGCATCCGCGCCCGGAGGTCCCGGCCGTGTCTGCCGCGCTGCCACAGCCACACCGCCAGGCCGCTCAGGCAGCTGGCCAGCAGCCCCAGCACGACATCGCCGATCGCCCCGGCCAGCATGGTGTTCTCCCGTCCCCCCGGTAACTGCCCCGTGCCTACCCGGGTGTGCCACCCCCCACCCCTGCCGGCGCCCTTCTTCTCTCACCGGGACCGTTGCCGGCCGCCGCGGTCGCCGCGGTCGCGCAGCGGGCCGAGCAGGGAGGCCGCCGCGGCCTGCCAGGTGTGGCTCTCCGCGAGTTGCTCGCGCAGACGTGCCGCCCGGTGGAAGGCCGCCCGGCGGTCGCCGAGGACGCGTTCCACCGCCTGGCTCCAGCGTTCGGCGTCCTGCTCACCGCCCCGGGTCTCCACGACGTGGTGTGCCGCCTCCTCCCGGCCCAGGGTCTCGCGGAGCAGCAGACCGATTCCGCTGGCGTCGCTGACCAGGACCGGTGTGCCCGCGGCGATCGCCTCCGCGGCGGACAGGCCGAAACCCTCGCTGCGGGAGGGGAGCAACACCAGACTGGCGGACGTCAGATCGGACGCCAGGACACGGCTGTCGGTGCGGTACGGCTTGATGTGCACGGTCAGGTTGCCGCTGCCGGCGTGCCGGTCGATGTGCTCGCGCAGTTCGGCACCGGACTGACCGGGCGCCAGGCCGCGGACGACGAAGTCCAGTTTGCGGTCGGCGCAGGTCCGCCGCACGAACCGGCCGAGCGCCTGTGCCGCCAGGTCGAGGCCCTTGAGCCGGACGTCCTCGGCGCGGCCGAAGACGAGGACCGCCGGGTCTCCGGCCGGCACCGGCCGCGGTTCGGCTGCCCAGGCACCGGAGCGTGTCCCCGCTCCCGCGTCGAAGCCCGGGTGGACGCAGAGCAACGTGGTACTGAACGGCTCCTGCCCGGGGAAGTGCCGGGCGAACTTGTTGTGCAGGAAGGGGCCCACGACCGCGGCGTGGTCGGCCGACCCGGCCAGCGCCAGTTCGACCTCGGTCCGCTCGTCGGCACGCTGCGCGGGGTCGTCCGCGCGGTCCTCCTTCAGGAACTCGATCTCGTACGGCAGCATGTGGATGATGTGTACCAGCTGGGCGTCCCCGTAGTGCTGGTCGCGCAGCAGCTGGGCGGCCGGGCCGGTGACGCGGCCGTGGCCCAGGATCACGTCGGGCACCACGGGCAGCTTCTCCGGTCTGCGCAGCAGGGACAGGTCACCGGTCCACACCGGCGGCACCTGCGCCTCGACCAGGTGCACGCCGTGCCGTTTCGCGTCCGCCTCCTCCTCCCGGCCGGCCCTGGGCACCAGGCAGTACACCTGCGCTCCGGCGGCGGCGAGGGCCCGGCACAGGCAGCGGTTGAAGGTGCTCAGGCCGCCGAGGCGCGACGCCCACTCGGTGGCGACCGCGAGGACCCGCAGCGGGCGGGAGGGCTCCGGGTGCCCGAGGCCGTCGTCGCCCCCACCGGGCGACGGTGCGGGTCCCCGGTACCGGTGGGCGCCCTCCAGCCAGCCGGGGTGCCGCGACACCACCAGCAGGTGGCCGGGTTCCGGCGGCACCAGGCCCGCCAGCAGCCCGGGGCCGGCCGCCCCCTCGAACACGATCAGCCGGCGCGGCAGGTCCGCGAGCCGGGCGAAGAGCGCCTCGGCCACGGCGCCGGGCTCTCCGTCCACGGTCAGGCCCAGCCGGCCGGCCAGTTCGGCGTACGACGTCCTGACCTCGTCGGCGTCACCGGCGTCCACCCACCAGATCAGGTCGTACTGGCTGCCGAAGCGGGCCGCGTACTCCCGGGCGACGTCGACCGCGTCGACGCCGTCCGGGCCGCGCCCGAACGACAGGGACGCGAGATGTGTGGTGTTCAGCTGCAGCCTGAGCTGCTGCAGCAGCGATTCCCGGTCCGGGACGCCGGGCGGGTCGGCCGGTACGTTCGACACCCGCGGGCCCGTGCCGGTGCCCGGCAGACGGGGTGGCGTGCCGGTGCCGGAAGGAGGCCCGGCGGGCCGTCGGGGGCGGCGGACCGGGCGGTGCTTCCGGCCGGGCTCCGCCGGCCCTCCGGGGCGACGGGCCGGGCCGGGAGCCTCGGGACGCTGCTCCGGCATGCGGCGGGGAACCGGACGCGCTTCGGGGGTGCCCGGGACGCCGCCGTCGGCGGCCCGCCGGGCGCGGTCGCGTTCCGCCTCCCGGGACACCGCCTCCAGGACGGCGAGAACCAACTGCTCGGAGGCCTCTTCCTCCGGCAGTCCGAAGATCTGCAACCGGTGGATCGAGTGCAGTTCGGGCGGCAGGCCGGCGACGGGCAGCGGTTCGACCTCCACCGGCAGCAGCCGCTGCCGTGTCCCCGCCGCCGCGAGCACGGTCGTCCACTCGGTCCGCGCGTGCGGCGACGTCAGGTAGTCGGGCGAGAGCAGCAGGACCAGCACGCCGTTCCCGGCCGCGGCGGCGGTCAGCCGTTCGTCGAAGCGCTCGCCCGTGCGCCAGTCCCACAGGTCCAGCATGACCCGGATCCCCTGCTCCTGAAGGGTCCAGGCAGTCCACTCGGCCCAGGTCCGGTCCGGCCCCGCGTAACTGATGAACACCTGCCCCTCGGCCGTGTGCGCCGTCCCGTCCCTCATGCCCGCTGCTCCTCCCCCAGTGCACGGGCCCAGTCACCGAGCACCGGATCGACGTCGGTGACGAGCGTACGGCCGCCTCCGCGCAGCACCGTCACATGCCCGTTGTGCGCCAGGTCGGCGAGGAACCGCTCGGCGACCAGGACGTACGTGCCCGCCGCCTCCGCCAGTTCGGCCGCGTCCCGGCCGTGGGAGCGCTCACCGGCGGGCCGCTGCCGGCCCGCCAGGGCGAGGAGCAGCCGGCTCTTGGCCTGCTCCAGGTCGGGTACGGCCCGGGGCGCCGTCAGGCGGTAGCCCCGTTCGGTGAGTTCGCACCACGCCACCCGCTCCCCGGCCTGCGCGCACCGCGCCAGTCCGGCCTTCTCGAGGCGGGCCAGCGTGCGGACCGTCCTCGCCGTGTCCGGCTCGGCGTCGCGCAGGGCCGGACCGACCTCGGACCAGGGCAGCGGGCCCAGCGTCCCCTCCCGCAGCGCCACGGTCATGATCCGCTGGAGGACGGCGACCTCGGCGTCCGCGAGCCCCGGGAAGGCGGGCCGCCCCGGTGCGAGCGGTACGTGCGCCGTGGGGGCGGGTGCGGGTGACTGTCCGGCGCCCGGGTACGGGCGGTGTCCCCGCCGCGGCCTGACGGCGGGGCGCGGGTCGACGCCGTACAGCTGGTCGGCGATCCGGCGGGCGGCGGTGGCCGCGCCTTCGTGGCTGCGGGGGCAGGAGAGCGGCTTGAGGTGGCTGAGCGGCGACGGTGCCTGCACCCCGTCGAGGAGCACGGGGATCAGCGTGCGCCGGTCCCGGATGCGCCGGTGCGCGGTCGCCTCCAGCTGCTCCCGCAGCCAGGGCTTGCGGTGCCACAGCGGGGAGACGACCAGGACGAAGCAGTCCGCCTCGTCCATGCCGTCCGTGAACACGGTTCCGGTCAGGCTGTCGCCGAGCCGGAGATCCCAGAACTCCACCCACGCCCTGACCCCTTGTGCGGCCAGCTCCCGGGCGAGGGGTTCCACGAACGCCTCCCGGTCGTCCGCGCTGTGTCCGACGAAGACACGCGGCACCGGCTCCGCCGCCGCGGTCACAGCGGCGCCTCTCCCAGCACCTGCTCCAGGCCCTTCACCGCACGGTCCAGATGAGCCCACTCCTCCTCGACCAGGGCCATGGTCGCCGCATCGGGCCGCTGGGCGCTCAGGCCCGCGCGGGCCTTCTCCAGCTCCTCCAGCCAGGGGGCCTCCAGCATCGCGGCGATGCGCTCGGTCGCCTTCCCGGCGGCCTCGCGCCGCTCGGCGCGGCGGTTCTCGGCCTGTTCCGCCAGCTTGCTCTGAATGAGGTCGCGGATCTCGGACACGGCGATGACCAGGAGCTGCTCCCCGAAGAGGGTCACCGAATCGCCCCCCGCGGCATCCCCGGCCGCCGGACCGTCGGGTGCCGTGTCACCCGCGGGAGGACCACCCGTCGCCGGGTCCCCCGCCGTCAGCGGATCCGCGGGGTCGGAAGTCCCCGGTACGGGGCCGGGGGACCCGCCGGCACCTCCCTCGGGAGCGTCGGGGCCGTCGCGGCCGGGCGCGTCGGACACGTCGGGTGCGCCGGGCAGGGGGAGCAGGGCGTAGGCGTAGGGGTCGGACCCGTCGGAGGCCTGGCCTGTGGTCGCCGCGTCCCGGCCCTGGCCGGTCCCGGGGTCCGCCGCCCCGTCCCGCTGCTCCAGGACCTCGCCGATCCGCTCGCGACGGCGCTTGCCCAGCTCGTGCTGGACGATGTGGGCAAGCGGGCCGAGGCCCAGGACGACGGCGGTCGTGACCTCCGGGACGGCGGACCGGGAGGCGGGGACGGAGGTGTCACCGGCGGTGGCGAGGACGGCGCGAACGTCGTCGATGCAGGCGAGGAACGCCTGCGTCCCCGGAACGGTCCGCACGGTCATCGCCTCCGCCCTGCCCTGGAGCGCGAGTTGCTGCGCCTTTCCGGTCCAGCGCGCCTGCCAGCCCCGTACCGCGGTGGCCAGACGCTCGCGGGCGGCTTCCTCCGCCGACCCGGCGGAGGCGGCCGAGTCCGCGGCGCGCAGCAGTTCCTCCCGGACGGCGGCGCGCAGCTCCACCCGGCCGGCCTCGCGCAGTTCGTCGAGCCGGTTCTCCAGCAGGGCGAAGCGGGTGTCCACCCGCCGGGCACCGTCGCGGGCGGCCCCGGCCCTCTCCCGCTCGGCCCGCGCCGCCTCCAGCGCGCGGACCGCGGCCCGGCACCAGTACCGCACCCGGGTCTCGGCCCGCAGCTGGGCCCTGCGCCCGGGCAGTGTCCGCAGGGCCCTCCACAGGGCCTCGACGCCGTCGTGGCCCCCGAAGGACAGATAGTGGTCGCGGCGCAGGTCAGCCGGGCGGATCGGGGTGCTGAGGCCGTAGTAGTCGGCCACCACGACATGGAGCTCCGGCAGGTGCCGCGCGTCCATGTGGGCGCCGAGCTGCTCCCTGAACTCCCCGCGCACGGCCTCCACCTCGTCGGCGAACTCCTCACTGCCCGGCTCCTTCCCCCACCGGTCGGCCTTGCAGACCACCGGCAGCAGGGCGCCGACGGGATACGGCCGGGGGCGGTCCGGGTGCACGGCCGTGCCGGTCACCAGCGGCAGGACCTCCCCGGCCGCCCCGCCGAACAGCCTCCGGCCGAGGACCAGCAGCAGCGCGTCGGCCTCCAGCAGGGCGGCCACGGCCCGCTCCGTGTGCAGGGGGTCGCCCGCCTGCACACCGGGGGTGTCGACGTAGCGCAGCCCGGCGGAGCCGACCCCGCCGGCCTCGTAGGTCTCCTTGCCGCCGCTCACGGTCGCCCACGCGGGAACGGGGGTGCCGTCCTCCGCCAGCAGGCGGCGCAGCAGGCTGGTCTTGCCCGCGTTCTGCGGGCCGTAGAGCACCACGTTCACCTCCGGGTCGGCCTCCCGGGCGGCCCACGTGCCCGCCACGGCGGCGGCCGCACGGTCGCCCATTGCCTCCCGGACGGCGGCCCGGGCCCGGTCCGGCCAGTCGGCCGGGGTGCTCCTGGTGTTGTCGGCCGCGTTCATCGCCTTCCGCCCTTTCGTCCGTCCCCCGTGGGTGCGCCGGCCCCGGCGGGTTCGCCCAGCCTCAGGCGCGCCCCCTCGATGGCGGCGGTGCACCGCTGCGCGCGCCGGCGGGTGCGCGTGAGTTCCTCCAGCAACTCGCCCTGTTTCCGGGTCAGCTGCACGGCCAGGGCCTCCAGCCGGCCGCACACCTCCTCCACGGCGCCGCAGCCGCCGCGCACGCTCTGCGCCCATGCCTCGGCGGACCTCCGCATGGTCTCGGTGAGCCGGACACGGAACTCCTCCAGCTCCTCCTCCCGCTTGCTCTGCGTCATGAGGGCGCTGATCATGCTCACGGCGTTGATGATCTTGAGGATGACGCCGACGTCGTGCACGCCCCCCAGCAGTCCGTCGAGCTCCCCGGCGTCCAGTGCCACGTCGTACTGCGCGGCCAGGGCGACGAGGTCGTCGGCGCGCAGTTCGCCGGCCGGGGCGAGACCGACGGAGGCGTTGACCAGGAGGTCGCCGCTCCAGACCCGCAGCGACTCCGCGGACAGGAACGACAGGTCGACGCGGTTGCCGTCGTCCGGGAACGCCGTGGCGTAGGCCGGTGAGGCGGCCCTGCGCTCCACGGCGTTCGCCACCGACGTCAGCCAGGCCTGCGCCGCCCGTTCGCAGCCGGCGCGGTGCCGCTGCCACCCGCCGGCGAACTCCTTGTCCGTCGTCCAGGATTCCAGCCGCCGGCCCCGGGCCTCGCGGACCGGCGCGTCCACGCCCTCCTCCAGCGTCTCGTGGACGAGACGGGTGGTGAACGCGACCGCCAGGCGCTCGGCCCCCTTGGTCATCGAGGCGACCACGCCCCGTCCGGTGCGGGCGCCCGCCACCGCCTCGTCGGCGAGCCGGCCGACCTCGACGATTCTGCGCTCGATGTCCTCCGCCTGCTCGAGGGCCCCGGCCCGCAGCACGCCCAGACGGGCGGCGCCGCCGTGCAGCAGAGTGACGTCCCCGGCGTTCGGCTCCAGGGTGAGGCGCAGTTCCCGTACGGACGCGGCGAAGTCCCCGAAGCCGTCCCACGCGCGGAAGTCGTCGTAGTGGCGGCTGTGGGCGGCACGCAGGCCGTACGGGGCCGCCGCCATGGACACGATGTGCTCACGGTGCGACGCCCGGCCGCCGGGGGCGATCCGCTCGAGCGCGGCGGCCAGTTCCTTTTTCGCGCGTCCGACGTGGGCGCGCAGGTCGCGCGCGTCGCCGGCGACCGCGAGCCGGTCGATCTTGTTGATCACCCACAGGGTGCGGCCCTGCTTGCTGAAACGCCCCGCCTCCGGCGCACCCCGCAACAGGAGCAGGAGGTCGGCACGCTCTCCGACCAGCATGAGGGGGGAGAAGAGATGGATGACGGCGGCTGCGTCGGCGAGGGCCGTGCGGGCGGCCTCGGAGTGGCCCTCCCGCCCGCTCTGGAATCCCGGCGTGTCCACCAGGACCAGATCGCCCCACTCGTAGGGCACCACCCGCCAGGTCTCGGGGCCGGCGGCACTGGTCAGCGATTCGGGGACGGGCAGGCCCGACTCCACCAGCAGGCGGTGGACGAACGCCGACTTCCCGGTGCTCAGGTTTCCGGTGACCGCTATCCGGGGCCTCGGATCGGCGGCCAGCGCGTCCAGTTCGGCCAGCAGTCCGGCCGCGTGGGGGTCGTCGTCGAACCACCGGTGCAGTTCCGCGAGCCACTGCCGGCCGGCGCCGGGTGCCGGGCCGTGCGGGCCGCGCCGGAACACCGTGCGCAGCCGGTCCAGGACGTTCGGTGCGAGGCCGGGCGACCGCCCGTTGCGGCGGCCCTCCGCCGCCCCGCCCCCGGCCAGGAGGTTGTGCGGGTCGTCGCACCAGTCGGAGCCGAGCCAGAGCCGGTCGGCCCCGGCGGGATGGGTGACGCCCGCGGCGGCCTCGGCGCGCCCCACGGCCTCCGCCAGGATGTCGGCGGCGTCGCGGCCCTGCGGCAGTTCCTCCACCGTTCTGTTCAGCAGTGCCCTGTCGCGGGAGGCGGCCCCGGCGATGCGGCGCAGCGCCACGGCCTGCCGGACGAGCGGCCCCACCTCGACCAGTACGGCCTGCCGCACGAGGGCCACGCAGTGCGCGGCGACCCGCTCCCGCACCGCCTCGGTCTCCTGGTACACGGCCTCGCGCGCCTGCTCCAGGTACTCGCCCCGGGCCTCGTACCGGCGTTGCTGACCGCGCCGCAGACCGAACCGGGCGGCGAGCCGGCCGCCTCCGGCGACGACGGCCAGTCCGGCCGCGGCGATCCAGCCCACCGGGGTCGTCAGGAACAGCAACGAGGCGGCGGAGGCACCGACCGACAGCAGGCTCGCTCCCGCGCTGGTGTAACCGGCCAGGCAGCCGAACGTCCGGTACCCGGACCCCGCGTCGCCCCTCACCTCCCTTCCGAGGCCGTCCACCCGCGCGTCCACCCGCGCGAGTCCCGCCCGGAGGTCGGCGACGACCAGGCCGAGGCGGCTCTCGACATCGGAGGTGAAGGACGCGAGCGACTTGTCGATCACCGCGGTCAGCTCGTCGCTCTTGAACACGGCCGCGTTGAAGTCCTCCGCGGACAGCGGCTTGCGCTCCCGGAACGCCGTGTCCACCAGTTTCTCGGCGCGGGCCTCCAGGGTGAGGCGCAGCTTGCCGAAGCCGGAGGTGAGCAGGTGGTCCAGATGGACGCGGGCCCTCCCGCGCGCCGGTGCGGGGAAGGGACCGCCCCGCAGCTTCTGCAGCTCCCGCAGCTCGCGCAGAACCCTGGCCAGGTCCGCGTCGGCGTCCTCGTGCCGCCCCGGCACGTCCGCCGGGACTCCGTCTCCCCCGCCGGGAACCGTGCCGGGCCCGTCGGCGGTGTCGGTTCCGGGTGGCAGGAGGTCCTCGGGGAGGCCCAGTTCCTCCAGCAGTTCCTCCAGCCCCGTCTCGATCGTCCTGGCGCCCTCGAGGGCCGGCGCGGTCAGCACCCGGTCGAGTTCGTCGGCTATCCCGCTCAGTGCGCCGGCCGTCTGCGTCAGCAGTCCGCCGTACCGCAGTTGCGCCGCGCCGCTGCCGACGGCCTCGGTGAGGAGGGACTCCAGGACGGGCAGGTTGGAACGCCTCAGCAGCGTCGTCCGGCCCGCCCGGCGCATGTTCCGGATGCTGTTCCCGTCCTTGCCCCGGTACGGGTCGGCGGCCCGGGCCGCGACCGCGCGCTGGGCGCTCAGCGCGACCACGGGGACCTGCGGGAGCCCGAGGGCCGCGAGCCACTCGCGGATGTGCGCGGCGTGCTGGGCCACGGTCGTGGACAGGAAGACCCGGACGTCCCGCTCGGCGATCGCGTCCGTGTCACGCCAGACCGGCACCTTGCAGTTCAGTACGACCACGGCCGGCTTGCCGTAGGCCAGGACCCACTGGGCCACCTTCGTGAACTCGCCCTCCAGCTGGCTGTCGTCGTCGAAGCACAGCAGCACGACGTCGGCCACCAGAACCGCCTGCCTGGCCGCCTCCTCCAGGTGCCGGTTGTCGCCGTCACGCCCCCAGCCGTTGGTGCCGGGCGTGTCGAACAGCCGCAGGCCCGCCCACCGGACCTCCTCCACCTCCGTCGTGTGGTCGGGACGGCCCGGGGAGATCCGTGCCCCGTCACCCCCGGTGAGCGCCTCGACCAGCGAGCTCTTGCCGGCCCCGGTACGGCCGAAGAGGACGACGTTGAAGGTGTCCAGCGCCCGTAACCGGCCGCCGGCCAGTTCCCCCACCAGTTCGACGGCCCGGCGCCGCAGTCGGCGCTCCTCGGTGTACAGGGCGCGCTGTTCCTCCGTCAGGGCCGCGCCGTCGGACAGATCCGTCGGCCGGCCCACGGTCCGTTCCACTTCCCGCAGCCCGGCCGCCAGCTCCCGGGCCAGCGGGGCGCTCTCCGCCACCGCCCGCGCCGCGGCTGCCGCCAGTCTCGACTCGTCCATGTCCGCCTTGCCCCCCGTCCGACCAGCCGACCATGCACCACACGCAGCCTCTTCGTGCCCCATCGCAGGGAAAAGCAACCCAGTTAGCGGCTCATGCGGTATTAGGACTTTTATCCGGTGGCCGGGCGGGGACCAGCCCTCGACCGTCGGCGGTTCAGGAATGAAGGGACGAGGCGGGGTGGGGAGGGTCATGGGACCCGTGCGACGCGGGCAGCCGACGAGGTGCGCGCGACCGCGTCGCTTCCCCGCACCCGCGCCGGGGCGGTCCCATCGGCCTGCGCGGTCTGTCAGGGAAGCGGGTCGGGCGTGACCTGCCGGATGGCGACAGGCTCCGAGCGGGGCGTGATCATGTAGAGGAACCCTCTGGTACCGGAGCGCCCCGCCCCGTCGCCGCGATCGTCAGGAATCGTCCCCCGGCACCTTCGCCCGCCCCCGTCCCACCTGGGTCCGTACCGCGCCCATGCTCGCCGCGATGACCAGGGCGATGGCGGCGGCCTCGGTGAGGGTGAGGGCCTGGCTGAGGACGAGGAAGCCGGCGGTCGCGGCGATGGCCGGTTCCAGGCTCATCAGGACGGCGAACGTGGAGGCGGGCAGGCGGCGCAGGGCGAGCAGTTCCAGGGTGTACGGGAGGACGGAGGAGAGCACCGCGACCGCCGCGCCCAGGGCGAGGACCGTCGGGTCGAGGAGCTTCGCACCGGACTCGGCGATGCCCAGCGGCAGGAACAGGACCGCCGCCACCGCCATGGCGAGGGCGAGCCCGTCGGCCTGGGGGAAGCGGCGGCCGGTCCGCGCGCTGAAGACGATGTAGGCCGCCCACATGACACCGGCGCCCAGGGCGAACGCGGCGCCCAGGGGGTCGAGACTGTCGAAGCCCTTGCCGCCGAGCAGGACGACGCCGGCGAGGGCGAGTCCGGCCCACAGGAGGTTGATCGCGCGGCGGGAGGCGAGGACGGAGAGGGCGAGCGGGCCGAGCACCTCCAGGGTGACCGCCGTGCCGAGGGGGATGCGGGCGGCGGCCTGGTAGAAGAGGCCGTTCATCCCGGCCAGGGCGATGCCGAAGGCGATCACCGTGGTCCAGTCGGCGCGCGAGTGGCCGCGCAGCCGGGGCCGGCACACCACCAGCAGCACGACCGCGGCCACCAGGAGCCGCAGCGTCACGACGCCGAGCGCACCGGCCCTCGGCATCAGCGTCACCGCGAGCGCCCCGCCGAACTGTACGGATATCCCCCCGGCGAGCACCAGCCCGACCGGCCCCAGGGAGCCGCGCCCGCGCGGGGCGCCCGCCGCTTCCGGCGCATGCCCCGGAGCCGCCCCGGGGACGGCGGCCGGGGTGGACGGGCTGGCAGCACTCGACGTCGTCACGGCGCCTTCCTCGGGCTGGGCGAAGGGAGCGGAGGGCCCCTTCGGCAACGTTGCATCGCGGTGGACTTCCCGGTCCAGGGTATGACCTTGGTCAGCACCGTGACACGCCTACGTACCTGACGATGAGTCCCCCGCCCCGCCCGGGTCAACTCCGTCCGTCATGCGGACCGAGTACCTCCGGGGCATCGGGGGAGCAGCCGGGGCGGGGCGGGAAGGAGAAGTCGCTCGGCGACGACGTAGCGGGTGCCCTCGTCCTCCTCCTGCTCCTGTTCGGACAGGTCCCCCCGTACGCCCGCCGGTTCGAGGGCCTCCCGGACCCGCAGCACCATGGCGTCGCCGAGGTAGTGGTGGTGCAGGTCGAGAGCGCGCAGGTGGGTGAGCGGCTGACCGCTCGGCAGGGCCGCGGCACCCTCGTCGCCGAGCGCGCCCATCGACAGCCCGAGGGACGCGAGCCGGGCCACCACCGGAGCGTGTGCCACCGGACGGAGACGCCCCGTCCGGGAGGTTCCGGCCGAGGCGTCGGAGGTGTCGATGGGCGAGGGGCGGGCACCAGGGAGGGTACCGTCCCCACCGGCGAAGCCCTTCTCCGCCCCGCTCCTACCTCCCGAGGCCCCGTGCGACGACTTCTTGCCCGTCTCTGGCGACTTCTGCGCCCCGTTCAGAGCCGCGTCATGTGGTTCCTGAACGCCAAGTTCGTGGTCGGGGTGACCGGCGTCGTGCGCGACGGCGAGGGGCGGGTCCTGCTGCTCCGGCACCGGATGTGGCCACCGGGCCGACAGTGGGGCCTGCCGAGCGGCTTCGCGCACAAGGACGAGGACTTCCGGCAAACCGTGGTGCGCGAGGTCAAGGAGGAGACCAACCTCGACGTGGAGGCGGGCCGCCTCGTGATGCTGAACAGCGGTTTCCGCACCCGCCTGGAAGTGGCCTACGAGGCCCGCCTGTTGGGCGGCGAGCTGCGCATCGACCCCTTCGAGGTCCTGGAGGCCCGCTGGTGCCGCCCGGACGACCTGCCCGAGGACGTCCAGCCGGTGTGCCTGCCGCTGGTACGGGGCGAGACCACGCCCTGACGGCCGCCGCCGTGCCCACCGCACCGGCTGGTCCGAGCACCCCCGGGACGGATCAGCCGCGAGTGCTCACGGTTTTTCCTCCAGTGCCTCCTCCAGTGCCTCCGCCAGCACCTCCGCCAGGTGCCTCCCCCGCGCCCCCGCCAGTTGCTCCAGCTGCGTCCGGCACGAGTAGCCGTCGGCCAGGATCACCGCCCCGTCCGGTGCCTCCCGTACCGAGGGCAGGAGCTGGTCCTCCGCGCAGGCCACGGACACCTCGTAGTGGCCCTCCTCGAAGCCGAAGTTGCCCGCCAGGCCGCAGCAGCCGCCGGACAGTTCGCCGGTGAGGCCGGCGGCCTCGCGCAGGCGGCGGTCGGGGCCCTCGCCCAGGACCGCGTGCTGGTGGCAGTGGGTCTGGCCGGTGACGGGGCGGCTCAGGTCCGGCGGGGTCCAGTCGGGAGCGTACTGCTCCAGGGTCTCCGCGAAGGTGCGGACCCGCGCGGCGAGCCGTGCCGCGCGGGGGTCGTCGTGCAGCAGTTCCGGTGCGTCCGTGCGCAGGGCCGCCGCGCAGCTCGGTTCCAGGACGACGACCGGGGCGTCCGTGGCCAGGACCGGCTCCATGAGGTCGAGGGTGCGGCGCAGCACCGCGCGGGCCCGGTCGAGCTGGCCCGTGGAGATGTACGTCAGCCCGCAGCAGACCCGGCCCCTGCGGGCCGCCAGCAGCCGGAGCGCCGACCGTGAGCGGCCGTCCCCCACCGGGCGCCCGTCCGGTCGCAGCGTCGGAGGCAGGGCCACCCGCAGACCCGCCGCCTCCAGAACCCGTACGGCGGCCCGGCCCACGGAGGGCGAGAGGTGCTCGCTGAAGGTGTCCGGCCACAGGACCACCAGGGTTCCGTCGCCGCCGGGAGACACGGCGGTTCCCCGCCCCCGCCACCACTGCGTGAACGTCTCCCCTGCCACGCGCGGGATCTCCCGCTCCCCCGCGATCCCGCCCAGCCGCTTCGCCACCCGGGCGAGCGGGCCCACCGAGGCCAGGGCGTTGACCACCCCCGCCGACCTGGTCCGCGCCACCCAGCCCAGCCACACCGGCAGCCGTCCCATCGCGTGGTGCGCGGCCGGGCGGCGACGGCCGGCGTAGTGGTGGTGGAGGAACTCGGCCTTGTAGGTGGCCATGTCGACCCCGACCGGGCAGTCCGAGCGGCAGCCCTTGCAGGACAGGCACAGGTCCAGCGCGTCCCGCACCTCCGTGGAGCGCCAGCCGTCGGTCACCAGCTCGCCGGCGAGCATCTCGTGCAGCAGGCGGGCCCGGCCGCGCGTGGAGTGCTCCTCCTCACCCGTCGCCCGGAAGGAGGGGCACATCACCGTCGGCCCCGGCGCCGAGGCCGTACGGCACTTGGCGACGCCCACGCAGCGGCGGACGGCCGCCGAGAAGTCACCGCCGTCGGCCGGGTACCCGAAGGCGACGTCGACCGGCTCCCTCGGCAGGACGGAGAAGCGGAGGTTCGCGTCCAGGGGCTCGGGGCGCACCAGCATCCCCGGGTTGAGCAGGTCGTCCGGGTCCCAGACGCCCTTCACCCGCTCGAAGAGGGCCATCATGTCCGGGCCGTACATGCGCGGCAGCAGTTCGGCGCGCGCCTGCCCGTCGCCGTGTTCGCCGGAGAGCGATCCGCCGTGGGCGACGACCAGGTCGGCGAGTTCCCCGGAGAAGCTCCGGAAACGGGTGATGCCCGGCGCGGTCAGCAGGTCGAAGTCGATCCGGACGTGGATGCAACCGTCCCCGAAGTGCCCGTACGGGGCGCCGCGCAGCCCGTGGGCTGCCAGCAGGCCGCGGAAGTCCCGCAGGTAGGCGCCGAGCCGGGCGGGCGGCACCGCGCAGTCCTCCCAGCCGGGCCAGGCCTCGGTCCCGTCCGGCATCCGGGTCGCCGTGCCGCTCGCGTCCTCCCGGATGCGCCACAGCGTGCGCTGCCGGGCCGGGTCGGTGACCACGAGGGAGTCCGAGACGTCCGCCGCGCGGACGATCCTCTCCGCACGCGCGCGTGCCTCCCCTTCCGTGTCCCCGCCGGTCTCCACGAACAGCCAGGCTCCCCCGCGCGGGAGGTCCGCCGCGGACGGCACCAGGTCGGCCGCCATGCCCTCCACGGTCAGCGGCCCGTGCTCCAGCAGGCCGGCCGCCGCCTCGGCGGCCCCGGTCTCGTCGGCGTACGCCAGCACGGCGAGCGCACGCGCGCGGGGCGCCCGTACGAGATCCACGACCGCTTCCGTCAGTACGCCCAGCGTGCCCTCCGAGCCGCAGAGGGAGCGGGCGACGTCGGCGCCGTTCTCGGGCAGCAGGGCGTCCAGGGCGTATCCGGAGATACGGCGGGGCAGCTCGGGGAAACCGGTGCGCAGGCGGGCCGGTTCGCCGCCGACCAGCTCCCGCAGTCCCTCCGGCGCCCCGGCCCATCCCCGGCCGGGGCGCAGTCGCTCGCCCCGCGGGGTGACGACCGACAGTTCGCGGACGCTGTCCGCCGTCGTGCCCCAGGCGACGGAGTGCGAGCCGCAGGAGTTGTTGCCGATCATGCCGCCGAGGGTGCAGCGGCTGTGAGTGGAAGGGTCGGGGCCGAAGCGCAGACCGTGCGGGGCGGCGGCCTCCTGGAGCCGGTCGAGGACGAGGCCGGGCTGGACGACGGCCGTGCGGGCCTTCGGGTCGAGGCTCAGCAGACGGTTCATGTGACGTGTGAAATCGAGCACCACGCCGAAACCGGTCGCCTGCCCCGCGATCGACGTGCCGCCGCCGCGCGGCACCACGGGGACTCCGTGCGCCCTGCACACCGCCAGGGCCGCCGCCACGTCGTCGGCGTCCCTCGGGGACACGACACCCAGCGGCACCCGGCGGTAGTTGGAGGCGTCCATGGTGGTGAGCGCCCTCGCGGTGGTGCCGAAATCCACCTCGCCACGCACGTCCGCGCGCAGCCCGGCCCGCAGTTCCCGGAGATCCGTCATGCCTTCAGGATGCCCCCGTACGGGCGGCCCCGCGGTGACCGCGCGGCCCGCCGGTCGACGGCGCGCTTGTCCCGGGGTCAGGTCAAATCCTGGAAACGGAACAAGAACCTTCCCAAATGGATCACGAACTCCCCTATAGTGACCGCGGGTTGTGCACCCGTGACGGCTCCTGTTCGTACAGTGGCGTTCGAGCGGGGGCCGGGCAGTCGAGCACGTGGACGGCCGCTCGCGTGCGGCCGAGCACGTGGTCGGGCGGATACACGGGCGAGCGGGTGCCCGGCGACCCGGGTGCCGGACAGCCGTGGGCTGCCGGAACCGCCCGAAGGCCGCGCAGACCGAACGGCGCACGACCACGAACGGACCGCGGACCGACCGAGGACACGACCGAGGACCTGACTGATGACCTCCCCCCTGCTCCCCGGCGACCGGCCCACGCCCCGCAGCCTGCTGCCCGTCCCCCTGCTCACCCTGGTGCTCGCCGCGGGCGCGGTCGCCGTCGCGGTGACGCTGGGACCGGAACCCGCACGCGGCGCCGTCGGGACCACCGGGACGGTGGCGGCCCTGCTGCTGTGTGCGGCGGTCACCTGGGCCACCCACGCCGTCCTGTCCGCGCGAGCGCTCCGCACACGGCTGGGAACGGCCAACGCGGACGTCGACCGGCTGATCCAGGAACGCACCCGGCAGGCCGAGGAGTACCGCCGCCAGCACGAGCGGCTGACCGGCGAACTCACCCGGGAACGGGCCCGCCTGTCGGCCGAACTGGACCAGGAGCGGGCCCACCTCGCACAGTCCCTGGCCGCGGAACGCGATCGCCTGAACGAACACCACGACATCGCCACCGCCCGGTTGGCGCAGGAGCACGCCGCCGAGCGGGCACGGCTCACCGACGACCACATCGCCGAACGGGCCCGGCTCACCGAGCAGCACACCGCCGAGATCACCCGGCTCACGGACGACCACGCGGCCTCGCTCGCGAGGCTCGCCGACGAGCACGCCGGGGAACTGCGCCGACGCGAGGAAGAACACGCCGTCCACACCGCCGCGTTGTTCCAGGAGCACTCCGCCGAGCGCGACCGGCTCCGCGAGGAACGTGACCGGCTGGGCGAGGAGCGGGAGCGGCTGTCCCGGGACCGGGACCGCCACATCGACGAGAACGCCCGGCTCGCCGTCCGGCTGCGCGAGGCCAACAGCGCCCGCGCGGCCGCCCTGTCCGCGACCGCCAACGCGGCCGGCCGGATGCAGGCCCTGTCCACGGGCATGCTCGCGGACCTGCGCGCGATGGAGGACAAGCACCACGACGAGGAGGTACTCGCCGACCTCCTCCACCTCGACCACCGCACCGCACAGGCGGGCCGGCTCGCCGACTCCGTCGCCGTCCTCACCGGTGCCCGTTCCGGGCGCCGCTGGGCCCGGCCGATCAGCATGGAGTCGATCCTGCGCGGCGCCATGGGCCGGATCAGCGGCTACCGGCGGGTCCGCGTCCACTCCGCCGCCGACGTCGCCGTCGCCGGGCACGCAGCCGAGGGCGTGATGCACGCGCTCGCCGAACTCCTCGACAACGCGGCCAACTTCTCGCCGCCGACCGCCGAGGTCCACGTCTACGTGGAGGAGGTACCGGCCGGGGTCATCGTCTCGGTCGAGGACAGCGGGCTCGTCATGGGCGAGGCCCAGCTGCGGCGCGCCGAACGCGCGGTCGCCGGCGAGACGGCCGGGCTCGGCGGCCTCACCGGCACACGGCTCGGCCTGGCCGTGGTGGGCCGGCTGGCCCAGCGGTACGGACTCCGGGTCTCGTACCGCCCCTCGGCCCGCGGCGGCACGGGCGTCCTGGTGCTCGTACCGCAGGACCTCCTCGTACAGCAGGACGCGCCCAAGCCCTCGCTCCCCCGCACGACGGTCCCGGCGGCCCGTACCGCCACGGCGACCACCACCGGCAGCGGCACCCCGTCCGGCACCGCGACGCACACCCGGTCCGTCCAGCCGCCCACCGCCGCCGAGCCGGAGACCCCCGTGGCCGGGCAGCCGCGGACTCCAACGGCCACGGGCCCCGGGCCCTCCACCGCGGACGGCCTACCGCAGCGCCGTCGCGCCCGACCGGCCGGCACACCGGCGGCCCACCCCGCCGACGGGACGGCCCCGGAGACGGACCGCAGCACCCCGCACGAGGGACCCGGCACCCAGGAGGTCCGGGACGTCCGGGACACGCACGCCGTGCCCCGGACGGAGACGGACCGGGAGACGCCCGGTCCCTCCTCCACGCCCAGCCACTCGTACGCGGCGTCCCGCGCGGCGGCCGACCTCGACCCCGACCCGGTGCCCACCCACGAGTCCCCGGGCACCGGCAAGGCCACCGGCGCCGACGCGGACACGGCCGAACCCCCGCTCGTCCTCCCCCGCCGCAGCCGCGGCCGGACCCTCGCCGAGGCCGAGCGCGCCCGCTCCCAAAACCGTACCGCCTCCCCGCGCCAGGCGCCGTCCGGCGCCGAGGAGACGAAGGCCCGCACGGCCCGCTTCAGCAGCTTCCGCCAGGCCGTACGCGCCACCCCCGCACACGGCACGGCCACGCATGCCACGGTCACGGACGCAGCCCCGGGAACCGAAGCCGTCGAAGCCACCGGAGGCGCCCCGTCCGGGGCCGCCCCGCACGCCACCCCCACCACTCCCGCGACCCCGGAAGGCGACACCACCTCATGACCGGCACGACGACCGCCGACGAGAAGCTCACCTGGCTGATAGAGGGCCTGCTGGAGCGCACACCGGGCGCGCGGCACGCGCTCGTCCTGTCCAGGGACGGCCTGAAACTGTGCCGCAGCCCCGAACTCTCCGCCGACCAGGCCGACCAGCTCGCCGCGATCGCCGCGGGCATCCAGTCGCTGTCGCACGGCGCGTCCGTGGAGTTCGGCGACGGCAGCGGAGGCGTCCGCTCGGCGATGACCGAGTTCTACGGCGGCGTGCTGTTCATCGTGGAGGCCGGCCAGGGCGCGCATCTGGCCCTGGTCACCAGCGAGGACGCCGACGCCGGGCTCATCGGGCACAACATGAGCGAGCTCGTGGAGCAACTCGGGGACCACCTGACCGCTCCCCCGCGCAGCTCATGAGCAGGCCGGGCAGGGACGACGCACCCGATCGTCTGTACACCGTCACAGGCGGGCGCAGCCGGTCCGGGGCCGACAACCCCTTCGACCTGGTCACCCTGGTCGTCGCCGAGTGCGATCCGGTGCCCGGCATGCAGTCCGAGCACGCCGCGATCCTGCGGCTGACCGAACGGCCCACGGCGGTCGTGGAGATCGCGGCCGAGCTGAAGCTGCCGGTGAGCATCACCCGCGTCCTGCTCGCCGACCTCCAGGCGTCGGGTCGCGTCAGCGCCCGTCACCCCCGCAAGGCGGCCCTACCCGACCCCGACATCCTGGAGCAGGTGCTCGTTGGACTCCGCAACCTCTGAGACGTGTACGCCGTCCGAGACACGTACGCCGCTGGGCGCGTCGGCCGACAACGGCCTCAAGATCGTGGTCGTGGGCGGCTTCGGTGCCGGCAAGACGACGATGGTCCGCTCGGTGAGCGAGATACGTCCGCTCAGCACCGAGGAGACGATGACCAGGGCCGGAGAGGCCGTCGACGACATCAGCGCGGTGAGCGGCAAGACCGCGACCACCGTGGCGTTCGACTTCGGCCGCATCACCCTGGACCGGCACAACGTGCTGTACCTGTTCGGGGCACCGGGGCAGGAGCGCTTCTGGTTCCTGTGGGACCGGCTGTTCTCGGGCACGCTGGGCGCGGTCGTCCTGGTCGACACCCGGCGCATCGACGACTCCTGGTACGCCATCGACCGGCTGGAGAAGCACGGCACGCCGTTCATCGTGGCCTGCAACGACTTCGGCGGTCCCGCCTTCGCCCCGCAGCAGATCCGCGAGGCACTCGACCTCGACCCGCACGTACCGCTGGTCACCTGCGACGCGCGGTCCCGGGAGTCCAGCAAGCTGGTGCTGATCACGCTGGTGGAGCACGTCCAGGCCCTCTACGCCGACCAGGCCCGAGTCTCCCGTCAGGAGCTGGTGTGAGCCCTGCCTCCGTCCCCAACGTCGTCCGCTTCGGCGGCCCCCTGCTCCAGAACGACCCGGCCGGGGCGTACCGGAAGATGCGGCGCGAGCACGGCAGCGTGGTCCCGGTGCTGCTCGACGGCGGCGTACCGGCCTGGCTGGTGCTCGGCTACCGCGAACTGCACCAGATCACCGGGGACCCGGTGCTGTTCAGCCGCGACTCCGAGCTGTGGAACCAGTGGGACGTCATCCCCGACGACTGGCCGCTGCTTCCGATGATCGGCCGTAAGCAGCCCTCCATCCTCTACACCGTCGGCGAGCGGCACCGCGAGCGGGCCGGGATGCTGGCCCACGCGCTGGAGGCGGTGGACCCGTTCGAACTGCGCGGGTACACGGAGAGGTTCGCCGACGAACTGATCGACGGCATCTGTCCCCAGGGCTTTGCCGACATCATCGGCGAGTTCGCGATGCTGCTGCCGGTACGCGTCCTGGCCCGGCTCTACGGCTTCTCCGACGAGCAGGGGCCGGCGCTCGTCACCGCCCTCAACGACATGATCGACGGGCGGGAGCGGGCGCTGGCGGGGCAGACCCACCTGTTCACGTCGATGACCGAACTGGTCACCGCGCGCAGGAAGGAACCCGCCGAGGACGTGGCGTCGCGGATGCTCGCCGACACCGCCGGGTTCACCGACGAGGAGATCGTCCAGGACCTGATGGTGATGATGGCGGCCGGGCACCAGCCGACCGCCGACTGGATCGGCAACTCCCTGCACCTGATGCTGACGGACCAGCGGTTCGCCGCGTCCCTGTTCGGCGGCCGCAACAGCGTCGCCGAGGCGATGAACGAGGTGCTGTGGGAGGACACTCCCTCGCAGAACGTGGCCGGCCGCTGGGCCTCCCGCGACACCCTGCTGGGCGGCCGCCGCATCCGCGCCGGCGACCTGGTGCTCCTCGGCCTCCAGGGCGCCAACTCCGATCCCCAGGTGCGGCCCGACGGTTCGGCCCTGACCGGCGGGAACAGCGCGCACTTCTCCTTCGGCCACGGGGAGCACCGGTGCCCGTTCCCGGCGCAGGAGATCGCCGAGGTGATCGCGCGGACCGGCATCGAGGTGGTCCTGGACCGGCTGCCGGACATCGACCTCACGGTGCCGGCCGCGTCCCTGACCCGCCGCCCGTCGCCGTGGCTGCGCGGGCTGTCCGAACTCCCGGTCACGTTCACACCCACTCCCGCCCACGGAGGCTCGCACCCATGACGGCTGGTACGGACACACAGACACCCGCGCCCGGCACCGGGGGGAACCCGATCCCCCTGGACCCGTTCGTCACCGATCTCGACGCGGAGAGCGCGGCGTTACGGGCCGCGGGCCCCCTCGCCCGGGTGGTGCTGCCGGGCGACGTGCCGGTGTGGGCGGTCACGCACCACGCCGAGGCGAAGAAACTGCTCACCGACCCCCGGGTGGTGAAGGACATCGGCGTCTGGGGCGCCTGGCAGCGCGGCGAGATCGCGAACGACTGGCCGCTGATCGGACTGGCGAACCCGGGCCGCTCCATGCTGACCGTGGACGGCGCCGACCACCGCCGCCTGCGCACCCTGGTCGCCCAGGCGCTCACCGTGCGCCGGGTGGAGCGGATGCGCGAGCGGATCACGGAGCTGACCGAGGGCCTGCTGGACCGGGTGGCGAAGGAGCGGGGCCCGACGGTCGACCTGAAGGCCCTGTTCGCCTACCCGCTGCCGATGTACGTGGTCGCCGACCTGATGGGGCTCGCCGAGGAGCGGCTGCCGCGGCTGAAGGAGCTGTTCGAGAAGTTCTTCTCGACGCAGACCCCGCCCGAGGAGGTCGTCGCGACGCTGACCGAACTGGCGCAGATCATGACGGAGACGGTCGCGCACAAGCGGGAGAACCCCGGCGACGACCTGACGTCCGCGCTCATCGAGGCGTCCGAGAACGGCGACCGGCTCACCGACCAGGAGATCGTCTCCACGCTCCAGCTGATGATCGCGGCCGGTCACGAGACGACGATCTCGCTCATCGTCAACGCGGTGGTCAACCTCTCCCTCCACCCCGAACAGCGGGCCCGGGTGCTGTCCGGCGAGGTGGGCTGGTCGGCGGTGGTCGAGGAGACCCTGCGGTACTCCACGCCCACCTCCCACGTACTGATCCGCTTCGCCACCGAGGACGTACCGGTCGGCGACGCCGTCCTCCCGGCCGGGGAGGCGCTGATCGTGTCGTACGCCGCGCTCGGCCGGGACGAGCGGGCGCACGGCCCGAGCGCCGGCGTCTTCGACATCACCCGTGAGAGCGCCAACCGGCACATCGCCTTCGGGCACGGCCCGCACGTGTGCCCCGGCGCGGCCCTGTCCCGCCTGGAGGCGGGCGTGGCCCTGCCGGCCCTGTACGCGCGCTTCCCGAAGCTGGACCTGGCGGTCGGGGCGTCCGCACTCCGCAACAAGCCGGTGGTCACGCAGAACGACCTGTACGAGCTTCCGGTCACGCTGGGCTGACCCGCCCGGGGCCGCACCGCTGGACGGACGTTTCCCGCCCGTCCAGCGGTGCGACCGCCCCTCGGATCCGCGTCTCAGCCGACGGACGAGGTTTCACCGGGGTTTCCCGGAGCCGCTAGGCTCCCGTCGTGGCTGAGATCCGGATTCCTGCTGACATCAAGCCCGCCGACGGTCGTTTCGGTGCGGGTCCCTCCAAGGTGCGGACACAGGCGCTGGACGCGCTGGCCGCGACCGGCACGTCCCTGATGGGCACCTCCCACCGCCAGGCCCCGGTGAAGAACCTGGTCGGCGAGGTGCGCGAGGGCGTCCGCGAGCTGTTCCGGCTCCCCGACGGCTACGAGGTCGTCCTCGGCAACGGCGGCTCCACCGCGTTCTGGGACGTCGCGACCCACGGCCTGATCGAGAACAGGTCGCAGCACCTCGCCTTCGGCGAGTTCAGCTCCAAGTTCGCCAAGGCGGCCAGGCTCGCCCCGTGGCTCGCCGAGCCGACCGTCGTCGCCGCCGACCCGGGCACGCACCCCACGCCCGCCGCCGAGGCCGGCGTGGACGTCTACGCGTTCACGCACAACGAGACCTCCACCGGCGTCGCCATGCCGATCGAGCGGGTGCCCGGCGCCGACGAGGGCTCCCTGGTCCTCGTGGACGCGACCAGCGGCGCCGGCGGCCTGCCCGTGGACATCGCCGAGACGGACGTCTACTACTTCGCCCCGCAGAAGTCCTTCGCCTCCGACGGCGGCCTGTGGATCGGCGTGTTCTCCCCGGCCGCGATCGAGCGCGCCGAACGGATCCACGCGTCCGGCCGCCACGTCCCGGAGTTCTTCTCCCTCCCCACGGCGATCGACAACTCCCGCAAGAACCAGACGTACAACACCCCGGCGCTGGCCACCCTGTTCCTGCTGAACGAGCAGCTGAAGTGGCTCAACGGCCAGGGCGGCCTGGACTTCGCCACCGGCCGCACCAAGGACTCGTCGACCCGCCTGTACGGCTGGGCCGAGGAGTCGAAGTTCGCGACCCCGTTCGTCACCGACCCGGCGAAGCGCTCCCAGGTCATCGGCACCATCGACTTCACGGACGAGATCGACGCCGCCGCGGTCGCCAAGGTGCTGCGCGCCAACGGCGTCGTCGACACCGAGCCGTACCGCAAGCTCGGCCGCAACCAGCTCCGCGTGGCGATGTTCCCGGCGGTCGACCCGGCGGACGTCGAGGCCCTGACGAAGTGCGTGGACTACGTCATCGGGCAGCTGTAACCGTCCCCCGGCACAACGACGCAGGGCGCCCGGCGGTGATCCGCCGGGCGCCCTGCGTGTACCCGATGCCTACGCGAACTGGCGGAGAAAAGCCTGCCAGCTCTCGCGGGAGACGGTGAGCAGGGGGCCTCCTTCACACTGCTTGCTGTCACGGACGGCCGGGCCGCCTGGGGCCGTTTCGGCGACCTCGACGCAGTTGCTCTCCGCCTGGGAGTAGGACGACTTCCGGAAGGGGCCTATAACCTCGGTCACGATGCGTCTTCCTTCAAACTCCGCAGTACGCTCCGGATGAGCCTCGCGCTCGCGTCCGGCGCCAGTGCCGACGATCGTAGTAGGTCGTACATATTGGCGTAAGCGGTGAGGTCTTCCGAACCCTCGAGGACCGACGTCCCTCTCAGGTTCTCCAGGGCCACCGCTTCCACCACCGGCTCGGAGTCGAAGCTGAACGTGGAAAAGGCAGACGTCACCGCTCCGAGCACGCCCGTACTGGACGGCAGCACCTGCACGGTGACGTTCTTCCGCTGGGCGATCTCCAGGATCGCCGCGAGTTGCTCCCGATGAATCTCGACGCGCACCAGCGGACGTGCGACGACTGACTCCCAGAGGATGGCGGAGTAGGTTGCCCCACCCTCCTCGATCTTCGACTGCCGCGCCTCCCGGACCTTCAGCAACTGGGCAACCCGGTCCGGGGCGATGCAGTTGGGGCTTCCCGCCGTGATCTCCTCGGCATAAGCCGGGGTCTGCAAAAGCCCTGGGACGAGCACCGGTTGCCACTCCCGGATGTACGTCGCGTCGTCCTCCAGCGCGATGTGGTCGAGGTAGTCCGGGCGCAGGTGCGCCGCGTGCTCCAGCCACCAGCCGCGTTTCTTGGAGTGCTTGGCCAACTCCTCGAGTTTCGCTCGCGCTTCCGGGTCCGTGACCCCGTACGCGTCCAGCAGCAGCCGCACCTCGATGACGCGCGCGGTGACGTGTCCGGTCTCAAGTCGGCTGACTCTGGCCTGGCTTGACGCGATGACCTCGGCGGCCTGCGGCTGGTCGAGCTTGGCGGCCAGCCGGTACTGCCTCAGCGCCGTACCCAGGCGCCTGCTGCGCACCGTCGGCCGTCCACCTGCGGGCATGAGACCTCCCTCGTCCGAACGCAACGATGCCGCACGGGCCGTCAGCTCCGAAATTCCATCACTCGATCGAGTGGACAACTGAATGCATTCACTTGAGAGCATTGCATCCGCCCTGATTTCAGCCCTACCTTCACGCCATGCCCTCAACCGAAACCTTCCGCATCCCCAGCACAGGCGACACGTGTCAGCGGCTCGGCGGCGTTTACGCGAAGCCCTCGCGGACTGGGGCGTCGCGGAGGAACTCACGGACACCGTCGTCCTGCTGACGAGCGAGCTGGTCACGAACGCCGTGCTCCACTGCCGTGTCTCCTGCGCGCAGGTCCGCGTCACCCTCACCCTGGACGGAGCCGAACTGGTCCTCGAGGTCACCGACCCCGACCGGGACCGGCTCCCCCGGCCGCGCCGCCCGGCACCCGGCGGAGAAGGCGGACGCGGACTGATCCTCGTGGAGGCGCTGGCCGACGCGTGGGGATGCGGGCAGGAGCCGTACACGAAGTGCGTGTGGGCCCGCTTCACACTCCCGGAGACAACGAGGGCTCATGCTCCGGCGACTTCTTGACGCACTCCCCCGTCGGCGCTCCCGGAGCGCGCCGCTGAACGAGGTGAACGACCGGGACCCCGAAGATGAATCCAGTGAGGGCTGTGGCGAAGTCCTACCGGCGGTTGTCACAGCACTGGCTTCCCGACCACGGTACCGATGGCATCGTGTGGCTCGACACGGATGGCGCCCAGAAACGCAGAAACCCCCGGCACACCGGGGGTCTACGAGAGCAAGATCCTTTGAGTGCTCTCCAAAAAACACATAGGACCTCGACCGCCCAGTGTCGCGCCACCTGAGCCAGACAGCAAGCCATCCAGCCACCGTGTGGACACGTGACCGAAAGCTCCCCCTCCGTGAGGGCCACTTTCCCCGTAGAGCCGGAAATCCGCAGGTGGAAGCACCAGCTGCCCCATACAGGCAGCGTATCGGCGACGGGTGAATCGGACCTTTCCTGGAACTCACGCCCCCTGGCATCAGTCGTACGGCCTGCGTCGGCAGGAAACCCGGCACCGTGTCCGGAATACTGTGCCGGGTCCTGATCAGACGTCGCTCACATCGCCTCGCAGCTCACGCCCGGTACGCTCCCGCCGCCGGGAGTCCCCCCGAAGCCGAAGCTCGCCGACGCACCCGCCGCGAGCGCTCCGTTGTGTCCGGCGTTGACGGCGGTGACCGTCGCCCCGGACTGGGTGTAGGAGGCGTTCCACATGCTGGTGACCCGCCGGCTCCCGCTCCAGGTCCACGTCACCTTCCAGGAACCCAGCGGCACGGTCCCGGTGTTGGTGACCTTCACCTCGGCGTTGAAGCCGCCGCCCCAGTCGCTGCTGACGGTGTAGGCGGCGGCGCACTCGGCCCCGTCACCGGGGTCGCCGGGGTCACCCGGATCGCCGGGGTCGCCCGCCGCGAATCCCGGCGCCTTGATGCCCGCGAGGTACCCGTCCTTCACCGTGTCCACGGTCGTCCAGTCGTCCTTGAGGATCCCCCCGGTGTCACCGGAGTTGGGGTTCCAGGACCAGAAGGTCCAGTGGAAGCTGTCGGCCCCGTGCTCCGGGGTGGACCGCAGGTACGACACCAGTGCGGACAGCCACCGCTGGTCCACGCCCGACTGGAGGGTCGTGCCGAACTCGCCGAGCCAGACCGGGGCGATGTCCTGCTTGAAGACGTAGCCCCAGTACCTGTCCCAGATCCCCGGCATGTTGGCGGGGAAGGAGGGGTCTTCGAACCAGGGCTGCCGGCCCACGCTGGTGGCGTAGTCGTGGGCGGAGTAGACGAGCCGGTCCGGCACGTCCAGGCGGACCGGGTGCTCGGCGACGCCCATCAGGTTGCCGCCCCACCAGCCGTT
Source organism: Streptomyces sp. NBRC 110035 (assembly GCF_000829695.1). Taxonomy (GTDB): domain Bacteria; phylum Actinomycetota; class Actinomycetes; order Streptomycetales; family Streptomycetaceae; genus Streptomyces. The sequence goes on along the minus strand of NZ_BBNN01000023.1, from coordinate 131,299 downwards.
GACCCCGTTGTACGACTGCACGCCCTCGACGAAGACCAGCAGTTCGGGGTTGACGGACAGCACCGCGTTGCCGGCCCGCTCGGCGGCCAGCCGCCAGTCGCGCGCCGTGTCGCCGCAGCCCCAGCAGGCGGGGTCGCGGGGCTCGTTGTGCAGGTCGATGCCGATGACGGTCGGGTCGCCTGCGTAACGGGCGGCGAGTGCCTTGAGGTTGGTGATCCACGTCGCCTCGGGGACCGCGTCGGTGTACCAGAGCGCGGACTGGGCTGCCGCGTCCGGACGGTGCCGGTCGAGCACGATCTTCAGGCCCGCCCGCCCCGCGTGCGCCACGATCCGGTCCAGCACCTGGAGCGAGGTCAGGCCCCGCAGGTCGGTGTTGATGCCGTCGTGGCTGATGCTGTCGGGCAGGGTGCCCGGCCTGAGGATGTCGTCGCTGTAGGGGACGCGGACGGTGTTGTAGCCGAGGGACCTGATCTGGTCGAGCATGCCCTTGTAGTCGCGGGCCCACAGGCCGTGGGCCACGTGGACGTCGGTCTCGAAGCCGAACCAGTTGATGCCGGCGAGGCGTACGGGCTGCCCGGACGCGTCCAGGATCCGACGGCCGTCGGTGTGCCAGTACCCTTCACCGGCCGCCGCCGTACGGGCCGTGCCGTCGCCCGGCTCCGCCGCGCCGGCCGACTGCACACCCGCCAGCGGTAACAGGAACGCCGCCACGGCCACGCACAGCGCTCTTCGCAAGCTGCAGAACATGTCGCTGCTTCCTCTCGGAGGGGCGGGCCCGGAACGAATGGGAGCGCTCCCACTACCCCGCGTCCTCCATGCAAGCCATGCCGCATGGACACGTCAAGAAGGCGGACGGTGTTCACCTCTCGAACACCGCCCGCCCCGTGTCCGCCTCATGCCCGCGTCACACCCGGTCAGCCGCTCACCGGCTGAGCCGCTGGAACCTCCGCACCGCGAGCGGCAGGAAGACCGCCGTCAGGACGAGCGGCCACACCCCCGCCATCAGCAGCGCGTGCTGTTCGACCCAGGAGTCGCCGCCGCCGACCGGCGTACCGAACAGCTCACGCGTGGCCGCGGCCGTGGACGAGATCGGGTTCCAGCCGGCGATCCAGCCCAGCCAGTCGGGCATCAGCTGCGGGGCCACGAAGATGCTGGAGATCATCGTCAGCGGGAAGGCGACCGCGAACAGCCCGCCCGCCGCCTCCGGGTTGGGCACGATCAGTCCGAGCCACACCCCGAGCCAGATGAGCGCGAACCGCAGCCACAGCAGCAGCCCGAACGCCGCGAGGAAGCCCCAGCCACCGTCCGGCCGCCAGCCCATGGCCAGCGCGGTGAGCACGAGGATGCCCAACTCGGCGCAGGCCACGACCAGATCGGTCACCCCGCGCCCGGCGACCACCGCGGACGGCGCCATCGGCATCGAGCGGAACCGGTCGATCACACCCTTGGTGGCGTCGTACACCACGATGGTCGCGGTGTTGATGAAGCCGAACGCCATCGTCATCACGAACATCCCGGGCATCAGGAAGTCCTTGTAGTCCCCGCCGCCGGGCACCCTCATCGCGCTGCCGAAGACGTAGCCGTAGAGCAGCACCGACAGGATCGGGAAGCCCAGCTGCCAGGCGATGTTGACGGGCTGGCGCCGGTAGTGGGTCAGGCCGCGACGGACGATGTTCCAGCAGTCGGAGAGCGCCCAGTACGCGCGGCTGCGCGCGACGGGTGCGGTGGTCGGGCCGGTCGGTTCGGTCGGGCCGGTCGGGCCGGCCAGGTCGACGGCGCTCACGCGGCGGCCCCCTTCGTCTGCGAAACCTCTGTGCGGTGGCCGGTGAGACGCAGGAACACGTCGTCGAGGCTGGGCCTGCGCAGGCCGATGTCCTCGACCCGCACCCCCTCGTCCTGGAGGGTGCGCGCCACCTCGGTCAGCGCGGCCACCCGGTCCGTCACCGGGGCGTGCACGCGCAACTCGCTCTCGTCCGACTCGGGTTCGCCGTCGGTGACCCGGGACACCACCTTCACCACCCGCGGGATGTCGGCCCGTTCGGCGACGACGACCTCGATGCGGTCGCCGCCGACGAGGTTCTTCAGCCCGTCCGGGGTGTCGTCCGCGATGGCCCGCCCCTGGTCGATGACGGTGATGCGGGAGGCCAGCTTGTCGGCCTCCTCCAGGTACTGCGTGGTGAGCAGCACGGTCGTGCCGTCCGCGACCAACGCCCGTACGGAGTCCCAGACCTCGTTCCGGCTGCGGGGGTCGAGCCCCGTCGTCGGCTCGTCCAGGAAGAGCACGGCCGGCGCGAGGATCATGGAGGCGGCGAGGTCCAGGCGCCGCCGCATGCCTCCGCTGTATCCGCCGACGCCCTTGTCCGCGGCGCCGCTCAGGTCGAACCGCTCCAGCAGTTCGGTGGCCCGCGACCGGGCCCGCTTCCCGCCCAGGTGGAACAGCCGCCCGAACATCTCGAGGTTCTGCCGCCCGGTGAGCACCTCGTCCACGGCGGCGTACTGCCCCGTGAGCCCGATCCGCGCCCGCACCTCACGCGCCCGCCGTCCGACGTCGAGACCGGCCACCGTGGCCCGCCCCCCGTCCAGCCGGACCAGCGTCGACAGGATGCGTACCGCGGTGGTCTTGCCGGCGCCGTTCGGCCCCAGCAGGCCGTGCACGGTGCCCGTGCGGACGGCGAGATCGAAGCCGTCGAGGGCGCGTTTCTCGCCGTACCGCTTGTCCAGCCCTTCGGCCCGCACCGCGTAACCGTCGTTCATGGGTCCCCCTTCCGATAACCGGGTACACCGTACCCGATTGCGCGTACGCCGTACTCAGTTTTTTCGCGCGGACCTAAACTGCCCCCATGAAGAGTGGTACGGGCGGTACGGAATCCAGTGGCAGCGGTGACATCACCCGCACCCTCCACCTGCTGTGGGACACCGGCCGACGGCCCAGCCGGGGGCCGAAGCCTGGCCTGACCCTGGACCGCGTGGTGGAGGCCGCCGTCGAGGTCGCGGACCGGGAGGGGCTCGGCGCGCTCTCCATGCGCCGGATCGCCACCGAGCTCGGCACCGGCACGATGTCCCTGTACCGCTACGTCCCCGGCAAGGCCGAGCTGCTCGACCTGATGCTGGACCGTGTGCAGCGCCCGTCGGAGGATCCCGCCGACCTCGGTGCCGGCGACTGGCGCTCCGCCCTGGAAGCCCTGGGCCGCGCCACCCTCGCGCTGTACCGCCGCCATCCGTGGCTGCTGGAGGTCAACCAGTCCCGCCCGATCCTCGGCCCGAGCGCGCTCGACGGCATGGAGAAGGTACTCACCCGGATCAAGCCGATGAACCTGTCCGACCCCGAACTGGTGTCGGCGATCGTCATGATCGACGGATACGTCGTCGGTGCCGCCCGCACCCAGCTGTACGGGGCGGAGGCCGAGCACCGCTCGGGACTGACGGACGCGCAGTTCTGGGAGGCACAGCGGCCGGCCCTGGAGAAGGCCATGCTCAGCGGACGCTACCCCGTCCTGGCCTCGCTCTCCGAGGACACCTTCGGCTCCGACTTCGACCACTTCGAGTTCGGACTGCAACGCATCCTGGACGGCCTGGAAGTGTTCGTGACCGCCCGCACCGCGAAGGGCGCCCCGCCGTCCGCCCCGGCGGCCGGGCCGGACCGGTCAGCTCCGCCGGAACAGCCGGCGTAGCCCGAGCAGGACGGCCCCCACGACGACCACCCCGACCACCCCGACCCCGAGCCCGTCCCCACCGGCCCCGCCCTCCCCGTCCGCCGCCGAGCCCCCGCCCCCGGACGACTCCCCGCCCCCACCACCGGCGCCGCCGCCCCCGGGCACCTCCCGGGACTCGACCGGGCTCTGCTCGCCCTCGCTCCCGTACATCAGCCGGGAGCCGTCGGCGGAGTAGCTGACGGACTCGCCCTGCCCCGCGAGCGGCACGCTGAGCCGCCCCTTGCGCTCGATCTTCCCGTCCGTGGCGTCGTCCCAGGCGTACTGGATGCCGCCGAAGTACGACCGCACGGCGAGTTCCCGGCCGTCGGGCGAGAAGGCGGCGTCGGTGGCCCACAGGTCGACGGGGGCGACCGGCCGGAAGACGTTGCCGCCCGAGGCGGAGAGTTCGGCGGGCCCTTCGTACAGGTGCCCGCCCTCCTCCTTCTTGTCGACGATGTAGACGCGCCCGGTCTTCGGGTGCACGACGAGGGACTCGGCGTCGCGGGCCCCGTCGGAGTACGTGACGACGTACTGCGTGGCCCGCACGGTCTGGTCCCGCAGTTCCTTCGGCTCGGGCAGCTCGTAGATCCACACGTGGGGCCAGGTGCCGCCGAGGTTGTCGCCGATGTCCCCGACGAAGATCCGGTTGTCCGGCCCGATGGAGATGCCCTCGACGTCCCGGGGACTGCCGACCCCGGTGAAGGTGATCCGGGCGACGGTCTCGCCGGTCGCGCTGTCGACGGCGTAGAGGTGGGCGCCGTCGTCGCTGTCGTTGTGGGTCCAGTAGACGCCCGGGTGGAGCCGGGAGGCGGCGAGCCCGCTGGACTCGGTGATCCGCGGGTCCCGGATCGTGAAGGACTCGTTCCCGGCACCCGCGTCGTCGCCGTCGGCGGCGGAGGCGGGTGCGGCACCCGCCCCGAGGAGGAGGGTCGCGGCGAGCAGTGCGAAGGGTCGGCGCATGACCCAAGACTGCCACCGCACCGCGCAGTTCACGGCGGGGGGCCGAGCGGTTCACGTCGGGTGGTCGGACTCACATCGCGGTGGCGGGGCCCGATCGTCCATGATGATCCGATGCTCAGGTTCATGCCCGTCGGCGACTCGATGACCATCGGGAGCGCGGGTGAACACACCTGGCGCTACCGCCTGTGGCAGCACCTGTGCGCGGAGTACGGCGGCCCGTTCACCCTCGTCGGCCCGCGCGAGACGCTGCACGACCAACAGACGGACGCCCCCACCTCGTACGCCTACGCCGACCCGGACTTCCCGCGCGGGCACCTGGCCGGCTGGGGCGAGGGCTGGCACCACATGGCACCGCTGATCGGCGGGGCCGTCCGGGCCCTGCGCGCCGACGTCCTCCTGGTCTCCCTGGGCCTGATCGACCTCGGCTTCTACACGAACGCCGAACAGACCGCGGACAACGTCGCCTCCTTCGTCGCCGAGGCACGGGCGGCCAACCGGCGCGTCCGCCTGGTCCTGCTCCCGGTGATCCCCAACATCCGCGCGGGGGCCGACCCGGACTTCGCCGCCCAGGTCACCCGCTTCAACGAACTCCTGGCGAAGGCGGCCGCCGACCTCGACACCCCGGCCTCCCCCGTCCTGCTGGCCACCCTCCCGTCCGCGTACGACATCCACACCGACACGTACGACGGCACCCATCCCAACGCGAACGGCGAACACAGGATCGCGGAGGCCTTCGCGGAGGCGATGCACCAGGGCTGGAAGCTGGGCGGGCCCTACGAGACCCGGAGCCCCGAGCGAGGCTCCGGGGAAACGGTAACCAGAGATATCAAGTGTCGATGATTTTGATATCCTCGCCCTGTTGAGCGCTGGCCCGTCCCGGAGGTTCACATGGCACGAACAGTCATCGACATCGACGACGACAAGCTGGCCGAAGCTGCCGAGATCTTCGGAACGAACACCAAGGTCGCCACCGTGAACGCGGCTCTCGAGGACGCCATCAAACGCCGGAAGCGGGCGTCGTTCCTGAACTGGCTTGCCGAAGGCGGGCTGCCCGGGCTCACGGGGCCCGTGGAGGAGACGACCGACTCGCGGGGAGCCGCGTGACCGGCCACTACTTGATCGACAAGTCGGCCCTGGCCCGTTATCCGAAGCCGACGGTCCGCGCCGTCGTCGACCCCCTGCACAACGCCGGACTGCTGGCGGTGTGCGGCGCGGTGGAACTCGAGGTCCTGCACAGTGCCCGGTCCAAGGCCGACGCCGAACGAATCCGCGACGAAATGCGCGGCTTCGAGTGGCTACCGACTCCGGACGAAGCCTGGGACCGGGCGCTCGGCGTCCAGACGCTTCTCATCCAGAGGGGGAACTGGAAGGCCCTGTCGGTCTCCGACCTGATCATCGCAGCGACAGCCGAACGTCACGACGCCATCGTTCTGCACTATGACGGCGACTTCGACATAATCGCCTCGGTCACCGGACAGCCGACGGCCTGGGTCGTCCCCGCAGGCACGGCCGACCTCCCCCGCGACTGATCCCGCTCCCCCGTCCCCGGCCCGCTTGCCTGGAGGGCACTCCAAGACGTTGGCTTGGGGTCATGAAGTACACGCAGCTGGGACGCACGGGACTCAAGGTCGGCCGGCTCGTCCTCGGGACGATGAACTTCGGTCCGCAGACCGACGAGGCCGACAGCCACGCCATCATGGACGCGGCGCTGGACGCCGGTATCAACCTCTTCGACACGGCCAACGTCTACGGGTGGGGCGAGAACAAGGGCCGCACCGAGGAGATCATCGGCAACTGGTTCGCCAAGGGCGGCGGGCGGCGCGACAAGGTCGTGCTCGCCACCAAGGTGTACGGGAACATGGGCGCCGACGGCGAGGCGTGGCCCAACCACGACAAGCTGTCCGCCCTGAACATCCGGCGGGCCGTGGACGCCTCGCTGAAGCGGCTGCGGACCGACCACATCGACCTGTACCAGTTCCACCACATCGACCGCAGCACGTCGTTCGACGAGATCTGGCAGGCCGTCGACGTCCTGGTCCAGCAGGGGAAGGTGCTCTACGCCGGGTCGTCCAACTTCCCCGGCTACAAGATCGCCCAGGCGAACGAGACCGCGGCCCGGCGCGGCGGGACCATCGGCCTGGTCAGCGAGCAGTGCCTCTACAACCTCGCCGAGCGCCGGGCCGAGATGGAGGTCGTCCCGGCCGCGCGGGAGTACGGGCTCGGGGTCATCCCCTGGTCGCCGCTGCAGGGCGGGCTGCTCGGCGGTGTGATCAGGAAGCAGGTCGAAGGCGGGCGCCGTGCCTCCGGGCGGGCCGCCGAGACCCTCGCCGACCCGGCGGGCCGTGCCCGGATCCAGGCGTACGAGGACCTGCTCGACAAGCACGGCATCGAGCCCGGCGAGGCGGCCCTGGCCTGGCTGCTCACCCGCCCCGGGGTGACCGGTCCGATCGTCGGTCCGCGCACCGCCGGGCAGCTGGAATCGGCGCTGCGGGCGGTCGAGCTGGAACTGGGCGAGGAGCTGCTGGCCTCGCTGGACGAGATCTTCCCCGGCCCGGGCCCGTCCCCGGAGGCCTTCGCCTGGTAGGACGGCCGTCACGGTCGGGGTGGTGGCGTCGGCGCGAGGATCGGGCTCTATCCTCCGAGCGCCGACGCCAGCGCCACCACGACGAACATCAGTACGAGCGCACCGGCCATGATCCGGTTCCGGGTTTTCGGGTCCACGTCGTCGAGCCTAACCGGCCGGCCCGAGCGGGCAGCGCGCGACCACCTCGTAACGGGGCTGCTCGCCCGGTACGCCCGACCTCGGCAGGTGGCTGCGCACCAGCGCCACCTCTCCCACGGTCCAGGAACGGCTCCGGAACCCGGCGAGCGCCCGCAGGTACGGCTGCACGTCGACGCCGGTGCCGCTGCGGGCCAGCGTCAGGTGGGCCTTGTAGCGGCGGTGCTCCTCCCTCTCGACGCCCGCCTTCCGCCCCGCCGCCTCGGCGCGTCCGGCGAGCAGGCGCAGGGTCCGCAGGTCACCGTCCGCCCCGGCCCACACCGCCCTCCCGTGCCCGAAGTGGCCGCCCCCGCTCAGCGCCAGCTCGAACGGCCCGGTCCGTGCCGCCGCCCGCTCCAGGCGCGCCGTCAGCCCGGGCACGAGAGCGTCGTCGACCTCGCCGTAGAAGGCGAGCGTGAAGTGCCGGCCGGGACGGCCCGTCCAGCGCAGCTCCTCGGCACCGGGGAGCCCTCGCAACACCTCGACCTCGGCGGCGAGCTCACGGGACACGTCGTCGGGGGGCAGCAGGGCGGCGAAGAGTCTCATGCGTCCAGTCTCCCGGTGGAACGCGTGTACGCCCGTGCGTGTCCTGGACACCGTGCGTATCGTTGTACCGCGCGGCTGCACTCGTCCGGAGCGCAGCCGGGGAGGAGCGCCACGATGACGGTCCTTGCCGACAGGATCGAGATGGCCGAAAGCACCGGCGACCTCACGCTCGACGCGATGTTCGAGTGGCTGGAGAAGATGCCCGTCCCCGAGGGATACAAGACCGAGATCGTCGGGGGGCACATCTTCATGACGCCGCAGCGGAACACCCACGGGGACATCATCCTGGACATCGTTGAGCAACCGCGCGCCACGTACCCGCGCGAGCGCGTCACATCCGACATCCGTATGGACCACCCGGGACGCCTCAACGGGTTCGCGTCCGACGTGGTGGCCCTCGCGGACGGCGCCCAGCAGGGTGTCAAGGGCCGCTGGCGTCACGAGGACGTCGAGTTCATCGCCGAGGTGATCTTCAAGGACACCGCGAGCAACGACTACGGCCCGAAGAAGGACACCTGCGCCACCGCCGGCGTACCGGTGTACCTGATCGTGGACCCGTACACCGGCGAGTGGCACCTGCACACGCAGCCGAAGGACGGGAAGTACCACGTCGACGTCACCTTCGACTTCGGCGAAGAGATCGACCTGACCCGGACGGCCGTCGGCCTCGTCCTCAGGACCGACGGGTTCCCCCGCGACTGACCGCCCCTCCCGGGCGCCCGCGTCCGCTCCGTCGGCCCCGTCACCCCACCGGCGTCAGCGCCTCCTGCCGTTCCCGCGGCACGAACCGCATCCGGGGATGCCCACCGTGCCAGCCGACCGTCAGGCGCAGGTTGCCGACGCGGGCCAGGATCAGGCCGATCACGGCGGCGGCGAGGGCCGCGACCGCACCGCCCGCCGCGAGGCCGACGCGGGCTCCGTGGGTGTCGGTGATCCAGCCGACGATCGGGGCGCCGACGGGCGCGCCGCCGAGGAAGACCATCATGTACAGGGCCATGACGCGACCGCGTACGGCCGGGTCGGTGGCCATCTGGATGCTGGTGTTGGTGGTGACGTTGACCGTCATCGCGACCAGGCCGATCGGGACCATGAGCAGGGCGAACAGCCACAGGGCGGGTGCCCCGGCGGCGACGATCTCCAGTCCGCCGAAGGCCAGCGCGGCCAGGATCAGCAGCCGCAGGCGGGCCGTGCCGCGCCGGGCGGCGAGCAGGGCGCCGGCCACCGAGCCGACCGCCATCAGCGTGTTGAACAGGCTGTAGGCGCCCGCGCCCCCGTCGAAGACGTCGTCGGCGAAGGCCGAGAGGTAGACGGGGAAGTTGAAGGCGAAGGTGCCGATGAACCCCACCAGGACGATCGGCCAGAGCAGCTCGGGCCGGCCCGCGACGTAGCGCAGCCCTTCCCGCAGCTGCCCCTTGCCGCGCGGGGACGGCGTGACGGCGTGCAGTTCGCGGGAGCGCATCATCAGCAGGCCGGCGATCGGCGCGACGAAGGACACGCCGTTGAGGAAGAACGCCCAGCCCGTGCCGACGCCGGTGATCAGCACCCCCGCGACGGCGGGGCCGACCAGCCGGGCGGACTGGAAGTTCGCGGAGTTCAGACTGACCGCGTTCTGCAGCCGGCCGGGGCCGACGAGTTCCGCGACGAAGGACTGGCGGGCGGGGTTGTCGAGCACCGTGGCCAGGCCGGTGACGAAGGCGGCGACGTAGACGTGCCAGATCTGGACGTGGCCGGTGAGCGTGAGGGCTGCCAGTGCCAGCGAGGTGAGGGCCATCGCGGACTGGGTGAACAGGAGGGTGGGGCGCTTGCGCAGCCGGTCGACGAGGACGCCGCCGTACAGGCCGAACAGCAGCATCGGCAGGAACTGCAGGGCCGTGGTGATGCCGACGGCGGCCGAGGAGCCGGTGAGGGTGAGCACCAGCCAGTCCTGGGCGATGCGCTGCATCCAGGTGCCGGTGTTGGAGACGACCTGGCCGGCGAAGAAGAGGCGGTAGTTCCTGATCTTCAGCGAGGAGAACATCCCGGCCCTGCGGGGCGTGTCCCCCACGGCGCCGGTGTCGGTGCCGCTTCCGGTGTGGGTGCCGCTTCCGGTGTGGGTGCCGGTTCCGGTGGCGCGGGCGGTCCGGTCGTCGTCGTGGTCCGGTGCGGGGGCGGAGTCTGCTCCGGGTCCCGTACTCAAGGTTCGCCTCCTGGTGACAGCTGTTGTTGCCTCGTACCTCGTGCCCGGTACCTCGTGCCCGGTACCTGGGTCCAGTACCTCGTGCCCAGTGCCTCGCACCTCGCCGGTGCCGCACCGCGCGCCCCGGCCCCCGCGTGCCCCGCACGCCTAGACGTGCGCGAGCTTCTCCAGGACGGGGGCGGCGGCACGGAGCTTCGCCCATTCGTCCTCGTCGAGCTCCTCGGCCAGGGTGGCCAGGAAGGCGTTCCGCTTGCGGCGGCTCTCGTCCAGCATCGCCTCGGCCCGTTCGGTCTGCGTGACGACCTTCTGGCGCCGGTCGTCGGGGTGCGGCTCCAGCCGGACCAGGCCCTTGCCTTCCAGCAGCGCCACGATGCGGGTCATCGAGGGCGGCTGGACGTGCTCCTTGCGGGCGAGTTCGCCCGGGGTGGCCCGGCCGCACCGGGCCAGGGTGCCCAGCACCGACATCTCGGTGGGGCTGAGCGACTCGTCGACGCGCTGGTGCTTGAGCCGACGGGACAGTCGCATCACGGCGGATCGAAGGGCGTTCACGGCGGCTGCGTCGTCGCCATGGCTGAGGTCCGGCATGTTCTTTAGCGTAACTCATTACTCTCGCTAAAGGACCCCTCGGGGCGCACGCGGGTTCCGCCGGCACCCGTGACACCGGCCACGCGCACACCGGCCACCCGCACACCCCGGTGAACCGCGAGGCCGAATTACTCACTCGAATCACTCATACGGGTGACCTCGGCGTGGAAGCGCGCACGCCGAGCCGGGATGTGCGGCAACGCTCATGGCCATGGGGACCGACGTACTCAGCCTGCGCATGGACCACGAGCTGCTCGAGCGACTCCGGCAGCATGCCGCCAAACGCGGAATGAGCGTCCAGGACTACGTCGTCCGGACGCTCATGCGCGATGACTTCGACCAGCGGTTCCAGACCGCCGTCGAAGAGACGGAGAAGTTCTACGACGTCATCTGAGCCGTGCTCCCTCTCCCCCGGGTTCCCCTACGGGTTCTCCACGGGTTCCCCCGCGGGACCGGCTCAGGTCAGGCCCAGTGCCGGCATCAGGTAGTAGAAGGCGAACACCGCCGACACCACGTACATCGCCGCCGGCACCCCCTTGCCGCGCCCGGCCGCCAGGCGCAGCACCACGAAGGTGATGAAGCCCATGCCGATGCCGTTGGTGATCGAGTAGGTGAACGGCATCATCACCATGGTCACGAAGGCCGGGATGGCGATGGTGTGGTCCGCCCAGTCGATCTCCCCGACCGAGCCCGCCAGGATCAGGAAGCCGACCGCGAGCAGCGCCGGGGTCGCCGCCTGCGACGGGACCATGGTGGCGACGGGCGTGAGGAACAGCGCGACGGCGAAGAGCGCGCCCGTGACGACGTTGGCGAAGCCGGTGCGCGCGCCCTCGCCGACACCGGCCGTGGACTCCACGAAGGCGGTGGTGGCGGAGGCGGAGCTGGCGCCGCCCGCGGCGACCGCGACACCGTCGATGAAGAGGACCTTGTTGATGCCGGGCATCTGCCCCCGGGCGTCGGTCAGCCTGGCCTCGTCGGAGACACCCATGATCGTGCCCATGGCGTCGAAGAAGCACGACAGCAGCACGGTGAAGACGAACAGGACACCGGTCAGCAGGCCGACCTGCTCGAAGCCGCCGAACAGGCTGACCTCGCCGATCAGGCCGAAGTCGGGGGTGGCGAACGGGTTGCCGGGCCAGGCCGGGGCCGTCAGGCCCCAGGAGGGGACGTCGGCCACCGCTTCGATGATCACGGCGAGGACGGTCGTCACCACGATCGAGATGAGGATCGCGCCGGGCACCTTGCGCAGGATCAGCGCCAGCGTGAGCAGCGCGCCGAGGACGAAGACGAGAACCGGCCAGCCGGTGAGGTGACCGCCGGTGCCGAGCTGCAACGGCACGGTGGTGTTCGCGGCGTCCGGCATGCGGGAGACGAAGCCGGAGTCGACGAGACCGATCATCATGATGAACAGGCCGATACCGATGGCGATGGCCTTGCGCAGACCGTACGGGACGGCGTTCATCACGCGCTCGCGCAGACCGGTGGCGACCAGCAGCATGACGACGAAACCGGCCAGCACGACCATGCCCATGGCGTCCGGCCAGGACATCCGGGGGGCGAGCTGGAGCGCGACGACCGAGTTCACGCCGAGGCCGGCGGCGAGCGCGATCGGCACGTTGCCGATGACGCCCATGAGCAGCGTGGTGAACGCCGCCGTCAGGGCGGTCGCGGTGACCAGCTGACCGTTGTCGAGCTGGTTGCCGTACAGGTCCGTCGAGCTGCCCAGGATGATCGGGTTGAGCACGATGATGTAGGCCATCGCGAAGAAGGTGGCGAAGCCGCCACGGATCTCGCGGGGCAGGGAGCTGCCCCGTTCGGAGATCCTGAAGTAGCGGTCGAGTGCGCCGTGGCCGGGGCCGGGGCCGGACCCCGGCTGGTCGGGCATCGGAGCCTTGGCGGGGGCCGACGTGGGCATGCGGAAACCTCATCGCCGACGGACTTCCCCCAAGCCCTTTGGCGTTTTCTACGAACAGAAGTGGCCAGAGACAAACGGATTCAGTATGAACATATAACGATGCTCTCGCTATCTCCGCGCGTAGACCGAAGCGGACGGCGTGGCGCGGACGCGGCGGCCGTCACACCCTCCGCTCCTCGTAAGCTGTCCGCATGGCCGCTTTCCTCTCGGGTCTCTCCGACATCGTCAAGGGGACCCCCAAGCACGAGGCGCCGGAGCCCCTGGAGGGCCCCGTGGTCGCCACCGTCGTCGGCGGCACGCTCGTCTGGTTCGCCCTCTTCCTGGTGCAACTGCCGTTCTACGGCTGGTTCGACGACCACGGGCACACCTGGTGGCTGTGGACCTGCCTGGCCGGCGGCGGCCTCGGTTTCATCGGCATCTGGCACGTCCGCCGGCGCGAGAGCGCGATCAGGCGCGCGCGGGCCGGACAGGCCGTCGGAAGCACGGACGCCCCGGAGACCGAACCGCTCCGCAGCGCCTCCCCCACCACCCCTGCCTCCCCCGCCTCCTCGACCGACTGACGTCGCTGCCGGTCGGACGTCTTCGCGCGTCCCTGCCGGTCGGCCGAGTCACCCGCGGCTCCCGTACGACCACGGTCCTACGGCCGTCCTCCCCCGGGTCGGATCTTCCGCGCAACCGGTGGGTGAGGCCGCGCCCGCGCACGTACCGTCGTCCGCATGACGCATCTCGACACGGACCCGCGGTCCGGTGCCGCGCACCCCGGCACCCCGACGTCACCGGTGACCGGCCTGACCTCAGCCGAGGTGGCCCGGCGGGTGGCCCTCGGGCAGGTCAACGACGTGCCGGTGCGCAGCAGCCGGTCGCTGACCGAGATCGTCCGCGGAAACGTCCTCACCCGGTTCAACGCGATCATCGGCATCCTCTGGGTGATCATGCTGGGCGTCGCGCCCATCCAGGACAGCCTGTTCGGCTTCGTGATCCTCGCCAACACCGGGATCGGCATCATCCAGGAGTGGCGGGCCAAGAAGACCCTGGACTCCCTGGCCGTGATCGGCGAGGCGCGGCCGACGGTGCGCCGGGACGGGACGAGCGCCAGGATCGGCACCTCGCAGATCGTGCTGGACGACCTGATCGAGATCGGGCCGGGCGACAAGATCGTCGTCGACGGGGTGTGCGCGGAGGCGGACGCGCTGGAGATCGACGAGTCGTTGCTCACCGGAGAGGCCGAACCCGTGGTCAAGCGGCCGGGGGACCGGGTCATGTCCGGCAGCTTCGTGGTCGCGGGCGGCGGCGCCTTCCAGGCGACGAGGGTGGGGCGCGAGGCGTACGCGGCGCAGCTCGCCGAGGAGGCGTCCCGGTTCACGCTGGTCCACTCCGAGCTGCGCTCGGGCATCTCCACGATCCTCAAGTACGTGACGTGGATGATGATCCCGACCGCGACCGGGCTGATCATCAGCCAGCTGTTCGTCAAGGACAACGAGGTGAAGGACTCCGTCGCCCGCACGGTCGGCGGGATCGTGCCGATGGTCCCCGAGGGGCTGGTGCTCCTCACCTCGGTGGCCTTCGCGATCGGGGTCGTCCGGCTCGGCCGCAAGCAGTGTCTGGTGCAGGAGCTGCCCGCGATCGAGGGACTGGCCCGCATCGACACGGTCTGCCTGGACAAGACCGGCACCCTCACCGAGGGCGGCATGGACGTCACGGAGCTGCACCTGCTCGACGACGGCGGCACCTCCGACAGCGGCAGCGGCAGCAGCAGCACCAACGGCGGCAGCGGCAGCAGCGGCAGCGGCAGCGGCGAGGCGTACGTGCGGAAGGTGCTCGGCGCTCTCGGCGTCTCCGATCCGCGGCCGAACGCCTCGCTCCGGGCGATCGCCGACGCCTACCCCGACACCGGTGACTGGCGGCGCACCGACGCCCTGCCCTTCTCCTCCGCCCGCAAGTACAGCGGCGCCGCCTTCACCGAGGAGGACGGGACCGCGTCCGTCTGGCTGCTCGGCGCACCCGACGTCCTGCTCGACGCCGACCACCCGGCTCTGGCCCGCACGGGGCGGCTGAACGAGCAGGGCCTGCGGGTGCTGCTCCTCGCCCGCGGCGAGCGAGGCCTGGACGACCCCGAGGCCGCCGTCGGGGTCCGCCCCACCGCCCTGGTGGTGCTGGAGCAGCGGCTGCGGCCGGACGCGGCGGACACGCTGGCGTACTTCGCCGAGCAGGACGTCGACGCCAAGGTCATCTCGGGTGACAACGCGGTGTCGGTCGGCGCGGTCGCCGGGAAGCTCGGGCTGGCGGGGACGGTCGTCGACGCGCGCAGGCTGCCCGCCGGCCCGGAGGCGATGGCCGGGGCGCTCGACGAGGGCACGGTGTTCGGGCGGGTCACCCCGCAGCAGAAGCGGGACATGGTGGGCGCGCTCCAGTCCCGCGGGCACACGGTCGCGATGACCGGCGACGGGGTGAACGACGTGCTGGCCCTCAAGGACGCCGACATCGGGGTGGCGATGGGTTCCGGCTCGGAGGCCACCCGGGCGGTCGCGCAGATCGTGCTGCTCGACAACAGCTTCGCCACGCTGCCGTCGGTGGTGGCGGAGGGGCGGCGGGTGATCGGCAACATCACCCGGGTCGCGACGCTGTTCCTGGTGAAGACCGTCTACTCGGTGCTGCTCGCGGTGCTGGTGGTGTGCTCGCAGGTGGAGTACCCGTTCCTGCCGCGCCATCTGACGCTGCTGTCCACGCTCACCATCGGCGTCCCGGCGTTCTTCCTGGCCCTGGCCCCGAACAGGGAGCGGGCGCGGCCGAACTTCGTACGGCGGGTCATGCGGTACGCGGTGCCGGGCGGCGTGCTGGCCGCGCTGGCGACGTTCACCACGTATCTGATCGCCCGCCACCACTACAGCGGTGAGGGGGCACTGGACGCGGAGACGAGCGCGGCGACGCTGACGCTGTTCCTGATCTCGATCTGGGTGCTGGCGATCATCGCCCGCCCGTACACGTGGTGGCGGATCGGCCTGGTGGCGGCGATGGGCGCCGGGTTCCTGCTGGTGCTGGTCGTGCCGTGGCTCCAGGAGTTCTTCGCGCTGAAGCTGGTCGGGATGACGATGCCGTGGGTGGCGGTCGGCATCGCGGCGGTGGCGGCGGCCACTCTGGAGTTCCTGTGGAAGTGGGTGGACCGCCGCTTTCCCGCTTAGCGCTCGGCTCTGCGGGTGAACGCCGCGGGGTACCTCTTGTGGATCACCCGCGGGTTCGGTGGGGGCTGGTCGCGCCCGCGCGGCGGAGCCGCGTGCCGACACGGCTCCGCGCCCCGGAAGGGGGCGCCTCGGCGATCCGCGTGACCAGCCCGGGCGGTGTTACTTCACGTCGACGAAGTCGCCCGCCGCGGTGGCCGGGGGGGTGCTCGTGATGCCGGCGTACTTGAAGCGGTGGTAGCCGTCGGTGGCGGCCGTGACGGTCGTCTTCAGGGCGCCGCCCGCAGCGGTCTTGATGCCCTTGACGTTGGTGTAGGTGCTGGTGCCCGACTTGCGGAACTGCAGCGCCACGGACTGGCCGCTGGGCAGGCCGGAGTAGGAGCCGGTCTCCCAGTTGGCGCGGCTGAGCTTGCCGGTGACCGTGAGGGTCTTGCCCTTGGTCACCGGCTCCGGGGAGGCGTTGACGGTCAGCTTCGACAGGCGCTGGACCTTGTGGGTCTTGTAGTAGTCGTCCCAGAACATCTCGCCGTCGTTGGCCAGCACGCCGGCGGACACCTTCCAGGTGCCGGCCAGGAAGTTGGCGTACACGTTGCCCTCGTAGCCGGGCTCGGCGGTGATGGTGAGCTTGCAGCTGGACGTCGTGGCGCTGATGGCCGTGCAGGTGGCGACGTCCTCGTTCGGCGGGAGGTAGCCGTCGAGGCCGTCCTCGACGTCGGTACCGTGCCAGAGGTCGATGTAGGCGTCCGCGATACCGCTCGGGTGGCTGGCGGTCAGGGACACGGCGAAGGTCTTGGCGGCGGTGGTGCCGAGGACGACGTTCTTGCCGGCGTTCACCTTGACGCTGGAGACGGTGGGCGCGGCGGCGGCGGCCACCCGGGCCGTCGACTTGGCGGAGGACTTGGCGGAGGAGGTGCCGAAGCGCTCGGCGGCGCTGGACTTGGTCGGGTTCCCGTCGCCGGGACCGTCGGCCTGCGCGGCCGGGACGGCGAGGGCGGACAGGGCCAGGGCGCCGGAGACTGCGGCGACGGTGGCACGAATACGCATGCGTTCCCCATGTGGAGAAAGGGGTCCCGGTGGTCGACGTTCTTCTGGGTACGTCACCCAACCTTCTGGGTACGTCACCCAACCTTCTGGGTACGTCACCCAACGGCTCGTCGTCACGTCCGGGACCCGAGTGACCATGGAGTCTGTTGACTCACATGATCAGATACGCGGCTGCGGCACATGGTTGTACGAAAGTGAGGAACATGTGCGCGACACTTCAGGAGAAGCACTCGGGCCGGCACCCCCTCGCCCTCACGCCTCACCCGCGTGACACGGCCAGGAGACGGACCGACGGACGGACGGGCACGGTGACCTCCTGATGATCCTGCGCAAGAACAAGTCCGGGGGCTCCCAGTCCCGGTCGCGGAGAAGAGAACTGGCGGCCCAGCTGTCCACCCCGGTGCGCACCTTCATGGCGACCGAGGCGGGCAGCGCGGGCCTGCTCCTGGCCGCGGTGGCGGTGGCCCTGGTCTGGGCGAACTCGCCCTGGTCGGAGGCGTACACCTCCCTCTGGCACACCGGCCTGTCGATCTCCCTCGGCGACACCCGGCTGTCGATGGACCTGGGGCACTGGGTCAACGACGGGCTGATGGCCCTGTTCTTCTTCGTCATCGGCCTGGAGGTCCGCTACGAGGTCTCCGTGGGCGAGCTGAACAGCCGCCGCAAGCTCATGCTCCCGGGCCTCGCCGGAATCGGCGGCATGATCGTGCCCGTCCTGCTGTATCTGGCGATCGCGCCCGGGGGTGACGCCGCCACGGGCTGGGGTGTGGTCATCGGCACCGACACGGCGTTCATGCTGGGCGCGCTCGCCGTGGTGGGCCCGCACTTCGTCACGCAGCTGCGCGTCTTCCTGCTGGCCATCACCGTCATCGACGACATCGTGGCCGTCACCGTGATCGGCGTGGTCTACTCCGGCAGCATCAGCGTGCCGGAACTGGTCGTCGCGCTCGTCCTGGGCGTGGTGCTGTCCGCGCTGACCCGCTTCAGCGTGTGGCGGGCCGCCCCGTACGTCCTGATCGTCCTGGTGATGTGGCTCGCCACCCTCCAGGCCGGCCTGCACGCCTCCATCGCCGGCATGCTCGGCGGTCTCCTGATCCCCGCCAGGAACCCGTCGCGCGAGGGGGTGGAGCAGGCCGCGCGGCTCTTCCGCGCCTTCCGCCAGTCCCCCCTCGCGGACGTCGGCAGGATCGCACACCAAGGCCTCCAGCGGGCCGTCTCCGTCAACGAACGGCTCCAGACGGTGCTGCACCCCTGGTCGAGTTACGTCATCGTCCCGGTGTTCGCGCTGGCCAACGCCGGTGTCGACCTGCGCGGCGGCGTCCTGACCAACGCCCTGACCTCCTCCCTCACCTGGGCCGTGACCGTGGGTCTCGTCGTCGGGAAGCCGGCCGGTATCTGGGGCGGCGCCCGGCTCGGCACCCGGGCCGGCCTCGGGCGGCTGCCGACCGGTGTGGGGCAGGGCCACGTCCTGGGCGGCGGTGCCCTGTCCGGGATCGGCTTCACCGTGTCCCTGCTGATCGTCGGGCTCGCCTTCGACGACCCGGTGGTACGCGCCGAGGCCACCGTCGGCGTGCTGCTGGCGGCCGTGTTCGCCACCGCCCTCGGCTGGCTCGTGTTCCACCTGGCCGCCGTCCTGCGCGGCCAGACCGACGCGGACCTGCCGCGCCGCCTGGACCGCCCGGTCGACCCGGGGACGGACCACGTCTACGGGCCCCCCGGGGCGCCGCTCACCCTCGTCGAGTACGGCGACTACGAGTGCCCCTTCTGCGCCCGCGCCACCGGCGTCACCCAGGAACTGCGGCAACGGTTCGGCGACCGGTTCCGCTACGTCTTCCGCCACCTGCCGCTGCCCGACGTGCACCCGCACTCCGAACTCGCCGCGCGGGCGGCCGTCGCCGCCGACGCGCAGGGACGCTTCTGGGAGATGCACATCCTGCTCTTCGAGCACCAGGACGAACTCGGGTACGAGGACCTCGCCGGCTACGCCGCCGGGCTCGGGCTCGACGTCGAGAGGTTCCTCCGCGACCTCGACGACGAGCGGACCGCCGCCAGGGTGCGGGCGGACGCCGCGAGCGCCGAGGCCAGCGGTGCCCGCGGGACCCCGACGTTCTTCGTCGGCGACCGCCGGCACACCGGCCCGTACGACGCGGAGACGCTCGCCCGCGAGCTGGAGGCCCACGCGGCAAAGTCCGGCGCCCAGGCACCCACGAAGTAACCGGCGGGGTGAGGTGCGGTGGGGGGCCGGCACACCGGT
>NZ_BBNN01000023.1:76308-112141 GCF_000829695.1 Streptomyces sp. NBRC 110035 | reverse complement strand
CCCCCCCCCCCCACCCGGCCACGTCCACCCGTCAGTCGAACCAGCGGTCCCGGGCCAGTTCCTCGGTCCTGGACGGGTCCTCCAGCAGCGCCGCGACCTCGAAGCGGCGCGGCCACTGCCGGGCCGCCCAGGCCAGTCCGGCGGCGACGCCCTCCAGGGTGGCGGCGTGCAGCACCCCGTCGCGGGTCAGCCGCCAGTCGATCTCCACGCCGTCCACGAGGAGCTCCTCGTGCTCGACGTACGTGCCCGGGGTGCCCGCCCCGAGCAGCGCCCGCACCGACTCCGGTACGTCGTGCTCGGTGCCCTCGGTGTCGACGTCGCCGGTGACGGACTCGCTCAGCCGCCGCACCTGGAACAGTTCGGCCAGCTCGGCGGCGCGCGAGGGGCGCACGGGCAGCAGGGCCACTCCCCCGGTGAACGGCAGCAGGTCGGGCGAGTCGACGACCACCGCGTCCGCCGCGTCCACCACCTCGACCCGGCCGTCGACCACCGCGCGCACCCTGTCCGGCAGGGTCACCTGCTCCGGGTCCAGGTCGGCCAGCGCCCCGTAGAGGGCGTGCAGTCGACCGGCGGTGACCTCACGGTCGGGGTCGGCCAGGCGGTCGAGGAGTTCGGCGGCGCCGCCCGGTTCGCCGAGCAGCGCGGACACGGACGTACGGACGCCGAGGGCCCGCAGCACCTGCTCGTCGTCGAAACCGGTGGCGTCGGCCTCGTCGTACAGGCCGCGCAGCAGCGGGTCGCTCCCGGCGGCGCGCAGTCCGGCCGGGCGGCGGCCGCCGAGCACCGGGTGCCCGCGCAGCCACCACGCGGTGTAGGGGCGTACGACCTCGTGGGTGCCGTCCGGCAGCAGGACGCGGACCGGCTGGGTGAGGGCGTCGCGCAGCGGGGGGCGGGCGAGCAGGGCGAGGGCGCGGGGCCACTGGTCGTCGTCGACGAGGTCGAGGTCGCGGACGGCGACGAGTTCGGTGGCGACGGGCGGTACCGGACTGTCGGGGAAGCGGTCGAGGACGTCCTCGCTCCACACGTCCACGGCGTCCAGCAGGCCCGCGTCGTCGGGCTCGGCGAAGTCCCCTTCACGGGGTTCGAGTTCGTCCGGGTCGAGGACGACGTCGGTGGCGCGGACGAGCACGAAGTCGACCAGCACACCGCAGGCGGCGAGCGGCCCCTCACCCCACCGTTCAGCCAACTCTGTCTCCACGGCGGCGAGTTCGCCTTCCCGCATCACCTGGGCGAACGGGCCGCCGGGGAAGACCAGTTCGCAGGCCGGGGAGAGTTCGCCGTCCTCGTCGGGGAGGGCGAGGGCACCCAACCAGGGCTCGTCGCCCGGTTCGAGACCGGCGTCGCGCACCAACCCGAGCACGGTGTCGGCGAGTTCGTCGGCGTCGGGCGCCTCGTCCTCCCAGTTCAGGGCGGACTCCTCGTCGAGTGAGGCGGCGACGGCGGCCCGCACCTGCGGGGTGGTGAGCACCGCGCGCGGGGTCGCCGGGAGGGCGCCGAGCTTCTCCAGGAGGGGGTGCGCGGCGTCCGGGTGGGCGACCTTGAGGCCGAGCCGGGCCAGCGTCGCGGGGTCGACCCGGGCGGCCTCGGCACCGGGCAGCAGGACCTGACGGGGGCCGATGGTGGTCCTCCCGTCCGCCAGCGGCACCGGCAGTCCGGAGAGCCGGTCCGGTTCGACCCCGGCGAGGCTCTCGTACAGCCGCCGCCACCAGTCGGGCGACTTCTCGAGCCCGGCGAGCCGGTCGACGGCGTCGGTCAGCGGTACCCGGGCCACCCCGAGCGTGCGCAGCTCGGCCCGCCGCTCGAGCCCGGCGGGGAGCAGGGTCGGAAGAACCTCCGCCAGCACCCGTACGGTCTCGGCGCCCGCCCCCTCGACGACCTCGGCGTCCCGGGGCCGCAGCGACTCGGGCAGATCGGAGTCCTCGTCCTGCGCACCCGGTGCGACGGCGGGCGGGAGGAAGGAGATCCGCGGCAGCCGCGCGAGCACCGCCTGCCGCAGGGCCCCGTCCAGCTCGCCCTTGCCGAGCGGGCCGGGCACGAGGCCGATGATCCCGGCGGTCACCGGGCGCCAGTCGGCGAGGAGACCGGTGTAGGCGTCGGCGGCGCGCTCCACCAGGAAGTCGGTGAGCGGGCCGGGGGCGGTGTGCCGGCGGGTGGAGTCCAGCGGGAAGGAGGCGATGAGCAGGGCGGGCACGCCGAGCGGCTCGTCGCTGGGGGTGGGGGCGTGCACGACGGGGCTGGTCCGGGGCCGTACCGGACTGCCGTCGGCGTCGACCGGAACGGCCCAGGTCACCGACCAGTGCGGCCGCAGCCGTTCCTCGACGGGCCGGTCGGCGAGCAGGTCCGGGGTGAGCGGCCCGTGCGCGGCGGCGGTGCGCCACCGGGTGGTCCCCTCCCGCGAGTCCTCGACGACGGTGAGGTCGCCCTCGGTGCGGCGGGTCACGGTGCGGGGCTCGTCGTCGCCGATCTCGACGACGACGTCCTCAAGCCCCGGCAGCGCGAGCAGCAGGGCGTCGTCGACGGCGTGCAGCAGCCGTTCGGCGAGAGCGGCCGCGGCAGGGTCGCGCAGCGGCAGGATGACGGCGGTGTCGTACGGGTCCGGGGCGGTCCCCTCGGCGGGGAAGGGCAGCCGCAGCAACGGCACGTGCCCGTCCCGCCGCCGGATCTCGTCACCGAGCCCGGCGCTGGACCCGGCGCTCTCCCCGGCGAGCCCGCGCGCCTCGGCGAGCGACCAGCGCACTCCGCCGTGCCGCCCGACGACGGCGGGCTCGTCGGTGACGGCGAGCACGGCGGCGAAGCCGACCCCGAACCGTCCGACCGCCCGGTCGGGGGCGTCCCGCTTCGCGGAGGCACGCAGGGTGGACAGCGACTCGACGCCGGCCGCGTCGAGCGGGGCACCGGTGTTGGCGGCGACGAGCACCCCGTCGCGCAGCGTGAGCCGAAGCCGCCCCGGCACTCCCGCGCGGGCGGCGGCGTCGGCGGCGTTCTGCGCCAGCTCGACGACGAGGCGGTCCCGGTACCCGCCGAGGACGAGATCCTCCTCGGCGTTGGCGTCCTCGCGGAACCGCGCGGGACTGGCGGCCCAGGCGTCCAGCACCCCACGCCGCAGCCGCGCCGTACCGAACGGGTCCGCGCCCTCGTCCGCAGGCCGTACGAACATGCTCACGTTGATCTCTCCTCGTCGGCCGTCATCGGCGTGAGCCCGAAGGTACCGCTCCACCGGCCGTGAGCGCGCATCACGCCGGAGAGGGCGGGCGCCCCCGGGACACGCCCCGGGCCGTACCGGCGTGTGCCGGGCCGCCATACCGACGCGTACCGATGCGTACCGACGCGTACCGAGCCGCCATACCGACGCGTGCCGGTACGGCCGGATCGGGTCACACCTTCCGGGGATCGCTGCCGAGGAAACGGAAACGGCCGCCGGTCACACGGTAGAAGAAGACGCCCTCGCCCACGTACCCGCCGTTCTCCGGCTCGAAGGCATAGCTCTTCGACACCCCCTTGTACGTCGTCCTGCGCAGCACGGGCACCAGATCGTGCCGGGTCGGCCGGGGCCGGTCCAGCGTGCGCACGCAGGAGGTGACCAGCCGCACCACGTCGTACGCCTCGGCGGCGAAGGAGGGCGGATCGGCCCGGTGGCGGGTGCGGAACGCCCGGGTGAAGGCGCGCGTCGACGGCGCGGCCGACGGGTCGGTCGCCGTGGACACCACGAGCCAGCCCTCGGCGGCCTCCCCGGCCCGCGCGGGGAAGCCGGGGTCGTGGGCGGTCTGGCTGGCGATGCGGGGCCCGCGGTAGCCGGTCTCCGCCAGGGCGCGGGCGAAGCGGGCCATGCCGTCGGGCCCGCCGCCGTAGACCACGGCGCCGGGAGACCGCGCGATCATGGCCCGGACCCGGGCGTCGGTGTCCCGGCCGTCCGCGGGGACCGTCTCCGGCAGGACGTTGCGCCCGCCCGTGCCCCGCAGCCCTTCGGCGAACAGGCGGGTCACCTGCCGTCCGTACTCGCTCTCGTCGTCGACGAGAGCGATGTCGTCGAGGTCGTGCAGCCCGATCCCAGGACACGGCCCTTGCCGTCCTTCGCCGGCAGGTCGATACGGCGGTTGTGGCTGTCCAGCACCCCGTCGGGCAGTTTCCCGCGGGTCCAGACACAGGTGTCGGGAAGCACCGGCCAGGTGCCGGCCGTCTCGTACGGGTCGTGCCGGACCATGCCGGGCGTCCAGTCGGCGGGCGCGAGCACGACGTCGCGCGTGAGGGCGCGGGCCTGGGCGGCCGTCCTGGGTATCCGCTCCGGAGCGGGAGTGAAGTCGTACGCGTCGGGCAGGGCACCGACGCTGCTGGAGGCCGAGGGCTCGGCGGAGGCGGAGGCGTTCGGCGTGGCGGAGGCGTTCGGCGAGGTCGGCGTGCCCCCCTCCCCCGTCTCCCCCTCCGCCGTCTCCCCGCGCTCCCCGTCACCGCCGCAGCCGGCGAGCACCGCGACCGCCGTCACCACCGCGACGGCGGTGACGGCTGCGCGCGAAGGCCGGGCAGCGGGCGCCGGCAGTCGGAAAACAGTGAACATCGATCCCCCCGATGGTCGTACTCGCTTCGTATCCGAGCACGTCTGGTCGTCTCCCTCACGAACGCGAGACGACGAAAGAGGGGGTCGGCGGTTCCCCGCCGCGGCCGGTTCCACTCGCCACCGGCCCTCGCCGGGCGGTGAGGGGCCGGACCTGCGCCCTTCGCACACGCCGCTGAACGGGTCGTCGCCGCGCCGCCGAAGGCCCTGTCCACAGCACGGCGGGGCAGCCGGGCGGGGGCACTCCGGCGGCACGCAAACGGAGAAGGCCGTGTGCGCCGGGCCGGCCGGGCCCCGGTGCACGGCTCGTCGGGCCCCGGTGCCGCGGGTCAGCGGAGCTGCAGGATGTACAGCGTGGCGTTGAGGTTCTCGACGTCGACGGTGGTCGACCACTTGCCCATGACCTTCGTCTGGTTGCCCAGCAGCATCTCGACGTTGTTGTTGCCGGACGTGATCCGTTCGACGTCGGGGAGGCAGGGGGCCATGATGCCCGCGTCGGCGAAGCATCTGGTCTGGTTTCCGCCGTTGTATCCAGACCTTGACGAAGTCGGTCCGGTTGCCGCAGTCGGTCTGGTTGATCGCGGCGGCGGACGGAGCCCGCGCCGGGGCCGTCGAGGGCAGTCCTCTCGGGGGCGGGGTACTCCGCCTACGAGTGACCCAGCTCCGCCGACGACTCGTCCTCCGTCGCCGGGACCGAGCCGGAGTCCGCGGCCGGGCGGAGCGGGAACGGGTCGACGCGGGTCTCGTCGATCCTCGGCGGGACGGGCTGCGGCGGCCTGGGCATGACCGCGGCCTCGGAGTGGCCGCCGCAGCCGTACGCCAGGGAGACCACGCGGCCGTCGGCCGGGGAGAACTCGTTGGCGCACACGCCGAAGGCCTGGCCCAGGGAACCGCCGATGCGGGCGAGGAAGCCGCAGCTGACGCAGGAGGCGGGGGCCGCCTGCGCCATCGGGGTCTTGGCACCGAACGCCTCCTCCCAGCGGTCGGCGGCGACGTGCAGGCCGTAGCGGGACAGGACGCGGGCGCGGCGCATGCCGAGTTCCTCGGCGACCGACGCGATCGAGCCACGGGCGGGTGCGATCGTCAGGTCGGCCGGGGAGCCCGCGGCGACCTCGGCGTCCTCCGCCTCCGCCAGCTCGGCGAGTTCCCCGGTGACCGAGGCGACCGTCGAGTTCGGGGCCGGCTCGTCCTCGCCCGAGTAGCCGGGCTCCAGCCGCAGGTCCTCGGCGTCGGTGGGCAGCAGGTCACCGGGTCCCATGTCGCCGGGGCGCAGCCGCTCGCTCCACGGCACCCACTCCGGTGCGAGCAGCGCGTCGGGGCCGGGCAGCAGGACGGACTCGTTCACCGTGACGAGCTTGGCGCGGGAGGCGCGGGCGACGGTGACGGCCCAGCGCCAGCCCCGGTAGCCGAGCTCGCGGCAGGCGAAGAAGTGGGTGACGACCCGGTCGCCCTCGGAGACCAGACCTTCGTGTTCTCCGACGACCCCGGGCGCGGCGGCCTCCTCGGCGGCGGCACGGGCGAGGTCGACCGCCTCGGCGCACAGGCGGTCGGGGGTGCGGCTTCGCGTTGTCGCTGCGCTCACAGGTATCGCTTCTCTCCTACGCCGTCTCACGAGTGCGCCACTCCCAGCGCGGGGGCGGACGGAGCGGACCGGAGGACCGCGTCGACGTCCGCGCCGATTCGTGCTCGGGCGCGCCTCCATCCATTCTGCGGGATGGCTGAGATATGCACGCTACCTTCTCGCGTGCGTATGGCCTACACCGACGGTAGTTCTCGGGCCATCGCGCGCCGGAATCCGCGCCGTCCCCGTCGTCCCCCGCCACGCCCGCGGAACCCGCGGCGCCCGTGTACGACGCCCTTGCCGCACCGGCGTGGCGGACGGCCGGACGGCGGACGGCGGACGGCGGACACCCGGCAGGCCCCTCACCACCGGGGCGTTCCGCCGGACAGCGGCACGTGCCGGAGCCGTCGCCGAGGTTGCGGCACTACGTACCGCCATATCGGGGCACTATGAACGTCGTGGCTACCGCGAGGACACCCCAGGGCGCCACCGGGACCGGTGAGGCCGACGGGGTCAAGGGAAAGGGCCCGCAGAAGGGCCGACGCGTCGGGACCGGCCGGGCGGGCGGCCCGCTGCGCGCGCTCGGGCGCGTTCTGCGCCTCCCGGTGACCGGGACCGCGCGCGGGATCCGCCGGGCCACCCACGCGCACGGCGCCGGCGAGTCCGGCCTCGGCAAACTGATCGAACTGCACGGGGTGAACGGCGCCGGCGACGTCATGATCACTGTCGCCCTCGCGTCCACCGTCTTCTTCTCCGTGCCGACGGACGAGGCCCGCGGCCGGGTCGCCCTCTACCTCGCCATCACGATGGCCCCGTTCACTCTCCTGGCCCCGGTGGTCGGCCCGCTCCTCGACCGTCTCCCGCACGGCCGCCGGGCCGCGATGGCGGGCGCGATGCTCGCCCGCGCGATCCTCGCCCTGGTGCTGTCCGGGGCGGTCGTCACCGGCGGCCTCCAGCTGTATCCGGCCGCCCTCGGCGTGCTGGTCTCCTCGAAGGCGTACGGGGTGGTCAGAAGCGCCGTCGTGCCGCGGCTGCTGCCACCCGCGTTCTCGCTCGTGAAGGCGAACTCGCGGGTCACCCTGGGCGGCCTGCTGGCCACCGGCATCGCGGCGCCGATCGGCGCGGGCCTCCACCAGATCGGGCCGCGCTGGCCGCTGTACGGGGCATTCGTCCTGTTCGTCACGGGGGCGGTGCTGGCGTTCACGCTGCCGTCGAAGGTGGACTCCGCGAAGGGGGAGGACACGGCGCTGCTCGCGGCGGACGAGGAGCATCTGCACGGCCCGCACCTCAAGCCGGTCAAGCGGCCCGGCCTGCGCACGGTCGGCCCGGCCGTCACCCACGCGCTGGCCGCCAACGCGTCCATCCGCTGTCTGACCGGGTTCCTGATCTTCTTCCTCGCGTTCCTGCTGCGCGAGCATCCGATGTCCGGGCAGAGCGCCGCCGTGTCCCTGGCCGTCGTGGGAGTGGCGGCGGGCACGGGCAACGCGCTCGGTACGGCCGTCGGGGCCTCGCTGAGATCCCGCGCGCCGGAGATCATCATCGTGACGGTGGTGGCCTGTGTGGCCGCCGCGGCGATCACCGCGGCGGCGCTGTTCGGCGCGGTCGTGATCGCCTGTCTGGCCGGGATCGCCGGGTTCGCGCAGGCGCTCGCCAAACTGTCCCTGGACGCGCTCATCCAGCGGGACGTGCCCGAACTGGTCCGTACGTCGGCGTTCGCGCGCTCCGAGACGCTGCTCCAGATGTCGTGGGTGCTGGGCGGGGCGATCGGCATCGCGATGCCGCTGATCGGGTCGCTGGGCCTGGCGGTGGGTGCCGCGATCGTCGCCACGGGCTGGCTGGCCACCGTCCGCGGCCTGATCGGCTCGGCCCGGCACGGCAGGGGCAGCGGACGCACGCGGGTGGCGTGAGCCCGCCGTGCGGCACACCGACCGGGCAACCACGCGGGCGACGCGCCCTCCGGCGACGGCACCCGCACCAGCCCCTGCCCCGCCCCCTGCCCGCCCCTCCCCGGGACGGCTCGCGCACCCGGACGACACGAGCCGCCGATCAGCGCACGGACCGGCCGGCACGAGGGCGACGCGCCCTCCGGCGACGGTCTCGCGGCGGCCCCGGCCCGCATCCGCCGGGCCGGCCCCGCCACCCCGCTCCCGGGAGGGCTCGCGCGCGAGTGGCGTAACGCTCCGGCCACGCCGTACCCCCACGTGGGGAACGGGTGAGGCGTGCCCGATAGCCTTTCGCCCATGACCACGTTGCCTCGCGGCGCAGCCGCTCCGAGTGCCCGCGCCGTGCGACGCCGCCGTGCCGTCGCCACCGCCGGCGCCGTATCCGCCGGACTGCTCGTCCTGTCGGCCTGTGACAAGCCGACGGCGATGTCCACCCTCACCGTCGGCAGCTCCTCGGTGAGCTCCGAGGCGACCTGCGGCGGCGAGGGCGAGGCCCTGAAGGCCGCCGACCTCTCCAAGTGCCTCAAGGACAAGGACGTCAAGGAGATCACGGTCGACCCGGACGAGACCGTGCGCTTCGGTGTCGAGCCGGAGGTCGCCGACAAGGGCTGGACGATCCTGATGAACGGTCAGCCGCTGACCGACTCCAGCACCAAGACCTACCGCACCATCCCCGGCAGCGTGTTCTTCAACGCCCAGTACGGCGCCCAGGGCGACTCGACCCTGGTGTCGGTCAAGGAGGGCGAGAGCGACGCCACGGGCCTGTGGAACTTCCGGCTGAAGAAGGACGCCTGATCGACCCGGAGAACGGCCCGAGCGTCCCCGGTACGTCCGCCGCACCCGTGTCCCCCGCCGGTACGGGGCCCTGGGCCCGGGGCGGCGTCCTCGTGGCCACCGCGGTCCCCGCCGAGCGGGACGCGGTGGCCGGGGCGTTCCCGGGGGCCGTGGGTCAGGTCGCGCTGCCCGGAGCGGCCGGGGGGAGCCTGGTCGGGATCGCCGGCGGCCCCGACGTCCTCGCCGCCGGTGTCGGACCGGCCCTCGCCGCCGCCTCCACGGCCACCGCCCTCACCGCCGCCGCCTTGTCCGGCAGCCCCTACCGTCTGGTCGTCTCCGCCGGGATCGCCGGCGGTTTCGCGCCGCACGCGCCCGTCGGCTCGCTCGTCGTCGCCGACGAGATCACCGCCGCCGACCTGGGCGCCGAGACGGCGGACGGCTTCCTGCCGGTGACCGCCCTCGGCTTCGGCACCGTCACCCACCTGCCCCCCGCCGCCCTGGTCCGGGACGCGACCGCCGCGACCGGCGCCCTCACCGGCGCCGTCCTCACCGTGTCGACGGTGACCGGCACCGCGGCCCGCGCCGCACACCTGGCCGGCCGGCACCCCCGCGCGCTCGCCGAGGCCATGGAGGGCTTCGGGGTCGCCGAGGCCGCCGCCGCGCACGGCGTGCCCGTGCTGGAGATCCGGGCGGTGTCGAACCCCGTGGGGCCGCGCGACCGCGGCGCCTGGCGCATCGGCGACGCCCTGACCGCCCTCGCCGAGGGGTTCGGGAAGCTCGCGCCCGTCCTGGAGAGTTGGAACCCGCATGACCAGTGAATCCCGTAACCCCGGCGAGTCCGGCGAGTCCGGCGAGCGTGGGCCCGTGACCGACGGCCGCCCGCTCGGCATCGCGTACTCCCCCTGCCCGAACGACACCTTCGTCTTCGACGCCCTCGCGCACGGCCGCGTGCCCGGCGCGCCCGCCCTCGACGTCACCTTCGCCGACATCGACCTCACCAACGGCATGGCCGAGCGCGGCGAGCTCGACGTGCTGAAGGTGTCGTACGCGGCCCTCCCCTACGTCCTCGACGAGTACGCCCTGCTGCCCTGCGGGGGTGCGCTCGGCCGGGGCTGCGGCCCGCTGGTGCTGACGCGGGAGGAGGGGACCGATCTGAGCGGCCGTACGGTCGCGGTGCCGAGCGAGAGGTCGACGGCGTACCTGCTCTTCCGCCTCTGGGCGGCGGACACCCTGCCCGGCCCGGTCGGCGAGGTCGTCGTCATGCCGTTCCACGAGATCATGCCGGCCGTGCGGGACGGGAAGGTCGACGCGGGCCTCGTGATCCACGAGGCCCGCTTCACGTACCGGAACTACGGGCTGCACCAGCTCGCCGACATGGGCGAGCACTGGGAGCGGACCACCGGGCTGCCGATCCCGCTCGGCGCGATCATCGCCAGGCGGTCCCTGGGGCCGGCGGCCCTGACCCGGCTCGCCGACGCGGTCCGCGCCTCCGTACGGGCCGCCTGGGACGACCCCGAGGCGACCCGCCCGTACGTCATGGAGCACGCCCAGGAGATGGACCCGGCCGTCGCCGACCAGCACATCGGGCTGTACGTCAACGAGTTCACCGCCGACCTCGGCGAGGACGGCTACGCGGCGGTGCGGGGTCTGCTGACCCGCGCGGCGGCCGAGGGACTGGTACCGCCCCTCGGCCCGGACGCACTGCGGTTCCCTTAGGCACGGGCACGGAAAAACCCGGGCTGCGCCGCCCGGCGCCGGGCGGCGCAGCCCGGGTTTTTCCGTCAGCGCGACTGCGGCGCGTCCAGCGCCACGGTCTGTGCGAGGGCGAGGCGGCGGTCGAGGCCGGGGGACGCGATGTCGAGCCGGTACCGGTCGCGCAGCCCGAACTTCTTGTCGACCGCCGTCAACCGCTTGTCGCCCTGGGTGGGATCGAAGTGGTACGGCCACACGGACGGCACGAAATCGGTGAAGGGCAGGTGCCGCCGTGGAGACCCGCGCCGTCGCCGTCGGCCGCTGCCCGCGCGGCCGGACGGTGCGACTTTCGTTGGATGCCGGTGCGACGAACGGATGCTTCACGCAAGGGCGTTGACACCTACCGTTGGCGTGTGAATGTGACGATGACGGCCCGTGACGTCTGGAAACACCTGGTCGTGGCGGACCTGTGGTCCCGGCGCCGGATCGTCGCCGAGGTGGTCCTGGCCCTGGTGGTGGCCCTGTCGGCGGCGCTGAGCGTGCGGGGTGACGGCACACCGTGGATGGCCGCCGTGGCAGTGGCAGCCGCCGTGATGTCTGTGCTGCGGCGGGTGTTCCCGGCGAGCGTGCTGGTGCTCACGGGCGCGGTCGCCGGCGTGCTCAGCGGTTTCTGGGTTCTGCTGACGGTCGCGGGCTGGTCGGCGGGCCCGAGGATCGCGGCGCCGCGGCGGGCGCTCGCGTCGTTCGCGGCCTCGTACGTGCTCTATGCGGGGCTGTCCGCCCAGCAGGAGATGTCCGCCCTGTCCGCGCTGCACGTGCTGCTGTTCGTCACGCTCGCGTTCCTGGCGACGGCCGTCGTGCCCGGCCTCGCCGGCCGCTACCGCACCCAACGACGCACGCTCCTGCACGCGTTGCACGAGCACAACGCCCGGCTGCTGCGTGAACGCGAGATGATCGCGTCCCACGCGCGCCTGCGGGAGCGGCAGCGGATAGCCCAGGACATGCACGACAGCCTCGGCCACCAGCTGGCGCTGATCGCCGTGCACACGGGCGCGCTGGAGGTGGACCGGGACCTGACGAGCAGTCAGCGCGAGGCGGTCGGGGTACTGCGGGAGGCTGCCAGGGCGGCGATGCACGAACTGCGCGAGGCCGTCGGCATCCTGCGCGACGGCACGCAGGCGCGGGAGCGTGAGGACGACGCGGGGCCCGCGGCCCGGGGCGTGGCGGGGATCGACGGCCTGGTGGAGGCGTCGCGGGGCGCGGGTGCGGCCGTGGAACTGCGGCGCACGGGCGAGGCACGGCCGCTGGCTCCCGCTGCGGACCATGCGGCGTACAGGATCGTGCAGGAGGCGTTGA
The DNA here is from genome assembly GCF_000829695.1 of Streptomyces sp. NBRC 110035. Classification (GTDB taxonomy): domain Bacteria; phylum Actinomycetota; class Actinomycetes; order Streptomycetales; family Streptomycetaceae; genus Streptomyces. The sequence goes on along the minus strand of NZ_BBNN01000023.1, from coordinate 100,266 downwards.
CCAACGCGTTGAAGCACGCACCGGGGGCCTCGGTCGTCGTGGAACTGCGCTACGAGCCGGACTCACTGGTCGCCGAGGTCGCCAACGGGCCGGTGCCCGCGACGGCCGGTGGTGAGCGGCTCGTGGTGAGCGGAGGGCAGGGGCTGACCGGGCTGGAGGAGCGGGCCCGGCTGGTCGGCGGCATGGTGCACGCCGGGCCGGCGGCCGGCGGCGGTTTCCGGGTCGCGGGCGTACTGCCGTACGGGCCCCAGCAGCCGCACGCGCCGGACGGCGCCCCGGGGCGGGCCGGCTCGGGGCGGGCCGCAACGACATTCGTCGATGCGGAGAACGACTTCCGGGGGCAGAGCGACGGGGTGCTGTCCGGCGACGGTGGAGCGGTCATCGACTGGTCCGGTCCGCCCGACAGGCAGAAGGAGCTCGACATCGCCATGGGAAGCAGGAGGAAGGGTCTCGTGATCGGGTGCGGCAGCGCACTGCTGGTTGCCGTCGTTCTCGGGGTGCTGGCCGTCGTGGGGATCCGCGAACTGGTGGAGGAGAGCGGCAAGGCCATGATCGAACCGTCGGTCTACCACTCGGTGCGGGTGGGCGATGCCGAGTCGGCCGTGCGGGGCGAACTGCCGGACGGCAGGTCGTTCCTGACCGAGGGTCTGGACGCCGGGGGGCCCGCGGAACCGAAGGGCGCGACGTGCCTGGTCCTCCTGTCGTCGGAGATGCCGGACGGCCTGGACGAGGAGCCCGTCTTCCGCTTCTGCTTCCGGGACGGGGAGCTGGTCCAGAAGAAGTCCTACGTGGTCAAGTCATAGGCGTGGAGCGTGACGTGCCTTGAGTATGGTTGAGCGTTCGACCGCCGCGCCGTTCGGAGACGGTGACGCGGCGGTCGCCTTGCTCGTTGTCACCGGAAGCCTTGCAGGAGAGCTGTGATCAGGGTCCTCGTCGCGGACGACGAACCGCTCATCCGGGCAGGCATCCGGATGATCCTCACCTCCGCCGAGGACATCGACGTCGTGGCGGAGGCCGGCAACGGCCGCGAGGCGGTCGACCTGGCCCGGGCGCACGCCGTCGACGTGGCCCTGCTCGACATCCAGATGCCCGTGCTGGACGGGCTGTCCGCGCTGGCCGAGCTGCGGCGGGCCGCGCCGTCCGTCCGGCCGCTGATCCTGACGACCTTCGGCGAGCGGGAGAACGTGCTGCGCGCACTGGGCCATGGCAGCGCCGGATTCCTCCTGAAGGACTCGGCGCCGGGCGAGCTGATCCAGGCGGTGCGGGCGGCCGCGGCCGGAGACGCGTATCTGTCGCCGGCCGCCACCCGGCACGTGGTCGACTCGCTCGCGTCGGGGCAGGCCGCGGCGCGCGGTGAGGCAGCGCGGCGGCGTCTGGAGACGCTGACCGAGCGGGAGCTCGAGGTGCTCGGACTGCTCGGTGAGGGGCTGTCCAACGCCGACGCCGGCGAACGGATCCATGTGAGCGAGGCGACGGTGAAGACGTATGTCAGCCGGATCCTGACGAAGTTGCAGTGCGAGAACCGGGTGCAGGCGGCGCTGCTGGCACGGGACACGGGGCTGGGGACCACGTCCTGATCCGCCGACGCGGGTGAGTGAGTTCCCCGGGCCCGGTGGACAGCCGTCCCTGGACGGAGGCCCGCAGCGGGGCGCGCGTCGACGCGCCAGGAGCGCGCACCGCCCTGCTCCGGGCGGTACGGAGGGCTCGTCCCCTCCGGGCCGGAAGCTCGTGAACAGCCGACAGCCGACGTCTGCCGGACGTCACCGCTGCCCGCCCGGCTCGGGACCGACCTGCCCGGGACGTGGCGTCCGGGTACCTCCTGGACGCCACGCCACCAGCAGAAACGTCGAGTCACCGGGCCGGGGGCGGGACGTGTGGCGAAAGCGGCGCCGTTCGCCCGAAGGGCGGGACGTTCGCCCCACGTCCCGGAAATCTTCTGACGATCCTGAAAACGCGCCCGGACCCTCCCGGTGCGGCCCGGTCGGTGTTTCCGCACGGACCTGGACGACCCGGGCGGCCGGAGCGGGAACCTCAGGGCACTTCTAGACGTCCAGCTGGTCGGCGACGGCGCGCAGAAGGCCGGCGATCTGCTTCCCGGAGGTGCGCTCCGGATAACGGCCCCTCTCCAGCATCGGTGTGATGTTCTCCAGCAGGGTCGTCAAATCCTGGACGATGGAGGCCAGCTCGTCGGGCTTCTTGCGCTGGGCCGCCGCGACCGACGGGGTCGGGTCGATGACGGTCAGGGACAGGGCCTGGTCACCGCGCTGCCCGGCGACCACGCCGAACTCGACGCGCTGGCCCGGCTTCAGCGTCTCAAGGCCGGCGGGGAGCACCGAGGAATGGACGAAGACGTCCCCGCCGTCGTCACGGGAGAGAAAGCCGAAGCCCTTCTCACTGTTGAACCACTTGACTTTGCCGGTGGGCACGACCGTCCTCGTCCTCGTACTCGTCGGAAAACTGCTTCGGAAACGGCTCTTGATAGCACTCAGGCGGGCCCCGGTGACCCGCCGCAACCAAGGCTAGTGGTCTTCGGGCCGGTGACAAGACGTCGCCGGGTTGTTCCCTCGCGCCAGGAACTACCCTGGTCGGGTGGCTGACAAAACCCAAGCGAATTCCCCGGCTCCCGGAGACGGCCTGGTCCGTGCCGGCGGCATCGTCTTCCTCATCGGCGCTGTGGCCACTCTGGTCACGGTGGCACCGTTGTTCCTCGGAATCGACGCCTTTCCGACGTACATGTTCGTACTGAGCATGCTCATGGGTGTCGGATTCCTGATGGCGGGCGCCGGCGTGCTGCGGTCGGCCGCGGCGGGACGCCGTCAGGCCCGCGCCGCCACGAAGCGGGCCTAGCCCCGGTGCCGGTGACTTAGGGCTTTGGTGACCGCTTGACCCGTTTGGGTTCGGTGGCGCCGACGACAGACCCTGTGCGGCAGTGTGACCGGCGGCAGGGCAGGTCCGCCGGCGCTGCCTGGGAGGGGTCACCGTACGACGCCGGCGGTGCGGGCTGCGGTCAACCACTGGGGGGATTTCTGCAGGAGCTGGTCGAAGAGCTGGTGGTCGGGGGTGGCCTGCGGGGTGCGGCCGGCCTGTCTTCACCGTGCGCGGCTGCTCCCAGTCGACAGTGGCGAGCGGTGAGGTCCACTGCTTTGACGGCGCCGAGGAATCGGATCAGGCTCTGGCCGCAATCGCCCCGGCAGCCGCGAGAGGTACCGGCGGCGGCGCGGCACCAGCGAAGGCCAGTAGCGAGCTCGGTCCCATGGCTTCCAGCGACTGCACCTACGGGTGGGTCTGCCTGTGGGAGCACTCGCACTTCAAGGGGCGTCGGCTCCAATGGTCCGCCAAGGGGACCAAGCAGCTCGGGGACTGGGACTTCCGGGACAAGGCCGGCTCCGGCTGCGTGAACCGCGCTCAGAGCGGTGTGTTGGTCCACGACGCCCGTACGGGCCTGCCCGACCCGTACGTGGTCATGACCAACGGCTACTGCTACAACTTCTCCACTGCCGGCTACCCGACCGGTGGCGCCTTCAACGACAAGGCCGACTGCATAAAGATGTGACCGGCCGGGATTGACGCCACCTCGCGCCCAGGCGCCCTGCTTGAGGGCGTCTGGGAGGCATGCGTCCTGACTGCTCCCGCACCACCCCGGTCGGGACCGCAGCGATCCAGTTACGTCTGTGCCAGCCTCGAGTCGTTCCACCCGAAGAACGCCGGCACCACGGGCTACGCCCGGGTCATGGATCAGGCACTGGCCGGTATCGGATACAAAGGCAGCTACTGATCCGCACCGACTCCGCCGGCGGCACCCACGAGTTCCTGGACTGGCTCACCAGACGCGGCCGGTGGCTGTCCTGCTCAGTCGGTAGGACGACCACCGACGCCGTCCACCACGCTGTGCTGCGGGTACCGGACCGGGCCTGGACCCCGGCGGTCGAACCCGACGGCCAGCCGCGCGATGGCGCCTGGGTGGCCGAACTGGCCGGGAACCTCCTCAAGGGCCGACCGGTCGGGATGCGGCTGATCGTGCGCAGAGAACGGCCCCACCCCGGAGCGCAGTTGAGGTTCACCGACGCCGACGGCATGCGTCTGACCTGCTTCGCCACGAACACCCCCGGCACCACGATCGCGGCCCTGGACCTGCGGCACCGCCAGCGCGCCCGCGCCGAGGACCGGATCCGCGCGGCCCGCGACACCAGTCTGCGCACCCCCTGCACCGCACCGCCCAGAACCAGGTCTGGCTGAAGATTGTCCAGCTCACCCTGGACCTGCCGGCCTGGATGCCTCTGCTCGCCCTGTGGTCGCGGAGGATTGTGGCGAGGGCCCGTAAGTGCCAGTCGTGCCGGGCGATGGCGGGCTCGGCCCTGTTCTGCATGTGGGTGGTTCCTCCTGACGGTTGTGCGGGTGTTCTTCCCCCGCACAACCGTCAGGGGCGGCCCGTGAACTGCCTGATCCGAGCGGTGTCCGGTCCGGCAGTTCCTCGCTCCACGGCCGGAGCACGACAACCCTGCCCTTCCCGTTCCTCGTACTGGCCGGGAGGGGCGACACCCCGCCCGAAGCCCCGGCCCGACTCACCCTCGTGCCCGCCGCCGGAGAGGGCTGAGGTTCCCCCGACGTCAAGCACGTGGTCCGTGAGGGCGACACGATAACCGTTTCCGTCCTCGTCTCAAGCTCGCAGGCAGCAGTCAACCAGTGCTACCGCTTCACCCGGCCGGTCACCGGCGACGACAGCCGAAGTTCCGCCACAGCTGTTCCGGCGTCTTCGTGCTGATGGTTCTGTGCAGGTCGTGCCTTGCACCACCCGGAGCTGGTGAAGACGATCCGCGCGGCGAGCGCAGCGGAAGAGCCGGGACTGGCCGTGGTGGAGGTCGTGGCCTGCGACGACCACACCGCATTCGCCGTCCAGGAGGTACTCGCCGCACGGTGGGACGGTCACCGGAACCCGCCGGGCAGCGGCCGCCTGCCTTCCAGGCCCGGCTCGCCGAACTCTCCGCCACCCAGGGCACCGACCGCAAAGCTCCCCATGCCGCGAGGACGCCGCGCTGCGAGAGCGTGACGGACGCGTGCGGCCTGCTGGTCTCGCGCGGGCTCCGCCGACGGAAACGGACCGCCTGTGGCCCGCACGGGTGCGGGCCACGGGCGGACGTGCGCTCGTCGGGCGGCACGTCGGGGGACGGCCCGGAGCACGAGACCCGGGCCGTCGCTCTCGGCGGTGCCCCGGCCCCGCCGTTTCGGCCGGGCCGGGGTCGGGCACGCGCCGCCGCGCGTCAGGCGCGGACTCCGGCCGCGTAGGCCGAGAACCAGCGGGGGAACTCGGTCAGGTCGGCGAGGACGACGTCCGCGCCGGCCTCCCGCAGTTCCGCGGGGTCGCAGGGGCCGGTGGCGACGGCGACGGACAGTGCGTCTGCGGTCCGCGCGCCGCGTACGTCGCCCACGTGGTCGCCGACGTACACGCCCGCGCCGTGCTCGCGCAGCGCCAGCGCCTTCTGCTCGGCCCACAGGTCGCCGATCACGGCGTCCGGCTCGATGCCGAGGTGGGCCAGGTGCAGCTTGGCGTTCGGCTCGTACTTCGCGGTGACGACGACGGCACGCCCGCCCGCCTCGCGCACGGCGGACATGGCCTCGCGGGCGCCGGGCAGCGCGGGCGTGGCGGCGATGGCGTACGTCGGGTACATCGCCCGGTACAGGTCGGCCACCTCGTCGACCCGGTCGGCCGGGAACCAGTGGACCAGCTCGTCCGCGAGGGGCGGTCCCAGCCGGGTGACGGCGAGATCGGCGTCGATGGGGGTTCCGGTCCGCTCGGAGAGCGCCTGGTAGCAGGCACGGATGCCGGGCCGGGAGTCGATGAGCGTCATGTCGAGGTCGAAGCCGACGGTGGGCGGGAGCGCGGTCGTGGAGGCCATACCCGCCATTGTGCCCAGCGCACGCAAACAACCGACCGGCCGTACGCCCCCGGCCCCGGGTTCTGTCCGGCGGGTCGGGGCGGAGGAAACCGGCGGCGGCTGTCCGGCCTGGGTGAGCGGGGTCTGGTGCGTGCGGCTGCGAGGCCGAGGAGGGAGGCGACGCGATGGGGGTTCCTCCCGCTCGAGCGGGAGCCGGCCGGGAGGGACCGGCGAGGGACGGCACAACGCCACCGGAGGCTCCCCCTGGCCGAAGAGCTTGGGGGAGGGCGTGCGGGCGTGCCGGACCCCGTCTCTCCAGGATGATCCGCCGGACAGGTCCAGGACCTGCTGTGAAAGGGGCGTCGTCGCCCGCGGGGCGGCCGCGCGGGCCCTGGAGGTCCCCCTGCCCGAGCCAGGCCGAGAGCTCGGGGAGCGTGCTCCCGGCGCGCCGCCCGGAAGCTCTCCTGCCGGGCCGGCGTACCCGGGCTTCCGGGCGGCGCGGGTGCGGCGGGAGTGCCTGCCGGGCGTCGCACGGCAGGCGTCACGCTCGCCGCGGGCCCTAGCGGGGGCGCTGGGAGCGCCAGGTCAGGAACAGGGCCGAGGCGACGGCGGCGGCCCGGACCACCCAGGGCCAGGTCTCGGAGACGGCCTCGTTCATGGCGCCGTCGGCGACGGGGGTGCCCCAGCGTCCCTCGGTCCTGCCCCACAGCCAGGCGACTCCGCCCGCGATCGCGAGACCGGGCAGGACGACGACCGCCCACTTGATCTCGGCCTGGCTGAGGCGGCGGGAGGCGTAGACGATGACCCAGCCGAGGAACAGGGCGAACCAGTTGCCGAGCACGGCGCCCACGACCAGCAGGCCCGCGGCGACCAGGAGCAGCGGGTTGCTCCAGTTGCCGGACGGGAGGCGCGGGAGCCGGCGGCGGAAGGCGGAACCGGTCTTCTCCTTCTCGCTCCCGGCCTCGACGACGACGGGGGCGGAGGCGGTGGCGGGTGCGGTGGCGGGCACGCTTTTGCCCGGCCGCCCGCCGGCGCCCGGGGCGTCGTCCGTGGCCGGCGGGGCCTTGAGCAGTTCGGGGATCTCGACGCCGCCGACGAAGCCGGGGACCTCGTCGCCGACGCCGAAGGGGCTGCTGTCCGTCCGCCACCAGTCGGGCTGGGTGGCGCTGTCGCCGAGTTCGTCCATCCCGGCCCGGTGCGGCGCGGACGGTCCGGCGGGTGCGGAGGGGACGGCAGGGGCGGCGGGCGGGACGTCGGCGGGCCGGGGGCGGGGGACGGCGCGGCGCAGGACGCTCTTCGCCCGCCGGCCGCGGTCGCCGCCCCGCTGGGCGGGAACCGCGGCGGGCGCCGGCGCGGGCCTGCCCGGGGTGGCGCCCGCGCTCCCCTCCGCGCCGAAGGCCGCCCCCTCGCTGCCGGAGGTGCCGGAGGCGCCGGAAGAGGCCGCCGTCACGACCTCGTCCGGGGTGCCCATACGGGAGATGATGCGGCGCACGGCCGTCGGGGAGTCGACCACGGCCTTCGCCCGGCGCCGGTCGATCTCGTCCCGCAGCCCGGCGACCAGACGCATGCGGGTCGCCGACGGCAGCTGCCGCTGCTGGGCCACGTCGCCGACGCGGCTCAGATACTCGTAGACGACCTGGTCACTCTCGATACCCACGAAGTCCCCTCCGGGGCGGTTGCGTTGGCGGACGACGTCGCACGACGGTACCGCGAGTCCGGCCGGCCGGCCCAACTCCACGCACCCCACCGGCGGATCCACCCGCTACGGTGATGCGGATGAGCACCGAGGAGAAGCCCGCGGCGGCCCCCCGATCCCTCGCGGAGGCACTCCGGGCGCGGGACGACGCCGGGCTTGCCGCGCTCCTGCGCAGCCGGCCGGATCTCGTCACGCCCGTGCCCGCCGACCTCACGCAGCTGGCCACCCGGGCCGGTACGCGCGCCTCGGTCGTCCGCGCCCTGGAGCGGCTGGACCGGTTCACGACGCAGACCGCGCAGGCGCTGGCCGTGGCGGCGGATCCGGCGCCGTACGACGAACTGCTCGGGCTGCTCGCGGGCGACGAGGGCGACCCGGCGGTGTCCGCCGCGCTGCCGGGCGCCGTGCGGACGCTGCGCGAGCAGGCGCTGCTGTGGGGCGACGACGACCGGCTGCGGCTGGTCCGTACGGCCCGCGAGCTGCTCTCCCCGTCCCCGCAGCACCCTTCGCCGACGGGCCTCGGCCCGACCGTGCGGGAGGCGACGGCCGGGATGTCCCCGGGGCGGATCCAGGAGATCGTCACGACGGTCGGACTGCCCTCCACGCACGACTCGGTGTCCGCCGTAACGGCGCTGACCGGGCTGTTCACGGACCGGGCGCGGATGGCGGCGCTGCTGGCCGAGGTGCCGCCGGAGTCGGTGGAGGTGCTGGAGCGGCTGGTCTGGGGGCCGCCCTACGGTCAGGTCACCGCCGATCCGGCGACCCGGCTGCGCCGACTGCTGGACCGCGGGCTGCTGCTGCCGACCGCGCCCGGGACGGTCGTCCTGCCGCGGGAGGTGGCGCTGCACCTGCGCGGCGGGCGGGCGCACCGGACGACGGAGCCGGTGCCGCCGCCGGTCGAGGCCGCGGCCACGCACCGTCCCCAGATGGTGGACGCGACGGCGGCCGGACAGGCGTACACGGCGCTGGCGACCGTCGAGGAGCTGCTGAAGGACTGGAACGAGGGCGGCCCGGCGGTGCTGCGGTCCGGCGGGCTGAGCGTGCGGGACCTGAAGCGGACCGCCGTCGCCCTGGACGTGCCCGAGACGGTCGCCGCGTTCTGGGTCGAACTGGCGTATGCGGCAGGGCTGGTGGCCTCCGACGGTGAGGCCGACGAGCGGTACGCGGCGACCCCGGCGTACGACACCTGGCTCGAACGACCCGCCGCCGAGCGCTGGGCGACGCTCGCCGCGGCGTGGCTGGCGGCGACCCGGACGCCGGGACTGGTCGGCGGGCGGGACGCGAAGGACCACACCCTGGCGGCGCTCGGCCCGGGGCTCGACCGGTCGGCGGCGCCCGAGGTGCGGCGCCGGGTGCTGGCCCTGCTGGCGGAGCTGCCGGAAGGGGCGGCGCCGGACTCCGGGTCGGTGTCGGAGCGGCTGCGGTGGGAGCGGCCGCCGCGCCCGGCGGGCGGCGCGGCAGGTTCCGGTTCCGTCGCAGGGGGCGCGGGCGAGGGCGACGACCTGCGCTCGCGGCTCGCCCGGTGGACGCTGGCCGAGGCCGAGATGCTGGGCGTCACCGGCCGCGGCGCACTGTCCGCGCACGGACGGGCCGTACTCGGGTTGCCCGGGCCGAAGGCACCGGCGGGGCGGGCGGTACCAGGGCCGGGGACGGGCACGGGCACAGGGACAGGACCGGGCACAGGACCGGGATCCGCGTCGCAGTCGGGATCCGCGTCGGGGCCGGGGGCGACGGGGCCGGGCGACCGTCTCCCCGTCCACCACCACCGGTCGCCCGCCTCGCCCCCGTTCTCCTCCGCCCTCACCGCCCTCACCCCCGCCGAGCAGGCCGCCGCGTCCTCCTCCGCCGCCCGGCTGCTCGCCCCGTTGCTGCCCGAACCGCTGGACCACGTCCTGCTCCAGGCCGACCTGACGGCGGTCGCGCCCGGCCCGCTCCAGCGGCCGCTCGCGGACATGCTGGGGGTGCTGGCGGACGTGGAGTCGAAGGGCGGGGCGACCGTCTACCGGTTCACGCCGGGCTCGGTACGCCGTGCCCTGGACTCCGGCCGGGCCGCCGCCGACCTGCACGCCTTCCTCGCCGCGCACTCCCGTACGCCGGTGCCGCAGCCGCTGACCTACCTGATCGACGACGTGGCCCGCAGACACGGGCATCTGCGGGTGGGCGCCGCCTCCGCGTACGTGCGCTGCGACGACGACGCGGTGCTGAACGAGATCCTCGCCGACAAGCGGGCCGCCGGGCTGGGCCTGCGCCGGCTCGCGCCGACCGTGCTGGCCGCGCAGGCCGATCCGGCCGGCCTGCTGGAGGGACTGCGCCGGATGGGGTTCGCGCCGGCCGCCGAGTCCGCCGAGGGCGATGTCCTGATCACCCGCGCCGACGCCCGCCGCACCCCGCCGCGCACGGCACCCGAGCCGGTCCCGGAGGGGCCGCCGGTGCCCGACGACACCCTGCTCGCGGCGGCGATCCGCGCCGTCCGCGCCGGCGACCTCGCCGCGACGGCCCCGCGCAGGACCACGGCCGGGGAGACGGACGGGGAGACGGACGGTCCCGGGGCGGGGAGCGGTGCGCTGCCGCGCACCGGGGCCGCCGAGACCCTCGCCACCCTGCAGGCCGCCGTCCTCACCGGCGAGGCGCTGTGGATCGGCCACGTCAACGCCGAGGGCGTCGCCGGCCGGCGCGTCATCGCTCCGGTCCGGGTCGAGGGCGGCGTCGTCACCGCGTACGACCACACGGCCGACGAGGTGCGGACGTACCCGCTGCACCGGATCACCGGGGTCGCGGAACTCGCGGACGAGGAGAGCTGAAGCCCGCTCCGCCGCGCGGTCTCCCCGCACGGTACGGAGCGCGGCGTCGGACGCCGGCGGCTGCCTCGCCGCGACGACGGCGTACGGCATGCCCGCCCACGCGCAGGACGGCACGGCCGGGCACGGTCCGCTGACGGGCGCGGGCTGCTGCTGCGGGCCGGTGCCCTCAGGTGCGCGGCCGGTTCACCGGGCGGTGGGCGGTGCCGTGGCCGCCGCCGGAGGTCGGGTTCGGGCACGACCGGAACGGGGTGTGAGAGGAAGACGCGCTCGAGGACGACGCCGCCGGTTTCCTTCCTCGTCGCGAGGTCGGGGACCGGGAGGGACCGGCGTGTCCGAGGGACGCTGCGCATCCGGCACTCGAGGAGCGCGCGGAAGGCGGGGCGGGCCACGCGCGGCGTTCCCCCTAGGACGTGGCGGTAGCGGGAAGGCCGGGGACAGCCGGTGGGCAGCCCGCGGCGGCGGGGAGACTGAGGACCATGGTGAGGCCACCGCCGGGGGTGTCCTCGGCCTGCAGGGTGCTCCTCATGGCCTCGGCGAAACCGCGGGCGACCGCCAGGCCGAGGCCGACCCCGTCCCTCCGCGGGGCGTCGCCGTAGCGCTGGAACGGGGAGAAGATGAGCTCCTTGACCTCGTCGGGAACGCCCGGCCCCCGGTCCACCACACGCAGTTCCACCCGGTCGGCGAGCGTGCTGGCCGTCACCAGGACCGGCTCGTCCTCGGGGCTGTACTTGACGGCGTTCTCCACGACGTTGGCGACCACCCGCTCCAGCAGCCCTTTGTCCGTCGCCACCATGGGAAGGCTTTCGGGGATGTCCAGGACGACGACCGACTCCGGTTCCGGAATCCCGCCCAGGGCCAGCGGAACGACCTCGTCCAGGTCCACTTCACGGATCAGCGGCGTGAGGGTTCCGGTCTGCAGGCGGGACATGTCGAGCAGGTTGCCGACCAGGTGGTCGAGACGGTCGGCGCCCTCCTCGATCGCCTCCAGGAGCCCGGCCCGGTCCTCCTGTGACCATTCCACGTCGTCCGACCGCAGCGACGACACGGACGCCTTGATCCCGGCGAGCGGAGTGCGCAGGTCGTGGCTGACCGCGGCGAGCAGAGCGGTACGGATGCGGTTGCCCTCGGCCAGGTCCCTGGCCTGATCGGCCTGGGACTGAAGCCGCCGGCGGTCCAGGACGACGGCGGCCTGTGCCGCGAACGCGGCCAGGACGCGACGGTCGGAGGCGGGCAGCACCCGGCCGCAGATCGCGAGCGCCATGTGGTCGCCCACCGGCACGTCCACGTCGGCGTCCTCGGGCCGTGCCACGGCGGGGGCGGGCCCGACACTGCCGGCGCAGGTCCACGGCGCCTTGTCGTTCTCCCTCTCCAGCAACGCCACGGAGTCCACGGCGAAGGTCTCCCGCACGCGCTCCAGCAGCGCCTCCAGGCTGGTCTCCCCGCGCAGCACGCTGCCGGCGAGGAAGGACAGGGTCTCCGCCTCGGCGCGCAGCCGGGCCGCCTGGTCGGTGCGGCGTGCCGCGAGGTCCACCACCGAGGCCACGGACACGGCGACGCCCACGAAGACCGCGAGGGCGACGATGTTCTGGGGGTCGGCGATGGTGAAGGTCCGGATCGGCGGCGCGAAGTACCAGTTGAGCAGCAGTGACCCCACCGCGGCGGAGGCGAGGGCGGGCAGCAGGCCGCCGAGCAGCGCCGCCGCCACCGTGAGCGCGAGAAACAACAGCATGTCGTTGGCCAGGCCCACATCGGGCAGGGCGGCTTTCAGCAGCAGGGTCAGCAGGGCGGGGCCGAGCACGCCGACCAGCCACCCGGCCACGATGCGGGGCCGCCCGAGCCGAGCGCCTCGGGCGGCCGGGAGGCCGCGGCCCTTTCCCACCTCGTCGTGTGTGATGAGGTGGACGTCCAGGTCGGGCCCGGAGGTACGGGCGACGGTGGCACCCACGCCGGGCCCGAGTACGTACTGCCAGCCCTTGCGCCGGGACGCTCCGAGCACTATCTGCGTGGCGTTCGCCCCGCGGGCGAACTCCAGGAGCGCGGTCGGGATGTCGTCACCGACGACATGGTGGAAGGTACCGCCCAGATCCTCGACCAGAGCGCGCTGGACGGCCAGTTGCTTGGGCGAGGCCGAGGTCAGCCCGTCGCTGCGGGCCACATAGAGCGCCAGCACCTCACCTCCGGCCCCCTTCTCCGCGAGGCGTGCCGCCCGCCGTATCAACGTCCGGCCCTCGGGCCCACCGGTCAGGCCGACCACGATCCGCTCGCGCGAGCCCCAGATCGTGCGGACCCCGTGCTCGGTGCGGTACTGCTGCAGGTACTCGTCGACCCGGTCGGCCACCCAGAGCAGGGCCAGTTCGCGCAGGGCGGTGAGATTGCCGGGGCGGAAGTAGTTGGACAGGGCCGCGTCGACCTTGTCGGGTGTGTAGACGTTGCCGTGCGCCATCCGTCGGCGCAGGGCCTCGGGTGACATGTCGACCAGCTCGATCTGGTCGGCCCGGCGCACCACCTCGTCCGGCACGGTCTCCTGCTGGCGTACGCCCGTGATGGACTCGACGATGTCGCCGAGCGACTCCAGGTGCTGGATGTTGACCGTGGAGATGACGTCGATTCCGGCCGCGAGCAGTTCCTCCACGTCCTGCCAGCGCTTCGTGTTGCGGGAGCCCGGAACGTCGGTGTGGGCGAGCTCGTCGACGAGGACGACTCCGGGACGGCGGGCCAGCACCGCGTCCAGGTCCATTTCCGTGAACGTGGTCCCTCGGTACTCCAGCCGTCTGCGCGGCACCTCTTCCAGGCCGTGCAGCATCGTCCGGGTGCGGGGCCGGTCGTGGGACTCCACGAAGCCGACCACGCAGTCGGTGCCGCGTTCCGCCCTTCGGTGCGCTTCGGACAGCATGGCGTAGGTCTTGCCGACGCCTGGTGCCGCGCCGAGGTAGATCCGGAGTCTGCCGCGTGCCATGGTCTCGTTTCTGCTCTCGTGGTGGTGCGGGCGGTACGGCCGGGCCGGGGTCACGCCTCGAAGCGGTAGCCCATCCCGGGCTCGGTGATGAGGTAGCGGGGGCGGGAGGGGTCGGCCTCCAGTTTGCGGCGCAGCTGGGCCATGTACACCCGCAGGTAGTTGGTCTTGTTGCCCAGGGTCACGCCCCAGACCTCGTGCAGCAGCTGTTTCTGCGTGACGAGACAGCCGGGGTGGGTCACCAGGATCTCCAGCAGGTGCCACTCCGTCGGGGTCAGGCGGATGTCGTGGTCGGCCCGGCGGACCTTCTTCGCGACCAGGTCGACGGTGAAGCCGTCCGTCGTGACCAGTGGAACCTCGGGGGCGCTCGGCGCGGTCTCCGCGCGGCGGACCGCGGCGCGCAGACGGGCGAGCAGCTCGTTCATGTTGAACGGCTTGGTGATGTAGTCGTCGGCTCCCGCGTCCAGCGCGTCGACCTTCTCGTCGGAGGCCTGGCGGGCGGACAGCACCAGGACCGGCACGCGGGTCCAGCCGCGCAGCGCCTTGATGACCTCGACGCCGTCCATGTCCGGCAGGCCGAGGTCGAGGACGACCACGTCGGGCCGGCGCACGGCGGCCAGGCGCAGGGCGGTGGCACCGTCCGGGGCCGCATCGACCCCGTAGTGGCGGGCCTGCATGGTGATGACGAGCGCGCGTACGAGCTGGGGGTCGTCCTCCACGACCAGCACCCGGGTCATCGGTGTACGCCTCTCCTGTCGTGCACGGGGTGGAGCGGTCCGCCGGGAGTTCGCAGCGGTGGGAGCCGGTGGCCTCGGAAGACACTCCGGAATGCCGGCTCCCGCCCTTCGCCTCGTTCCATCAGTTCCTGGTCCTGAGTTCCTTGAGCGCGATGTTCAGTTCGAGCACGTTGACCCGGGGTTCACCGAGGAAGCCGAGGGTGCGGCCCCGGGTGTGCTCCTCGACCAGCCTGTCGACCTGTGCGACGGACAGACCGTTCCGCTCCGCGACCCGGTGGACCTGGAGGTCCGCGTACTGCGGGGAGATGTGCGGGTCCAGGCCGGAGCCGGAGGAGGTGACCGCGTCGGCGGGCACGTCGGAGGGCCTGACGGTGCGACTGCCCACGGAGTTGTCCTCGACGACCGCGGCCTTGGCGTCCTTCACCCACTGGATCAGCTCCGCGTCGTCGGCGGAGCGGTTGGTCGCGCCGGACAGGATGAGCTCGTACCGGGTGTTGACGCTGTTGGTGCCGAGGCCGTTGGCCGGACGGCCCTGGAACCACCTCAGGTCCGGTTCCGGAGTCTTCTGCCCCTCCTTCGGTGGCAGGGTGTACGACTGCCCGATCAGTGAGGAGCCGACGACCTTGCCGTCCGCCTCGATCTCGGAGCCGTTCGCCCGGCCCGGGAGGAGCCCCTGGGCGATACCGGTGATCACCAGCGGATAGGCGACGCCGGTGACCAGGGTCAGGACGAGGAGGGCTCGCAGGCCCGCCCCGAGGAGCCGGGCGGTGTTCGACACGGAGTGGTTCATGGAGATCAGCCGATTCCGGGGACGAGGGAGACGAGCAGGTCGATGATCTTGATGCCGGCGAAGGGGGCGACCAGCCCGCCGAGCCCGTAGACGGCGAGGTTGCGGCGGAGCATCCGGTCGGCGCTCGTCGGCCGGTAGCGCACGCCCCTCAGCGCGAGCGGGACCAGGGCGACGATGATCAGCGCGTTGAAGATCACCGCCGAGAGGATCGCGGAATCGGGCGAGGACAGACGCATGACGTTGAGCTTGTCCAGGCCCGGGTGGACGGCGGTGAACAGGGCCGGGATGATCGCGAAGTACTTGGCGACGTCGTTGGCGATGGAGAACGTCGTGAGCGCGCCGCGGGTGATGAGGAGCTGCTTGCCGATCTCCACGATCTCGATGAGCTTGGTCGGGTCGGAGTCGAGATCGACCATGTTGCCGGCCTCCTTGGCTGCCGACGTTCCGGTGTTCATCGCCACGCCGACGTCCGCCTGGGCCAGTGCGGGGGCGTCGTTGGTGCCGTCGCCGGTCATCGCGACCAGCCTGCCGCCGGCCTGTTCGCGCTTGATGAGGGCCATCTTGTCCTCGGGGGCGGCCTCGGCGAGGAAGTCGTCGACGCCGGCCTCGTCGGCGATCGCCCTGGCGGTCAGCGGGTTGTCGCCCGTGATCATGACGGTCCTGATGCCCATGCGGCGCAGTTCCCCGAACCGCTCGCGCATGCCGTGTTTGACGACGTCCTTGAGGTGGATGACACCCAGGACGCGAGCGCCCCGGTCGTCTTCGACGGCCACCAGCAGCGGCGTGCCGCCCGCCTCGGAGGTGCGGTCCGCGGTCTCGCCGACGTCGACGGCGACCGTGCCGCCGCGCTCCTCGACCCAGGCGGTCACGGAACCCGCCGCGCCCTTGCGCACCTTGCGTCCGTCGATGTCGACGCCCGACATGCGGGTCCGGGCGGTGAACCGGATCCAGTCGGCACCGACGAGTTCGCCCTGGTGGCGTTCGCGCAGTCCGTACTTCTCCTTGGCGAGGACGACCACGGAGCGGCCCTCCGGGGTCTCGTCGGCCAGCGACGACAGCTGGGCGGCGTCCGCGACCTCGGCCTCGGTGACACCGCGTGCCGGGACGAACTCGGCGGCCTGCCGGTTGCCCAGTGTGATGGTGCCTGTCTTGTCCAGCAGCAGCGTGGAGACGTCGCCGGCGGCCTCGACCGCGCGGCCCGACGTGGCCAGCACGTTGCGCTGCACCAGCCGGTCCATGCCCGCGATACCGATCGCCGACAGCAGGGCCCCGATCGTCGTCGGGATGAGGCAGACCAGGAGCGCGACGAGCACGACCATCGTCAGCTCCGTGCCCGCGTGGTCCGCGAACGGCGGCAGCGTGGCGCAGGCGAGGAGGAAGACGACGGTCAGCGAGACGAGCAGGATGTTCAGCGCGATCTCGTTGGGCGTCTTCTGCCGGGCAGCACCCTCGACCAGGTTGATCATCCGGTCGATGAAGGTCTCACCGGGCTTCGTGGTGATCCGGACGACAACGCGGTCGGAGAGAACCTTCGTACCGCCGGTGACGGCGCTGCGGTCGCCGCCGGACTCCCGGATGACCGGAGCCGACTCGCCGGTGACCGCCGACTCGTCCACGGAGGCGACGCCCTCGACGACGTCGCCGTCCCCGGGGACGATGTCGCCCGCCTCGCAGACGACCAGGTCGCCGATGCCCAGCCCGGTGCCGGGCACCCGCTCCTCGCGCCCGTCCACGAGACGGCGGGCGACGGCGTCGGTCTTGGCCCTGCGCAGGGTGTCGGCCTGCGCCTTGCCGCGGCCCTCGGCGACGGCCTCCGCGAGGTTGGCGAAGATCACGGTCAGCCAGAGCCAGGCGCTGATCGTCCAGCCGAACCAGTCGCCCGGGTCCAGGAAGGAGAACACCGTCGTCAGAACGGACCCGATCAGGACCACGAACATGACGGGCGACTTCACCATCACCCGCGGATCGAGCTTGCAAAGGGCGTCGGGCAGCGACCTGACCAGTTGTTTCGGGTCGAAGGCGCCCACGCCGACACGGCCCTGACCGGACGTGGGCCCGGTGGGTGCGTCGTGGTGCGGCGCCCGGGCCGGGGTGGTGGTGGACACCGGGTCCTCGTGCTGGTGCGTGTCGGTGGTCATGACGCCAGTCCCTCCGCGAGGGGACCCAGCGCAAGCGCCGGGAAGTAGGTCAGACCGGTGATGATCAGGACCACCCCCACCAGCAGCCCGGTGAACAGGGGCTTCTCGGTACGCAGGGTGCCCGCGGTGGCCGGGACCGGCTTCTGCTCCGCCAGCGACCCCGCCAGCGCCAGGACGAACACCATCGGCAGGAAACGGCCGAGCAGCATCGCGATGCCGAGCGTGGTGTTGAACCACTGGGTGTCCGCGTTCAGACCGGCGAAGGCGGAGCCGTTGTTGTTCGAGGCGGAGGTGTAGGCGTACAGGATCTCGGAGAACCCGTGCGCTCCGCTGTTGGTCATCGAGTTCGCCGGAGTGGGGAGCGTCATCGCCGCGGCGGTGAAGGTCAGTACCAGGGCCGGGGTGATCAGGATGTAGCAGGCGGCGAACGTGATCTCACGGGTGCCGATCTTCCTGCCGAGGTACTCGGGGGTACGGCCCACCATCAGGCCGGCGACGAACACCGCGATGACCGCCATGACGAGCATGCCGTAGAGGCCGGAGCCGACACCGCCGGGCGCGATCTCGCCGAGCATCATGCCGAGCATCGTGATACCGCCGCCGAGGCCGGTGAAGGAGGAGTGGAAGGAGTCCACCGCACCCGTGGAGGTCAGGGTGGTGGCCACCGCGAAGATCGAGGAGGCACCGACACCGAAGCGGACCTCCTTGCCCTCCGTGGCGCCGCCCGCAAGCTCGAGTGCCGCGCCGCGGTGGGCGAACTCGGTCCACATCATCAGGACGGTGAAGACGACCCAGATGGTGGCCATGGTCGCGAGGATCGCGCGGCCCTGCCGGACGGAGCCGACCATGAGGCCGAACGTCCGGGTCAGCGAGAAGGGGATGAGAAGGATCAGGAAGATCTCGAAGAGGTTCGTGAACGGAGTGGGGTTCTCGAACGGGTGGGCGGAGTTGGCGTTGAAGTAGCCGCCGCCGTTGGTACCGAGTTCCTTGATGGCCTCCTGCGAGGCGACCGCGCCACCGTTCCACTCCTGCGTGCCGCCCGTGAACTGGCCGACCTCATGGATGCCGGAGAAGTTCTGGATCACCCCGCAGGCCACGAGGACGACCGCGCCGACGGCCGCGAGCGGCACCAGGACACGGACCACACCCCGCACCAGGTCGGCCCAGAAGTTGCCCGGCTCGCCGTTGCGCAGAACGTTCCCCCCTGCTCGGGCGGAGCCGGGAACCCGGGGAAGGGCGAACCCCCGCACCAGAGCGACGCAGACGGCGATCCCGACCGCCGCGGAGACGAAGTTCTGCACGGCCAGACCGGCGGTCTGCACGACGTGGCCCATGGCCTGCTCGCCGGAGTACGACTGCCAGTTCGTGTTGGTGACGAAGGAGACGGCGGTGCTGAACGCCTGGTCCGGATCGATCGAGGCGAAACCCAGCGAGCCGGGCAGCACGCCCTGGAGCCGCTGGAGGGCGTAGAGGAAGAGGACACCGACCACGGAGAAGGACAGCACGCCGCGCAGATAGGCGGTCCGGCGCATCTGCGTGTCAGGATCGACACCGATGCCCTTGTAGATCCACTTCTCCACGCGCCAGTGCTTGTCGGAGGAGTAGACCCTGGCCATGTAGGTGCCGAGGGGAACGTGGGCGAGCGCCAGCGCGGCCGTGAGAGCGAGCAGCTGGAGCACGCCGGCGAGGACGGGGCTCATGCGGTGCTCAGAACCTCTCCGGGTGGATCAGGGCGAGGACGAGGTATCCCAGCACGGCGACGGCGACGACCAGGCCGACGATGTTCTCGACGGTCACAGCTTCGTCACCCCCTTGGCGACGAGAGCCACGAGCGCGAACACCGCGATCGTGACGGCGACGAAGACCACGTCGGCCATCGCGAACTCCTGGTGAGGTTCGAAAGGAGAATCTGACAAGAAGAGAAAAGCGCCTGTACAGCCGGATTCGGCCGCCGTTGACGGCTTCCGTACGGCGGTCCGGACGTTCTTGGCGGGTCTCTTACGGACGGTCGGCCGCATGCCCTCTGCGACCCCCGGCAGCCGCCGGACACCGTTCAGGGCAGACGGGACGGCAGCCGGCCGATCACCGCGTCGGTACCGCGCCGCACCGCGCGGGCGACCACGGCGCCCCGCCGGTTCTGTGGCAGCCGCCGCCCCGGACACTCCGGTCCGGCTTCGGGTACGAGCCGGGTGACGGGGGTGCCGGGCCCGGAGCGAGGGGAATCAGCGCGGTTCCAGGTCCCACTCGGCCCAGGCCTGTTCCGGGGTGTGGTTCTGCGCGTGGTCCTCGGCGTCCGGGCCCGGGCCGGCACCTGCCCGCTCCCCCGTACGGCGCTTCGCCGCCGGTGCTGTGGTCACCGTCACTCCGGCCCCCGGGCGGCGGGCGATCAGGCAAACTGGACGTTTGGCCGTGCTGTGCCCGTGCATGCCCGTGCCGAGCCCGTCGCAGAAAGGCAGCCGCGCGTGAATGGTCCGCTCATCGTCCAGTCCGACAAGACGCTTCTCCTGGAAGTCGACCACGAGCAGGCCGGCGAGTGCCGTCGCGCCATCGCCCCGTTCGCCGAGCTGGAGCGGGCGCCGGAACACATCCACACCTACCGGGTGACCCCGCTCGGCCTGTGGAACGCGCGGGCCGCCGGGCACGACGCCGAGCAGGTCGTGGACGCGCTGGTGAAGTACAGCCGCTACCCGGTGCCGCACGCGCTGCTCGTCGACATCGCCGAGACGATGGACCGCTACGGCCGGCTCAGCCTGCTCAAGCACCCGGCGCACGGTCTCGTGCTGACCAGCACCGACCGGCCCGTCCTGGAGGAGGTGCTGCGCTCCAAGCGGATCGCCCCGCTGGTCGGCGCCCGCCTCGACCCGGACACCGTCGCCGTGCACCCCTCGGAACGCGGGCAGATCAAGCAGGTGCTGCTGAAGCTGGGCTGGCCCGCCGAGGACCTCGCCGGGTACGTGGACGGCGAGGCGCACGACATCGAGCTGCGCGAGGAGGGGTGGGCGCTGCGCCCCTACCAGAAGCAGGCCGTGGAGAACTTCTGGCACGGCGGCTCCGGGGTGGTCGTCCTGCCCTGCGGCGCGGGCAAGACGCTGGTGGGTGCCGGTTCGATGGCGCAGGCGAAGTCGACCACGCTGATCCTGGTCACCAACACGGTCTCGGCCCGCCAGTGGAAGCACGAACTGGTGAGGCGGACCTCGCTGACCGAGGACGAGATCGGCGAGTACAGCGGGACGCGCAAGGAGATCCGGCCCGTCACCATCGCCACGTACCAGGTGCTGACGACCCGCCGCAAGGGCGTCTACCCGCACCTGGAGCTGTTCGACTCCCGGGACTGGGGCCTGATCCTCTACGACGAGGTGCACCTGCTGCCCGCCCCCGTCTTCAAGTTCACGGCGGACCTCCAGGCCCGTCGGCGGCTGGGACTCACGGCCACGCTCGTACGCGAGGACGGCCGCGAGTCGGACGTGTTCTCGCTGATCGGGCCGAAGCGGTTCGACGCGCCGTGGAAGGAGATCGAGGCGCAGGGCTACATCGCGCCCGCCGACTGCGTCGAGGTCCGGGTCAACCTCACCGACTCCGAGCGGATCGCGTACGCCACCGCGGAGACCGAGGAGAAG
The DNA here is from genome assembly GCF_000829695.1 of Streptomyces sp. NBRC 110035. Lineage (GTDB taxonomy): Bacteria > Actinomycetota > Actinomycetes > Streptomycetales > Streptomycetaceae > Streptomyces. The sequence goes on along the minus strand of NZ_BBNN01000023.1, from coordinate 79,664 downwards.
TACCGCTTCTGCGCGACGACCGCGACCAAGCGGAAGGTGACGGAGGCGATCGTCCGGCGGTTCGCGGGGCAGCAGATCCTCGTCATCGGGCAGTACATCGACCAGCTGGACGAGCTGGGCGAGCACCTGAACGCGCCCGTGATCAAGGGCGAGACGTCGAACGCGCAGCGGGAGAAGCTGTTCGACGCGTTCCGGGAGGGCGAGATCAGCGTCCTGGTCGTGTCCAAGGTCGCGAACTTCTCGATCGACCTGCCGGAGGCGACCGTGGCCATCCAGGTGTCGGGCACCTTCGGGTCCCGGCAGGAGGAGGCCCAGCGGCTGGGCCGGGTGCTGCGCCCCAAGGCGGACGGCCACCAGGCCCACTTCTACTCCGTCGTCGCCCGCGACACCATCGACCAGGACTTCGCCGCCCACCGCCAGCGGTTCCTGGCGGAGCAGGGGTACGCGTACCGGATCATGGACGCGGACGAGCTGTTCGCGGAGAGCTAGGGACGGACCGGGCCGCGCCAGGGCCTGTGGCGGAAGGGGCGTCGCCGCCCGCAGGACGGCCGCGCGGCGTCCTGCGGGTCCCCGTTGCCCGAGCCACGCCGGGAGCTCGGGGAAGCGTGCTCCCGGCGTGCCGCCCGCAAGCCCTCCTACCGGGCCGGCGTACCCGGGCTTCCGGGCGGCGCGGGTGCGGCGGGGGTGTGTGCCGGGCGTCGCGCGGCAGGCGCCCCTTCCGCCCCGGGCCCTACCCCTGCGGGAGGTTGAACACCAGCAGGATGACGAACAGCGGCGGCGGCAGGGAGAACACCGCCATCCAGGCGCGCAGGCCCGACCACCGGACCCGCCACGGCAGCACCCAGGACGTGAGCCAGGTGCAGAAGGTGAGCAGGCCGCCGACGGGCAGGGCCCCGTAGACCACGTTCAGGGAGGTCGTCAGGGCCTGCGAACAGTCGTCGGGCCCGCAGCTGTCGGTCGCCATGGCGGACATCGCGCCCAGCAGGAACGCCGAGGGCACCAGGAACACCAGCAGCGCGGTCGCGACGGCGGGGGCCACCCAGGCCCGGCGGTCCTGGTCGGGCGGCCAGGGCACCGCCGGCGTCGGGGACACGAAGTGGTTCCGGCTCATGCCGCCAGTCAAGCCGGGTGACCGGGGGCCGGGCATCGGCGTGCGTACTCAGACGGACGTGCGCGGGTTACTCACCTCAGCACCCGATCGGACGCGTGTCGGTTGCCCGGCCGGCGGACCGCCGATGGTATGACAGCGGGCCCGCTGCCGCAGGCCCGCTCCCGGCTGCCGCGAGTGAAGGGCCTGCCCATGCCACGGACCGACCTCACCACCGCAACCACCGCACGGCTACCGCTCACCAGGGCCGCGGGGGCGGTGGCCGGGGCGCTGGTGCTGCTGCTCGGGGCGGCCGGGCCGGCGGCCGCGGGAGGACCGGGCGGACCGGGCGGCGGCGCGGGCGGGGGCGGTGAGGCCGGCGGCGGTGTGGTGCTGCGGTGGCAGGACTGCCGGGACGCGGCGCAGACCGGTTTCGAGTGCGCGGTGGCGAACGTGCCCCTGGACCACGCCCGCCCCGGGGACCGCACGATCGAGCTGGCGGTGATCAGGCACCGCGCCGCGGCTCCTCGGAAGCGGGTCGGCACACTGTTCTTCAACCCCGGCGGTCCGGGCGGCCCCGGCACCGTCGGCCTCCCGGAGCTGTACGACAAGTTCCCGGACGAACTGCGGGACCGCTACGACATCGTCAGCTGGGACCCGCGCGGAGTCGGCGAGAGCACGGCCGTGCGCTGCTTCGGCACCGCCGAGGAGGCCGCCGACCGGCAGGCGGACCTCCCGCCGTTCCCGGTGGGCGAGCAGGCTCAGCAGGTGTACATCACCGCGTACGCCGATCTCGCGGAGCGCTGCGAGCAGAGCGACCCGCAGTTGCTGCGCCATGTCTCGACCGCCGACACCGCCCGCGACCTGGACCTGCTGCGCGCCGCGGTCGGCGAGGAGCGACTGCACTACTGGGGCGTCTCGTACGGCACCCTCCTCGGCGCGACCTACGCGAACCTGTTCCCCGAACGGGCCGGACGGCTCGTCCTCGACGGGAACGTGGACCCGCTCGCCTGGGTGGACGGGACCCACGAACACGTCGCGGCAGCCACGGACAGGACGGCGGGCACGGCCGACACGGCGGGCGGGACCGACACGACGAGCAAAGTCGGCACAGCGGGCGAGACCGGCACAGCGGGCGAGACCGGCGCGACAAGTGAGACCGGCGCGGCGGGCGAGACCGGCGCGGCGGCCGGGCTGAACACCTTCCTGCGGATCGGCTCCCACCTCGGGTCGGCCGACACGCTGGCGCAGTTCCTCGACCACTGCGGGCGCGCGCCCGTGACCGGCTGCGTCTTCTCGGCGGGCAGCCCGGCGGCCACCCGCGACAAGTACGACACCCTCATGGCGCGCCTCGCCCGGCGTCCGGCGGGCGACCCGACGTACGCGAGGGCGGTGAGCGAGGTGCGCGGCGGGCTCTACACCGTGCATCCCGGCTGGGCCGGGGTCGCCGACCTGCTGCAGACGCTGTGGAGTGGCAGGCCGCTCATTCCGCTCAGCGATCCGGCGGGCCCGGCCCGCTATCCGGGCTTCGAGCAGTCGCTCGCGGTGCTGTGCGCGGAGAGCCCCAACCCCCGGTCGCCGCATCTCTACCCTGAGCTGGAGGAACGGGCGGTGGCACAAGCGGGGGCGCTGGCCCGCTGGTGGGTGTGGGCCAACGAGCCGTGCGCCACCTGGCCGGCCCGCGCCGCCGCCCCGTACACCGGCCCATGGGACGCGGCGACCGCCCATCCGGTACTGGTGGTGAACACGACCCACGACCCGTCCACCCCCTACGCGGCGGGCGTGCGCATGGCCGAGGAGCTGCGCGACGCGCGGCTGCTGGCGGTGGACGGGTACGGCCACACCGCGCTGGACAACCCGAGCGCGTGCGTGGGGCGGCACGCGGTGCGCTACTTCCTCACGGGAGCGCTGCCGCCGGAGGGCGCGCGGTGCACGCAGGATCTCCCGCCGTTCGTCGAACGGATCCCCGGAACGCCGTCGGGGCCGGTCCAGGCCGCGGCATCGGGGACCGCCCCCACCCCGGTACCGGAGCCGGCGCTGCCGTACGGCCGCTGGCCCCTGGACGTCGTCGCCGGTCTGCTTCCCGTGGAGAACCGCCGCACCGCTCCCTGACAAGGACCGGGCCCGAGGCCAAGACCACACAAAGGGCCGGGACCGAGAACCGAGGCCAAAACCGGGCCGAGATCCAGGGCCGGGACCGGAATCCGGGGCCAGGGCCGGGACCGGGCCAAGGGCCGGGGCCGGGCCAAGGACCAGGACCGGAGCCGGG
>NZ_BBNN01000023.1:0-75491 GCF_000829695.1 Streptomyces sp. NBRC 110035 | reverse complement strand
GGGGTCGGGGTCGGGTGCTGTGCGGTCAGCGGCGGCGGACGCCCGCCTCCTCGTTGTACTCACCGAGGACGGTGACCGAGAAGAGGCTCTCGGCGAAGACCCGGACCGCGCGCAGGGCGTTGCCGAGGCGGTGCGGGGAGTGGTGGACGGAGCCGGTGGCGGTGGCACCCCGCGGGGCGCCCTGGTCACGGGCCCGGTTGCCTGGGATGAAGGTCGCTGTACTCATGTGTCCAGAGTGCGCCATATCACCCGTTCGGGGCATCAGTCGTGGGGCCCGACTTCAGGTCCCGTCGTGTACGCCCCGAGGCGCACGGTGTCCCCTTCGAGGAGGACCCGCGCCCCTGAGAGCCCCCTGAGACCCTGCGGAGCACGAAGCACGGAGCACGGAGCACCGCGCATGCGTTAATCGTTCGCCCCGCGAGCGGGAGCCGATTAGAATCTCCCGCTCGCCCCGGCCACCGCAACGGTGGCCGACCGGGGCTCTCCCGCCTCCCTCGCCGGAGTGCCGCCGCCCGGACGGAAACCGGGCGGTCCGCCATGCCGTGATCACGCGGCATCACCGCCAGCACCAGCCGGAGGCAGACCCGTGCCCGCGCACGTCCCCGAACCCGCCGCCCCAGCCACGCCCGCCGCCGACGCCACGGGCCCCCTGGCCCGCGAGCGCGCCCACCTCACCGCGTCCCGCACCGCCCTGCGCGCGATGCGCGAGGACGTCGAGGCCCTCGACATCCGCGACGTCACCGCGAACTGGGTCAACGCACAGATCCTGGAGCGGCAGATCGGGGACCGCGTCAAGGCACTGGCCGACCTCGGCCACACCCCGCTGTTCTTCGGCCGCCTCGACTACCTGCACGCTCCGGGCGCCGAGGACGCCGAGGGCGCGGAAGGTGAGGAGTGCTTCTACATCGGGCGCCGGCACGTGCACGACGCCGACGGCGACCCGATGGTGATCGACTGGCGTGCGCCGGTCTCGCAGCCGTTCTACCGGGCGTCGAGGAAGGAGCCGATGGACGTCGCGCTGCGCCGTCGTTTCGGGTACACCGGCGGCGACCTCACGGCGTACGAGGACGAGCACCTGTCCGGCCCCACCGCAGTGGCACGGTCCGGCTCCGCCGGGGAGGCCGTCACCAGCAGGCTGCTCCAGCAGGAGATCGAACGCCCGCGCGTCGGCCCGATGCGCGACATCGTCGCCACGATCCAGCCCGAACAGGACGAGATCGTACGGTCCGGCCTGGCGGGCAGCGTCTGCGTGCAGGGCGGTCCGGGCACCGGGAAGACGGCCGTGGGCCTGCACCGGGTCGCCTACCTCCTGTACGCCCACCGCGAGCGGCTGGCCCGCACCGGCACACTCGTCGTCGGCCCGAACCGGTCCTTCCTCCACTACATCGAGCAGGTGCTGCCCGCGCTGGGCGAACTGGCGGTCGGGCAGGCGACGGTGGACGACCTGGTGGCCCATGTCGAGGTGCGCGGGACGGACGACGCGCGGACCGCGCTCGTCAAGGGCGACGCGAGGATGGCCGAGGTGCTGCGCCGGGCCCTCTACGCACACGTGACCCTGCCCACCGAACCGGTCGTCGTCGTGCGCGGCTCGCGCCGCTGTCGGGTGGCGGCGTACGAGCTGGAGGAACTGGTCCGCCAGTTGCTCGACCGGAACATCCGCTACGGCGCCGCCCGCGAGGCTCTGCCGCAGCGCATCGCGCACGCCGTGCTGGTGCAGATGGAGCGGGCCGGGGAGGCGCCGGACGACAGGGTGCAGGACACCGTGGCCCGCAACGGCGCGGTGAAGGCGGCGGTGCAGACGCTCTGGCCGGCCGTCGATCCGGCGAAGCTCGTCCTGCGGCTGCTGGCGGACCCGGAGTTCCTGGCCGAGCACGCGGCCGGACTGCTGGACGAGGACGAGCAGAAGGCGGTCCTCCGGGCGAAGCCGGCGCGGTCGGTGAGGTCCGCGAAGTGGTCGGCGGCGGACGCGGTACTGATCGACGAGGCCACCGACCTGATCCGGCGCACCCCGTCCCTCGGGCACGTGGTGCTCGACGAGGCGCAGGACCTCTCGCCCATGCAGTACCGGGCGGTGGGCCGGCGCTGCACGACCGGTTCGGTGACCGTCCTCGGCGACCTGGCCCAGGGCACCACGCCGTGGGCGACCCGGAGCTGGGGGGAGGCGCTGGGCCACCTGGGCAAGCGGGACGCGGTGGTGGAGGAGCTGACCGCCGGTTTCCGCGTCCCGACGGACGTGATCGCGTACGCCTCCCGGCTGCTGCCGCACATCGCGCCGGGGCTGGCGCCGGTGGCGTCGGTCCGTGACAGCCCGGGTCTGTTCGCCGTCCGGTCGTCCGGCGGGACCGACGACGTGCTCGCCGCCTGCCGCGAACTGCTGGCCCACGAGGGCTCGGTCGGCCTGATCGCCGCCGACGCCCGGATCCCGGAGTGGGCGAAGGCCCTCACGGGGGCGGGCATCGGTTACGTCGCGCCGGGCGAGGAGACGACGTACGACACCCGGCTCACCCTGGTCCCGGCGTCGCTGGCGAAGGGCCTGGAGTACGACTACGTGGTCCTGGACGAGCCGCGCGCCGTGGTCGACGGCGAGCCCGACGAACGCACCGGCCTGCGCCGCCTGTACGTGGCCCTGACCCGAGCGGTCTCGGGCCTGGTCGTGACGCACGCGACGCCCCTGCCGCAGCAACTGCTGCTGCCGCCGCCGGACTGAGCCGGCCCGGCGGAACGGCGTCAGCCCCCGCCGACCGCCTCTTCGGCCGCTTCTTCGACCGCTTCTCCGGCAGCCCCGCCGGCCGCCTCTTCGACCGCCCCGTCCACGACCCGGCGCCACTGCGCGACGGCTTCCGCCGAGACGGGCGCGGCCCATCCGCCGGGCCGGGCCGCGCCCCCGATGTGGAAGGCGCGGACCCCGGCGGTGAGCAGCGCGGGAACGTGCTCCAGTCGCAGGCCGCCCCCGACGAGCAGCTGCTGCTGGTACCCGGGCTCGTCCCCCCGCCCGCGCCGGGCCTCGGCGAGCAGGGTGGGCAGCCCGTCGGCCACACCGCCGGGCGCGCCGGCCGTGAGGTAGGTGTCGAGGCCGGGCAGCCCGTCGAGCTGTTTGCGCAGGGCGGCGCGGTCGGCGGCGCGGTCGATGGCGCGGTGGAAGGTCCACGGGCAGCCGTCCAGTGCCCCGACGACCCGTTCCACGGCGTCCAGGTCCACCCGGCCGTCACCGTCGAGGAACCCGAGGACGAACTCCTCGGCCCCGGCGTCCCGCATCTCCCGCGCCGCGCCCACCAGCCGGCCGGGGTCACCGGCGGCGAACCCGTCCGCCAGGCGCAGCATCACCCGCAGCGGGATGCCGACGGCCGCGCGGACGGCGGCGACGGTGGCGGCGGACGGGGTGAGCCCGTCGGCCGCCATGTCGGTGACCAGCTCGAGCCGGTCCGCACCTCCCGCCCGCGCGGCAACCGCGTCCTCGACATCGAGGGCGATCACCTCCAGGACTGCGCGCTTGCTCATGGAACCCCATTCCTCGGCATCAAGGGCACGGATCGACGACTGGAGACCTAGAGGTCTAGTCCAATCCAGCCTACGCCCGCCGACCGGGGATCCGCGCCCCCACACTCCGAGGCCGGTCTCACCCCCCGAGGATGTTCAGCTCCGCGGCCCCCGCTCCGGCCGTCACCCCGCGGACGGCGCCGAAAGCGCGGCGAGTTCGCCCAGGACCCGGGCCGTCGGCGCCGGATCGACCAGCCACCTCAGGTGACTGCCCGCGAGCGTGCGGACGTCGTACGGGCGGTCCGGCGTCAGTTCGTCGCCCTCAAGGAGAAGGAGCTCGCGAAGGCTCCGTGGACCGGTACGCACATCGGTTGCATCTGACGGCTCACTTTCTGTTGCCCCTCGGTACCGGCGGCACGCGCGCCGCGAGCTCGCTGGTCGAGCACGGGGCCGGGAGGGCGGGGGTGGCATACGGACAGGTGTGTGCGAGCCTGCGAGCCCTGCCGGAAAGCACTCGGGCCGCCCCCGAAGGAGCGGCCCCAGAACCCGGCGCAGCCGTGTGCACCCTGTTCCGTCTGCTACCGCCGCGATGCCGCCAGGGCCGACGGAAGTGGTCCAAGCCGGCCGTCACGCCCTTCTCGACGACGCTTTCCGGTCAGCGCGCGTGGCGTGCGTGAGCGATGAACCCGGCCCAGGTGGCCGGGGCCACGGTGAAGGTGCCCCGGCCGGCGTCCTTGGAGTCGCGGACACGGACGGAGGCGGGGAGGGCGGCGACCTCGACGCACTCACCGCCCGCGCCACCGCTGTAACTGGACCTGAACCAGTGGAGGGACTGGTCCTGTGACTGCTCGGTGTTCATAGGTCTCCTTGCAGCAACTTCTCGATGTGGCGCACGGATTCGGCAGGGGACAGCGCCTGTGCCCGCAGGATTCCATACCGCACGGCGAACCCACGCACGCTTTCGCGCTTGGTGATCACACGCCCGTTGGCCTGACTCTCCACGTACGCGACCTGCTCCCCGCCCTCCGGGGCCATCATCGTGAACGGCCCGTCCGCCCCTGCGTGATCGGTGACCCGAGTCGGCATGACCTGGATCTCGACATGGGGGTTCTCGGCGACGAGCAGAATCTGCTCCAACTGACCACGCAGCACATTCACCCCGCCGAACGGCCGCTCCAGCACGGACTCTTCGATGACGAAGCTGAGCGTCGGTGCGGGCTTCCGCTCGTAGAGCTTGTGCCGAGCCATCCGCGCCGCCACCATCTGCTCGATCTCGTCCTCACGCCGCCGGGGCCGCCACACGGTGAACATGGTCCGTGCGTACTCCTCGGTCTGAAGCAGACCTGGCACGGCCAGCACCGCGTACGCATGGAACTCGACGGCCTCCTCCTCGATCCGCGCCGCGTCACGGAAAAGGCCGGATACCGCGTGAGTGCCACGGCCCGCTTCATGACGAGCAGCAGCCCACCGCCCTCCAGCAGACTGTCGAGGTTGTCGATGGTCTCCGGCCGTGGAATCCGGCGCCCCTGCTCGATCGCAGCGACCTGCGCCTCGCTGTATCCGAGCCGTGGAGCAAGTGCGGCCTGGGTGAGCCCGGCCCGCTCACGGAGAATCTTGACCTGCCTGCCGAAGGAACGCAGCAACTCGTCGGCCGGATCTTCGTTCCGAGCCTGCTCCACGACCTGCACCATGAGCTGCCCCTCTTCCTCACCGACAGACACTCGCGGCACCCTTACAGCAACGCTGTGTAAGGAATTCACTGCTGGTCACGGTACGCACGCAACGGCACGCTCACTCCCATGACGACCGAAACTCCCCCTTCGAGCGCACCGGCCAACCCCCGGCACACGCCGAAGAGTTCTCCATGTGCTTCACCTCGACCCCGCGAGGCGCCCGCCTCGCCCGGCGGCTCACTTCCCACCGGCTCGACGCCTGGGGTTTCCCCTACGAGTCCGGGGTGAACGACACCGCGGCCCCGGTCGTCGCCGAACTCGCCGCGAACGCGGTGACCCACGGCCGTGTCCCGGGCCGCGACTTCCGCCTGAGCCTGACGCTGACCGCCGCGCGCGATCTCCTCCGCGTCGAGGTCGTCGACACCCGCGACGACCGCCTGCCCCCGGCCCGGCCCCACGCTCCCGAGGACCCCGGAGCCGAGACCGGCCGAGGGCTCTGGCTGGTGGCCTGTCTGACGAGCCGGATGGACGTCGGGCCGCGCGGAGACGGCGGCCCCGGCAAAACGGTACGGGCCGAACTCGACCTCTGGCCTCTGCCTTCCGACCTCTGATCTCTGACCTCTCGGGGCGCGTACCGGGAACAATGGCCGCATGGTCGACACCGATGTTCTGCGTGAGCGTTTCGTCCGGGCTCTGGAGGGGGCCAGGGGCACCGGGGGCGGGCCCGATCCCGTCCCCTACGCCGACAATCTGCTCGGCCGCTGGCAGGAGGATCAACGGCGGTATCACACCGTCGCGCACCTCACCGCCGTGCTCGACCGGGTCGACGAGCTGGCGGCGTACGCGGACGACGTGGATGTCGTGCGGCTGGCGGCGTGGTTCCACGACGCCGTCTATCTGCCGGACCGGTCCGAGAACGAGGAGCGGTCGGCGCGGCTGGCCGAGCGGGCGCTGGCCGAGGCCGGGGTTCCGGGGGCGGAGGTCGCCGAGGTCGCGCGGCTGGTGCGGCTCACCGTGACCCACGACCCGGGCGACGACGACCCGGACGGCCAGGTGCTGTGCGACGCGGACCTGGCCGTCCTCGCCTCGCCGCCGTCCGCGTACGCCGCCTACACCGCCGCCGTCCGCGAGGAGTACCGCTTCGTCCCCGGCGACGCCTTCCGCGAGGGGCGGGCCGCCGTGCTGCGCCGGCTCCTCGACCTGCCGCGTCTGTTCCGCACGCCGTACGGGCGGGAGCACTGGGAGGCCACGGCCCGGTACAACATCGGCGGCGAGCTGGAACTGCTGACGGGATGAGGCCGGCCGGAGTAGCGTCGTGGAGCAGCTCTCTGCAGGAAGGATCACACTCCGTGAGCGAACAGCCTGTCCACCCTGAAGCACCTGTCGAGCCACCTCCCATGCGGACCCTCGGCGAGGTGCGGGCCGCCCTTGCCGCCGGGCTCGGTTTCCCGGGCGACCTGGCCCGACTCGAAGCCGAACTGGCGGCCACCCTCAACCGTGTCGACTTCACGGACCTGCGCGAGGTCTCCGAGCTGATCGCGACATATCGCGGGCATGTCCTGACACGCTGCGACCCCGACTTCGAGGCCTCCCTCGCCGAAGGCGTCGAACTGGCTCGTGCACTGAAGCTGGAGAACCCCCGTTGACCGAGCCGACGGCCGTCGTGGAGATCACGCACACCGCACGCAAGCGCCTCGACCTGCTGGGCCCCGCCGCTGAGGCTGTCGTCGAGGCGCTGCGTGCGGAGCTGGAACGGAAGCAGCAGCTGGGCCGTCGCGTCCGCGTACTCGACCAGGGCGCGGAGGTCCGGGTGACACGTGTCGAAGCCCGTGCGGCCTGCCCCGCCCTGTCCGTGACGTACGTCCACCTTCCACACCCGGCTCCCCCGACCTGCGCCATCGTGTCGGTCGTACCGGACGACACGGGGGACGAGGATGACAAGGCCTGACGAGCGGGCGGGCACGAGCCGCATACCCACCGAACGTCTCGTCCTGGTGAGCATCGCTCCCGCGGTCGCGTCCGACCTGTCGACGGGCGGCGACGGCGGCTTCGCGTGGGTCGGTTCCGGTCCCGCCGACGGCACCCGGGTGGGCGCCGGGATGGTGGTCGAGCGGTACGAGGTGGGGGAGTTCCGGCCGGAGTGGACCACCTACGTCCTGGTCCGGCGGGAGGACGACCTCGCCGTGGGCGCGATGGGCTTCCACAGCGCTCCGGACCCCGACGGCCGCGTGGAGATCGGCTACGACCTCGTCGAGGGCGCCCGCGGCCACGGCTACGCCACCGAGGCGCTGCGCGCCCTGTCGGCGTGGGCGCTGGCGCAGGACGGGGTCCGGACCGTCACCGCCGTCGTCGACCGCGCCAACACGCCCTCGCAGAACGTCGTCACCCGCGCCGGATTCACCCGGACCACCGGGCCCGGGAGCGAGAACGAGAACGAGGGCGAGTACGTCTACGAGCTGCGCCGCTGAAGCGCGCCCCCGCGCACCTCGCTCTTGCGCACCCTCAGCCCCGCCCCGTACAGCAGCCGTACCACCTCGCGGCTGCTGACCTCCAGCGCACCGGCCCGTACGACGTCCGCGTACCGGTGCTGGGGGATGTCGTAGTGGTCGCGTTCGAAGGCGCGGCGGGGGACGCCGAGGGCGGCGGCGAAGGCGTGCAGTTCGTCGTAGGAGACGTCGCTGACCAGGTGGGACCAGAGGCAGCCGTGCCCCGGCCAGGCGGGTGGGTCGATGTACACCGTCACGCCGGAGCCGCCCCGCTCAGCGAGCCCACCGCCGCGACCTTCACGCCCGCCTGGTGGCACACCCAGTGCGGGTCGGGGCCCAGTTCCGGTTCGACCTCCAGCGCGTGCGGGTCGCCCGAGCCGCACACCGGGCACAGCGGCCAGCGGCCGTACCGGTCCAGCAGGGCGTCCTGGACGTCCTGGGCGACCAGTCCGGCCACGAACCCGGCCCCCTCCGGCCACTGTTCGACCCACCAGCGGCGCTGTGCCACGGCCTCCTCGACGAGGGAGACGATCTCCGCCTCGGCGACCTCGTGCGCGACCAGGTCGGCGAGGACGAGGGCGCGTGCCCCGTGCAGGGCCTGCTCCAGAGGGCTGACGGGGGCGGCGGGGGTGTCGTCGGGGTCGCGAGGGTCGCCGTGGGGGTGCATGCCCCTATTGTGCGCGCCCTTGACCGCGCCACCGAAACGAAAATATCTTTCAAGGGTGACCCGGAAGGTGAAGGAAATTTTCGCCCCGCCCGCTCCCGCCGCCCTCGCGGCCAAGGTGCGGACGCTGGCGCCGTCGATGACCCGCTCCATGCAGCGGGTCGCCGAGGCCGTCGCGGGGGACCCGGCCGGCTGCGCGGCCCTCACGGTCACCGGCCTCGCCGAACTCACCGGCACCAGCGAGGCCACCGTCGTGCGCACCGCCCGCCTGCTCGGCTACCCCGGCTACCGCGACCTGCGCCTCGCCCTCGCCGGGCTGGCCGCCCAGCAGGAGTCCGGGCGCGCCCCCGCCCTCACCACGGACATCGCGGTGGACGACCCCCTCGCCGACGTCGTCGCCAAGCTCGCCCACGACGAGCAGCAGACCCTCGCCGACACGGCCGCCGGACTGGACACCGTCCAGCTCGGCGCGGCCGTCGCCGCCCTGGCCGGCGCCCGCCGGACGGACGTGTACGGCATCGGCGCCTCCGGCCTGGTCGCCCAGGACCTCACCCAGAAACTGCTGCGCATAGGGCTGATAGCGCACGCCCCCGGTGACCCGCACCTCGCCGTGACCAACGCGGTGCAGCTGCGCGCCGGTGACGTGGCCGTCGCCATCACGCACTCCGGGGCCACCGGCGACGTCATCGAGCCGCTCCGGGTCGCCTTCGAGCGCGGGGCGACGACCATCGCGGTCACCGGCCGCCCCGACGGACCCGTCACCCAGTACGCCGACCACGTGCTGACCACGTCCACGGCCCGCGAGAGCGAGCTGCGCCCGGCCGCGATGTCCTCCCGGACCAGTCAGCTCCTCGTGGTGGACTGCCTGTTCGTGGGCATCGCCCAGCGCACCCACGCGTCGGCGGCGCCTTCGCTGGCCGCTTCGTACGAGGCGTTGGCGCATCGGCATCGGGCAGCCCGCACGGGGCCGTAGCCGGGCCGTCGTGGAGATCCGCCGGTGGCCTGTGGCCGATCGCGCGGTTCCCCGCGCCCCCGAGGCAGATCCCCCACCCCCCTGACCGGAAAGACCCGCCATGACTTCCACCTCCCACCACCGCGATCTCGGCGCCCAGTTGGAGGCGCTGACCACCGAGGCGTTCCGGCCGGAACTGGCGGACGTCGACCGGTTGCCCACCCTCGACATCGCCCGCCTGATGAACCGGGAGGACGCCGTCGTCGCCGCCGCCGTGGCCGGGCAGCTGCCCCGGATCGCCGCCGCGGTCGACGCCGTGGCCGACCGGATGGCCCGGGGCGGCCGGCTGGTCTACGCGGGCGCGGGCACCGCCGGCCGGCTGGGCGTCCTGGACGCCTCCGAGTGCCCGCCGACCTTCAACACCGGCCCCGGCCAGGTCGTCGGTCTGATCGCGGGCGGACCCGGTGCCCTGGTCGCGTCGGTCGAGGGCGCCGAGGACTCCACGGAGCTGGCCGCGGCCGACCTGGACGCGCTGGCGTTGACCGCCGAGGACACGGTGGTCGGCGTCTCCGCCTCCGGGCGCACCCCGTACGCCGTCGGCGCCGTCACGCACGCCCGCGCGCAGGGAGCCCTGACGGTGGGTCTGGCCTGCAACGCGGGCAGCCCGCTCGCCGCGGCGGCCGAGCACGGCGTCGAGGTCGTCGTCGGCCCGGAGCTGCTGGCCGGCTCCACCCGCCTCAAGGCCGGCACCGCCCAGAAGCTCGTCCTCAACATGATCTCGACGATCACGATGATCCGGCTGGGCAAGACGTACGGGAACCTGATGGTCGACGTACGGGCCTCCAACGAGAAGCTGCGCGCCCGCGCCCGCCGCATCGTCGCCCTGGCGACGGGTGCGGCGGACGCCGACGTCGAGCGTGCGCTGGCCTCCACGGACGGCGAGGTGAAGAACGCCGTCCTGGTCCTGCTGGCCGACGTGGACGGCCCCACGGCCGTCCGCCTCCTCGACGAGGCGGACGGCCACCTGCGCGCGGCGCTGGCGGCGGCGGCCGGCCCTGACGGCTGGGATACTGGACCGACCCCCACACGGAGACGAACACCATGAACCACGCGCAGCTCACCGCCCTGGGCCGCGCCCTGCGCGTCCTCGGCGAGCACGGCGAGGCGCTGACCGGTGACACGTCGGACGCCACACTGCACGAGGTCCGGGCGGATCTGAAGCGCGCGCTGGACCGGCTGGAGGAGAGCGTCGACACGGCCGCGCCCCGTACGCGCTGTCCCGAACACCCCACCGGACCGGTCGACGAGAGCGCCCCCGACCTGTGCCTGCTGTGCGAGACCCGGCGCCGTACGGCCCGCCGCGCCGAGTTCAACGGGCCGGCACCCCAGCACGCGCCCACCGGGCCCGTCCCGTCCCGGTACGGGATGCACGGCGACCGCCCCCAGCCCCAGCAGCGCTGGCTGCCGGAGCTGTGGAACGGTCAGGCGTGGCAGTTGTGCGGCACCCCGCGCCGGGACCGCCGCGAGGCCGAACTGTTCATCGCGGCCGAGCGGCGCGGGCCCCGGGCGGCCATGGCGTACCGGCTCGTGCACGAGTTCACGGACTACGAGGTACTGCGCGTGTGGGGAACGCCGGTCCGGACGGACATCGAGCCGATGGGCGGCTGAACCGACGGGCCACCGGCCACCGGCCACCGGGCCCTACGCGTCGGCCGTCGAGGCCTCGGCGGTCCCGGACGCGCCCCGTGCCACCGGTACCACCGGTGCGCCCGGTCCGGCGGGCCGCTCGCGCGGGACGAAGGCCGCCACGACGAACCCGACGAGCGCGGCACCGGAGCCGAGCGCCAGCACCGTGCGGAAGGCGCTCTCCGACGGCACCGCGAACGCGCCGAGCCGCGTGGTCATCTGGGCGAGTACGACACCGGCGACGGCGCTGGCGACGGACGTGCCCAGGGACCGCATCAGGGTGTTGAGGCTGTTCGCGGAGCCCGTCTCGGAGGCGGGTACGGCGCCCATGACGAGGGCGGGCATCGCCCCGTAGCAGAAGCCGATGCCGGCGCCGATGACGCAGGACGCGAGCACGAAGTGCCAGGCCCCGGCCATGAGGACGACGTTCGGTCCGTAGCCCGCGGCGACGATCAGGGCGCCGGTCATCAGCGTCACCTTCGGTCCCCTGGCGCGGGAGACGAGCGCGGACACCGGGGCCAGCGCCATCATCACCAGGCCGGACGGGGCCATGACCAGACCGGCCGTCAGCAGCGACTTGCCCAGGCCGTAACCGGTCTGTTCCGGCAGCTGGAGCAGCTGCGGAACGACCAGGGACATGGAGAACATCGCGAAGCCGATCGCCACCGAGGCGGCGTTGGTCACCAGTACCTGGGGGCGGGCCGAGACCCGCAGGTCCACCAGCGGCTCGGTGACGCGCAGCTCGAGGAAGCCCCAGGCGGTCAGGACGACGACGGCCGCCGCGAACAGGCCGAGCGTGGTGCCGCTCCCCCAGCCCCAGTCGGCGCCCTTGGAGATCGCGAGCAGCAGGCACATCAGCCCGGCGGCCATCCCGACCGCGCCGGGAAGGTCGAACCGGCCGCCGGTGCGGACCTCCGACTCCGGTACGAGGGCCGCCACCAGAGCGAGCGCGACGACGCCGAGGGCTGCGGAGGTCCAGAACAGGGCGTGCCAGTCGAAGTTGTCGGCGATGAGCGCGGCGGCGGGCAGGCCGAGGGCACCGCCGACGCCGAGCGAGGCGCTGATCATCGCGGTGGCCGAGCCCAGCCGCTCGGCGGGGAGCTCGTCGCGCAGGATGCTGATGCCGAGCGGGATCACACCGGACGCGAGGCCCTGCAGGGCGCGGCCGACGATCATCGGGGTCAGGCTGTCGCTGAGCCCGGCGACCACGGAGCCGACGACCAGCATGCTCATGCTGAGCAGAAGCATGCGCCGCTTGCCGTACATGTCGCCGAGGCGTCCCATGACCGGCGTCGCGACGGCGGCGGCGAGCAGGGTCGCGGTGACGGCCCAGGCGGTGTCCGACGCCGAGGCGTTCAGGAACTGCGGCAGCTGCCCCACGATCGGGATGACCAGGGTCTGCATCAGCGAGACGACGATGCCGCTGAAGGCCAGGACGGCCACCACGACGTGGGGGCGGGGCGGCGCGGAACCCCCGGCCGTGGCGGGCCGGGCGAGCGCGTCGGGCATGGGGGAGTTCTCCGGGGCGGCTCAGATCTACTTGACTCGGGCAACCTTATGGAGATTGATTGACTTAAGCAAGTGAAAGTCGGGTGAACGCGGGCCGGGGGCGGGCCGCGTCCCTCCGCCCGCCGCGACGACGAGGCGCCCGGCACGATCAGCTCAGCGTCTTCAGCGACGCCGCGTCGTACGGCTCGAGTTCGTCGAAGCGCCCACCGAGGACCTTCGCCGCCCAGTCCGGGTCCTGGAGCACCGCGCGCCCCACGGCGACGAGGTCGAACTCGTCACGCTCCAGCCGGTCGAGCAGGTTGTCGAGGCTGCCCAGCTCGGCACCCTTCCCCCGGAACGCGTCCTGGAAGTCCCCGTTCAGGCCGACCGAACCGACGGTGACGGTGGGCCTGCCGGTCAGCTTCTTCGTCCAGCCGGCCAGGTTCAGGTCCGAGCCCTCGAACTCCGGGACCCAGTACCGCCGGGTGGAGGCGTGGAAGGCGTCGACACCGGCCGCCGCGAGCGGGGCGAGGATCGCCTCCAGTTCCTCGGGGGTCTCGGCGAGGCGGGAGTCGTAGGCGTCCTGCTTCCACTGCGAGTAGCGGAAGAGGACCGGGAACCCGGGCGAGACCCGCTCACGGACCGCCGCGACGATCTCCGTCGCGAACCTCGCCCGCGCCACCGGGTCGCCGCCGTAGGCGTCGGTGCGGCGGTTGGTGCCGGCCCACAGGAACTGGTCGATGAGGTAGCCGTGGGCGCCGTGCAGCTCCACGCCGTCGAAGCCGATGCGCTCGGCGTCCGCAGCGGCCTGCGCGAACGCCTCGACCACCGCGTCGATGTCGGCCTGCGTCATGGCCTTGCCCGCACCTTCGGTGCCGTCCGTGCGCACGCCGGACGGGCCGACCGCCGGCGCCTCGGGATACGGCGCCTGCCCCTGCTCGCGGACCATGCCGATGTGCCACAGCTGCGGCACGATCGTGCCGCCCGCCGCGTGCACCGCGTCGGCGACCTTCGCCCAGCCGGCCAGCTGCTCCTCCCCGTGGAACCGCGGCACCCGGTCGCTCTGCCCGGCCGACTCGTGCCCCACGTACGTGCCCTCGGTGACGATCAGCCCCACACCGGCGGCGGCCCTGCGGGAGTAGTACGACACCACGTCCTCGCCGGGGACACCGCCCGGCGAGAACATCCGGGTCATCGGCGCCATCGCGATGCGGTTCGGCACGGTCAGGCCGTTGATCGAGACCGGCCGGGACAGAACGTCCGAAGCTCGGGCGGCGGCCTCGGAGGGGGCGACGGTCATGTGGGGGCTCCTTGTCGGATGTACCGGTCAGTATGTGTGCGTGCATTCATTGCACTCCAGCGCCAACCAGCGGGAGCCGGAAGCCATTCCACCCGTCCGGCCCACCCTCCTGTGACCCCCACCACACCGCCCCCCGGGGGGTCGACCCCCGAGCCCCCCGGGCCCCGCTCCCGGAAACGCCCGAGGGCGGCACCCCCTGCTGTCGGCAGGGGGTGCCGCCCTCGGTACTGACGGACCGGGTCCGAACCTGAGGTGAGTCAGGCTCAGAAGTCCATGTCACCGCCCGGCATGCCGCCCGGAGCGGCCGCGGCGGCCTTCTCCGGCTTGTCGGCGATGACGGCCTCGGTGGTCAGGAACAGCGCGGCGATCGACGCGGCGTTCTGCAGCGCGGAACGCGTCACCTTGGCCGGGTCGATGATGCCTTCCTTGACCAGGTCGACGTACTCGCCGGTCGCGGCGTTCAGGCCGTGGCCCGGGGTCAGGTTGCGCACCTTCTCCACCACGACACCGCCCTCGAGGCCGGCGTTGACGGCGATCTGCTTCAGCGGGGCCTCGAGCGCGAGCTTCACGGCCTGGGCGCCGGTCGCCTCGTCACCCTCGAGCTCCAGCTTCTCGAACACCGAGGAGGCCTGCAGCAGGGCCACGCCACCACCGGCGACGATGCCCTCCTCGACGGCCGCCTTCGCGTTGCGAACGGCGTCCTCGATGCGGTGCTTGCGCTCCTTGAGCTCGACCTCGGTGGCGGCACCGGCCTTGATGACCGCGACACCGCCGGCGAGCTTCGCCAGGCGCTCCTGCAGCTTCTCGCGGTCGTAGTCCGAGTCGCTGTTCTCGATCTCGGCGCGGATCTGGTTCACGCGGCCCTGGACCTGGTCGGCCGAGCCGGCACCGTCGACGATGGTGGTCTCGTCCTTGGTGATGACGACCTTGCGGGCCCGGCCCAGAAGGTCGACCGTGGCGTTCTCCAGCTTGAGGCCGACCTCCTCGGAGATGACCTCGCCACCGGTGAGGATGGCGATGTCGCCGAGCATGGCCTTGCGGCGGTCACCGAAGCCCGGGGCCTTGACGGCGACGGACTTGAAGGTGCCACGGATCTTGTTGACGACCAGGGTCGACAGGGCCTCGCCCTCGACGTCCTCGGCGATGATCAGCAGCGGCTTGCCCGACTGCATGACCTTCTCCAGGAGCGGCAGCAGGTCCTTGACGTTGCCGATCTTGGAGTTGGCGATCAGGATGTACGGGTCGTCGAGCGACGCCTCCATACGCTCCATGTCGGTGGCGAAGTACGCCGAGATGTAGCCCTTGTCGAAGCGCATACCCTCGGTGAGCTCCAGCTCCAGACCGAAGGTCTGGGACTCCTCGACGGTGATGACGCCTTCCTTGCCGACCTTGTCCATCGCCTCGGCGATGAGCTCGCCGATCTGGGTGTCGGCGGCGGAGATGGAGGCCGTGGAGGCGATCTGCTCCTTGGTCTCGACGTCCTTCGCCTGCTCCAGCAGGGCACCGGAGACGGCCTCGACGGCCTTCTCGATACCGCGCTTGAGGGCCATGGGGTTGGCGCCGGCGGCTACGTTGCGCAGGCCCTCCTTGACCAGGGCCTGGGCGAGAACGGTCGCGGTGGTCGTACCGTCACCGGCGACGTCGTCCGTCTTCTTGGCGACTTCCTTGACCAGCTCGGCGCCGATCTTCTCGTACGGGTCCTCGAGCTCGATCTCCTTGGCGATGGACACACCGTCGTTGGTGATCGTGGGGGCGCCCCACTTCTTCTCGAGGACGACGTTGCGGCCCTTGGGGCCGAGCGTCACCTTGACGGCGTCCGCGAGCTGGTTCATGCCGCGCTCGAGGCCGCGCCGCGCCTCCTCGTCGAACGCGATGATCTTGGCCATGTGAAGTGGTCCCTCCAGGACTGGGGGTGATGACTCCTAGGACCGCGCCCGCGCCCGCGACGGACGGCTCACAGACCCGGCGGTTCCTTGCCCCACCGGCCTGCGGGCCTCACCGACCCGGTCCTTACGTTGTCACTCTCACCTTCAGAGTGCTAACGCAATGATTAGCACTCGACCCATGCGAGTGCAAGCGCCTTCGCGGATCGGCGGGAGACTCAGCCCCCCGCGAACACCCGGACGAGACGGACAGCGGGCGGAGGAGCGGCCACCGGACGGACGAACGGACGGCAGGCGGAGCGGCGGGAGACGGACCAGTGGGAGAGGGCGGGCGGACCGGCAGCAGACGGACCGGCGACAGGCGGCAGGGGGAGGGGGCGACACGCGGGCCGGCGGGAGGGACGGTGCGGGCAGGGCGAAGGGCTCGCGCCCCCGGGTGACCCCGGAGGCACGAGCCCTTCGTCGGCAGGAAAATTCTCGTGGTTGCTGGTAGCGCGTTCAGGCGGTGACGCGAACCATGTCGGCCTGCGGGCCCTTCTGGCCCTGCGAGATCTCGAACTCGACCCGCTGGCCCTCTTCAAGGGTGCGGTAGCCGTCCATCTGGATCGCGCTGTAGTGGACGAAAACATCCGCACCACCGTCGACCGCGATGAAGCCGTACCCCTTCTCCGCGTTGAACCACTTGACGGTGCCCTGAGCCATGCCTAACTCCCCTATTACTGGCCCTTGCACGGATCCGCACTTCGCGGATCCGGGTCAGACCTCACTCCCCAAACGGTTGGGGGCGTGCGCCGGAACGCGTCGACCGCGGCTGAATGTATCTGCCCAACTGCCCTCTGCAACAGGTCAGTCGGACGAGAAATCTCGGCGCCGCCGGGCCGGAATGCGACGGCAATTCGTCCGCTTTCAGGGCGAGTCGGACCGGACACAACACGCAAATGCCGCAGAACAGGCCCGGACTTTGACTGTATCCAGTCGGGCGGGCGGCAGGAATTAATGGTTCCCGATAGGGGAGTCGGGACCGCGTTCCCCAACTCTATCGCGTTCAATCCCACGGAATTGCCCCCTCCGCTTCTCTCGCGGAAGGGGCAATCCGATGAACGCTCGGTCACACCGGTTACCGATGGAAATGATCAGCTGTCGGCAGCCGCCGTCAGCCGCCGGCGACGGCCGGAATGATCGACACGCCCGCGCCGTCCGGCGTCGCGGTCTGGAGGCCCTGCTCGAAGCGGACGTCGTCGTCGTTGACGTAGACGTTGACGAAGCGGCGCAGCTTGCCCTGGTCGTCGAGGACGCGGGCGGCGATCCCGGTGTGGTTCTTCTCCAGGTCGGCGATGACGTCGCCGAGGGTGGCGCCCTGGGCGTCGACCTCGGCCTTGCCGCCGGTGTAGGTGCGCAGGATGGTGGGGATGCGGACGGTCACGCTCATGAGCTGAGGCCAGCCTCTCGGAAGGAGTCCAGGTTCGGGCGGATGGTCGCGGTCAGGCCGGTGTCGGCCACCGCGTCCAGCGTCTTGAGACCGTCGCCGGTGTTGAGGACGACGGTGGTCAGGGACGGGTCCAGGTCGCCGTTCTCGATCAGCTTCTTGGTGACGCCGACGGTCACGCCGCCCGCGGTCTCCGCGAAGATGCCCTCGGTCCGGGCGAGCAGTCTGATGGCCTCCACGACCTGCTCGTCCGTCACGTCCTCCACCGCGCCGCCGGTGCGGCGCGCGATGTCCAGGACGTACGGGCCGTCGGCGGGGTTGCCGATGGCGAGCGACTTGGCGATGGTCTTCGGCTTCTGCGGCCGGACGACGTCGTGGCCCGCCTTGTACGCGGTCGACACCGGCGAGCAGCCCTCGGCCTGGGCGCCGAAGATCTTGTACGGCCTGTCCTCGACGAGGCCGAGCTCGATCAGCTCCCGCAGCCCCTTGTCTATCTTCGTGAGCTGCGAGCCGGAGGCGATCGGGACGACGATCTGGTCGGGCAGCCGCCAGCCGAGCTGCTCGCAGATCTCGTACGCGAGGGTCTTGGAGCCCTCGGCGTAGTACGGCCGGAGGTTGACGTTGACGAAGCCCCAGCCCTCGCCGGCCGGGTCGCCGATCAGCTCGGAGCAGAAGCGGTTCACGTCGTCGTAGTTGCCCTCGATTCCGACGAGCTCACCGCCGTAGACGGCGGCCATGACGACCTTGCCCTGCTCCAGGTCGTGCGGGATGAACACGCAGGAGCGCAGTCCGGCACGGGCGGCGGCGGCGCCGACGGCACCGGCGAGGTTGCCCGTGGAGGAGCAGGAGAGGGTGGTGAAGCCGAAGGCACGGGCGGCCTCCAGGGCCTGGGCGACGACCCGGTCCTTGAAGGAGTGCGTCGGGTTGCCGGAGTCGTCCTTGACGTACAGGCCGCCGGTGACGCCGAGCTCGCGGGCGAGGTTGTCGGCCTGGACGAGCTTGGTCCAGCCCGGGTTGATGTTCGGCTTGGTCGCCACGTCGGCGGGGACGGGCAGCAGCGGCGCGTAGCGCCAGATGTTCGCGGGACCCGCTTCGATGCGCCGGCGCAGTTCCTCGGTGTCGTAGGCCGAGAAGTCGTAGGCGATCTCCAGCGGGCCGAAACACTCCTCGCAGGCGAAGACGGGACCGAGCGGCACGCGGTGGCCGCACTCGCGGCAGGACAGCGCGGCGGCGGGGCCGAGGTCGACGGAGGGTGCGGCGGAACCGGAGCGCTCGGCGGAGCCGGCGGATTCGGTGGTGCTTGTGACAGTCTGCACAGCCATGTGAGGCGAGGCCCTTTCTCCTCATCTTCCTCACGACGCATCTCGCCGTGAGACGGATTTGGCACCTTCCCTAGCCGGGAGCCTCGCGAGAACGATCAGCGACACGTGCGCGATCCACCGCGCGGTGCGCTGCTGGATCGTCGATCGACGGTGATCTACGAGAACCGGCTGGAGGGTTGCCGGGGCTTCATCGGGCCGTTTCCCTCTGCCCCTCTGGATGAGCTGTATTCGGTTGTCCGTCATGCGGTCGTGCGGCGCGGACGAGGACCGGAGGAGGTCGCGACCCCCGATGTGCGTGGCCATCCGCGTTGTCCAAGACTGTAACCGAAGGCCAGGACGGTGCAGAGAGCACGTCCGAACCGCGAGACGGATCACGGGGGCACGGACCACCGGTGTACGGACCGCAGGAGTACGGACCACCGGTGTACGGACCGCAGGAGCACCGCAGGAGTATGGGCCAGAGGATCTATGGACCACAGGACTGAGGAGCCGCTGACCGTGCTGGAAGAAGTCGAGCGTTGGCTGGCCCACCGCTCCTGGTCCGTGAGCGACCGCCCGATGCACCGCCTCCTGGCCGCCAGGCGCGCCACGGGACAGACGGTGAGCGTGGTGCTGCCCGCGCTCAACGAGGAGGCGACGGTCGGGGAGATCGTCACGACGATCCGGCACGACCTGATGCTGGGGGTCCCGTTGGTCGACGAGATCGTGGTCGTGGACTCCGGCTCGACCGACGGCACGGCCCGGGCGGCCGCGGCGGCGGGCGCGGCCGTGGTGCACCGGGACACGATCCTGCCCCGCATACCCGCCGTGCCCGGCAAGGGCGAGGTGCTGTGGCGCTCCCTGCTGGTCACCCGGGGGGACATCGTCTGTTTCGTCGACGCGGACCTCAGGGAGTTCTCCGCCGACTTCGTCGCCGGCATCGTCGGCCCCCTGCTCACGGAGCCGGACGTGCAGCTGGTGAAGGCCATGTACGACCGGCCCCTGGGCGACGCCGCCGCCCAGGGCGGCCGGGTCACGGAACTGGTGGCGCGCCCGCTGCTCAACCTGCACTGGCCGCGGCTGGCCGGCTTCGTGCAGCCGCTGGGCGGCGAGTACGCGGCCCGCCGCTCGCTCCTGGAACGGCTGCCCTTCCCCGTCGGCTACGGCGTCGAGCTGGGCACGCTGGTCGACGCCCTGCACCTGGTGGGCCTGGACGCCCTCGCCCAGGTCGACGTCGGTGTGCGCAAGCACCGGCACCAGGACGGCCAGGCCCTCGGCCGCATGTCCGCCGCGATCTACCGCACCGCCCACCTCCGGCTGGCCCGCAGCCACCTGCTCCGCCCCGCTCTGACCCAGTTCGAACGCACCGGCACCGGCTTCGAGCCGCGCACCCACCCGGTGGACACCCAGGAGCGCCCTCCGATGACGGAGATAGCCGAGTACCAGTCCCGCCGGGTGGCCTGACCACGACGGCCCGCGGCCCGGACCGAGGCGCTTGGCCCGGCCTTCCGGGGGCATCCGGCCGGATCCGGCCGATCCGCTGGCCCGTCCGTGGCCGATCCGTACGTTTGAGCGTTTCAAAGGCGGGCTAGGTTGGGCGTATGGCTTCCATGCAGGCTGGTCAGGACGCTCGGAACGCTCGGGTGCTGGTCGCGTCGAACCGCGGCCCCGTTTCGTACACGGTGGACGAGGACGGTTCGCTGCGCGCCAGGCGGGGCGGCGGCGGGCTGGTGTCCGGGCTGTCGGCCATCGGACCCGACGCGGGCGCGCTGTGGGTGTGCTCGGCGCTGTCCGACAGCGACCGCGAGGCGGTGCGGCGCGGGGTCGGCGAGAACGGCGTGCGGATGCTGGACATCCCCGCGGACGTGCACGCCGACGCGTACAACGGCATCGCGAACTCGGTGCTCTGGTTCGTGCACCACATGCTGTACCAGACGCCGCTGGAGCCCGTCTTCGACGCGGAGTTCCGCCGGCAGTGGGCGTCGTACGAGGCCTACAACCGGGCGTTCGCCGAGGCGCTGGCCGAGGAGGCGGCGCAGGGTGCCGCGGTGGTGGTGCAGGACTACCACCTGACGCTGGTCCCGGGGCTGCTCCGGGAGCTCCGCCCCGACCTGCGCATCGGCCACTTCTCGCACACGCCGTGGGCGCCGCCGGAGTACTTCCGGATCCTGCCCGACGACATCGCCGGGCAGGTGCTGCGCGGGATGCTGGGCGCGGACCGGCTCGGCTTCCTGACCCGGCGCTGGGCGGACGCGTTCACCGCGTGCTGCGAGCGGTTCGCCGGCGGGCTCGGGAAGACCGCGATCGGGGTGCACGGGCTGGGTGCCGACGCGGACTTCCTGCGCGGCCGGGCGCACGAGGCGGACGTCGAGGAGCGGATCGCCACGCTCCGCGAGGAGATCGGCACGGCTCCCGACGGGACCGCGCGCAAGGCCGTCGTCCGGGTCGACCGGACCGAGCTGTCGAAGAACATCGTGCGCGGCCTGCTCGCGTACCGGCAGCTCCTCGACGACCACCCCGAGTGGCGCGAACGGGTCGTGCACGTCGCCTTCGCCTACCCCTCCCGGCAGGATCTCGCCGTGTACCGCGACTACACGGCCGAGGTGCAGCGGGTCGCCGACGAGATCAACGAGCGGTACGGGACCCCGGGCTGGCGTCCGGTCGTCCTGCACGTCCGGGACGACTTCGCGCGCTCCCTGGCCGCGTACCGGCTGGCCGACGTGGCGCTGGTCAACCCCATCCGGGACGGGATGAACCTGGTCGCCAAGGAGATCCCGATCCTGTCCGAAGGGGGCTGCGCGCTGGTGCTGTCCCGGGAGGCGGGGGCGTACGAGGAGCTGGGCGAGGACGCGATCACCGTCAACCCGTACGACGTGGTCGACACCGCGCGGGCCCTGCACGAGGGGCTCGTGATGAGCCCGGAGGAGCGGACCGAGCGTGCCGGGCGCCTGGCCGGGGCGGCGACCGCGCTGCCGCCGGAGCAGTGGTTCCTGGAGCAGCTGAACGCCCTGCGGGACGGAAACTGAGGCCTGCGGCCCCGCCTCCGCGGGTGGCGGCTCCGGTCGGCGCGGCCCGGCCGACGCGGCTGCGCGAGGGCCGGTGCGCGGGGCTGCGGACGTCGGTGTGGCCCCCCGCTGTGCCACACCTCTGCTCACGGAGCCGGGGGAGACCTGCCGACCCTTCGTCGGCTCCCCTTCCGGCTCCCGGCACCTCCCGGTCTGCCGCCCGGTGTGCCTCCCGGTCCCCCTGGACGGCCGGTCGTGCAGGCGTGGGGACGGGCAGGCGCGGATAGGTTGACGGTATGGGCAGCCCCAAGGACTCCACGGACCCGAACGCCACGCACTCCGACGCCTCCGGCACCCTGCCGGTGCCCGCCACGCGGGCCGGACGGGAAGGACTCGACGCGCTGATCGCGCGGCCGGGCAGGGCGCTGATCGCGCTCGACTTCGACGGGACGCTCGCGCCGATCGTGCCCGACCCCGAGCAGGCCCGCGCCCATCCCGGCGCGGTGCGCGCGCTCGCCGCGCTCGCCCCGGAGGTGGCCTCCGTGGCGGTGATCACCGGCCGGCCGCCCGCGGTGGCGGTACGCAACGGTGGCTTCGCGGACGTTCCCGGCCTGGAGCACCTCGTCGTCCTCGGCCATTACGGCGCCGAGCGCTGGAACGCCGCCACCGGCGACATCACCGCGCCCGCCCCGGACCCCGGGGTCGCCGCCGTGCGCGTGGAACTGCCGGGGCTGCTCGACCGGGCCGGCGCCCCGGAGGGCACCTGGACCGAGGAGAAGGGCCGCGCGGTGGCCGTCCACACCCGCAGGACCGCCGATCCCCAGGCCGCCCTGGAGGCACTGCGCGAGCCGCTGACCGGACTGGCGCAGCGGCACGGTCTGGTCGTCGAGCCCGGCCGCATGGTCCTGGAGCTGCGTCCGCCCGGCATGGACAAGGGCGTCGCCCTGGCGGAGTACGCCCGCGAGATCGGCGCCGGGACCGTCCTGTACGCCGGGGACGACCTGGGCGACCTCCCCGCCTACGCCGCCGTCGACACGCTCCGCTCGGCCGGCGTCCCCGGGCTGCTGGTGTGCAGCGGCAGCGACGAGGTCACGGAGCTGCGGGAACGCGCGGACGTGGTGGTCGACGGTCCCGAGGGGGTCGTCGACCTGCTCGATGCGCTGGCGCGGGCCCTGCCCCCACGCACCGACACGACCGGCTGACCGACACGACCGGCCGGCACCACCGCCGATACCGACGCCGACGCCGACCGCCAGGCACCGGGCACCGGGCACCGGGCACCAACGGCCCACGTTCGACGCTCCGCCCTGCGGGGACGCCGCCTGCGGCACGCTCCGCTCGGACGGCGTCCCCGGGCTGCTGGTGTGCAGCGGCAGCGACGAGGCCACGGAGCTGCGGGAACGCGCGGACACGGCGGTCGGCCGGCCGGCTCCGCCGACCGGTCCCGCGTGTCCCGTCGGCCCCCCCCTGCCGTCCCGCGCGCTCCGTCAGCGTTGCGTGCGGCGGGACTCGCGGACGCGTCTGAGCCGGTTCACGGTGACCGGGTCGTGGGCCAGGGCGCGGGGGTCGTCGAGCAGGGCGTTGAGGAGCTGGTAGTAGCGCACCGGGGCCAGGCCCAGCTCCTCGCGGATCGCCCGCTCCTTGGCGCCGGGGCCGAGGAAGCCGCGGCGCTCCAGCGCGATGATGTCCCGCTCGCGCCGCGCCGGCAGCTCCCGCCCCTGCTCGTGGCCCTGTCCCAGCTCCCGCTCCTGGTCCTGTCCCAGCTCCCGCTCCTGGTCCAGCTCCTGGCCCAGCTCCTGGCCCTGGCCCTGCTCCTGCTCCTGCTCCTGCTCCTGCTCCATACCCGCACGGTAGCCCTCG
The DNA here is from genome assembly GCF_000829695.1 of Streptomyces sp. NBRC 110035. Lineage (GTDB taxonomy): Bacteria > Actinomycetota > Actinomycetes > Streptomycetales > Streptomycetaceae > Streptomyces. The sequence continues at coordinate 52,290 of NZ_BBNN01000023.1, read as the reverse complement.
CCGCCGACAGCCGCCGGGCCCCGGCAGGGGCTGCGGGCTCCGACGGTCCTACTGCGCGCTCTCCGCGCGTGTGGCGGTCGCCTGGAGCTGGCGCAGGACGCCCTCGGGGCTGCCGCCCGGGGCCACGGCCTTGCCGATCCGCTGCTTGACGGCCGCGTTGACGTCGGCCCAGGAGGTGTTGCCGACCGGGTAGAGCTCCGCGGTCGCCAGCTGGTCGAGGAAGGGCCGGAGTTTCCTGTCCTCCGTGGACTCCTCCATCACGCGGGACGCGGAGGTGGTGACCGGCAGCAGGTCGTACGCGCGGGAGAACTCGAGCACGTGCTCCTCGCTGTAGACGAAGTCGAGGAAGTCACCGATCTCGTCGCGGTGGCCGTTCTTCTTGAAGGCCATCATCCAGTCGGCGACGCCGAGCGTGGCCGGGCTCCCCTCGTCGGCCCCCGGTGTCGGCACGGTGCCGAACTCCACACCCTTCTGCTCGGCCATGCCGACCAGCGACGGGTGGCCGTTCAGCATGCCGACGTCACCGGCGGCGAAGGCGGCGAACGCGTCGGCGCGGTCGAGTTCGCCGGGCGCGACGGGACCGGTCAGGCCCTTGCCGACCAGCTCGTCCTTCAGCCAGGTGACGGTCGCGGTGTTCTGCGCGGAGTCGAAGGCGTAGGCGCCCATGGTGTCGGTGTAGCCGCCCTTGCCGCCGAGCAGCCACTGCATGGTCTCGGCCTGCGCCTCCTCCGGGCCGAGGGGCAGCGCGTAGGGGTACTTCACGCCCTCCTCCTTCAGCACCTCGGCGTTCGCGGCGAGTTCGGCCCAGGTGTGCGGCGGGGTGAGGCCGGCGTCCTCGAACAGGGCCTTGCTGTAGAACAGCACGCGGGTGGAGGCGGCGAACGGCATGCCGTACTGCACGCCGTTGACCTGGCCCGCGGTGGCCAGCTGCGCGACGAAGTCGGCCTGTACGGGGATGGAGAGCACGTCGTCGGCCTTGTAGAGCAGTCCGTCGGCGGCGTAGTCGGCGTACGCGCCGATCTGGGCCATGTCCGGCGGGTCGCCCGCTTCGACCCGCTCCTTGACCTCGCGGTCGACGTCGTTCCAGGAGTGGACGGTGACGTCGACCGTCACGCCCGGGTGTTCGGCCTCGTACTGCTCCGTCAGCGTGGCCCAGTACTTCTTCGTGCTGTTGTCCACGCCGGTGCCGTAGTCGGCGGCGACCAGTTCCAGGGTGACGTCGGAGGAGTCTCCTCCGACGCCGCATCCGCCGAGGACGCCCGTCAGTCCCAGTGCGGACACCGCCGCGATCGTCCTTGCCAAGCCCCGCCGCTGCACTGCTGCTTGCTCCCGCTCCGGCGCTCCGCGCCATCCGTTCCGAAACTTTTCCAACTTTTCCGATAATCGGATCAAGGTCTACACCATGTAAGTGGACTAGACCTCTTGTGGGTCCCGGGGTCACACTGTCCTCCGTGGAACATGTCATCGCCCTCGATGTGGGCGGCACCGGGATGAAGGCCGCCCTGGTCGGAGCGGACGGCACGCTGCTGCACCGGGCCCGCCGGGCCACCGCGCGCGACCGGGGCCCGGACGCGGCCGTGGCCGGAATCCTGGACTTCGCCGCCGACCTCCGCGCCCACGGCGCCGAGCACCTCGGCGAACCCGCGTCCGCCGCCGGCCTCGCCGTCCCCGGCATCGTCGACGAGACGCGGGGCGTCGCCGTCTACTCCGTCAACCTCGGCTGGCGCGACCTCCCGCTGCGCGCGCTGCTCGCACAGCGGCTCGGCGGCATCCCGGTCGCCCTCGGCCACGACGTGCGCACCGGCGGGCTCGCCGAGGGCCGCATCGGGGCGGGCCGGGGCGCCGACCGGTTCCTGTTCGTGCCGCTGGGCACCGGCATCGCGGGCGCCATCGGCATCGACGGCCGGGTGGAGGCGGGCGCGCACGGCTTCGCGGGCGAGATCGGTCACATCGTGGTACGGCCCGGCGGCGTTCCCTGTCCGTGCGGTCAGCGCGGCTGCCTGGAGCGGTACGCCTCCGCGGCGGCGGTCGGCGAGGCGTGGGCGGCGGCCTGCGGCGCCCCGGACGCGGACGCGGCCCGCTGCGCCGAAGCCGTGGAGTCGGGCGACGTACGGGCCCGGAAGGTCTGGCGGGAGGCGGTCGACGCGCTCGCCGACGGGCTGGTCACCGCGCTCACCCTGCTGGACCCCCGCACCCTGATCATCGGTGGCGGGCTGGCCGAGGCCGGGGAAACCTTGTTCACGCCGCTGCGGGAGGCCGTCCGGCAACGGGTCACCTTCCAGAAACTGCCGTCCCTGGTCCCCGCGGCCCTCGGGGACACCGCCGGATGCCTGGGCGCGGGCCTCCTCGCCCGTGACCTCCTCACCACCCCCGCCGCCCCCGCCGCCCCCGCCGCCCCCGCGACCGACTCCGCCACGGACCCCTCGGCCGCCTCCTCTCCCTACCCTTCGGAGGTAACCACCTGATGGCCCCCACCAAGGTTCTCGCCGGTGCCCGGGTGGTCCTGCCCACCGGAACCGTGGACAACGGCCGCGTGACCGTCGAGGGCACCCGGATCGTCGCCACGGCCCCCGCGAACGCCTCCGCCGGAAATCGCGGGGCCCCCGGGAACGCCGAGACGCTCGACCTGACCGGGCACTGGCTGCTGCCCGGCTTCGTCGACCTCCACAACCACGGCGGCGGCGGCGCGTCCTTCACCTCCGGCACGGTCGACGAGGTCCTCAAGGGCATCCACACCCACCGCCTGCACGGCACCACCACCCTGCTCGCCTCGACCGTCACCGGCGACCTGGGCTTCCTCACCCGGCGCGCGGGCCTGCTCGCGGAACTGGCCGAGCAGGGCGACATCGCCGGCGTCCACTTCGAGGGGCCGTTCATCTCACCCTGCCGCAAGGGCGCGCACTCCGAGGAACTGCTGCGCGACCCCGACCCGGCGGAGGTCCGCAAGCTGATCGACGCCGCCCGCGGCCGGGCGAAGATGCTCACCCTGGCCACCGAACTGCCGGGCGGCCTCGACTCCGTACGCCTGCTGGCCGAGCACGGCGTGATCGCGGCCGTCGGCCACACGGACGCGACGTACGAGCAGACCGTGGCCGCCGTCGACGCGGGCGCCACCGTCGCGACCCACCTCTTCAACGCCATGCCGGCGCTCGGCCACCGCGCCCCCGGCCCGGTCACCGCCCTGCTGGAGGACGAGCGGGTCACGGTCGAGCTGATCAACGACGGCACCCATCTGCACCCGGCCGCGCTCCGGTTGGCGTTCCGTCACGCGGGCCCCGCGCGGGTGGCGTTCGTCACGGACGCGATGGACGCGGCCGGTTTCGGCGACGGCCGCTACATGCTCGGCCCACTGGAGGTCGAGGTCGCCAACGGGGTGGCCCGGCTGGTGGAGGGCGGCTCCATCGCGGGCTCGACGCTCACCCTGGACCGCGCCCTGAAGCGGGCGGTGACCGTCGACGGGCTGCCCGTCGAACACGCGGTCGCCGCCCTGTCCGCCAACCCGGCCCGGCTGCTGGGCATGGACGACCGGATCGGCTCCCTGGAACCCGGCAAGGACGCCGACCTCGTGGTCCTCGACGCGGACTTCACCCTCAAGGGCGTGATGCGCCAGGGCGAATGGGTGCTCTCCCCCCAACCGGGCTGACCCGCCCCGCCCTGTCGGGTTCGAGGCACCGGCCGGGCCCTCCGACGGGGCGGCCCGGACGGGCGTCTCTTCGACACGGTCACGGGCCGGAATCACCGCGGGAGGCGGCCCGGCGCCCCTCACGGCCATGCTGAACACCACGCCCGACATCACCTGTCGCGTACCTGCCGTCGGGCCTGGCGGGGCACCTGCCGTGGCCGGACCGTCCCGGCCGGGCAGCGGCCCTGCCCGCGGTGGCCGTACCGGCCCCGGCGGCGAGCGAGTCCGACCACGAGACCTACGAGGACCTGCCGCCCGGGACGGTGTTCACGAGCCGGGCCGGAACAGCCCGGGGTCTGCCCCGCGGGCCGGGGCGGGTTCCGCCCCGTGCCGGCGGCCTCTACTTCTTGACCTGGCCTTCCTTCAGCGACAGCTGGTCCAGCAGGACGTTGCACTTGTCGCCGTCGGCACAGGAGACCGAGAGGGTGTTGGTGCCCTTGTTGAGCGTGGGCCACGCGAAGGTCTGGGTCCAGCCCTTCGCGAAGTCGCCGTCCTCGGCACGGGCGAAGTTGTCCATGTTGAGCTTGGAGCCGAACTCCTTGCCGTTGACGGTGAGCGTCATCGACTGGGGGTCGTCGGTGGTGCTGTAGCGCACGAAGACGGTGTAGGTGCCGTCCTTCGGGATGCCGTCGACCGTCCAGGTGACCGAGGAACCCGGCTTGTTGAGGTTCGCCACGTAGATGCCGCCGTCGGACTGCGCGCCCTCGACGTCCTGCGCGAGGGTCGCCTCGCCGCCCAGGCGCAGCGCCTTGGCGTCGATCGTCGGCAGTTCGGCCGCTTCCTCTTCCTCGTCACCGCTCGCCGAGGGGCTGCTCTCCCCGGTGGGCTGGGACTGGGTCGGCGTCGAGTCGGCCTGGTTGCCGCTCTTGTCGTCCTCGTCGTCGCCGCCGATCATCGCCAGGCTGATGCCGACGACCACCGCGGCGAGCACCGCGACGGCGCCGATGAGCAGGCCCTTGGTGTTCGGGCCGCGGCCCCGGCCGCCACCACCGTGACCGCCGCGGTTGCCGGGCAGCTGCGAGGAGCCGCCGGGCAGCGTCTCCGGTGCCGCGTAGTTCGCGTTCGGCTGGCCGTACGTCCCCTGCTGCTGCGGCGCCTGCGCCGCGGGGCCCTGCTGGCCGTACTGACGCGTACCGACCGCCCGCACCCGGTTGACCGAGTTCGGATAGCCGTAGCCCCCGGACGGCGGCTGGGCTCCGTTGGCCTGCCCGTCGGCGTAGAGGTAGCCGAACGGGTCGTCGTCCTCGGGCGTGCTCGCGCCGTTGTTGCCGGGCGTCATCCCTTGGTACTCCTAGCTGCGGATCGAATGCGGTACGGGTGGTGAGGAAGGCGAGCCTACCCGCTTCGCGTGCCCCGAACGGGTGGCTCCGACCGCGTCAACCGGCTGAACTGCGGTTCATCCCGCCCGCCGATGCTGTTTGGGACGAGATCGTTTCTCGACGTACATCCGCTCGTCGGCGGACTTCAGCACCTCGTCCGCCGTCATCCCGCAGTGGGCCCATCCGATGCCGAAGCTGGCGCCGACCCGCACGGCCCGTCCCTCGGCCCGGATGGGCTGGATGATCTCGTTGCGCAGCCGCACGGCGAGGTCCTGGGCGTCGGCCCGGCCGAGCCCGTTGGCGAGGATCACGAACTCGTCGCCGCCGAGCCGGGCGACGGTGTCGCCGTCCCGGACGCCGTTGCTGAGCCGGCGGGCGACCTCTATGAGCACCGCGTCCCCCGCGTTGTGCCCGAACCGGTCGTTGATCGACTTGAAGCCGTCGAGGTCGCAGAAGAGCACCGCGAGGCCCTTGGCGCCGTCGTCGCGGTCGCCGTCGGGGGCGATGGCGTGCACATGGTGGTCGTAGCCCTCGAGCCCCTCGCCCTCGGGCGGGAAGTCGAAGTCGTGACCGCGGTCGAAGGCGGGCGGACCGTGGGCGGCGTCCTGGGAGTCGAAGGACTCGAAGGCGGCCATGGCCTCGTCGACCGCTGCGGGCAGCACCGACGGGCGCTGCCGGCACAGGCGGGCGGAGAGCCGGGCGCGCAGCTCGGCGGAGTTCGGCAGGCCGGTGAGGGAGTCGTGGGAGGCGCGGTGCGCGAGGTGCAGCTCGCGGCGCTTGCGGTCCTCTATGTCCTCGACGTGGCTGAGCAGGAAGCGCGGCCCGTCGGCCGCGTCGGCGACGACGGAGTTGCGCAGGGACACCCACACGTAGGTGCCGTCCCGGCGGGCCAGCCGCAGCTCGGCGCGGCCGCCCTCGGCGGAGGTCCGCAGCAGCGTGCCGATGTCCTCGGGGTGCACGAGGTCGGAGAAGGAGTAGCGGCGCATCGCGGAGGCGGGGCGGCCGAGCAGCCGGCACAGCGCGTCGTTGGTGCGCAGGATGCGGCCGTGCTGGTCGCCGCCCATCTCGGCGACGGCCATGCCGGACGGGGCGTACTCGAAGGCCTGCCGGAAGCTCTCCTCGCTGGCGCGCAGGGCCTGCTGCTCGCGCTCGAGGCGCACCAGGGCGCGCTGCATGTTGGAACGCAGCCGGGCGTTGCTGATCGCGATGGCGGCCTGGAAGGCGTACATCTGGAGCGCTTCGCGGCCCCAGGCGCCGGGCAGCCGGCCGTTGCGCGGGCGGTCCACGGAGAGCACGCCGACCAGTTCGCCGGCCCCGCCGCCCTGCGGGCCGGGGGCGTACATCGGGGCGAAGAGCCGGTCGGAGGGGTGCCACTCGTCCTCGAAGCGCGGGGCGGGGCCGTCGGTGTACCACTGCGGGACGTCGTCGTCGTCGAGGACCCAGCCCTCGGTGTGCGGGATGAAGATCAGGTCGCCCCAGCTCTCCCCCATGGAGAGGCGGCGCTCCCAGGACTCGCGCGAGCCGACCCGGCCGGTGATGAGGGCCTCCGCGGCCGCGTTGCCCGAGAACGCGGCGACGACCAGGTCGCCGTCGGGGCGCACGAGGTTGACGCAGGCCAGTTCGTACCCGAGGGCGTCGACGACACCGTCGGCGACGGTCTGGAGGGTGTCGGCCAGGCTGCGGGCCGTGTTCATGTCGGCCATGCCCCGGTGCAGTTGCCGCAGGGAAGCAAGGCGGACGTAGGGCTCCGACTCGGCCTCCATGCTCACCCTCCCCCCGGGACCTCGCGGCGAATCAAGCGTTCTCATCGGCGTATCGTCCTGGCAGTCTTTCCAGCCACTGAATCACAGCGCGCTGCCCACTCGGTACACAGGGTCAACGATTATCGTATCTTGTGACTCAAGTCACAACCAAACGTGAACAATTGAGAGGCCTTTCCGCGGTTTCTCCGGCTCCTCACCGGAAATGCCGAATGCGCGGCATGTGCCGCCCGCGCATTCCGCGGCCCCTCCACGGGGTCCGGCCCGTGGCCGCCCGCCCGCGCCCGTGGAACGACGGAGTCCGCCGCTGGTCCTAGGTCCCCGCTCGGGCGGAGGCCTGATGCGGTGCGTACGGAGCGGAGACTAGCGTTTCCGGCGTGCCGAACATTCCCGTACCCCCGCCCACGATCACCCCTGTGCCCGCCGCCCGGCATGCTGAGGGGGTGAGCAACGACGAGTTCCGTGCAGCCATGTCCCGTCTGGCCGCCGGCGTGGTCCTGGTGACCGCGCAGGAGCCGCCGCTGGACCCGGACGACCCGCGGGCACCGGCCGGCGAGGACGTCGGCATGACCGCGACCGCGTTCCTGTCGGTGTCCCTGGACCCGCCGTTGGTGCTGGTCAGCCTGCGCGAGGGCTCCCGCATGGACGACCTGCTCGACGAGCAGCCACTGTGGTCGGTGTCGGTGCTGTCCGAGAGCCAGCGGCACATCGCGGGCCGCTTCGCGATGAAGGGCCGGATCAGCGACCGCCTCCTCTTCGAGGACATCCCGTACGTGCGGGGCGAGCACAGCGGCGCCCCCCTGGTCGGCGGCGCCCTCGCCACCCTGGAGTGCCGCACCGAGCAGCGGGTGCCGGCCGGCGACCACACCCTGGTGATCGGCCGCGTCCTGACGGCGGACGTACCCAGCGCGGACGGCGGGCCGCTGGCCTACTTCCGGGGCCGCTACCGCCACCTGGCCTGAGCCGCCCGAGCCCTCCCCGGGACCCTCCCCCGCCGCCTCCCGAACTCCCCGAACCGGACGTTCCTTTTACCGAACGGAAAGAGCGAACCTACGCCGCCCGGGTGACGAAGACCACACCTCCCCGCCCCGAAGAGATCACCTCGGAAAACCTCGACGCCGCCCTCGGCCTACGCGTCCGCCCCGACCAGGAGTTCGCGGTCGCCCCGGTCGTGAAGTCCCTCGGTCGTGAAGTCCCTCGCCGAGGCATACGTCCACCCCGGCTCCGCCTGATCATGGACGGTGACCGCGCGGTCGGCTTCCTGACGGCCTTCCTCGACATCAACTGGCACGACCGACGGCAGCGTCGTCCGCTCGGGCCTGTGGCGGCTGAACGGTGGGGTTGCCTCCCGGCTCGAGCGCAGTCGAGAGTCGGGGGGCCGAGGAACAGGGCAAGGGCTACGGCCGCTTCGCCGGGGAGGCGGTCGCCGACCGGATCCGCGCCCGGGGCGGCAAGAGCAGTGCTACGTCTCCCGGCCCGGCGGAAAGCGAGGCGCTCCGCCCCGCGCCGGTCACCCCCAGTCCCGCGAGGAGCGCCCCCGCTTCGTCTCCGAGCGCTGCTTCTTCTCCCGCAGCCGGCGTTCGTTGATGCCGCGCGGGATGCGGGTCGGCCTGCGGGGCCGGGGCGGGGGCGCGGTGGCCTCGGCGAGAAGCGCCGCGAGGCGCACGGCGGCGGTCTCCCGGTTGCGCCACTGGGAACGGTGCTCGGAGGCCCGGACGGTGACGACACCGTCGGACAGCCGCTCCGCCAGCCGCTCCAGCACCCGCTGTTTCCACACCTCGGGCAGCGCCTGGGTGGCGGCGAGGTCGAAACGCAGCTCGACCTGCGAGTCGGTGGTGTTCACGTGCTGCCCGCCGGGCCCCGACGAGCGCGAGAAACGCCACATGAGCTCGGCCTCGGGCAGGAGGACGGAGCCGCGGATACTGAGAGCTCTGGGGAACCGCCCCCCAGACCCCCGACGGGGACCGGACATGCCGTCCATCGTCCCTCCCCCGACCGGTCCACGTCACCCGAATATCCCGGGTAAAGAAAGTAAAGCCACCTGGAACCTCGCGTGCTCCTCTCGCGTTCAAGGAGGTAGCTGTAGCTTCGTAGCCGTACGTACACGAGGGAAGGGACTCCCAACAATGGCTGTAAGCCTGTCCAAGGGTGGCAACGTCTCGCTCACCAAGGAGGCTCCGGGCCTGACCGCCGTCACCGTGGGCCTCGGCTGGGACGTCCGCACCACCACCGGCACGGACTTCGACCTCGACGCCTCCGCGATCGCGGTCAACCCGCAGAGCAAGGTGTACTCGGAAGGTCACTTCGTCTTCTTCAACAACAAGCAGACCCCGGACAGCACCATCGTCCACACCGGCGACAACCGCACCGGTGAGGGCGAGGGCGACGACGAGCAGATCAACGTCAACCTGGCCGGTCTCCCGGCGGACGTCGACAAGATCGTCTTCCCGGTCTCGATCTACGACGCCGAGAACCGCAGCCAGAACTTCGGCCAGGTGCGCAACGCGTACATCCGCATCCTCAACCAGGCCGGCGGCACCGAGATCGCCCGCTACGACCTGTCCGAGGACGCGGCCACCGAGACCGCCATGGTCTTCGGCGAGCTGTACCGCAACGGCGCCGAGTGGAAGTTCCGCGCCGTCGGCCAGGGCTACGCCTCGGGTCTGACGGGCATCGCCCAGGACTTCGGCGTCAACGTCTGACGGACGACGCCGCGCGCATGCGCTGCGGAGCCCCCGGCCCGCCTCCCCGGCGGCCGGGGGCTCCGGCATGGGTACGGGGGCGGTCACGGGGTCTACGCGGTCGCGAGGACGGGCGCGGGCGTGCCCCATGGTCCGGCCTACGGCTCAAAGGGGCGTGCCGGCTTCCCCTCCCCGTACAACCAGTCCGACCAGATTCCGCCGAAGTCCTCGTCCGGGGCCGCCTTCTCCACGTACGACGTGAAGTCGCCGGTGTCCGCGGTGCCGTGGCGGTGGTCCTTCGCCCAGCCGCGCAGGAGGGCGCGGAAGGCGTCGTCGCCGACCGTCTGCCGGATCCTGTGCAGGACCATCGCGCCGCGCTGGTAGACGGGGACCCCGGAGATGTGCTCCGCGTCGGGCGGCCGTGCGGGCGGGAACGACCAGATCGCCTCGTTCGTCGCCGCGTCGGGGAAGTACGTCCCGGCGTACATCGCGTCGAAGGTCTCCTGAGCGGTGCCGCCCCCGTGGTCCTCCCGCCACAGCCATTCCGCGTAGACCGCGAACCCCTCGTTGAGCCACATGTCCCGCCAGGTCCTCGGTGTGACGGAGTCGCCGTACCACTGGTGGGCCAGTTCGTGGACCAGGAGCACCGTGTCGGGCGCCCCGGGGAACAGGGGCCGGTTCTGGGTCTCCAGGGCGTACCCGGCGTCCTCGGGACGCTCGACGATCGCCCCCGCGGAGGAGAACGGGTACGGGCCGAACCAGCCCTCCGCCCACTCCACCACGTCCGGGATCCGTGCCAGCACCGCACGGCTCGCCGCCGCCTGCCGCGGGTCGACGAAGGTGTGGACGGGAAGGCCGCCGGGGGCCGTGGTGCGGCGGGCCTCGTACCGGCCGACGGCGAGCACGGCGAGGTAGCTCGCCATCGGCTCGGTGGTACGCCACGTGAAGGCGGTCCGGTCCCCCGTCGTCCGTTCCCCCGCGGGCTCGCCGTTGGACACCGCCCGCAGGCCCTTCGGCACCGTCGCCGTGACGGTGTACGTCGCCTTGTCGGAGGGGTGGTGGTTGCCGGGGAACCACGCCATCGAGCCCGTCGGCTGGCCCAGTGCCACCGCCCCGTCCGCGGTGCGCAGCCAGCCCTCCTCGGAGCCGTCCGGGTCGGTGACGGTCACCGGGGCGCCGGAGTAACGGACGGTCACCCGGAACGTCCGGCCCCCCTCCAGCACCTTCGGCGGCCGCACGGTCAGCTCCTGACCGGCGCGCCGCCAGCGTGCGGCGGTGCCGTCGACGGTGACCCGCTCGACGTCCAGTCCTTCGAGGTCCAGGTTCAGCGCGGTCAGGTCCTCGGTCGCGCGGGCGGTGATCGTCGCGGTGCCGGTGAGGTGATGGGCGGCCGGGTCGTAGGCCAGGTCGAGGGCGTAGTGGGAGACGTCGTACCCGCCGTTGCCGGCCTCGGGGAAGTACGGGTCGCCCACGCCGGCGCTGCCCGGACCACCGGAGCCCCCGGGCCCGCCGGACGCACCGCCCGCGCACCCGGCCGCCGTCACCGCCACGACCACGAGGGCGGCGGCGACGGCGACGGCGACGGCGGGCGGACGAGGGCCGCGGGGACGGCGAGGGCCACGGGGACGGGAGCGGAGGCGGGGGCGCACCCCGCGATCCTAGGGAGGAACCGGCCGCACACCACGGAACGACCCCGTCCGCCCCGCGGCCGCCGGGCCCGCCCCCTCCCCCGGACCGTCCGCCGCCTCCGCCTCCGCCGTCCGCCCGTCGCCCTCGCCGTGACACCATCACCTCCGTGCTCGACATCGGCTACGCCCTCTCCAACCGCTTCCCCGACCCCCCGCAGACCGACTACCGCCGTGCGGACGTCCACGCCCTGCGGCACGACCTCTTCTGCGGTGACGTCTACCTCGCCGACACCGAGGAGGACCGGGAACTGTCCACAGCCTGGGGATGGGTGCCGGTGCTCGACTTCGCCTGGGCCCTGTGCGACATCGTGGAACGCGTCGACCGGGACCCGGCGGGCTCCCGCGCCTCCCGCCCCCAGCACGCGGAACTGGACTTCACCGAATCCACCGACCGGCTGCTCTTCGAACGCCGCTTCGGCTGGGTGGACATCGAGGCCGAGTGGCGGCCGGCGGCCGAACCGCCCCTGACCTTCTCCCACGCCGAACTCCGCCGCGAGGCACGCGACTTCCTGCACGACCTGCTCGCCGACCTGACCGACCTGCACGAGGACCTGGGCGAGAACCCGGCCGTCTGGACCCTCCAGGCCCGCTACCCCCGCCTGAAGTAACCCACCGCGCCCTTCCCCCCTCCACCCCTCGCCCCGCTCCCCCTCACCCCTCCACCCGGATCCCCAGCTCCCCCGCCAGCACCGGCGCCAGATCCAGCAGTTGCCCCGTACTGATCACCGCCCCCGCCAGCCGGTCCACCCCCCGGGCGATCTCCAGCGGGGCGGCACCGCGCAGATCGACGTCCGTCAGGGTGGCCCCGCCGAGATCGGCGCCCTTCAGCGCGCAGTCCACGAACTCCACCCGCTCCAGCCGCGCCCCGCCGAAGTCCGGCTCGACCAGGACACAGCTCTCGAAGACGACGTCCCTGAGCCGCGCGGACCGCAGATTCAGGAAGTCGATCTTCCCGCCCCGGACCAGCACCCGCTCCAGCCCCGCCCCGTGCAGCTGGGTCCCGCCGAGACGCGCGTCCGTCAGCTCGACGTCGCGCAGCGTCGCCCCGGAGAGATCCGTACCCACACCCCGCACACCGGCGAGGACCGAGTCCAGCACCCGGGCCCTGGACAGCCGCGTCCCGTCCAGCACGCACCCCGTCAGCGCGCAGTCCATGAACCGCGCCCCCGCACCGTCCTGCCCCGCGAGGTCCACCTCCCGGAACTCCAGACCGTCGTAGTCCCCGTCCGGCTCCAGCCCGCCCCCCTCGTACCGCTCCAGCACCGGCAACCGCACCTCCGGCCGCCGCGCGCCCTTCACCCCCGCACCACCCGCCGACCCCGCTCGCCCCGCCATGCCCTCATCCTGCGCTCCCCCGCTGACAATCGACCTGACCTGCGAAGACCTCGAACCTGTCACATCCTGGGGCCCTGGGCCGTCGTAGTCGCCAGCGACCGGCACCGCCGGAGACGGGACCGTCTCCGGCACCGCCGGGCGCGCCCCCGACCGAGGGAGAGCCCAGCCATGCACCGCATCACCGTCCTCGGCGGCGGCTTCGCCGGCCTGACCGCGGCCATCACCGCCGCCGAGGCAGGCGCCCAAGTCACCCTCCACGAAGCGCACCACACCCTCGGCGGCCGCGCCCGCACCGCCGAGGGCCCCTACCGGACCAACGGGGGCCCCACCCCCTCCACAACGGCGGCCCGCACTGCTCCTGGCTCCGGCGGACGCGACCTCGACCTCGACCTCGACCTCGAGCAGGCTCGAGATCGAACAACGGGCCCCGCCGCCACGTGACCGCCGCACCCCATACACCAGAAAACCCCAGGTCGGAGCGTGCCGACCTGGGGTTTCAGTGGAGCCCCCTGTCGGATTCGAACCGACGACCTACGCATTACAAGTGCGTTGCTCTGGCCATCTGAGCTAAGGAGGCGCCGCGCACGCGCGGAGCGCGCGAGGGCGGGTCCACTGTACACAGAGCCGGTTTCGCCCGGCCACGCACTTTGAGCGCTGCCCCCGCCGCGCTCACTCCAGCCCGTACGCGAAGGTGTACGGCACCTTCGTCTCCCCGTGCCGGTAGGTGAACCCGCCGGTGCCGCGCAGCCCGGCCAGTTCCCCGGTGCCCGAGCCCTCGACGACCTCTTCTGGAGTCCGTCGCGCGGGCGGTGTGGGAGCGGCGGGTGCTGCGCGCCCGTTACCGGCGCCGGCGCGGCGAGGTCCGCCGGGAGATGCGCCCGCTGGGTCTCGTGCTGAAGGGCGGCATCTGGTATCTGGTGGCGCTGGCGGAGGACGCCGTGCGCACGTACCGGGTGTCGCGTTTCCAGGCGGTGGAGGAGACGGGCGACCTGTTCACCCGTCCCGCCGGGTTCGATCTCGCCGCGTACTGGGCGGAGTCCGCCCGGCGGCTGGAGACGGCCCTGCAGCAGGGCACGGCCCGGCTGCGGCTCTCACCGCGCGGGCAGAAGCTGCTGCCGATGCGGTTCGGGGCGGCGGGCGTACGGGCGCTCGCGGACTCGGGGCCGCCGGACGGCGAGGGGTGGGTCGAGGTGCGGCTGTCCGTCGAGTCGGAGGCGGTCGCGACCGGCGATCTGCTCCGGCTCGGCACCGCCGCGGAGGTGCTCGGCCCGGCGGAGCTGCGTCGGACGGTCGCCGAGGCCGTGGCGGTACTGGCGAAGCGGTACGCGACCGACGGGTGATCCCGGACCCGGCCGGGTGGCATCCGAAAGTTTCCGCGAAGTTCACAGGGCCGCGGGTACTGACAGACAGGTGAACGCCAGGTACCGTCCTGTGCCAGTCCACCCTCGTGGACTGCACCACACGGAACCACAACGGAACATCCCGTCGTGGCACCACCTTCCTACTCGGATCGTCCGGCACGTTCCTGCCGGTAGAAGGGGGCCCATCACCATGGCCACTGTCACGTTCGACAAGGCGACCCGGATCTACCCCGGTTCGACCAAGCCCGCCGTGGACGCGCTGGAGATCGACATCGAGGACGGGGAGTTCCTCGTGCTCGTCGGCCCGTCCGGCTGCGGCAAGTCCACCTCGCTCCGCATGCTGGCGGGGCTCGAGGACGTGAACGACGGCGCCATCCGCATCGGTGAGCGCGACGTCACGCACCTGCCGCCGAAGGACCGGGACATCGCCATGGTGTTCCAGAACTACGCCCTGTACCCGCACATGACGGTCGCCGACAACATGGGCTTCGCGCTCAAGATCGCCGGCGTCAACAAGGCGGAGATCCGGCAGAAGGTCGAGGAGGCCGCGAAGATCCTCGACCTGACGGATTACCTGGACCGCAAGCCGAAGGCGCTCTCCGGCGGTCAGCGCCAGCGTGTCGCCATGGGCCGCGCGATCGTGCGTGAGCCGCAGGTGTTCCTCATGGACGAGCCGCTGTCCAACCTGGACGCCAAGCTCCGTGTGTCCACCCGTACGCAGATCGCCTCGCTGCAGCGCCGCCTGGGCATCACCACCGTCTACGTCACCCACGACCAGGTCGAGGCCCTGACCATGGGCGACCGCGTGGCGGTCCTCAAGGACGGTCTGCTCCAGCAGGTCGACACCCCGCGCAACATGTACGACAGGCCCGCCAACCTCTTCGTGGCCGGCTTCATCGGCTCCCCGGCGATGAACCTCGTCGAGGTGCCGATCGCCGACGGCGGCGTGAAGTTCGGCAACTCGGTGGTCCCGGTGGACCGCGACGCGCTGGCCGCCGCCACCGACAAGACCGTGACCGTCGGCGTCCGTCCCGAGCACTTCGACGTGGCCGGCGCCGAGTCCGACCAGGGTCTCGCGGTCACCGTCAACGTGGTGGAGGAGCTGGGCTCCGACGCGTTCGTGTACGGCACCGCCAAGGTCGGCGACGAGACCAAGGACCTCGTCGTCCGCGTCGGCGGCCGCAACGTGCCGGAGAAGGGCAGCACGCTGCACGTCGTGCCGCGGCCCGGCGAGAGCCACGTGTTCGCGACGTCGTCCGGCGCGCGCCTGTCCGACTGAGCCGGGCGTCGTCGCCCTCGGAACGCGACGGCCCGGGTAATTCACCCGAGTTGATGAAGAGGGCCCCGCAGTACGCTGCGGGGCCCTCTTCGTTGCGTCCTCCCGGTCGGCAAACGCCCCGACATACGCACCATTTCGGGCAGCAAGCGTCAACGCGCCACCCGGAGATCTCCCCCGCCACGTCACCCGAACCGGTGACTGAATGTCTCCACGTCATCACCTGACGCTACCCTCACACGCGTGAAGCACTCCACTACCCCTCAGACGCGACGCGGCCGGGGCCCCGCCCGCCGTGTCGGCCGTACCCTCGCCCTCGTCCTGCCCGTCGTCCTGGTGTTCTCCGGGACCCTCGCGGTCGCCGGGGTCAACTGGTCGGGGAGCCCTTCGAGTCCGGTCCTCGCCGCCGCCGACACCGCCGTGTCCGGTGCCTCCTCGTCCCGCGCGCCCTCGCGCGCCGCCGAGCGGGCCCCGCACGAGGTCCTGCGGGACACGCTCCTGGTCGAGTTGCAGGAGGAGAACCCGGGCGTCGCCCTCACCCACCTCCAGCAGGCGGTGAACGACCGCCCGTCGCTGGCGCGGCACTGCACGTCGATCGCGCGCGCCCTCGGCAAGGCCGCGGTCCGGGTGTACGGCCCCACCCGGGCCCAGTCCTACTCCCGTCCGGTCTGCGACACCTCCTTCGCCTCGGGGGTGCTCACCGCCCACGGCTGAACCCGTGACCGAGCCCACGGCCCACCCCACGCCCGCACCTCAGCCCGGCTTCCGGCTTCCGGCTTCCGGCTTCCGGCTTCCGGCTTCCGGCTTCCGGCTTCCGGCTTCCGGCTTCCGGCTTCCGGCTTCCGGCTTCCGGCCGACTCTCAACCGGGTCCCCGGCCGGGCCCTCGGCCGCCCTCCGAGCCGGACCCGGTCGGCCCCGGGGCCCGCGGTCCTGGCTTCCGGGCGCCGCGTAGGGTGCGCTCATGACCCATCCGAGTGCCGCGTCGCGCCCCGTTCAAGCCGTCGTCCTGGCCGGCGGCCAAGGCTCCCGGCTCCGCCCGTACACCGACGACCGGCCCAAGCCGATGGTCGAGATTCCCGGTACGGGGACCCCGATCATCGGCCATCAGCTCTCCTGGCTCGCCGAGGAGGGGGTGACGGATGTCGTCGTCTCCTGCGGTCATCTCGCCGAGGTGCTGCAGGAGTGGCTGGACTCCGCCGACCTGCCGCTCTCCGTCACCACCGTCGTCGAGACGGAGCCGCTCGGCCGGGGCGGCGGTCTGAGGTATGCCGCGGCCCGGCTGCCGCACCCGGACAAGCCCTGGTACGCGACGAACGGCGACATCTGGACCCGTTTCTCGCTGCGCGACATGGCGGACTTCCACACCGAGCGGGACGCCGTCGCGACCCTCGCCCTGGCCCGCCCGCGCATTCCGTGGGGTGCGGTGCAGACCGACGGGTTCGGTCACATCACCGACTTCATCGAGTCGCCGCCGTCGACGTTCGAGATCAACGCGGGTGTGTACGTCTTCTCCCCCGGGTTCGCCGCTCTGCTGCCGGAGCGCGGCGACCACGAGCGCACCACGTTCCCACGGCTGGCCCGGGAGCGCCGGCTGGCCGGGTTCCCGATCCCGCAGGGCTCCTACTGGCGGGCGATCGACACCGCGAAGGACCTGACGGAGGCGGCGAAGGAACTGGCCTCCCAGAACCGCTGAGTCCCGGCCCTCCGGCACGACGACGGGGTCCCGCACGCACTGCGTGCGGGACCCCGTCGTCGTGGTGACCGCGCCCGTCCCGGCGTGTGCGGCGGCCCGACGGCCTATCCCAGCAGTCCGCCCACGAGCCGGCCGGGCTCCTCGGGCGCCGGGCCCTGGCCCCCTCCGCCGTCGCTCGGGACGCCGCCGTCGCCGCCTTCCGTGGTGGTGCCGCCCGAGGTAGGGCCGGAGCTGGTGCTCGGGGCCTGTTCCACCGGGGACGACTGCTGGGGCGGGGCCTCACCGGTGGTGCCCTGGGTCTGGCTGGGCGCGCCGGTGACACCGCCGCCGGTGTCGCTGGTCTCGCCGGGGGTGGTGGTACCGGCGGACGGATCGGCGCCGTCGGCACCGGACGTGGCACCCCGGGTGGGCGAGGTGGAGGCGGACGGGGTCTCCTTCCGGCGCTCGCCGGGCTCCTCCGGGAGCGGGGAGCCGGGGAGTTCGTTGCGCGGGGCCTCTCCGGGGCCGGGGACGACCACGCGGTCGGCGTCCCGCACGGCACCGCCGAGCAACGAGCCGACGAGCAGGGTGAGTCCGCAGACGACGACGGTGACGAGGGCACCGCGGCGCAGCACGTAGCGGCGCAGGTCCCAGAGGGCGGAGCCGGGTCCGAGGCGGCGCCAGGCGCAGGCGGCGAGGCGGCCGTCGACGGAGTAGACGGGAGCTCCGGCGATGATCAGCGGGGACCAGGCGGCGAGGTAGATGATGTCGGGCGTGTCGTAGGCGGGGACGCTCTTCCAGCTGACGGTGACCAGCAGCGCGGCGGAGAGCAGGGCCCCGATGACGGCGCCGGCGCGTTGCCAGCAGCCGAGGATGGTGAGGACGCCGACGATCACCTGGAGGAAGGCGACGACGAGTCCGGCGCCGACGGGGTGTTCGAGGGCGAACTGCTGGAGCGGCTGGGCGGCGTCCCAGGGGTGCAGGGTGGTGAGCCACTTCACCATGGAGCCGCGCTCGCCGCCGTCGAAGTAGAGCGGGTCGCAGAGTTTGCCCATGCCGGCGTAGATGGAGATGAAGCCGAGGAAGAGACGCAGCGGGAGCAGGACGACCCCGAGGTTCATCCGGCGGCCGGGGTAGTAGGCGTGCCGGGCCGGGTCGTCGCCGTGGCGCCTGGCGCGGCGGTCGCCGGTGTCCGGGTCGGTGGCGGTCCGGTGGCCGCCGGTGTTCCCGTACGCGTCGCCTTCGTCGTCCGGTGCGCCGTACCCCTGGTGGCCGTAACCGTTCTCGTCGTAGCCCTGGCCGCCGTACCCCTGGTCCCCGTAGCCCCGGCCGTCGTACGCCGGTTCGTCGTACGCCGGTTCCTCGTAGGCGCTGCCGACGGTGCGCAGGGGAGGCAGCAAGGGCTGCCGGCTGCCGCCGTGGGTGCGCTGGGGGCCGACGACGGGGGTCTCGAGGGTCCGGGCCGCCGGGTCCTCGGCGTCACCGTAACCGTCGCCGACGTGGGGGATGGCCTGGGTGGCTCCGGCGTCGGCGAGCGGCTGGTCGCCTTGGTGGACGCCTTCGTGCCGCACGGCCTGGAGGAGTCGGTGCGCGCCGGTGTCGTCGGGGGCCGAGCGGCCGCTCCAGACGACGGGGCGCCGCCGGGCCGGGGTCCGGCCCGGGGCGCCCACGGTGGTGACGACGGGGATGCGGGCCGTGTCCTCGGCCGCGATCACGTGCCGTGCGATCCGCGGGGACTGGACGCGTCGGCTCGAGACCCCCAGCTGCACGCGGAAGCTGGCGTGATTGACGATGACCTGCGCCGGATCGCTCGGCACCTTCACCATGCTCAGCGCGGGAACGTCGTCGAGACCCGACGAGCGGTCCCCCGTGGGTGTGCGGGGTGTTCTGGTGTCCACACTCATCTAACCGAGTGACGTGACGTTAGGACACTGCTTTGACGCGCCGGATGTGTCCGGACCGCGTCAAGCATGCCCCCCACCTGTCCGGACTACGCGGAATACCCCGTACGAGTGAAGGCGCCGAACACCCGTTCAGGCGCGGCGGCGTGCCGCCTCGTACAGCACGACCCCCGCCGCCACACCGGCGTTCAGGGACTCGGTGCCGCCCGGCATCGGGATCCGCACCCGGAAGTCGCAGGTCTCGCCGACGAGTCGGGACAGCCCCTTGCCCTCACTGCCGACGACGATCACGACGGGACCGGCCAGCGCCTCCAGTTCGCCGATCTCGGCCTCTCCGTCGGCGGCCAGCCCCACGATCGCGATCCCCGCCTTCTTGTACGCCTCCAGGGTCCGCGTCAGGTTGGTGGCACGCGCGACGGGCGTACGGGCGGCGGCACCGGCGGACGTCTTCCAGGCACCGGCGGTCATCCCTGCGGCGCGCCGCTCGGGGACGACGACGCCGTGGCCGCCGAAGGCGGAGACGGAGCGGACGACGGCACCGAGGTTGCGCGGGTCGGTGACGCCGTCGAGGGCGACGATCAGCGGGTCTTGGCCCTCGTCGTGGGCGCCCGCGACCAGGTCCTCGGGGTGCGCGTACTCGTAGGGCGGGACCTGGAGGACCAGGCCCTGGTGGTTCAGGCCGTTGGTCATCCGGTCGAGTTCGGGGCGGGGGGCCTCCATGAGGTTGATGCCGCCGCGCTCGGCCGTGAGCTGGAGCGCCTCGCGCACCCGCTCGTCGTTGTCGATGAACTGCTGGACGTACAGCGTGGAGGCGGGCACGCCCTCGCGCAGCGCCTCCACGACGGGGTTGCGTCCGACGACGAGTTCGGAGGTCGAGCGTCCGCCGCCGCGCCGCTGCGGGGCGCGTCCGACGGCCCGGCGGGTCTTCGCCTGGGCGATGCGCTGCTTGGCGTGTCCCTTGCGCATCTCGGCGGGGGGCGTGGGCCCCTTGCCCTCCAGGCCCCGGCGCCGCTGGCCGCCACTGCCGACCTGCGCGCCCTTCTTGCCGGACATGCGGCGGTTGTTCGCGGCCATGATGTACCCGTCTCCATGAAGTCGTGCGTGCGTACGGTCTGTGTACCCACGTCGGTGTCGCGTGTGTCGCGTCGGTGTGCCGGTGTGTCGGTGTTACGTCTATGCAGTGTGCCGCCCGGAGGCCCGGACGGCACACTCGATCTTGCGGCTGGGCCGCGGCCGTGCTGCGGCCGGGTGTCCGCGTCAGCGCGGGCCGAGGCTCCAGCGTGGTCCCTGCGGACTGTCCTCGATGACCAGTCCGGACTGGCCGAGCTGGTCGCGGATGGCGTCCGCGGTGGGCCAGTCCTTGCGGGCGCGGGCGGCCTCGCGCTGGTCGAGGACCATGCGGACGAGGGTGTCGACGACGCCGTGCAGATCGTCGCCGCGGTCGGCGCCGCCGGCCCAGTGCGCGTCGAGGGGGTCCAGGCCGAGGACGGCGAGCATGGCGCGCACCTCGGCGAGACGGGCAACGGCCGCTTCCTTGTCGTCGGTGGCCAGCGCGCTGTTGCCCTGCCGGACGGTGGTGTGGAGCACCGCCAGGGCCTGCGGCACGCCGAGGTCGTCGTCCATGGCCTCGGCGAAGGCGAGCGGCACCTCGGCGGCCGGCTCCACGGCGCCCGCGGTGCCGGTCAGCTCACCGACCCGCTGGATGAAGCCCTCGATCCGCGCGAACGCGGACTCCGCCTCGCGCAGGGCCTCCTCGCTGTACTCGATCATCGAGCGGTAGTGCGGGGTGCCGAGGTAGTAGCGGAGCACGATGGGCCGCCAGCGCTTGACCATCTCGCTGACGAGCACCGAGTTGCCGAGCGACTTCGACATCTTCTCGCCGCTCATGGTGACCCAGGCGTTGTGCACCCAGTACCGGGCGAACTCGTCGCCGTAGGCCTTGGCCTGGGCGATCTCGTTCTCGTGGTGCGGGAAGACCAGGTCGAGGCCGCCGCCGTGGATGTCGAAGGCGGTGCCCAGGTACTTGTGCGCCATCGCCGAGCACTCGAGGTGCCAGCCGGGACGCCCGCGGCCCCACGGCGACTCCCAGCTCGGCTCGCCGGGCTTGGCCGCCTTCCACATGGCGAAGTCGCGCGGGTCGCGCTTGCCGGTCTCGCCCTCGCCCGACGGCTGGAGAAGGTTGTCGAGCTCCTGGTTGGACAGCCCCAGGTACTCGGGGAACGAGGTGACGGCGAAGTAGACGTTGCCGTCGGCGTCGTAGGCGTGGCCGCGCTCGATGAGGCCGCGCATCATCTCGACCATCTCAGGGATGTGGCCGGTGGCGCGCGGCTCGTAGGTCGGGGGGAGGCAGCCGAGGGCCTGGTAGCCATCGGTGAAGGCACGCTCGTTCTCGTAGCCGATGGACCACCAGGGGCGGTCCTGCTCCGCGGACTTCGCGATGATCTTGTCGTCGATGTCCGTGACGTTGCGGATGAACGTCGTCCGCAGGCCGCGGTACTCGAACCAGCGGCGCATGATGTCGAAGTTCAGCCCTGAGCGGATGTGCCCGATGTGAGGTGCTGCCTGCACGGTGGCACCACACAGGTAGATCGAGACACAACCCGGCCGGAGCGGGGTGAAGTCACGAATCTGCCGGGCGCTGGTGTCGTACAGGCGAATAGTCACCCCTCCAGGGTAATCGGCCCGGGGCGGTGCCTCACGCCCCTTTCCCGCTGGGCCCGCCCGGCGTTTCGGCCGGTCCGGATCCGCACGGGCGACCGCCCCGGTCGACGCGGACGACGATCCGGGCCCGCCCGACGGCCACCCCGGCCCACACGGGCGACCGCTCCGGTCGACCCGGACGGCAGTCCCGGTCCGCACACGCG
Organism: Streptomyces sp. NBRC 110035; assembly: GCF_000829695.1. Lineage (GTDB taxonomy): Bacteria > Actinomycetota > Actinomycetes > Streptomycetales > Streptomycetaceae > Streptomyces. The sequence goes on along the minus strand of NZ_BBNN01000023.1, from coordinate 30,750 downwards.
ACCGTCCCGGTCCGCGCGGACAGCACAGGTCCGTCCGCACACGCGACCGCCCCGTTCCGCACGGACGACGCACACGATCCGCACGAACAACGGCCCCGATTCACGCGGACGACCGTCCCGGTCCGCACACGCGACCGCCCCGGTCCGCGCGGACAGCACAGGTCCGTCCGCACAGGCGACCGCCCCGGTCGACGCGGGCGACGGTCCCCCGGTCCGAGCGGTCGGCGATCCTGTCCCGCGCGGAGGGCGGTCAGTCTCGGTCGGTCCGGACGACGAGGGCGGTGGCGACGGCCATCAGTCCTTCGCCGCGGCCCGGGAAGCCGAGCCCGTCGGTGGTGGCGCCGGAGACCGACACGGGTGCCCCGGCCGCCTCGGAGAGGATCTTCTGGGCCTCGTCCCGGCGCCTGCCGATCTTGGGTCGGTCGCCGACGACCTGCACCGCCACGTTGCCGATCCGGAAGCCGGCCGTCCGGACGATCCGCGCGGCCTCGGTCAGCAGGGTCACGCCGGAGGCGCCGGACCACTCGGGCCGTCCGGTGCCGAAGTGCTGTCCCAGGTCGCCGAGGCCGGCGGCGGAGAACAGGGCGTTGCAGGCGGCGTGCGCCACGACGTCGGCGTCGGAGTGCCCGGCGAGTCCGGGCCCCTGGTCCTCCCACTTCAGGCCGGCGCACCACAGCTCCCGGCCGTCCTCGAAGGCGTGGATGTCGGTCCCGATGCCGACCTGCGGGAGGACGAGCTGCGGCTCAGAAGCCATCGTTGAGCCTCCTGCGGGCGAGGACCGCCTCGGCGAGGACGAGGTCGAGGGGGCGGGTGACCTTGAACGCCTCCTCGTGGCCGGGCACGGTGACGACGGTCAGGCCCAGCTGCTCGACCATGCTCGCGTCGTCGGTGACGTTGTCGGTCACCGTCTCGTGCGCGCGCACCAGCGCGGCCCGGTCGAAGCCCTGCGGGGTCTGCACGGCGCGCAGCAGGGACCGGTCGGGGGTGGCGACCACGGGCTCCGGTTCGCCGGGGACGGCGGCGGGCTCGACCTGCTTGACGGTGTCGGCGAGCGGCAGTGCCGGGACCACGGCAGGGGCGCCGTCGCGGACGGCCTCGACGACGGCGTCCACGGTGTCGACCGGGACCAGCGGGCGGGCCGCGTCGTGCACCAGGACGATGTCGAAGCCGGGCGGCAGCGCATCGAGGCCGAGTTTCACGGACTCCTGACGGGTCCGGCCGCCGGGGACGACGACGAAGTCGGTGCGGTCGGGCAGCGCGTGCGCGTCGAGCAGCGTCCTGACCTCCGCGGCGCCTTCGGGCGGGGCCACGACGACGACCAGGGAGACGGCGCGGGAATCGGCCATCGCGCGGATCGCGTGGATGAGCATGGGCGTGCCGCCCAGGGTGCGGAGCGCCTTGGGGGCGCCCGGCCCGAGGCGCACGCCCCGGCCGGCGGCCGGGATCACGGCCGCCGTGCGGGCGGTCGGACGGCCGGACACGGGCTGTGCCGGCGGCTGCGGGAGGGGAGCGTCAGACATCGGTTCCTGTCAGGTTTGTGTGCTCGGGCCGGGTGGGTATGGCCTGGGCGTAGCCCTTGCTCCTGGAGCGGGGGCAGTGCCGGGCGTACCGCCCTGACCAGCCCCTTCCGTGACGTCGGCCAGTCGGGCCGACCGCCCGGAGTCGGCACGGCGCGGGGAAACGCGGCGGGTGCGAAGCGTACGGGCTGTGCGGCGCGTACGGGCAGTGCGGCACACGGACGGTGTCCGGGTACGAACATGCCGCAGCGCCCGGCGACTTGACCAACGTCATCGGGCACCGCGGCATTTCGGTGTGCTGGTCCTCGGAGCACACGTGGGATTTCGGTGTGCGACCGAGCACCGGGCGACGAAGCTCCGTCCGTGCCCTGCCTGCTGCCTTCGTCGCCTCAGGAGGCGAGAACCTCGTCGAGGAGAGCTTCGGCCTTGTCCTCGTTGGTCTTCTCCGCGAGGGCGAGCTCGCTGACCAGAATCTGGCGCGCCTTGGCGAGCATCCGCTTCTCACCGGCGGAGAGTCCGCGCTCACGCTCACGACGCCACAGGTCACGCACGACTTCCGCGACCTTGATGACATCGCCCGAGGCGAGCTTCTCCAGATTTGCCTTGTAGCGACGGGACCAGTTCGTGGGCTCCTCGGCGTACGGCGCGCGCAGCACCTCGAAGACCCGGTCCAGCCCGTCCTGACCGACCACATCACGCACGCCGACGAACTCCGCATTGTCCGCTGGCACACGTACCGTCAGGTCGCCCTGGGCGACCTTCAGCACCAAGTAGGTCTTGTCCACGCCTTTGATCTGGCGAGTTTCGATAGCCTCGATCAGCGCGGCCCCGTGATGGGGATAGACCACGGTGTCGCCAACCTTGAACGTCATGTGACAGGTACCCCTTCCGTGGCTATCAAGGGTAACACGGATACAGCGCGTTCTGAATGACGTTTTCGCAGGTCAGGGCCATTCTCGGGGCTTGACAACAGCATCGGGAACGTGCTTCGACCGCCGAACGGAAGCAGGTATTCGCAGGTCGGAGGGGCTCTCCGGGGCGAGCGAAACGCGCACGTTACACGCACCCCGAGCCTCCCACCGACACCCATACGTCCCCATATGTCCGGCTCCAAGTGCTCGAGTTTCGCTACTCCGTTCGGTGCGAGCGGCCGGGTTCCGGTCGAATCCACAATTGATCACACGGCCCGGGGACGCGCCGCCGGTGATCAATTTCCCGACCGCCTGCCACATTTTCCGGCCCGGCCCCCTATTCCTTCACGGAATACGCGCCGCACCGAGGGTGCGGACGCCCGGGCCGCACTTATGTGAATGCCGGAGGGGCATCCGGTCGAAGTAACCCGCGAGTCACTTACCCGAGTCAGTGACAGACATCACGCGCGGACATCACGGCGGACATCGCCCGCGGACCACGCTCGTTCATCCCCACCGGGCCTCCCGCCCGGGGACTGCCCGGGGACTGCCCGGGGCCGAGGGCGTCCGCGGCGCCCGTGCGCGCCATCCGGGGTGCTCCGGGGCGGTCCGGGGTGAACACTGGACGCCGCAGGGAGGGTCGGGTGCGGGCGTACGGGAGCGGCTCGATAACCTGAGGCCGCTGGCAGACACGCACTGGCAGCGACTGACAGACACTCAGGGCGGCTGACCGGTCGCCACCGCTCGCTCGAGTCAAGGAGTTGCCGCCGCCGTGAGCAGCAGCCTTCGACGCGGCGCCATCGCCGCCGCCCTCGCTTTCTCGATCGCCCCGCTCTCCGCGTGCGCGGCCGGCAACAACGCCCAGACCCTGCAGGTCCAGCCGGACAACGCCGCGACGACCGTCGGCGTCATCAAGATCCAGAACGCCGTCGTCGTCACCCAGCCGGACCGCGAGTCCACGGGCCCGGCCGTCGTCGCCGCGACCCTGTTCAACGAGGGCCGCACGGACCAGACGCTGGAGTCGGTCACCCTTCCCGGAACCGGCAAGACCGCCGAGCTCTCCCCCGCCGAGGGCGGCAGCCTGACCGTCCCGGCCGGCGGCCGGCTCATCCTCGGCGGCGCGGGCAACGCCTCGGCCGTGCTGTCCAGCAGCCGTGAGGCCGTCCAGGACGGCAACGCGCAGCCGGTCACGTTCACCTTCAGCGAGACCGGTGACGTGAGCCTGCGTGCGTTCGTCTACCCGGCCGAGGGCTTCTTCAGCGACTGGGGCCCGAGCGACATCCCGACCGCGCCGGAGGCCTCGGCCGAGCCGTCGCCGGAAGGGACCGGCGAGGCCGCGGAATCGCCGGACGGAACCGACGGGGCCGAGGACAACGAGGAGACCGAGGGCTCCACCGACTCGACGGACGTCCCCGAGAGCACCCCGACCGACGCCGCCTCGGCCAGCCAGCCGGCCGGAAACTGAGCGGCGGCAGCAGCAGGAGCAGCGCACGGACGCGCACCCGCGCACACTCGACACGCACTGCATACGACGGTGGGCGGGACCCCTGCGCAGGGGTCCCGCCCACCGTCGTATGCAGTGACCGGGTGCCGGGTGCCGGACGACGGCGGCCCGGCACCCGGGGCCCGGCTACGGCTCGAACTTGTAGCCGAGCCCGCGGACCGTCACCAGGTAGCGCGGCGCGCCCGGGTCCGGCTCGATCTTGGCGCGCAGCCGCTTGACGTGGACGTCGAGGGTCTTGGTGTCGCCCACGTAGTCGGCGCCCCAGACCCGGTCGATGAGCTGCATCCGGGTCAGCACGCGCCCGGCGTTGCGCAGCAGCATCTCCAGCAGGTCGAACTCCTTCAGGGGCAGGTCGACCTTGGTGCCGCTCACGGTGACCACGTGCCGGTCGACGTCCATGCGGACGGGCCCGGCCTCCAGGGCGGCGGGGGCGACCTCCTCGGGCTCGCCCCTGCGGCGCAGCACGGCGCGGATACGGGCGACCAGCTCGCGCGAGGAGAACGGCTTGGTGACGTAGTCGTCGGCCCCTATCTCCAGGCCCACCACCTTGTCGATCTCGCTGTCCTTGGCGGTCACCATGATGACGGGGACGTTGGAACGGCCGCGCAGCTGACGGCACACCTCGGTGCCCGGCAGGCCGGGCAGCATCAGGTCGAGGAGGACGAGGTCTGCGCCGTTGCGCTCGAACTCGTCGAGGCCGTCGGGCCCGGTGGCCGCCACGGCGACCTCGAAACCCTCCTTGCGGAGCATGTACGACAGGGCGTCGGAGAAGGACTCCTCGTCCTCGACGACGAGCACTCGGGTCACGGAAGGACCTCCGGGGAGGGAAGCGTTTCGTACGCGGATGAATCGGTGGAGTGGGGGGAGGAGGTGGCCCGTCCGGCCTCGCCGTTGAGACCTTCGGGTTCGTCCTGGTGGGACGGCTGGGGTGTGCGGTCGCGGGCGGGGGCCTCGGGAAGCCGCAGGGTGAAGGTGGAGCCCTGGCCTTCGGCGCTCCACACGGTGACTTCCCCGCCGTGCGAGGCAGCCACGTGTTTCACGATCGCGAGGCCGAGACCCGTACCGCCCGTGGCACGGGAGCGGGCCGGGTCGACACGGTAGAAGCGCTCGAAGACGCGCTCCCTCTCCTTCTCCGAGATGCCGATGCCCTGGTCGGTCACGGCGATCTCGATCATGTCCCCGCCCGGCTGGCCGACCCTGCGGGCCGCTATGCCGACACGTGTACGGGCGGGTGAGTAGTTGACGGCGTTCTCGACGAGGTTGCCGAGGGCGGCGGCGAGCTGGCCCCGGTTGCCCCAGATCCGCAGGTCACCGGTGGCGGTCGACTCCGCCGTGCGCCCGGACTCGCCCTGATCGGCGCCTTCGGGCAGCCACACGTTCGAGGCCATGGTGATCTGTTTGGCGCCCGCCGCGTGCCCGCAGCGGTCGACGGCCTCCGCGACGAGGTCTTCCACCCGGACGGGTTCGGCGTCCTCGAGCGGGTCGTCGTTCTGGACCCGGGAGAGGTCGATGAGTTCCTGCACCAGGTTGGTGAGGCGGGTGGCCTCGCCCTGCATGCGGCCGGCGAAGCGCTCGACGGCCTGGGGGTCGTCGGAGGCGTCCATGACGGCTTCGGAGAGCAGGGAGAGCGCGCCGACCGGAGTCTTCAGCTCATGGCTGACGTTGGCGACGAAGTCGCGCCGTACCGCTTCTATGCGGCGGGCCTCGGTGAGGTCCTCCACGAGCAGCAGGACGAGCCGGGAGCCGAGGGGGGCCACCCGCGCGGAGACGGCGAGGGCCTCGCCGCGTCCGGTGCCGCGGCGGGGCAGGTCCAGTTCGACCTGCCGTATCTCGCCGTCGCGCCGGGTGTCGCGGGCCATCTGCAGCATGGGATCCACGGCGAGCCTGCCGCCGCGGACCAGCCCGAGGGCGTACGCGGCGGAGCTGGCCTTGACCACGCCGTCCGCCTCGTCCAGGACGACGGCGGAGGAGCGCAGTACGGACAGCACCGTGTCCACGCCGGGGGGCAGCACCGGGTCCGTGTGCAGCGAGGAACGTGTGGGGCGCCGCTGTTCGCGCTCGCTGAAGCGGAACGCCAGCATGGCGATGACACCGGTGAGCACTCCGGCGATCGCCGCCACTGCGGCGACCGCCGCGTTCACGTCCATGTGTCCAGGTTAGGCATGCGCCGACCGGTGACCACAGCCACAGGAGGACAAGCTCGAACACTCGTCGCCCAGAGTTCACCTTGGAGCCAGGGATGATTCATGTGAGGGGCCGGATTCGGACGCGTAGGAGACGGAACGTGAAAGCGTGGAGTTCGCACCGTCGGTCGCGCGGGGTTCGCGCTGTCGGCCACGCGGCGGGGTAGACGCCCCGAAACCCCACGGGAGCCCCGGCTCCCGAAACCCCTTCGGACGCAGGAGAGGAACCCTGATGCGGGACGCGTACCACGAGGAACTGGATTCGATCGGCGACGGTCTGGTGGAGATGGCCCGACTGGTCGGGTCGGCGATCGGGCGCGCCACGACGGCCATCCTCGACGCCGATCTGAAGCTGGCCGAGAGCGTGATCGAGGCCGACCAGAAGGTCGACGAGCTCCAGCACGAGCTGGAGGCCCTGGCCATAGCCCTGCTGGCGCGCCAGCAGCCGGTGGCGACCGACCTGCGGATCGTCGTCACCTCGCTGCGGATGTCGGCCGACCTGGAGCGCTCCGGCGACCTGGCACAGCACGTGGCGAAGCTCGCGCGGCTGCGGTACCCGGAGCGTGCCGTTCCGCGCGACCTGCACGCGACCATCCTGGAGATGGGCCAGCTCGCCCAGCGCCTGATGGCCAAGGCGGCCGAGGTGATCATCACCAAGGACGTCGACCTGGCGCTCCAGCTGGAGCAGGACGACGACGAGATGGACCTGCTGCACCGCACGCTCTTCCAGCACCTGATGGACGACCGCTGGAAGCACGGCATCGAGACGGCCGTGGACGTGACGCTGCTGGGCCGCTACTACGAGCGCTACGCCGACCACGCGGTCTCGGTCGCCAAGCGGGTCGTCTACCTGGTCACCGGCGAGCACGCGGACGAGATCCAGTCGGACATCCAGCCCGACATCCAGGCCGCACCGGCGAAGGACGCCTGACCGGACGGCACGGGCGGCACGGGCAGGACGGACGGCACGGGCAGGACGGGCAGGACGGGAATCGGCCAGGGGCGTGCGCGAGTACCAATGCGCCGTTGATGCGCCGTTGATGCGCCCGGTGGAGCGGGCGTCCAATGGGCACAGGCACCAGTCCTCGAGGAGGGACCCATGGCCGATTCTCCCGGCTCCCCCGGCTCCACCGGAACGACGCCCGATCCCACGCGGGAGCGCGAGACCGAGCAGCCGGCCGAGATCAGGAGCCTGCCCCTGATCGCCGCGTGCGGCTGCGGCTCGGGCTGCGGCTGCGGCTGCCAGTCGGGCAGCCCCTGCCAGTGCGGCTGAGCCCACCCGCACCCTGTTCGCACTGTTCGCGCTGTTCACATGCACACGCGCCGGGGGCCCCGGCGGCCGGACGGCGACGGCATCCTTCTACTGCCGTCGTCGTCCGGCCGACGGGGCCCCCGGCATCCCGGCCCCGGCAGGACTCGGAGGGCGCCGGCCGCCGACCGCCCCGGCTTGACGAACCCCGTCAACCCGTCGGCCCACCATTCACCCACCGGACGGGGGCGACGGCCCACCCGGGGCTTCGATTACGCTCGGACCCATGGCCGACGCACCGTACAAGCTGATCCTCCTCCGCCACGGCGAGAGCGAGTGGAACGCGAAGAACCTGTTCACCGGCTGGGTGGACGTCAACCTCACCGAGAAGGGCGAGAAGGAGGCGGTCCGCGGCGGTGAGCTGCTGAAGGACGCCGGCCTGCTGCCCGACGTACTCCACACGTCGCTCCAGAAGCGTGCCATCCGCACCGCCCAGCTGGCGCTGGAGTCCGCCGACCGCCTGTGGATCCCGGTGAACCGCAGCTGGCGCCTCAACGAGCGCCACTACGGCGCCCTCCAGGGCAAGGACAAGGCGCAGACCCTCGCGGAGTTCGGCGAGGAGCAGTTCATGCTGTGGCGCCGCTCCTACGACACCCCGCCGCCCCCGCTGGACACCGACGCCGAGTACTCCCAGTTCGACGACCCGCGCTACGCCACCCTCCCGCCGGAGCTGCGCCCGCGCACGGAGTGCCTGAAGGACGTCGTCGTCCGCATGCTGCCGTACTGGTTCGACAGCATCGTCCCCGACCTCCTGACCGGCCGCACGGTCCTGGTCGCCGCCCACGGCAACAGCCTGCGCGCCCTGGTCAAGCACCTCGACGGCGTCTCCGACGCCGACATCGCGGGCCTGAACATCCCGACGGGCATCCCCCTGTCCTACGAACTCGACGCCGACTTCAAGCCGCTCAACCCTGGCGGCACCTACCTCGACCCGGACGCGGCAGCGGCGGCCATCGAGGCGGTCAAGAACCAGGGCAAGAAGAAGTAATCTTCAGTTCCCAGGCCCCCCACCTGCGACTTTCCCGCGGATAGGGGGCCTACTTCCGTGCCCGGGCCGTCTCTGGGCCGTCAGACGCGGGTGGTGCGGCGCGTCAGTCGGGCACGCACCCGGAACGCGACCAGGAAGCCCGTGGCCCAAGCGGCGGTCTCCGGTACGGGTGCCCAAAGGGGCAGCGAGGCCACGAGACTGCCGAGCAGCGGCAGCGAGGCCGGGTTCGGGGCGATGGTGATGGTGAGAAGCGGACGTGCGAGCATGATTGCTCCTGTTGTGTGCTGGCGAAACGCATCGATGGGATGGGCCGCCCCCCCCTGGCCGGGAGCGGCCCTCTAAATGCATGCGCACCCTATTGAGAAAAACCACCTCGACACAAATCGCCTTTTGCGCGTACGTACGGACCAGTGAATTCCCCTTCTGAGGGGTGCGCGACTTCCCCCAGAAGCGCCGCATACACGGGGGTCCATGTCGACCGCAAGGCATTCCGCGACAGCGGAACCAACGCACCCGACTCCCGTGAAGAAAGGGTCCTCTGCCGGGCTATGCCTGACCGCGTCGCGGTCAGGCATAGCCCGGCAGAGGACCCTTGATGCTCCATCAGCGATCTTTCCTGCGTGTTGCAGCCCCGGCGAGGGGCGAGGGTTGGCCTCGATGCATCCAGGTCAGGGACCCTTGAGTCCGTTAACTATTTCTTCGCCCTAATCCGTTACCTATTGATGAAGCTATTCAGTCGCCATTATTTGGCCTCCTTATTTGCGTACGCCGGTCTGCGTTTAACTATCACTTCTGCATCTACGACATGGGTTGCTACAGGACTCTTATCGAGTGCGCTTACTCGAGAACGCTGCAGCTACGGCTTTCCGGGTCCGCTCCTGGCTCGACGGCATAAGATGCGCATATACACGTAGCGTCAGGCCTGGGTCCGAGTGGCCGAGGTACTCGGCGAGCGCCTTTACGTTCTCCCCCGCGTCCAGGAGCACCGAGGCGTAGAAGTGGCGGAGCGCGTGCATGCCGTTCTCACGGGACTCGGCGTATGGCCGTCCCCGCTCGGGCACGGGGATGACACCGGCCGCAGCCAGCGCCGGTTTCCACGCCTCCTCGTTGAGCGACGTACGCCAGACGTGCCCGCCGCGCGGCCCGGTGAAGATGAGCCGTTTGGTCACCGGAGGACCATCGGCGACCTTCCACGGCAAGGTGATGTCGACCGGCGGGAACCACTTCATGTGGGCCCGCAGGGCATCAGCGACCGGCCCAGGAAGCGGCACGTCCCGGAGCTTGCCACCCTTGGGCGGGGCGAAGACGGCCTTGCTTCGGCTCAGCTTGAGTTGCTGGACCACGTGCAACGTGTCCGACTCGAAGTCGATCGCGTCGACGGCCACGCCGAGGATCTCGCCCTGGCGGAGCCCGCAGCCGCCACCCAGGTCGACCATGGCTTGGTAGCGCTCGGGCATGGCGGCCCGGACGGCGAAGACCTGCTCGGGCGTCCAGGGCACGACGCGCTTGTTGTCGACGGTCGGCGGCCGGACGGACCGGGCAGCACACGGGTTGCGAGGAAGGTGGCCGTCGTCCACTGCCGCGCTGAGCGCCGCGCGCACGTTGGAGTAGATCGTCCGGGTGACCATCCCCTCGTAGCGTGGAGCCCGTGATTGCAGGGGAAGTCGGGATTCATGGGGTCCAAGAGGAAGCCGCCGTACGACGCCGAGTTCCGTGAGGGCGCGGTGCGCATCGTGGTCGAGACCGGGAGGTCGGCCGGCGAAGTCACCGAGGAGCTCGGCATCAACCCGGTCGCGCTGCTGTGCAAGGTGATGAAGACCGCGCGGTCGACGTACTACGCGTGGGTGGCTGGGGCCGAGGCCCGCGAAGCGCGGCGGCGGGCCGATGAGGCCCTGGCGCACGAGATCACGGTGATCCATCTCGCCTCCCGGCGGAACTGCGGCGTCCCGCGCGTCACCGCCGAACCGCGCCGGCAGGACCGGCCGGTCGCATCCCTGAGGAGTGCACTCCTCAGGGATGCGGTCCTCAGGGGGCGCGCACGACCGTTCCCCCCGCCTCTTCGACGCCGCACGGACACGCACCGACCGTGGGGACCGCCGCCGGCCCCCGGCCGGGGTTCCCTCCTCGCCGCTGCGGCATGAACGTCTGCGGGCGGGGCCCGCCCCGCCGGTCGTGGGCGGGGCGGGCCCGCTCGCGTCAGCGGCCGAGGGCGTTCTTCAGCTGTGTCTTGGTCATCGAGGAGCGGCCGTGGATGTTGCGCTTCCTGGCCTCCTCGTACAGCTGGTCCTTGGTCGGCCCTTCCGCGCCGCTGTGCGAGCGCTGTCCGCCGCGCTCGTAGGCCGACTTCGGGTCCCGCATGGAGGCTTTGCTCGCGGTCCTGGACTCGCCCGACCTGGCCCGCTCCTTGTTGACCGTCCGGGCCGCGATCTCCTCGGCCCGCTTCGCCGACTCGCCGCGGTCCTCGGCGCTCTCCTTGATGTGCTCGTACTGACGTTCGCGCTTGGCGTTGGATCCGGCCGGCATGGTGCTTCTCCCTGTCTCGCGCCGTCGCTGGCTCGCGGTTTCGCGGTTTCGCGACCCCGCCCGGCTGGTGTCGGGGCCGGGGCTTTGGGGTGAGTGGGTTCCCCTCGACGGCCCGCACGAACACGCGGCCGCGGGTGTCAGTCCTGTACGAGCTGGTCGGCCAGGCGGTGTGCCTGGGCCAGCAGGGTTCCGTAGGTCACGAGCGCGGCCGGGTCGTCGGACACCGCCCCCGGCAGCCGTTGGCGGAACACACGCAGGGTGCGGTGAAGTTCCTCGACCGCCTCGTGCAGCTGCTCCTCGGCGGAGTCGTCGTGGCCGCTCGGGCCGAACCGGGTCCGGCCGTACAGCCGGATGGCGTGCGCTGTCTGGCGGAGGAAGTCCGCGTAGGCACGGGTGAGCTCCGGGGCCGGCTGGGCCGCCTTCTCGCTGTCCGCCGTCTCCCACACCGTCCTGGTCACACCCGCGGTGTGGACGGCGACGTAGTCGAGTACGTCGACCGCGTCCGTGTACCCCTCGCCGGGCGGGGAGAAAGGCCGCTCACGGCGTCCGCGTGGATTGACCCGCATGCTTTCGCGGCTCCATCCGATCGCCGACCTGGCCTGGTCGACCAGGCGGCCGAGACGCAGTGCCCGCACATGCCAGTCCCCCGCCGCACGGGCGTCCCACTCACCGGTGGCCAGCCCGTCGGCCACCGCGCCCAGGAGCTCGTGCGCCTCGCGGGTCGCGTCCTCCAGCGCGGAGCGCGCGTCCCGCAGGTACACCGGAGGGCGGATCAGCACGTTGACCGTCACTCCGACCGCCGCGCCGAAGACCGCCTCCAGGACGCGGGCGCCCGACGCGGCGACGGTCACGGGGCCACCGGTCAGCACGAACAGGGCACCGGTCGCGGCGTAGACGCCCTGGTTTCCCAGGCGCTGCCACTGCCCGAGGAGCAGGACCGCCGGGAGGACCAGGGCCATCGCGGCCATCGTGCTGTCCAGCAGCAGCGCCACCGCGGTCGCCACCGCCGTACCGACCGTGATGGCCGTGAGCTGCTGCAGGCCGTGCGCGAGCGACCGGTAGACCGTCGACTCCACCAGCACCACCGCGACCCACGGCGCCACGAACGCCATCGGCGCCGCCAGCCACCAGCCCACCACCGCCCACGCCACCCAGGCGGCCAGCGCCCCCTTGCCCGCCTGCACCGCCAGATCCCGCTCGCGGCCCGGCCCCTCCCAGGCCCGCCGCACCGCCGATACGGCTGTCCCGGACCAGCGCCGGACAGCCCTGTTCACCCTGTGCGTCCGCTCCATGGAACAGCAAGTGCCACACCAGGGACGAGGCTCACCCGCACGGGTGATACGTCCGAAAAGGTCGTTCCGTTCGTTCTCGTGCATAGGTGACGGTGAGCCGGATACCCGCACGGCATGGCGCGGACACTGGGATGGCACAGGAAGCACGGCGAGCAGACCCCTCCGGAGAGCAGCAGGGGCGGGGACCGCGAGGCCGGGAGCCGCGCGGTCGGGAGCCACGAGGCCGAGGGTCGCCGGGCCGAGGACGGCCGGGCGGAGGAGTTCCGGGCCGAGGACCGCCGTGCCGAGGCAGAGCGCGCTCCTGACGCCGGGCCCGACGAACAGGTGGAGGAACGGGCGCCGGACAGTCCGACGGACCTGCCCAAACGCTCCTGGATGGCGGTCCTGAAAGGCACCCTGAAGGAGTTCAAGAAGGACGAGCTGGCCGACCGCGCCGCCGCACTGACCTACTACTCGATCCTGGCGCTGTTCCCCGCGCTGCTGGCACTGGTGTCGCTGCTGGGGATCGTCGGGCAGTCGGCCACGCAGACGGTTCTGGACAACATCGAGCAGCTCGCGCCGGGCGCGGTTCAGGACGTCCTGCGGACCGCGGTGCAGCAGATGCAGGGCCAGAGCGGGCTCGGCTCGCTCGTGGCGATCGTGGGTCTGCTGCTGGCGGTGTGGTCGGCTTCGGGCTATGTCGCCGCGTTCATCCGCAGCGCCAACGCCGTCTACGACGTTCCCGAGGGCCGTCCGGTGTGGAAGGTGCTGCCGGTGCGGGTCGGTGTGACCGTGGTGCTGATGGTGATGGCCGTGATCAGTTCGCTGATCGTGGTGTTCACCGGCAGCCTGGCCCAGCAGGTCGGCAGCGCCCTCGGGATCGGTGACACGGCGCTGACCGTCTGGTCGATCGCGAAGTGGCCGGTACTGTTGCTCCTGGTCACCATCATGATCGCGATCCTGTACTGGGCCACCCCGAACGCGAAGGTCCGCGGCTTCCGCTGGCTCACGCCGGGCAGCTTCCTGGCGCTGCTGATCTGGATGGTCGCCTCGGCCGGGTTCGCGGTGTACGTGGCGAACTTCGGCTCGTACAACAAGACCTACGGCACCTTCGCCGGTGTGATCATCTTCCTGGTGTGGCTGTGGATCACCAACCTGGCCATTCTGCTCGGCCTGGAGTTCGACGCGGAGCTGGCTCGCCAGCGCGCCGTCGCCGGCGGCCATCCGGCCGGCGAGGAGCCCTACGTCCAGCCGCGCGACACCCGGAAGTGGGGCGAGGAGGACCACCGCCGCCTCGGAAACGGAGGCCCGCGCGCGGACCGTCCGGAGGATCGGCCCGGCACCCGGCGGTGACCCCGAGACCCCGAGACCCCGGGATCTCGGAGAGCTCGAAATCTCGGAGAGCTCGGAGACCGCAAAGATCTCCGAGCTCTCCGGCGGGACCCCGATCACCGCATGACGGCGTCGTCCATGGACCGAGCCGGAGGACCACCCCGCAGAGGGCGCGGCCCGCAGAGGGCGCCCCGCACCGTCCCGCCTCCCGCGAGGGCCTACGAGGGTGGTTCCCCGGCGGAGTCGTCGCTCGCCGGGAAGATGCTCCGGACCAGCGCGCGGAGCCCTGTCCGCGGGTCCGTTCCGGGGTGGTGGTGCAGGTGTTCCACCAGGTCGCTGCGTACGGCGGCCAGCAGGGCGTGGGCCAGGAAGTCCGCGGCGTCGGCGGTGCCGCGCGCGCGGGCGACCAGCGCCGCGAGGTGCGCGTGCAGCCGGTCGTAGCTGCCGTTCCGGTACGGGCTGCCGGAGCCGTCGCGTTCCAGCGCGAGGGCGAGGACCCGGTTCTCCTCCTTGAACCGCCAGGTACGGAGCAGCAGGTCCAGCGCGATCTCCGCGGGCTCGCCGTCGGTCGCCGCGGGCTCGTCGCCGACCGGGCCGAACGCCCGCGCGGCCCGCTCGTCGTAGAGCGCGCGGAGCAGCCCGCGCCGGTCGCCGAAGCCCCGGAAGACCGTGCCCTTGCCCACGCCCGCGGCGGCCGCGACCGCGTCCATGGAGACGTCGTCCGGGTCCGCGGCGTCGTCGAGCAGGCGGCCCGCCGCCGCCAGCACCGCGTCCCGGTTGCGCGCCTTGTCCGCCCGCACGGCATGCCTCCCTCTCGAAACGGACCAGCAGTCCGCTACAGTGAATGCGGACCAGCAGTCCGCATTCTAGTGTGCCGCGTCCCCGAGGAGGACCCATGCCCGGACACCCCGAGCACCCCGAACCCCCCGAGCGCCCCGAGAACTCAGGACACCCCGGGCGTCCCGGCGGCCCGGTGGCCGTCTTCCGCCGCGCCGTCGAGCACCTGCTCGCCCACGACATGGCCGCGTTCACGGCGCTGTACGCGGACGACGCCGTCATGGAGTTCCCGTTCGCGCCGCCCGGCCGGCCGCAGCGGCTCGACGGCCGGGCGGCGGTCGAGGCGTATCTCGACGGCTGCACGGACATGGTCGACATCCAGCGCGTCCACGACGTGACCGTGCACGAGACCGCCGACCCGGAGGTCATCGTCGCGGAGATGGCCGCGAGCGGCCGGGTCGTCGCCACGGGCGCGCCGTACACGGCCCGCTACGTCGCGGTGCTGACCGTCGTCGACGGCCGCATCCGGCACTACCGCGACTCCTGGAACCCGCTGATGCTCCAGGAGGTGTCCGCCGCATGACCGTCCTCGTCACCGGCGCGAGCGGGACCACCGGCAGCCGGCTCGCGCGGCAGCTGCACGACCGGGGCACCCTGGTCCGCCGGGCCGGCCGGTCCGCGCGGGCCGACGTCCGCTTCGACTGGACGGACCCGGCCACGTTCGGCCCGGCGGTACGCGGTGTGCGCGCCGTCTACCTGGTGGCGCCGATCGGCGTCGCCGACCCGGTCCCGGTCGTGGAACCGTTCCTCGCCGCCGCACGGCATGCGGGCGTGGCACGGGTCGCGCTGCTGGGTTCGTCCGCCGTCCCGGTCGGCAGTCCCGGGTGGGGCGCGCTCGGCACACTGCTGCCGCGCTACGTCCCGCAGGCGACGGTGCTGCGTCCGACCTGGTTCGCCAGCAACTTCACCGGCGACCACCTGCACGCCGAGTCCGTCCGCCGCGACGACGAGATCGTCAGCGCCACCGGCGACGGCCGCGTCCCGTTCATCGACCCGGAGGACATCGCCTCCGTCGCGCGCCACGTCCTCACGAGCCCCGCGCCACCGGCCCCCGACCTGGTGCTGACCGGCCCGCGCCCGCTCGGCTTCGACGACGTCGCGGCAACGCTGACCGGGTTCACCGGCCGCACCGTGCGGCACCGGCGGGTCGGCGCGCGGGAGCTGTCCGCCCACCTGCGGCAGCACGGGATCCCGGCCGCCTTCGCGGATCTGCCGGCCGGACTGGACACGGCGATCGCGGCCGGCGCCGAGGACCGGACGACCACCACGGTCGAGCAGATCACGGGCACCGCGCCGCGCCCCTTCGACCGCTTCCTGACCGCACAGCCGGCGGCCGCCCTGCGACGCCACACCGGCCCGCCGCACGGCGGCCCGCCCCAGCCGTCCCCGAACGAAAGCGCGCGGCAAGGGAGTTGACCGGAGGGCCATAGAGCACGCGCCCGCCGTACGCCGGGGAAGCAGGCGATCTTCGTCCATTGTTCATCCGGGCGCCCGTCAGCGCGGGCGACCGGGTGCGACGATCCGGCCAAGAAGCCGGACTGCAACGGAGAGAAGATGCCCTCCAGGAGAACCAACGCCGCTCTCGCGGCCCTTGTCGTCGCCGCCGGCACCCTGGCCGGCACGGGTGTGGCGAGCGCGGACCACAGGGCCGCGGAGCGCGGGGCTCATGAGCGTCACCGGGCGGTGGCCTTCGAGCGGACCGCCACCTACCCGGTCTTCCAGAACCGGCCGGCCGGCGAGGACCCCGCCACCGAGACCGTCGCCGAGATCTCGGACACCAGCGAGGACGGCCGCACGCTCGTCTACACCGACGCCGCGGGCAAGCGGATCGGCTTCCTCGACATCAGCCGCGCCGACCGCCCGCGCGGACTCGGCACGCTGTCGCTGTCGGAGCTCGGCGACGCCGAGGACGAGCCGACCTCGGTGTCCGTGGTCGGCCAGTACGTCCTGGTGGTGGTGAACACCAGCGCCTCCTTCACCGACCCGTCCGGCCGGCTCGACGTGATCTCGCTGCGCGACCGCAAGCGGGTGGCGAGCCACGACCTCGGCGGCCAGCCCGACTCCGTCGCGATCAGCGCGGACGAGCGGTACGCCGCCATCGCGATGGAGAACGAGCGCGACGAGGAGGCGACCCCGCCCGGCGGCGAGGAGGGCGATCTGCCCCAGCTCCCCGCCGGTTTCGTGCAGATCGTCGATCTCCGGGGCGCGTCGCCGGCGAAGTGGCGGGTCCGGCCCGTGCCGCTGACCCGGAAGGACGGCAGCGCGCTGCCCGAGCTCGTCGCGGCCGGGATCACCGAACCGGCCGACCCGGAGCCGGAATACGTCTCCGTCAACGGCCGCAACCAGCTCGCGGTGACCCTGCAGGAGAACAACGGCGTCGTCCTGGTGGACCTGCCGACGGGCGAGGTCACCAAGGCGTTCGACGCCGGCACCGTGTCGGTCGACGGCATCGACACGGCCGACGACGGCACGATCGACCTCACCGGCTCGATCACCGGCGTACCGCGCGAGCCCGACGCGCTGAACTGGATCGACGACCGTTACTTCGCGACCGCCAACGAGGGCGACTGGCGCGGCGGTTCCCGCGGCTGGACCGTCTTCGACAGCCGCACCGGCAAGGTGGCCTGGGACGCGGGCAACACCTTCGAACGGCTCGCCGTGCGGTACGGGCTGCACAACGAGGGCCGGGCCGGGAAGAAGGGCACCGAACCCGAGGGCCTGGCCGTCGCCGAGTACGGCGGGGTGCGCTACGCCTTCGTCGGCTCGGAGCGGAGCAACTTCGTCGCCGTGTACGACGTCAGCCGGCCGGCCTCCCCCGTCTTCCGCCAGATGCTGCCCGCCACCAACGGCCCCGAGGGTCTGCTGCCGATCCCCGGGCGCGGTCTGCTCGCGGTCTCCAGCGAGGTGGACGACGCCTCGGCCGGCGTCCGGGCCTCGGTGAGCCTGTTCCGCCTCGGCAGGGGCACCCCGGCGTTCCCGAGCATCGTCTCGGCGTCCGACTCCACCGGCGCGCCGATCGGCTGGGGCGCCCTGGGCGCGCTGTCCGCCGTGCCCGGCACGCGGGACCGGCTGGTCAGCGTGACCGACGCGGCGTACACGCCCACCCGCATCCTCACCGTCGACACGGGGCAGGGGTCCAAGCCGGGGTCCAGGCCGGGGCCCGGGAAGCCCGGAGGGCAGCCGGCGCTGATCACCGGTGAGCTGACCGTCAAGGACGCCGAGGGGCAGCCCGTCGGCTACGACGCCGAGGGCGTCTTCGCGCGGCCGCAGGGCGGCTACTGGCTCGCCGTCGAGGGCGGGAACGGCGCCGGCAACAAGCTGGTCCGGCTGGACCGTTCCGGTGTCACCCGGCAGGCCGTCGCCCTCCCCGCGGCTGTCGCCGAGGGTCTCGGGAGCCAGGGCTTCGAGGGTGTCACCGCCACCACCGACCGCCACGGCCGCGAGATCGTCTGGGCCGTGCTGCAGCGCGAGGTCGCGGGCGACCCGTCCGGGACCGTCCGCCTCGGCCGGTACGACGTCGCGGCCGGCACCTGGAGCTGGTACGGCTACCGCCTCGGCGCCACCACCACTCCCGGCGACTGGATCGGTCTCTCCGAGATCACCGTGGTCGGCGACAGGCTCGCCGTCGTCGAACGGGACAAACTGAACGGCCCCGCCGCGAAGGTCAAGCGCGTCTACACCGTCGACCTGCCGAAATCGGCCGCGCCGTCGGACAAGCTGCCCGTGCTGCGCAAGAAGCTCGCCCACGACGTCCTGCCCGACCTGAGGGCCACGAACGGCTGGACGCAGGAGAAGCTCGAGGGCCTGACCGTCGGCGGCGACGGCCACGTCTACGCCGTGACCGACAACGACGCCCTGGACGACGCCTCCGGCGAGACCGTCTTCCTGCGCCTCGGCTCCAGCAAGAAGATCTTCGGCCGCGACTGACCCACGACCGGCGCACAGCCGCCCCACCGGCACCACCGGCCGGCCGACCCCCGGGCGGCCGCAGACCACACCTCTGCGGCCGCCTTCGCCGTACCGGTCACTGTCGTCACCGTCACCGTCACGGACGTGGCCCGATGTGCCTCAGCCACTCCTCCACCGCCGCGAAGTCCTCCTCCGCCAGCCCTCTCGCCGGGTCCACCCGGTGCGGGAGGGCCGGGGCCGGGTGGGTCGCCTCGATCCACTGTTCGTCCATCGGGCCGATCTCGTCGTCCAGCCAGACGAACGGGTGGTGGCCGGCCCACTCGCACAGGAGGCGTGTCTTCCCGTGCAGGCCTCGCGGGACGCCGGTGGTGAGCGGTTCGTCCGGCCACCGCACCACCGGCAACGTCGGCAGGCCGATGCGGGGAGCCACGGTGCCGTTCGCCTCGTCGAGCCAGGTCGTGGCCCATACGAGGTCGCAGCCCAGGGCCAGCAGGCGAGGGCCCACGGTGGGGTCGAGCCGGTCCAGGAGGGGGTTGCCCCGCTCCGCGGACGGTCCGCGCGTGAACGCCCGTGCCCCGGAGCCGGGTGCCCCGAACGGGATGAGAGGGCCGTCCACGTCCAGGAAGAGGACCGGGCGGGGCGGCGGCGGGCCTGACGGCATGGGGGCAGCCTCCCACGGGTTTCCCTCGTTCTCACGCGTTCTCAGGTGCACGCGTTCTCACGGGTGCATGCGGGCTCCCTTGAGGATCTTGTCGACCGCGTTCCTCGGGCCGTGGACGGCCAGGCCGACCAGGTCCAGGTCCGCCGTCGGGACCGCCCGTACCGCCGCGCGGTTGGCGTCGTCGTGGCCCGTGGCGAACAGGTCGCCGGTGAACAGCGCGCGCGGCAGGGCGCGGGACAGCACGCGGGTGTGGGCGGCCGCCAGGGTTTCCTCGGTGCCCTCGAAGACCAGCACCGGCTGACGGAACATCGGCAGATAGGCCACGCCGTCCGCGTCTTCGTAGGGCGCGCCGATCAGTTCGGGGACCTGGCTGCCCAGGCCGCTGACCAGGAACGCGGTGACGTTGAGGCGCTGCCAGGTTTCCAGGTCCTCGCGCAGCAGGACGGCGATCTTCGTGTCGAAGCGAGTGCTCATGCCCTGAGACTGCCGATCGGCGTACGTCCCCGTCTTGTACGTTGTTTGCATGGCCGCAGCGCGCGCGGACCGTGCCGAGCGGACCGTCTCCGCCTGGCGCCCCCGTGTCCCGGGGATCGTCGAGGTGTTCCACGCCCGCTTCACCGAGTACGCCTATCCGATGCACGTCCACGACGCCTGGACACTCCTCGTCGTCGACGCCGGCGCCGTGCGGTACGACCTGGACCGGCACGAGCACGGCACCCCGCACGGCACCGTGTCCCTGCTGCCGCCGCACGTTGCGCACAACGGCGCCTCCGCGACCCCGGACGGCTTCCGCAAGCGGGTGCTGTACCTCGACGGGACGCACCTCGGGGACGAGTTGATCGGGGCCGCCGTGGACCGTCCCGACCTGCGTGATCCGCTGCTGCGGCAGCGCGTGGGGCAGGTGCACGCGGCGTTGTCGGGGCCCGGTGACGAGTTCGAGGCGGAGAGCAGGCTGACACTCGTCGGGGAGCGGCTGCGGGCCCATCTGCGGTCCCGGGCCGGCGCACCGGAGCCTCGGCGGGATCCCGTCCTCGCGCGGCGGCTGCGGGAGCTGCTCGACGAACGGGTCGTGGAGGGTGTCGGCCTGGCGGAGGCCGCGGGGCTGCTGTCCGCGCATCCCGCCCATCTCGTACGGGCGTTCAGCGGCGCCTACGGCATCGCCCCGCACCAGTACCTGATGTCCCGCCGGGTGGGCCGGGCCCGTCGGATGCTGCTCGAGGGCCGGTCACCGGGCGAGGTCGCGGTGGCCACCGGCTTCTACGACCAGGCCCATCTCACGCGGCATTTCCGGAAACTGGTCGGCGTCCCGCCGGGACGTTACCGCGCGGGGGCCGGCAGCCCCTGGGAGAGCGGGGCGCCGGCCCCGGACGGCCGGGCGGACGGCGGCCGTACCGCCGCGTCACGTCACTTCACGTCGACGTAGTCACCCGCCGCCGTGGCCCCGCCCGTCGTGGACGTCTGGCCGAACGTCCAGCGCCAGTAGCCGTCGGTGGTGGCCGTCACCGTGGTCTTCAGGTATCCCGTGGAGTTCGCCCGCACGGTCTTGACCGTCGTGTAGGTGCTGGTGCCCGCCTTGCGGAACTGCAGTTTGGCCAGCTTGGAGCCGTAGCCGACGTACGCGTGCCTGACCCAGTCGGCGCGCGTCAGCTTGCCCGTCACGGTGAGCGCCTTGTTCTTGGCGACCGGCTCCGGCGAGGCGTTGACCGTGGCCCGCGCGGCGCGCTTGACCTGGACCGTGCCGAGACCGGTCAGGTTCTCCTCGGCCTTGAGCTTGTCGTCGGGGGTCCAGAGGCGGACGTTGACAGCGATCTTCCACGTGGTGGCGTCGTTGTTGGAGTCCAGGGTCCAGGGGGGATCGATGTAGAGCTCGCCCTCGACGTCGGCCGAGCGGGGGGTGTCGTCGTAGTAGGTGACGAAGCCCGTGTAGATGCCGCCCTTGTCCAGGGCCTTGGCGGCCGTGGTGTCGTGGTACAGGTACGGGAAGGCGGTGATGTCACTGGAGATGTGGCCCGCGGGCCAGGTCATGCGGAAGCTGACGCCGGGGTTCTTCTCCTCGGAGATGCCCACGACGATGGGCTTGCCCTTGTTCACGACCATGTCCGTCACCGTGACGCCGGTGTCGGCCGCGTGCGCGGGTGGGGCGGTGAACACCCCGAGGGCGAGCGCTCCCGTGAGCGCGGCCACGACCGCGGATCTGCCTGTGCGCATGCACATCCTCATTTACGCAGGGGCCCCGACCTACGGGGCCCGGATCGCGGCAGACCAACAGCCCGATCCCGTACGTACGTTCGTTCGGAGTCCCTGTGGTGACCTGCACCGTCGTCACTTTCCCGAGGGCCGCTCGATCAGCCGGGCGAACGCGTCGAGGTTCCGGGTCGACTCGCCGCGCGAGACCCGCCAGGCGTGCTCCTTGCGGATCGCGGTGGCGAACCCGAGCTCCAGGAGGGTGTTGAAGCTGCCGTCGGCGGCCTCCAGGACCTGGCCCAGCAGCCGGTCGACCTCGTCGGGGGTGACGGCGGCCAGCGGGAAACGCCCGGTGACGTAGATGTCTCCGAGCGGGTCCACGGCGTAACCCACGCCGTACAGCTTGAGGTTGCGCTCCAGGAGCCAGCGGTGGACGGCGGCCTCGTTCTCGTCGGGGTGCCGGACGACGAAGGCGTTGAGGGAGAGCGAGTGGCGGCCGACGACGAGGGAGACCGTCGTGGACAGCTTGCGGGTGCCGGGCAGCTTCACGACGTACGTGCCGGGCGCGGGACTCTCCCAGTCGAGCTCGGCGTCCTTCAGCACGCCCTCGACGACCCGGGCCGCCCCCTGCTCCGCTTCCGCCGCCCTGTCAGCCATGGTGCGAGCGTACGTGACGGCGGTGCGCCTGCGTCGCGGCCGTGTAGACGTCGGCCGTGGCGGCGGCCGACCTGTCCCAGCCGAAGGACAGGGCGTGCCGGGCGGCCGCGTCGCCCATCCGGTCGACGAGGTGCGGCGCGTCGGCGAGCTCGCGCAGCACGCGCGCGTACGCGCGCGGGTCGTGGCCCTGGACGAGGAAACCGGTGTCCCCGTCCCGCACGGCCACCGGCAGTCCGCCGACCGAGGCCGCGAGCACCGGCGTACCGGCCGCCTGCGCCTCTATGGCGACCAGGCCGAAGGACTCGCTGTAGGACGGCATGACGAGGACGGACGCGGCCCGGAACCAGTCGGCGAGCCGCTCCTGCCCGACCGGCGGGCAGAACCGCACGACGTCGGCGATGCCCAGGCGGGCGGCGAGTTTCTGCAGCCCCTCGGGCTTGGCGAGGCCGCTTCCGCTGGGGCCGCCGACGACGGGGACGCAGATCTTCGAGCGCAGCTCGGGACGCTCGCCGAGCAGGACGGCCACCGCGCGGAGCAGCACGTCCGGAGCCTTGAGGGGCTGGATGCGGCCCGCGAAGAGCGGGATCAGGGCGTCCTGGGGCAGCCCGAGGCGGGCGCGGGCCGCGGCCCTTCCGTCGGCGGGGCGGAACCGGGAGAGGTTGACGCCGGGGTGGACGACGGCGACCTTGTCCCGCCCGGCCGCGTAGTGCCGGACGAGTTCGTCCGCCTCCTCGGCGGTGTTGGCGATCAGCCGGTCCGCGGCGGCGACGATCTGGGTCTCGCCGATGACGCGGGCGGCCGGTTCGGGGGTGTCGCCGACGGCGAGGTTGGCGTTCTTGACCTTGGCCATGGTGTGCATGGCGTGCACCAGGGGAACGCCCCAGCGCTGGGCGGCGAGCCAGCCGACGTGGCCGGAGAGCCAGTAGTGGGAGTGGACCAGGTCGTAGTGGCCGGGACGGTGGCCGGCCCACGCCTGCATCACGCCGTGTGTGAAGGCGCACAGCTGGGCCGGCAGCTCCTCTTTGGCGAGGCCCTCGTAGGGGCCTGCGTCGACGTGCCGGACGAGGACACCGGGCGCCAGGTCGACGGTGGGCGGGAGGGCGGCGGCGGTCGCGCGCGTGAAGATCTCGACCTCGATGTTGATCGCGGCGAGGCGCTGGGCGAGTTCCACGATGTAGACGTTCATGCCGCCGGCGTCGCCGGTCCCCGGCTGGTGGAGCGGGGAGGTGTGCACGGAGAGCATCGCCACACGGCGGGGGCGGCGGTGCAGGCGCAGCCGCGGGGATGTGGCGGGGGAACGCCGCCCGAGCCTGGCCATGTACTGGCTCACGTGCCGGTCCTCCTCGCTGCGGGCATGGCGTGCGGGGGCGTGCGGAGCCCTCCAGCTCTCCAACACCGGGGGAGCCGCTCCCATTTCCGGACGGCCTCCCCGGATCGGTTCTTTGCCGGATCATTACCTGATATCGCTCAACCGTTCGAGCGTGAGGTGCGTGGGGGAAAGGCGCCCCCGCACGCGGACAGCGACCCCCTCGTGGCCCCCGTCGCGACGGGGGCCGCGGCCCCCTCGGACCCGCTCCTCGGTGCCGGTTCGGGCCCGCTCGGTGCCGGTTCGGACTCGTTCCGGGGACCCGCATACCCTCGTACGCATGACCGCCCGCGCCACCTCCCTCCCCCGCCCTCGACTCGGCTCGGGCGGGAGGACCCCCGTGAGCAAGGAGACCCCATGAGGGGGAGGACTCCATGAGCGGGAGGACCACCCTCGTCGGCGCGGTGACGCGCGGAACGACCAGCCCGAACCGCCTGCGCCGCATGGACCGCTGGATCGCGGCCACGCACGGCGCCGAACTGCGCCGCGCGGAGACCTCCCTCGCCGTCGACCTCGGCTACGGCGCCACCCCCTGGACGGCGGTCGAGCTGCTGCACCGCCTGCGCACCGTGGCCCCCCGCGCGCACGTGGTGGGCGTCGAGATCGAACCGTCCCGGGTCGCGGCGGCCCGCCGCTACGAGCGGGAAGGGCTGTCCTTCCGGCACGGCGGCTTCGAGATCCCGCTCCCCGGCCGGCCGGCGCTGGTCCGCGCGGCGAACGTCCTCCGCCAGTACGACGAGGCCGAGGTCGCCGCCGTCTGGCAGCGGCTGTGCGCGCGGCTCGCCCCGGCCGCCCCGGAACGGGGCTCGCGCGGGGGACTGCTGGTCGAGGGGACATGCGACGAGATCGGCCGGCGGCACGTGTGGGTCGCCCTCGGCCCCGAGGGGCCGCGCACGGTCACGTTCGCGACCCGCCTCGGCTCCCTGGGGCGCCCCTCCGACCTGGCGGAGCGCCTGCCGAAGGCGCTCATCCACCGCAACGTCCCCGGCGAACCGGTACACGCCTTCCTGCTCGACTTCGACCGCGCCTGGGCGGCAGCGGCGCCCTACGCCTCGTACGGCGCCCGCCAGCGCTGGATCCGCGCGGTACGGGATCTCGCGGCCGACTGGCCGGTGACGGACGGCCCGGCGCGGTGGCGGCAGGGCGAGGTCACGGTGCGGTGGGGAGCCTTGGCCCCTCGGGCGTGAGACGGCCTCCGACGCCCCCTCCGCGCTGGAACCGGCACCGAAACGACCCGTGCCCCCACCCCGGACCGACCGCCAGACCGCCCAACACCCCCGTGACCTGCGCCATGTGACCCAGTCCACGCAATCGGCCCGGCCGAACCCCCGTGAACGTGACGTTCGTCATCCGGGCTGCATCCGTGAGCCTGTCCATGTGCCTCCCACAACACGGCATATGACACTGGCGGGTGGCCGAACGGCGTGCTCCACGCCATTCCGCTGCGGCGCCGACACCCGCTATCGTCCCCGCTGGAAAGGGGCACCCCTGCTCGCAGGCAGTTCGTGAGCACGGGGGACGGGCCGAGATCCCGCACCCCCACCACACCCTCGGGGGGAGGGAAGGAACCCGGAACGATGCCCGTACCCATACCGCGGCAGAGAACGCTCCCGGCCGCGGAAAGCGGCCAGGCGCACACCGCGCCCATGAACGGCGGCCCCGCCGACGGCGCCCCGGCGGCCGGGACCACGACGGCCCCGCGCCCCGCGGAGGGCACCGCGGACAGCGCCACCGTCCACACCGAAACCGACACCGACACCGGTACCGACACCGAGAACCACACGGAGAAGGCCAGGACCAGGATCACGCCGGACAGCACCGGGGCGACCACGACCGCCCCCACCCACCTCACCCTGCTGCTGATCGAGGACGACCCGGCAGGCTCGCCGATCGTGCCCGCCCTGCTCGACCGGAGCGGCAGGCCGATCCGCGTCCGCACCGCCCGCAACCTCACCGAGGCCGAGCGGCTGCTGACCGACGACGTCCACTGCATCCTCCTGGACCTCGCCCTGTCCGCACCCGGTGGCCGGGCGGCACACGGCGGCGGCAACGGTGACGGCAACGCCGGCGGTGAGGGCACCCACGACGAGCTCGCCGTGCTCAAGCACGTGCTGGAGCTCGCACCCCGGCACGCCGTTCTCGCGCTGACCGCGTCCGGCGACGCCGAGCGGGGCGCCGAGGCGGTACGCGTGGGCGCCCAGGACTACCTCTTCCGCGACGAGCTGGACGGCCGGCTGCTGAGCAGGGCGATCCGGTACGCGGTGGAGCGGAAGCGCTCCGACTCGGCCGAGCGCCGGCTCGCCGAGGGCAGGCTGCACGCCCGGGAGAACCGCCGGCTGGAACGCGGACTGCTGCCGACGCCGCTCCTGGCCGGCTCCCCCCTCCACTTCGCCGCCCGCTACCGCCCGGGGCGCTCCCGTGCCCTGCTCGGCGGCGACTTCTACGACGTCGTCCGCACCCCGGACGGCACCGTGCACGCCATGATCGGCGACGTCTGCGGCCACGGCCCGGACGAGGCCGCCCTCGGCGTGGAGCTGCGGATCGCCTGGCGCGCGCTGACGCTCGCCGGCCTGTACGGAGACGAGCTGCTGGGCACGCTGCAGCAGGTGCTGGAACACGAACGCTCGGACGACGAGATCTTCGCGACGCTCTGCGCGGTGGACATCTCCCCCGACGGCCGGGAGGCGGGCCTGTGGCTGGCCGGCCATCCGTCACCGCTGCTCGCCCGCCCGGGACACCCCGCGCGACTACTGCCGTACGACGACAACGGCCCCGCACTCGGACTGCTGTCCGGCGCCCACTGGCCGCGTACGCAGGTGGAACTGGGCGCCGAGTGGAGCCTGATGCTCTACACCGACGGCCTCATCGAGGGCCGCGTCGGCGACACCGGGGAACGGCTCGGCCAGGACGGCATGGTCGGCATGGTCCGCCGCCGGCTCGCCGACGGCCTGCGCGGCGAGGAACTGCTCCAGGCGGCGGTCGACGAGGTCCGCGACCTCAACGGCGGCGAGCTGACCGACGACGTGGCGGTCCTCCTCCTGGACCGGGTACCCCAGCCCCAGCCGTAACCGCAGCCGCAGCTGTGACCGCAGCCGCGGTGAAGCCGCTGCTCCCTGCCCGCTTCCGTCCTACCGCCCGCCGTTGTACGGACCGTAAGGACCGTCGCTGCTGGAGCCCTTCCGGCTGCGCCCGCCGCCGGAGAGGCCGCGCAGGGCGGGACGGACGTCGACCATGTAGACGATGGTCGCGATCAGCCCGATGATCGGCAGGAACGACAGGATGTTGAAGATCAGGTTCACCACGAAGGCGAGCCCGAGGATGATCAGCCAGAACGGCTTGGTCTTCTTGTCCGCCGCGCGGTAGGCGTCCTCGCGGCGGGTGGCCGCGTCGATCAGCGCGAAGCCGCTGAACACGATCAGGGCCACGCTCAGCAGCCACATGAACCCAGCGAAGCCCTGCATCAGCACAACGTCCACCACCCGATTCGGCTCGTTCTTACGCGGTTCACCGTACCCACAACCGCCGGCCGGCTATCCGTGGAACGGGCCGGACACCACAAGAGTGCCCGGCCCGTTCAGGTTCATCCACGGCTCACCGCTGCGGCTCCGCTCGCGCCTACTTGGCGGGCGGCGTCGTCTTCTTGGCCGTGGCCTTGCTCACCGGGGCCTTCTTGGCGGCGGGCTTCTTCGTCTCGGCGGACGCGGAGGGAGCCGGGACGGTCTTCTCGCCCTTGGCGTCCTTGTCGTCCGTGACCTCGGCGGTCTCAACGGCCTCGAGCTTCGGCTTGGGCTCGCTCTTCGGCTCGACGGCGACGGCGATGTCCTCGATGCCCTCGGCGGCCTCGCCGCGCCAGGTCCGCACGGTCTGCTCACCGTGCTCGGCGACCTTCTCGTAGGCCTCCCGGGCCTTGACGGCGTACTCGGCGGCGACGCCGACACCGCGCAGGGCGAGGTCCTGAGCGGTCTCACCGAACTTCTTCAGGTCGGTGTCGAGCGAGCCGAAGAACTCGCCGACCTTGGTCTGGACGGTCTCCTGCGTCTCCTTGACCCTGACGGTCGCCCTCTCCTGGACGGCCTTCGGGTCGGTCTGGCGGACGGCCTCGATGCGCGAAGGAGCCTCGGCGCGGATCTGCTCCACCAGCCCCGGCACCTTCCTGGCCTGCTGCAGAGCGAGGTCGGCGGTGCCGGCGGCGAAGTAGAGGGGGGTCGGGTGGCTGAAGGTCTTGCGCAGGTCGTCGGTGATGGCCATGGTGGGGGTCCTCCCGGATTCGTTTTCGGCTGAGGGTCTGGATGATCCGCGGCGGCGGCCGGTGCCCTGGTCCGGCTCAGCCGGCCGTCTGCTGCGGATCGGTGTCACTGCCGCCGGCCGTACGGGGGCGGCGCTCGGCGGACGTACCGCCCTTGCGGGTGGAGGGAGCCCGGCGCCCGGCGGACGCACCGCCACCGCCCTGACGCCCTCGCCGTATCCCGGCACCACCCACGGAACCGTCCGAGGCCTCCGCGGCGTCCGGAACCTCCCGGACCTCCAGGACCTCGGCCCCCCGAGCGGCACCGGCTCCACCGGCACCCCCCGTCGTCTCACCCTCCTCGGGACCCACAAACCCGTTCTCCTTGCGGAAGGACTCGTAGATCTGGAGCAGCACCTGCTTCTGACGCTCGGTCAGGGCGAGGTCGGCGAGGATGACGGCCCGCGTCTCCACGTCGTCGCGGTCCCGCTCGGCGTCGAGGATGCCGGCGCGCACGTACAGCGTCTCGGCGGAGATCCGCAGCGCCTTGGCGACCTGCTGCAGCACCTCCGCGCTCGGCTTGCGCAGCCCGCGCTCGATCTGGCTCAGATAGGGATTGGACACCCCGGCGGCATCGGCGAGCTGCCGCAGCGACAACTGCGCGTTGCGCCGCTGCTCCCGCAGATAGTCACCGAGATTGCCGACGTTGAGTGATGCCATGCCTCCACCCTGCCCCACTCCGCTAACTATTGCAAGCAGTCGCTTGCAACAGTGCGCCACGCCATGAGGCATGGACTGAAACGGGGCAAGACAGTTGTCCGTTCTCAGCTTGACTCTGTCGGGGATCTTGGAGTTTCGCGGTGCGGCAGCGTGGTCAACGGGCATGCTCGGGTAGTTCCGGTTACCGATGCAACTGTCGAGGTGCCCGTTGTCCCTCCGTCCCCGTTCCGGTGAGCAAGTCCCGCCTCTGACCGTGCAGATCGCGCGGGCGAGCAACCCGGACGGCACGACGGCGATGTGGGTGAGAGACCGCCTGGACGGGCTGTGGTGCGACGAGGACTTCGCCGACTGGTATCCGCGTGACGGGCGTCCGGGCCTCTCGCCCGCCCAGCTGGCCACCGTGTGCGTGCTGCAGTTCCTGCTCGGTCTGTCGGACCGGCAGGCCGCCGAGGCGGTGCGCTGCCGCATCGACTTCAAGTACGCGATGGCCATGGAGCTGGACGACTCCGGCTTCCACCACAGCGTGCTGGCCGACTTCCGCGACCGCCTCACCGAAGGCGACCGAGCTGACCACCTCCTCGACCTCGTACTTGCCCGTCTCAAGGAGTCCGGCCTGGTGCGCGAGCGCACCACACAGCGCACCGACTCCACCCACGTCCTGGCCGCGGTGCGCGACCTGACCCGCCTGGAACTGATCACCGAGGCGGTACGCGCCGCACTGGAAGAAGTCGCCGGCACCTCTCCTCACCTGTTGGACGAACTGGTCGACGAGGACTGGGCACGCCGCTACGGCCGACCGGTCCGCCTGGGCAAGAACCCCACCAAGCCCAAGACCAGGATCCTCGCCACCGGCAACGACGCCGTCCGGCTCCTGGAACACCTCTACCAGCACGGTTCAGACCGCACATCCAGCCCCCGTGTCCAGGCCCCGCGCCAGATCATGGTGCAGAATTACCACCGCGACACCGCAGGCCGCCTGCGCTGGCGCACCGCCGAGACGGAAGGCGGGCCCGGACTGCCGCCCTCGTCCCAGGCGATCGTCCCTCCCTATGACACCTCGGCCCGCTACGCACGCCGCGGACACATCATCAGCTGGAAGGGGTTCTCCGCTCACCCGACCGAGACCTGCACCCCCGATGGCCCCAACGTGATCACGGACGTGGCCACCACGCACGACAGCAAAGTCCTGCCCGGCATCCACACCCGCCTGCACCGCCGCGGCCTCCTGCCCGCCGAGCACCTGGTCGACGGCGGCTACACCTCCCTGGTCCACCTGGAACAGGCCGCCCGGGAACACCAGGTCACCGTCACCGGGCCGCTGCCGGGCAACCCCATCCGTCAGCACCGCCGAGGCGAGGGCTTCGGCCGGGACGACTTCCACATCGACTACGACCGCCGGCAGGTCACCTGCCCCCAGGGCCAGGTCAGCCAGGGCTGACACGGCCCCTACCCGACCTCCTCACCCACCGCGGCTCCGCTGATCGTGGCGAAGTTCGCCAAGAGCCAGTGCCACCCCAGCCCCGTCCGCGTCCGGTGCACCAGCTCGCGCGACGGCTCACGGAACGTCGGCTTTCCGCCGCGCAAGCTCCGTGACCTCCAAGTCCGCGTCCGGGACGAGCAGCAGACGCCTGAATGGAAGACCCGCTACGCGGTCCGCTCCGGAGCAGAGGGCACGGTCAACGAGTTCGCCCACGGCCACGGCATGCGCCGCTGCCGCTACCGCGGCCAAGAGAAAGCCCACGTCCAGCACGTCCCGACTGCCATCGCCGTCAACATCGAGCGCCTCAGCAGACTGCCACCGACCACGCAAGCGCCCCCGTCCCGCCAGCCGACCGCCTTCCAGAACTACCTCGACCAGCACAAAATCCCCCGGCCGAAGTCCCGGCGAAAACTCGGCAGTTAACCCCGGCAGTTCCAAGATCCCCGACAGAGTCAAGCTGAGCTTGTTCTTTAACCTCGGTCCTCGAACGTCGAGTAGGACACCGTCACTCACCTGGGGATTCGCCAGACAGGCGGACGGCCCTCGCATGATCCTGCGTTCCGCCAAGGAATCAGACTCATACGAAGGCCGCAGGGGTGAGTGTGCTGCACGACGATGCCCGGTGGGACGCGTTCGACTTCACGTCACACTTCCGGGAGGACTTCTACGCGTGCCTGACCCGGCGCGGTGACACCCTGTTCGAGCTCACGGACGCGATGCTGTGCGAGAACGGGCCGGTGACCTCGCCGGTCGATCTGACGCTGGTGGCCGAGCACAGGCGGGGGCACGGCGCGTTGTACGACGCGCTGAACTGCGGCCGGATCGAGGAGAGCCGGCTACGTCGGGCGCTGGCGGTGCTGCCGCAGCCCAAGGCCGCCGACAACCGCCTGGTCCTGGCTGTCGATGTGAGCAACTGGCTGCGCTCGGATGCCCCGACCAGCGCGGACCGTCTGTTCTGTCATGTCTACGGCCGGAACGGACGCGCTTCGGATCAGTTCGTGCCGGGCTGGCCGTACTCCTTCGTCGCCGCGCTGGAGACCGGGCGCACCTCGTGGTGCCAGCTGCTGGACGCCGTACGGCTCGGCCCCGACGACGATGTCGCCGAGGTCACCGCCGCCCAGGTCCGCCGGGTGGTCACCGATCTGATCGAGGGCGGGCAGTGGGAGGAAGGGG
>NZ_BBNN01000024.1 GCF_000829695.1 Streptomyces sp. NBRC 110035 | reverse complement strand
CGTACGGCGTCCAGCAGCTGGCACCACGAGGTGCGCCCGGTCTCCAGCGCGGCGACGAAGGAGTACGGCCAGCCCGGCACGAACTGATCCGAAGCGCGTCCGTTCCGGCCGTAGACATGACAGAACAGACGGTCCGCGCTGGTCGGGGCATCCGAGCGCAGCCAGTTGCTCACATCGACAGCCAGGACCAGGCGGTTGTCGGCGGCCTTGGGCTGCGGCAGCACCGCCAGCGCCCGACGTAGCCGGCTCTCCTCGATCCGGCCGCAGTTCAGCGCGTCGTACAACGCGCCGTGCCCCCGCCTGTGCTCGGCCACCAGCGTCAGATCGACCGGCGAGGTCACCGGCCCGTTCTCGCACAGCATCGCGTCCGTGAGCTCGAACAGGGTGTCACCGCGCCGGGTCAGGCACGCGTAGAAGTCCTCCCGGAAGTGTGACGTGAAGTCGAACGCGTCCCACCGGGCATCGTCGTGCAGCACACTCACCCCTGCGGCCTTCGTATGAGTCTGATTCCTTGGCGGAACGCAGGATCATGCGAGGGCCGTCCGCCTGTCTGGCGAATCCCCAGGTGAGTGACGGTGTCCTACTCGACGTTCGAGGACCGAGGTTAAAGAACAAGCTCAGATTCCTGGCTGTCGGGTGCTGTCTCGGTTGATCTGGTCCGTCCCCGACGCCCCGACTCCCGACGCGTGCAGACCCGAGGCCAAGTCGGCTTGGGGAAAGTCGCCGTAGCTGGTGACGTCAGGCTTGGCGGGCAGAGGTCGTGAGCCGGTCGGCGAGCGCGATGACAAGGTCCCGGAGTTCCTCCGGCCGCTCGATGACGAAGGGCCGGTCCAGCGAAGCCAGCACAGGGGGCAACCAGTCGAGCCGCTCCGCTCGCAGTTCGATGCGCAGCCAGCGCTCGGTGTGGGGATCCGCGCCTTCCGCGGGCACGGGTTCCAGCACGTTGGCGACGCTGGCGGGAAGTCGGGCGCGGATCTGCTCGACCGTCCCGTGGATACGAAGGCTCACTTCGTGCCGGTACACGGCCTTGGCGAGCCCGGACAGAAAGCGCTGCGCCGGATCGAGTCCAGCGGGCGGCTCGAAGGAGCCTGGCAGGGTCCTGGCGTCCGCGATGCGATCGAGCCGGAACGTCCGGTCCTGGCCGATCTGGGGATCGGCACCCGTGACGTACCAGCGGCCCGCATGGGCCACAATCCCGTACGGGTGCAATGTGCGTTCGCTGCGTTGGCCCTCTCGGGCGGTGTACCTGATCGAGATCGGGCGGCGATGGCGCACCGCATCGGCGACGGCGAGCAGGACACCGGTCTCCGGGGTGGCCGCCTCCCGGGGCGGAGCGGTGAAGGCGAGGGCGTCCAGGACGGCGTCGAGCCGACGGGCGAGACGCTCGGGCAGTACTCGGCGGATCTTGGCCGTTGCGGTCTCGCTCGCGGCGCCGGTGGCCGTCAGTAACCCCTGCCTGTGGCCGGCGACCAGGCCGAGCAGTACGGCAAGCGCCTCGTCGTCGTTGAGCATCAGCGGAGGCAGGCGGTACCCGGGGGCGAGCCGGTACCCGCCGTAACGGCCACGGACCGACTCGACAGGGATGTCGAGGTCGCCCAAGTGGTCCACGTACCGCCGCACCGTACGGCCGTCGACGCCGAGCCGGTCGGCGA
This sequence comes from Streptomyces sp. NBRC 110035, assembly GCF_000829695.1. Classification (GTDB taxonomy): domain Bacteria; phylum Actinomycetota; class Actinomycetes; order Streptomycetales; family Streptomycetaceae; genus Streptomyces. The sequence goes on along the minus strand of NZ_BBNN01000024.1, from coordinate 214,718 downwards.
GTTCGGCCACCGTTCTGATACCACCCGACTGCAGGAGTTCCAGGAGGGTGAGCACGCGGCTGGTAGGTCGAGCCATGCCCACAACCCTAGCGCTGATACCGGACCGATTCTGTCCACTATTTGCTCTAGCGTTCGAAGCGCGCCTGCTGCACCGACCAAGGAGAGCACCATGGACTTCGTTTCGATCCGGATCATCACAGACAACGTCGCGCGCATGGTCGACTTTTATGAGCGAGCGACCGAAGTGCGGGCGGTCTGGTCCACCGAGGACTTCGCCGAACTACAGACCACCAGCGGGACCCTCGCGATCGGTAGCACCCGGACCGTGACACTGTTCGCGCCCGGCTCTGCCCGTCCGGCCGACAACAACACCGTCATCCTCGAATTCCTGGTAGCCGACGTGGACGGCGTCTACCGGAACCTGGCCGAATTCGTCGACGAGTTCGTCACCGAGCCCACCACATTGCCCTGGGGCAACCGGTCACTTCTGCTCCGCGACCCCGACGGCAACCTCATAAACTTCTTCACCCCCGTCACGCCGGCGGCCATCGAGAAGTTCGCTGATCGACGCGTTGTTGTCGCCGCCGATGGTGACTGACCCCTCACCCGGACCCGCGCCCGGCTCGTAGGGCTCGGGGACTGTCGGGTCACAGCCCGGGTCAGAGGGCGGGCCGGTCGCGCTCATCGCGCATTCCGGATCGGGGAATGGTCACCGGTGGTGATCGGCGCGTTGTTGTTCCCAGGGATGGTGACCGACCTGGTACCGGCCGCGTTTGCCTGCGCGGCGGGCGGCGGCCGCCGCGCAGTCGGCGCGCAGGTCGAAGGCCCGGGCCGGCTCGCGCAGGATCGGGGCTCTGTCCTGGACCACCTCCAGGTCCCGCATCCACTGGCTCGGGGGCGAATTTCGCCGCGGCCCGCGAGGTCGGGTGGCGCTCCAGGAAGTCCAGGACGATGTCGCTGTAGAGGTCGGCGAACAGCGCCTTCCGCCACGGCCAGAGCCTGACTCTCAGGCGCCCGCGCCGCCGTCGACCGGCACGATCGCACCGGTCACCATCGACGCCCGGTCGCTGAGTAGCCACGCGGCCGCCTCGGCGACCTCGTGGGGCTCGGCCATCCGTCCGAGCGGGATCGATGCCTTGATGTGCTCGACGATGCCGGGGGTCGCCGCCTCCCATGCGTCGATCATCTCCGTGGCGGTGCCGCCGGGGGTGATGCCGTTGACCCGGATGCCGTCACGGGCCCAGCTCACCGCGGCGGTCTCTGTGATGCTGTTGAGTGCGCGCTTCATCGCGCCGTATGCGGGCAGGGCGGGGTTCGCGCGGCGGCTGCCGATGCTCGAGGTGTTGACGATCGCCCCACCCCCGTTCCTTCGCATGAGTGCGGCCTCGGCGTTCATGGCGGTCCAGTGCGAGCGGAAGTTCACGTTGAACTGCTCGTCGATGTCCTCGTCGGTCGTGGCGTCGAGCGGGCCGGGCTGCTGCTGTCCGGCCGCACCGTTGTTGAAAGCGCCGTCGAGCCGTCCGTGCAGTTCCTCGACACGGTCGACGGCGGCGCGGACGCTGGCACGGTCGGCGAGGTCCAGGGCGACGGCGTCGGCGATGCCCCCGTCAGCGCGGACCTCGGTGACGATGCGGTCGAGGGCGTCGGTGCTGCGGGCGGCGAGCACGACGGCGGCGCCCTCCCGTGCGAAGAGCCGGGCCGCGGCCGCGCCGATGCCGCGGCTGGCGCCGGTGATGAAGACGACCTTGCCGGTGAGCAGGCCGATGGGTGCGGTGTCGATGGTGTTCGTCATGCCGCCAGTCTCATCCGGTCTCCGGAACGCATTCAGGCACAGGCGGTACCAGGATCCGTCGCCGCGCGGCGTGCACACTTGGGGTATGGACAAGCATGAGCTCGGGGCGTTCCTCCGCACCCGCCGCGAGCGGCTCCGGCCGGAGGACACCGGCCTCCCCTCGGGCCCGCGACGCCGGACACCGGGTCTTCGCCGCGAGGAGGTGGCGGTCCTCGCGCACATCTCCACGGAGTACTACGTCCGGCTCGAGCAGGGCCGGGCACCGCGGCCGTCGGGCGAGGTCCTGGCCAGCATCGCGGGCGCGCTGCGGCTCACGGACGCCGAGTCGGACCACCTCCACGTCCTCGCGGGCACCGCGCCGAGCCGGACCGGACTGCACCGGCGCGACGTCCGCCCGAGCATCCTCGCGCTGCTGGAGCGGCTGCCGCAGACGGCCGCCTTCGTGACCTCCGCCGTGTTCGAGGTGCTCGCGTGGAACGACCTCGCGGCGGCGCTCATGGAGGACTTCGGCGAGCTCGCCTCGGAGAACCGCAATCTCGCACGCCGGGCATTCCTCCGGCCGGCCCGCGACGATGCGCCGCTGTACGGGGTCTCCGACGCCGCGGAGTTCCGGCACCACGTCGTCATGGGGCTCCGGTCCACCCTCGCCCGATACCCTTCCGACCCCGCGGTGACCGCACTCGTCGACGAACTCCGGGACTCCAGCCCCGAATTCGCCCGACTCTGGGAGCGGCACGACGTACAGGCCGCGCCGATGCTCACCAAGACCTTCCGGCACCCGGTCGTCGGGGAGATCACCGTCGACTGCGACTCACTCACGCTTACGGACCGCGACCAGCACCTCGTGCTCTACAGCACGCCGCAGGGATCCCGAAGCGCCGAGGCCCTGGCTCTGCTGAACGTCCTCGGAGCCGAGGCCAGCGACTATCTGCGATAACGCAACGGTCCCGAAGAAGGGACGGGCTGGGATGAGGGCGACGGGTAGGGCGATCCGGATGATCCAGGGTTCCCTGGCCCTGCCGACGCCGCCGGCAGGGCCAGCTGCTGCATCGTTATCTTGGGCGGCTCTGCCCTGACCGGCTCAGTACTCATCGTCCTCGGCCAGCCCGGCAGCAGTGGGGGCCGCTGGTCACAGCATCCGACCACGACCGCTGTACTCCCCGGTGAGCGGCGGGGAGGGTGAATCGCCGAGATCACCCGCCCGGGGCAGCCGCGCTGAATACACAGGACAGGTCACCTGTGGGCGGCCCCGCGGCTGCCCCGGCGGCGCCCTTCCCCCGAGGGCGCCGCCGGGGCAGCATCGTCTGCACCGCGTCGTGGACCACCTGTCAACCCGCCGGCAGCGGGTCCGCGTCCAACCGGTCCAGACTGATCCGCCCGTCCACGATGTCGACGGCCGCGTTGTCGGGCAGCGACTCGGCGACGTGCTCGTACATCTCGTCCAGCAGCACCTGATGTTCGGTGAGGTGTTCCTCAGCGGTGCCGGACAGGTTCTGGCACAGATCTTGGGGAGCGGTCGCGGAGCGTCACTGAAGCAGGATCATCTTGCGGAGCAGGTCGAATCCGGCATGCCCGTACAGCTGTCTCTTGATCTTCTTGCGGTTCACAGCACCTTCGGCACCGCCGGAACTCCAGAAGGGCGTCCGCCGGAGCGGACGCCCTTCTGGCTGCGCGGCGGCAGCGAGGCTGACTCAGGATGAGCTGACCGGCACCTCACCCGTTTTGTCCGCGACGCCAATTCCCAGGAGTGCGCTCTTGGTTGTTCCAAGGTAGACGAGACTCGACGAGTCGAAGACCCAGGCGTAGCCCTTTGAGGAGCCCTGGAACGTAAGGCCGACGCCCTCCCGCCCTGCGGCGTCCTTGACATGACTCACGACGCGCACGTCGGGGAGCTTGGCCATGGCACGGTAGATCGCGGCGCCGAGGTCGGGCAGCAGAGTGGCGTCGTCGATGATGGCCCCGAGGTTCTCGACGACCACTTCCGTGAGGCGGCTCGCTTCCACATTCTTCGCATCGCCGGAGAGCTTCTTCAGCAGCGCGTCGGGATCGGTGGGCAGAGCCTGAAGCTGCCGGAAGGTCAGGTATCCGACGCCGCTCATGTCCATGACCATCTTCTTGGACGGGTCGTTGAGCGCGACGCCCTTCCTCAAACCGTTCCGCTTGCCGTCTACCGAATCCCATTGCTCCCGTCGGACGGACCCCTTGTACTCCTCCACCTTGAAGGTCCCCTTGCGCTTCGCGAGCTCTTCGAAATCGCGGAAGTCAACGCCCAACTCACCTGCCGACCCTTGGGACTTGGTGTAGATGTACTGGCTGCCGCGTACCGTGACCGCCGGGCGGTCGGCCGCCGCCAGGGCGATCCGGTCCAGCAACTGCGTGGCTTTCCGGTGCTCGTCCGCGGTGACACCTGCGGCAGCTGCGTCGCGCCGGCCGTCCTGTGCGCCGTCGACCGCCACTACGCCCAGGCTCACGACGGCGGCCAGTGCCAGCGGGGCCGCGACGAGAACGAGGCGCCGCCCGGGGCGTCGGCGTGCGGGGGGCACAGGTGATGCGCTCGGTGATGGGTTCGTCGCACCCGAGTGCTCGTGGGTGGTCTCGTGAGTGATCTGCTCCATCAGGTGTTCCCTCAGTACGCGGTGGCGGTCCTGCGCGAGCACCGGACGGCCCGGCGCGGGCAGCAACTCGGCCAGATCCTGGTAGTCGACCGGCTGATCCCGTCGTCGCGGGTTGGTGTTCATCGCTTCTTCTCCTGCGTGGACCGAGCCGCCTGATGGCGGCTAACCGGTAACTGTCCGACCGCGGCCGGGCGTTGCATTCGGTTCTGCCCGGTGGCGTCTTCCGCGCCGTTATTGCCGCCTGTGCCTCCGTCGAGTTCGAGCTCAGTGAGCTTGCGCAGGCGTTTCCTCGCGCGCGAGAGCCGGGCCCGTACGGTGCCGACGGCCACGCCCAGAGCCGCAGCCGCTGTGGCGGCGTCCAGGCCCTCCCACACGCAGAGCGTGAACACCTCGCGCTCCCCGCGGCGCATCTTGCTCAATGCCTTCTGCGCGGCGGCCAGTTCATCGGTGTCGGCCAGGCTCTGTGTCACCTCGTCGGCGAAGTCCGGCACAGGATCGGGGGGCGGGACCCTGATGAGCGCGGCCTGGTGTCTTCGCGCCGCCCACGCGGTGTTGCGTGTGACGTTCGTCGCGATCCCCAGCAGCCACGGGCGCAGGCTGTCGTCACCCGGAAGCACCCGCTCACGCAGCCGCCACGCCTCCAGGAACGTCAGCGACACGATGTCGTCGGCCACGACCCAGTTGCCGGTCATCCGCACGGCGTGCCGGTGGACCACCGAAGCGTGCTCGTCGAAGAGTTGCCTGAACGCATCCGGATCCCCGGCCCGCACGCGGGCCCGCAGTGAAATCTCCACACTCCTTCCTGTCCTCTGCGAGGACCACGCTGCGGTGATCCGCATCACACCATGGCCGGACCAACTCCGCAGTGCACATCACCGGACCGCTGCAACCATTCCGGCTTCTCGGACCATTCGCCAGTGATGAGCCTGGAGCCCTTGCCGGGCAGACTCCGCCACGTTACTGAGGGCACGGCCGCCCTCGCCCCGGGCTGTCGACGGATGGAGGCCACGGCTGGGGGCTTGCGGTCAGAATATGGACATGCCCTGTGGGATGAGGCTGCGATGGCGCCACATCTTGGGGAGCGGTCGCGGAAGGTCACTGAAGCAGGATCATCTTGCGGAGCAGGTCGAATCCGGCACGACCGTACAGCTGTCTCTTGATCTTCTTGATGCGGTTCACCGCACCTTCGGTGCCCACGGAGCTCCAGTGCACGGTCAGCCCGGCGATCACGCTTCGAAGTCGGCGATCAGTCCGCGGGCGAAGCCGGTGATCCCGGGCAGTTGCGCGTCGCGGGCGGAGCTGATCCAGTCCGGCAGGTGAGCACCCGTGCGCTGGGCGAGTATCCGCGCGAAGTCGCGGACGAGTTCGTGAGTTTGCCCCAGTTCTGGGCAGGCGTTGAGCACCGCCTTGAGCTGCTTGCCTTCGTCCTGGGTGAGCGTGTCGGGGTGACGGGTGATCCAGCCGGCGACGGCGCCGCGGCAGCGGGCGTGGGTGCATCAGACCACTGAAGGCGGCTGGCGTCCTGCCGCGCCGGTGGGTGGTGAACGGTCCTGGTCGTGGATCATGCGGGCGCGGCGTCACTGCCGGGACCACGAACGGCTTCCCGAGATGAGCGAATCATTGACCAACTGGGCGGCGATTACGCTGATGAGCCGCCGACTCACCCGCCGCAAGGCCCAGCCCGCCGCCCGCCGCGACGTCGTCAGCCCGTACTACCTGGCACAGGCAGCCTGACAAGCCCGAGGATCTCCTGATCCGGGGTGAACAACTCCGCTGCCGCACGGCGGTCGTTCTCGCAGGTGTCGCATTCCTCTTCCTGGCCATGGCGAGCATGAGCAGGTGCAGGAACTATCCGTGACCTCAGCGTTCGCCGACCGCGCTGCGGACACAGCACCCAGTCTCGTCCGTCCAACTCGCCATCATGGCCGAGCTGACCGAAGGGGACGGCGTCGTCGCCCGGTTCGTAACGACCCGCGAAGCACGAGGAAGTATATCTGCTACGTCATATCGCCATATATAACTAGCTGTTTCTCAACCGTCGGGTGTTCGATGGCGTCCCGTACGGTGTCCTGGATCAGGTGACGGAGTCCGGGAGTGGGCATGAGGACGGGGCCCTGTTCATAGCGTGTCGGTTGTCTAAGCCAGCCACGCGAGGAACAAAGCCCCGTCATGCAGAACGCTACCGTCGTCCTGTCCGATCGTCCGTTGCCCGACCTGCGGTTCGCCGCGGAGTGTGACTGCCTCGCTCACTTGTACGGCAATGCCGGGGACCGGCCGCTGCGGGCCCGCGTCTACGCGACCGATCTGACGGACGAGGAATGGCAGATCGTCCGGCGGGTGATGCCTGTGCCGGGCTGGCTATGTGGCCGCGGGGGCAACCCGGAGGGTTTCTGCCACCGCGAAATGATCGATGCGGTGCGGTACTTCGTCGACAACGGCATCAAGTGGAGGGCGATGCCGGCCGACTTCCCGCCCTGGTCGGCCGTCTACGCATTCCAGCATCGCTGGCACACGGACGAGCTCCTGGACGTACTGCACGAGAGGCTGCGGGAGCAGGTACGCATCGTGGAAGGGCGGGACGATCCCGAGCCGAGTGCGGCGATCGTCGATTCCCAGTCCCTGCGCGGCGCCTCCACCCTGACCGGGGAGCGGCGCGGGTACGACGGGGCGAAGAAGGTGTCGGGTTCCAAGCGTCACATCGCCGTGGACTGTCTGGGTCTGCTGCTGGTGGTGATGGTCACCGCCGCGGACCTGCAGGACCGCGACGCGGGTGTGGCCCTCCTGGAACGGGTGCGTTCCCTTTTCACGCGGGTGCGTCTGGTGTGGGCCGACAGCGGCTATGCGGGCGCCCTGGTGGATTGGGCCCTGCACGCCCTCGGCATGAAGGTCGAGGTGTCCCGCCGCGACGACAGAGCTGGCTTCGTGGTGATCCCGAGACGTTGGGTGGTCGAGCGCACGTTCGCCTGGCTGGTGAACTGCCGTCGCCTGGTGCGTGATTACGAGCGCACCGCCGCCGCCGCCCACGAGAGCTACGTGAAGTGGGCCATGGTCACCCTCATGACCCGCCGCCTGGCCGCCGCGGACCACGAGGCGGCCGCCGGACGGGCCCGGCCGGTGTGAGCGCCCGTCATCCTGCCGCGGTGAACTCCCGGCCGTCGGCGCTGGTCAGCCAGTCCCGCTGGACGAGCCGCTTGAGCTGACAGGGCACACCCTCCTGCCGACTGCGGCCGGCCCCCTCACCTAACAATGCCTGGGCCACCTCCCGAGCCCGCACCGGTTCCCGCGCTTCCCTCACGAACTCGACGATCTTCGAGTAGAGGCCGGGCAGCCTGCTGGGATCGGAGTCCTCCTGCCGTTGCGGCACATACCGCGACTCACCTCCGGCTCCGGTTCCGGCGTCGGCACCTGCGCCGGCAGGGCTCTCCACCTCCGCGTCGGCCGGCGCCTCCCTGTTGTCGGACGGGCTGCGGGAAACAGCAGCCTCACCGGCATCACCGCGCAGTTCCTGTTCGACCTCGTCCCAGATCTCGCTGCCGATACGCCAGCGGGCGATCTCCCTGTCCACCTGGGCCGCTTCCTCCTCCAGAGCGGTGATCCGCTGCCGGAGCCCGACGGCACGGGCTTCGAAGGCGCGCAGTCGGCGCGTCATGACAGCGGCGGGCGTGGGCACAGCAGAACCTCCGGGCTCGGCAACGAAGACACCACCACCCTGCACACCCGCCCACGAAGATCACAAACCGCAAACATGCAGCTCAGACACCTGATCGGTTGAGAAACAGCTAGTAAGTGCGCGCCCCGTCTCGACGATCGACCGGCTGTGAGTTCGGGTCTGACTCAAGCATCAAGGAAGGCTGAGATCTGGCATCGGACCGCGTCCGGAGGTCGAGTCTGGCGCACGTACTCTGCGGCCTCCACTAGACTTCCGAATACGTTCCGAATGCTATGGATCCATGACCATCGCAGCAGACCTCCCCGTGGCGACTCGGCGCTCCTCGGACCTGAGCAAGCACTCCGCCGAGGTCTTCGCCGAGGCCGAGGACCACCCCGTGACGGTGACCCGGCGCGACGGCGAGGCTCTGGTCCTGATGTCGCAGCGCGAGGCCGAGGGCCGTGCCCGCTTGCTGAACTTTGCCGCGCAGCTCATCACCGTCACCCTCGACGACCGCGGCTCGCTCGCCGAGCGGATGTCCAAGGCCTTCCCCTGGATGCTCGCGCTGTCGCCGGCCGACCGGGAGTCCTGCGCGCAGGACCTCGTCGATGCGGCGCGCGCGTCGTTCGCCACCGACCAGCCGCACCTCGCGATCGCAGAGCTGACCTCCTGGAAGGAAACGGCCACCGCCATTGCGGCCGGGCTCAGCAGCGGCAGCGCCGGTCTGGAGTGGTTCGACGACGATGAGACCGTGGAGCGTCCGTAGCCGTGGCGGCCGCCAGGAAGGGCGAGCTGGTTCCTCGCTCTCCGAAGAAGATCGAGTACGAGATCCGCTTCGCCACAGCCGACGCGCAGAAGGGATGGCGCGACCGCGTCGCGACGATCCGCAACTCCATGACGGAGACCTGGGACTTCCTCGCGCGGACGCCACTGTCCACGACGCCGACGAATGATCGGCTCAAAGGTGAGCTCGGTGTCATCGGGCGTGGCGGCGCGACCCATGAGAGGTGGCAACACAAACCGACTGCGAAGGGCGCCGCGCGCGTCTGGTTCTACGTCCACGAGCGCACGGTCTTCCTGGAGCAGGTGCACACGAGCTACCCGAACGAGACGAAGTAGGCCAGCTTCGTAGCGTTGCGCATCGTCGGTGAGCGCGCATCTGAGTGGGATGATCGCTGTGTGACTGCCGCGACCGGGCACTTTGAATTCACCCGAGGGTGGCGCGGCCTTGGGAAGGGGCGACTCGACCTCCCGATCACTCCGCGGATGGGAAGCCTCTGCGTGAAGCGGCTTCGCCAGCTTGAGATCTTGAGATACGGAGCGGGCGAGAACAGCGCCAGCCTGTGCCGTTCGGAAAGCCGTCGTCGCAGGTGGCATCGGTGACGGGTCATCGGCTGGCAGCATGTCCGGGTGATCATGTCCTTGCTGTACAAGGTGACCCGAAAGTTGCTCTGCTTCCCCTCGATGCTGCTCCGCGGGGATGCGGCGAGATGGGCGCTTGGGGGCGACGACCGGTTGGCCGCGACTCCCAGCGTGTCTCGGAGCCCTGTGTCAACATCCGCTTGGTTGGTGGTGCCCGGCCCGTACGATGGCGGTATCTCGGGATGAGCAGGGAGGTGCGATGACCGCGATGTATCCGGAGTATGCGCAGTGGCTGCGCCAGGTGCGCAGCTCGATGAAGCTGCCCAAGGCGGTCAAGCTGCTGTTCGACCAGGGGCGCCTGTACATGTCGCCGGTGACGGAGGCGCACAGCGAGGCGGATGATTCGATCCGGTTGCAGCTGGCGGAGCAGTTGGGAGGGGAGTCCGGTCTGCACGTCACGCGGGACAAGGGCGTACTGCCGGAGAGGGACGGTTACACGCCCGAGCCCGATGTGCTGGTGGTCGACGCAGGTGCGCTTGGTCCGGGTGATGCCTTCGTCGACCAGAAGCATGTTCACTTCGTGGCCGAGAGCGTGTCCCGCTCGACGGTCGGGCGGGACTATGGGCGCAAGCTCAACCAGTATGCGGCGCGCGGGATTCCCACGTACCTGATCGTCGATGTGTTGACCGGGGAGTGTGTGCTCTACCAGGCGCCGAAGGGCGACGAGTACACCTCGGCGGTGCCCTACCGGTTCGGTGAGGAGATCGATTTTTCCCTCGCGGGAGTTGCGGTGACAGTGCGCACCGACTTCAAGAAGATCCGCTGAAGCCGCTTCTTCCCGGCCTTGATCCGGTGCGGTGAGGTTCCCCCCGCTGGCCGGACAGCTTGATACTGGGACGGATGGTCCCGGAGGAAGCAGTCACAGGTAGTGAGTAGCAAGAGCAACATGAGTAAGCGGTACACGGCCGAGTTCAAGCGGGACGCGGTCGCCTTGGCGTTGTCCTCGGAGAAGACGGTCACCGAGGGTTGAGGTTCCCCCGCCGACCGCCCAAAGGACGTACCTGGGGCCGGCGCGGCCGCACCCCGGTCGTGACCGTCAGCGGACGACTCTCAGGACGCCTGTCGCTGGCCGGACTGATCGCGATGCGGCCGGGCTCCCGCACGGCGGCTGTGCCACCGCCTGCGTACCCACCCCGCCGGCAAAGGCGCACGCCGCAGCATGGGCGAGCGCGACTTCGTCGCGCTGGTCGATGGCACCCACCACCTCGTCCAGGCGCCGATCGTGCTGGTCTGGGACCGCCTGAACACCCACGTCTCCCACGCCATGCGTGAGGTGATCGCCCAGCGCGAATGGCTGACGGTGTTCCTGCTCCCCGCCTACTCACCCGATCTCAACCCCGTGGAATGGGTATGGGCACACGTCAAACGCAGCCTGGCCAACCTCGCAGTGGTCGCCCTCGACCGGCTCGAAACGCTGGTCCGCAACCGGCTCAAGCGCCTCCAGTACCGGTCCCACACCCTCGACGGCTTCATAGCCGGTACCGACCTGACCCTCGTCGATCCAGCGTCACCTTGACGAGCCGAAGTCAGTATGCCCTGGCCTCCGAGAGATCACCCGATCAGGAACCGTGCTCGACTGGTCAAGTCTGCCGAGCGGTAAGCGGATGGCTTCTCAGGGGCTGCCGGTCAGGGGTTGGCGCAGATCGCGTACACACTGATGCCGACGGTGGAGTAGCCGTCCTGGCGGCCGAGTGCGATCCAGCCGCGACCGTCGTCCGTGGGGAAACTGCCGACCAGGATTGCGCCGTTGCCCTGGGCTTCGGCGCCGCCGCCGATGACCTGCTTACCCGCCGGGCAGTAGACGGTCCGGCGCTGGAAGTTGGGCACGTCGGCGTTGGGGAGCCGGACGATCTGATAGCCGTCCACGGCCGCGGCCCGTGCCGGTGCCTTGGCCGCTGTGGCCTGGCCGGTGGCGGACTCACTGGGGGTGGCCTGGGCCGCCCACCCGGCTCCGGATACCAGGGCCAGCGTCAGAATGCCCGCACCGATCGCCTGCTTGCCTCGCATGCGTATGTCCTTTCGTCCATGGAGGACCCCAGGAAACGGGGTTCTCTCGTCGGACATCATCAGGGCACCAATCAGCAGATAGGTGGAGGAATCAACGTAAATAACTCGATGAGGTGAATAGAGGGCGCATATGGTCGGCGGGTTCTTGCAGGCGGACCGCCTCTACGGTGTGTCTCTCGTGGCTGCGGGCCGGACGTCGAGCAGACCTGTGGAGTCCAGCCCGGCCACAGCGGGCTGGACCGTCGTGGTGCCGGCCGACGTGCCTCTGCCGTCGCGGGTACGTGAACCGGTCGCGCAGACCGTTCACCGCCGGTCCGGTCCGGCTGGTCCGGGTAGCGATGACCGGGACGGTGCGGTCGCAGTGAGACTCCGCCAAGTTCGTTTTCGCAGTTCAGTGGGGTTGGCCTCGATTCTTCCGAGGACTGACGGCGGTGGTGTGAGCGGCTGTGAACCGCCCCGGGTTCGGTGGAGATCTCAGGTTATGGTGATGACCTGGGGTTTCGTGCGTTCGGTGTAGTGGTTGGCTTCGTATTCGACGAGTGGGATGTGGCCTACCTCACCGTGGAGTCGTCGGTGGTTGTATCAGTCGACCCACTCGGCGGTGGCGAGCTCGACATCGGGCAGCGTCTTCCATGGCCGTCGGGGCTTGATCAGCTCGGTCTTGAACAGGCCGATCGTGCTCTCCATCGGGGCGTTGACGCTCCTATAGTTGTCAACTCGCTGTGGGGACGGTCCGTGGTGCGGGTCGGATCAGGTGGTAGACCTCGCGGATGACGTAGCGTTTGAGGCATCGGATGATCTCGCGTTTCGTCTTGCCCTCGGCGGTGCGGCGGGTGACGTAGTCGATCGTCGGTTGGTGGAATCGCGTGCGGACGATGACGGTCCGGTAGATCGCGGCGTTGAGCTGGCGGTGGCCGCCGTGGTTGATGCGGTGCCTGCCGCTGGTCATGCCGGAGCCGGTGGGCACGGGAGCGATGCCCGCGAGCTTGGCGAGGGCGGCTTCGGACTTGATGCGTTCAGGGTTGTCGCCGGTCACGACGAGGATCTCCGCGGCGGTGTCCACACCGATGTCGAATGGTTCGAGTAGTTGCGGGGCGGCACGGTGGACCAGCTCAGCGATCATTTTCGTCAGTTCCTTGGCCTCGGCGTCGAGGTACTGCCACCGTTTGGCCAGTGTTCGAAGGACGTGACGCAGTGCGTCCTCGGGGCCCTCCAGCTGTCGAGGACGCAGGCCCGCCAGGTGCCGGGCCCAGTATCCCGCCTCCCCGGTGGGAGATGAGTGGGAGACAAGTGGGAGATGATCATGGCGTGGTGCTGCAATCAGGCGCTAGGAAATGCTCGATAGCGCTACTTGTGCGGCCCTGGTTCAGCCGCCGGATTCAGCCGCATGAGGACTCAGCGCACCCATGCTGACCAGCACAATGATGACGATGCCGAGCGCGATGCGGTACCAGACGAACGGCATGAAGCTCTTGGTGGTGATGAACTTCATGAACCACGCGATCACCGCGTAGCCGACCGCGAAGGCGACGACCGTCGCGAAGATCGTCGGGCCCCAGGTGACGTGACCGCCCTCGGTGGCGTCCTTCAGCTCGAAGAGACCGGAGGCGAGCACGGCGGGAATCGCGAGCAGGAACGAGTAGCGGGCCGCTGCCTCGCGCTTGTAGCCCATGAACAGACCGCCGCTGATGGTCGCACCGGAGCGGGAGACGCCCGGGATGAGCGCCAGGGCCTGGCAGAACCCGTAGACCAGGCCGTCCTTGACGGTCAGGTTGTCGAGCGACTTGAGCTGCTTGGGCGTGCGGTGCCGGCCACCCTGCTCGTCCCGCGCCGCAAGCCGGTCGGCGACACCGAGGACGATGCCCATGCCGATCAGCATCGCCGCGGTGAGCCGCAGGTCGCGGAACGGCCCCTCGATCTGGTCCTTCAGCGTCAGGCCGAGAATTCCGATCGGGAGCGAGCCGACGATGACGAGCCAGCCCATCCGCGCGTCGGGGTCCCGGCGCAGCTCCTTGTTGGTGAGCGAGCGGGTCCAGGCCGACAGGATCCGCGCGATGTCCTTGCGGAAGTAGATCAGCACGGCGGCTTCGGTACCGATCTGGGTGATCGCGGTGAACGCCGCGCCGGGGTCCTCCCAGCCGGAGAAGGCCGCGGTCAGCCGCAGGTGCGCGCTGGAGGAGACGGGGAGGAACTCGGTCAGCCCTTGGACGAGTCCGAGGATGAGAGATTCAAACCAAGACATGAGGCAGTGGTGTCCAAGTGCCGATCGCGGAAGAGGAGGAAGGGCACGCCGAAGTGCCGTGGGCAGTGATCGACGATCACGCGTACCGAGTGCGAACAGTAGCGCCCCAAGATGACGGCTTTGACGCCAGGGGCCGGGCACAGGGCCGGACCGGTGCCCGGCGCCGTCTCACCGTGCCCGCAGCCGGTGCCGCTTGCGCCACGCCACCACCGCGCCCAGCAGGCCCGGCACGGTGATGCAGGCCAGCGAGATCAGGAAGGCCGGGGACGTCGGTGTCGAGGCGCGGGCACCGGCGACGACGTAGGCGGCGGTGTTCGGGACCGAGCCGAGCCCCGTCGCCAGCAGGAACGGCAGCAGACCCATCCGGGAGACGGCGGCGCAGTAGTTCGACGCGGCGAACGGCACCCCCGGGAACAGCCGCGCCGCCAGCATCGAGCGGAAGCCGTGCCGGCTCAGCTGGTTGTCCGCCGCCTTCAGCCAGCGTCCTCGCAGCAGTGGACGCAGCGCGTCCTGGCCGAGGGCCCGCCCGAGGCAGAACGCGAGTCCGGCACCGAGCACCGTGCCGCCCAGCGCGGCGCCGAGCCCCCACTGGCTGCCGAACAGCGCGCCCGCCGCGAGGTTCAGGATCGGGCGCGGTACGAACGCCACCGTGCACACCCCGTAGGCCACCGCGTACGCCACGACCGCCGCGGCGCCGCCGAGCTGCGGCGGCAGGCCGTCGGTCAGCAGGTTCTGCGGTTCCAGCAGCAGCATGGTCGAGGCCGCGGAGGCGAGCAGCACGACCAGCAGGGACAGGCGCGACCAGGGGGACAGCAGGAATCTGGCGCAGCGGGCGGTGAGGCCCGCCGAGGACACCGCCGCGGGGACGACGGCGGTGAGCTGTGCGGCGGAGGCCCGGGGAGGGGCAGTAGCGGTGCCCCCAGAGCGGTTGGTGGCATCGAGCATCCGGCGACACTAACCGACGAATGCGACCGGACGCCGTAGCGTGCGTCTCATACGTGCCACCGCGGCCGGAACACCCGGCGCGCGACCACCGTGTGGGACGTCCCGCCCGCGTACCGCGGAAAACCGTTCGACGTCCGGCGCCGTGGTCGCCGGAACCGACGACATGTTCCGGCACGCCTTCCTCCTCGCAGCATCCGCGACCGCGGATGCCCCGAAGGCCGCCGTCCGCGTTCCCGCAGTTCCCGCAGCGCCCGCACCCGCACCGGCACGGGGCGGGCGCCCGGCCGCGCGACGGCACAATGGGACGATGAACGAGCCGATACCCGTCACCCGCGCCGTCGGTCACGGCACCGCGAAGCTGATGCCCGACGTCGACCGGGAACGGGCGTGGCTGCTGACGGTCGACGGGGCACCGCAGTCCTACGTCGACCTGGACGAGCCGGCCCATCTGGAGTTCGAGTACACCCGGCGGCTCGGGCACGTGCTGGACACCCTCGCCGAGCCGGGGCACCCGTTGGACGCACTGCACCTCGGCGGCGGCGCGCTCACCCTGCCCCGCTACCTGGCCGCGACCCGCCCCGGCTCCCGGCAGGACGTCGTCGAGTTCGACGGGGAACTGCTGGACTTGGTCGCCGGGCAGCTGCCGCTGCCCGAGGGCGCGGACATCACGCTGCACGCCGCGGAAGCCCGTGCCTGGCTGGAGAGCGCTCCCGACGCCTTTGCGGACGTCCTCGTCGCCGACGTCTTCGGCGGCTCACGCGTCCCGGCGCACCTGACCTCCGTCGCGTACGCCCGTGAGGCCGCCCGCGTCCTGCGGGCCGACGGCGTCTACCTCGGCAACCTCGCCGACGCGGCCCCCTTCGCCTTCCTGCGCTCCCAACTGGCCACACTGGCAACGGTGTTCGAGGAGCTGGTGCTGATCGCCGAGCCGGGAGTGCTGCGCGGGCGCCGTTTCGGCAACGCCGTCCTCGCCGCAGCGCACCGTCCCCTCGACCTCGTCGCCCTGGCCCGCCGTACCGCGGCCGACGCCTTCCCGGCCCGCGTCGAGCACGGCGCGGCCCTGCGGGACTTCACCGGCGGGGCGCGGCCGGTGCGGGACGAGGACGCCGTACCGTCACCCGAGCCCCCCGACGGGGCGTTCGGCATCGGCTGACCCCTTGCCGGCGACCGGGGCCGACCCGGTGACAGGCACCGTCCGGCGCCGCAGGCGGCGTACGTCCGGCACGCACAGCACCGCCGCCGTGACCACGACGACCAGCGCGGCACAGCCCCACAGCGCCTCCGTGCGGCCGAACGCGGTCTCGGCGGGGCCCGCCAGCGCCATCGTGGCCGGCACCAGGGCGACGGACCCGAACCAGTCGTAGGCCGACACCCGGGACAGTTTCTCCTCCGGGATCTCCTGGTGAAGCGCCGTCATCCAGGAGACCCCGAACACCTCGACGGTCACACCGGTCACGCACATCACCGCGCACAGCACCGCCACCGGTACCGGCACGGCCAGCGCGGCGGACGGCAGGGCCAGCGGGAACACACACAGGGTGCCGACGAACAGCAGGCGGCGCGGTTTCCAGCGGGTCATCAGCAGCGCGCCCAGCACCGTGCCGGCCCCGAAGAAGGCCAGGGCCACACCCCAGGGCGCCGCGCCGCCCAGATGGTCCCGGGCGACGAGCGGACCGTAGACCGCGTCGGCGGCGCCGACCACGGCGTTGGCGACGGAGAACTGGACGACGATGCCCCACAGCCAGGGCCGGCCGGAGAACTCCCGCCAGCCGTCCCGGAGGTCGGCGAGCAGACCGCCGCCCGGGGCGCGCGGGGGTATGTGCTTCACGTCGAGGAAGGCCCGCAGGGCCGCCGCGGCGGCGAAGGCCGCCGCGTCCGCCGCGAGCACCCAGCCCGGCCCCATCGCCGCGATCATCAGACCGCCGAGGGCGGCGCCGCCGAGTGTCGCGCCCTGCATCGCCATCCGGAACACCGCGAACGCCCGGCCGGCCTGCTCGCCCTCGACGGAGGAGAGCAGCATGCCCTCGGCGGCCGGCCCGAAGAACGCCTGGCCGACTCCGCCGAGTGCGCTGAGCAGCATCATCTGCCACATCCGGGCCTCGCCTGCCAGGACCAGTGCCGCGAACGCGGCCTGCGAGACACAGTTGAGGACATTGGCCGCGACCATCACACGGTGGCGCGGCAGCCGGTCCGCGACGGCGCCGCCGATCAGCAGGAACAGCACCAGCGGCAGGGTGCGGGCGGCGGCCACCAGGCCCACGTCGCCGCCGTCCCCGCCCGCGCCCAGCACCGCGAACGCGGAGGCGATCAGCGCACCGTGACTGCCCAGGCTCGTCACCACGGCGGACGCGGTCAGCAGCGTGTAGTTGCGGCCCGCCCGGACAGGACGCCGGGAGGAGGAGGCGGTGGTCGGCACCCCGTGACTATCGCCGGAGCGGGGCCGACTTGCCAAATGTGCCGCCCCACGCGCCGAGGGTTCCTCCGGCCGTTTCCCGCCCTCGGGGCGGCGGGAAACGGCCGGAGGAACCCTCGGCCTCCCCTGCCCGCTACGACTCGGTCGGTGCTTCCTCGGTGAGGCGTACCGTGCTGAGGATCTTCTGCACGGTCTCCTCCGGGATCTCGTCCTCGACGCCCTTGGCGCCGTACAGGTTCCAGGTGACGAAGTCCCCGGCACCGTTCTTGAACCCGAAGGTGATCGCCTTGCCCTCGCTGTCGCACGTGCCGTTCTGGGGCGTGTTCTCCGAGTGCGCCGTGACGACACTGCCCTTGATGCCCGAGGCGGTCGTGTACGCCTTCGGCTTCCCGGACTTCACGCTCTTCTTGTCGGGCTGCGTGTAGCCGCCGTAGATCCACCACGGCACACGGGTCTCCGCGGCCTGGTCCGAGGTCTTGGCGCCGTTCTCGCCACGGGTGCCGGCGGTCACGAGGGCGGTGTCGTCCTCGCGGCCGTCCTTGTCGTCGTCGCTCGTGCACCACTTGGACTTCAGATAGGCGGGGGCGGTGACGGTGGTGCGGTCCAGCTCACCGTCCTCCTCCTCCCATTCGAAGCCCACGCTGGTGCCGGGATCCTCGATCTCCCAGTCGGCGGGGACGTCGAACTTAGTGCCGAAGCGCGTGTTCGTGACGACCTGCCAGCCCGGAACCGTCGCCTTCTCGGCGTCCCCGCCCCGCGGGCTGTCGTCGGAGCCGGAGGAGCTCGGCTCCGTGGAGGGCTTCTCGGACGCGCTCACGGACGGCTGCGCGTCCCTCTTGTCGGCGGTGTCGTCCTTGTCACCGCCCAGCACCAGGAAGCCGGTGACACCGGCGGCCACGACCACGGCCGCCGCGGCCACGACGGCCACGATCTTCGTCTGTTTCCCGCCGCCCCCGCCCTGCGGCTGCTGGGGCATGCCCACGGTGTCCGGCGTCCCCCACTGCTGCGGCTGCGCGTAAGGGTTCGGCTGCTGGGCGCCGGGCTGCTGGTACGGATTCGGCTGTTGGTACCCCGGCTGCTGGTACGGATTGCCCGACTGCGGGTTCTGCTCGCCCCCGGGCGGCTGGTTTCCTGGCCACATGGTGAGCCACCCTAGCCCGGGCAGTGACACGATTCGGTCACTGCCCGTTGACAGGGACGTAGCAACCAGGAGCCGGAAGTGATCCGGAGGCAACCCCGAGCGGCCGCACGTCGTCGGGGCACCGGTGCGCTCGCGCATCCCCCGCGGTCCTTGCTGCTCCGGGTCCGGCCGCGCGGGCCGGGAAACCGCGCGGGGGAGGCCGCCGCACGGCCGGCCGTCGGCCCCGAGGCCTGGCCAGCCGCACCTGCCCGTGAGTAACGTGTGGTCATGAGCGACGACCGGACGACCGTCGGCGAGATGCTCGCCGCCACGGTGCCCATGGCCCGCACTCTCGACCTCCGGTTCCTGGAGACCACTTCGGAACGGGCCGTGGTGTCCCTGCCGGACCAGAGCGACTACCACAACCACGTGGGCGGCCCGCACGCCGGCGCGATGTTCACCCTGGGGGAGTCGGCGAGCGGGGCCATCGTGCTCGCCGCGTTCGGGGAGCAGCTGGCGCGGGCGGTGCCCCTCGCGGTCCGCGCCGAGATCGCCTACCGGAAGCTGGCGATGGGCCCCGTCACCGCCACCGCGACCCTGGGCCGGCCGCCCGCCGAGGTGGTGGCCGAGCTGGACGAGGGCCGGCGCCCCGAGTTCCCGGTGTCGATCGAGATCCGGCGCGAGGACGGTGCGGTGACCGGTGAGATGACGGTCGTCTGGACCCTGCGCCCGGGCGGCTGACACCTGCCGGCGGTGGCCTGCCGCACCGCCGCGGGCCCCGGTGTCCGGTTCAGACGCCGCTGCCCGCCCCGTAAGGGCCGTACAGGTCCAGCAGCCGGACCCGGGCGGAGTGCAGCCGGTGGGCGACCACATGGCCCACCCACAGGGCGAGGGTCCGCCCGAAGGCGGGCTCGTCCTCTCCCATCGCGCGGACGGCCGCGGCGTCGAACTCGTAGGCCCGTACCGGGGTGGCCGCCTCTGCGCCCAGATGCCAGACGTGCGGGCTGTACAGCCAGGACCAGCCGACGAGTTCGTTGTGCCCGAGACGCTCGATGACGGCGGCCCGGCGGCCGGGGACATGCATGTCGAGCTCGACGGTACCGGTACGGACGACCCAGAACCGGTCCGCGCGGCCACCCTCCTCGAACAGCCGGGTCCCTTGCGGGAAGGACACCTCGCGGGCGGTCTCCAGGAGCTTCGCCCGATGCTCGGCGGGCAGGGCGCGCGGCATGCCGGGGGACGGGGGAGCGAACATCGCGGCCTCCCTTACGGGACAGAGGGATACGGGGTGGGGCGGGCTGTCGGTGCGGCGTGCGGGTGATTCCGATGCGGTTCAGCCTCCTGCGGAACCGCCGCCGGTGCCATGGGCCGTACGGCCCCGATCGAAGGCATCCGGCCCCATCGAGCCGGTGTCCCCGGACCGGGGCGGGACCCTCGCCGGGTACCGGGAGGCGGCGCCGGTACTCCGGGGCGGGACCTTCGGCCCCCGTGGGGACCTGTGGCCCCTGTCGGCCGGTCGGCCGGCCCACTGATACTGGAGGTGATCCCGACGGCAGCGATACCGGTCCGTTCCGGCCGGCAGGTCCGACAACAGCCGGCAGGTCCGACAACAGGAGGTACACGTCATGCCCCGCACCATCACCATCGGTTTCGACGGTTCCGCGGAGAGCCGGGCCGCCGCCGAGTGGGCGGCCCGCGAGGCGAAGGTGCGGGGTCTGCCGCTCCGGCTGGTCGAGGTCCGGGAGTCCCTCCCGGAGCCTGTCGCCCGGGCGCCGTTCCCCGGCGCGCAGACCGGCCGGCAGGAGAAGGGGGGCGGCGAGGCGGAGTCGCTCCCGGCCGACGGCTGGGGGACCACGCCGGGTGAGGCCGCGACCGGGCTGCGGCTGCGGCACCCCGGGGTCGAGGTCACCACGGAACAGGTCGCCGGCCGGCCCCACGAGGTGCTGGTCAAGGCCGCGGAGGACGCCGAGCTGCTCGTGCTGGGCTCCCGCGGGATGAGCGGCTTCGCCGGATTCCTGGTCGGCTCCGTGGGTCTCGCCGTCGTGGCCCGTACCGAGCGGCCCGTCGTCCTGGTCCGTGCCGGGGAGCAGGCTGCCGACGAGCACGAGCCGGATCCCACGGGCATCCCGTCCGCCGCGACCCGCTACCGGCCGGTCCTGCTCGGCGTGGACGCCGACCGGCCCGACGACGCGGTGATCCGCTTCGCGTTCGCCGAGGCCGCCCGGCGGGGCACCGGACTGCGCGTCCTGCACGGCTGGAACCTGCCGCCGTACTACGTCCACGGACTGCCGGCCGACCCGGACGTGTACCGGGTGATCGCCGAGGAACGGACCGCGACGCTCGCGAAGGTGCTCCGCCCCTGGAGGGCGGAGTTCGAGGACGTCGACGTCGTGGAGGAGTCCTTCGGCGGCAGCCCGTCCATCCGGCTCATCGACGCGTCACGGGAGGCCTCGCTCGTCGTGGTCGGGCGGCGCGTCCGCCGCAATCCCTTCGGTATCCGCATCGGGTCGATCACCCACGCCGTCCTGCACCACGCCGCGGCACCGGTCGCGGTCGTCGCGCACGACTGAACCGGTCCTCCGGAGGAAGAGCACGGGACGGAGCCGGGAGCGCCCCCGCTCGGATTGCGCCACATGCCCGTGTCCGGCCGCCCGGGGCACGAGGCGGGCGGGAAACTGGTACTCCCCGTCCCGACCCCTCCCCTGATGCCCCGATCACCGCGTCGATCACCCACGGAGCCAGCCATGCCCGAGGACCAGGACACCCGGACTGCACCGACCGACGAGGAGCTGCGCACGCTGGACGCCCACTGGCGCGCCGCCAACTACCTGGCGGCGGGCCAGATCTACCTGCTGGCGAACCCGCTGCTCACCGAGCCCCTCAGGGCCGAGCACATCAAGCCGAGGCTGCTCGGGCACTGGGGCACCTCACCCGGACTGAACCTGGTGTACACCCACCTGAACCGGGTCATCGGCGCACGCGGGCTGGACGCGCTGTGCGTCTGGGGGCCGGGCCACGGCGGACCCTCGGTGCTGGCCAACTCCTGGCTGGAGGGCAGTTACAGCGAGAAGTACCCGGACGTCGGCCGTGACGCCCCGGGCATGGCGAGGCTCTTCCGGCAGTTCTCCTTCCCCGGCGGCGTCCCCAGCCACGTCGCCCCGGAGGTCCCCGGCTCGATCCACGAGGGCGGCGAACTCGGCTACTGCCTCGCCCACGCCTACGGCGCCGCATTCGACAACCCGGGCCTGCTGGTCGCCTGCGTGATCGGCGACGGCGAGGCGGAGACCGGGCCGCTGGCCGCGTCCTGGCACTCCAACAAGTTCCTCGACCCGGTCCACGACGGCGCCGTCCTGCCGATCCTGCACCTCAACGGCTACAAGATCGCCAATCCGACCGTGCTGTCCCGCATCCCCGAGGCCGAACTCGACGCGCTGCTGCGCGGCTACGGCCACGAGCCGATCCACGTCACCGGCGACGACCCCGCCCTCGTCCACCGGGCGATGGCCCAGGCCCTGGACACCGCCCTGGACCGCATCGCGGCGGCGCAGCGCGCCGCCCGCGAGGACGGTGCGACCGAGCGGGTGTCCTGGCCGGTGATCGTGCTGCGCACGCCGAAGGGGTGGACCGGTCCTGCCGAGGTGGACGGTGTCCCCGTGGAGAACACCTGGCGCTCCCACCAGGTGCCGCTGTCGGCGGTCCGGGAAAATCCGGAGCATCTGCACCAGTTGGAGGCCTGGCTGCGGTCGTACCGGCCCGAGGAACTGTTCGACGCCGAGGGCCGGCCCGTCGCGGACGTCCTCGCCTGCGTCCCCGAGGGTGCCCGCCGGCTCGGGGCCACCCCGCACGCCAACGGCGGGCTGCTCGTCCGCGACCTGCCGATGCCGGACCTCGACGACTTCGCCGTGCCCGTGGACAAGCCCGGCACCACCCTCCACGAACCCACCCGCGTCCTCGGCGACCTCCTGAGGCAGGTCATGAAGGACACCGCCGGCCGGCGGGACTTCCGGCTCGTCGGCCCCGACGAGACGGCGTCCAACCGACTGCAGGCCGTCTACGAGGCCAGTGGCAAGGCCTGGCAGGCCGGCACCCTCGACGTCGACGAACACCTCGACCCGCACGGCCGCGTGATGGAGATCCTCTCCGAACACCTCTGCCAGGGCTGGCTCGAGGGCTACCTGCTCACCGGACGGCACGGACTGTTCTCCAGCTACGAGGCGTTCGTGCACATCGTCGACTCGATGGTCAACCAGCACATCAAGTGGCTGAGGACCTCCCGCGAACTGCCCTGGCGCGCCCCCGTCGCCTCCCTCAACTACCTGCTCACCTCGCACGTGTGGCGCCAGGACCACAACGGCTTCTCCCACCAGGACCCCGGCTTCGTCGACCACGTGCTCAACAAGAGCCCCGAGGTCGTCCGGGTCTACCTGCCGCCGGACGCCAACACCCTGCTGTCGGTCGCGGACCACGCGCTGCGCAGTCGTGACTACGTCAACGTCGTCGTGGCCGGCAAGCAGCCGTGCTTCGACTGGCTGTCCATGGACGCGGCCCGCGTCCACTGCGCACGCGGCGCCGGAGTCTGGGACTGGGCCGGCACCGAGAACGGCGGCACGCCCGACGTGGTGCTGGGCTGTGCCGGGGACGTACCCACCCAGGAGGTGCTGGCCGCGGCACAGCTGCTGCGCCGTCACCTGCCGGACCTGGCGGTCCGCGTCGTCAACGTCGTCGACCTCACCCGGCTGCTGCCCCACGGGGAACACCCGCACGGCATGACCGACTTCGAGTACGACGGCCTGTTCACCACCGACAAGCCGGTCATCTTCGCCTACCACGGCTACCCGTGGCTGATCCATCGCCTCGCCTACCGGCGCACCGGACACGAGCACCTGCACGTCCGCGGCTACAAGGAGTCCGGGACGACCACCACGCCGTTCGACATGGTGGTCCGCAACGACCTCGACCGCTACCGGCTGGTCATGGACGTCATCGACCGCGTCCCGGGTCTCGCGGTCCGCGCCGCCGCCGTACGCCAGCGGATGGCCGACGCCCGCACCCGGCACCACGACTGGATCCGGGCACACGGCACCGACCTGCCCGAGGTCGCCGAGTGGAGCTGGAACGCCTGAGCGCCGTTATCCACGGCCGGTCCGGACAGGCCCTACGGCGCACCGTGCACGTCGCGGTGCGCCTTCGCCAGCTCCGTGTACATCGTCCCGTTGAGCGTCAGTCCCGCGCGCTCCTCCTGCGTCAGCTCCCGTCGGACCTTCGCCGGGACCCCCGCGACCAGCGAGCCCGGCGGCACCTCCATGCCCTGCGGCACCAGCGCCTGCGCGGCCACCAGGGAACCGGCGCCGATCACCGCGCCGTTGAGCACCGTGGCCCCCATGCCGATCAGGCAGTCGTCCCCCACCGTCGCCCCGTGCACCACGGCGTTGTGCCCGACGGAGACGCGTTCGCCGACCGTGACGGGGAAGCCGGGGTCGGCGTGCAGCGTGCAGTTGTCCTGGACGTTGCTGCTCGCGCCGACCGTGATCGCCTCCACGTCGCCGCGCAGGACCGCGCCGTACCAGACGCTCGCCCCCGCCCCCAGCGTCACGTCCCCCACCACCGTGGCCGTGGGTGCCACGAAGGCGGTCGGGTCCACCTGGGGTTCCCTGCCGCCGATGCCGGTGATCAGCGCCTTGTGCGTCATCGTCGCCTCGCCTCCTGGTCGGGTGATGACAGGCACCGTACGCCAGAGGTGTGGGGTGAAGATCACAGGGCGTGCAGCGGATGGGGGTCACGCCCGGCGACTACGGTGAGCGGGTGCCGAAAAGCAGGAACACGTTCTCGTCCTGGCCACGTCGCCTCGCGCAGCGCGCGGTCCACGCGGGCTGGGCCTGGGTGCAGCGCACGGGCTCGGTGACCGCCGAACACCCCGGCCGCCTCCGCTTCGGCGCGATGGGAACAGGTACCAGGCTCGCCTTCCCGCTCGGCACCGTCTTCGGCGAACCCTGGATCCAGCTCGGCGCGCACTGCGTCATCGGCGAACAGGTCACACTGACCGCCGGGCTGATGCCCGGCCTGGAGCTGGGGCCCGACCCGATCCTGCGTCTCGGCGACGGTGTCGTCCTCGGCCGCGGCAGCCATGTCATCGCCGACACCGCCGTCACCATCGGCAGCGACTGCTACGTCGGACCGTACGTCTACATCACGTCCACCAACCACTCCTACGACGATCCGCACGAGCCCATCGGCAAGCAGTGGCCGCGGATGGACCCGGTGGAGATCGGCCCCGGCTGCTGGATCGGCACCGGGGCGGTGATCCTCCCCGGCGCGCGGATCGGGCGGAACGTGGTGGTGGCCGCGGGCGCGGTGGTGCGCGGCACGGTTCCCGACCACGCCGTGGTCGCGGGCGCCCCGGCCCGGGTGGTACGCCGTTGGACTCCCGGCGAGGGCTGGCAGCCGCCGCTGCGCACGCCGGCGCCGGTGCCGATCCCGGAGGGCGTCACGCCGGAGCAGCTGCGGGCGCTGTCGGCGCTGGACGAGGAGGACGTGGCCCGGCTCGCCGAGCTGGAACCCGGGAGCTGACTGAGGTCCTCACCCCCGAGGACGCGGGACGGACAGCGCCGGGGCGGGCGGGTGCGGGCCCCGCCCGCCCCGGCGCTGCCGGCGGCCGCCGGGACACCACGCCGACGGCCGCCGCACGGCTGTTACGGTGCCGTCATGCGCGCGCCCATCGGCACCTTCGACCACGCCACCCCCGCCCCCGAATGCCTCGACCGGCTCACCGCGCCGGTCGCCGCGGCCGTCCGCGCCTGGAGCGGCAGCGTCCCCGCCGAGCAGATCCTCTACGTCGACACGGACCCCCGCTGGGCCGACACCGCGGTCTTCGTCGAGCACTACGGCCAAGACCTGCTCGAGCGCTCCGCGAACTGCGTGGTCGTGGTGGGCAAGCGGGGCGGCGGGAGCACCCTCGCCGCCTGCGTCGTCCCCTCCACGGCCCGGGCCGACGTCAACGGCGTCGTGCGCCGCCGGCTCGGCGCCCGCAAGGCCTCGTTCGCCCCGATGGACACGGCGACGGGGGAGAGCGGCATGGAGTACGGCGGCATCACCCCGATCGGACTCCCCGCCGGCTGGCCGGTGCTCGTGGACGCGGCCGTCGTCGACCTGCCGTACGTGCTCGTCGGCAGCGGGCGCCGGCAGGGCAAACTCCTGGTGCCGGGCAAGGCCTTCGCCGAGCTGCCCGGCGCGGTCGTACTGGAAGGGCTGGGCGTGGCCTGAGCCCCGGCCGCTCACGGGGACCGGGGCCGGGCCGGCCCGGCGCCCGCACCGGTCGGGTCACGCCGGCCGCCCCGGTCAGGCCGCCGCGTGGTGGGCCAGGGGCAGGTGCGGGTCCTGCTCACCCGGGGCGGGCTCCGGATCGGCGTGGACCAGGGCCGCGGTCAGCCGGGGTACCGCGTGCAGCAGGGCGTGCTCGGCGTCGACCGCGACGCGGTGGGCCTCCCGCACGGTCGCCCCGCCGTCCACCACGACCGCCACCTCGGCCCGCAGCCGGTGACCGATCCAGCGCAGCCGCAGCTCGCCCACCGCGCGCACACCGGGGATCTCGCTCAGCGCCTGCTCGGCCCGGTCCACGAGCGTCGGGTCGACGGCGTCCATCATCCGCCCGAACACCTCCCTCGCCGCGTCCCGCAGTACCAGGACGATCGCCGCCGTGATCGCCAGCCCCACGACCGGGTCCGCGAGCTGCCACCCCAGGGCCGCCCCGCCGGCGCCCAGCAGGACGGCGAGCGAGGTGAACCCGTCCGTCCGGGCGTGCAGTCCGTCGGCGACCAGCGCGGCCGAGCCGATGGCCCGGCCGACCCGGATGCGGTAGCGGGCCACCCACTCGTTGCCCGCGAAGCCGACGAGAGCGGCGACGGCGACCGCCGGGACGTGGTTCATCGGCCGCGGGTCGAGGAGGCGGTCCACCGCCGTCCAGCCCGCGAAGGCCGCGGAGGCCGCGATCGTCAGCACGATCACGACGCCCGCCAGGTCCTCGGCCCGGCCGTATCCGTAGGTGAAGCGACGGGTGGCGGCCCGCCGGCCCAGCACGAAGGCGATCCCGAGCGGTACGGCGGTCAGGGCGTCAGCGGCGTTGTGCACCGTGTCGCCGAGCAGCGCGACCGAGCCCGAGACGGCCACCACGACCGCCTGCGCCAGTGCCGTCGCACCGAGCACCGCCAGGGAGACCCACAGCGCCCGCAGGCCGCGGGCCGAGGACTCGAGGGCGGAGTCGACCTTGTCCGCGGTCTCATGGGAGTGCGGGGTGAGCAGATGGCGGAGGCGGCCGTGGTGGCGGGACAACGCGTCGGGGTGCCCGTGGCCGTGACGGTCGCGCTCGTGGCGGTGCCCACGCGGCTGCTCATGGCTGGGGCTGGGGCCGTGCCGGTGCCGGGGCTCGTGGTCCTGGCCGGGCTCTTGCCGGTCGCTCACGTGGGTCCCCTTCCGGTGCGCGAGGTGGACGGGCTGTCGCCCACGGGGCCATTATGTGCGTATGAGCGCACGCATGCACCTGTCATCTGCGCACGGTGCGCACCCGCGCACACCCGGCGACGAGCAGTTCGCGCTCGCCGCGGAACTCCTGGCCCTGCTCGGTGACCGCACCCGGCTGACCCTGCTGCACGCGCTGACCGGGGGAGAGGCCGACGTGGGCACGCTCACGGAGGTGTGCGGGGCGGCGCGGCCCGCGGTCAGCCAGCATCTGGCGCGGCTACGCCTCGCGGGACTCGTGGACACGCGCAAGGAGGGCCGCAGGGTGATCTACTCACTGCGCGACGGACACCTGCGGCGGCTGGTGGACGAGGCGCTGAACGTCGCCGACCACCGGCTGAACGACCGGCCCCCGCACGACTGAGGCAGCCGGAGAGGCGCTCGGCGCTCGCCCGGTCAGTACGAGGGGCCGTGCCCAGATACTGCTCGGCGAAGGCGGTGGCCGCGGCGCGGGACGTGAACAGACGTCGCAGCCGGGCCGGCGTGGTGCCCGCGCGGAACGGTTCGCCCGCCGCGGTGCCGTGGTAGAGCTCGGAGAGCCACTGCGAGAACTCCTGGTGGTCCCACACGCGCCGCAGGCACGCCTGCGAGTAGCCGGCCAGTCCGCTGTCGTCGCCGCTCGTGAGGTGAGCGGCCAGCGCGTCACCGAGCAGGAAGGCGTCGTGCAGGGCGAGGTTCATGCCCTTGGCGGCGATCGGCGCGACCAGATGCGCCGCGTCCCCGGCCAGGAAGAGGCGCCCGAACGCCATCGGCTCGGTGACGTAGTCGTGCATGGCCAGCACGCGCTTCTCGACCAGCCGCCCCTCGGCCGGAGGGGTGCGCCGGCCGCGCCGAGCCGTCGCCGGAGCTCCGCCCAGACCCGCTCGTGCGGCCAGTCGGCGGGGTCGGAGCCGGGCGGGCACTGGAGGTGGTAGCGGGTCACCCCGGGGCTGCGCGGCATCTGGCCGGCGAACCCGTCCGGGTGGCAGCCGAAGACCACGCTGTCACCGGCCGACGGCGCCTCGGCGAGCAGCGCCGGCCAGCCGATGCCGTAGTCGTGCCGCGCCACACGCGCCCGCTCCGGCGGCAGCGCGCCCGCGTCGCCCCGCGGGCCCCGTCGCAGCCCGCCACGAAGGAGCACTCCACGACCTGCCGCCCGCCGGTCTCCGGGCAGGTGTACGGCACCGACGGCCGGTCGCCGTCCATGTCGTGCAGCCGCACGTCCCGCACGCCGAACCGGATCTGCCCGCCCCGCACGTCCGCGTACGCGCGCACCAGGTCCGTGACCAGCAACGGCTGCGGACGGATCCAGTGGTGACTGCCCGTCAGCTTCCGGTAGGGGGAGCGGTACCGCTCCCCGTGGAAGCGGAACTCGCACGCGGAGTGCAGTTCGGCCCGCTCCAGCAGGTCCCGTGCGAGACCCCGCCGCTCCAGCCCGCGCACCGCCCCTTCCTCGGTCACCCCGGCCCGGGGCCGCCGCTCGATGAACTCCCGCGACCCGGCCTCCAGGGCCAGGCACTCCACACCGGCCGCCCGCAGGATGCTGCCGACCGTGAGCCCGGCCGGACCGGCACTCACGATGACGACCGAAAACCTTTGGGCGGCAAGGGAGTTGGAGTGAAGAGGAGAGGGAAAGGACCGCGTCATCCGGTCATTATGACGGCACGGCACTCGGCTGCGGCCGAGGCGTCGCGCCCTTGTCCACGGCCTGGGACGGCGTGGACCTCAGGCCTGGCCCAGCCGCGGTATCTCGATCGCGGGGCAGCGGTCCATCACCATCTCCAGGCCCGCCGCACGGGCCCGTTCGTAGGCCGCCTCGTCGACGACGTCCAGCTGGAACCAGACCGCCTCGGCACCCTTGGCGACCGCCTCGTCCGCGACGGCCCCGGCCAGTTCGCTGTTCACGAACACGTCCACGACGTCCACCTCGAAGGGGATGTCCGCCAGGGAGGCGTACCCCTGCTCGCCGTGCACCGTCTCGGCCTTCGGATGCACCGGCACCACACGCTTGCCGAAGCGCTGCAGCACCTGGGCGACGCCGTACGCCGCGCGCTGCCGGTTCGAGGACAGGCCCACCACGGCCCAGGTGTCGCCGAGCCCGGTGAGAATCCTGCGGACCGTTGCCTCGTCGCCGTACACCGTGGGCCTCCTGGGGGCGTATCCGTAGTCGTGCCGTAGCAGTCGTCAGGGAGCTGTCCTCCGGACAACGAACCGGAGCGCGGGGTGATTCCCGGGGACACGGGGAACGTCCCGGAGCCACGGCGTCCCCCGAAAGCGTGCGAGATGACTGCGCGGACCCGCTTGTGCGCCTACGCTCGCCTCGTGCTGCGCATCACCGACGCCCGGACCGGCGAACTCGTGGACGCCACCCCCGCCCGGCGGGGCCTCACCCGCGTCGAGGCCCACACGCGCGGGTTCGATCCGACGAACCTGCGCGTGCTGCTCGTCGCCGACCTGCTCGTGCGCGCCCTGGAACTCGGCGGCACCCCGGTGTGGGCGCTGCTCGACGGCGAACGGAACCTGCCCGAACTGCGTGCCGCGGGTGCCGCCCTCGGCGTACGGCCCTTCGAGGACGACCGGGACGCCGGCACGGGGCTGGGGGAGGCCCAGGTCCTGCACGTGGTGAGCGAGGGCGGCGCGACACCCGACGGAGTGCGTGTCGTCGTCGCGCCCGTCCACCAGGAGGGGCCGGGTGACGCGTCGGACGGCGCCGACCGCGCCGATTCCATTGGTGCCGCCGGCCCCGCCGGTCTCACCGCCCCGGACGACCTCGCCGAGCCGGCCGTCCTGCGGCTCGCCCTGCTCACGCACCCCCGAAGCCGTCCGCTGCGGCTCGACCCCGCCGCCCTGGACGAGGCCGAGGGCACCCTCGGGCGCTGGCGCGGTGCGGTCGCCGCCTGGGCGCACCGGTCCTCGCGGCCCATCCCCGACACGGTGCGCGTGGCCCTGCGCACCGCCTGGGAGGACGACCTGGACGCGGTCGGCGTGCTCCGCGTACTCCGCGCGGTGGAGCAGGACGCGGAGGTGCCGGACGGCGCCCGCTTCGAGACGTACGCCTACGCCGACCGGCTGCTCGGCCTCGATCTCACCCGGGACCTGGGGGCCCCGGCATGACCGGGACCTCCGGCGGGGCCGTGCCGACGGAACGCACCGGCTCCACGGAACGCACCGGGGACACCGGGACGGGGCCGTCGCGCCGGCTGGTCGTGCTGCGGCACGCCAAGTCCGCCTGGCTCGAGGGCGTACCCGACCACGACCGTCCGCTCGCCGCGCGCGGCGAGCGCGACGCGCCCGCCGCCGGGCGCGTGATCGCCGGGACCGTCGGCACGCCCGGCCTCGCCCTGTGTTCCACCGCCGTACGCGCGCGCCGGACCTGGGAGCCGGTGGCGGCCCAGTGGGACACACCCCCGCCGGTCCGGCACGAGCCGCGGCTCTACGCCGCCGGTGTTCCCGACCTGCTGGCGGCGGTGCGCGAGGTGCCCGCCGAAGTCGGCACCCTGCTGCTGATCGGCCACAACCCGGGCCTGGCCGACCTCGTCCTGACGCTGGCCGGCGACGGCGTGGGCGACACGCTCGACCGGGTCCGCGCCAAGTTCCCGACCTCCGCGGTCGCGGTGCTCTCCTGGCGCGGCGCCGCCTGGGCGGACCTCGCCCCCGGCACCGCCCTGCTGACCGCGATGACCGTGCCCCGGGGCACCGCGCGGTAGGCCTCCCGGCCCGTCCCCGGCCCTCCCGCGCCCGCCGCCCGTGACCTGCCGCCCGGACGGCTGCGCATAGGGTGGCCGGATGCAGGACGAGTACCGCACCGTCACCCGCGCGGGTGTGCACGAGACCGAGACCAACCGCTCCCGCTTCCTGTGCGCGCTCGCCCCGGCGGCCACCGAGCGGGAGGCACAGGAGTTCGTCGCCGCCGTCCGCAAGGAACACGCCGACGCCACCCACAACTGCTGGGCGTACGTCATCGGCGCGGACGCCTCCGTCCAGAAGGCGAGCGACGACGGCGAACCCGGCGGCACCGCGGGCGTCCCCATGCTCCAGATGCTGCTGCGCCGCGACATGCGGTACGTCGTCGCCGTCGTCACCCGCTACTACGGCGGGGTCAAGCTCGGCGCGGGCGGGCTCATCCGGGCGTACGGCGGGGCCGTCGGCGAGGCGCTGGACAGCGTCGGCACGCTCACCCGGCGCCGGTTCCGGCTGGCCGCGGTGACCGTCGACCACCAGCGGGCCGGCAAGGTCCAGAACGACCTGCGCTCCACGGGACGCGAGGTGCGGGACGTGCGCTACGGCGAGGAGGTCACGATCGAGATCGCCCTCCCGGACGCCGATGTGGACGCCTTCCGGTCCTGGCTCGCGGACGCGACCGCCGGGACCGCCCGCTTCGAGCCGGGCGGTGAGACGTACGGCGACGTGTGACGACCGCAACCGTGCGCCCCGTCGGTTTGGTAAAGGTGCAGTTCAGGCGGGTGTCGCTTCCTCAATGAGGGGCTCGTCGGTGGTGCCGGTGCTGGTTCGGCGCTGACCTGTGGGCACCCCTCGTCATCCCTGGTGACCTGTCCCGTGCTGGTTCCGTGCTGGGGGAAGGCATTGAGTTGCAGGCGGCGGGGCGAGGTCTGGCAGGCGCCGACGAACCGGTCGGCGGCCCGAACCGGTCGGCGGCCTTCTGGTGGACGAAGACGTTCACCGGTCCCAGGCTCTGCGCGGCCATCGTCGAGACCGGCACCGACTCCTGCCGCCTCGCCCGGACCAAAGCCCAGGCCGAACGGTCCATCGGATGACCACGGCCACTCGAACCGTGCAATATCCCCCGGGTTCGTCGGGATGGCTGTCCCTCGAATTGCCTCCGTTTCCCCAGGTCGGCATGGCGTCACGGCGCAGATGGCCCACATGGATCATGGCGGTTCTCCGGGATTCCCGGAGAACCGCCATGATCCATGTGATGTGGCGCGGGGATGGATGGTCGCCGGGAAGCCGGCGCCCACCGGGCGGGCCCCGCCGCGGAGCGAAGCCGCCCGCCGTCCCGGTCACCGTCCTCGCGGTTGGCACCACGGTGCGGAGAGCACCTGGTCCGCAGCCCAAGGCCGCTCAGGATCTCCGGGCGGCCGGGTGGGGCCCACCGAGCTGCGGATGGCCCGCCTGCCGGAGGCGGCGACCGGGTTCCGGTCCGGTCTTGCGCTGTGTCCGGGCCCGGACGAGCCGAAGCCTGAGTACGACACGGTCACGACCACTCTGACCGAGCGCCGGCTCGTCAAGGTGGCTGAGGCGCCGACCGTTCGGCGTCGGCCCCGCGAGGGCAGAATCAGACGTCACTCCGTGCTGCTGCAGACAGCTCCTCAGACCGGCCAGGCAGGAGACGGGCGTAGCCAGTTGCGCGTTCGCCGGAGGGATACCAAATCCGTTGATAATTTGGTGCCATGGACTTTCGCCATCTGGGACGCAGCGGGTTAATCGTCAGTCGGATTGCATACGGCAACTGGCTGACCCGGAGTTCATCGAGAAGCGAAGGGACGGAACTGGCCTGCGTGCGCGCGGCACTTGACGCCGGAATCACCACCTTCGACACCGCGGACGTCTATGCGGACGCCCACGCCGAGGAATCCCTCGGCCGGGCGCTGAAGGGAGAGCGCCGGGAGGGCCTGGAGATTCTCACCAAAGTCTTCGCCCCGGCCGGGCCGGGCCGCAACGACATGGGGCTCTCGCGCAAGCACATCCAGGAGTCGATCGGCAACTCCCTGCGCCGCCTCGGTACAGACCACGTGGATGTCTACCAGGCTCACCGGTTCGACCTCTCCACTCCGCTGGAGGAGACCATGGAGGCCCTCGCCGACGTGGTGCACTCCGGCAAGGCGCACTACATCGGCGTATCCGAGTGGACCGCGGACCAGATCAGGTACGGGTACGCCCTCGCCCGTGAGCTCAAGATCCCCCTGATCTCCAACCAGCCGCAGTATTCAGCCCTGTGGAGGGTGCCCGAGGCCGAGGTCATTCCGGTCTGCGAGGAGCTCGGCCTCGGGCAAATCGTCTGGTCGCCCCTGGCCCAAGGCGTGTTGACCGGCAAGTATCTGCCGGGCGGCAAGTGGCCGGAGGGCTCCCGGGCCACGGACTCGAACGACGGCTCAACGGTCCTGGCCGCCTGGCTGACGGACGACGTCCTCGGCCGGGTGCAGCAGTTGCGGCCGATCGCCGCCGACGGCGGCCTGACGGTCGCGCAACTCTCGCTCGCGTGGGTGCTCCAGAACCCCAGTGTCTCCGCGGCCGTGCTTGGTGCATCCCGGCCCGAGCAGATCACCGAAAACGTCAAGGCGGCCGGCACCAGGCTGGACGACGACGTCATGGCCCGGATCGAAACCGTCCTCGGCCCGGTGGCCAACCGTGACCCGGCGGCCACGGTCGGGAGCAGCCCGTCGTCCCCCGACTGGCGGCTCGCCTGACGGTGCGAGCGTGGGCCTCCTCGCGGACGTATGACACGTCCGCGGGTCCCCTCAGTCAAGTGCCGTGACTTCACCGGTGGTTCACCAGACGATTGGCAACCGCAGCAAGCTCCGTACCTGCATGCCGTCCTTCCATT
Organism: Streptomyces sp. NBRC 110035; assembly: GCF_000829695.1. Classification (GTDB taxonomy): domain Bacteria; phylum Actinomycetota; class Actinomycetes; order Streptomycetales; family Streptomycetaceae; genus Streptomyces. The sequence goes on along the minus strand of NZ_BBNN01000024.1, from coordinate 181,458 downwards.
CCAGTGAATTCATGGGAACGGCACACCGCATGCCGGGCAGCCGCGCGAACAACGCATCGAGTGCCACCTGCATTTCGAGGCGGGCGAGCGGCGCACCCAGGCAACGGTGGATTCCGTACCCGAATCCCAGATGGGGATTGTGCTCGCGGGTCAGGTCGAAAAGGTCCGCGTTCTCGAACACTGATTCATCACGGTTGGCCGAGGGAATGGCAGGAAGTACGGATTCGCCCGCACGGACAAGCGTTCCGCTCAGCTCGACGTCCTCGGTGGCGTAGCGCGCGAAGGTGACATGGGAGATGAGGGGCACATAGCGCAGCAGTTCCTCGATCGCCCTCGGCGTCGACTCGCGCTTGCCCTGAAGCAGTTCCAGCTGCTCGGGGTGGGTGAACAGGACGTACAGAGAGTCGATGAGCTGCGACGAGACCGTCTCGTGCCCCGCGATCAGCAGGACACTCGCCAGCTCCACCAGCTCCTTCTCGGAGAGCTTCTCCTCCTCGTCGCTGGCCTTGACCATGGCGCTGATCAGGTCGTCCTGCGGCTGCTGACGGCGGGCGGCCATCAGCCGCGCGATGTATCCGTGCAACCGCTCGGTGTCCGCCTCGATCTCCTCCTCCGTCATCACGGTCGTGGCGGAAAAGGCGTCGAGCCAGCCGCGGAACCGCTCGCGGTCCTCGAACGGGACACCGAGCAGATCGCAGACGACCGTACCGGCGAAGGGAACCGCGAACCCCTCCATGAGATCGCCTGGTGGCCCCTGAGTGACGAGGCCGTCGATCAGCCGGTGCGCCTCGCCTTCGACCCGGGGACGCAGCAGCTCGACGCGGCGCGTGGTGAAGACCTTTGCCAGAAGCCTGCGCAGCCGGGTGTGGTCGGGCGGGTCCATACCCAGGATGCTGGTGTGGATGGGCAACGGGGTCAGACGGGACTCGTCGTGCTCCGCTGCCATCGCACGGCTGAACCGGTGATCCCCCAGGATCTTCTTCATGTCCGCGTGCTTGGTGACCAGCCAGGCGTCCTCGCCGAAAGGGCAGCGAACCCGGAGGACGGGTTCCTCCTGGCGCAGCTCTCTGTACAGCGGATCGAGGTCCAGAGCGATCGCTTCACTGAAGGGGTAGCTGCGGGGTGACTGCTGGTCGCTCATGCGGACTGCACCTCCGAGAACCGGTCGTAGTGCTCGACGAGGCTCTTGGGCCGCATGTCGGTCCAGTTCTCCTCGACGTACGCGAGGCATTCCTGGTGGGAGGCAGGGCCGTGGACCGTGGTCCACCCCGCGGGCACGGCGGTGAAGGACGGCCACAAGGAGTGCTGTCCCTCGTCGTTGACCAGCACCGAGAAAGTGCCCTCGGTGTCATCCCAGGGGTTGCTCATGATGCGTGACCTTTCCGTGGACGAATGGATGGGGTGATGGCGTGGCTCTCCCGGGTCGGCCACGGTGATGGTGTGGTGCTCAGCGGGCGGGCGGTGGGAAGAAGCCTGATGCTACGAAGTGATCGGCGTAGGTCCGGATGAGCGCGCCGTCCAGGGCCGGGAACGCCGGTCCCGAGTCTGCAAGGCCGGTCAGGGTGTTGGTCCGGTCGAGACGGATCTGCCCCAGGCGGGACAGTGCGGGCAGGGTGTCGGCGAGCAGCACGGCCGCGTCAAGGAGCCCCGCGCCTTTCTCCCGCTCCGCCTCGGCGTCCGCCTGCCGGCGCAGGGCTCGCATCCAGTCGTCGAGGCTCATGGTGGCCAAGTGATAGCCGTACGACCGCAGATGGTCGAGGAACGTGTCGAAGGGGACGGGTTCGGGGCACGTGAGATGGTGCGCCAGACCGATGCTGCCGGGGCGGCGGGAGAGGTGAACGAGGGCGGCCGCGGCGTGGTCCACGGGGATCAGGTCGACCACGGGGGGCGGGGCGTCCCGACCGGCAGGGTGCGGGGCGGCCCCGATGACGAGCATCGCCCGCACGAGCTGCCAGAGCACGTCCTTGCTGGAACCGGCCCCGCTGACGGTGTGCCCGCTCACCCGGCCGAACCGGTACACACTCACCGGGAGCCCACGCTCGGCCGCCTCCCACACGAGCTGCTCCGCCGCCCACTTGCTGGCCGTGTAGCCGCCTGGCATGAGGGAGTCAGGGCGTACCCGGTGGGACTCGGGCACGGGGCCGAGGTTCCCGTAGTCCTCGTCGGTACTCACGGAGACCGCAGCCGTCGAGACGTAGTGGACCAGCACCGGGGCCGAGCGGGTCGCCAGGCGAAGCACCTCCTGGGTGCCGGACACGTTGGACGCACTCAGCCGGGCGTACGGTTCGACCGCGTTGACCCGCGCGCCATTGTGATAAACGACGTCAGTCAGGGCCGCCAGGGCGTCGAACCGCTCCGGGGAGAGGCCGAGCAGGGGCTTTTCCAGATCACCGGGCACGGGCACGATCCGGCTGCGGGTGGACTCGTTCCACAGCCCGTACTCCGCCAGGCTCTGCCGGACGCGCCTGGACGCCTGCTCGGTGTCGTCCGCGCGGACCAGACAGTGGATGTCGGCACTCGTACGGTCGAGGAGTTCGCGCAGGAGGAAGGCGCCGAGGAAGCCCGTCGCGCCCGTCAACAGGATGTTCTCGTGGTCCGTCGCGTCGCCGGACTGCCCCTCTCGCTGGGGCCCGACGGTGATCCGCGGGTCGAGCACGGCCTCTGCCACGAGGTCGGCCGGGGCCGGCCCGGATGCGGAAGCGTCCGCCGGCGGGCTCACCTGGTCGACTGCCTCAAGGAGCGCGGCGACCGACTGCCGTTCGAAGAGGGTACGGACGGGCAGGTCCACCCCGAGGCGGCGGCGGATCCCGCTGATCACCCGGGTTACGAGCAGAGAGTGCCCGCCCAGGGCGAAGAAACAGTCGTCGATGGTGACCTGCGGGACGTCCAGAACCTCGGCGTACAGTTCGCACAGGATGCGTTCGCGCGGATTGCGCGGCGCCCGGCCTGCCGACAGCGTCGCGAGGTCCGGCGCCGGGAGCGCGGCGCGGTCCACCTTGCCCGTTGCCGCGACCGGCAGCGCGTCAAGGACCGTCACCGAGGCCGGGACCATGTAGTCGGGCAGCAGACCGGCCAGATGAGAGCGCAGCTCAAGGCCGTTCAGGCCCACCGAGTGGCCGGCGGGCACGACGTATCCGGCGAGGCAGGTGGCGCCGCGGCTGTCCTTGCGGGGGACGACCACGGCTTGCGCGACGTCCGGATGGGCGCTCAGGGCGGCCTCGACCTCGCCCGGCTCGATCCGGAACCCCCGAATCTTGACCTGCCCGTCGGCACGGCCCATGTATTCCAGTTCCCCGTCGCTGTTCCAGCGAACGATGTCGCCGGTGCGATACATCCGGGAGCCGGGGGCGCCGAACGGGTCGGCCACGAACCGGTCGGCCGTGAGTCCCGGCCGGCGCAGGTAGCCGCGGGCAAGTCCGGCCCCGGAGACGTGCAGCTCTCCGGGCATCCCGGGCGGCACGAGACACAGGTCGCGGTCGAGGACGTAGGTGCTCGCGCCCACGGTGGGTGTGCCGATCGGAGGCGTACCGCTGCCGGAGAGCGGGGAGCTGAGCGTGGCGCACACGGTGGTCTCGGTCGGGCCGTAGCCGTTAATGAAGCGGCGTCCGGCCGACCAGCGCCGAACCGTCTTCCCCGACAATGCTTCACCCGAGACGATCAGCGAGGACACGGAAGCCAGCTGAGCGGGCTCCAGCACGGTCAGCGCGGTCGGCGGCAGCGTCGCGTGGGTGACGCCGAGCCGCTCGACCAGGGCGGCCAAGCCGGGCCCGGGTGCGGTGAGTTCTGCCGGTGCCATCACCAGTGTGGCCCCGGTCAGCAGCCCTCCGCACAGTTCCCACACCGCCCCGTCGAAGCTGTGCGATGCGAACTGAAGGATCCGGCTCGACGCCGTCACCCCGAACCGCCGCAGCTGCACCTCGACGACACCGGAGAAGCCGGAGTGGGTCACCACCACGCCCTTGGGGCGGCCGGTGGACCCGGAGGTGTAGATGGCGTATGCCGGACTCGTGTCCGCCAGCGGGCGCACCCGCTCACCGTCGGCGACGTCCGTCTCCCGACACAGGCCGACGGCGTGCCGGGTCTCGGCCTGGTCCAGGACGACTCGGCGCATGCCAGGGACGCCGGGAACGTCCGGAAGGGTAAACGACGTGTCGAAGTCGGTGAGGAGCAGCGCCGGACGGACGTCCTCAAGCATGAACCGGAGCCGGACGGCAGGGTAGTTGGCATCCAGCGGCAGATACGCGCCTCCCGCCTTCAGCACGGCGAGGGCGGCGATGACCGAGTCGACCGTGCGGGGCAGTGCGATGGCCACGTACTGCTCGGGGCCGATGCCGCAGCCGACGAGGTACCTGGCGAGCTGGTTCGCCCGTGCGTTGAGCTGACGGTAAGTCATTTTCCGTGCTGACCCCACACCGTTGTCGAAGAGCAGCGCTGTTGCCTCGGGCGTCCGCTTGACCTGCGTCTCGAACAGATCGGGCAGGGGAAGTCGCGGTACATCCCGCAGCGTGTTGCGGCTCTGTTTCAGCAGCGTCTCCCGCTCGCCGGGGAGGACTGCATCCAGCGTGCCGATCCGCTGCCCGGGGTCGGTGGTGACCGCGTTGAGGAAGCGAAGGAACCGGTGGATGAGACGCTCGACGCTGCCCCGGTCGAACAGGTCGGTGCTGTACTCCGCCACGCCGTCCATCCCCTGCGGGCGCTGGTCGGCGCCCTGGCGCTCCCGCAGGCTCAGTGAAAGGTCGAACCTGCAGGCACCAGTGCTCACCGCACGCTCCCTGACGGTCAGGCCCGGCAGCTCCGGCGCGCCCTGCGGAGCGTTCTGCAGGGCCAGCATCACCTGGAACAGAGGGTGGTGGGGCGTCCCGCGCGCCGGGGCGAGGGCGTCCACAAGCCGCTCGAACGATAGGTCCTGATGGGCGTACGCGGCCAGATCGGTCTCCCGCACCCGGGCGAGCAGATCCCGGAAGGCGGGGTTCCCCGAGGTGTCGGTACGCAGCACCAAGGTGTTGACGAAGAACCCCACCAGATCATCCAGGGCTTGATCCGTGCGGCCCGCCACCGGGGTGCCGATCGCGATGTCGTGGCCCGCGCCCAGCTTGCTCAGCAAGGTGGCGAGCGTGGCGTGCACCACCATGAACGGGCTCGCCCCGCACCGCCCCGCCAGGTCCACGATCCGCCGGTGCAGCTCGGCGTCCACCGCGAAGTGCAGAGTATCGCCGTGGTGGGACGCGGACTGCGGGCGGGGCCGGTCGAGGGGGAGTTCGGCGTACTCGGGCAGTCCTTTCAGAGCGCCGGTCCAGTACGCGAGCTGACGGGCGGCCGGACTGTCGGGGTCGTCCTCCTCGCCCAGGAGTCGACGCTGCCACAGGGTGTAGTCCGTGTACTGGACCGGCAGCGGTTCCGCGCCGGGAACCTCACCGCGGCGGCGCGCCGCGTAGGCTGTGGCGAGGTCCCGCCACAGCGGTGCGAGGGACCATCCGTCGCAGGCGATGTGATGGACGGTCAGTGCCAGGACGTGGCGGTCCGGGGCCGTGCTGAACAGGTGCGCCCTGACCGGAATGTGGCCCGCCAGGTTGAACGGGTGGCGTACCGTCGCGGCCACCGCCGCGTCGAGTTCCGCGGGCGCCACCGTACTGACATCGAGCGGCGGCCGTGCGGCCGCGCCGTCAAAGACCGACTGCCTGGGCACACCTGCCGTTTCAGGAAAGACCGTCCGCAGGCTCTCGTGGCGCTCGACGACATCGGCGAGCGCGGCTTCGAGCGCCGCCCGGTCCAACTCCCCTTCCAGCTCAAGGACGAGCGGGACGTTGTACGTCGCGGCCGGACCCTGGAGCCGGTCGAGAAACCACAGACGGTGCTGCGCGAAGGACAGCGGTACCTCATCGGGGCGCTCCATGGGCTGGAGCGGGGGACGGCCCCCGGCCGACGCCTGCCGCACGGCTTCGGCCAGACCGGCGACGGTCGGTGCTTCGAAGACGCTGCGCACCGGCAGCTCCAGGCCGAGCACTGACCGCAGCCGGGAGCTGAGGCGGGTGGCGGAAAGGGAGTGGCCGCCGAGGGCGAAGAAGCTGTCGTCGATGGTGACTCTCGACACGCCCAGGATATCGGCGAACAGCCCGCACAGCAGCTCTTCGAGAGGGGTGCGCGGTGACCGTCCGTCCTCGGCGGAGCCGATGTCGGGCTCCGGCAGCCGTCGGCGGTCCACCTTGCCGTGTGGCGTCAGTGGCATGGCCTCGAGCACCACCGTGGCGGCCGGGACCAGGTACTCGGGTAGCCGCCTCTTCAGGAAGTCGCGGACCGAGGAGACCAGGGCGCCGGTGTCCCGCGCAGTGGAGGGGGCGTTGACGAGTGAGTCCAGCGCCGTACCGGCCGGTGCCGGGGCTCCACCGCCGGGTGCGCCGGGCGGGCGGCGGGTCAGCACGATGTCCAAGGCGTCATCAGCGGTGGCGGACCAGGTGACGGAGGCTCGAAGGCCAAACCGCGCGGCAAGCTCGTGCACTTGCTCGATCAAGAGGGTCTCGGCGTCGTCCTGCACGCCCAACGAGTGGATCCGGCCCGTGTCTCCCTCACCGTCCAGTGCCCGCAGTGCCGCGGCGACGGGTGCGATCCGGCTGTCGGGCATCCCCGTCACCCGGATGTCGACGGGCCGTCCGGCACCGAGGCGGCCGGCCAGCGATTCCAGGTCCGAGACGTCCTGGCCCCACCGCAGGTCTTCCACGGGGAGAACGAGACCGGCTCCGCGTACGGCCTTGCGCAGCACGGCGTCGTAGCGGTAGCGGGTCAGCTCATTGACGTACCGTCCCCGCTTCACCCGCACCTCGCTGCCGCCGATGCCGGGGACGGTGTCCGTCAGTTCGGTGAAGAACGCCGGGTCCACCAGCAGCTCCTTCTCCCGGACCATGCCGTGTCCGACGGCCGCGCGCAGGGCGGCGGGGCTCGACGGCAATTCGGGGCGGCGCAGCTGGACATCGGTGTGGAAGGCGCGAAGGAGGCACAGGTTGCGTACGTCTCCGACGAAGACCGACCCGCCGGGAACGAGCAGCTCGACTGCCTTGGCCAGGACGTTCGTGAGGTAGTGCGCGTCCGGGAAGTACTGGGTGACGGAGTTGATGACGACGGTGTCGAAGAAGTCGGCGGGCAGGCCGCTGATGTCGTCGGCCGCGCGGGCGCTCAGTTCGACCCGGTCCGCGAGCAAGGCATCCTGACGCACCAGTTCGGTCAGTGCCTCGATGGCCCGGCCTGACAGGTCCGTTCCCCAGTAGGCGTCGCATCGCGGAGCCAGCCGTGACATCAGCAGCCCGGTGCCCACGCCTATCTCCAGGACGCGACGTGGGTTCAGTTCACGGATTCGTTCCACGGTTGCGTCGCGCCACTCCCGCATCTGCTCCGGCAGGATGGGCCGGCCGTCGTAGCTGCTGTGCCAGCCGGAGAAGTCCTCGCCGAAGGGCACTTGAGCGATCTCGCTGTAGAGCGAGTTGTAGATCCCCTGCCACTCGCTCACCGCGTCCGCGCTGCCCTGCTCGGTCCCGGCCCCATCGGTGGGGACGACATAGCCGATGAGCCGTCTGTGTCCGGGCCGGTCCTCCCTGGTCACGACCACGGCCTGGGCGACACCCGGGTGCTCCGAGAGGGCGGCCTCCACCTCGCCGGGCTCGACGCGGAAACCACGGATCTTCACCTGATCATCGCTGCGGCCCACGAACTCCAGGAGACCGTCCAACCTGCCGCGCACCAGGTCACCGGTTCGGAAGAGCCGGGCGCCGGGCTCTCCCAGAGGGTCGGCGACAAACCGTTCGGCGGTCAGGGCCGGGCGATTCCAGTAACCACGGGCCAGGCCCGAGCCGCCGACGTACAGTTCCCCGACCGCACCCGGTGGGACCGGGCGCAACTGCCGGTCGAGGACCTCGATGCGCATGCCCGACATGGCGGCGCCGATGGGAACCACGGTGCCCGGGCCACCGGTGTCGGCGACCCGGTGGTAGGTGGCGAACGTCGTCGTCTCCGTCGGCCCGTAGCCGTTGACGACCGCCGTGCCGGGACAGGCCCGCAGGACCCGCCGGACGGCCGCGGGCGAGACTGCGTCCCCGCCGGTCCACACTTCGCGCGCGCCGCGGAAGCACTGCGGATCCTCCTCCGCGAGGACGGAGAACAGCCCGGCGGTCACCCACAATCCGGTGATCCCCGCGTCCGAGACCGCCGAGGCAATGCCTCGGGCGTCCAGTTCGCCCGGGGGCGCGACCACGACCGTCCCGCCGCACAGCAGCGGCACCCACAATTCGTAGGTGGACGCGTCGAAAGCGTGCGGCGAGTGCAGCAGGACCCGCTCGTGGGCACCGCTGCGCCAGGTGTGGTCCCGGGCAAGACCCACGACGTTCTCGTGAGTCACCGCTACGCCCTTGGGCGTACCGGTGGAGCCGGAGGTGAACATCACGTAGGCGAGCTGCCGCGGTTCGGCAGGGATACCGGGGGAGGCCGGGCCCTCGTGCCCGTCCGAGGCGCCGGAGTGCACCGACAGGACCCGTGGCCCGGCGCCGAACTCGTCCTGGGGACGTGGCCCGTCCGTCAGGATCAACCGGGATCGGGTCTGCTCGACCATCCACTGCAGTCGCGATGCGGGTTGCCGTGCGTCCAACGGCACATAACAGGCACCGGACTTGACGATGGCGAGCAGAGACACCACGAGATCGGTCGAGCGTTCCATCAGGACCGCCACGGTGGAACCCGGACCCGCCCCCTCCGAGGCAAGACGCCGGGCCAGGCGGTCGGAACGAGCGTCGACTTCCCGGTACGTCATGGCCGTGTCCTCCTCGGCGCCACAGATCAGTGCGGTCGCATCGGGAGTCAGCCGAGCCTGTCGCACGAAGGCTTCCGGGAGCGTCGCGGCGGCGGCGTCGGACGGGCCGGAACGTCCGAGGGGGACCGCGGAGCGCGGAGCATCGGCCGGGAGCCGGGGTGGGAGGGAGTGGTGCTGTGCGGACACGCGTCAACTCCTCTGCGCGGGCTCCTCGGAGCACGGTGCGGCCGGCCTGCCGGACGGCCGCACTGGGGAAGGCGCACTCAGTCGTCTGGTGAATACGTAAGCGGACGATGCGTAGCGATAATGTCGCAGTGCGTTGCGATGCGGAAACGGGGCAGTGGCCGATTCGGCCGTTCTTGTAACTGATCGGTCGTGTGGGGTTCTGCGGCCAATCCGCAGGTGCGGTCACTCCCGGAGGCGGTTCCGCTGGGGCGCGAGCCCTGGCTGCACCACCGGCAGCAGGGCGCAGTCGTGAGGTCATCCGTCAGATGTGCGGCCCGGAGATTGGCCGGAATGAAGTGCCGAAGGGCGGTTCGTGGTAAATGTCGGGCAAAGCTCCGGTGTGCTCCGCGCTGCGCTGGGAGGATCGCGCTCTGGCGAACCTGGCGGCCGAGGCAGAAGGTCTTGACGGGCAGGTGAGGTTCCAGCACGGCGACGCGGCCGACCTTTGCTCCGAACCCGAGTCCTTCGGCGCGGTGTGGCTGTTCGAGTCGCTGTTGCACATGTCCGATCCGCGGCGCGTAGTGAGGCGACTCGCCACAGCCCTGCGACCCGGTGGCCGCCTCATCATCGCCAACCTGGTGCAGTGAGCCCCGCTCGCCGAGGCCGAGGAGGCCGGCCTCGCGGCGTACCTCGAGATGACCGGCATCGCCTCGATCACCCCGCTGGACGTCTATCCCGGCCTGACCACCCACAGCGGGCTCGTACTGGACCAGCTCCTCGACGTCTCCGGCCACAGCGTCCGCAAGACCCTCGAGTGCGTCCTCGCCGGGCTCTCCGGGGCAGTGGTCCCCGAGGTCGCGGAGATCGGCGCGGCGAGCGAGGCGCCCAGGCGGGCAGAGGACGGCGTGGAGCAGTTCGACGGGACACCGGGCATCGGGTGCACGCCGGCCGTTGTCGGCCCGACAATTCTCTTTGCGGACCTCCGGTCGCGGTTGCCCGCTCGAGCTCACCCGGCCTGTCGCTGCCTGCCTGTGGCCGTCCGGCTTCCTGGACTCTCATTCCGCTCGTCCGTCGGCTTCGCCGTGTACCGGCCGCTGTGCACCGGGTGGTGCAGGTGAGGCACGAGAGCGAGAGCCGCACCAAGGGCATCGACGGTAAGTCGGCTGTGGCGAGCGTTCATGTCCCGGGTTCACCAGAGCGGGTGCTGCGGCGCGGTCACGCTTCAACAGCTCCCCGTAGGCGTCCCTGCTCGCTGGGGGAGATGCGCGAACATGCACGGCTCCGGCCGACGTGTTGCGGTCGTGTAGCAGAACACCGCCACGCAAATTTCGCAGGTGAGATCTTCAGGCCGTTCTCGGCCCGACCTCGCAGAGACCGGTACGACCACGGGTAAGCGCAGGTACGACCCTGTGTGCACAGTCAGCGACGTAGTGCGGTCGACCGCCATCCGCGTCGCTCGTACTGCACAGGGGTGTGTCGAATTAAACCTGAACTTGGCTGAAACATATGTACTTTATATCTCATAGCATAATGAATCTCGCCGGACATCAGGTGCAGGCGGTCACCGGGTGAGACGATCCGATCGTTTGCGCCCGCTACTTGTGCCCAGTTGTGCAGGGAGAGTCAATGGAAGATGCTGCTCTCACACCGGACACGGGAGTCGCCGCCGAGATGGTGGGACGGCCCGTGCGCTTCGAGTCTCAGAGGTACAAACCGACCGACAGCTACGCCGACATCGCCTGCGACAAGATCCGGCGCGGGAGCGAGGTGCTCGGTGCGAGCGAAAGCGAACGGCGGTCGAGGCTCGCCCTGGTCCGCGAGCTGTTCGGGGCCTGGGGTGAACTCCCCGCGGGGAAGCCGCCCGAGCGCGTGTGCTGGGTCGCCATCGACGGCATGCCTTTCGAAGTGTCGTTCGCCTGGGCCGACGGCCAGAGCGAACTGCGCCTTTCGCTCGAAACCCCGAGTCACCCGGGGACGTCTCTTGCCCGTCAGGAAGACGGCAGGGCTTTCACCCGCAGCCTGGCCGACCGTCCGGGAGTCTCGATCGAGCGCTACCTCGCCGTCGAGGCCCTCTTCACGGACGGGGACCCGCGCGGATACTTCTCGCTCTCCCACGGGGTTGCCTGGCGGCGGGGCGGACACCCGCTCTACAAGATCTATCTCAACCCCGCCGTCGCCGGCCGCGAGCACGCTGTTGCTCGCACAGAGGAGGCCATGATCCGGCTGGGCATGGAACGCCCCTGGCACGCCCTCGCCGATCACCTGGGTGGCATCCACGGCATCGCGCACGAACCTGTCGGACTGGCCCTGGACCTGTCCGCCACCCGAGAAGCCCGCTGCAAGGTCTACCTCGCGCACACAGGTGTGACCGTCGACGACATAGATGCCCAGTCGGCCGTCGCCCGCGATCACGTACCCGGTTCCTTCGCCCGTGCTCTCGAACGTGTCACCGGATGCCGCGAGTCCGGATGGCAGAAGCCCCCCGTCACCTGCTGGAGCTTCAGCTCTGCTCAGGACGCGCCGGGCGCCACGCTCTATGTGCCGCTCATCCCCGGTCACAGCGACGACGCGACCGCGCACGACCGCGTGGCGGCCTTCATGCGCGAGGAGAACGTGCACCCGGCGCCCTACACGGCCGCTCTCCACGCTCTGTCGGACGGTCCGCTGACGGAGTCGGCGACCCAGAACTTCCTCTCCTACCGCGGTGGGCCGGCCCCGCGCTTCGCCGTTTACCTCGCCCCGGGCACCTACCGCCCGGCCTGACGGCAGTGACCGGCAGGGCACCACCCCGGTCGGCCCCCGGGCGTGAGCGTCGCGGTGACGGTGTGGAGCGCGTCGACAGGTTCGTTCCTTTGGGCAGGTACTGCCGGAGCAGTTTGTTGGTGTTCTCGTTGGTTCCACGTTGCCAGGGGTTACGCGGTGCTGCGAAGAACACGTCGACACCGGTGTCAGCGCTGAGATGCTCGTGGGCTGCCAGTTCCGTGCCTCGATCCCAGATCAGCGTGCTGCTGCGTAGTCGGGGGTTCATGCGCTCATGGGTCTCGGCCAGAGCGGGAACGAGCACCGCGAGATGAAACAGACCCTGTAGTACTGCAACGGTGCTTGCTGTGACTGCTGGCCAGGTCGGTCATTTGGTGTGGTTATGGGTGGGGACCTTGCTGATGTCAGGTTGTGGGCGGGTGGGCTGGCACACAGCGCCAGCCCATGGCGGACTGTTCGGCTTCCGTGCCGGTCGCCCATCGCAGAACCGCTATCTTCGTTCCGAACATCAGACATTCGGAGCGGTACGCCCAAGACATAAGAACAGACCGAGGAGCTCCCCGGAGCCGCAACTGCCGCCGCGGCCACCAATGACGCTCCGGTCCCAGGCTGGCTGCGGTGGTGGCCGTTGCTGCTCCTGGGAGCGGCGGTGCTTCCCGGGACGGCGCTCTTCGCCGTCGGCCGGTGGGGGAATGAGCCAGCCGTGCAGGCATGGCGGACTGTCTTTCTCTCTATCGCGGTGCAGGCATTGCCCTTTCTCATACTCGGTACGGTCCTGTCCGGTGCGATCAACGCATTGAGCCCTTTCCGAGCTCGCGGTCACACCGTCAGCTCGGAAAGGGCTCACTCCACCATCCAGATCACGGCCGACACCTATGGCCGTCTGACCCCGGATGCTGGTGGCAGACTGAGGTCCGTAATGGATCAGGTGCTGACGGGCGCTAGCGTGGTCGGTGCCGACCACGGGGACCATGCTGGTTCGGTGCTGACTACAGGGGCGGAGTAAGGGGAAACATGCAGGTCGGAGTGGCGTCTTGAGAGTTCTGCACACTTCCGACTGGCACCTCGGCCGGTCGTTCCACCGGGTCGGCATGCTCGGTGCCCAGGCCGAGTTCATCGGTCACCTGGTGACGACCGTGCGCGAGCACGCCGTCGACGCGGTGGTCGTGTCGGGAGACGTGTACGACCGGGCCGTGCCGCCGCTCGCCGCGGTGGAGCTGTTCGACGACGCCCTGCACCGCCTCGCCGACCTGGGCGTGCCGACGGTGATGATCTCCGGCAACCACGACTCGGCCCGCCGCCTCGGCGTCGGTGCCGGACTCATCGGGCGCGCGGGCATCCATCTGCGGACCGACCCCTCGGCGAGCGGTACCCCCGTGATGCTGTCCGACACCCACGGGGAGGTCGCTTTCTACGGAGTGCCCTATCTGGAACCGGCGCTCGTCAAGGACGAGTTCGGGCTGGAGCAGGCGGGGCACGAGACGGTGCTCGCCGCCGCCATGGACCGGATCCGCGCCGACCTCGCCGCCCGCCCGCCCGGCACCCGCTCGGTCGTCCTCGCGCACGCCTTCGTCACCGGCGGCGCACCGAGCGACAGCGAGCGGGACATCACCGTGGGCGGGGTCGCCGCCGTACCCGCCGGAGTCTTCGACGGCGTCGACTACGTGGCGCTCGGGCACCTGCACGGCTGCCAGACCCTCACCGAGCGCGTGCGCTACTCAGGCTCCCCGCTCCCGTACTCCTTCTCCGAGGCGGACCACCGCAAGAGCATGTGGCTCGTCGACCTGGCCGCCGACGGCGGCGTCACCGCCGAGCGGGTCGACTGCCCGGTGCCGCGCGCCCTCGCCCGAATCCGCGGCACCCTGGAGGAACTGCTCGCCGACCCCGGGCTCGAACCGCACCGCGAGGCGTGGGTGGAGGCCACCCTCACCGACCCGGTCCGTCCGGCCGACCCGATGGTCCGGCTCGGCGAACGCTTCCCGCACATCCTCAGCCTCGTCTTCGACCCCGACCGCGCGCCCGACGACCCGGCGGTGTCCTACGCCCGCCGCCTCACAGGCCGTGACGACCAGCAGATCGCGGAGGACTTCGTCGCCCATGTGCGCGGCACCGGCCCCGACGAGCGGGAGCGGGCCGTCCTGCGGGACGCCGTCGACGCCGTCCGCGCCGACCAGGCCGTACGGGAGGTGGCGCGGTGAGGCTGCACCGGCTCGACATCACCGCCTTCGGGCCCTTCGGCGGCTCGCTCACCGTCGATTTCGACGAGCTGTCCGCCGCGGGCCTCTTCCTGCTGCACGGCCCCACCGGCGCCGGCAAGACCTCGATACTCGACGCCGTCTGCTACGCGCTGTACGGCTCCGTCCCCGGTCCCCGGCAGAGCGGACAGGGCATGACCCTGCGCAGCGACCACGCCGCCCCCGCCACCCGCACCGAGGTCACGCTCGACCTCACCGTCGTCGGACGCCGGCTCGAAGTCACCCGGCAACCGCCCTGGCAGCGCCCGAAGAAGCGCGGCACCGGTACCACCCTCGACAAGGCACAGACCTGGCTGCGCGAGTACGACCCGGCGGCCCGGTCCTGGAAGGACCTCAGCCGCTCCCACCAGGAGATCGGGGAGGAGGTCGCCCAGCTCCTCGGCATGAGCCGGGAGCAGTTCTGCCAGGTCGTCCTCCTGCCGCAGGGCGACTTCGCGCGGTTCCTGCGCGCCGACGCCGAGGCCCGCGGCAAGCTCCTCGGCCGGCTCTTCGACACCCGCCGCTTCGCCGATGTGGAAAAGCACCTCGCCGAGCGCCGCCGCGCCACCGAGTCCCAGGTACGGGCCGGCGACGCGGACCTGCTCGCCGAAGCGCACCGGATGCAGCAGGCAGCGGGCGAGGCCATGCCCCTCGACGACCTCGCGCCGGGCGAACCGGGACTGGCCGAGAGCGTGCTGACCGCGGCTGCCGCCGCCCGCAGCACCGCCCGCGAACAGCTCGCCGTCGCCCGCTGCCGGCTCACCGCGGCCGAATCCGCCCAGGCCGCCGCCGACCGGTCACTGGACGACGTACGCGAACGGGACCGGCTGCAGCGGCGGTTCGCCGAGGCACGGGAGAGCGCGGCGCGGCTGGCGGAGGGGGACGGCGCCCGGCAGGAGGCGCAGAACCGCCTGGACCGCTCCCGCAAGGCCGAGGCGGTCGCCCCCGCCCTGGAACTGCGGGAGTCCGCCGAGGCCGAACACCGGGACGCGGTCGCCGTCGAGGCACGCATGCGTGCCCTGCTCCCCGCGGCCCATCGGGAGGCGGGCGCGGCCGGGCTCGCCGCCGCCGCCCGCCGGTCCGCCGAGGAACTGGGCGGCCTCGAGTCGGCCCGCCGGGCCGAGCGACGGCTCGCCGAGCTCCTCGACGAGCGGGCCGGCCTGGACCGCCGGCAGCGTGCCGACGACGACGTGCTGGAGGAGTCGGACGCCTGGCTCACCGGATGGGACGAGACACGCACCGCGCTCCAGGCCCGCATCGAGTCCGCGCAGGAGGCCGCGACGAGGGCCGGTGAACTCGCGGTGCAGCGCGACCCCGCGCACAAGCGGCTGAACGCCGCACGGCTGCGGGACCAGCTGGCCGGGGACACCGACCGCGCCGCCGAGCAGGCCCGGAAGGCCCGGGAACAGGCACTCGCGGCCAAGCAGCACTGGCTCGGCCTCAAGGAACAGCGGCTGGCCGGCATCGCCGCCGAACTCGCCGCGGGCCTTACCGACGGCGCGCCCTGCGCGGTCTGCGGGGGCACCGAGCACCCCGCCCCCGCCCGCAAGGACGCCGGTCATGTCGACCGCGAGGCGGAGGAGCGAGCCCTCGCCGCCCACCAGAGCGCGGAGGAACGCCGAGCCGACGACGAACGGCGCCTCGGCGTCGTCCGCGAGGCGCTGGCCGCTGCCGGAGCGGAGGCGGGGGACACACCGACCGGCCGGCTCGTCCACGAGGTGGAGGAGTTGGAGGCGCGGTACGCGCGGGCGCGGGACGCGGCCTCGGTACTGCACTCCGCGCAGGAACAGCTGCGGCAGGCGGAGCACGAGCACGAGCACGAGCGGCGGGTCACCGCACAGCGCGAGGCGGCGGTCCGGACGGCCGCGCGGGCGGGCGTCCGTGAGCGCCTGGACCGGGAACAGGCCGCGCTGGAGGAGGAGTTGACCACGGCGCGGGGGTCCGCGGACAGCGTGGCCGCGCGCGCCGCCCAACTGGAGTGCACCGCGGCGCGGTTCTCCGACGCCGCCGAGGCCGCCCGGCTCGCCGACGGCGCCGCGCAGCGGCTCAAGCACGCCGATGCCAGGCTCGCGGACGCCGCCTTCCGGGCCGGGTTCGACACCCCGCGGGCGGCGGCCGCGGCCCTCCTCGACCCCGCCGACCACCGCGCGCTGCAGCACCGCCTGGAGGCCCGGCAGCAGCAGGAGGCCGCCGTCCGCGCGGTGCTCGCCGAGCCCGAAACCGAGGCCGCCGCCCAGCAGCCCCCCGCAGACCTCGCCGCCGCACAGCGCACCGCCGAGGACGCGGACCGCAGGGTGCGCGAGGCGTCCTCGGCCCGCGACGCCGCCGCCCGTCGCTGCGCCGAACTGGACCGGCTCTCCGCGCGGGCCACCGCCTCGGCGCGGCGGCTGGCACCGCTGCGCGAGGAGTACGACCGGGTGGCCCGCATGGCGGGCCTCACCGCGGGCACCTCCGCCGACAACGAACGCAGGATGCGCCTGGAGTCCTACGTCCTGGCCGCCCGACTGGAACAGGTCGCCGCCGCGGCGACCGCCCGGCTGCAGCGCATGTCGTCCGGCCGTTACACCCTGGTGCACTCCGACGACCGCAGCGGCCGTGGCCGCAGCGGCCTCGGCCTGCACGTCGTGGACGCGTGGACCGGCCGGGAGCGGGACACCGCGACTCTCTCGGGCGGCGAGACCTTCTTCGCCTCGCTCGCCCTCGCGCTCGGTCTCGCCGACGTCGTCACCGACGAGGCCGGCGGGGTCCGGCTGGACACCCTCTTCATCGACGAGGGCTTCGGCAGCCTCGACGACCAGACCCTCGACGAGGTGCTGGACGTCCTGGACTCCCTGCGGGAACGCGACCGCAGCGTGGGCATCGTCAGCCACGTCGCCGACCTGCGCCGGCGCATCCACGCCCAACTCGCGGTGGTGAAGGGCCGATCGGGTTCGACGGTACGCATGCACGGCGTGGGCTGAGACAGGCGCGGCCGGCCGAGTGGGGGAAGTCGGGGCGGCAGTGGAAACGTGAGCGACGGCCGGGCGCGGGCGGCCGGGCCGGTGGACACCGGCCACCTCACCGGGGAGGCCTGCGACGCCGTCGCCGCACGCCTCCCCGGCGGGCGGTGGGGGGATGGCCCGACGACCCGGCCCGCCTCATCGCGTGGCCGGCCACGGACGAGGCGATGGGGGTCTCCCCTGCTCGAACGGAGTCGAGAGCTCGGGGCAGGGGCACCGGTCAGGTCATCGACTCCGAGGGCGGCTTCCGGCGCTGACGCCGGGGGAGCCGTCCCGGCGCCCGGCGCCTGCCCCGGCGGCCCGGCTCACAGGGCCGACAGTTCGTCCACCAGGTCGTCCAGGCCCAGCGAACCCTGGGACAGTGCCGCCATGTGCCACGCCTTGGGGTCGAAGGCATCGCCGTGCCGCTTACGGGCGTTCTCCCTGCCCAGCAGCCAGGCCCGCTCGCCGAGCTTGTAGCCGATGGCCTGGCCGGGGATCGTCAGATAGCGGGTCAGCTCGCTCTCCACGAAGTCCGCGGGACGGCTGCTGTGCGCCCCGAAGAACTCCTCGGCCAGTTCCGGAGTCCAGCGCTCGCCCGGGTGGAACGGCGAGTCCGCCGGAATCTCCAGCTCCAGGTGCATGCCGATGTCGACGACGACCCGGGCGGCCCGCATCATCTGCGCGTCCAGGTAACCGAGCCGCTCCTCCGCGTCCGCGAGGAACCCGAGCTCGTCCATCAGCCGCTCCGCGTACAGCGCCCAGCCCTCCGCGTTGGCGCTGACCATGCCGACGGAGGCCTGGTAGCGGGACAGGTCCTCGGCGACGTGCGCCCACTGCGCCAGTTGGAGGTGATGGCCGGGCACGCCCTCGTGGTACCAGGTCGACACCAGGTCGTAGACGGGGAAGCGGGTCAGCCCCATGGTCCGCAGCCAGGTACGGCCCGGCCGGGAGAAGTCCTCCGACGGGGGTGTGTAGTACGGTGCCGCCGCGCTGCCCGGCGGGGCGATCCGCGACTCCACCTTCCGTACCCGCTCGGCGAGTTCGAAGTGGGTGCCGTCGAGCGAGTCGACCGCCTTGTCCATCAGGTCCTGCAGCCACTCACGGACCTCGTCGACACCCTCGATGTGCCGGCCGTGCTCGTCGAGGTGCGCCAGCGCCACCCACGGCGTCCCGGCACCCGGCAGGATCTTCTCGGCCTCCTTCTTCATCTCACCGAGCAGCCGGTGGTACTCGGCCCAGCCGTAGGCGTACGCCTCGTCCAGATCGAGGTCGGTGCCGTTGTAGTAGCGGGACCAGCGGGCGTAGCGCTCCCGGCC
This sequence comes from Streptomyces sp. NBRC 110035, assembly GCF_000829695.1. Taxonomy (GTDB): domain Bacteria; phylum Actinomycetota; class Actinomycetes; order Streptomycetales; family Streptomycetaceae; genus Streptomyces. Next base: position 163,211 of record NZ_BBNN01000024.1, on the reverse strand, counting down.
GACGGTGTCCGGTGCGCCCTCGATCGCCGGCGCGTACACGTCGCGCATCCAGTCCCGCAGCTCCACCACGGCCGCGGTGGCCGCCCAGGCCGCCCCGTCCAGCTCCGCGCGCAGGGCGTCCGGACCGTCCGCGGCGAAGTCCTCGAACCAGCCGCGGCCCTCGCCGGTGTCCGCCCACTCGGCGAGCTGCCCGACGAACGTGGCGGTCGGCCGCGGAGCCGCGTACAGCTTGCGCTCCAGTCCGAGCGCGAGGGACTCCCGGTAGCCCGCCAGCGCGGCCGGCACGGCGCGCAGCCGCTCGGCGACCGCGGCCCAGTCCTCCTCGGTCTGCGTCGGCGTCACGGTGAACACCTCACGCACCGAGTGGGCGACCGTGCCCAGGTTGCCGACCGAACGCAGGCCCTCGTCGGCCTCGTGCACGGCGATCTCCGCGGTGAGCCGCTCCCGCAGCAGCCGGGCGCAGCGGCGCTCGATGTCGCTGTCCGCGCCGGGCCTTGTCTCGGCCTCGGAGAGCCGGACGAGCGTGGCCCGCCGGAGCTCCGCGAGCGCCGCCTGGCCCGCGGGGGAGAGATCGGGCAGGCGGCTGGAACTCTCCTGCACGCCGAGGTACGTACCGGTGACCGGGTCGAGGGCGATGAGGTCGTCGACGTAGGCGTCGGCGACCTCGCGGGGCAGCGGGTTGTTGGTCTCAGACATGACGACCATCCTGGTACGCGGCCTGCCGGACGTCACCCGGATTGAGCCGAGGGCGAAGACGGCAGCAGGGGACCACAGTCCCACTGCTGGAAGATCAGCCGCGTCTCCACGCGAGCCACCTCCCGCCGCGACGTGAACTCGTCCAGCACCAGCCGCTGCAGATCCGTCATGTCCGCGACCGCGACATGGATCAGATAGTCGTCCGGCCCGGTCAGGTGGAAGACGGTCAGTGACTCCGGCAGCGCCCGGATCCGCTCCACGAACGGCCCCACCAGCTCCCGCCGGTGCGGCCTGACCTGCACCGACAGCAGCGCCTGGAGCCCTCGCCCCAGCTTGGCCGGGTCCAGCTTCAGCCGATGCCCGAGGATCACGCCCGAGCGCCGCAGCCGGGTCACCCGGTCCAGACAGGTCGACGGCGCGACCCCCACCTGCGCGGCGAGGTCCCGGTACGTCGTCCGGGCGTCGTTCTGCAACAGCCGCAGCAGACGAAGATCCACCGGATCAAGTACGACAGAATCGGTCATCGGCCGAACGTAACACGGAGATCGGCTCCCACGACCCGTCCGGTGTTCACCCTTCGGGGCATGGACGTACGCATGGGCACGCGCAGCACCACGAGAGCACTCGCCACCGAGGCCGTGCACGCCGGCCGGGACGACCTCGCCCGGCAGGGGCTGCACGCCCCGCCGATCGACCTGTCCACCACCTACCCCGCCCACGACAGCCGTGGTGAGGCCGCCCGGATCGACGCCTTCGCCGCCACCGGCGCGGAACCGGACGGCCCGCCCGTCTACGGGCGGCTCGGCAACCCGACCGTCGCCCGCTTCGAGACAGCCCTCGCCCGCCTGGAGGGCACCGAGGCCGCCGTCGCGTTCGCCAGCGGCATGGCCGCGCTCAGCGCCGTCCTGCTGGTGCGCGGCTCCATGGGCCTGCGCCACGTCGTCGCCGTGCGCCCCCTGTACGGATGCAGTGACCACCTGCTGACCGCCGGGCTGCTCGGCTCCGAGGTGACCTGGACCGACCCGGCCGGGGTCGCCGACGCGCTGCGACCCGACACCGGTCTGGTGCTGGTGGAGTCACCGGCCAACCCGACTCTGACCGAGGTCGATCTGCGGGCACTCGCCCGGGACTGCGGCTCCGTGCCGCTGCTCGTCGACAACACCTTCGCCACTCCCGTCCTCCAGCGTCCGGCCGAGGACGGGGCGCGGCTGGTGCTGCACAGCGCCACCAAGTACCTCGGCGGGCACGGAGACGTCCTGGCCGGGGTGGTGGCCTGCGACGAGGAGTTCGCGGGGCGGCTGCGCCAGATACGGTTCGCCACCGGTGGGGTGCTGCATCCACTGGCCGGCTACCTGCTGCTGCGGGGCCTGTCGACGCTGCCGGTACGGGTCCGGGCCGCCTCCGCCAACGCCGCCGAACTCGCCCGCCGGCTCACCGCCGACCCGCGCGTGGCCCGTGTGCACTACCCGCGCATCGGCGGTGCGATGGTCTCCTTCGAGGTGCGCGGGGACCCGCACGCGGTGATCGGCGGCGTACGGCTGATCACCCCGGCGGTGAGCCTCGGCAGCGTGGACTCCCTCATCCAGCACCCGGCGTCCATCAGCCACCGCATCGTCGACGCCGACGACCGCAGGGCCGCGGGAGTCGGCGACCGGCTGCTGCGGCTCTCCGTCGGCCTGGAGGACGTCGACGACCTGTGGGCCGACCTGGACGAGGCGCTGGGCGGCCCGGACGGGACGCTCGGCTGAGGCGCCGCGCACGCACGCGGTAGGCGACGGAGCGGCCCGGCGGAATCCGCCGGGCCGCTCCGGTCCGCGTGTTCCGTGGTGCGGTGGCTATGACCGGCGGCCGATCCGGGAGCCGCCGTGCTCCTGCTCGCCGTGCTCCTCCCGCTCGACGCGCTCCTCCTGTGCGCGGCGGGCCGGCCGCTGGTCCAGGCGGGCGGTGATGACCAGGGTACCTTCCTCGATCTGATAGTCGAGGGGGAGCTCCAGGCCGCGCATCGCGGCGACCATGCCGGTGTTGGACGCCTGCGTCACCGCGTAGACATGGGCGCAGCCCGCCTCGCCGGCCATCGCCACCAGCCGGGCGAGCAGCTTGCCGCCGATGCCCCGGCGCTGCCAGGCGTCCTCGACGAGCAGGGCCACCTCGGTCTCGTCGCCGTCCCACAGCAGATGGCCGAGGCCCACGATCTGCCCCGAGGCGGTCCGTACTGCGAGCGTGCGGCCGAAGCGCGGGCTCAGCAGGTGGTTCAGGTAGCGGTCCACGTCGCCGACCGGCCCGTGGTAGCGCAGGCGCAGCGTCTCGGGCGAGCACCGCTCGTGCATCGCCCGGGCCGCCTCCAGGTCGCCGGTGTCCGCCCGGCGCACGGTGATGTCGCTGCCCTCGGGCAGCGTGAGGACGTCCTGGCCGCGCGGGACCCGGGGGCCGAGCCGGGCGTCCAGCTCCACCAGGGCCCTGGCCCGCGCGAACTCGGTGGGGGTGAACGGCAGGTACGGCCGCTCCACGGTGATCACGCCGCCCTCGGGGGCGCGCAGCCTCATCACGGTGTCCTCCAGGGTCCCCTCGACCGGCACGCCCTCCGGCACCCGTCGGCCGGCACCCGGCACGGCGGGCAGCGAACGGATCGTGCACCGCCCCAGCAACTGCCGCAGTGCCAGCGGGAGCTCCGAGGCGTCCAGTGCCGTACGCGCGGCGAGGCCCAGCATCCGGGTCGGGGCGTCCACCAGGTCGTGGGCGTCGGCCCGCTCGATCCAGGTGTCGGTGCCCCCGGCGCCCGCCACCGCCGCCGTGAGGCCGGTGCCGGACAGGTCGGCGGGGGCCCGTAGCAGGAACTCGTCGACCGTGGCCCGGCCCAGCGGGTGCGTCTGCAGACTCAGGATGTCGACACTCTCCCCGGCCAGCGCCGTGCACAGCGAGGCCAGCGCGCCCGGTTCGTCCCGCACCGTCGTCCGCATCCGCCACAGCGTGCTCCGGGCCGGGGTGCTGCCCCCGGCCCCGGCTCCGGCGGCGGCCGGGGGCGGGCCGCCGCCGGTATCGGACGCGGGGGGCGCGTGACCGTGGCGGCGTGCCCACCAACTGTGGAAGGCCGCCGTGAACCGTGAGGTCGGTCCGCCTCTCGTCCGCCCCCGCGGGGGACGGCCGTGCCGGTCTCGCGCCACGTCTGACATGTCTCGACTCATGCGACCACTGTGAAGGAAGTGTGTTTCGTGATCACTAACGCGTCGTGGCTGGCGAGTAAAGAGTTCTTATGGTATCTATGATCCCTTTGTCGGTTTGCCGGCCGACTGGTTGCCCGTCGTCCGGCTACTGGCCGACCAGGCCCGGCCGCAGCCGCTTCGTGTACAGCACGGTCCCGTCCTGCTCCCGCATCCGTACGGTCAGCTCTCCGCTGCTGCCGTCGATGTCGACCTCGCCGAAGAACTGGTAACCGCCGGCGGGCGAGACGTTCGCCGCGGCCGGCGCCTTCACGAACACCCGCTCCGGACCGAAGGTGCCGTCGAGCGCGCTCGCCGGGAAGGCGCCCGCGTTCAACGGCCCGGAGACGAACTCCCAGAACGGCTCGAAGTCCCCGAACGCGGCCCGTGCGGGCTGGTAGTGCTGGGCGGAGGTGTGGTGCACGTCGGCCGTCAGCCACACCGTGCCGGTGATCCGCCGGTGCTTGATGAACCGCAGCAGCTCGGCGATCTGCAGCTCGCGCCCCAGCGGCGCCCCCGGGTCGCCCTGGGCCACCGCCTCGACGTGCCGGCCGCCCTCGCTCGTGTCGGACACGATCAGGCCGATCGGCATGTCCGCGGCGATCACCTTCCATACCGCCCGCGACCGCGCCAGCTCCCTCTTGAGCCACTCCAACTGCTCCCGTCCGAGGATCCCCTGCGGGTCCACGGTCTGGTCACCGGGGGAGTTGGCGTTGCGGTACGTGCGCATGTCCAGCACGAACACGTCCAGCAGCGGCCCCTGCCGCAGCACCCGGTGGACCCGGCCCTCGCGCGGGCCCGGCCGCAGCGTGGACATCGGGAAGTACTCACTGAAGGCACGCCGTGCCCGCGCCGCCAGCACGTCGACGCTCTTCTCCGTGTACCTGCTGTCCGTGTCGGCGATCCGCTGGCCCGGATACCAGTTGTTGCGCACCTCGTGGTCGTCCCACTGCACGATGGACGGCACCTGGGCGTTGAACCGGCGGAAGTGCTCGTCCAGCAGGTTGTAACGGAAGGTGCCGCGGAACTCGGCCAGGGTCTCGGCGACCTTGGACTTCTCCTTCGTGGTGATGTTCCGCCAGACACCGCCGTCCGGCAGAGCGACGGTCGCCGGGATCGGCCCGTCGGCGTAGACGGTGTCGCCGCTGAACAGGAAGAAGTCGGGGTCGGTCCGGGCCATCGCCTCGAAGATCCGGTAGCCGCCGAACTCGGGGTTGATGCCCCAGCCCTGCCCCGCCAGGTCGCCCGACCACACGAACCGCACGCCCTCGCGCCGCCGCGCGGACACCGTCCGGAACGTACCGGTGACCGGCTCGCCACAGCGGCGCGGGTCGTCCGGGTCGGCGAGCCGCACCCGGTAGTGGATCTGCTCACCGGCCGGCAGCCCGTGCAGCCGGGTGGTCCCGGTGAAGTCCGTGCCGGGGCCGAGCAACGGGCCGTGCCGGCGGTGCGGGCGGCGGAACGACTCGGTCGCCGACGTCTCGACGATCATCCGGGCCGGACGGTCGGAGCGCACCCACACCAACCCGGAGTCGCGCGTCACGTCGCCCGTCTGCACACCCCACTTCGCCTCGGGGCGCCCTGACCGGGCGAAGGCGGGCGCCGACCCGACGGCGGCGGGCAGGGTCAGGGCCGCCGAGGCCGCGAGCGAGCCGCGCAGGACGGAGCGACGGCCGGTGAGCGGACGGGGTGACATGGATGCGCCTCCAGGGGCGGGGGATCCGGCCGGTGTGCACTGCCACATGTACTCGGGCGGTGCGGCCCGCCCGCAAACCCCGAGTGAACAACTCGCCGCCGAGCCGCGGGGAGCGACGCGCAGCCGGCGCCGCGTACCGCCCCGTTCAGCGGCTGCCGTCGAGCAGGACGCGGGCGACCAGGGCCGGGTCGTCGTTCATCGGGACATGACCGCAGCCGGGCAGCCGGATCAGCCGCGCCCCGGGGATCGTCCGTTGGGCGCGGACCCCCTGGCGCGGGATGAGCAGCCGGTCGCGGGCGCCCCAGGCGATGGTGACCGGGATGCCGGGCACGTCGTCGGAGAACCGTACGGCGGTGCCCGCCCGGAGCGTCTCGGTGAAGCCGGTGGCCCCGGCGAGCGCGCGGGTCTCGGCGACCACCGCCTCGGGGGAGCGGCGGCCCGGACGGGCGTAGATGGTGCTGGTCAGCGCCGCGCGCCCGGCCGCAGAGCGGGCGAGACGCTCGACCAGGGGCAGTGGCATGCGCTCCGCGATCCGCCGCATCCCGATCAGCACGCCGAAGGCGTACCGCCGCTCCGCACGGGTCCAGAACCCGGCCGGGGACAGTGCGGTGACGGACCGTACCCGCTTCTGACGGCCGAGTTCCAGGGCCAGCAGACCGCCGAGCGAGTTGCCCGCGACATGGGGCCGGTCGAGTCCCAGCTTCTCGCACAGGGCGGCGAGGGCGGCGTTCATGGTGGGCAGGCCGTGGGTGAGGCCGCCCGGCAGCGCCGGGGAGGCGCCGAAACCGGGCAGGTCCACGGCGATCACCTCGCGCTCGGCTGCGAGGATGTCCACGACCGGGTCCCAGGCCTGGCGGTGATGACCGATGCCGTGCAGCAGGAGCAGCGGTTCGCCGCGGCCCACGCGCGCGTAGGACAGGGTCACGGTCTGCGGACCGTGCGCGGAGGTGACCTCGAAGGAGACGGTCGCGGACATGAGGGTGCTCCTCGTCTGGGACTCGGGGTGGGACGCCGCCTGACGCCGTAGACAGCTTGTCAGCAATTACTACCGACGGGTAGCCCCCCGGGTGCCCGCTTCCGGGCTCCGGCTCCGGGAGGTGCCCGGATCCGCCTGGACACCGCCGTGCGGGTCGGCTGGGATGCAGGGGTGAGCACCGACAGCACCGACACCGTGACCAACGCCTTCGAAGAACACCGCCCCGTCCTCCTGGGGGTCGCCTACCGCATGCTCGGCCGGGTGGCCGACGCCGAGGACGTCGTCCAGGAGACCTGGCTGCGCTGGGCGGGCGGCGACCGGTCCGAAGTGCGCGAGCCGCGCGCCTACCTGGTGCGCGTCGCCACCCGCCTCGCCCTTGACCGGCTGCGTCAGATCAAGGCGCGGGGCGAGACGTACGTCGGCCCGTGGCTGCCCGAGCCGTACGTCACCGACTTCGGCGACACCGCTCCCGACACCGCCGAGCAGGCGGTGCTCGCCGATTCGGTCTCCCTCGCCGTCCTCGTCGTCCTGGAGTCGCTGTCCCCTCTGGAGCGCGCGGTGTTCGTCCTGCGGGAGGCGTTCGGCCACCCCTACTCCGACATCGCCGCCCTGCTCGACCGCGGCGAACCGGCGGTGCGCCAACTCGCCGCGCGGGCCCGCAGGCACGTCGAGGAGCGCCGCCCGCGCCACGACGTCGACCCCGTCCGGCGCCGCGATCTGACCGAACGTTTCCTGGCGGCGGCGGCCGGCGGCGATCTGGAAGGGCTCATGAAGCTGCTCGCCCCCGACGTACGACTGGTCGGCGACAGCGGAGGCAAGTCGCGCGCCCCGCTGCGCGTGCTGGAGAGCGCCGACAAGGTGGGCCGCTTCCTCGTCGGTGTCACCCGCAAGGGCTTCTTCGACCCCTCGGTCCGTCTCCTGGAAATCAACGGCGGCCCCGCGGCACTGGTCCTCACCGGGGACAGGCCCGGCCCCGTCTTCCAGCTGGACATCGCCGAGGGCCGGGTCCGGACGGTCTACATCATCCGCAACCCCGACAAGCTGCGCTCGCTGGCGGCCGCCGAGTAGGGGCCGGCCGACCGCCCACGGGGCCCGCGCCGCCCGGCGCGGGCCCCGTCGCCCTGTCCGATTGGTATTGACCAAGGGTAAGGGTCACCATATGGTCGCAGAGAAGTGAAACAACCTTTAATAAACAAGGGCGCTAAAACGCCACCGGACCCGGCGATCGCGGAGGACAGGGTGGGGACCACGCAGTTGGAAACGGTGCCGGAACCGAAGTACTGGCATCTCAGGACCGTGCTCAGCGAGGCCCTCGACTCGGAGTTCGCGGTGGGTGAGATCCTGCCCAACGAGCGCGATCTGGCCGCCCGCTTCGGCGTGGCCCGTGCCACGCTCCGTCAGGCACTGGAGCAGCTGGAGCTGGAAGGCAGGCTGCAGCGCCGCCGGGGCGTGGGCACCACCGTCGCCCCGCCGCGTATGGGTGTCTCCCTCGGCACGGCGCAGCACGCCTGGCCGGGCGGGTCCGACGACGCCTGGCAGGCCACGGACTGCACGCTCGAAGCACCGCCCGCGGCCGTCGCCGACACCCTGGCGACCGCCCGGGACGAGCCCGTGCACACCGTACGGCGGTCCCGGGTCTCGCAGGGGCAGCCCGTCGCCGCCGAGCTCCTGTACATCCCCGCTTCCTCGGTGCCCGGCCTCACCGCCATAGACGCCCCGTCGGGAGCGGCCCGCGCGCGTGCGGTGCTGCGCGAACTGCAGCACCTGGAGCTGGAGCGGCACGAGAACGCGGTGGAGCTCGGCTCCGCCCGCGCGGACGACGCCAAGGAACTGGACCGCCTGCCGGGCGCGCCCGTCCTCGTCGTCACCACCCGCTTCGTCGCACGGGGCCGCGTCGCCGCGCTCTCCGTGGCCACCTACCGGGCGGACACCTGCCGGCTGACCTTCGGCGACTTCGGAGGCGTGGAGATCCACCACGGCCCCGAGCGCCGCGCCTCCTGAGCCTTCGCGTCTTCGGGCGCAGGCCGCGGCCGAGCGGGACTGGGGTGCCGGCGAGGTGGGCGCCGAGGGCCGGGGGAACAGGCCGGCGGCGGGGCATGCCCGGGACGCGTGGTGCCACGCGGGCGGGGCGCCGCCTACCGGCGGGCCGTCACCGTGCCCTCCACCGCGAAGAGTTGCTGCTCCACATGGTCCAGGGCGAGCCGTACGGCACCCGTCGCCACCGCCGCCTCCCCGAGGCGGGACAGGGCGACCTGCGGCGGACGCAGGCAGTAGCGGGCCAGCTCGCGCCGCAACGGCTCCAGTACGCCGTCCAGCCCGGCCGCCCAGCCGCCGATCACGACGAGTTCCGGGTCCAGGGCCAGCACCAGCGCCGCCACGTCGTGGACCAGCCGCCGAATGAAACGGTCCACGGCCGCGAGAGCCCGTCTGTCGCCCTCGCGGGCCTGGGCGAAGACCTCGGCCACCGCCTGCTCGTCGAGCGGATGCAGCGGCTCGTCCGTGGTCGAGAGCAGCTTCTCGGGGGTCGCCTCGCGGCCCAGCAGATGCAGCGCGCCGATCTCACCGGCCGCCCCGCCGTACCCCCGGTGCAGCCGCCCCCCGATCAGTGAGCCGGCGCCCGGACTCAGTCCGGCCAGCACGAACACCACGTCGTCGGTCCCGGTCGCGACGCCCTTCCAGTGCTCGGCCACGACCGCCGCGTTGGCGTCGTTCTCGACCAGCACCGGACACTCGAAGGACCGGCTCAGCCGCTCGCCCAGATCCAGCCCCGTCCACCCGGGCAGTGCCGTGCCCAGCCGTACGGTGCCGTCCGCCTCGACGATCCCGGGCGTCCCCACGCCCACGGCCCGCAGCGAGTCGCGGGGCACGCCGGCCCGGCGCAGCAGCTCTGCGACGGCGGCGCGCAGCCGTTCCAGCCGCTCGTCGGCACCGGCGGTCTCCCCGACGTCCTTGGCCTGGGCTCCGATCACCCGGCCGTCCAGGTCGGCCAGCAGCACCGCCACCCGGTGCGGCCCGATCTCCAGGCCCAGCAGATGCCCGGCCTCCGCCCGGAACCGGAACCTCCTGGCCGGCCGCCCCTGGCGCCGCGCCGCACCCTCCTCAGCCGCCTTCTCCACGACGAGGCCCGCCTCGATCAGCCCCTCGACCACGCCCTCGACGGTGGGCCGCGACAGCCCCGTCACCCTGGTGACCTCGGTCAGCGTCGCGCAGTCCGTGGCCCGCAGCGCGTGCAGGACCACCGCGGAGTTGATCCTCCGCAACAGCGAGGGATCCCCGCCGGTCAGCCGACTCACCGTCCGTCCTCCCCGCTCGTGCGCGTGTGGGGCGGATCGTACTCGGCACGGCGGGCCCCGGCGACCACCGGGCACGACCACCTCCGGCCCACGACCGGACCGCCGCAGCACGCCCGGCCGTTCACCCGACCCGACCCACCCCACCCGGCTCCGGCGCACCCGCCTCACCCGGGCGCCACGAACCCCGACTCGTACGCCGTGATCACCGCCTGCGTGCGGTCACGCGCCCCGAGCTTCGCCAGCACGGCGCTCACATGCGACTTCACCGTCTCCACCCCCACCACCAGCCGGCCGGCGATCTCCGCGTTCGACAGGCCCCGCGCCATCAGCCGCAACACCTCCGCCTCCCGCTCGGTCAGCCGCGCCCGCTCCAGCACGGCCCGCACCGCGTGGTTGCCGCCGCTCTCACCGTACTGGGCGGCCAACTGCCGGACCGACGCCGGAAACAGCAGCGACTCGCCCTCGGCGACCAGCCGCACCGCGTGCACGATCTCGGCGGGCCGCGCCCGCTTCAGCAGGAACCCGTCGGCGCCCGCGCGCAGTGCCTCGTACACGTACTGGTCCTGCTCGAACGTCGTCACCACAATGATCTTCGGCGGGTCCGCGACCGTCCGCAGCACGGCACGCGTGGCCTCGATGCCGTCCATCAGCGGCATGCGGACGTCCATGGCGACCACGTCCGGCCGCAACTGCCGCACCAGCGGAATCACCGCCGCTCCGTCGGCCGCCTCCCCGACGACCTCGATGTCGGGCTGCGCCTCCAGCACGGCCCGCAGGCCCGCGCGCACGAGGGGTTCGTCGTCGACGAGGAGAACGGTGACCGGCATCCGGCCGGCCTACGGCCCGGTGCGGCACACCCCGCCTCAGCCCAGCGGCAGTTCGACCCGGACCCGCCAGTCACCCTCGTGCGGACCGGTCCGCGCCCGGCCGCCCAGCAGCGCGGCGCGCTCGCGGACGCCGCGCAGGCCGCTGCCGCGTCCGGGGCCCGGTACCTTTCCGGCGAGTGGATTGCGGATCTCCAGCAGCAGGGCGCCGTCGGCGACCCGCACCCCCACCCGCACCGGAACCGGCCCCGCGTGCCGCAGCACGTTGGTCAGCGACTCCTGGAGGATGCGGTACCCCTCGCGCGCGACCGGGCCCGGCACGGTGTCCAGGGGGCCGGTCACCTCGGCGTCCACCGTCACGCCGGAGGAACGGGCGGACTCCAGCAGCCGGTCGGCGTCCACCAGCGTCGGCCGGCTGCTCACGGGCCTCTCCGGCTCGCGCAGGATGCCGAGGACCCGGTCCAGGTCCTCCAGGGCGGTCCGGCCGGTCTCCTCGATGGCCTCCAGGGCCCGGTCGGTGAAGGCGGGGTCGCCCGTCGCCCGCGCGGCACCGGCCTGCACCACGGCGACGGTCAGGGCATGGCCGATGGTGTCGTGCAGTTCGCGCGCGATACGGGTGCGTTCGAGGAGCTGCTCGGTACGGGTCTCCAGCGCGGCCAGGCGCTCGGCGGGGGAGGGGCCGAGGAGCCTCGGGGCGAGCACGGTGATGAGCCTGCCCGCCCCGACCACCAGCCCGGCGAGCAGGAGCACCGGCAGGGGGACCAGCAGCGCGTGCCACCAGCGCTGTCCGGGAACCTGGACGAACGTCGAGGGGTCCGGTGCGCCGCCACGGGCCGTTGCCACCAGATCCGTGGCGAGCATGGGGAGGTGAATGGTGAGGAAGGAGACCACGCAGCCGATGGCCAGGCGGCACTGGAGCCATACGACGGTTCGCCCGCGGTCCGCCCAACGGTGGCCGGAGTCGTGACGATCTTCCTGCGGCCCGCCCCCTCCGCCTTCCCCGGATCTCCCGCGTGCCGGGGGTCGTCCGCGCCGTGACGGCGGCCGAGGAGCAGCACGGAGGCCTGGAGCCCCTCCGCCGTCCGCATCGCGGGGACCAGTCCGGCGAGTGCGAGGAGCACCACGGCGACGTACATGCGGGAGCTGTCGATGAGGGACCACATGGTGGGCCACACGACGGCGATGAACAGATGCAGCCATCGCGTGTACGTCACCGCCCGGGTGAAGGGGCGCAGCATGCGGACCATGGGGACATCGTGGCACCGCCACCGGCGACGGGCCTCCCCCGCAAGGGGGAGACGATCTCCCCGCCCGGGGGAGGCGCCGGACCCCGGGCCGCGGCCACGCTGGTGCACATGACCAGCATCGACGTCCACGACCTGACCAAGGAGTACGGCACCCGGCGAGCCGTCGACCATCTCACCTTCCGGGTCCTGCCCGGCCGCGTCACCGGCTTCCTCGGCCCCAACGGCGCCGGAAAGTCCACCACCATGCGGCTGGTGCTCGGCCTCGACCGCCCGACGACCGGCACCGCCACCCTCGGCGGCCGTGCCTATGCCACGCTGCGCGAACCGCTGCGCCGCGTCGGCGCCCTGCTGGACGCGCAGGCCGCGCACGACGCCCGCACCGGCCGTGACCACCTGCGGGTCCTGGCTGCGAGCAACCGCATCCCGGACCGCCGGGTCGACGAGGTGCTGGCGGAGACCGGTCTGACCCCGGCGGCCACGCGCAGGACACGGACGTACTCCCTGGGCATGCGCCAGCGGCTGGGCATCGCCGCCGCCCTGCTCGGCGACCCGGAGGTGGTGATGCTCGACGAGCCCTCCAACGGCCTCGACCCGGAAGGGATCGTGTGGGTACGGCAGTTGCTGCGCCGGCTCGCCGACGAGGGGCGCACCGTGCTGGTCTCCAGCCATCTGATGAACGAGACCGCGTCCTTCGCCGACCACCTCGTCGTCCTCGGCCGGGGCCGGCTGCTGGCGGACACCCCGATGCGCGCGTTCATCGAGGCCCGCGTGCGACCGGCCGTCCGTATCCGCACCTCGGACCCCGTCGCGCTGAAGAGCGCGCTCGCCCCGCACGGTCACGAGGTGGTCGGGCAGCAGGACGGGCACTGGACCGTGCCGCACGCGCGCGTGGACGACATCGGGCGCCTCGCCTCCGCCGCGGGCGTACCGATCCTCGAACTCACCGCGGACGAGGGCACGCTGGAACAGGCCTACCTGGACCTCACAGCAGCCGGGACCGAGTTCGCCGCACCGCCCCAGGAGGCCTGACCATGCAGTTCGCACCCGTACTCCACGCCGAGTGGCTGAAGATCCGCACGCTCCGCCCGCTGTTGGGCGCGCTGGCGGTGCTGTTCGTGACGGGCACCGCGTTCTCCGCGCTCGGCGGTGCGTCGAGCACGTCGGAACCGGAGTTCGACCCGCTGTTCACGACCCAGTTCGGGGTCCACCTGGGGCAGATCGCCGCGATCTCCTTCGGCGCCATGGCGGTGTCGGCGGAGTTCCGCGGCGGCGCGCTGCGGCTGTCGCTGTCGGCGGTCCCGCAGCGCGGACACTGGTTCGCGGCCAAGGCGACCGCCATCGCCCTGCCGGCGCTCGCCGTCGGTCTGCTGACGGCCCTGGTCTCCCTCTTCGCCGCGAGGGCGACGATGGGTTCCGCGGCGGACGGGCTCACCGCGGGCGAGCAGGCGCGTGCGGTCGTGGGCTGCGGCGTCTACCTCACACTGATGGCCCTGTTCGCGGCCGGACTGGCCACCCTGCTGCGCAGCGGCGTGGCGACGCTGTCCGTGCTGATCCCGTTCATCCTGATCGTGTCGTTCGTGATCGGGGACGCGGCCGGCACCGCCGTCGACTTCCTGCCCGACCGGGCCGGACAGGTGATCCTCCAGCAGACGCACGAGGGAACGCCGGGCCCCTGGTCGGGTCTTGCGGTGACCGCCCTGTGGACGGCCGCCGCACTGCTGGCGGGAGCGTGGAGCCTGCGCCGCAGGGACGCCTGACCCGGCCGACGCCCCGCGGGGCGGGCGGTCCGGTGTCTACCCCCGCGCGGCCTCCCGCAGCCGCGCGAACTCCTCGGCCAGGGCCGCCGGCGTCCAGTGCGCGTTCAGCCCGCTCGGGTTGGGCAGGACCCACACACGCGTGCCGCCGATCGTCCGGGCCTGCGGCCCCACCTTCGCCCCGCGGTCGTCGAACGCGACCCGGTACGCGGTGACCCCCAGAACGGCCAGCCACCGCGGACGGAGCCGGTCCACCTTCAGGCCGAGCAGCCGCCCGCCCTGAAGGTACTCCTCGGCGCTCAGCTCGTCGGCCCGCGCACTCGCCCGGGCCACGACATTGGTGACGCCGAGCCCGTACGACAGCAGCTCCTCCTGCTCGGACGGCACCAGCAGCCTCGGTGTGAAGCCGGAGCGGTGCAGCGCCGGCCAGAAGCGGTTGCCGGGGCGGGCGAAGTGGCGGCCCGTCGCGGCCGACATCAGGCCCGGGTTGATGCCGCAGAACAGCACGTGCAGGCCGTCCGCGGCCACGTCCGGCACCAGCCGGTCGCGGGCGGCCCGCAACTCCTGCGGGGTGAAGCGCGTCAGAGGATCGCCCCAGGGGCGTACCCGGCGGCCTCCGGGTGCTGCTTGACGATCTCGTCGATACGGCCCACGACCGCGGTGACCTGGGCGCTTGCGGCACCCGTGAAGGACAGCCTGTCCGCCATCAGCGCGTCCAGGGCGGGCCGGTCGAGCGGGATCCGCTCGTCGGCCGCGAGCTTGTCGAGCAGGTCGTTGCGCTCGGCGCCCTGCTCCCGCATCGCGAGGGCCGTGGCAACGGCGTTCTCCTTGATCGCCTCGTGCGCGACCTCACGGCCGACACCCGCGCGCACCGCGCCCATCAGCACCTTGGTGGTGGCCAGGAACGGCAGGTAGCGGTCCAGTTCCCGGGCGACGACCGCCGGGAACGCACCGAACTCGTCGAGCACCGTCAGGAACGTCTCCAGCAGCCCGTCGAGCGCGAAGAACGCGTCGGGAAGCGCCACCCGGCGCACCACCGAGCAGGACACGTCGCCCTCGTTCCACTGGTCGCCCGCCAGCTCCCCGGTCATCGAGGCGTAACCGCGCAGGATCACCATCAGGCCGTTGACGCGTTCGCAGGAACGGGTGTTCATCTTGTGCGGCATCGCCGACGAGCCGACCTGGCCCGGCTTGAAGCCCTCGGTGACCAGCTCGTGCCCGGCCATCAGCCGGACCGTCTTCGCCAGCGACGAGGGTGCCGCCGCCAGCTGCACCAGCGCGGTCACCACCTCGTAGTCCAGCGACCGCGGGTAGACCTGGCCGACCGAGGTGAACGCCTCGGCGAAGCCCAGGTGCCCGGCGACCCGCCGCTCCAGCTCCGCGAGCCGGTCCGCGTCGCCGCCCAGCAGGTCCAGCATGTCCTGCGCCGTCCCGACCGGGCCCTTGATGCCCCGCAGCGGATAGCGGCCCAGCAGCTCCTCCAGCCGGCCGTACGCGACGAGCAGTTCGTCGGCGGCGGTGGCGAAGCGCTTGCCGAGCGTGGTGGCCTGGGCCGCCACGTTGTGCGAGCGGCCGGCCATGACCAGCTCGCCGTACTCACCGGCCAGCCTGCCGAGCCGGGCGAGCACCGCCACCGTACGGTCGCGCATCAGCTCCAGCGACAGCCGGACCTGCAACTGCTCCACGTTCTCGGTGAGGTCGCGGGAGGTCATCCCCTTGTGCACGTGCTCATGCCCGGCGAGGTCGTTGAACTCCTCGATCCGCGCCTTCACATCGTGCCGGGTGACCTTCTCGCGCTCCGCGACGGAGGCCAGGTCGACCTGGTCGAGGACCCGCTCGTAGTCGGCGATCGCCGACTCCGGCACCTCGACGCCGAGGTCCTTCTGCGCCCGCAGCACGGCGAGCCAGAGCTGCCGCTCGAGCCTCACCTTCTGCTCGGGGGACCAGAGCGTGGCGAGCTCGGCGGAGGCGTAACGTCCGGCGAGGACGTTCGGGATACGGGGCTTGGCGGGCTCAGCAGTCACGTGCACGGAGTTTACTGGTGATTCGTGCAGGTCGGTGCCGCGGGGTGATCTGGAGGAAGCTACGAGGCGAGGCGGCGGCCCGCCGTCACCGCAGGTCGTACGGCAGCAGCTCGGGGCGCTTCGGCGGGAGGCCGTCGCCCGAGGAACGGCCGGTGAGACGGCGGCCGATCCACGGCAGCAGGTACTGCCGCGCGAACCGGGCGTCCGCGACCCGCCGCTCCGTCCAGCCGGGCGGCAGCGAGGCCGGCGGGGGCAACTGCCACTCGGGATCCTCGGGTGGGTGGCCCAGGGTCTGCCACACGGCTTCCGCGACCCTGCGGTGCCCGTCTCCGGTCAGATGCAACCGGTCCACGTCCCACAGCCGCTGATCGCCGAGCGAGGGCGCCCCGTACAGGTCGACGACCAGCGCGCCGTGCCGCTCGGCCAGCTCGTCGACACAGGTGAACAGCGCCTCCATGCGCGGCCGGAACCGCTCCTGCACGGGGCCCTGGCGGGCCGGGCTGCGCATCAGCACCAGCTGCTTGCAGTGCGGGGCCAGCCGCTCCACCGCCTCGGTCAGCAGATCCCGCACCGCGACCATGTCGCACTTGGGCCGCAGCGTGTCGTTCAGCCCGCCGACCAGGGTGACCACGTCGGCCCGCATGGCCGCGGCGGCGTCCACCTGCTCGTCGACGATCTGCCGGATCAGCTTGCCGCGCACCGCGAGATTGGCGTACCGGAAGCCGGGCGCGACGGCCGCCATCCGCGCCGCGAGGACGTCGGCCCACCCCCGGTACGTGCCGTCGGGCAGCAGGTCCGACATGCCCTCGGTGAAGGAGTCGCCGACCGCGACCAGGCTGGTGTGAGTGGGGTTCGTCCGCATGGCGACAGAGATGATAGCCCGTGCACATACCCGTCGGTCGGTCGGCTCCCTCCCCGCCCGGTCCCCGCTCAGGCCCGCTGGCCGAACAGTTTCTGCAGGACGTCCTCCATCGTCACCAGGCCCGCCAGCCGTCCGTCCGACCCGAGCACGGCCGCCAGATGCGTACGGCTGCCGCGCATCGCGGTGAGAACGTCGTCCATCGGCGTGCTCTCCCGCACCCGCGCGATGGAGCGCATGTCCCGCAGCAGGAACGGCATGTCACGCGGCGAGGCGTCGAGAGCGTCCTTCACGTGCAGGTAACCGACGATCCGCCGGCCCTCGTCCACCACCGGGAAGCGGGAGTACCCGGACTCGGCCGAGAGCGCCTCCAGTCCTTCGGGGGTGACACCCACGCGCGCGTAGACCACGCTCTCCAACGGCAGCACCACATCCCGCACCGGCCGGCGGCCGAGCTCCAGCACGTCGTTCAGACGCTCCTGCGCACGGTCGTCGATCAGACCCGCCTCGCCGGAGTCCTTCACCATCTGCGCCAGCTCCGCGTCGGAGAAGGTCGCCACGACCTCGTCGCGCACCTCGACCCGCAGCAGCCGCAGCAGCGCGTTGGCGAAGGCGTTGATCGTGAAGATCACCGGGCGCAGCGCCCGGGACAGTGCCACCAGCGGCGGTCCGAGCAGCAGCGCACTGCGCACGGGCTCCGCGAGCGCGATGTTCTTCGGCACCATCTCGCCCAGCAGCATGTGCAGATACGTCGCGAGCGACAGGGCGACCACGAAGGACACCGCGTGCCCCGCGCCGTCCGGCACGCCCATCGCGTGGAACGCCGGCTCCAGCAGATGCGCGATGGCCGGCTCCGCGACCACACCGAGGACCAGGGTGCACAGCGTGATGCCGAGCTGCGCGGCCGCCATCAGGGCGGAGACGTGCTCGAGGCCCCACAGCACGTTCTTGGCGCGCCGGTCGCCCTGGTCGGCGTACGGCTCGATCTGGCTGCGGCGCACCGAGATCAGCGCGAACTCGGCACCCACGAAGAAGGCGTTGACGACCAGCGTCGCCAGGCCGATCAGCAGCTGTACGGCGATCATCGCCGGACCTCCTTCTCACGCGTCGTGCCGTGTCCCCTGCCGGCCGTCCGACCGTCCGGCTCGGCGGCCGACCCGGCACCGGACCGCTCGTCCCCCGCGTCCTGGGGGTGCGGGTCGGGGAGCGGCGCGTGCAGCAGTACGCGTGCCGCGCGACGGCCGGTCGCGTCCAGCACTTCCATCCGCCAGCCGACGACCTCCAGCGTGTCGCCGACGGCGGGGATCCGGCCCAGCTCGGTGGCCACGAGCCCGGCCAGGGTCTCGTACGGCCCGTCCGGCGCGCGCAGGCCGACCCGCGCCAGCTGGTCCACGCGCGCGGAACCGTCGGCGGAGAACAGGTCGTGCCCGCCCTCGTCCGAACCCGTCCGGGCCAGGTCGGGGGTCTCGTGCGGGTCGTGCTCGTCGCGGACCTCGCCGACGACCTCCTCGACGATGTCCTCCAGCGTGGCCACGCCCGCCGTGCCGCCGTACTCGTCGATCACCACGGCCATGGTGCGCCGACCGGAGAGCCGGTCCAGCAGCCGGTCCACGGTGAGCGATTCCGGGACCAGGAGCGGCTCGCGCATCATCTCCGACACGGGGACCCGGGCCCGGCGCTCGGCGGGCACCGCCAGTACGTCCTTGACGTGCGCGGTGCCGACCACCGAGTCGAAGGTGCCGCGGTACACCGGGAACCGGGACAGCCCCGTCGCCCGAGTGGCGTTCGCCACGTCCTCGCAGGTCGCCTGGACCTCCAGCGCGACGACCTGGACGCGCGGGGTCATCACGTTCTCCGCGGTGAGGTCGGCGAGGTTCAGGGTGCGGACGAACAGCTCCGCGGTGTCGGCCTCCAGGGCGCCCTCCTTGGCGGAGTGCCGGGCCAGGGCCGCCAGCTCCTGGGGGCCGCGTGCGGAGGCGAGTTCCTCCGCGGGCTCCACACCGAAGCGGCGCACGATGCGGTTCGCCGCGTTGTTCAGATGCGTGATGAAGGGGCGGAAAGCGGCGCTGAACCAGCGCTGCGTGTTGCCCACGTTCCTGGCGACGGCCAGCGGCGACGAGATCGCCCAGTTCTTGGGCACCAGTTCGCCGACCACCATCAGGAAGACGGTCGACAGGGCCGTGCCGAGCACCAGTGCCAGGGAACTCGCCACCGACGCGGAGATGCCGACGGCCTCCAGGGGGCCGGAGATCAGCGCGGCGATCGACGGCTCGGCGAGCATGCCGACCACCAGATTGGTGACCGTGATGCCGAGCTGCGCCCCGGAGAGCTGGAAGGTCAGGTTCCGTACGGCCTTGAGGGCACCTGCGGCGCCCCGGTCACCGCGCTCCACGGCCCGCTCGAGGTCGGACCGCTCGACCGTGGTGAGGGAGAACTCGGCCGCGACGAACGCGCCGCACGCGAGGGAGAGCAGGATCGCCACCAGAAGAAGGAGCAGCTCGGTCATCGGGTCACCTCCGTCCCGCGGCCGGACGGGAAGCGAACGAGTGCACGATGCGATGTGCTGCGACGTCGGGTACTTCGATGCCGCTTTCTACTGGGAGGCTCGCCCATGGGCGGACGCACACAACCTTTCATGGAGGACCGAGTGACCCACCCAGAGTAAAGGACCGCCCAAGGTCACCTGCGAGATCGTCCACCGCCCGCAGGCACGCTCAGAACCTGCCGTCCGGGGCGTTGCCCGGGAGCGGCTCGACCCGGCGCGTCAGTGTTCCCCGGTCACGTACCCGGCGGCGCCCCACGCCCGGTGCGCGGTCCCGTTGCGCCGCAGCACCATGGCGTCCGCGCGGCGCGCCCGTACGCGCGGGTCACCCGCGCGGGTCACTCGTGCGCGATCGCCTCCAGGACGTTCATCCGCGACGCGCGCAGGGCCGGCAGCAGTGCCGCCGCGATGCCGACCACCGCCGCACCGATGACGACGGCCACGATGGTTCCCCAGGGAATCGCGAGCGCGGTCATGCCCTGCAGCGCCAGCACCTGCTGTGTGCAGACGCCCCACACCAGCCCCAGCGCGAGACCCAGCACCGCGCCGAACACGGCGATCACCACCGACTCCAGCCGGATCATCCGCCGCAGCTGCCGGCGGCCCAGTCCGATGGCCCGCAGCAGCCCGATCTCCCGGGTGCGCTCCACCACCGACAGCGCCAGGGTGTTGACCACGCCGAGCACCGCGATGACGATCGCCAGCCCCAGGAGGGCGTAGACGAGGTACAGCAGGACCGCGATCTGGTCGTGAACGAGGTCCTTGTAGTCGGTCTGATCACGTGCCTGGACCTGTGGATACGGGTCGAGCGTCGTCGCCAGCCGGTCGCGGAGCTCCTCCGCGCCCGTGCCGTCGGCGGCGTTCACGTACAGCGCTGAGTCCTGCCCGCCGGGCACGTGCTTCTCGACCGTCGCGATGCCGAAGAACAGCCCGCCCCGGATGCCGAGGCCCTCGCCGCCCTCCATGTCGGTGAGGGCGCCCACGGTCAGCTCGGTGCGCTGCCCGCCAGGGAACTCGACCGGGACCACACTGCCCGTCCGGACGCCGTGGTCCGCGGCGAAGCCGGCGTCCATGGCGATGCCGCCGTCGGCCAGGGCGGCCGACGTGTCGCCGCTGGTGTACGTGACCCGGGCGACGTCGTCGACCCGCTCGTCGTACCCGGCGGCGGTCGTCTCGATCCGCTCCCCGTCCGGCAGTTGCACCGCCACCGGCGCGAACCGCTGCCGCACGACGACGCCCACACCGTCCGTGTCCCGCACCCGGTCGGTGACCTCCTGGGGGAAGGGCAGGAAGTTGGCGTTCTGAACGACGAAGTCGGCGCCCAGCGTCCTGTCGATCTGCTCGTCGAAGGAGCGGGAGACGGAGGCCCCGGCCACCGACATACCGCCGACCAGGGCGAGCCCCACCATCAGCGCGGCAGCGGTGGCACCCGTACGGCGGGGATTGCGCAGGGCGTTGCGCCGGCTCATCCGGCCCACCGGCCCGTACAGGGCGGGGAAGGCCCCGCCCAGCACCTGGATCACCGGCCGCACCAGCAACGGACCGGCGACGACCGTCGCGATCAGGGTGAGAACGACCCCGAGCCCCAGCAGGGAGGCAGCCGGCCCCGTTTCGGTGGAGACGGCGCAGCCCACGAGGGCGGCCGCGCCGAGCACCCCGACCACGGAGCCCGCCATCGCGCGGATCCGCAGCGGCCGGCCCACCCCGGCGATCTCGGCATCGGCGAGGGCGGCCATGGGAGACACGGCCGCCGCGCGGCGGGCCGGCAGATACGCGGCCACGAAGGTGACCCCGACCCCGACCACGTACGCCGTGACGGGTGTGGCCCGTCCGACGACCATCTCCGTGGTCTTCAGGTTCATGCCGAAGGCGCTCATCAGCCGGATCAGTCCGTAGGCGAGTGCGATGCCGGCCGCGAGGCCCAGCGTCGAGCCGATCAGGCCGAGCAGCACCGCCTCGGTGAGCACCGAGCGGCGCACCTGACGCCGGTCGGCGCCGAGCGCCCGCAGCAGCCCGAGCTCGCGGGTGCGCTGCGCGATCAGCATCGAGAAGGTGTTGACGATCAGGAATATGCCGACGAGCACCGCGATCCCGGCGAAGCCGACCATCACGTACTTGATCACGTCGAGGAACCCGCCCAGCTCCTCGGCGGCCGTCGCGGCCTGTTCGTCGGCCGTCTCCACCTGGTAGGTGCCGGCGCCGAGCACCTCGGTGACCCGGCGCCCGAGCTCCTCGTCACTCACGCCCGGCGCCGCCTCGACCGCGATGCTCGTGGCCCGGTCCGCGGAGCCCAGCAGCGCGGCGGCGGCGACCTCGGGGTCGAGGAAGAGGAGGGCTGTGCCCGGGTTCGTGGTGGTGAAGGTGGCGATCCCGACGATCTCGACGCGGAAGGTGCCCGGCTGCGCCTGCACCGACAGGGTGTCACCGATCGCCACGTCCTCGGCGTCGGCCGTGTCCGCGTCCAGTACGGCCTCCCCGGCACCGCGCGGGGTGCGGCCCGAGGTCAGCTCCACGACGCTGCGTTCGTGGGCGTACCAGTCCACCGCGAGGGTGGGCGCGCCGGTCGTCGGGCCCACCGGCTCGTTGTCGCTGTCGACGACCGTGATGTTCCCGGCCTCGACGTCGGGGCGGGCGGACTCGACCCCGTCGGTCCCGGCCAGCCGTTCGGCGAGGGAGGCGGGCACGGTGCGGACCTCGCCGGTGGGTACGGCCGCGTCCAGGTCGTCCGGGGGAGAGACCGTCACATCGGCGGAGGCGGAGGCGAAGAGCCGGTCGAAGGTACGGGAGACGGTGTCCGAGAAGATCAGGCTGCCCGCGACGAACGCCACGGACAGGACGACGGCCAGCGCGGACAGCAGCAGCCGTCCCTTGTGCGCGAGGAAGCTCCTGAGCGTCGCCTTCAGCACGGTCTCAGTCCTTGCCGTCCTTGTCGTCCTTGCCGGGGGCCGGCTCGGCGGGTACGGCACCCCCGGCGGCGGAGCCGGCAACGGGCGCGGTGCCGGGGGCGCCGCCCGGTGCCGGTCCGCCGCCGCCGACCTGGGCGCGGATGACGTCGAACCGCTTCATCCGGTCGAGCACCGCCTGCGCCGTGGGCCGCTCCATCTCGTCGACGATCCGCCCGTCGGCCAGGAACAGCACCAGGTCGGAGTGGGTGGCGGCGCCCGGGTCGTGGGTGACCATCACGACGGTCCGGTTCAGCCGGTCCACGGCCTCGCGCAGAAACCCGAGCACCTCCAGTCCGGTACGCGAATCGAGGTTGCCGGTCGGTTCGTCCGCGAAGATCAGCTCGGGCCGGGAGGCCAGCGCCCGCGCACAGGCCACGCGCTGCTGCTGGCCACCGGACAGCTGAGCCGGCCGGTGCCGCAGCCGGTCCCGCAGGCCCAGCGTGTCGATGACCTGGTCCAGCCACTTCTCGTCGGGCTTCCGGCCCGCGATGTCCATGGGGAGCGTGATGTTCTCCAGCGCGTTCAGCGTCGGGACGAGGTTGAACGACTGGAACATGAACCCGATCCGGTCCCGGCGCAGACGCGTCAGCTCACGGTCCTTCAGCCCCGTGATCTCGGTGTCGCCGAGCCACACCTGTCCGGCCGAGACGGTGTCGAGCCCGGCCAGGCAGTGCATCAGCGTCGACTTCCCCGACCCCGACGGGCCCATCACCGCCGTGAACCGGCCGCGCACGATGTCCACGTCCACCGCGTCCAGGGCGAGCACGGTCGTCTCGCCGGATCCGTAGGCCTTCGTCAGGCCGCGGGCGCGGGCCGCGACCGAGTCGGCCGACGCGAGGCCGGGGGCATGTTCCGCAGCGGGTGTGGACAAGACCGCCTCCTCCGTGTGGACACCGGGCCGTGCCGGTCATGGTGGTCGAGCCCGAGGGTAGTGTGATGGCGCCCACACCGGATATCCCCCGTAGGTGCAGAACCGTGTCATTTCGGTGTAAAGGGTATCTTTGCCGTCTCCGTCGACCCTTGCCGGTGCTAGCGCCGGCGCGCTAGCTTCAAGGTATGGCGAAGACCCAGCTGAACGTACGCGTGGACGAGGGCACCGCCCGAGCGGCGCGGGAACGCGCCCTGGCCCGCGGGATGAGCGTCAACCGCTACATCGAGGAACTGGTCCGACAGGACGCCGGTGAGGCCGGCCGCACCTTCGTGGAGGCCGCCGCCGACTTCATGAAGCAGTACGAGACCGTCTTCGCCGAGGAGTTCGACGCAGGTGCGCCCGCCCGCGCCACGCCGCGGGCGGGGGAGGACGGCGAAGGCTCGCGCGAAGGTCGCCGCTGATCCCTTGGACAACCTGCGCATCGACCTCGCCTGGCTGCTGATGCTCGCCGAGCGGCAGACTCCGGGGGACCCCCAGGTCACCGACTGGGGAGCTCTCGTCGCCGCCGTCGCGCGTCACGAGGCCGAGATATTCGACGTCCCCGTCTACGGTAGCCCGCATGCCCGCGCCGCCGCCCTGCTCCAACTTCTGCTCCACGTGCCCGCGCTGGAACGCTCCAACGCCCTGTTCGCCTCCGCCGTCGCGTACGCCTACCTCGTCGCCAGCGGGCTGAAGGTCGTCACCTCGCCGGAACAGGTTCGCGATCTGGCCCGGCTGGTCAAGAACGGCGAGGCCTCCGTGGACGACATCGCCGCCGAACTGCGCGGCTGGAGCGAGTGAGCGGCCGGAGTGCCGGAGCAGGCGGGCAGCCGGAGCCGGTGATCAGCGCCTGTCCGTCGCCGCGTCGCCCGACGGCCGCCAGGCGGTGCCCAGCACGCAGTACGACGTCGGCAGCGCGGGCCCGTTCTCCGGCATCAGCGTCCGCCGGTACGGGCCGAGTTCGAAGCCCGCCTCCCGCAGCGCGCCGACCGGCTCCCGCGCCACGTGACAGCCCCCCGTCAGCAGCGGCCACACCGTCCGGTCCAGAGCGTGCTGGGTGAAGCGCATGACCCGGCCGCCGCCCCGCCCGTGCTCGAAGAACCGCACCTCACCCCCCGGCCGCAGCACCCTCCGGAGCTCCGCGAGCGACCGCGGCACGTCCCGCACACTGCACAGGACCAGGGAGACCACCGCCGCGTCGAACGCCTCGCTCTTGACCGGCAGCGCCTCCGCCGCACCCGGCGCGACGTCCACCGGGACGGCGGCACGCAGGGCGGCCTCCACGGCGAGCCTGCGCAGCACCCGCTCCGGTTCGATGGCGACGACCTCCGAGACGGTGTCCGGGTAGTGCGCGAAGTTGAGGCCGTTGCCCGCGCCGACCTCGATCACCCGACCGGACAGCCCGCCGAGCAGCCGCCGGCGGACCGAGGTCATGCCCGCGCGGGTCTCGGCGGCCTCACTGAACCGGGCGTAGCAACGGGCGAACAGCGGGTGGTGCACGGGATCCCGCGCCACTTTCGCGGAGCCGGCGGACATGGGGCCTCCCTGTCTGGACGAACCCGGGAGCCGAGGCAGGTCACGAGGGCCCCGCTTCCCGCAGGACGGGCCCCGGGCCGACCGGGGCCCTCCCGTGATTGTCCCCTGTGAGCACCCCGCGCACCCCTCGCGCCGGCGCCCGGAGCACAGGGCCCGCGCGGGGGATCAGGCGGCCTCCCGCCCCCGGAACGCCGCCGCGTCCCACGTGCCGTCCAGCCGCGCCGCCAGCCACCCGGGTGCCGACGTCCGGAAGCCGGCCGGGGCGAGGGCCGCCGCGCCGGCCGGCACCGCGCCCAGCAGCGGTACCCCCGTCACCTCCGGCAGGTCCCGCAGGTTGCAGCGCTCGGCCAGACCGGGCTCCGCGGGCCAGCTGCCGATCACCACGCCCGCAGGAGTGAGTCCGCGCGAGCGCAGTTCACGGGTCGTCAGGTCCGTGACGTTCAGGGTGCCGAGACCTGCCGCCGCCACCACCAGCACCGGCGCCGACAGCAGCGCCGCCGCGTCCGCCAGCGTCCCGCCGTCCTCGTCGAACCGCACGAGCAGCCCGCCCGCGCCCTCCACCAGCACCAGATCGTGCTCGGCGGCCAGCTCGGCGGCGGTCTCGGCCACGTCGTGCGGACGCACCGGCGCCCGGCCCGCCCGGCGGGCGGCGGTGGCGGGCGCCAGCGGGTCGGGATACCGGGCCAGTTCGGCGGCCGTGACGGCCCCGGCGAGCCGCACGACCTCCTCGGCGTCCCCGGGCTCGTCCGGCCGCACCCCGGTCTGGGCCGCCTTCAGCACGGCCACCGACCGGCCGGCCCCGAGCGCCGTCGCGGCGACCGCGGCCGTCACCACCGTCTTCCCGACCTCGGTGCCCGTGCCCGTGATCACCAGCACCGGCATGTCATCCCTCCTCGGCCGCCGCGCACACCGCGTCCGCGATCCGGGCCACATCCGTGTCGCCGGTGACGTACGGCGGCATGGTGTAGATCAGATCCCGGAACGGCCTCAGCCACACGCCCCGGCGCACCGCCGCGCGCGTGGCCGCCTCCATGTCCACCGCGCGATCGAGCTGGACGACGCCGATGGCGCCGAGGACCCGCACGTCACGGACGCCCGGCAGCCCGGCCGCCGGCGCCAGCCCCTCCCGCAGGCCCGACTCGATGCGCCTGACCTCCGCGGGCCAGTCCTGCCCGAGCAGCAGCTCGATCGAGGCGCAGGCCACGGCCGCCGCCAGCGGGTTGCCCATGAACGTCGGACCGTGCGCCAGCACCGGCACGTCGCCGCGCGAGATGCCGTCGGCCACCCGGGCGGTGCACAGCGTCGCCGCCATGGTCAGATAGCCGCCGGTCAGCGCCTTGCCCACGCACATCACGTCCGGGGTCACCGCCGCGTGCCCGGCCGCGAACAGCGTGCCCGTGCGCCCGAACCCGGTCGCGATCTCGTCGAACACCAGCAGCACGTCGTGCGCGTCGCACGCCTCGCGCAGCACCCGCAGATACGCGGGGGAGTGGAAGCGCATGCCGCCCGCGCCCTGCACCACCGGCTCGACGATCACGGCCGCCAGTTCGCCGGCGTGCCGCCCGATCAGCTCCCGCAGGTGCTCGGCGTACGACTCCTCGTACTCGGCGGGCGGGGCCTTCGCGAACACCTGCTCCGGGAGCACCCCGGTCCACAGCTCGTGCATCCCGCCCTCGGGATCGCAGACCGACATCGGCTGCCAGGTGTCGCCGTGGTAGCCGCCCCGCCAGGTCAGCAGCCGCCGCTTCCCGGGCCGCCCGAGCGAACGCCAGTACTGCAGGCACATCTTGACGGCCACCTCGACCGACACCGAGCCCGAGTCGGCGAGGAAGACATGCTCGAGGCCGTCGGGTGACATGTCGACAAGGAGCTTCGTCAGCCGGACGGCGGGCTCGTGCGTGAGCCCGCCGAACATCACATGACTCATCCGCCCCAGCTGGTCGCACACGGCCTCGTTCAGCACGGGGTGGCTGTAGCCGTGGATCGCCGACCACCAGGACGACATCCCGTCGACCAGTTCGCCCGAGCCGTCGGCGAGCCGCAGCCGCACCCCGCTCGCCGACTCCACGACGAGGGGGTCCCCGCGGCCGGGCATGGGCCCGTACGGATGCCAGACATGCCGCCGGTCCAGCTCGAGAAGCTCGGGTACGGACCGTTCAGGCATTGGGTGCGAGATCCGTTCCGGCACCCCGCCGGCGGACGGCGACGAGACCGGTACGCGGTTCGCCGGCCCGGCCCGTCCCCTCGCTCGCCGTCCCCGGACCCGCGTCCGCTCCCGTGTCCACGCACGCCCCGGCGCCGGAGGACGCCGGCCCGCACCCGCCACCGCCCTCGTGCGATCCGCATCCGCCACCCCCGTCGGGCGACCCGCATCCGCCGGCACCCGCGCCCGCCCGGTGTGCGGGCAGTGTCACGCGGTCGGTGCCCTCCACCTCGAACCCGGCGTCCGCGATCATCTCCAGGTCGGCCCGGCCCGCCTGGCCCTCACTGGTGAGGTAGTCACCGAGGAAGACCGAGTTGGCCAGATGCAGCGCGAGCGGCTGCATCGTGCGCAGATGCACCTCCCGGCCGCCCGCGATCCGTACCTCGGCGTCCGGGCACACGAACCGCACCATCGCCAGGATCCTGAGGCACCGCTGCGGGCTGAGGTTCCACTCCTTCGCGAGCGGCGTGCCCTCGAACGGGATCAGGAAGTTCACCGGCACCGAGTCCGGGTCCAGTGCGCGCAGCGCGAAGACCACGTCGACCAGGTCCGCGTCGCTCTCACCCAGGCCGGCGATCAGCCCGGAGCAGGCGGACAGACCGGCCGCGTGCGCCTTCTGCACGGTGTCCACGCGGTCGGCGTACGTGTGCGTGGTGGTGATGTCCCCGTAGGTGGCCTCGGAGGTGTTGAGGTTGTGGTTGTAGGCGTCCGCGCCCGCCTCGCGCAGCCGCTCCGCCTGGCCCTCGGAGAGCAGTCCGAGGCAGGCGCACACCTCGACGCCCTCGTTGCCCTCCTTGATCGCCCTGATGGTGTCGGAGACACGGTCCACGTCACGGTCGGTCGGACCACGGCCGCTGGCCACCAGGCACACCCGCTTGGCGCCGCCCGCCAGCCCGGCCGCGGCCGCGTCCGAGGCCTGCTCGGGCTTGAGCCAGGTGTACTTCAGGATGCCGGCCTCCGAGCCGAGCCGCTGGGAACAGTAGGAGCAGTCCTCCGGGCACAGGCCGGACTTGAGGTTGACCAGATAGTTGAGTTTCACCCGCCGCCCGAACCAGTGCCGCCGCACCTTCCCGGCCGCCGCCACCACGTCGAGCAGATCGTCGTCGGACGTCCCGAGGACGGCCAGCGCTTCCTCACGGGTCGGCGTCTCGCGCCGAAGCCCCTTGTCCACCAGCGTGTTCAGCAGGTCCATGGGAGCCGATCCTGTCCTATTCCGCCGTCCCGGCCAAGGAGGGTTCGTACAACAGAGGCGCTGACGGCTGTGGGCATGGCCACACAGTGGTCCGCCGACCGTCCCGCTAGTGTCTGTCCATTGCCTACAAAGCCACCGGAGGACCCATGGCGTTCGGATGGATCGACGAGCAGGCGGCGCTGCGCCGCAGGGCCGGGCTCGTACGGACCCTGCGCCCGCGGGCCGCCGACGCACCGCTCCTCGATCTGGCGAGCAACGACTACCTGGGCCTGGCCCGGCATCCGGAAGTGGCCGAGGGCGCGGCGCGGGCGGCGCGGACCTGGGGCGGCGGGGCCACCGGGTCCCGGCTCGTCACCGGCACCACCGAACTGCACACCGAGCTGGAAGGTGAACTGGCCGACTTCTGCGGCTTCGAGGCGGCCCTCGTCCTCTCCTCCGGCTACGCGGCCAACCTCGCCGCCGTCACCGCGCTGGCCCCGCACGGCTCGCTGATCGTGTCCGACGCGGGCAACCACGCCTCCCTGATCGACGGCTGCCGGCTGGCCCGGGGCAGGACGCAGGTCGTGGCGCACGCCGACCCCGACTCCGCGGGCAAGGCGCTGAGCGGGCACGACGGAGCCGCCGTGGCCGTGTCCGACACGGTCTTCTCGGTCGACGGGGACGCCTCCCCGCTCGACGCGCTGGCCGAGGTGTGCCGTGAACACGGCGCGGGACTCGTGCTCGACGACGCCCACGGTCTCGGGGTGCTCGGCGACGGCGGACGCGGCGCCGCGTCCGCGGCGGGGCTCGCCGGCGCGGGGGACGTCGTGGTGACGCTCACGCTCTCCAAGTCGCTCGGCAGCCAGGGCGGAGCCGTGCTCGGTCCGGCACGGGTCGTCGAGCATCTGGTCAACACAGCCCGGACGTTCATCTTCGACACGGGCCTCGCCCCGGCGGCCGCGGGCGCCGCGCTCTCGGCCCTGCGGCTGCTGCGCCGTGAACCGGGGCGTGCGGCCCGGGCGGGCGCGGTGGCGCGGGACCTGCACCACCGGCTGACGGCCGCGGGCCTCGAAGCCGTACGTCCCGACGCCGCGGTCGTCTCCGTGCGTGCCCCGTCCCCGGAGCAGGCCGTGCGATGGGCGGCCGACTGCCGGGCGGCCGGCCTGTCCGTGGGCTGCTTCCGTCCTCCTTCCGTGCCCGACGGCATCTCACGGCTCAGACTGACCGCCCGCGCGGACCTCTCCGGGGCCGAGATCGAACGCGCTGTACAGGTGATCGGCGAGACGCGGCCATGAGTCGGCGAGGCACGGCCGTGAGTCGCCCGACGACGGAGGGTCGAGTGCGAGCGGGTGCCAAGGAGCGGCAGGTCAGTGAACCGCGGCCATGAACTTCGTCCAGCTCCCGGGGGAGATGAGCAGCGCGGGTCCGTCCGGGTCCTTGGAGTCGCGCACGGCGAGCAGTCCGGCACCGGGGCCGGTGGCGGGCCGGGCCGTCTCGACGCAGTTGTTCGCGCCCGTGCTGTGGCTGCTGCGCAGCCACAGCACACCGTGCAGGTCGGTGCTGGAGGGAAGGGTCCGAGGCGGTGCGGGCATCGTGCCTCCTTACACGCCGGCAGCTGTCCCGGCGATGAAATCCAACGAGTCCTCGGGTGAAAGGGCGTGGACCGAAAGCGCGTGGAAAGCCTCCGAGTACACCCGGAGGTCTTCTTTCCGCTCCAGATAGAGGCTACTCGTCAAGTGGTCGAGCACTACAACATCCAGATCGGAAGTGCGCGAAAATGAGAAGATTACGAAAGGACCAGTGACGCCGATGTGTGCCCCGGCAGTGAACGGCAGTACCTGAAGCCGCACTTGGGGGAGGCGTGCCGCCTCCACGAGCCGTTCCAGCTGGCGGGTCATGACGCCGGGGCCGCCCACCTGCCGGCGCAGCACCGCCTCGTCCAGGACCGCGCTGAATCCCAGCGGTGGGTCCGCCCGCAGGACGTCCTGCCGGGCCAGCCGCACCTCCACCAGTGTGTCCAGCCGCTCCTCCGAAGCATCCTCCAGCGCCGCCTCCGTGACGGCCCGCGCGTACTCCGGTGTCTGCAGCAGCCCGGGAACCACGGTGGTCTCCAGTGTGCGCATCGCGCTGGCCTGGGACTCCAGACTGATGAAGTCCCGGTAGGTGGGCGGCAGTACACCCCGGTACGCATGCCACCAGTGGTGCCGTCCGCCGCTGTCGTCCGACCCCGCCAACACCATGAGCAGCTCCCGCACCTGAGGGTCGGTCAGGTCGTAGGCGTCGAGCAGTAACCGCACATCGGCCGGTTTCACCCCGCTCGTGCCCGTCTCGATTCGGCTCACCTTCGACTGGTGCCAGCCCACCAGCCGGGCTGCCTCACCACTGGTGAACCCCGCCGATGTGCGCAGCGAGCGCAGTTCGGCGCCCAGTTTCCGGCGGCGCACCGCGGGACCGTGCTGCATCATGGCTTCCCCCTTACTCCCTCAGGGCCACCCGTATACGGTCTCCCGTCGCAGAGTTCACCGCTTTGAGCGACAGATATATGCATATCTTGGCCGTATCGTCGCCGACGGTCCGTGGTGATGGCAGTCTGACGACGAAGCGCCAGTGCGGGACCGTACTCGACAGCCGCTCCGTGTCGGACTGCGGTCCCGTGGAAAGGGACGACATCGCCATGGCAGACCACCGGGAAGCATCCATCACTCTGCCGAGCGATCCTGCCTCGGTCTCCGCGGCCCGCGCCCATGTGGTGGGCGCGCTGGCGGGGTGGGGCGTGCCGGAGGACACCGAAGTGTCCGACACCGTCCGGCTGATCGTGTCCGAACTCGCGACCAACGCCGTGCAGCACACCCGGGGGCAGTCGCCCACGTTCACCGTGGACGTCGCCCTCGCCCGCGACGGCCGGCTGTGCATCGGGGTCACCGACAGCCACCCGAGGTTCCCCAGACGGCTCCCCGCCGCGGTCCAGCAGGACAACGGCCGGGGGCTGGTCATCATCCGCTGGCTGACCGCGGAATGCGGCGGCAGGATGAGGGTCCGCCCCACCAGGGAGGGTGGAAAGACCGTCTCCGTCGTCCTCCCGTGGACCGTCCCCGCCGAGCCGGTCACGGCGGTCGAGGCGGCAGGCCGGCAGGAACCGTAGGGGCCACGGCAGGAACGCGGGCGAGGTGGAGGAGCGAGCAGAGAGGGACCGGAAGGAGGGCCAAGAGGGGACCGGGAAGCGGGCCTGCTCATCCGTTCGGGCGATGTGCAGATCCTCGAGCCGCCACGCCGGTGTGTTGTCCGGGTGCCGTTCGGCGTGTCCGGCGGGGCGGCGGCAGGGGGGTACCGCCGCCCTCGCGGATCACTTCACCCGGCCGTACCAGACGCTGTTGGTCCAGATCTTCTGCAGGCGCACCACATCCCCGGTCTTCGGGGCGTGCCAGAGCTTGCCCTGGCCCGCGTAGATGCCCACGTGGTAGACGTTCCGGCCCGAATGGAAGAAGACCAGGTCCCCCGCCTTGCGGTTCGAGGCGGAGACGTGGCGGGTCTTGTTGTACTGCTGGGCCGCAGTACGGGGCAGTGCCTTGCCTGCCTTCTTGAACGAGTAGAGGGTCAGTCCGGAGCAGTCGAAGCGGCTCGGCCCGGTGGCGCCCCAGCGGTAGGGCGCGCCCTTCTTGGACGCCGCGACCTGGAGGGCTTTGGTGGCCGTGGTCGAGGCCGAGGCCTCCGGGGCGGTGCCCGGGAGGACGATCGAGCCGCCCACGGCGGCGAGGGTGAGGGCCGAGGCCGTACCGGCCCTGGCCATGAGAGACGGGACACGATTGAGCGCGGTCATGCGCAACCCTTCGTCAGCCGCCTGTGAAGGATGACCTGTCGGATTCGGGCTGGCGAAGTTGCCCGGCCGCACGAGTGCGGCTTCACCCCAAGGGCTGCTCGGCTCGGGAGTCGAACTCCCGTTCCGGCGACCCGTCGTGCCTGGGTCCTCCACTCCTGCCGATCCACTCCTGTCGACCGGTCATCCGGGCGGCGGCAGGACTCGGCGTCCGCCCGGATCGCCCCGCCGCGGTGGCGGGGCCTTGTCGTCAGTGAGCGATCTTGGCAACCGCCGGTCCGAAATCCCAACTGAACCGGGTATTTGTGTTGTTACTCACCACTCATCCGTTCGGGTGGACAGCCTCGCGTCCGGGCCGAGGTCCGGAGTGCCGAGGAGTCCCGGACCAGCATCGCAGTGGCCTGTTCCGGTGCGTGGCCACGCGTGGTGCGCAACCGTGGCGGTCCGAAAAGAAGTGGTTCGCCTACGCCGGTTGGTGGTACCCCTTTTGGTCCGTTTCGCCTCGGGTGCGGACGTGTTGCCGACGCCGACCGCGGTGGGACCGGTACGGGCGTCAACTGCCGGAGCCCGGCGGCAGCGTGACCCGGGCCGTGCGCCGGCCGCCGTCCAGTACCCGCAGGGCCCGGGCCGGGTGGCGGCGTGCAGTTCGGTCCCGCCGCGCCGGTGTACGGAGGTGAGCGCGTCGTCGCGACCCGGCACGGAAAGCCTCTCGTCGCCCTCGTGTCCGCCGACGACCTGCGACGACTCGACCGGCTCCGGGAACTCGACGAGGGCCGGGAGCCCGTCGACGAGCAGGTGGTCGGCACGGTGGCCGGTGTCCACGGGACGGCCGCGTCCGCTCCCCGCGAACAGCAGCGCTTCGGCATCGCCGCGGAACACCGCGGAACAGCCGCGTCGTAGGAGGTCCTGAGAGCCGGAGTCCGGTGGACGAGCGGTGAGGGGCGGCCGGAGTCGTCCGGCCGCCCCTCACCGCTCGTCCACCGGGCGGTTCAGCTCCGGGGCAGCCGCGGGAGCCGGCGCTTCTCCTGCGCCTTGCGCTCGGTCTCCTCCGCCTTGGCGACGGCCGCGTACTGGTCGACGTATTCCTGCCCGGACAGCTTCAGAATGGCGTACATGATCTCGTCGGTGATCGCACGCAGGACCGCCCGTTCCTCCTCCATGCCTTCGTAGCGGGAGAAGTCGAGGGGCTCGCCGAAGCGGATCACCACGGGATGGACGCGGGGGACGACCTTGCCGGGCGGCTGGGCCTCGAAGGTGCCGATCATCGCGCAGGGAACCACCGGGACACCGGCCGTGAGGGCCATCTTCGCGACCCCGACCTTGCCCTTGTACAGGCGCCCGTCGTGCGATCGCGTGCCCTCCGGATAGATGCCGAGCAACTCCCCCTTGCCCAGGACTCCGAGGCCCTCCCGGATCGCGGCCTGCCCTGCCTCCTTGCCGGAGCGGTCGACCGGGATCTGGCCCGCGCTGTGGAAGAAGAACGCCGTCAGCCGGCCCTTGATGCCCGGGCCGGTGAAGT
Source organism: Streptomyces sp. NBRC 110035 (assembly GCF_000829695.1). Taxonomy (GTDB): domain Bacteria; phylum Actinomycetota; class Actinomycetes; order Streptomycetales; family Streptomycetaceae; genus Streptomyces. The sequence continues at coordinate 130,005 of NZ_BBNN01000024.1, read as the reverse complement.
ACTCGGCCTTGGCGAGGAAGGTGATACGCCGTTTGAGGATCGCGGGCATCAGGAAGTGGTCCGAGAACGACAGATGGTTGCCGGCGACGATGCCGGCACCGGACGACGGCACATGCTCCAGGCCCTCTATTCGAGGCCGGAAGACCAGTCTCAGCAGCGGGCCCAGCAGTACATATTTCAGCAGGTAGTAGAACAAGGGGCGCGCTCCTCGACTCCGTCGGACGGGCCCAGCGGCGTGTTGCAGCAGGTCAACCGGCACGTCGTGGGGTTGTCAGTGTAGGTCGGGGCGGGCCTGTCCGGCACCATGTGCGACAGGCCCGGGGCAGGCCGGACCGAGCCCGCGGTACGGCTGAACACCCTTCGGCGCACGAACCGGTGAGGACGCGTGCCGCCGCGGTTTCCCCCGGCCCGCTCCACGGGCCGAGTACCCCTGAGTGAGCTCCTTCCCCGAGCTCTCGGCTTCACTCGAGCAGGGGAGACCCCATAGGCTCCGGACCATGCGGATCTCCGTCTCCTCCGACATGGACGAACCCGTGGCCCGCGCCCTGCTCGCCGAACTGCGCGAGCGCGGCCACGAGGTGAGCGTGCACGGTGCCCTGAGTCCCGGGAGCGACGCACGGTGGGCGTTCTGCTCCGAGGCTGCCGCCCGCGACGTCGCCGACGGGACCGCGGACCAGGCGGTGGTGTGCTGCTGGACCGGCACGGGAGCCTCGATCGCGGCCAACAAGGTTCCGGGCGTACGGGCGGCCCTGTGCACGGACGCCTACACCGCGGACGGCGCACGCCGCTGGAACGACGCCAACGTGCTGGCGCTCGGGCTGCGGCTCACGTCCGAGCCGCAGCTGAGGGAGATCCTCGACGCCTGGTTCGCCCCGGTGTCCGGCCGGGACGAGGAGGACCGGCACAACGTGGACCGGCTGACCCTGCTCGACGGCACACGGCCCACCACCGGCTGAACCGTCACAGCCGGACGACGATCAGCGCGCTGTCGTCGGTGGCGCCGCCGGGCGACGGCTCCAGCGGCACGGCGTCCGCCGGCGACTTCGGATCCCGCGTCCGGTGGCGGCGCAGCGACCCGCAGAGGCGGAACAGGCCGGTGTCGATGTCCTCCCGGCGCCGTTCGGCCAAACCGCCGGTGCAGAGCACAAGGGCCGCCCCGGCGTGAGTGTGGTCGTCGCCTCGGGCCTCGGCGCCGGTTCGGGGAGCGCGTCGAGCGGGTGACCGGTGCCCCGGTCGAGGAACTCCCCCCGCCCCTCGCGGCGGACCGGCAAGGAGGGAGACGGCCGGCGCCGCCGTACGCGACGGTGTGCCGGCCGAGGCCGACGAAGGCGGTGACCCCGCCGCGGACTCGACGCCGTCGACCACGTGCGCGTAGCGGCCCAGCAGTTCCTCACGGGACCTTCCGGTCCCTTCCGGGAAGGCCGCGCCGACGTCCGCGTACACGGGATCCGGGGCGAGGACCGCCACCATTGCGGGCAGGGTGGGGCGGCGGCTCGGGAGACGTGCGATGCCGGCGGCGTCAGCCGACGGGAAGGTCGTCCGGGCCGGTCAGCGACATCTCGGCCCAGATGACCTTCCCGTCGGGAACGAAACGGGTGCCCCACCGCTGGGCGAGCTGGGAGACCAGCAGCAGCCCGCGCCCGCCCTCGTCCATGGCGCGGGGATGACGCAGATGGGGTGTGGTCGCCCCGCCGTCGAACACCTCGCAGACCAGCGCACGCTCCCGGATCAGCCGCAGCCGGACGGGGCCGGCGGCGTGCCGGATGGCGTTGGTGACCAGTTCGCTGACGACCAGCTCCGTGGTGAAGACCAGCTCGTCCAGGTCCCAGTGGCCCAGCTGCCGGGTGGCCGTCCTGCGGGCCTCGGCCACCACGGCCGGATCCGCCGGCAGGTCCCAGACCGCCACCTGGCCGGCGTCCAGGAGCCGGGTACGGGCCAGCAGCATGGCCACGTCGTCGTACGGGCGGGCCGGTACCAAAGCGTCCACCACCGCCCGGCACCGCTGCTCCAGGGAGTCCGGAGCCGCTCGCAGCGCCTGCCGCAGCCGCTCCCGGCCGGGGTCCGCGTCCCCGGTTCCGTTCCCGGCCGCGTCGTTTCCGCCGGGGACACCGGCCAGCAGACCGTCGGTGTGCAGGACGACCGTGCTGCCCTCGGCCAGGGGCAGCTCCACCGCTTCGAACGGTGGACCGCCCACGCCGAGCGCAGGCCCCGCCGGCAGTTCGACGAAGCCGACCGAGCCGTCGGGCGCCACCAGGACGGGCGCGGGATGGCCTGCGGCGGCCATCGCGCACCGCCCCTCGACCGGGTCGTAGACGATGTACAGGCAACCGGATCCCACGGACTGGCCGTAGGCCGCCGCCGGCTCGGTCTCCCCCTCGCCCGCCGACTGAGACACCAGGTCGTCCAGATGCCCCAGCACCTCCTCGGGAGGCAGGTCCAGCGCGGCCAGGGTCCGTACGGCGGTCCGCAGCCGGCCCATCGCGGCGGCGGCGTCGATACCGTGCCCGGGGACCTCGCCGACGACGAGGGCGACACGGGCACCGGACAGCGGGATCAGGTCGTACCAGTCGCCGCCCAGACCGGTCAGCTCGTCGGCCGGGCGGTAGCACGCGGCCACCTCCACGGCGTCCTGCTCGGGGAGCCGGTGGGGCAGCAGACTGCGCTGCAGCACGAGCGCCGCGTTCCGCTCCCTGGTGTAGCGCCGGGCGTTGTCCACACAGACCGCGGCGCGCGAGACGAGGTCCTCGGCGAGGTTCGAGTCGTCCTCGCTGAAGGGGTCCCGGCGGCGCCGGAAGAACACGGTGATGCCCAGGGTGACACCCCGGGCGCGGATCGGCACGATCATCACACTCTGCAGCCCCAGCTCCAGGAACGTGGCCTCCCGGAGGCCGGGCCTGCTCTCGGCCCACTCCAGGGCGAGCGGATCGAGCTGTTCCTGACGCCAGGTCCTGCCCGTGGTCAGGCAGCGGACCGGCGGTGAACCGGGCAGATAGGAGACCGGCGCGCCGATGTCCCGGACCGTGCGCGGCAGATCCTCGTACACGGACCGGTGGCCCGCGCCGAGCAGCGGCACCCTCTCCGTCTCCGCGAGCGGGCCCGGCGGGAGCTCGGCGCCCCGGAGCACCGTCTCCAGAAGGTCCACGGTCACGAAGTCCGCGAGGTCCGGGACGGCGACGTCGGCCAGCTCCTGCGCGGTGTGCATGATGTCCAGGGTGCGGCCGATGTGCCGGCCGGCCCGGTCGAGCAGCGCGAGGCGCTGGCGCGCGCGGTGCCGGTCGGTGATGTCGACGACGCTGTAGTAGACGCCCATCGGGTTGCCCCGGTCGTCGTCGAGCCGGGTGAACGACAGCATGTGCGCGGTTTCCCGCAGCGGCGCCGAACGGGCCCAGCCGACGTGTTCGAAGCCGACCACCGACTCGCCGGTCTCCAGGACGTGGCGCATCCGCGCCTCGACGGCCTCGGCGTCCAGTCCGGGCTGGACATCGGCGAACCGCAGACCCAGCCGCCGCCGCGCGGGGCCGCCGCCGAACTGCTCGAGCGCGGTGTTCGACCACACGTACTGCAGGTCCGTGTCCACGATCGCGAGCCCGATCGCCGATCCGGAGACCATCTGCTCCAGCATCGTGCGGCTCATGTCCCAGCCTGAGGAGCCGGCCAGCTCCGACAGCAGCACCAGCAGGGACGAGCGGCCACGCGGCTCCACGGTCCGCAGCACTCTGACCATGACGGGGACCACGTGTCCGTCCCGGTGCCGGGCCGTCATCAGGCCGGCCCACCCGTCGTCGGCCCGGCAGCGCCCGACCAGTTCCGGCACCCGCTCGGCGTCCTCGGCGGTCAGCAGATCGGACAGTTTCCCGCCCACCGCCTCGGCCGCCGTGTACCCCAGCAGCCGCTCGGCCGGGCCGGTCCAGTTCGTCACCACGCCCTGCGGATCGAGCAGCAGGGGAGCGGCGTCGGCCACGTCGAATCGTCGCCGGGCAACGTCCTGCTCCCCGTGTCCGCCCACGTGTCCGCCCACGGCCGACCTCTCTGTCGCTGAGAGTGGTCTACCACCTCTTGTCCCCATCTTCACCCGGGAACCGGGCAGCGGGCTTCCCGGGCGAGGCGGGGACCGGTGAAAACGGCCGGACGGGCGGACGCGGACGGGGGCAGGCCGGGGCCGGGTCAGCCGCCCTGGCCCAGCACCTTCCCCAGGGTCCCCAGGGCATCCTGGAGTTCCTCGCCCCGGACGGTGAGCGGCGGGGCCAGCCGGATGGTGGACCCGTGGGTGTCCTTGACCAGGACTCCCTCCCGCATCAGCCGCTCACTGACCTCACGGCCGGTGCCGAGCGCCGGGTCCACGTCGACACCCGCCCACAGCCCGCGCGAGCGGAAACCGACGACGCCCCGGCCGACCAGCGACTCCAGCCCGTCGCGCAGCACCACGCCCAGTTCCGCCGCCCGGCGCTGGAACTCGCCCGTCTCCAGCAGCTCCACCACCGCCGTACCGACGGCCGCGGCCAGCGGATTGCCGCCGAACGTCGATCCGTGCTCCCCGGGGTGCAGTACCCCGAGCACCTCGCGCCGGGCCACCACCGCCGACACCGGGACGATGCCGCCGCCCAGCGCCTTGCCGAGCAGCACCATGTCCGGGACGACCGACTCGTGGTCCACGGCCAGCGTGCGCCCCGTACGGCCGAGTCCCGACTGGATCTCGTCCGCGACGAACAGGCACCCCGCGCGGCGCGTCAGCTCCCGTACGCCCGCCAGGTAGCCGTCGTCGGGGATGTTCACCCCTGCCTCGCCCTGGATCGGCTCGATCAGCACCGCGGCCGTCGTCTCGTCGACCGCCGCCTCCAGCGCCGCCAGGTCGTTGTACGGGACGATCCGGAAACCCGGGGTGAAGGGCCCGAAGCCGGCGCGGGCGGTCTCGTCCGTCGAGAAGCTGACGATGGTCGTGGTCCGGCCGTGGAAGTTGTCCGAGGCGACCACGATCGTCGCCTCGCCGGCCGGGACGCCCTTCACGTCGTAGGCCCACTTGCGGGCCACCTTCACCGCGCTCTCCACCGCCTCCGCGCCGGTGTTCATGGGCAGTACCATGTCCAGCCCGGTCAGCGCGGCCAGCCGCTCGGCGAACTCGGCGAGCCGGTCGTTGTGGAAGGCGCGCGAGGTCAGCGTGAGCCGGTCCAGCTGGCGGTGCGCCGCTTCGGTCAGTGCGGGATGCCGGTGGCCGAAGTTGAGCGCCGAGTAGCCGGCCAGCATGTCGAGGTAGCGGCGGCCCTCCACGTCCTCCACCCAGGCGCCCCGCGCGCGGGCGACGACCACGGGCAACGGGTGGTAGTTGTGCGCGAGCACCGGCTCCTCCGCGCCGATCAGCTCGGCGGACGAACGGGTACGGGCGGCAGAGGTCATGAGCGGATCTCCTGAGTGCAGCACTTGATCCCGCCGCCTGCCTTGTGGAACTCGGACAGGTCGACGGGAACGGGAACGTAGCCGCGGTCGGCGAGCCGCGCGGCGAGGGCCGTCGCCCCCGGTGAGACGAACACGTGGCGTCCGTCGGAGACGGAGTTCAGGCCGAAGGCCATCGCGTCCTCGCGGGTCGCGGTCACCGCGTCCGGATACAGCCGGGCCAGTACCTCACGGCTCCCCGGCGAGAACGCCTCCGGGTAGTACGCGATGTTCTCCTCGTCCAGCGCGAACAGCGCCGTGTCCAGGTGGTAGAAGCACGGATCCACCAGCGTCAGGCCGATCACGGGCACACCGAAGAACTCCTGTGCCTCGTGATGTGCCTCGCGGGCGGTGCGGAAACCGGTGCCGGCGAGGATCCAGCGCCCGGCGGGAACCAGGTCGCCCTCGCCCTCGCACACCGACTCGGGGCGGTGGACGTCGAAGCCCTCCGCCTTGAACCAGGTCTCGTAGGGCTCGGACTCGGGGCGCCGCTCGGGCGACAGGAACAGGGAGCCGAGGACACGGCCCCCGACGACGACCGCCGCGTTCGCGGCGAACACCATGTCGGGCAGGCCGGGTACCGGTTTCACGCTCTCCACGGTATGACCGTGGGCGCGGTAGACGTCGATCAGCGTGCGCCACTGCCGCTGGGCCAGGGCGAGGTCGACGGGACGGTCGGGACGCATCCAGGGGTTGATCGCGTACCGCACGGCGAAGTGTCCGGGGTCGCAGACGAGGTAGCGCCGTCGGGACGGCACACGGGTATCGGTCACAGAGGGGTGCCTCCGCTTCCACGCGGTGTCATCGGGGGTGTGTCCACGGTAGGAAGCGACAGGGCCGGGCGACAAGGAACATGAGGTGCGCGCTCACGCAGCAATGCTGCGTGTTCCCTCCGCTCCGCGCACGCCTGCTGCGCCTCGCGCGGGGACCCGCGGGCGCTACGGAGCCGGCTGGCTCGCGCCCGCCTCCGGACTCTCCGGGATCAGATGGGACAGCACCATCACACTGATCGTCTTCCGGATGAACGGCTCCGCACGGATCCGCTCCAGCACCTCCTCGAAGTGCTCCACGTCCCGCGCCCGCAGGTGCAGCAGCGCGTCGGCGCCCCCGGTCACCGTCATCGCCGCGGCGATCTCCGGATGGTTGCGCACCACCTCCGCCAGCCGCCGGGGCGGCGCCGCCCCCTCGCAGTACACCTCGACGTACGCCTCCGTGCGCCAGCCCAGCGCCGACGGCCGCACCGTCGCCGTGAACCCGGTGATCACCCCCGTCTCGCGCAGACGGTCCACCCTGCGCTTGACCGCCGTCGACGACAGGCCGACCGTCGCGCCGATCTCGGCGAAGGACGTCCGGGCGTTCGCCATCAGCGCGGTGACGATCTGTCGGTCCAACTCGTCGAACGGTGCCGGCCTGCTGCTCATACCCGCACTGTAACCAGCAGCGGCAGGCCCTCGCCGTCCAACGGGAAAGCCCACGTCCGAGCCATGTCCAGACGTGGAAATCCCCCCTAGACTCCACCTTCATGCTGCGCGCCCTCGCCGTCGACGACGAACGCCCCTCGCTGGAGGAACTGCTCTACCTGCTGCACGCGGACCCCCGCATCGGCAGTGCCGAGGGCGCCGGCGACGCGACCGGGGCGCTGCGCCGCATCAACCGCGCGCTGGAGTCGGGGCCCGACGGACCCGAGGCCATCGACGTCGTCTTCCTCGACATCCAGATGCCCGGCCTCGACGGCCTCGACCTCGCCCGGCTGCTCGGCGGCTTCGCCCGGCCGCCGCTGGTCGTGTTCGTCACCGCGCACGAGGACTTCGCCGTGCAGGCGTTCGACCTCAAGGCCGTGGACTACGTTCTCAAGCCCGTCCGCACGGAGCGGCTGGCCGAAGCGGTCCGTCGCGCCGTCGGACTGCGCGCCGCCGAACAGCGCGACAGCACCCCGCGCATCCCCGTGCACGAACCCGACCCGGACCACATAGCCGTCGAACTCGGCGGAGTGACCCGCTTCGTCGTGGTCGACGACATCACGCACGTGGAGGCCCAGGGCGACTACGCCCGCCTGCACACCGACCGCGGCAGCCACCTCGTCCGCATACCGCTGTCCACCCTGGAGGAACGCTGGCGCTCACGCGGCTTCGTCCGCATCCACCGCCGCCATCTCGTCGCCCTGCGCCACATCGGGGAACTCCGTCTCGGCACGGGCACCGTGAGTGTCCTGATCGGCTCCGAGGAGCTCCAGGTCAGCCGGCGGCACACCCGCGAACTGCGGGACCTGCTGATGTGCAGGACCACGGGCTGAGGGGAGAAGGCGTGCCCCAGGACCCGACCGAACGCCGGGTGGTCGTCACCGGCCCGCCCCGCCGCACCCGCCGCTCCTCCGGTTACTACCGCCCGCGCACCGAGATCGACGAGCAGACCACCCTCGGCCACACCTACGTCCGTTCCCTGATGCGCATCCAACTGCGCACCGGCCTGACCGTGTTCGCGGTCCTCGTCCTGCTCGTCGGACCGCTCCCGCTGGTCTTCGCGGCCGCCCCGGACGCCCGCCGGCTGGAGTGGGTGGTACTCGGCTTCGGGCTCTACCCGCCGCTGGTCCTGCTCGCCCGCTGGTACGCACGCCGCGCCGAACGCAACGAACGCGACTTCGTGCGGCTCGTCGAGGACCGCTGAGGAAACCCGGGCGCCGTGAACTCCAGTTACGCCGTACCCGCCGTGGCCCTCGTCGTCCTGGCGACCATCCTCGTCGGCGCCTTCGGCCTGCGCATCTCCCGCACCACCTCCGACTTCTACGTCGCCTCCCGCACGGTCGGCCCCCGCCTGAACGCGGCCGCCATCAGCGGCGAGTACCTCTCCGCCGCGTCCTTCCTCGGCATCGCGGGCCTGGTCCTGGTCCAGGGTCCCGACATGCTCTGGTACCCGGTCGGCTACACCGCCGGCTATCTGGTCCTGCTGTTGTTCGTCGCCGCACCGCTGCGCCGCTCCGGTGCCTACACACTGCCCGACTTCGCCGAGGCCCGCCTCGTCTCGCACGCCGTGCGGCGGCTCGCGGGCGCCTTCGTCGTCGGCGTCGGCTGGCTGTACCTGCTGCCCCAGCTCCAGGGCGCGGGACTCACCCTGACCGTGCTGACCGGTGCCCCCGACTGGCTCGGCGGAGTGATCGTCGCCGTCGTGGTCACCGTCATCGTCGCCGCCGGCGGCATGCGCAGCATCACCTTCGTGCAGGCCTTCCAGTACTGGCTCAAGCTCACCGCCCTGCTGGTGCCCGCCCTCTTCCTGGTCCTCGCCTGGCAGAGCGACGGGGCGCCCCGTCACGCCTTCGACGAACCCGCGGCCTTCCGCGAACAGCGTGTCGTCCGCGTCGACGACACCGTCGACCTGAGAATCGCCGGCCCGCTGGCCGTCACCGTGGACGGCACCGTCGACGGCCGCGAACACGACGGCACCGAGGTCCACCTGAGCGCCGGCACCCACCGCATCGACGGCGGTACCCGGCTGACCTTCGCCGAGGGGGCCGAGGTCCCTGCCGCGGGACGCGGCGCCGACGACGCCCTGACGCCCTCCCGCGCCGAGTCCCGCGAGGACCGCCCGCTGTACGCCACGTACGGACTGATCCTCGCCACCTTCTTCGGCACGATGGGCCTGCCGCACGTGGTGGTCCGCTACTACACCAGCCCGCACGGTGTCGCCGCCCGGCGTACCACCGTCGCCGTTCTCGGCCTGATCGGCGCCTTCTACCTGCTGCCTCCCGTCTACGGAGCCCTCGGCCGCCTGTACGCCCCCGAGCTGACCCTCACCGGTGACGCGGACGCCGCCGTGCTCCTGCTGCCCGGCCGGATGTTCGGGGGAGTGGGCGGCGACCTGCTCGGCGCGCTGGTCGCCGGGGGAGCCTTCGCCGCGTTCCTGTCCACGGCCTCCGGGCTGACCATGGCCGTGGCCGGAGTGATCACCCAGGACGTCCTGCCCTCGCGCGGCGTACGGCACTTCAGGCTCGGCACGGTCCTCGCCATGGCCGTCCCGCTCCTGGCCAGCTTCCTGGTCGGCGGGCTGCCGGTGGCCGACGCCGTGGGGCTCGCCTTCGCCGTGTCGGCCTCCTCGTTCTGCCCGCTGCTCGTCCTCGGCATCTGGTGGCGCCGGCTCACCCCGCCCGGCGCGGCGGCCGGCATGCTGGTCGGCGGCGGCTCCGCCTTCCTCGCCGTCGCCGCGACCATGGCCGGCTACCCGGGCCGGGGCGCGTGGCACGCGCTGCTCGCCTGGCCCGCCCTGTGGTCGGTCCCGGTGGGCTTCCTCACCATGATCCTGGTCTCCCTGGCCACCCCCGGCCGGGTGCCGCCCGGCACGGCGGCGGTGCTCGCCCGGTTCCATCTGCCGGAGGAACTGCGAACGGAGGTGTCGTCCGCGTGAGCGGATTCCTGGCGGGCCTGTGCGTCGCCGTCCTGCCCCTGCTGGCCGCAGGCTTCTGGCTCGGCCGGCGCACCGCACGGTCGCCCGGCCTCGCCGGCCTCGGCACCCCCGTCGAGCACGCCACCTTCGAGACCCTGCACACCGCTTCCCTGGCCACACCCCCGCTCCGTGCCGGACTGACCGAGGAGACCGCCGGCCGGTCCGCCCGCAAACTGCGCTCCCTGCTCGGCACCGACGCCCTGTGCCTCACCGACCGCGAACAGGTCCTCGTCTGGGACGGTGCCGGCGCCCATCACCGCACCGAGATCATGGAACGCCTGGCCGGCCCCCTCGAGTCCGGACGCGGCGAGGCCTTCCCGCTCACCTGCGACACCCCCGACTGCGCGGTGCGCTGGGCCGTCGTCGCCCCGCTCACCGTCGACGACCGGGTGCACGGCGCCCTCGTCGCCTGCGCGCCCCGCGAGTCCGCGGTCCTGGTCCGGGCTGCCGCGGAGGTCGCCCGCTGGGTCTCCGTCCAGCTCGAACTCGCCGATCTCGACCAGTCCCGCACCCGCCTCATCGAGGCCGAGATCAGGGCGCTGCGGGCCCAGATATCCCCGCACTTCATTTTCAACTCACTCGCCGTGATCGCCTCGTTCGTGCGTACCGACCCCGAGCGGGCCCGCGAGCTGCTGCTGGAGTTCGCCGACTTCACCCGATACTCGTTCCGCCGGCACGGCGACTTCACCACCCTCGCCGACGAGCTCCATGCCATCGACCACTACCTGGCGCTGGTCCGGGCCCGCTTCGGCGACCGTCTCTCCGTCACCCTGCAGATCGCCCCCGAGGTGCTCCCGGTCGCCCTGCCCTTCCTCTGTCTGCAGCCCCTGGTCGAGAACGCCGTCAAGCACGGCCTCGAGGGCAAGGCCGACAAGTGCCACATCCAGATCACCGCACAGGACACCGGTGCCGAAGCCCTCGTCGTGATCGAGGACGACGGCGCCGGAATGGACCCCGGCCTGCTGCGCCGCATCCTCGCCCGCGAGGTCGACCACACGGGCGGCATCGGCCTGTCCAACGTCGACGACCGGCTCCGCCAGGTGTACGGCGACGACTACGGCCTCGTCATCGAGACCGCGGTCGGCGCGGGCATGAGAGTCACCGTCCGGCTGCCGAAGTACCAGCCGGGCGTGCACCTGGCGGGCCGGCTCACACCGAAGTGAGCCGCCCGCCGGGTGGGTGCCGGGGGAGGCCCGGCCAGGGCCTGTCCGGTGGCTCAGGCGCTGCGTGTGGTGACCATGGCGAGGGTGATCAGCCCCAGGACGACCCAGCCGAACCACAGCCATCCGTTGCTGCCGAGCGCCACCGTGTAGGCCGTCACGACGACGAGTCCGCCGACGGTGAGTACTCCCATGGTCTTCGTCGAGGTGGAACCGTTGCTGGAACCGGGCATCGCGACACCCTCCTCATGGTTCGGTTCTCTCCATGGTGCCTCCGTTCTGCCGCTTTACCGTGCACACGACGACATGCAGGCCCGTGTCCCAGGACAGCTCACCGGTCCACGACCCGGCTTCGTGGACGGACGGGTCGAAGCCGTAGTCACGCGGCGGCACGTCACGGGCGCAGGCCGCGTCCGCCAGTGCGCGCGCCTCGGCGAGCGTGACCTCCTCGCCCAGTCGGGTGAACCCGAGTACCTGCTCCTCGTACCGGCCACCGCACGGCACCAGCAGGGCCCGACGCCCCGGACGCGTGTCCAGGCAGTCCCGGCGCTGCATCGGCACGGTGTCCGCGAACGCCGTGCCGAACGGGCGGCGGTCGCCGAGCGGTCCGTACACCGGCCCCCGCGCCCCCAGGACCAGACAGGCGGTGCGCCGCCCGCTCTCCTCGAAACCGTCCGGGGCGGGGACGACGGCGAGAGGGAGTTCCGCGGCCATACGCCCGCGGAACTCCCGGGTGGCCTCCTCGCACCGGGCCGGACCCAGCTCCCGCGCCTCCTCGGCGGAGGCGGCCCCGACGAACCCCATGACCTGCCCGTCGACCTCCCGGCCCGCCGCGCCCGCACAGGCCGGTTCGACGCTGAGCCGGGGCACGCCGGCGAACCGGTGGCCGCCGGGCCAGACGGCGCGCACGCAGTCGCCCCGCTCGAGCGGTTCGGCGAGTCCCACGGCGTCCCCGTACGGTGCCGTCGCCCTCCCGCCGTCCGTCCGGCCGGCCAGCGCGTACCAGGCACCGCCCAGGGCCAGCAGCACACCGAGCCCGACGGCGACAGCCGCCCGCAGGACGGGACGGCGCGGACGCTGGTGTGCGGGTGCGGGTGCGGGCGCCGTGCGTCCCGCGGCAGCCACCTCTTCAGTGGCTCCCGCGGGTGCTGTGGTGCCCGCGGGCAGGGCCGGTGCGGCCCAGGGCGGCTGGGAGCCCAGGCCGGTGGGCGGCCGGGCGTACGACTCCGACTCGGGTGTGACGAGCCGCGACAGCTCAGCCTCCAGCGCCCGTGCGGACGTCCGCCGCCGGGGGTCCTTCTCGAGCAGGCCCCGCAGCACCGGCTCCAGGGCGCCCGCCCGCACCGGCCGGCGCGGCTCCTCCGTGACGATCGCCGCGATCGACGCGAGCGGTGACCCCCGCTCGAAGGGGCCGCGTCCCTCGACACCGTGGTACAGCGTGCAGCCCAGGGAGAACAGGTCGGCGGCCGGTGTCGCCGGCCTCCCGGCGGCGCGCTCCGGCGCCGGCCGGCCCGCGGTGCCGGCCACCCCGGACGCCGTGGTGTGCCGCGGCTCACCGGTGCCCGGCTGCACGGAGATGCCGTAGTCGGTGAGCAGGACCCGCCCGTACGGCGCGCCGGTGCGGTCCGGGGCGAGCAGGATGTTCGCCGGGTTCACGTCCCGGTGGAGCACGCCCCGCTCGTGACCGGTGGTCAGCGCGTCCAGTACGGCCAGCCCGATCCGGGCACATTCGGCGGGAGCGAGCGCGCCGCGCCGGGCGACCAGCTCCCGCAGGTCCGCGGCGCCCGCCACGTACTCCATGACGATCCACGGCAGGCCCTCGTGCTCCATGACGTCGTGCACGGTCACCACATGCGGGTGATCACGCAGACCGGCCGCGTGCCGGGCCTCCGCGCGAGCACGGGCGACCCTGGGCTCCCGCTCCTGGCCCGGCCCGGCCGGATCGTCGAACACGATCTCCTTGAGGGCGACCTCACAGGTGAGTCTCTGGTCATGGGCCAGCCAGACACGTCCCGTACCACCCCGGCCCGGCCGGCGCAGCAGCACATAACGGCCGGCGACGACCCGGCCCGCTCCCGACGACGACGCGCGCAGTGCCATGACCGCCTCTCCCCCCGGCGACCGCTTCTCCCTCCGGCGGTTCGCCCCTGGCGGCTCATGCTACTGAACGGTGGCACCTCTCAGGTGAATCGGGGAGAAAGTGAGCGACAGGGGGAGAAGGGGGGAGGAAGTGGGCGAAAGGGTTCATTTCCCGGTGGTGTGCAAGGAGGCCAGATAGGCGTTGTACGCCTCGAGTTCCTTGTCCCCGTCGCGGTCCGCGGCCCGGTCGGTGCGCTTGGCCTGCCGCTGGTCCGAGGCGTACCACTGGAACAGCAGTGCGATCAGCACCAGCACGGACGGGACCTCGCTGAACGCCCAGGCGATACCGCCGGCCGCGTTCTGGTCGGACAGCGCGTCGATGCCCAGCGAGCCCGGAGGGTTCTGGAAGCTCGTCACCATCGGCGCGGACGCCATCATCAGCGCGATGCCGAAGAACGCGTGGAACGGCATGCCCGCGAACAGCTCCAGCATCCGCATCAGATGGCCCGGCCGGTGCGGGCCCGGATCCACGCCCATGATCGGCCAGAAGAACACCAGGCCGACCGCGAGGAAGTGGACCATCATCGCGATGTGGCCCACCTGGGAGCCCATCAGGAAGTCGAACAGCGGGGTGAAGTACAGCCCGTACAGGCTCGCGATGAACATCGGGATGGTGAACAGCGGGTGGGTGACGACCCGCATGTAGCGGCTGTGCAGCAGCATCAGCAGCAGTTCGCGCGGCCCCTTGCTGCCGCGGGCGGCCGGCGGCAGGGCGCGCAGCGCCAGCGTGATCGGGGCGCCGAGCAGGAGCAGGATGGGCGACACCATGCTGATGACCATGTGCTGCACCATGTGCACGCTGAACATGACCATGCCGTAGTCGTTCAGCCCGGTGCACATCATGAGGCCGATGCTCAGCACGCCGAGGGCGAACGACACGGTCCGTCCCACCGGCCACTTGTCGCCGCGCCGCGTCAGGCGCACGACCGCCCAGCCGTACAGCGCCAGTCCCAGCAGGCAGGCGACGAGGAAGAAGGGGTCCGCCGACCAGGCGAGCCCTCGCCCCAGCGTGAACGGCGGCAGATCCATGGTCATGCCGTGCCCGCTGTGATCCATCCGCCGGCTCCGTTTCGTGGGGGTTGTGCGCCGTCTGTCCGCACCAGACTAGAACCGCCCCCGGCCGCGGCTGCGACCGGGGGCGGCTTCGCCCGGTGGCTGCCGGAGCGACGACGGGCGGCAGGTGCTACAGGACACACTCCGACTCGGCGTAGCGGTCCTCGGGCACCGTCTTCAGCGTCTCGACGGCCTCGGCCAGCGGCACCGTCACGATGTCCGTCCCGCGCAGCGCGGTCATCCGTCCGAACTCCCCGCGGTGCGCGGCCTCAACGGCGTGCCAGCCGAACCGGGTGGCCAGCACCCTGTCGTACGCGGTCGGGGTCCCGCCGCGCTGGGTGTGTCCGAGGATCACCGGACGCGCCTCCTTGCCGAGCCGCGCCTCCAGTTCGACGGAGAGCTGCCGTGCGATCCCGGCGAACCGCTCATGGCCGTAGACGTCCTTGCCGCCCTCGTCGAAGTCCATGCCTCCGGCCCGCGGCTTGGCGCCCTCCGCGGCGACCACGATGGCGAACCGCTTGCCCGCCGAGAACCGCGCGCCGACCTTCGCGGCCAGCTCCTCGATGTCGAAGGGCCGCTCCGGCACGACGATCGCGTGCGCGCCGGCCGCCATGCCGGAGTGCAGGGCGATCCAGCCGGTGTGACGGCCCATGACCTCCACGATGAGCACCCGCTGGTGGGACTCGGCGGTCGTCTTCAGCCGGTCCAGTGCCTCGGTCGCCACACCGACGGCCGTGTCGAAACCGAAGGTCACGTCGGTGACGGAGATGTCGTTGTCGATGGTCTTCGGCACGCCCACTATCGGCAGGCCGTTGTCCGACAGCAGCCGGGCCGCCTTCAGGGTGCCCTCACCGCCGATCGGGATGATCGCGTCGAGGCCGAGCTCCTGGACGTGCCCCCTGGCCCGTGCCACCCCGTCCCGCAGATGCTCGGGACGGACCCGGGAGGAGCCGAGGATGGTGCCGCCGAGGGAGAGGATGCCGCCCACCGCGTCGAGGTCGAGCTTGAGGTAGTCGCCCTCCAGGAGGCCCTTCCAGCCGTCCCGGAAACCGATGACCTCGTCGCCGTGGTCGACGACGGCACGGTGCACGACGGAGCGGATGACGGCGTTCAGGCCGGGGCAGTCGCCGCCGGACGTGAGGACACCAATACGCATAGCCCGAAACAACCTTCTAGCCGTGGGCCGGGACCGGACCGCGTCGTCCGGCTCGATCCCCGCCACCCTAGCGGCACCGGGGGGTGGGACCGAAGAGCGCGTCCGCCCACTGGACGACCGCGCTCACCTGTGCGAATCAGCCGTCAGACGGGCCGGGGGCACCGGCCCGTCCGAGGGGGCACAGGGGGTCGCGGGGTCTACGCGGGCTGCTGCGAGGCCGAGATGCGCTCGTCCCTCAGCGCCTCGTACCAGTGGTCGTCGGTCGGCGGCAGCGCGTTGACGTCGAGCGCCAGCTTCAGCATCAGGTCCGCGATCTGCGGGTTGCGGGCCAGCACCGGACCGTGCATGTACGTGCCGAACACGGTGTCGTTGTAGGCGCCCTCGGTGCCGTCCCCCGTGCCGTTTCCGTTGCCGAAACGCACCCGGGCGAGCGGGCGGGCCGTCGGACCGAGGTGGGTGACGCCCTGGTGGTTCTCGAAACCGGTCAGCGGCGGCAGCCCCAGCGGCGGGTCGATGTCGCCCAGCACGTCGCCGACGCACCGCGCGCCCTCGCCGCGCACCGAGACGACGTCGAGCAGGCCCAGGCCGGGCTCCCGCTGGCCGAGGTCGTTGATGAACTCGTGGCCGAGGATCTGGTAGCCGGCGCACACGGAGAACACGATCGCGCCGTTCCCCACCGCCCGGTGCAGGCCGCCGTCCCGGCGCAGCCGCTCGGCCGCGAGCCGCTGCGGACGGTCCTCACCGCCGCCGATCAGGTAGATGTCGCCGGACGTCGGGATCGGCTGGTCGCTGCGCACGTCGAGCCGGGACACGTCGAGGCCGCGCTGCCGGGCCCGGCGCTCCACGACGAGCACGTTGCCCTGGTCGCCGTAGGTGCTCAGCAGGTCGGGGTAGATCCATACGATCCGCAGACCGTTGTCGCTCATGAAGTCACTGTCCTTGTGAGTACGTCGCGATGCGTCGCCGGCGTCAGTTGCCGACGCGGCGGCGCAGGTCCTGGAACGCGGTGTAGTTGGCGATGACCTCGATCCGGCCGGGCGGGCACTGCTGGAGCGCCTGGTCGAGGTCCTCGCAGACCTGGAACTGCTGGTTCGCCACCTCGAGCCGCACCGCGAGGTCCAGCTTCCGGTCGCCGAGGACGACGATCGGGTGGCCGGTGAGCCGGGTGTAGTCGACGTCCCACAGCCAGGAGGTGTCGGTGCCGTCGGCGGAGCGGGCGTTCACCGACAGGATCACCGGGGTGGGCGGCGGGTCGATGAGGGAGAACGTCTCCAGCCAGCCCGCGGGGTTCTTGGCGAGCAGCAGCCGCAGGTCACGGCCCTGGTGCTGGACGACGTCGTACCGGCCGGCGACGGCCTGCACCTGGTACATGCGCTCCAGGGCGACCTGCGGGGGCACTCCGAACACCGCGGCGACGGCCGCGGAACTCGCGGCGTTGGCCTTGTTGGCGCGGCCCGGCAGCTGGAGGTGGATCGGCCAGGCGGAGCCGTGCGGGTCGAGGACGTGGTCGCCGGAGAGTGCCCAGCTCGGGGTGGGCCGGCGGAAGCCGCACTCGCCGCAGAACCAGTCGTTGCCGGGGCGCTGCATCACGCCGCCGCAGGACGGGCAGGACCAGGCGTCGTCCTTCCACATCTGGCCCGCGGCGACCCAGATCACGTTGGGGGAGGAGGACGCGGCCCACACGACCAGAGGGTCGTCGCAGTTGGCGACGACGACCGCCTTGGAGCCGGCCAGGCCCTCGCGCCAGTTCTCCGCGAGCATCCGGGTCTCGCCGGCCCGGTCGAGCTGGTCGCGGGAGAGGTTGAGCAGGGCGATGCACTTGGGGTCGGTGTCGCGGGCGACACCGGCGAGGTACTTCTCGTCGACCTCGATGACGCCGAACTTCGACTCCGAGCCGCCCGCGAGCGCCGAGGTGATGCCCGCGGGCATGTTGGCGCCGAGGGCGTTGGACACGACCGGTCCGGCGGCCCGCAGGGCCTCCGCGATGAGCCGGGTGGTGGTGGTCTTGCCGTTGGTCGCCGACACCAGGATGCAGTCCAGGTTCTGGGCGAGCCGGGCGAGGAGATCGGGGTCGAGTTTGAGCGCGACCCGGCCGCCGATCACCGAACCGCTGCCGCGTCCCGCGGCGCGTGAGGCCGCTGCGACCGCCTTGCCGGCGGTCACGGCCAGCTTGGCCCGCGGCGTGAGCGGGTCCGAGTTGCCTGCCATCAAGTCTCGATCCTCCTTGCGTACGCGCCGCGCCTGTGGCTGACGGCCACGTGGTGTGAACCTCAGCCTATCGAGATCCGTTCGCACTCCAGAACCACGTCACCACCCATGGGACGGGAGTTGCTGCCAGGACCGTACTCTGGCCGCCATGCGAGACGGTTCCATCCCCGGTGTCCACGGTCGTGTCCGGCCCCTCACACTGCTCGGCGACCCGGTGCTGCACGCGCCCTGCGAGGAGGTGACCGACTTCGGCCCGGAACTGGCCCGGCTCGTGGAGGACTTGTTCGCGACGATGTACGCCGCGCAGGGCGTGGGCCTGGCCGCCAACCAGGTGGGAGTGCCGCTGCGGGTGTTCGTGTACGACTGCCCGGACGACGAGGACGTCCGCCATCTGGGACATGTGGTCAACCCGCGGCTGGTCGAGACGGACGGCGTGGTGGTGCGCGGCCCGGAGGGCTGTCTGTCGCTGCCGGGCCTGGAAGCCGGGACGGAACGTCACGACCACGCGGTCGTCGAGGGCCGTACGGTGACCGGGGAGCCGGTCGCCGTGCACGGCACGGGTTTCTTCGCCCGGTGCCTGCAGCACGAGTGCGACCACCTGGAGGGACGCGTCTACGCCGACCGCCTGACCGGCTGGCGACGGCGCAGGCTCACCCGCCAGGCGCGGCGGGCCTCCTGGAGCGGGCGGGACCGGGCGAAACGAGCAGAGCAGGCGGAGCAGAGGGAAAGAGAAGGGTGAAGGGGGCGGACTGCTCCGGAGCGGTCGGCGGGACCGGGGCTCAGAACCCGGGTCCGCCGACCCGGTCGCCCGCCGCCGCCAGCCGGCCCCACAGCAGGTCGGCCAGGCTGCGCACCAGCTCGGCCCGGGAGCACGGCCGTTCACCGAGCCACCAGTCACCGGCCGCGTGCATCATGCCGACGATCCCGTGCCCCCACACACGGGCCAGTTGCTGGCTGCCGGGGCCGAGGTCCAGTCGCTCCTCGATGACCTGGGCCAGTTCCTCGCCCATGCGCCGCAGCAGCGGCGCCGAGTGTCTGCCGACGTCGAAGCCCTGGTCGCCGGGCGAACCCTCCGCCGGGTGCATCAGGAACCGGTACACCTGGGGGCGCAGCTCGATCGCCGCGAGATAGGTGTCCAGGGTGTTCTCGACCCGTTCCCGCCGGTCGGCCGGGGCGTCCAGAGCCGCCCGCAGCGAGGCCAGCAGGGCGTCGGTGTGCCGCTGGGCGAGGGCGGCGTACAGTCCCCCCTTGTCGCCGAAGTGCCGGTAGAGGATCGGTTTGGTGATGCCCGCCTCGGCGGCGATCGCGTTCATCGAGGCGTGCGGGCCGTCGCGCAGCACCACCCGGTCGGCGGCCTCCAGCAGCTCGCGCCGGCGGCGGTCGGCGGACCTCTGCTGATCGGTCCGCTGTGTGGTGTCCATGATCTCTCCCCACCCCTGCTGATTCGGTGACGCCCGGGCAAACTAACACTGACGGTGTGACCTGCGGCGGACGGGACGTCGGGAGGGCCGGGGGAGTTGACTTTTCCTACTTGCCGGTAACAGACTCTGGTTACTGCAAGTAACATGCGCGTGCGCCGCCGCTGGAGGGGACATGGCCGAGTTCACCATGGAGCTCAACGACGAACAGAAGGAAGTCCGGGACTGGCTCCACGGCTTCGCCGCCGATGTGATCCGCCCCGCGGCCGCCGAGTGGGACGAGCGCGAGGAGACTCCCTGGCCGGTCATCCAGGAGGCGGCCAAGGTCGGCATCTACTCGCTCGACTTCTACGCCCAGCAGTACTTCGACACCACCGGTCTCGGCATCCCCATGGCGATGGAGGAACTGTTCTGGGGCGACGCGGGCATCGCCCTGTCCATCGTCGGCACCGGCCTCGCGGCCGTCGGCGTCCTCGCCAACGGCACCGAGGAACAGATCGGCACCTGGATCCCCCAGATGTACGGGGAGGCCAACGACGTCAAGGTCGCCGCCTTCTGCTCCTCCGAGCCCGACGCCGGCTCCGACGTGGCCTCCCTGCGTACGCGTGCCGTGTACGACGAGGCCAAGGACGAGTGGGTGATCAACGGCACCAAGACCTGGGCGACCAACGGCGGCATCGCCAACGTCCACGTCGTCGTCGCGGTCGTCGACCCGGAGCTCGGCTCCAAGGGGCACGCCTCGTTCATCATCCCGCCGAACACCCCCGGCTGCTCCCAGGGCCAGAAGTTCAAGAAGCACGGCATCCGGGCCTCGCACACCGCCGAGGTGATCCTGGACGGCGTCCGCGTGCCCGGTTCCTGCCTGCTCGGCGGCAAGGAGAAGCTCGACGAGCGCCTGGCCCGCGCCCGGGAGCGGGCCAGGCAGGGCGGGGAGCGGGTGAAGAACGCCGCGATGGCCACCTTCGAGGCGTCCCGCCCCGCGGTCGGCGCCATGGCGGTCGGCACCGCCCGCGCCGCCTACGAGGTCGCCCTGGAGTACGCGCAGACCCGCGAGCAGTTCGGCCGCCCGATCATCGACAACCAGGGCGTCGCCTTCCAGCTGGCCGACATGCGCACCCAGATCGACGCCGCCCGCCTCCTGGTGTGGCGTGCCTCCTGGATGGCCGTGAACGGCAAGCCGTTCACGGCGGCCGAGGGCTCGATGTCCAAGCTGTACGCCAGCGAGACCGCCAAGACGGTCACCGCCCAGGCCATACAGATCCTCGGCGGCAACGGCTACACGCGTGAGTACCCGGTGGAGCGCATGCACCGCGACGCCGCGATCTACACGATCTTCGAGGGCACGAGCGAGATCCAGCGCCTGGTCATCGCCCGCACCCTGTCGGGCATGCCCATCCGCTAGGTACGGACGCCGGCGGCCGGGGGCGGGCAACGAGGGCGGCACGGCGGCGTGGTTCACGTTCCGGGCGCCGTGTCGCCGGAGGACTGCCGTGCCCCGGCCCGCCGGGCGCCGTGTCGTTTCGGGTGACGTCCACCGGCTCCTGGGAGACCATGGTGGGGGAACCGGTCACCCCACGGACCGGCCGACCGACGCGACGGAGACCGCGATGACGCGCACGGCCCGGGAACTGCTGGAGACGATCACGCGGGAACTGGCCCCGGACCCCCGGTCCAACCCGCTCGTACCGCTGATCGCCCGCGGTGAGGCCGGCCGGGACACCCTGGCCGCGCTCGCCCTGGAACAGAGCCGGGTGATACCCGCCGACCGCCGTGCCTTCCAGCACCTGGCGGACCGGTCCGCGGACCAGCCGGGGGCCGCCGCGTACTTCACCGCCCTCGCCGGGGGCGAGGACCTGGCGGCGGCCCGGCTGGACGCCTTCGCCGCCGCCTGCGGCGTGGACCGGGAGCGTGCGGCGGCGTACGATCCCCTGCCCGGCTGCCAGGCCTATCCCGCCTACGTCGCCTGGCTGGCCCTCAACGCGGCACCGGCCGACGCCGTCCTCTCCGTGACCGCCAACTTCTCGGCCTGGGGAGGCTACTGCGCCACCATCGCCCGGGCGCTGCGCACGCACTACGGCTTCACCGACGAAGCCTGCGCGTTCTTCGACCTCTTCGCCGAACCGGCCCCCGACCTGGACCGGACGGCGGCGGAAGCGGTCCAGGACGGCCTGGACACGGGCCGCCTCGACGAGAGCCTGGCGCGGCGGTACGGCCACCTGCTGCAGAGCTACGAGTCGCTGTTCTGGAGGACGCTGCTCCGGCCGGTCTGAACACATGACCGGCGGCCGCCGGCCGCACCCTAAGCCCTGCCCCCGCTGCTGTGCGCGATGCACGCCACGTCGATCCGGTCGGCCAGCTTCGCCAGTTCGATGGTGAGTGCGGCGACCGTGTCCTCGTCGAGCCGGTCGTCGCCGGACTCCACGAGATGCAGCCACCGGCCGCCCACCGTGCGCAGCAATTTGCTCACGTCCGCCGCGGAGACCTGCAAGGTACCGCGGTGGTCGACGATCAGAGGCAGAGTCACTTCGCGGTTCACAGACCGGATCGTAGCCGCGTGAGCGTCACGCACCGTGCCAAACCGTGGTGATGTTGCAGAACTCGCGGATTCCGTGCCCGGACAGCTCACGCCCGTACCCGGACCGCTTGACCCCGCCGAACGGGAACGCCGGATGGGACGCCGTCATCCCGTTCACGAAGACGCCGCCCGCCTCCAGATCGCGCACGAAGCGGTCGACCTCGGTCCCGTCACGCGTCCAGACATTGGAACTCAGGCCGAACGGGGAGTCGTTGGCGATCAGCACCGCCTCGTCCAGATCCGCCGCCCGGTACAGCGTGGCGACCGGGCCGAAGGCCTCCTCCCGGTGGACGCGCATGTCGCGGGTGATCCCGGCCAGGACGGTCGGCGGGTAGTACCAGCCGGGCCCGTCCGGGAGTTCACCGCCGCACAGCACACGGGCTCCGGACCGTACGGCGTCCTCGACCAGCTCCGCCAGATCCTTTCGGCCCTGCTCGCTGGAGAGGGGGCCGACGTCCGTCGCCTCGTCCATGGGGTCGCCGGTCCTCAGCGCCCGCATGCCCCGGGTGAAGCGCTCGGCGAAGGCGTCGTAGACGTCGGTGTGCACGATGAAGCGCTTGGCGGCGATGCAGGACTGCCCGTTGTTCTGCACCCGCGCGGTGACCGCGACCTCGGCGGCCCGGTCCAGGTCGGCGGACGGCATCACGACGAACGGGTCGCTGCCGCCCAGTTCCAGCACCGTCTTCTTGATCATCTCTCCGGCGGTGGCGGCCACCGCGCGTCCGGCGGGCTCACTGCCGGTGAGGGTGGCCGCCCTGACGCGTTCGTCCCGCAGGATCGCGTCGACGGCGGCGGAGCCGATGAGCAGGGTCTGGAAGCAGCCTTCGGGGAAGCCCGCCCGGTGGAACAGGTCCTCCAGGTACAGGGCGGTCTGCGGCACGTTCGAGGCGTGCTTGAGCAGGCCCACGTTGCCGGCCATCAGCGCGGGCGCGGCGAACCGTACGACCTGCCACAGGGGGAAGTTCCACGGCATCACGGCGAGCACCGGACCGAGCGGCCGGTAACGCACCAGAGCCCGGGAGCCGCCGGAGTCCTTCACGTCGGACGCGTCGGGCTCCTCGTCGGCGAGAAGGCCCGCGGCGTGGTCGGCGTACCAGCGCATCGCCTTGGCGCACTTGGCGGCCTCCGCGCGTGCCTGCCCGACCGGCTTGCCCATCTCGGTGGTCATCACCTCGGCGATGCTGTGCCGGTCCTCGTCGAGGAGCTCGGCGGCCCGGTGCAGCAGGCGGGCGCGTTCCCCGAACGTCGTCGTCCGGTACGTGCGGAACGTGGCCCTTGCGAGCCGGAGCCGGCGCTCGGTCTCCTCCTCGCCCATGGCCTCGTACGTCCTGAGCGTCTCGCCGTTCGCCGGATTCACCGTTGCGATGGGCATGGCTGGCCTCCCTGGGGACGGGGCGTTCATGTCGACCCTCCCGCGCGGCGGTGGGCGTCGCAACGCGGGAGCGTTCCTCGGGGCGAGTGCTCCGCCAAGCGGTCGAGAAACGCGACCTGGGCGGAGACGACCAGCGCCCGCGCCCGGTCCGGGGAGAGCCACTCCGCCCGGTCCAGCTGCGGGAACTCCCGCATCCGCCCCGATCCCGGCGGCCACTCCGTCCGGAAGGTGCCGGGCACGACGGCCGCCGGGTCGAGGTCGCCCTCGACCGCCCAGGCCGTGACGTTCTTGCCCCCGGCTGCCGGACCTCGCCGAGCGGCACGGCCTTTCCGTCGGGCGGCGGCAGCCCCAGCTCCTCACGGAACTCCCGGCGCGCCGCGGCCCAGGCCGTCTCACCGGTGTCGTACTCGCCCTTCGGCACGGTCCACGCGCCGGCGTCCCGGCGGGCGAAGAACGGGCCGCCCACATGACCGGGCAACACCTCGAGCCCGTGATCGGTGTGCCGGAACACCAGCAGGCCGGCGCTCCGGGCGCCGGTCACGGCAGCAGCCCGGGGTGCGCGGCGAGCAGGGACTCCACGGTGTCCGCCTCGTCCGGCCGCTTGTCCCCGCGGTAGCGGACCACCCGCGCGAAGCGGAGGGTGACGCCGGCCGGGTAGCGGGTGGAGCGCTGGAGGCCGTCGTAGGCGATCTCCACGACGAGCTCCGGGCGTACGGTGACGACGTACGCGTTCGCGTCGCCTCCGCCGGTGTCGACGGCCAGTTCGCGCAGCCGGTCGGTCTGCCAGGTCAGCATGGCGTCGGTCATTCCCTTGAAGGTCTTGCCGAGCATCACGAAGCCGCCCTCGGCGGTGCGGGCGCCCAGGTGCAGGTTGGACAGCCTGCCGGTACGGCGGCCATGCCCCCACTCGGCCGCCAGCACCACCAGGTCGAGCGTGTGCACGGGCTTGACCTTCAGCCAGGCCGCGCCGCGCCGCCCGGCGCTGTAGGGGGCGCCGAGTCCCTTGACCACGACGCCCTCGTGACCGCGCGCCAGCGTGTCGGCGAGGAAGTCCTCCGCCGCCGGTACGTCCCCGGGGCCGGACACTCTGGTGCCCCGTACCCGCATGGCCTGCGGCACCAGCCGGGCCAGCTCCGCGTGCCGCTCGGCGAAGGGAAGATCCAGCAGCTCACGGCCGTCGACGGACAGCGCGTCGAAGAAGACGGCGGCGACGGGCAGGTCCCGGGCGGCGGTGGCCACGTCCGACCGGGAACCGACCCGCCCGGCGGTCTCCTGGAACGTACGGGGACGCAGCCGCTCGTCGAACGAGACGACCTCGCCGTCCAGGATGAACCGTTCGCCCGGCAACGCCCGTGCCGCCGCCGCCACTTCGGGCAGCCGGTCGGTGATGTCGTCCAGGGTGCGGGTGTGCACGCGCACCGTGTCGCCGTCGCGGTGCACCTGGACGCGGATGCCGTCCAGCTTCTCCTCGACCGCCGCCGCCCCCAGCTTCTCCACCGCCTCGGCGACCGAGGAGGCGCTGTGCGCCAGCATCGGCAGCACCGGGCGCCCCACGGTGAGACGGAACCGCTCCAGCGCCTCGGGGCCGTCCGCGAGCAGTGCCCCGGCCACCGTCTGCAGCGAGCCCGCCAGCATCACCGCCCGCCGCACACCCGCCGGCGGTGCCCCGGTCGCCCGCGCCAGCCCCTCCACGGCGACCGCGTCCAGAGCCCCCTGCCGGACCTCGCCGGTGAGCAGGCCCAGCAGGAACCGCTGTTCCTCCTCGGTCGCCGCGCCCAGCAGCTCCCCGACCAGCAGGGCACGCGCGGCCTGAGAACCGGGCCC
Source organism: Streptomyces sp. NBRC 110035 (assembly GCF_000829695.1). Classification (GTDB taxonomy): domain Bacteria; phylum Actinomycetota; class Actinomycetes; order Streptomycetales; family Streptomycetaceae; genus Streptomyces. The sequence continues at coordinate 105,239 of NZ_BBNN01000024.1, read as the reverse complement.
GGACACCTCGGCGAGCCGGCCGAGCCGGGCGTCGACCGCGCGCACCGTCAGGGTCGGCCGGCCCGCCGGGGCGACCGGCCGGCTCAGCGTCCTCCGGCCCACGCCGATCCGGCCCTGCGGCAGCCGGCCCGCCAGATACGGGATGACGACGGGCGCGTCGTCCGGCTCCGCGTCCCGGAACAGCTCGGCGAGCAGCTCGACCTTCCGGGACCGCGCCGAGGCGGCGGCGACCTCCTGCGACACACGGGCCAGCCGGGACAGCAGCATGCAGCCATGGTGCTACGGAGCCCGGCGCTCCACACCCGGGCCGCCTCGGACCACCAGCCGCGGATCACCCGGTCGTCGCGGTGTCCAGGTCCGTCATCAGCAGATCCCCGACGATCGCGGCCGCCGCGCGGTATCCGCCGCTCGCCGCGTGGACGACCTGCTCGGCGAAGCCGACCGCGTTGCCCGCCGCCCAGACACCCGGCACGGAGGTCAGCCCCGTCGGGTCCACCACCGGGTACGCGCCGAACGGGGTTTCGGACAGCTCGGCGCCGAGCCGCTCCAGCAGGCTCGTCCGCGGCACGGGACGTGGCCCGACGTACAGTACGGAGCGGGCGTGCACGGAGCCGTCGGCGAGGCGGACGCCGGTGAGCCGGTCGTCCTCGGCCACCAGCCCCGCGACCTCGCCGGGCACCACGTCGACGCCGGCCGCGGCCAGCCGGCGCAGGTCCTGGTCGGACAGTTCCTCCTCGGCGACCGTGTGCAGGAAGAAGACGACGTCCTTGGACCACCGGGACACCATCAGCGCCTGGTGCACACTCATGGCGCTCGACGCGAGCACCCCGAACGGCTGGTCGCGGACCTCCCAGCCGTGGCAGAACGGGCAGTGCAGCACGTCCCGCCCGAACCGTTCGGCGACACCGGGGACCGCGGGCAGCTCGTCCTTCAGTCCGGTGGCGACGATCAGGCGCCGCGCGCGGACGGTCCGGCCACCGTCCAGCAGTGCGGTGAAGTCCGCGGTGCCGGTGCCGGTGTCGTTCCGGGTCACGTCCGTCACCCGGCCCGCGAGCAGTTCGACGCCGTAACCCGCGACCTCCTCGCGGCCGGCTGCCAGGAACGCCGCCGGTGACATCCCGTCCCGCGACAGATAGCCCTGCATGTGGGACGAGGGCGCGTTGCGCGGCTCGCCCGCGTCGACGACCAGGGCCCGCAGCCGGGCCCGGCCGAGCACCAGCGCGGCGGACAGCCCGGCCGCACCTCCTCCGACGACCACCACGTCGTAGCCGGTGCCGTCCCTTTCTCCGGTCCCGTGCGCGAATCCGTCGCGGGGCTTCCCGCTCTTCTCGGTCATGCTGACCACCTCCACGTCGACCGTCGCCCGAGTACTGCAGGATTGACAAATGTCTTTGCCGAACCTGCAATATCCGTATGACCACCGACGACGTCCTCGCGGATGTGGGCCCCCGGCTGCGGCGGATCAGGAAGGAGCGGGAGGTGACGCTCGCCGCGCTGTCCGAGGCGACCGGCATCTCCGTGAGCACCCTCTCGCGGCTCGAGTCCGGACTGCGCAAACCCAGCCTCGAACTCCTGCTGCCGATCGCGCAGGCCCATCAGGTGCCGCTGGACGAACTGGTCGGCGCGCCGCCGGTCGGCGATCCGCGCATCCGTGCCAAGCCGTTCCAGCAGGGTGGCCGCACCCACTGGCCGCTCACCCGCCAGCCCGGCGGACTCCAGGCGTACAAGGTGCTCGAACCGCAGCGCGCGTTCGAGCCCGAACCCCGTACACACGAGGGCTACGAGTGGCTGTACGTGCTGTCCGGCAAGCTGCGCCTCGTGCTGGGCGAGCACGACGTGGTGCTGACGGCGGGGGAGGCCGCCGAGTTCGACACGCGCGTGCCGCACGCCTTCGGGTCGACGGGGGAGGGGCCGGTGGAGTTCCTCAGCCTGTTCGGCCCGCAGGGGGAGCGGATGCACGTACGGGCACGTCCCAAGCGGTCCTGACGGACGAGGCGCCCCCTGGCAGGCGCAGGTGCGGGAGGCCGTGATGTGCGAGACGGTTCCCCGGAAGGCAAGCGACCGCTTAGTATGCAGTGGACCCGGTCAGGCGAACACGACGTTCACAGTCCCGTGGAGGCTCCGCATGCAGGCATGGCAGGTGCACGAGATCGGCGAGCCGGGCGAGGTGATGCGCCTCGCGGACGTGGAGCGGCCGGCACCCGGTGAGGGCCAGGTCCTGCTGAAGGTGCGCGCCGCGAACATCAACTTCCCGGACGCACTGATGTGCCGGGGCCGGTACCAGGTCAGGCCGCCGCTGCCGTTCACCCCGGGCGTGGAGATCTGCGGCGAGACCGAGGACGGGCGCCGGGTGCTCGCCAGTCCCGCGCTGCCGTACGGCGGCTTCGCCGAGTACGCCGTCGCGGACGCCGCCGGACTGCGCTCCGCGCCGGACGCGCTGGACGACGCCGAGGCCGCGGCCCTCCACATCGGCTACCAGACCGGCTGGTTCGGGCTGCACCGGCGGGCCGGTCTCGAGGCCGGCGAGACCCTGCTCGTGCACGCCGCCGCGGGAGGCGTCGGCAGCGCGGCCGTGCAGCTCGGCAAGGCCGCCGGCGCCACCGTCATCGGCGTGGTCGGCGGAGCCGCCAAGGTGTCCGTCGCCCGCGAGCTGGGATGCGACGTGGTGATCGACCGGCGCGAGCAGGACGTCATCGCCGCGGTGAAGGAGGCCACCGGCGGCCGCGGCGCCGATGTGGTCTACGACCCGGTCGGCGGGGACGCCTACACCCAGTCCACCAAGGTCGTCGCGTTCGAGGGCCGGATCGTGGTCGTCGGCTTCGCGAGCGGCACGATTCCCGGCGCGGCGCTGAACCACGCCCTGGTGAAGAACTACTCGATCCTCGGCCTGCACTGGGGCCTCTACAACACCAGGAACCCGGAACTCGTCCAGCACTGCCACGAACAGCTCCTGGAGCTGGCCGCCCGGGGTGTCGTCAAACCACTGGTGAGTGAGCGCGTGCCGCTGTCCGGCGCCGCCGACGCCGTGCAGCGGGTCGCGGACGGCGTCACCACCGGACGCGTCGCCGTGCTGCCCGCAGCGAAGAACGGAGCCGCCGCATGACCGACGCAGCCGGACTGAGGCGGCGCACCCAGGAGCTGCTGTCCGCACAGCCGCCCGCCACCACCAGCCGCCTCGACTTCCTGCGCGCCCGCTTCGACGCGGGACTCGCCTGGGTGCACTACCCCGAAGGGCTCGGCGGGCTCGGCGCCCCCCGGTCCCTCCAGGCCGTCGTGGACGCCGAGCTGGAGGCCGCGGGGGCGCCCGACAACGACCCGCGGCGCATCGGCATCGGCCTCGGCATGGCCGCACCGACGATCCTGCGGTTCGGCACGGAGCAGCAGCAGCGCCGCTACCTGCGGCCGCTGTGGACCGGCGAGGAGGTCTGGTGCCAGCTGTTCAGCGAGCCGGGCGCCGGATCGGACCTGGCCGCCCTCGGCACCCGCGCGGTCCGCGTGGACGGGGACGGCTGGGTGGTCGACGGGCAGAAGGTGTGGACCTCCAGCGCCCATGCCGCCCGCTGGGCCATCCTGATCGCCCGTACCGACCCGGACGTGCCCAAGCACCGGGGCATCACCTACTTCGTCTGCGACATGACCGACCCCGGAGTCGAGGTGCGGCCGCTGCGCCAGATCACCGGTGAGGCCGAGTTCAACGAGGTCTTCCTCACCGGTGTCCGCATCCCCGACTCCTGCCGGCTCGGCGAGGTCGGTGACGGCTGGCGGGTCGCGCAGACCACCCTCAACAACGAGCGCGTGGCCATCGGCGGCATGCGGCTGCCCCGTGAGGGCGGCATGATCGGCCCGGTCGCGAGGACCTGGCGCGAACGTCCCGAACTGCGCACCCACGATCTGCACCAGCGCCTGCTGGGGCTCTGGGTGGAGGCAGAGGTCGCCCGGCTCGCCGGCGAACGCCTGCGCCAGCAGCTGGTCGCCGGCCAGCCCGGCCCGGAGGGCGCCGGGATGAAACTCGGCTTCGCCCGCCTCAACCAGCAGATCAGCGGCCTGGAAGTGGAATTCCTCGGAGCAGAGGGCCTGTTGTACGACGACTGGACCATGCGCCGGCCCGAACTGGTCGACTTCACCGGCCGTGGGGCCGGCTACCGCTACCTCCGCTCCAAGGGCAACAGCATCGAGGGCGGGACCAGCGAGGTCCTGCTGAACATCGTCGCCGAGCGCGTCCTGGGTCTTCCGGCCGAGCCGCGTACCGACAAGGACGTCGCCTGGAAGGAGCTGGCCCGATGAGTACGACGAGCCCGACGAGGACCGGCCCGGTGAGTCCGGCGGATGGGGAGAGCGCACAGCCCGCTCTCCTGTACTCGGAGGAGGAAGAGGCGCTGCGCGCCGCCGTCCGGGACCTGCTCACCGACCACTGCGACGCGGCCCGGGTGATCTCCCGCACCGAGTCGGACACCCCGCACGACCTGTCCCTGTGGAAGGCGCTCGCCGACGGCATGGGCCTCGCCGGGCTGCTGGTGCCCGAGGACCGCGGTGGTCAGGGCGCCACGCACCGGGAGGCCGCGGTCGTCCTGGAGGAGCTGGGCCGGGCCGTCGCCCCCGTGCCCTATCTGACCAGCGCCGTCGTGGCCACCGATGCGCTGCTGGCCTGTGCCGACGGGGGCGAGGTGCTCGCCTCGCTGGCGTCCGCGCGCAGGATCGGCGCCCTCGCCGTCCCTCTGCACACCACCCCCGGCGCGCCCTTTCCCGTCGCCCGCGCGGCGGACGGCGCCCTGCACGGCGAGCTGGCAGGTATCGCGGACGCGGACGCGGCCGATGTGCTGCTCGTACCGGCGGACGACGGTGGGCTGTACGCCGTCGGGGCGGACGCCGCCGGCGTCACCGTCACCCGGCAGACGTCCCTGGATCTGACCCGCCCCCTCGCCCGTGTCGTCCTGGACGGCGCCCCGGGACAGCGGGTCGGCGCCGCCGGACCTGCTGTGCGGCGGGCTCTGAGCACGGGCGCCGGGCTGCTGGCCTCGGAACAACTCGGGCTCGCAGAATGGTCGTTGACGGAGACCGTCCGCTACCTGAAGGACCGCAGGCAGTTCAACCGGCCGGTGGGTGGCTTCCAGGCGCTCAAGCACCGGCTCGCCCAGCTGTGGCTCGAGGTCGTCAGCCTCCGCGCTGCGGCCCGCAACGCGGCGGCCGCGCTGAGCGCCGGCGCGGCGGCAGCGGGTGAGGACGCCGATGCGGCCGTCGCCGTCGCCGTCGCGCAGGCCTATGCGGGCCAGGTCGCGGTCCACGCCGCCGAGGAGGCACTGCAACTGCACGGCGGCATCGGGATGACCTGGGAGCATCCGGTCCACCTGTACCTGAAGCGGGCCAAGGCCGATTCGATCGCCTACGGTACGGCGGGCGCCCACCGCGAGGCACTGGCCGAACTCGTGGACCTGCGAGCGCCCTGACGCAGCCTCACCCACCCGGTCGTACCACCGGACCCCACGGGGGAGCCCGCCCTCAGGCGCGGTCTCCCCCGTGCGTCTGCGCGTCCGTGCGCCTGTACGCGCGTGCGTCTGTGCGTCCGGCGGTTCCCGGAGGTGAACGGTCGACGGCGGATCGGCCAACTTGCTTCACAGCGCTGCTCCCCGGACCCGCGGGGACCTCATACTCCAGAGGTCCCCGTACGCCGTTCCAGGGAGGCGGAGCATGGCCCTCACCACCCGTCGCAGAGCCCTCACCACCCTCGGCGCCGCCCTCGCGGCCTCGATCGCTCTGCCGGCCACCCAGGCGCTGGCCGGTGAACACGGTTACCGGCCGCGGCCGTTGTGGCGGGCCCACGCCCACAACGACTACGAGCACCCGCGTCCCCTCATCGACGCCCTCGACCACCGTTTCGGCAGCGTCGAGGCCGACATCCACCTCGTGGGCGACCAACTCCTGGTCGCCCACGACCCCGAGGACCTCGACCCGTCCCGCACCCTCGAGTCCCTCTACCTCGACCCCCTCGCCGCCCGCGTGCGGGCCCACCACGGGACGGTGTACCGAGGGCACCGCACGCCGCTCCAGCTGCTCATCGACATCAAGACCGAGGGTGCGTCCACCTACCTCGAGCTCCACCGCCACCTTTGGCGGTACCGGCACCTGTTCACCACCTGCGCGGGCGGCCGGGTGCTGCCCGGACCGGTCACCGCCGTCGTCTCGGGCCACCGTGCCGCCCGCGCGCCCATGGAGGCCCAGCGGGTGCGGCACGCCTTCTACGACGGCCGGCTGACCGACCTCGGCGGCCCGGCCCGCTCCTCCCTGATTCCGCTGATCAGCGACAACTGGGCGCTCAACTTCTCCTGGCGGGGCGTCGGCGCCTTCCCCGACGCCGAGCGCCGCAAGCTGCACGACATCGTGGGCACCGCGCACGCGCGCGGCCGGACGGTACGGTTCTGGGCCACCCCCGACCTGCCGGGCCCCGCCCGGGACGCCCTGTGGGGCGAACTGGTCGCCGCGGACGTCGACCACCTCAACACCGACGACCTCGCAGGACTGGAATCCTTCCTCGACGCGTACCGCCCGCGGTAGGACGCCTGCCTCCCGCGCCGGGACGCGTACCGGCCGCGGTACGTCGTGGACACCACACGTTCGGAGGACAGGCCGGTCGCCCGGACGAACCCTCCGCTACGCCACACTTGCGGCCGAACGCCGCGAAGCGGACGTGGCGGAGGAGGTTGACGATGGCCGTTTCCATCTCTGTGGTGCTGCTGCTCACGATCCTGGCGGTGATCTTCCTGCGCAACGGAGGGCTGAAGCCCTCCCACGGGATCGTCTGCCTGTTGCTCGGGTTCTGTCTGGCCGGCTCGGACATCGCCCCCGCCATCCACAGCGGCCTGACCGCGACGGCGGACATCGTCAGCGGTCTGCGGCCGTGAGGCCGGGCGCCGCGGACGAGTGGGGCCCTTGACCCGCTCCGTCAAGGAGCGGGCGTCCTCTCAGCGTTCGGTCACCGGGTCGCGCGGCAGCACCGTGACCCGGTGGAAGTTGCATCCGGTGGCCGCCGGCAGGGGGGAGGGCGGCGGGGTGGCCTGGTGGGCCTTGAGGGCGACGCTCACCAGGGTCAGCAGCAGGTCGATGTCGGTCTCGCAGTCCAGATGCACCGTCACCCAGTTCGACCCCGGTACCAGCTGGATCGCGGTCGAGGCGCTGAGGTCGTAGCGGAAGCGCTGGATGGCGCGGCGGGTGAGGTGGAGGTCGACGTCCCGTCCCGAGTGGAAGTGGACGACCTCGTCCCGGACGGAACGGAGAGCCTGTCCGGTACCGCATCCTGCCGTGCAGGCGGTGAGGTCGGGCCAGGCCCGAAGTCGCTCCATGGCTCGCTGCGCCGGTGTCATGGCCTCATAGTGACTCGCTCACCGTGCAGTAACCAGTAGTTGGGCGTTTCGTAATCGATCAGTGAGACGACGCATCTCTCACGTACGATCACATCATGACAGACAGCCACCTCGTGGCGGTGCGCGGAGTCTCCGTTCTCACGGGTGACAACGACGGAACGGAACTGGGCGGTGGTCGGACCGCTCTCGATCCGATCGGTGCTGCCCTGGGGTGTCAGGCGGACACGGTGGCGGTCCCGGTCGGGCGAGTGGCGGACGACTTCTTCTCCCTGCGCTCGGGCATCGCCGGCGAGGCGGCGCAGAAGTTCGTCACCCACCGTCTCCGCCCGGCGGTCATCGGCGACATCGCCTTCCGCGTGGCCGGCAGTGATGCCCTGCGCGACGTCGTGCGCGAGGCGAACCGCGGCCACCAGCTCTGGTTCGTCCCCGACCGCGCGGAACTCGAGGAGCGGCTGGGGTGAGGACGGGCCCAAGGGCCGGGTGAGGACACCGCCCGGAGGCCCTCCGGGCTCTCCTCGGGGCCGGTCACGGGGGGCATGCGGGGCATCAGGCACACTTTGCGTGTCGTAGTCCGCCCCGACGAAGGAAGACCCACCCATGATCACGCTCACGAAGGAAGACGGCCCGGCAGACCTGGACGGAGTGACCCACCTGTCCATCGGGGTCTCCTGGGACCCGACCGCCGGCAGCAGCGGCGGAGTGCTGGGCAAACTGCGCCGCAAGACCGGCACGGACCTCGACCTGATCGCCGTCGCCCTGCAGGGCGGGGACCCGGTGCGCCTCGCGGGTCTCGACTCGCTCGACCCCCTGGGCAACGGCGCGTTGGTCCACAGCGGCGACAACCAGACCGGACACGGCGACGGGGACGACGAGACGGTCACCGTCGAGTTCGCCCGGGTCCCGCCCAACATCACGTCGATCGTGTTCGTCGCCGCCGCGTACAAGAAGGGCTCCTCCTTCCAGAAGGCGCGCAACATCAGCTTCAAGGTCTACGACGCGAGCGGGGGCAGCACGCAGCAGGTCGCCGACATCTGGCCGAGCCTGCTGACCCAGGACAACGGCTGCGCCGTGGCCAGGGCGATCCGGGTCGGTGGCACGTGGAAGCTCGAAGTGATCAACACCACCGGTAAGGTCAAGCAGGGCGACGAGCACGCCCTGATGCGCTTCGCTGTCGGCAACTAGCCGTCGGCGACCGACGGGGCGGTTCGGGCTCCGCCGGGCCCACCGCGTGGGCATGGGGGACGGGGGGTGTGGTGAGCAGGGTGCTCTACGGGGAGCAGTCGTGGAATCCGCTGGCGCGGACCGTGGAGCTTTCCGGGGACCGGCTGCGCAGGGGTGGCAGGAGCACGCCGTTGAGCGAGCTGAACCTCCACGCCATGGCCGAGGCGTTCCAGCGAGGCAACTGGCTCGGCGGCGGCGGCGGGGCGGAGCGCCCGCTGGCGTGGCTGCCGGCCGGGGCCGGGGCGGTCCCGGTGACCCGCGTCACCGGCACGAGCACGCCGGTGAAGGTACGGCGGGCCGCGGAGTTCGCCCGCACGCTGGGGGAACTGGCGGTCCGGCAGTGCGGCGGGCCCGACCGGGTGGCCGCCCTCGCGGCCCGGGCCCGCGCCGAGGGCGTGCCGCTGTGGATCGCGCGGCGGACCGCGGCGGGGCCCGCCGGACCGGTCACCGTCGCCGTGGACCGCCGGCTGGTGCGCGTGGACGTGTGGGGACCGGGTGCTCCCGTCGTACGGATCAGGGCGCCGCGCGGCTTCGACCCTGACAGCTTCGAACCGTCCAGGGGCCTGCGCCTGACCGTCGGCGAGGTTGCCGCGGAAGCCGTTCTCACGAAGAGGCTGCGCAAGTCCAAGCGGTCCGTGGAGGTGGGGCTGCCCGACCGGCGCTGGGTACTGCGGCGGGAGAACGCGGAGAGCTCGTGGCTGCTGCGCGACGAACGGCCGGTCGCCCTCCTCAGGCGTCCCCCGAGTCGGCCGGTGCCGGAGCGGGACACGGTGCTGCTGCCGCTGGCCCCTGTGCGGTACGAGGGCCCCGACCCGCTGGACGCCGTCATGGCGCAGGTCTTCGCCGTCGCCTTCGGGATCGGGGACACCACGGGGTCGGCGCGGTTCCGGTCGGGCCGGCGCCCGGTCGGCAGCGACGAGCCGCTCGTCGCCGACGACGAGTGGTGGGGCCGTCCCTGGTTCAGCAACCTCGGCCGAGGGAGGGACGACAACGAGCCCGGAGGCGGCGACGGCTGGGGCTCGGACGGCGGCGACAGCGGGGGGAGCGACGGCGGGGGCGGGGACGGTGGAGGCGGCGGTGGGGGCGGGGACTGACCAGGGCCCGCGGCGAGCGTGACGCCTGCCGTGCGACGCCCGGCAGGCACTCCCGACGCACCGCCCGGAAGCCCGGGTACGCCCGCCCGGTACGAGGGCTTCCGGACGGCACGCCGGGAGCACGCTTCCCCGAGCTCTCGGCTTCGCCGAGCAGAGATGGCCCCATGACGCCGCGCGGCCGCCCTCCGGGCGACGACGCCACCTGCGCCACAGGCCCTGGGCGCACTGACCCGCGGCAACCACCTTCCACGGTGGCTTGAACGGCACCGTGCGCACAGGGGCTGACTCAGGCCCGTTCGGTGGCGGACGCGGGGTCGTCCAGGACGCCCCGGATCACCGAGTGCGCCGCGCCCAGGAGGGGGCCCTCCGGGCCCAGGGCCGACACCGAGACGGGGCAGGCCGGGCCCGCCGTGCGCCGGGCCAGCTCGGAACGGAGCGAGGGCAGCAGCCAGGGGGCGAGCCCGGACAGCGCGCCGCCCAGGACGACACTCTCGGGGTCCAGGAGATTGACCGCCCCGGTCAGCGCGATGCCCAGCGCCGTTCCCGCGTCGTGCAGGGCACGTCGTACGGCGGGGTCGCCCTGCTCGGCGCGGCCCGCGAGCAGGCCCACGCGGTCCTCGCCGGGCTCCAGGCCGGCGGCGCGCAGCACGGCCTCCTCGCCGGCGTACTGCTCCAGACAGCCACGGCCGCCGCACGCGCACTCCGGGCCGTCCGGCCAAACCGGCACATGACCCAGCTCGCCGGCGAAGCCCCGCTTTCCGAGCAGTAGTTGCCCGTCCACGACCACCGCGGCGCCGATGCCGATCTCGGCCGACACATGGAGGAAGTCGCGCGGGGTCTCCTCGCCGAGCCAGAGCTCGGCCAGCGCGCCGCAGTCGGCCTCGTTGGCCACGGTCAGCGGGAACCGTGCCGGGAGCAGGGCGCCGAGGTCGGTGTCGTGCCAGCCGAGGTTCGGCGCGCGGACGACGGTCCGCGCGTCGCGTGCCACCAGGCCCGGTACGGCCACGGTCAGCCCGGCCGGCCACAGGCCCTCGTCCTCGATCGTGGCGACGACCCGGAGCAGCAGCGCGGTCAGCTCCCCGATCACCGCCCGGGGGGCACGACCGCGGTTCGGGACGTGCCGCACGGCCCGCGTCCGGACCTCCCCACGCAGGTCGACCGCGCAGACCGCGAGATGGTCGACGCCGATCTCGGCGCCGATCCCGGACGGCCCGCGCCCGCTGACGGCGAGGGCCGAGCCCGGCCGGCCCACGCGTCCGGGCCGTTCGGGGCCCAGCTCCTCCAGCAGGCCCCAGCGGATCAGCTCGTCGACCAGGGTGGACACCGCCGCCCTGGTCAGGCCGATGCGCGAGGCGACGGCAGCCCGGGACAGGGGTCCCTGGGCGCTGACGGTGTGCATCACCCGTGAGAGGTTGCGGCGGCGCATGCCCTGCTGGGTGTCGGGCAGCGCGCGCTCCGGACCGGCCGAGGGCAGTACCCGCCCCGGAGCGGCCGGTCGGGCCTCGTGCAGCGGTGCGCTCATGCCTCCGTCAGTCCTCGGTCGGTCAGGGGAGCGCTCGGTCGTTCCCGGTCGGTGGTGAGGGGGGCCCGGTCCGGTCCTGGATCGGACCGGGCCGTCAGGCGGTGTCCGTGCCGCGCTCCAGGAGGGGGGCCGCGTCGGAGAGTACCCCGGCGATCCTGGCCAGTGTCTCCTCGTCCCGCTCCACCGCCTCCAGTACCGGTCCCGCCGCCGTGTCCCAGCGGCGGGCGACCGCGGCCGGATCCTCGCCGGTGAGCAGACCGGCCGCCTGTGCCGCCGCTCCCAGCGCGACCAGCTCCCGTGCCTCGGGCACCTGCACGGGCCGCCCCGACAGCCGCCGTACGGTCCGCTGCCAGGCGGTGCCCCGCGCACCGCCGCCGATCAGGAGCAGGGGAGCCGACGGGTCCGCGTCCTCGTCGGCCACGCGGTCCAGCGCGCCCAGCAGTGAGTGCACGGCGCCGTCGTAGGCGGCCTGGAGCACCTGGCCGCCGGTCGTGTCGTGGCGCAGCCCGTGCAGCAGCCCGGACGCGTTCGGCAGGTTCGGGGTGCGCTCGCCGTCCAGGAAGGGCAGGAGTGTGACGCCGTCGCCCGGCTCGACGGCCTCGCGGTCCAGGCCCAGCAGCGTCGCGACCCGGTCCACGGCGAGCGTGCAGTTGAGCGTGCAGGCGAGCGGCAGCCAGTCGCCGCGCGCGTCGGCGAAGCCCGCCACGATGCCGGTCGGGTCGGCGGGCCGCCGCCGCGACACGGCGTACACCGTGCCGGAGGTGCCGAGGCTCATCACCGGCGTGCCGGGCCGTACGCCGAGGCCCAGTGCGGCGGCCGCGTTGTCCCCGGTGCCGCACGCCACCAGGGTGCCCTTGGAGAACGGCAGCTCATGGCCTTCCCGCACGGTCCCGGCCACCTCGCCGGGGTGTACGACACGGGGCAGCAGCGCCTGGTCCAGCCCCACGTGCGCGAGGATCTCCTCGTCGTACGCCTCGCTCCCGGAGGCCCACCAGCCGGTGCCGGAGGCGTCGCCGCGGTCGGTCGTGCCCTGCCCGGTGAGCCGCTCGGTCAGATAGTCGTGGGGGAGCCGGACGGCCCTGGTGGCACGGACCGCCTCCGGCTCGTGCTCCGCCAGCCAGGCCCACTTGGTGACCGTGAAGGAGGCGGCCGGCACGCTTCCGGTGCGCTCGGCCCAGAACTTCGCGCCGCCCAGTTCCTCGGTCAGCCGGTGGGTCTGGGGCGCGGAGCGCACGTCGTTCCACAACAGTGCCGGGCGCACCGGCTCGCCCCGCGCGTCCAGGGTGACCAGCCCGTGCTGCTGGCCGCCGATCGACACCGCGGCGGCCTCGTGCGCGGCCTGGCCGCACTGGCGCAGCGCCTGGGTCAGGGCGTCCCACCACTGACGCGGATCGCTCTCCCGGCCGGCCCCCGAGGTCACCGTGTGCGGTGCCTGGCCGCTCGCCACGACCCGTCCGGTGGCCACGTCGACGACGAGCGCCTTGGTGGACTGGGTGGACGTGTCCACGCCGACGACGAGCGGACCCTCGGCTGCTGACATCGATTTCTCCCTCTAACGCGGCTCGGCGGGCTGACCATCTTCCCAGAGATGCTGCTGCATACTAATTTGTAAATCGCCATGACGAAATAGTCTCAGTGAGCAAGGAGCCGCGGCATGAACTACCAGCCCACCCCCGAGGACAGGTTCACCTTCGGCCTGTGGACCGTCGGCTGGCAGGGACGGGATCCGTTCGGTGACGCCACCCGACGCGCCCTCGACCCGGTCGAATCGGTGCAGCGCCTGTCCGAGCTGGGCGCCCACGGCGTCACCTTCCACGACGACGACCTGATCCCCTTCGGCTCGAGCGACAGCGAGCGCGAGGGCCACATCAAGCGGTTCCGGCAGGCGCTGGACTCCACCGGCATGAAGGTGCCGATGGCGACGACCAACCTGTTCACCCACCCGGTGTTCAAGGACGGCGCCTTCACCGCCAACGACCGCGACGTGCGCCGCTACGCACTGCGCAAGACCATCCGCAACATCGACCTCGCGGTCGAGCTCGGTGCCGAGGTGTACGTGGCCTGGGGCGGCCGCGAGGGCGCCGAGTCCGGTGCCGCCAAGGACGTACGGGTCGCCCTGGAGCGCATGAAGGAGGCCTTCGACCTGCTCGGCGAGTACGTCACCTCCCAGGGCTACGACATCCGCTTCGCCATCGAGCCCAAGCCGAACGAGCCGCGCGGCGACATCCTGCTGCCGACCGTCGGCCACGCCCTGGCGTTCATCGAGCGCCTGGAGCGGCCCGAGCTGTACGGCGTCAACCCCGAGGTCGGCCACGAGCAGATGGCCGGGCTGAACTTCCCGCACGGCATCGCGCAGGCGCTGTGGGCGGGCAAGCTGTTCCACATCGACCTCAACGGCCAGTCCGGCATCAAGTACGACCAGGACCTCCGGTTCGGCGCCGGTGACCTGCGCGCCGCGTTCTGGCTGGTGGACCTGCTGGAATCGGCCGGCTACAGCGGCCCGAAGCACTTCGACTTCAAGCCGCCGCGGACCGAGGACCTCGACGGTGTGTGGGCCTCGGCGGCCGGCTGCATGCGCAACTACCTGATCCTCAAGGACCGCGCGGCCGCCTTCCGTTCCGACCCCGAGGTGCAGGAGGCGCTGCGCGCGGCCCGCCTGGACCAGCTGGCCGAGCCCACGGCGGCCGACGGCCTCCGGTCGCTGCTCGGCGACCGTTCCGCCTTCGAGGACTTCGACGCCGACACGGCCGCCGCACGCGGCATGGGCTTCGAGCGTCTCGACCAGCTGGCGATGGACCACCTGCTGGGCGCCCGGGGCTGAGTCCCCGGGGCGCTGCCTCACCGCGCGGTGCCGGACGGAGACCGTCCGGCACCGCGCGGGGACCGGGCGACGCCGATGTCCGACGCCGGCTCCGAAGCCGCGGTCCGAGGTCCGGCTCCGTGCCGGATTCCGTGCGGGATGCTCGCACAGGGGGGCCTCCGAGGCGACCATGGCCGGTATGGCCACGCCACCGGTACCGCCCCAGCCACCCGGCCCGCCGGGTGCCACGCCGCCTCCGGGCGGCGGCTTCGGACCCCCCTCGTACGGCGGCGCACCGCCACCCCAGGGGCCCCCTCCGCCGACGGGCCCGCCCGACGACGGGGACGGCCCGGGGCGCGGCCCCGGCGGACGCCGGAGTCTCCTGCTCATCGTGCTCGCGACGATCGTGGCCGTGGTGGCCGCCGGCGTGATCGGGCTGATGGTGTCGGGAGACGACGGGTCGCCGGACGACCAGCCCACCGGGAACAGCACCGACGGCTCGCCGGAGCCTTCCCCGGGCATCCCGTCCGGACTCCCCAGTGGCCTGGAGAGCCTGCTGCCGTCCGGATTCCCCACCGAACTGCCCTCGGACTTCCCCACCGAACTGCCCTCGGACTTCCCGAGTGAGCTGCCCAGCGGTCCGGAGAGCCTGCTGCCGACCGACCTGCCGGATCTGCCCACCGAACTTCCGAGCAACGTACCCGGCAACCTGCCGAGCGGCCTCGAATCGCTCCCGCCGTCCCTGGGCGAGGCCGCGCTGCGCTGAACCGGGCGGAAACGCGAGGGCGTACGGGGCCGGCGGGGCGGCTCTTCGGGAGGCCTACGTCCCGAAGAGCCGCCCCGCACGCGTCCCCGCGCCCGCCCCGGTCTGCGTACCCGGCTCCGTCGAATCCTCCGCGTCCGCCGTGGCCAGGGCCGTCGCCGGGTCCTGGGCGGCGGCTCCGGCCGGGACCCAGCGTCCGCGCTCCTTGCGGTACGGCCACCAGCGGCCGTCGCGCCCGAGACGCAGCTGGATCCGGCCGCCGTCGAGGGTCCAGCGGTTGGCGCGGACCCGGAACGCCGGCCGCTCGGCTTCGCCGCTCTCGGCCCAGGCCGACTGCAGGGCGGCACGCGCGCGTGCGAAGGCCCCGGCGTCCACCGCCCACTCCTCGTCGAGCACGGCCAGCGCCGCCGTCCCGCCCTGGTGCCAGGCCCGTACCGCCACCGCCAGCCCTTCCCGGCCACGGCCCGAACCATCGGCGAGCCGGTCCGTCACGGCGCGCGGAGGCTCACCGGCGGCCAGCCGCACCGCGTCCCGCGCCACCGTCGGCTCCGGCGCCACCGGCTGCTGCTCGTGCCCGTCCCCGAGCGCCTCCGCCAGCAGACGGCGGGCCTGCGCGGCCGTCCGCGAGGCGAGGAACTCCAGGGCGGCCGGGTCGACCCCGGCGACGGGAGGCCCGTCCGTGTCCAGCGACGGCGGCACCCCCGGCTCCGGGGGAAGCGGGGCGACGCCGGGCAGCGCAGGCCGGATGCCCCCGGCCGCGAACGCCTCGGCCGCATCCACGCCCTCCGGCCGGGGCCGCTTTCCGGAGGCGGATGCGGACGACGGCCCGCCACGGGACTGGAGCGCGTCCAGCAGGGCGCGTTCACCGCGCCCCCGGACCAGGAGCAGGACGAACGGGTCCTGGTCCAGCAGCCGGGCCACCTGGTAGCAGAGCGCCGCCGTGTGACCGCAGTGGTCCCACGCCCCGCAGCCGCACTCCGGTTCCAGATCGCCCGGGCCGGGCAACAGGTCGATCCCGGCCGGCTCCGCGTCCTCCACCAGATGCGGCGGCACCTCCCGGTCGAGCAGCGCCGCCACATGCCCGGCCCGCTCGACGGCCATGTCCAGGAAGCGGTCCCACTGTTCGCCGGACAGTTCCTGCAACAGCACGTCCGCGCGGTGGGCCGTGCGGTCACGGCCCTGCACGACGGCCGTGATCCGCCCCGGTCGTACGGACACGGCACCGACCGCTCCCGCGCGGGCGAGCCGGCGGCCCGCCGTGAGCTGCTGGGCGTCCAGCGCCGTGCCCTCCAGCGCCGTCAGCCAGGCCCGGCCCCACCACGTCTGCGCGAAACCACGCCCCCGCGCGGGAGGCAGCGCGGCGAACGTCCGCTCCACGCCGGCCCCACC
This sequence comes from Streptomyces sp. NBRC 110035, assembly GCF_000829695.1. Lineage (GTDB taxonomy): Bacteria > Actinomycetota > Actinomycetes > Streptomycetales > Streptomycetaceae > Streptomyces. The sequence goes on along the minus strand of NZ_BBNN01000024.1, from coordinate 89,095 downwards.
GTCGACCCCTTTCCCGCCGGTTTCGTCCGGGCCGGTCCCGTCCGCCCGGGCTCCCTCGGGCTCGTGCCAGTCGTCGGCGTCTTCCACGTCGGCTCCGTCACCGTCGTCGTACCGGGTCATCGCGGCCCCCCTCGCAGTGCCACCAGATCCGCCAGTTCCGCGTCCGTCAGCTCCGTGAGCGCCGCCTCGCCGGAGCCGAGCACCGCGTCCGCCAGCTCGCTCTTGCGGACCAGCAGTTCGGCGATGCGGTCCTCGATCGTGCCCTCGGCGATCAGCCGGTGCACCTGCACCGGGCGGGTCTGCCCGATCCGGTACGCGCGGTCCGTGGCCTGCGCCTCCACCGCGGGGTTCCACCAGCGGTCGTAGTGCACGACATGCTCGGCACGGGTGAGGTTCAGCCCCGTGCCCGCCGCCTTGAGCGACAGCAGGAAGACCGGGACCTCGCCGTCCTGGAAGCGCCGCACCATCGTCTCGCGCTCGGCGACCGGTGCGCCGCCGTGCAGGAACTGCGAGGGCACACCCCGCCCGGCGAGGTGCCGCTCCAGCAGCCGAGCCATCCGCACGTACTGTGTGAAGACCAGCACACAGGCCCGTTCGGCGAGCGCGGTGTCGAGGAGTTCGTCGAGCAGTTCGAGCTTCCCGGACCGTCCCGCGATCACCGGACGCTCCTCCTTCAGGAACTGTGCCGGGTGGTTGCAGATCTGCTTCAGCCCGGTCAGCAGCCTCACGATCATTCCCCGCCGCGCCATGCCGCCGGGCCCGAAGACGTCGGAGGTGCCGGAGATCTCGGCCAGGGCCTCACGTACCACGGCCTCGTACAGCGTCGTCTGCTCCTGCGTGAGCGGCACCGCGTGGTCGGTCTCCGTCTTCGGCGGCAGTTCGGGCGCGATACCCGGGTCGGCCTTGCGGCGGCGCAGCAGGAACGGCCTCACCAGCCGGGCCAGCCGCTCCGCCGCGGCAGGGTCCTGTCCGCCCTCCACGGCGTCCGCGTACCGTCGGCGGAAGGTCCCGAGCCGGCCCAGCAGGCCGGGCGTCGTCCAGTCGAGGACGGCCCACAGCTCCGACAGGTTGTTCTCCACCGGAGTGCCGGTGAGCGCCACGCGCGCGCGTGCGCCGATGGACCGCAGCTGCCGGGCCGTCGCCGAGTACGGGTTCTTCACGTGCTGCGCCTCGTCGGCGACGACCATCCCCCAGGACGCCTCGGCGAGCCGGGAGGCGTCCAGACGCATGGTGCCGTACGTGGTGAGCACGAACTCGCCGTCGGCCGGATCCGCCAGCGAGCGGCGCGCCCCGTGGAACCGGCGCACCGGGGTGCCGGGCGCGAACCGCTCGATCTCCCGCTGCCAGTTGCCCATCAGGGAGGTCGGGCAGACCACGAGGGTGGGCCCGGCGGACGCGGGGTCGGACTGCCGGTGCAGATGCAGGGCGATCAGGGTGATCGTCTTGCCGAGCCCCATGTCGTCGGCGAGACAGCAGCCCAGTCCCACGGACGTCATGTGGGCCAGCCAGTTCAGCCCGCGCCGCTGGTAGTCCCGCAGGGTGGCGGCGAGGGCCGCGGGCTGCGGGACGGGCTCCTGGGACCCGGGGTCCGCGAGCCGGTCCCGCAGGGTCGCCAGCCAGCCGGTGGGCCTTGCCTCGAACCTGCGGCCGTCCACCTCCACCGAGCCGGTCAGGGCCGCCCCGAGCGCGTCGACAGGTGTGACCTCGTGGTCCTGGCGTGCGCGGGCGCGGGCCGCCTCCTGAGGGTCGATCAGCACCCACTGGTCACGCAGCCGCACGACGGGCCGCTTGCTCTCCGCGAGCCGGTCCAGCTCCGCGCGGGTGAGTGTCCGGTCGCCCAGGGCGAACGACCAGTCGAAGGCGAGCAGCGCGTCGGCCGACAGGAAGGACGGTTGCCGGGAGGCGCCCTCGAAGCCTGCCCGGGAGGGTGACCGCTCCCCGTCGGCGGGACCGATCTCCGCGCGGGTGGTCAGTCCGCGGGTCAGCTCCTTGGGCCAGTGCACGTCGACGCCCGCGGCCGCGAGCGCCCTCGCGCCCTCGCCGAGGAGTTCGGTGACCTCTTCGTCGGCGAGTTCGACCGCGTCGGGCACCGTCGCCGACAGCAGGGGAGCGAGCGGGGGCCAGGCGCGGGCCGCCCGGCGCAGCGCGAGCAGTGTGCCCATCCGGGCCCGCGGTCCGAAGCCCTCGTCCGGTCCGGCCGGACCGGACGGACCGTGCCGGTCTTCTGCGGGCCCGGCCCACACGTCGGCGGCGTGTGCGACGAGCGCGGGACTGCTCACGGAGTGCACCTGGAGCACGGCCCGGAACGTGGCGTCGATGCTGTCGTCGGTGGGGTGGGCGGAGGGAGCGGCGTGGCCCGTGGCACCCGGCGCCTCCGGTGCGTCCCAGACCTTTGACGCGTCGGTGAGGCCGTACACCTCGATCCGCAGCGACAGGCGGACGCCCGCGTCGTGGCCCGCGGCGACGTCGGCGGCCCAGTCGCGCAGTTCGGGCAGATGCTGGGGCTCGGGCACGGTGTAGGCGGGGGAGCCGGTCACCAGGGGCGCGGCGGGGGAGCGGGGCAGGGTGTCGGCGACCGCGTCGAGGAAGGAGCGCAGCAGCCGTTCGGGGTCGGGCAGCCGCAGGGGCCCGGCGCCGTCCAGCGGCCGGGCGTGCGCCTCGGGCGGCATCGCGGCGGCGAGCCGGCGCACCGCCTCCACGTCCTCGGCGTCCAGCGGACCCGCGCGCCAGGCGTCGTGGCCGGCCGGGGACAGCCCCGGCAGCAGCAGACCGCGCGCCACCAGACGCAGTGCGTGCAGGGCGGCGGCCCCCCAGAACACGGGGGCGGGATGCCCGTCACCGCCGGCTCGTGCGCGCGTGAGGACGGGCAGGGCGGCACGCAACGGCAGCACGACCGCACGGACGCCCACCGCCGCCACACCCTCACCGCCGGGCACGACGACGGTCAGGTCCTCGACCTGTGCCGTGTCCACGGCAGGGGGATCCGCCCCGTCGGGCCGCCAGAAGGCCATGCGGCCGGTACGGGCGGGGTCACCGGGGACGAATACGGCGGAGCAGCGGGCCAGGCCGGCGTCCTGGGCGGGGGAGGAAGGCACGGGAGTCGTCTGCGCAGCGATCACGGAATCCTTGATTCATCAAACTTGACTAGTGGAGATGGGGTCACCGAGAGTACAACACGGCCGCAGCCGGCCGGGTATGCCTGGGACGTGAACTGGGACACCATGGACACGCGGTCGTGCTCCGCCCCGGCCGGCCTGCCGGCGGACCGGGGGTCCGGCGAGCCGACGACGGCCCTCCGGGGAAACCCTAGGGGTGAACCTCGGGGACGTCTCAGGGGTGCGGTCGGAACCGCCGGGAGCGCGGGGCCGTTTTCATGACAGAGAGCGGCAGTGGCCGCGAAGGAGGCGACACCATGTCGAAGAATGCCAAGATCGCCGCGGGAGGTGTGGCGGCCGGGCTCGTCCTGCTCATCTGGCTGCCCTGGTGGGCGGCGCTCCTGATCATCCTGGGAGTCCCGGCCGCCGCGTACCTTGCCCTGGACCCCTCGCAGCGGAGCAGGCTGCGCCGCGTTTCGCGCAAGGAGCTGGGCCGCTGAGACACAGGGGCCCGTCCCCAAGGGCCGGGCCCCTGCCGGGCGCTGCCACCCCGCCGCCGCCCCGGCACCGTCCGGGGCGCAGGAGTCGACCACGCCACCGTCCGCGGGCCTGCCGGTCGTCCGGCCCGCCGGCGGCCCGACGTCGTGCCCCCGGCGCGCACACCAATCCGGCCCCGAGCCCTTTGCCGCGACCCCGAACCCGTACCTGGGCCTGGACCTGTGGTTTTCCATCCCGGCCGGGGCGAATCTCCCCTCGATCGTTCACTCCCCGCCGCGTGGACCACGCGGCGGCACCCGGCCGACCAGGTCAGCCCTCCCGGACGGCCAATGCCAAAAACCGCGTGTCCTCGTCGATGCAGGACGTCATGCGCCAACCCGAACCAGCCAGCAGCGGACGGAGGTTGGGTTCCGCGCGGAGGTCGTCCGGCGTGATCGTGCGACCCTGGCGGGCGGCGAGCGCCGCCCTGCCGATCGGATGGAACAACGCGAGCACCCCGCCGGAACGCACCACCCGGGCCAGCTCCCTGAGATTCACGGCCGGGTGAGGCAGGTGCGCGATCAGACCCGCCGCGAACACGGCGTCGAGCGCCCCCGGACGCAACGGCAGTGCGGCGACATCCGTGAGCAGCAGCGTGGCGTCACGGTCCCGTCCCGCCCGCGCGGCCTCCCGCAGCATGGCCGGGGTCAGATCCGCCCCGAGGACCGTTCCGGAGGGCCCGACGGCCGCCCGCAGCGGGGGCAGGGCCCGCCCGGTGCCACAGCCGGCATCAAGGACCCGGTCGCCCTCGCCCAATCCGAGTGCGGCGACCGCGGCCGCGTAGCCGGGGCCGTCGTCGGGAAACCGGCGTTCCCAGTCGGCGGCGCGTGCGGTGAAGAACTCCTGGACGTGTGTGTGGTCGTCGCTCATGTCCGGCATGATCCCCCACCTGCCGGCCCGCACCCCAGTACCCCGCGGCGGCTCGCCCCCGTCCCTCGTGCCCCGCGCTCCGTACGCGATCACGCGCGCCACCGGGCCACCGGATCCGGCCACCGGCCCGGCGGTCGGCCCGGTGGTCAGTCCGCGACGTTCTTCTCCGCCAGGACCTTCTCGACGGTGACGCGGACGAGGAGTTCGCCCGGTACGCCGTTGCGCTCCCCGAACTCCTCGGCACGGTCCTCGCCCATGTACCGCGCGGCGATCCGGGTGGCCCAGCTCACCAGGTCCTCGCCGTCCCCGGAGATCCGCGCACGGCCCCGCAGCACCACGAAGGAGAACGGCGGCCGGTCGTCGTCCACGCACAGGGCGACCCGCCCGTCACGGGCCAGGTTGTGTCCCTTCACCGTCGCCTCGCCGGTGTTGAACACGATGTCGTCCCCGTCGAGCACGAACCAGACCGGTGCCACGTGCGGACTGCCGTCGGCGCACACGGTGGAAAGCTTGGCGGTCCGGGTTCCGTACGAGACGAACTCCCGCCATTCCTCGTCGGTCATCCTCTGTCCCATGGCTCCTATCCTCCTTGTCCGGCGCCCGGTCGTGGGGAAGGCTGGCGGAGGAATCTGCACGGGGCAGAGCAAGGGGGGATCCGCCGCATGGCGCAAAACCGGGGACTCGACTGGCTGCTGGACGACCTGACCCAGAGAGTCGAGGAGGTACGGCACGCACTGGTCCTGTCCAACGACGGACTGGTGACCGGGAGGAGCACGGGGCTGCGAGGCGAGGACGCGGAGTACTTGGCCGCCGTGTCGTCCGGACTGCACAGTCTGGCCAAGGGCTCCGGACAGCATTTCGGCGCGGGCGGGATGCGCCAGACGATGATCGAGTTCGACGACGCGGTGCTCTTCGTCACCGCGGCCGGTGCAGGCAGCTGCCTGTGCGTGCTCAGCGGGGCCGAGGCCGACATCGGCCGGATCGCGTACGAGATGACCCTGCTGGTCAACCGGGTCGGCGAACATCTGGACGTGGACGCCCGCCGGCCGGAACCCGAGGACTCCGTAGGCGACTGACCCGCATGTTCGTCGACCCCTGCGGAGTTGTCCACAGGCCTGTCACGAGGAGTCGCGAACCGGATACGGTTTCTCCGGGCGGCGCGCACGGCGTCGGCCCCCGCGAACACCGGCCGGCGCCCCGCCCGGCTTCCGCCACCATCCCGCACCGGCGGGGCCGACGCCCCGGGAGCCGGAGCGCCCACACGGGGTGTTCCGCGCCCCGCCCGCCCGGCGACGCGGCCGAAAACGAGGGCCGGGCGCCCGGCGGCTGCTTCCCGGTGGCTCGGGCGGCGGCTGCCCGCCGCCCTGCCGACCGGGGTGATCCGCCCGCGATCTACAGCGCCCGGAACAGTCCCTCCTGGACGACGGACACCAGCATCCGTCCCTCACGGTCGTAGATCCGGCCCCGGGCCAGACCGCGCCCGCCCACGGCGATCGGTGACTCCTGGTCGTACAGGAACCACTCGTCCGCGCGGAACGGACGGTGGAACCACATCGCGTGGTCGAGCGACGCCATGTCGAAGCCGCGCGGACCCCACAGGGGTTCCACCGGGAGCCGGACGGCGTCCAGCAGCGTCATGTCACTGGCGTAGGTGAGAGCGCAGGTGTGTACCAGCGGATCGTCGCCGAGCGGGCCCATCGCACGCATCCACACGGCGCTGCGCGGTTCGGCGTCCTTGACGTCGTCCGGGTCCCAGCGCAGCCGGTCCGCGTAGCGGATGTCGAAGGGCTGACGGCGGGCCATCCGCTCCAACTGCTCCGGCAGTTCGCCCAGATGCTCGCGGATCTCCTCCGTGACCGTCGGCAGCGACTCCGGATCCGGGACCTCGCGGGCCGGCGGCAGTTGGTGCTCGAAACTCCCCTGTTCAGGCTGGTGGAAGGAGGCGGTGAGAGTGAAGATCGTGCGGCCCTGCTGCACGGCGGTGACCCGGCGGGTCGTGAACGACCGGCCGTCCCGCACCCGTTCGACCTGGTACACGATCGGAACCCCGGGCCGGCCGGGGCGCAGGAAGTACGCGTGCAGCGAGTGCACGGGGCGGTCGCCCTCCGTGGTACGGCCCGCGGCGACGAGCGCCTGGCCGGCCACCTGGCCGCCGAAGACCCGCTGCAGCGACTCCTGCGGACTGCGGCCACGGAAAATGTTGACCTCGATCTGCTCCAGGTCGAGCAGGGCGACGAGGCTCTCGGTCGGGTTCGTCATGGGCACATTGCTCCTGCGTTCACAGCTGGCCGACATCGGTGACCCGGACGACCGCACGGCCCTCCGCGTCGGAGGCGGTGAGGTCGACCTGGGCGCTGACCCCCCAGTCGTGGTCGCCGTTCGGGTCGTCGAAGATCTGCCGGACCCGCCACAGTCCGTTGTCCGGTTCCTCGTCGATCAGCAGCAGCTTGGGACCGCGGGCGTCGGGGCCGGTGCCGAGTTCCTCGTACTCGTCCCAGTACTTGTCCATGGCCTCACCCCAGGCGCCGGCGTCCCAGCCGGCCTCGGCGTCCAGCTCGCCCAGCGCGTCCACCTGGTCCAGAGCGGCCAGTTCGACACGGCGGAACATGGCGTTGCGGACCAGGACACGGAAGGCGCGCGCGTTGGCGGTGACCGGCTTGACCTGGTCGGCCTTCTCCTGGGCCTCCTCGGCGGTCATCTCCGCGGGGTTGGCCAGCTGCTCCCACTCGTCCAGCAGACTCGAGTCGACCTGGCGCACCATCTCGCCCAGCCAGGCGATCAGATCCTGGAGATCCTCGGACTTCAGGTCGTCCGGGACGGTGTGCTCCAGGGCCTTGTAGGCGCTGGCCAGGTACCGCAGCACGATGCCCTCGGTCCGGGCCAGCTCGTAATGGGACACCAACTCGGTGAAGGACATGGCTCGTTCGTACATGTCCCGCACCACGGACTTCGGCGACAGCGGATGGTCACCGACCCACGGGTGGCTCTTGCGGTAGGTGTTGTACGCGTGGAAGAGCAGTTCCTCCAACGGCTTCGGGTACGTGATGTCCTGGAGGCGCTCCATGCGCTCCTCGTACTCGACACCGTCCGCCTTCATCAGGGCGACCGCCTCGCCGCGCGCCTTGTTCTGCTGGGCGGCGAGGATCTGGCGCGGGTCGTCCAGCGTGGACTCCACCACGGACACCATGTCGAGCGCATAGGACGGCGACTCGGGGTCCAGCAGCTCGAACGCGGCCAGCGCGAAGGTGGACAGCGGCTGGTTCAGCGCGAAGTCCTGCTGCAGATCCACGGTGAGCCGGACGATTCGCCCCTCGGCGTCCGGGCTGTCCAGCTTCTCGACGATGCCGCCGTCCAGCAGCGAACGGTAGATGGCGATCGCCCGCCGGATGTGCCGGAGCTGCTGCTTGCGCGGCTCGTGGTTGTCCTCGAGGAGACGGCGCATCGCCTCGAAGGCGTTGCCGGGCCGGGCGATCACCGACAGGAGCATCGTGTGCGTCACCCGGAAACGGGAGGTCAACGGCTCGGGATCGGAACCGATGAGCTTCTCGAAGGTCTGCTCCGACCAGGCGACGAACCCCTCCGGAGCCTTCTTGCGGACCACCTTGCGGCGCTTCTTCGGGTCGTCGCCCGCCTTGGCCAGCGCCTTCTCGTTCTCGACGACGTGCTCGGGGGCCTGCGCGACGACGAACCCCTCGGTGTCGAAGCCGGCCCGTCCGGCCCGGCCCGCGATCTGGTGGAACTCACGGGCCCGCAGCGTGCGCACCCGGTTCCCGTCGTACTTGGTCAGGGCGGTGAACAGCACCGTGCGGATCGGGACGTTGACCCCCACGCCCAGCGTGTCCGTACCGCAGATGACCTTCAGCAGACCGGCCTGTGCGAGCTTCTCCACCAGCCGCCGGTACTTGGGCAGCATGCCGGCGTGGTGCACGCCGATGCCGTGCCGCACGTAACGGGACAGGTTGCGGCCGAACTTGGTGGTGAAGCGGAAGTTGCCGATCAGGTCGGCGATCTTCTCCTTCTCCTCGCGCGTGCACATGTTGATGCTCATCAGCGCCTGCGCCCGCTCCACCGCCTGGGCCTGCGTGAAGTGCACGATGTACACCGGTGCCTGCCGGGCCGCCAGCAGGTCGGTGAGCGTCTCGGTGAGCGGTGTGTAGCGGTACTCGTAGGACAGCGGGACCGGCCGGGTCGCCGAACGGACCACCGACGTGGGGCGGCCGGTGCGGCGGGCGAGGTCCTTCTCGAAGAAGGAGACGTCGCCGAGCGTCGCCGACATCAGCACGAACTGTGCCTGGGGCAGTTCCAGCAGCGGAATCTGCCAGGCCCAGCCCCGGTCCTGCTCCGCGTAGAAGTGGAACTCGTCCATGACGACCTGGCCGACGTCGGCGCTCCCCCCGTCGCGCAGCGCGATCGACGCAAGCACCTCGGCGGTGCAGCAGATGACCGGGGCATCGGCGTTCACGGACGCGTCGCCGGTCAGCATGCCGACGTTCTCCGTACCGAAGATCTTGCACAGTTCGAAGAACTTCTCCGACACCAGCGCCTTGATCGGCGCGGTGTAGAAAGTGACCTCGTCCCGCGCCAGCGCGGCGAAGTGCGCGGCGGCCGCGATCATGCTCTTGCCCGAACCGGTGGGTGTCGAGACGATCACGTTCGCCCCGGAGACCACCTCGATCAGCGCCTCCTCCTGGTGGGGGTAGAGCGTGAGGCCGCGCTCCCCGGACCAGGACTCGAAGGCTTCGTACAGGGCGTCGGGGTCGGCGGTCGGTGGCAGCTGATCGATGAGGGTCACGCCCCCATCTTGCCTGCCGCCGGGCCCCGCGCGGGAATCGGATTCGGTTACGAAGATCGCGAACGCTACGCTGTGGCGCCGAAGGGGCGGCAGCGCGCCTGGTCAACCGGACAGCGGCACAGGAAGAACAGGGCGGGCAACGGGGATGATGGGACCAGCACACTCACTGTCGGGTGCCGCGGCATGGCTCGGAGTGGGCGCGGCGACGGCCGCCGCGGGGAAGCCGATGCCGTGGCCGGTGCTTCTGGTCGGCGCACTGATATGCGCCGGCGCCGCCCTCGCTCCGGACCTGGACCACAAGGCGGCGACGATCTCGCGGTCCTTCGGGCCGGTGTCCCGGCGGCTGTGCGAGATCGTCGACAAGCTCTCGTACGCCGTCTACAAGGCCACCCGGAAACCGGGCGACCCGCGCCGCTCCGGCGGCCACCGCACCCTCACCCACACGTGGCTGTGGGCGGTCCTGATCGGAGGGGGCGCGTCCGTCCTGGCGATCACGGGCGGCCGCTGGGCGGTACTGGCGCTCCTCTTCGTCCACATGGTGCTGGCCATCGAGGGCCTGCTGTGGCGGGCGACCCGGGGCGCCAGCAGCGAGGTCCTGGTGTGGCTGCTCGCCGCGACCAGCGCCTGGATCCTCGCCGACATTCTGGACCAGCCGGGCAACGGCGCCGACTGGCTGTTCACGGCACCGGGCCAGGAGTACCTGTGGCTGGGGCTGCCGATCGTCCTGGGAGCGCTGGTGCACGATGTCGGAGACGCCCTGACCATCTCCGGCTGCCCGATCCTGTGGCCCATACCGGTGGGCCGCAAGCGCTGGTACCCCCTCGGTCCGCCGAAGGCGATGCGGTTCCGGGCGGGCAGCTGGGTGGAGGTCAAGGTACTGATGCCAGGGTTCATGCTGCTCGGCGGCGTGGGCTGTGCGGCCGCCCTCAACCTGATCTGAGGCGCGGACGAAGGGGCCGTGCCCCTCGCCCTGCCGCAGGCGCGACCCGTTGGCCGCCGTCCTCGGCTCAGCCGGAGCTTTCACCGCCGTAGCGGCGCTCGAAGCGGGCGACGCGTCCTTCCGTGTCCACGGTCCGTGCCTTTCCCGTGGAGAAGGGGTGGCTCTCCGAGGAGATCTCCACCTCCACGACCGGATAGGTCTCTCCGTCGTCCCACTCGATCGTCTGCTCGCTGGTCGCCGTGGACCGGGTCAGGAACGCGTATCCGGCCGCCCGGTCGCGGAAGACGACGGGGTGGTAGTCGGGGTGCTTGTCCTGCTGCATGGATGCTCCTCGTGCGAGGTGGGCGATGCGTGCGGCGCGTGCCGGGTGACCGGCCCCGCCGGTTTGGACGACCGGAACGGCCTGGGTGAACCGGATCACCGGGACCGTTCGGGGGACGGACCAGTCGGCCGGCCGCGCCCGGCCGTATCGGCCGTCGTGGCCGGGAAGCAGTGGCGTCAGCCGGGCAGGTCGTCCTCGTCGACGACGTGCATGGCAGCCTCCTCGGCCGAGGCCGCCGCCCCGTCGATGCCGACGTCCGTGGCGACCAGGGCGGCCTCCTCGTCCTCGTGCGCCCCTTCGTCGGGAGCCACGAGCCGGCCGGAACGTGCGGTGCCGACCTCGTTGTCCAAGAGCTCGCCGTCGGTGCTCCCACTGTCGCCCAGCCCGTCACCGTCGAAGGCGGCGGCGGGCTCGGGCAGCTCCTCGGCGAGCCGCTGGTCCAGCGTCTCGCCCGCCCTGCGCTCCGACGCGGTCACCCCGCGGTGTTCCACGGCCCATGGCCGCTCGGGAGGGGACCAGCCCCGGTCGAGGGGATCGTCGACGCCGTCGTTCTCGAGAGTGTCCTCGGCGTCGAGCAGTCCGGCGTCGTCCTGGACCTCGGATCCGTCGGGCTGGTAGACATCGTCTCCCCAACCGCCGGCTCTGTTCACGGGGACCTCCAGGGGGTGGGGACGGGCCCGTTCCCGCCATGGGCCGCTGCGGGCCGCGCCTGTACGGGGCACTGGCATCACCCGCACCCCGGTTCCCCGGAGACTTGGGCGTCCCCCGAGCCGGTGCCTGACTCCACCCTTCCACCCTGATTCGGCTCCGCGCAACGGCACGGCCCGTACCTGGCGGCGCCCGGTCACGGACCGCACACCCGGCGAACCCGCGCCCGGGCCTGCCGCGCACCGCGGCTGGGGGGACCGGCCCCCGGGCACGGCCGCACGGCCCACCACACAGTCCCCCGCGCTGCGGGGGAAGCGGGCCGACCACGGCTGAGACCCGTGGTCCCGGCCTCGCGTGCCTGCTCGTCGAGCGGGCCGGGGCCGGGCGTCCGCCCCTCGTCCTCATGGCCGTCGCCGACCCCGCCCGGCTGCAGATCTTCCGCATCATCGAGCGTGCGCCGGCCGGCGAAGCCCGTGTGTGGGGGGCCTCGTCGACTGCCCGGGCTTCCGGCAGCCGGCCCCGAGCCATTGCCTGAAGATCACGCCGGATCCGGTGGCCGGCAGCCGGGCGACGCGGAACTCCCGACCGGGTGCGGCCGCGATACCGCAGCTCCGGATCCCTTCGGTGCCGATCCGCGGCGCAAGGGCCGGCCCTTTGACGTCGCCGCTCAGCCGAGGTGGTCGGCCGGCTCGCGTTCCGGCGCGGCCTTCGGCTTGGCGCCGACGATCGTCCGGACGACTTCTCCGCCCCTGTGGACGTTCATGGTCGGGACGGACATCACGCCTTCTCCATGAGCCCGGGGCCCTGGACACGGCTGGGGAAGCCGGGGAGGTTCTCGGCCTCGGTCGTGGTCGTCAGCGAGCCGCCGACGAAGACGGCGCCGCCGAAGACGAGGAGGTTCGGACCGGCGGAGGCGGTGGAGAGCGCGGCGGCGTAGCCCGCGGGGCCCGAGCCGATGACGACGACGTCGCGGACGTCCGTGGTGGTGCTCATGCCTGCGGCTCCGGGGCGATCTCCTCGATCAGGCCCTCGGCCAGCACCTTGATCTCGTCGCGGATGGGACGGACGGCCTCGACACCCTGGCCGGCCGGGTCCTCCAGCCGCCAGTCCAGATACCGCTTGCCGGGGAAGACGGGGCAGGTGTCGCCACAGCCCATGGTGATGCAGACGTCCGACTCCCTGACCGCGTCCACGGTGAGCATCTTCGGCACCTCGGCGGAGATGTCGATGCCGACCTCGCGCATGGCCTCGACGGCGGCCGGGTTGACGCCGGCCCCCGGGTTCGAGCCGGCGGAACGGACCTCGACGCGGTCCCCGGCCAGGTGGGTCAGCCATGCGGCGGCCATCTGCGAGCGGCCGGCGTTGTGGACACAGACGAACAGCACGGAGGGCTTGTCGGACATCAGGAGGTCTCTCTTGTCTCACGACGGCATCAGGTGCGAGTGACTTCAGCACCCAGTGGTGTCAGTCGCCACTGATGTGAGAGTGTCGGTCCATGATGACGTCAGTCGACACTGACCTGATCCGGGTTCTGGCCGACCCGCTCAGGCTTCGAATCGTGACCCTGCTCGCCAAGGAGACGCTCTGCACCACCCACCTGGTGGAGGAGACCGGTGCCCGGCAGACCAACCTCTCCAACCACCTGAGAGTGCTGCGCGAGGCCGGTGTCGTCGAGACGGAGCCGTGCGGCCGCTACACGTACTACAAGGTCCGGCCGGACGTCATCGCCTCGCTCGCCGGTGGGTTCGCCGACCTGGCCGAGTCCGCCCGCAACGCCGCCGACAACAAGAGGGCCTGCCCGTGACCCGCACCGAAGCACCCGCGACCACCGAGGAATCGTCGGCCGTCGCGAAGCTGTCGACACTCGACCGCTTCCTCGCCGTCTGGATCCTCGTCGCCATGGCCGTCGGGCTCGGCCTGGGCAGGGCCGTCCCGGGCCTGAACGACACCCTCGCCAAGGTCGAGATCGGCGGCATCTCCCTGCCGATCGCCATCGGCCTGCTGATCATGATGTACCCGGTCCTGGCCAAGGTCCGCTACGACAGGCTCGACGCCGTCACGGGCGACCGCAGGCTCATGGCCTCGTCGCTGGTGATCAACTGGACCGCCGGCCCGGCGGTGATGTTCGCCCTGGCCTGGATCTGTTTGCCGGATCTTCCCGAGTACCGCACCGGCCTGATCATCGTCGGCCTCGCCCGCTGCATCGCCATGGTCATCATCTGGAACGACCTCGCCTGCGGCGACCGTGAGGCGGCGGCCGTACTCGTCGCGCTGAACTCGGTCTTCCAGGTGTTGGCGTTCGGCCTGCTGGGCTGGTTCTACCTCGACCTGCTGCCCGGCTGGCTGGGCCTGGGCGACGGCGAGCACCTGGACATCTCGATGTGGAAGATCGCCCTGAACGTCGTCATCTTCCTCGGCGTGCCGCTGCTGGCCGGTTTCCTCACCCGCCGCCTCGGAGAGAAGAAGCTCGGCCGCGAGAAGTACGAGTCCGACTTCCTGCCGAGGATCGGCCCGTGGGCGCTGTACGGCCTGCTCTTCACGATCGTCGTCCTCTTCGCCCTGCAGGGCAAGAGCATCACCTCCCAGCCGCTGGACGTCGTGCGCATCGCGCTGCCGCTGCTGGTGTACTTCGCCGTGATGTGGGCCGGAACCTTCCTGCTGGGCAAGGCCATCGGCCTGGCCTACGACCGCACCGCCACGCTCGCCTTCACCGCCGCCGGCAACAACTTCGAGCTCGCCATCGCGGTCGCCATCGCCACCTTCGGCGTGACCAGCGGCCAGGCCCTGTCGGGAGTCGTCGGCCCGCTCATCGAGGTCCCGGTCCTGATCGGTCTCGTCCACGTGTCCCTGGCCTGGCGCAAGAAGTTCGCCCCGTCCGCTCTGACCACTGAGGGAAGGGGCCACTGATGCACCGCCCGGGCTGCCGCACACAGGGGACGACCGCCACGGCCCTCGGTGTCCGCCACGACCGCGCAGCCGCCGTCCGCCACGAGCACACGCCCGTCGCGAACCGTGTCGTGCACGGGGAAGCCGTGCGCCAGGGCTCCCGTCCCGGACGGCAGGGCGAGGTCGTGGCCCGCACCGTACGGTGCACCACGCGTGGGGCGGCGGCGCGGGCGGCATGACAGGGCACACCGACGTGGTGGTGATCGGCGGCGGCCAGGCAGGGCTCGCCGCCGGCTACCACCTGCGCCGCCAGGGCCTGGACTTCGTCGTCCTCGATGCCCGGGCCACCCCTGGCGGGGCCTGGCAGCACACCTGGGACTCGCTGCACCTGTTCTCCCCGGCCGCCTTCTCCTCCCTCCCCGGCCGCCTCATGCCGACGCAGCCGGGCGAGGAGTACCCCGACGCCGGACACGTGGTGGCGTACTTGAGCGACTACGAGAAGCGGTACGAGCTTCCCGTGCAGCGGCCGGTCCAGGTGCTCGGCGTGCACGACGACGGACGGCTGCTGCGAGTGGAGACCGACTCCGGCACCTGGCACGCACGCGCGGTGATCAGCGCGACCGGTACCTGGTGGCGCCCCTTCCTCCCCGCCGTCCCGGGCCGTGGGGACTTCGCGGGCCGGCAACTGCACACCGTCTCCTACCGCCGACCGCAGGACTTCGCGGGCCGACGCGTGATCGTCGTCGGGGCGGCAACTCCGGCGCGCAGATCGCCGCCGACCTCGCCCACGACACCGAACTGACCTGGGTGACCCGGCGTCCACCCCGCTTCCTCACCGACGACATCGACGGCCGCGCCCTGTTCGACGCGGCCACCGCCCGCCGCCGCGCCCTCGACGAAGGCCGCACCGACACCGGAGGCATCGCCTCACTGGGGGACATCGTCGCCGTACCGCCGGTGCGCGAGGCCCGGGACGCCGGACTGCTCAAGGCCTCGCCCCTGTTCGTACGCCTCGACCGCGACGGTGTCGTCCGGGCCGACGGTACGAGGACGCCCGCCGACGTGGTGATCTGGTGCACCGGCTTCCGGCCGGCCCTCTCGCACCTGCCACCCCTGGGCCTGCGCGGCCCGCGCGGCCGCATCGCCACCCGGGGCACCCGCTCCGTGGAGGAACCTCGGCTGCACCTCCTCGGTTACGGCGACTGGACGGGCCCCGCCTCCGCCACGCTCATCGGCGTCGGACGGCCGGCTCGCGACGCGGCCCGAGAGATCGCCGGGCTTCTCGGCGCCCGAGGACGACCCACCCGGCGCCGGCCCGACGTGCCGATCGTCTCCCGCACTTCGGCGGCGACGGACCGGGCCTCGCCTTCCGGCAGGGCCGCCGGCCCGTCCGGCCGGTCGGCGTGGCGTGCCGGGCGGTGAGCGCTGCCGCGGCCGAGGCCGGAGCGAGGACGGTGAACAGGTGGGGCAGCCGCCGAGTGGGACGGGCGCGGAGGCGGTCGTCGCGAGGGCGGCGAGAGTCCCGGACAGGCGGTCGTAGCCGTCGGCGCCCCATCGGTCGGTGATGGCGGTGGCCTGCGGGACAGGGGCAGGTCGCCGCGGACGATGCCGGCGGCGACGGCCGGCCCGTGTGTGCGACATCGCGGATGCCGGCGTCTGCCGGTCCGCGGCCGGCCGCCGTCCGGGGGAGCTCCGGGAACCGGGCCTGCCGCTGCCGGAGCGGCGCGGCACCCGGGTCCTCGCATGCGCTGCCAGGGGTTCACCGACGACGGGCGCGAGACGGTCCGCCGGGGGATCGCGAAGGGCCGCGGCGCTGCGCACCGGTTGGGGGCCGCGATCGACACCGGCCGGTTCACCCTGGACGAGCAGCCCGCCCGGCTCCTCAAGGACGGGTGCGGCCCGTGGACGACGGCGCCGCACCGCGAAGGACCGCTGCTAGGAGGCCTTGCTCAGGGCGGGATCGGTGCGCCAGACGGCGCCGAGTTCGGACAGTGGTATGCCGAGTACCTCGCTGAGCCGGACGACGGTGCCGAACGCGGGCGTCGGCAGCCGACCGGTCTCGATCTTGCGGAGGGTCTCCGGCGAGATCTCCGCCGCCGAGGCCACTTCGACGGGGCTGCGTCCGGCCCGGGCGGAGCGCAACGCGGCCCCGAGGCGTCGGCCCGCCTCGATCTGTTCGGGGGCGAGCGGATAGCGAACCATGCGCACATGCTAGAGCCGCAGGTGACCGGCGGCAACCACTCCCCCTGGTATAAATATACCTGTCAGTGCCCCGGGGAATCGAGGACCGCAGTGATCGAGCACAAATCTCCCAAAGACATCGAGCGTATGCACGTCACCGGACAGTTCGTCGGCCAGGTACTGGCCGAACTCGCCGACCTCGCCGCAGTAGGGGTCAACCTGCTGGACCTGGAGCATCACGCCCGCCGCCGGATCAAGGAACGCGGTGCGGAGTCCTGCTACTGGGACTACGAGCCCTCGTTCGGCAAGGGCCCGTTCCGCAACGTGGTGTGCCTCTCGGTCAATGACGCCGTGCTGCACGGACTGCCGCACAGCTACACGCTGCGCGACGGGGACCTGCTGACCATGGACATGGCGGTGGTCATCGACGGCTGGGCCGCGGACTCGGCCCACTCCGTGATCGTCGGCACCCCGGCCGAGGAGGACCTGCGGCTGATCGAGGCCACCGAGGTCGCCCTGGAAGCCGCGATCGAGGTCGCCCGGCCGGGCAACAGGCTCGGGGACATCTCGGCGGCCATCGGCGCGGTCGCCGCCGAGTACGGCTACCCGGTCAACCTGGAGTTCGGCGGTCACGGTATCGGCCGCACGATGCACGAGGACCTGCACATCCCCAACGACGGTCGTCCCGGCCGCGGTTGGAAGCTGCGTCCCGGCCTGACGATCGCGATCGAGCCCTGGTTCGCCGCCGGCACCAACAAGATCGTTTTCGACCCGGACGGCTGGACGATCCGCTCGGCCGACGGCTCGCGCACCGCTCATTCCGAGCACACGGTTGCCATCACCGAGACCGGCCCGCTCGTGCTCACCCGACGCCCTCAGGGCGATGAAGGGCTGGAGGACCAGCGGAAATCATCGGCGACCGGACGCTGACCTGGGCTTCGTCGAGGACGAAGCCCAGGTGGCCGACGACACGGCGACCGCTGCCATCGGCCGGGCACGAGCGGGGGATCCCCCGGCTGCGTGGTCTCACAGCCCCCGTCGGTGAGGGGCCCGTTCATGGGACGACGGGCAGGCACTCACCCGTGCTCACCCGTGCCAGGAGCGCCACAGTGCCGCGTACGCGCCGTCCGCCGCGACCAGTTCGTCGTGGCTGCCCAGCTCGCTGATGCAACCGTCCTCGACGACGGCGATGACGTCGGCGTCGTGTGCGGTGTGCAGGCGGTGGGCGATGGCGACGACGGTGCGGCCGTCGAGGACGCGGGCCAGTGAGCGTTCCAGGTGCCGGGCCGCGCGGGGGTCGAGCAGCGAGGTCGCCTCGTCCAGCACCAGCGTGTGAGGGTCGGCCAGGACCAGACGGGCCAGCGCGATCTGCTGTGCCTGGGCCGGGGTGAGCGCCAGCCCGCCCGAGCCGACCTCGCTGTCGAGGCCGTCGTCGAGCGCACGCGCCCAGCCGTCCGCGCCGACCGCGCCGAGCGCCGCCCACAACTCGGCGTCCTCGGCACCCGCCCGGGCGAGCCGCAGGTTGTCGCGCAGGGAACCCACGAAGACGTGGTGCTCCTGGTTGACCAGGGCCACATGGGTGCGGACGTCTTCGGCGGTCATCCGGGACAGCTCGGCGCTGCCCAGGGTCACCGTGCCGTCCCGGGGAGCGTAGATCCCGGCGAGCAGCCGTCCCAGGGTGGACTTGCCCGCGCCGGAGGGGCCGACCAGCGCCAGCCTGGTGCCGGGCGCGACCTCGAGCGACACCTTGCGCAGCACGTCGACACCCTCGCGGTAGCCGAAGTGCACCCGATCGGCCCGCACCTGGCGCCCGTCGGGGGCCAGGGCGGCGTCACCGGCGTCGGGCTCGATGTCCCGTACCCCGACCAGCCGGGCCAGCGACACCTGGGCCACCTGCAACTCGTCGTACCAGCGCAGGATCAGCCCCACCGGGTCGACGAGCATCTGTGCCAGCAGCGCTCCGGTCGTCAGCTGGCCGACGTCTGTCCAGCCCTGCAGGACGAAGACGCCACCGATCATCAGCACCGAGCCGAGCACGGTCACATGGGTGATGTTGACGACGGGGAAGAGCACAGACCGCAGCCACAGCGTGTAGCGCTCCCAGGCCGTCCACTCCCTGACCCGCTGGTCCGACAGCGTCACCCGGCGCTCGCTGAGGCGGTGCGCCTCGATGGTCCGCCCCGCGTCCACGGTCTCGGCGAGGGCCGCGGCCACGGCGGCGTACCCGGCGGCCTCGGAGCGGTACGCGGCCGGCGCCCGCCGGAAGTACCAGCGGCAGCCGGCCACCAGCAGCGGAACGGCGACCAGCACGGCCGGCGCCAGTTCGGGGGCCGTGACGACCAGGCCGCCCAGCAGCAGCACCGCCCACACCACGCCGATGGCCAGCTGGGGCACCGCCTCGCGCATCGCGTT
Source organism: Streptomyces sp. NBRC 110035 (assembly GCF_000829695.1). GTDB lineage: Bacteria > Actinomycetota > Actinomycetes > Streptomycetales > Streptomycetaceae > Streptomyces. The sequence continues at coordinate 70,412 of NZ_BBNN01000024.1, read as the reverse complement.
GCCGAGCCGGTCGATGTCGGTCGTGATCCGGGACAGCAGGTCACCCGTCCCGGCCCGCTCCAGCACACCGGGCGGCAGCCCGACCGACCGCACCAGGAAGTCCTCACGCAGATCGGCCAGCATCCGCTCGCCGAGCATCGCCCCGCGCAGCCGCACCTGCCGCACGAACACCGCCTGGACGACCAGCGCCAGCACGAACAGTGCGGCGGTGGGACCCAGGTGGAGCTCCCGTGCGCGGTCCGAGACGCGCTCCACCAGGCCGCCCAGCAGATACGGGCCGACCATCGAGGAGATCACCGCGACGGTGTTCACCGTGATCAGGAGCACGAAGGCCCTGCGATGCCTGCGGAGGAGCTCGCCCACATAGGCGCGGACGGTGGCGGGCGCGCCCACGGGCAGGGTGCCTGCCGTGGTCGGGGCCGCCGGGTCGTAGGACGGTGGCGCCACGCCGATCATGCTGTCTCCTCGATCTCCACGAGCTGGTCCAGGCCGGCCAGGTCGTCCGTCCCGGCCGGTGCCCCGTTCCTCGTCCCGGTCTCCGTCTCCGTCCCGCGGGTCACCACGGCCCGGTACCGGGGCTCGGTACGCACCAGCTCGCGGTGGCCGCCGACGGCCACGACCGTTCCGTCGTGCAGGAAGACCACCTGGTCCGCCCGGTCCAGCAGCAGGGGCGACGAGGTGAGGACCACGGTCGTACGGCCCGACCGCAGCCCTCGCAGACCCTCGGCGATCCGGGCCTCGGTGTGCGAGTCGACGGCGGAGGTCGGCTCGTCCAGGACGAGGACCTCCGGGTCGGTGACCAGCGACCGGGCCAGTGACAGCCGCTGCCGCTGGCCGCCGGAGAGGGACCGTCCGCGCTCGGTGAGCTGTGCGTCCATCGGGTCCGCGGCGTCGAGTGAACCCTGCACCAGCGCCGCCAGCACGTCCCCGCACTGCGCGGCGTCCAGCGCCTCGCGTGCCGGGACGGCCCCGGACGCGGGCACGTCGAGCAGTTCGCGCAGCGTGCCGGACAGCAGTACCGGATCCTTGTCCTGGACGAGGACGCAGCCGCGCGCGGAGTCCAGCGGCAGCTCGTCGAGCGGCACGCCGCCGAGCAGCACCGAGCCGTCCCGCTCGGTGTGCGTGGTGTGCGCCGCGTGCCCGCCGAGCCGCTCGGCGAGGTGTCCCGCCGCGTCCGGATCCCCGCACACCACCGCGGTGAGCCGGCCCGCCGGGGCGAGCAGACCGGTCGCCGGATCGTACAGGTCGCCGGAAGGCAGCTCGGGGCCGCGCGTACCGGAGGTGTCCGTGGCCCGTTCCAGTGACAGCACCCGTGCAGCCCGCTTGGCCGACGGCCGGGAGAAGGAGTAGGCCATCGCGATCTCCTCGAAGTGGCGCAGAGGGTATGCGAGCAGCATCACCGAGCTGTAGACGGTGACCAGTTCACCCACGGTGATCCGCCCCTGACGGGCCAGGTGAACTCCGTAGCAGACCACGGTGATCAGCAGAAGTCCCGGCAGCAGCACCTGGATCGCGGCGATCAGGGACCACATCCGGGCACTGCGCACGGCGGCGTGGCGGACTTCCTGGGACGCGCGGCGGTAGCGGTCCAGGAACAGCTCCTCGCCTCCGATGCCGCGCAGCACACGCAGTCCGGCGACGGTGTCCGAGGCGAGTTCCGTGGCCCGGCCGGCCTTCTCCCGCTGGACGTCGGCCCGCCGGGTGGCGCGGGGCAGCAGCGGCAGGACCGCGAGCGCCAGCAGGGGCAGGCCCACGACGACGACCACACCGAGCGCGGGCTGGTAGAGAACCAGGCCGACGCAGACCAGCACGATGGTGACCAGGGCCGCGGTGAACCGGGACAGGGCCTCGACGAACCAGCCGATCTTCTCGACGTCACCGGTGGAGACGGCCACGACCTCACCGGCCGCGACGCGCCGGGTCAGTGCGGAACCCAGGGTCGCGGCCCTACGGGCCAGCAACTGCTGGACACGGGCGGCCGCGGTGATCCAGTTGGTGACCGCGGCCCGGTGCAGGAAGGTGTCGCCGATCGCGTTGCCCGCGCAGGCCAGGGCCATGAGTCCGCCGGCCAGGGCGAGCCGGGTGCCGGAACGGTCGACGGCGGCCTGGACGCCGATGCCCACACAGAACGGGAGCGAGGCGACGGAGGCGAAGTGGAGCAGTCCCCAGGCCAGGGACTTGAGCTGGCCCGGCAGCTGGTTCCGAAAGAGCCACCGCAGGAATCGAGGGCCCGAGCGGGCGTCGGGCACGCCCGGGTCGGGATACGGAAGGTCTTGGATCTGCATGACGTCCCAGGGGCTCGCGGAGGCGGGGCCGCGCGCCGTCCTCGGACGGCGGCGACAGCAAACCGTGACAGGTTGACGCCGTTTCGTGCCGTAAAGCAAACGATTTTTCACACCGTCGCGCAGAACCGGCGCGATCCGCCGGACGGGAACCTCGCGGCACACCGGTCCGGCGCGGCAAGGGCCGCCGGGTGACCCCGACGCGGCACACCGGCCGACGACGTCACAAGGCTTCGGGACAGGTCCCCGCGCGGAGGCTCAGCAGGGCGCGTCGCGGTGCTGCGGGGTGGCGGACGGGCCGTCGACCAGCGTGTCCAGCAGTGCGCCGAGAACCTCGCGCTCCTCGTCCGCCAGCGGAGCCAGGATCTCCTCCGCGGCGGCCCTGCGTGCGGCGTGGAGCTCCCGCAGGGCCGCGTGTCCGTCGTCGGTGAGCTCGATCCGGATCACCCGCCGATTGGCCGGATCGGGCACCCGCCGCACCTTGCCGCCGGCCTCCAGCCCGTCGACCAGCGTGGTCACGGCGCGCGGCACGACCTCCAGCCGTTCGGCCAGGTCGGCCATGCGGGGCGGCGAGGCGTAGTGGGCGAGGCTGCGCAGCAGCCGGGACTGGGCCGGGGTGATGCCCAGCTCGCGCCGCACCAGATGGCGCTTCTGGATGCGGTGCACCCGGCGGGTCAGCCGAAGCAGCTGCTCGGCCAGCAGGCCGTCGGGGTCGGGGGTGGTCATGTGCGGAACAATATCAGCATGCCGTTCATTGTGAGTATAGGTAACAATGAGCTAGGCTCCGCTGTCCCGGCACTCGCGGGGGCCTGCCCCTGTCCGGGCCCCCGGTCCCGCCGGGCTCACGCCCCCGGTATCCCGCCCCCGAGCCCTCGAAGGAGACCATGCACCCCGACCATGAACCCGCCTGGAGCGCACCCGCGGGCGCCGAGGAGCAGCCCCGGCAGGTACGCCGCATCCTGCGGCTGTTCCGTCCCTACCGGGGCCGCCTCGCGATCGTCGGTCTGCTCGTCGGAGCGGCGTCGCTCGTCTCGGTCGCCACCCCGTTCCTGCTCAAGGCGATCCTCGACGTCGCGATCCCCGAGGGCCGCACCGGACTCCTCAGCCTGCTGGCCCTCGGCATGATCCTCGGCGCCGTCCTCACCAGTGTCTTCGGCGTGCTCCAGACGCTGATCTCCACGACCGTGGGCCAGCGCGTGATGCACGATCTGCGCACCGCCGTCTACGACCGGCTCCAGCGCATGTCGCTCGCCTTCTTCACCCGCACCCGCACCGGCGAGGTCCAGTCCCGCATCGCCAACGACATCGGAGGCATGCAGGCCACCGTGACCTCCACGGCGACCTCCCTGGTCTCCAACCTCACCAGCGTCGTCGCCACCGTCGTCGCGATGCTCGTCCTCGACTGGCGGCTGACCGTCGTCTCGCTGGTCCTGCTGCCGGCCTTCGTGTGGATCAGCCGTCGTGTCGGCAACGAACGCAAGAAGATCACCACCCGGCGTCAGAAGCAGATGGCCTCGATGGCCGCCACGATCACCGAGTCGCTGTCGGTCAGCGGCATCCTGCTGGGCCGCACCATGGGCCGGTCCGACTCGCTGACCAGTGCCTTCGCCGAGGAGTCCGACCGTCTGGTGGACCTGGAGGTCCGGTCGAACATGGCCGGCCGCTGGCGCATGGCGGTCATCACGATCGTCATGGCAGCCATGCCCGCCGTCATCTACTGGACCGCGGGCATCGCTCTGAGCACGAGTGGGCCCGGGGTCTCCATCGGGACGATCGTCGCCTTCGTCTCGCTCCAGCAGGGCCTGTTCCGGCCGGCCGTGAGCCTGCTGTCGACCGGGGTCCAGATCCAGGCCTCACTCGCGCTGTTCCAGCGCATCTTCGAGTATCTCGACCTCCCCGTGGACATCACCGAGCGCGCGGATCCGGTTCACCTCGACCGGGTCGGCGGCGAGGTCCGGTTCGAGAACGTCACCTTCGGCTACGACGGCAAGAGCGGCCCCGTCCTCGACGGAATCGACATCACCGTCCCCGCCGGCACCAGCCTCGCGGTGGTCGGCTCGACCGGCGCCGGCAAGTCCACCCTGGGCCACCTCGTGCCACGGCTGTACGACGTCACCGGTGGCAGGGTCACGCTCGACGGTGTCGACGTGCGCGACCTCGACTTCGACACCCTGGCGCGCGCGGTCGGCGTCGTCTCCCAGGAGACGTACCTCTTCCACGCCTCCGTCGCCGACAACCTGCGGTTCGCGAAGCCCGACGCCACGGACGAGGAACTCCACGCGGCGGCCCGGGCGGCGCAGATCCACGACCACATCGCCGCCCTGCCCGACGGGTACGACACCGTCGTGGGGGAGCGGGGCCACCGCTTCTCCGGCGGTGAGAAGCAGCGCCTGGCGATCGCCCGGACCATTCTGCGGGACCCGCCCGTGCTCGTCCTCGACGAGGCCACCAGCGCGCTCGACACCCGTACCGAGGCCGCCGTCCAGCAGGCCATCGACGCGCTGTCGGCCGACCGCACCACACTCACCATCGCCCACCGGCTCTCCACCGTCCGCGGCGCCGACCAGATCGTGGTGCTCGACGCGGGACGCGCGGTCGAACGCGGCACGCACGAGGAACTCCTGGAGCGGGACGGGCGGTACGCGGCCCTCGTCCGCAGGGACGCCCAACTGGAGCCGACAAGATGAAAATATGCCAGGTTTGTGACGATACGCGGGTTACCGTGCCCGCATGCAGACGAACACTCCGTCACGAAGCACGATCCGACTGACGCGCCGGGGGCGGCTCGCCCTCATCGCGACCGGGGCCGTCGTGGCCGGTACCGCCGTGGCGGTGCCCCTGCTGGTCCTGGGCGACGACGGCGACTCCCGCCCCACGACCCTGGTGATCCCGGAGGGCCGACGGGCGAGCCAGGTGTACGCGGCCGTCGACAAGGCCCTCGAACTGCCCGCGGGGAGCACGAGGAAGTCCCTCGCGAAGGCCGGCCTCGAGCTGCCGGCCGACGCCGAGGGGAATCCGGAGGGCTACCTCTCCCCGGGGACGTATCCGCTGAAGGAGAAGACGACACCGGAGCAGTTGCTGGCGCTGATGGTCGAGACGGCCAACAAGAAGTTCAACGGAGCCCCCGTCGCCGCCGGGGCACAGCGCAACGCGATGAACGTCTACCAGGCCGTCACCATCGCGAGCATCGTCCAGGCCGAGGCGTCCACCAAGGCCGACATGGGCAAGGTGGCCCGGGTGATCTTCAACCGCCTGGAGCGCGGAATGCCGTTGCAGATGGACTCGACGGTCGACTACGCCCTGGACCGTTCGACGCCCGGCGTCAAGGAGACCGACATCGGGGCCGACAGCCCCTACAACTCCTATACGCGCATGGGACTGCCGCCGACCCCGATCGACAACCCCGGCGAGGAGGCGATGCGCGCGGCGATCAATCCGACGCCGGGTGACTGGCTGTACTTCGTCACGGTCAAGCCGGGCGACACCCGCTTCACCTCCGACCACAAGGAACACCGGAGCGACGTTGCCGAGTCCACCGCGCGGCAGAAGGAGCAGCGGGAGAAGCACGAACAGCCGGCGGAGAAGTGAGACGAGCCGCACCGGTCGTCCGCGTCGGACCGCGGCACGCTCCCCGGCCCGCCCCCTCAGACCGCGACGCGCTCCTCCGCCAGCAGGCGCCTGATGTCCCGTACCGCCGCACGCCCGGCGCGGTTGGCGCCGACGGTGCTGGCCGAGGGGCCGTAGCCGACGAGGTGCACGCGTGGATCGGCGACCGCCCGGGTGCCCTCGACCCGGATGCCGCCACCGGGTTCCCGCAGCCGCAGCGGGGTGAGGTGGTCGACGGCCGGACGGAACCCGGTGGCCCACAGGATGACGTCGGCCGCCACCCGCCGCCCGTCCTTCCACTCCACACCCTCCGGCGTGATCCGGTCGAACATCGGCCGGCGGTCCAGCACCCCGTCGGCGATGTTCCGGCGGATCGCGTCGGTCAGCGGCAGCCCCGTGACCGAGACGACACTGCGCGGCGGCAGCCCCTGCCGCACCCGCTCCTCGACCAGCGCCACGGCCGCCCGTCCCGCGTCCTCGTCGAAAGGTCCCTCGCGGTAGACCGGAGGCCGCCGGGTCACCCAGGTGGTCTCCGCCGCGTACGGGGCGATCTCCATCAGGTGCTGGGTGGCCGAGGCGCCTCCTCCCACCACGACGACCCGCAGACCGGCGAACGCCTCGGGGCCCGGGTACCGGGCGGTGTGCAACTGCCTCCCCCGGAACGTCTCCTGGCCCTCGTAGCGCGGCCAGAACGGTCGGTCCCAGGTGCCGGTGGCGTTGATCAGCGTCCGCGTCGACCAGGTGCCCGCCGCGGTCTCCACGAACAGCCGCCCGCCGGCTCCCTCCCGTACCGTCCGCACCTTCACCGGCCGCCTCACCCGCAGGTCGAACGTCCGCTCGTAGCGGTCGAAGTACTCGGTGACGACCTCGGAGGACGGCCGGGCCGGATCGGCGTCCGTGAGTTCCATGCCGGGCAGCGAGTGCATTCCGTGCACCTTGTCGTACGTGAGCGAGGGCCAGCGGTACCGCCAGGCCCCGCCGGGGCCCGGGTTGTGGTCGAGCACCACGAAGTCGTGCCCCGGCTCGAACCCGGTGCGCCGCAGGTGATGGGCGCCGGACAGGCCTGCCTGTCCGGCGCCCACGACGACGACCTGGACCTCGGCCGCCCGGGCCTGCGCGGCCCGGTCCTCGGTCACCGCAGCCCCACTCATGCAGTTCACATTTCTACTAACACTGCTGAGGGTGCACGTCTTCCCGCGGACCGTTGCGGCCGCCCGGGAGGCCGCGGATCCCGAAGACCTCCGGCGCATGGGCCAGGATGGGACGCATGTCAGACACCTTCAACACCCGGGTCCTGAACGTCGCCACCGGCTCCGTGGAGCGGATCGCCGACATCACCCGTGACTGCGAGTCCTTCCTGCGCGAGGTGGCGGCCGGCCGTGACGGACTGCTCAACGTCTTCGTCCCGCACGCCACCGCCGGCATCGCCGTCATCGAGACCGGCGCCGGCAGCGACGACGACCTCCTCGCGGCCCTGCACAGCCTGCTGCCGGCCGACGACCGCTGGCAGCACCGCCACGGCAGCCCCGGCCACGGCCGCGATCACGTCCTGCCCGCCATCGTCCCACCGCACGCCACCCTGCCCGTACTGGGCGGACAACTGGAACTGGGCACCTGGCAGTCCGTGTGCCTGGTCGACACGAACCGCGACAACCCGGACCGCCGGGTCAGGCTGAGCTTCCTCGGAGGCCGGTGAGCCGGAACGGGGCTCGCCCCCCGGAGCTTCACCACCGCGCAGGTGTGTCCGACGCCCCTGCCGCCGTGTCACTCTGCCGACGGGTCACTGCTCGCCGCGGACGACGGTGACCGGGCAGCCGGCGTGATACAGCAGCGCCTGGCTCACCGAACCCAGCAGCATCCCGGTGAACCCGCCGTGCCCCCGGGCCCCGGCCACCACCAACTGGGCTTCCTCGGCGGCGCCGAGCAGCGCGTGCCGTACCCGGGACCGCTCGAGCCGCAGCTCCACGGGCACCTCCGGACGCGCGGCCCGCCAAGGGGCCACCGTCTCCTCCAGCCGGCGCCGGTGCTTCTTCCGGAGCTGATCAGGGTCGACCGCCACGTTCAGCGGGTCGGCCGGGCCCTCGTACGGTGTCGGCTCGCTCCAGGTGTTCCACACGTGCAGCGCGATCAGCGAGGCTTCCCGCAGCGCCGCCTCGGCGAAGGCGAACTCGCCTGCCGCGGCCCCGGCGGGTGAACCGTCCACGGCGAGCAGCACGGGGCCCCGTGGACCGGGCCGGCCCCGGACCGCCATGACCGGGCAGTGCGCGTGGGCGGCCAGCTGGACGACCGCCGAGCCGAGCAGCAGATCCCCGAACCGGGTGTGGCCCCGCCCGCCGACCACCGCCAGTACCGCGTGGCGCGATTCGCTCCGCAGCACCGTCAGGGTGTCCCCGGACACCACGGTCCTGGTCACCTCCAGGCCCGGCGCACGGTCATGGGCCCGCTGTTCGGCCTGAGCCAGGACGCCGTGGACCATCGGGTCCAGGTCGGCGGAGTGGCTGAAGGCGTGCACGATCCGCAGCTCCGCGCCGCGCAGGCGCGCCTCGTGGGCCGCGACGTCCACCGCGGCCAGGCCGGCCGGCGACCCGCCCACACCGACGATCACCGCGTCGTCCACCACTCACTCCCGTCCGCCCCGGTGCGCCCCGAGTACCCGCGGGTGGAGACGGAACACCTCATGCGAACCCCTGCTCGTCCACGCGCCCAGGGCGGGTGGACGAGCAGGGAGGGAGAGGAGGAAAGGGGAAAGCGGGACGCGCGCGAGGCCTACGCGTCCCCGTCCTTCTCCCCGCCGCCGCGGACGACCGCCACCGGGCAGTGGGCGTGGTGCAGCATCGCCTGGCTGACCGAGCCGAGCAGCAGTCCGGAGAACCCGCCCCGTCCCCGGGCCCCGACCACCAGCAGCTGAGCCGTACGGCTCGCCCCGATGAGCGCTTCGCGTGTGCCGCCGTGCACCACCTCGTGCCGCACCTTCACACCGGGGTACCGCTCCTGCTGGCCGGCCAGCGCCTCGGACAGCAGACGCTCCTCGGCCGCCCCCAGCTCGCCGGGCCGGCTCGCGTAGGGAGCCTTCTCGTCCTGCGGCGTGGGCGCGGGCGCGTTCCAGCTGGTCCAGGAGTGCAGCGCGACCAGTTCGGCCCCGCGCAGCGACGCCTCGGCGAAGGCGAAGTCGATCGCCTTCGCACCCGCCGGGGAACCGTCGACCCCGAGCACCACCGGCCCGTCCGCGGCTCCCGTCTCCCGCACGACCAGCACCGGGCACTGCCCGTGACTCGCCAGATGCACCGCCGTCGAGCCCACCAGGAGCCCGACGAAACCGCCCATGCCGCGCGATCCGACGACCACGAGTTCCGTGTCGCGGGACTGGGCCTCCAGCACGGTCAGCGGTTCGCCCGTCACCACGGCGTGCGAGACCTCCACGTCCGGTGCCACGGACTCGGCGTGCGCCACCGCCTCGGCCACCAGCTTCTCGGCCATGGTCCGCAGACCGCCCTCGGGCGGCCCCAGCGGCGAGGCGCCCAGTGGCACATGCATGGCGGGCCAGAGGAACGCGTGCACCACTCGCAGCCCGGCCCCGCGCCGCCGGGCCTCCACCGCCGCGGCCCCCACCGCGGCCAGGCTCGATGCCGACCCGTCGACTCCCACAACGATCAGACCACTCATCACGCCTCCAGAATCAGTACGTCACGGAAATGCTCCCACGCGCGCGTCCCCCCGCCATGGGCCCCATGGGGCACACCCCACCGCCGGACGGACCCGGAGGTTCCCGAGCCGCAGGCCCGGGACCCGGCCGGTGCGGTGGACGACCGGTGGTCGTTGCGTCTGTTGTCCATCCGTGGCAATACCCGACATCCCGGCGGGACCGCGGGATGACACCATGTCCTCCCCGGGGCCGCCCATCAGCGTGATGAGGGCCCCCGGCCATGGACGGATGACCAGAAGAAGACCGGGAAGGGGACGGGCTGTGCCTGCTCCACGGATGAGCACCACGCCACTGCCGGGCATCGGCGTGAAATACGATCTCACCACGCGTGAGCAGCAGCACCTGTCCGTGATCGCGCACCGGGACGGCGCCCGCACGGTCAACGTCTACCGTTCCGACGACCCGGACGCCTGTGCCCAGTCACTGCGGCTGAACGTCGCCGAATCGGCCGCCCTGATCGACGCGCTGATGCCCGCTCACCACAGCCCGAACGTGCTGCACACGACCGACCTGGGGCTGGTCGCCGAGCGCATCGAGCTGTCCGCCGCCTCGCACTGGAACGGCAGGGTGCTGGGCGAGACGAGGATGCGCACCGACACCGGCTCCTCGATCGTGGCCGTGCTGCGCCGGGCCGAGGCGATCCCGTCGCCGCCGCCCGACTTCCGGCTGGCGGGCGGTGACACGCTCATCGTCATCGGCACGCGCGAGGGCATCGAGAACGCCGCCGAGATCCTCGGGCGGGAATGAGCGCATGCACTCTTCCGCGATCTTCCTGATCGAGTTCGGCGCGATCATTCTCGGACTCGGTCTCCTGGGGCGCCTCGCCGGGCGCCTGCGGTTCTCCCCGATCCCGCTCTACCTGCTGGCCGGCCTGGCCTTCGGCGAGGGCGGGCTGCTGCCGCTCGGCGCGAGCGAGGAGTTCGTCGCGATCGGCGCAGAGATCGGCGTGATCCTGCTGCTGCTCATGCTCGGCCTCGAGTACACCGCCAGTGACCTGGTCTCCAACCTCAAGACCCAGTACCCGGCCGGCCTGGTCGACATGCTGCTGAACGCCGTCCCGGGCGCGATCCTCGCCCTGCTGCTGGGCTGGGGCCCGGTCGCCGCCGTGGTCCTCGCCGGCGTCACCTGGATCTCCTCCTCCGGCGTCATCGCCAAGGTCCTCAACGACCTCGGACGGCTCGGCAACCGGGAGACCCCGGTCATCCTCAGCATCCTCGTGCTGGAGGACCTGGCGATGGCGGTCTACCTGCCGATCATCACCGCCCTGCTGGCCGGCGTCAGCCTGGCCGCGGGAAGCGTCACGCTGGCCATCGCGCTCGGTGTCGCCGGACTCGTCCTCTTCGTCGCCGTCCGCTACGGGCGGGTCATCTCACGCTTCGTCTCCAGCGACGACCCGGAGAAACTGCTGCTGGTGGTCCTCGGCCTGACCCTGCTCATCGCCGGTCTCGCCCAGCAGTTGCAGGTGTCGGCCGCCGTCGGGGCGTTCCTCGTGGGCATCGCCCTGTCCGGCGAGGCGGCCGAGGGCGCGCACAGCCTGCTGGCCCCGCTGCGTGACCTGTTCGCCGCGGTGTTCTTCGTCTTCTTCGGACTGCACACCGACCCGCAGTCCATCCCGCCGGTGATCCTGCCCGCCTTCGTGCTCGCCGTCGTCACCGCGCTGACGAAGACAGCCACCGGCTGGTGGGCCGCCCGACGGGCCGGAATCTCCGGGAAGGGACGCTGGCGCGCGGGCGGCGCGCTGGTCGCCCGCGGCGAGTTCTCCATCGTCATCGCCGGACTCGCGGTCACCGCGGGCATCGAGCCCCAGCTCGGCCCGCTGGCCACCTCCTACGTCCTGATCCTGGTCATCCTGGGCCCGCTCACCGCCCGCTACACCGAGCCCATCGCCCTCCGCCTGACTGGGAAGAAGACCCCTGCGAACGCCACGGCCACCCCTGTCGGGGCCGTGCCCGCCCTGGAGACGCTGGAGCCGGTCGAGGACGGCAGGACCGAACGGCCGTAGCGCGAGGGCCGTCCACTTCCGCAGCACGGGTCCCGTGCTCCCACCCCGACCGGGGACGTGGAGCACGGGGCCTTTTCGGTATTTCGGTGAGGTGAATCCGGGCCCCGGGCCCTGTGGCCTGTGGCCTGTGGCGGAAGGGGCGTCGTCGCCCGAGGGGCGGCCGCGCGGTGTCATGGGGCCCCTGCTCGAGCGAAGCAGGGGGCTCGGGGGAGCGTGCTCCCGGCGTGCCGCCCCAAAGCCCTCGTACCGGGCGTACCCGGGCTTCCGGGCGGTGCGGGTGCGGGGGCGGCGGGAGTGCGTGCCGGGGTCGCGCGGCAGGCGTCACTCCCGCCACCGGCCCCAGGGCGTGTGGCGAAAGTCCCGTCTGCCCGGCGGCGTCCGGCACGCACGCTCGCCGCGTTGTCGGGGTCGCCCCGATACGGCCAGTATCGGGGCGACCCTCCGCCTTGCGATCGCACGCACCGGACGACGCCGGGCCTGCCCTCCGGGCAGACGACGCTCCTTCCGCCACAGGCCCTAGCCATCCAGCCGGACCGGCATCAGCAGGGAGAACGTGTCCTCGTCGTCCGGCCGGCGGATCGCGAGGGGCGCCGTGGGGGCGCCGAACTCCAGGACCAGCTGTTCGCGGGCCCCGGCGTCGAGGGCGTCCAGCAGGAACGCGCGGTTGACCGCGAGACGGTCGCCGTCCCCGTCCCTCCTGCCGTCCCCGTCCGCACCGTCGTCGCAGACGCGCACCGTGCCGTCTGCGCCGGCCTCGATCACACTGACGTCGAAGACCACCCCGTCCTCCTCGCGCACCTCGTCCGTGCGGACGGGGCCCTCCTGCACCGCTTCCCGGAAGGCGGCCACGTCGACCGGGGCGCGGCGCCCGGCGGGAAGACCGACCAGACGGCGGTAGTCCGGGAACTCGTGATCGAGGACCCGGCCGGCCACCTGGCGGCCCCCCTCGGTCTCCAGCGTCACCCGGTCACCGTCGACGGCGAGCCGTACGGGCTCGGGGCCTCCGGCCAGCGCACGCATGGCGTCGACGAGCGGCAGGGGCACGAGGACCCGCACGGGGGACCCGCTGTGCCCGGTGACCGGGGCCCGCGCGACAGCCAGCCGGTACCGGTCGGTGGCCACGAGGCGCAGGGCGTCGTACTCGAGGTCGAAGAGGATCCCGCCGAGCATCGGCAGCTCGGGGCCGGTACCGGCCGCGAAGCGGACCGCGTCCAACGCGGCGGCCAGCTCGGGCGGGGCAAGGGCCGACCGGGCCGAGGAGGTACGGAGCGAGGTCATGGGGTTCTCCCTGTCGTCGAGTAGGGCTCGGAGCGTGGAGAACTCACCGCGGGCACGGGACAACCCCTGTTCCAGCCGGCGCAGGTGCGCCTGAAGAAGCTGCCGTACGAGGTCGGTGTCCGTGCCGGCCCAGCCGGCCAGCACCAGCCTGATGTCGGCCAGCGGCATGCCGGTCCGCCGCAGCCGCGCCAGCAGCCGGGCCTCGTCCAGCTGTCCGGGGGCGTACCAGCGGTATCCGCTCACCGGATCGACCCAGGCGGGGACCAGCACACCCGCACGGTCGTAGAACCGCAGGGCACTCACGCTCAGTCCGCAGTCCCGGGCCGTCTCACCAATGCTGCGCATCTCGCTCTCCACGCCCACGACCCTCGTGCCTCGACAAGGTCGAGGGTCAACCCGGACCCGGAAAGGCCCGGCGACGGTCGGTCCGCCCGCTCACCGTGCCCGGTTGCGGCACCCGCGGTCGTCGCGGGGACCCACAGCAGGCGACGGGCTCGTCCACGTCACTTCAAGGACACGGACGGGCCCGTCGTCACATTCGGGAACACGGTGACGCCGCACGGCCGCGAGCGCCACGAACGCGGTCCACCCGTCCCGGTGGATCCGCGGCACGGGGCCGTCTCCCACGGTCTTGGAGTCCCGTACGTGCACGGCGCCCGCTCCGGCGGCCACCTCGACGCAGTCGCCGCCGTTGGTTCCGCTGCAGCTGCTCCTGAACCACGCGAGGTTGCCGGGCCGCTCAATGTGCTGGCCGATGCTCACGGCTCCCCTGCCAAGCGCTCGATGGACCTGGCGGACTCCTCGGTGTTGAGGGCCTGTGAGCGCGGCATCCCATATCTCGTTGCCACCCCGAATCTCGTTGCCACCCCGACGACGCCCGACGCGGAGTCCGGGCGCGGCCTGCTCCTCGTCGAGGCGTATGCGGACCGCTGGGGCTGTGGTGTCCGCGGTGCGTACGCCAGAACTGTCTGGGCGGAGGTGTCTCTTCGTACGGGGCATGCCCCGGTGAGGGCCTCCGGGAGAGGTGAGTGATGTCCTCCCCGCGAGGGCGGGGTGGTCGTCTGCCGTCGGCAAGTCGAGGGTCTGCGGTCAAGACCGCCCCGTGACGTGAGGGGAGGGGAGCGGAGGGCACGCCGGGGTCAGCCGGTCTGCTTCGCGCGCTCCGCGTCCCGCTGCTTGAGGCGTTCCGCCTCCTTGCGCACCTCCGCCTGAGTGGCCTGCTCACGCTCCAGCCACTCGGGGCGCTCCTCCCTGAGGGCGTCGATCTGCTCCGTGGTGAGCGGCTCGGTGACTCCGCCGCGGGCGAGACCGGCGATGGAGACGCCCAGCCTCGACGCGACCACGGGGCGGGGGTGCGGACCGTTGCGCCGCAGGTCCTGCAGCCACTGGGGCGGGTCTGCCTGGAGCGCGTTCAGCTCGGCGCGGGAGACGACACCCTCCCGGAACTCGGCGGGGGTGGCCTCGAGGTACACACCCAGTTTCTTCGCCGCGGTCGCGGGCTTCATCGTCTGGGTGTTGTGGTGCGACGTCATGGTGTCCAGGGTATCGACCGTACGCGCGCCCGCCGACCACCCTCGGCGGGCGCGGCCGGCCCTCAGGCCGTCGCAGGCGGTCCGGGCCCGTGGCCACGGACGGTAGCCTGGCAGGGTGACAGCCTCGGATGTGTCCCCGTCGTTCCGGCTCGTGTACGCACCCGGGGTGATGCCCGGCAAGTGGGTGCGCGTCTGGAAAGAGCGGCTGCCCGGCGTCCCGCTGGCCCTCACCCAGGCGCCCGCCGCTCGGACGGCCGGCCTGCTGCTGACCGGTGACGCCGACGCGGGCCTCGTCCGGCTGCCCGTCGACCGGACGGTGCTCAGCGCGATTCCCCTCTACACCGAGCAGACGGTCGTCGTGGTCCCCAGGGACCACATCGTGACGGCGGTCGACGAGGTGTCCCCGGAGGACCTGGCCGACGAGATCCTGTTGCACCCCCTCGACGACGTGCTCACCTGGGAGACCCTGCCCGGGAGGCCAGCCCTCGAACGCCCCGCCACCACCGCCGACGCCGTCGAACTCGTCGCGGCCGGGATCGGCGTGCTCGTCGTACCGCTGTCCCTGGCGCGGCTGCACCACCGCAAGGACCTCACCCACCGGCCGCTCAAGGACGCCCCCGAGTCGAGTGTGGCACTGGCCTGGCCCGAGGACGCGACCACCGACCTGGTGGAGGAGTTCATCGGGATCGTCCGCGGCCGGACCGTCAACAGCACCCGGGGCCGCACCCGGCCCCAGCCGTCCGCGGCGCAGGGGAAGTCCAAGGAGAAGCCCGGGCGGGCCGCCGAGAAGGGCGGAGCCGGGACCCGGCGCCGGCAGGCGTCGGGCGGGCCGGCCGCCCGCGGGCAGCGGAAGGGCACCGGCGGCACACCGAGGAACCCGCGCCGGGGCAAACCCCGCCGCGGGTCCTGACCTCGGGTTTCCGGGTTCCGCGGGGCGTCTACTTCACCGTCGAGGCAGGCGTCGGCGCCGGGGAGACGGTGTTGAGGTCCTTCAGCTCCTCGGGGATCTCGAGCACCAGCACCGGGGCGCCCGCCGGCGGGGCAGGCGGCGTCACCTGCTCCCGGGGCATCTTGGGCGGGCTGGTCTGCTGGAAGTTGACCTGCTCGTGATTGACCAGTCCGGTCTTCTCCAGCACCGTGATGTGGTCGAGCACGGTGTCGTTGGCCTGGTCGGCCAGCTGCCGTACCAGGGTGTTCCTGGTGTTGGCCCGGACCTTGGCGATCGCCGGGAAGATCTGGCCGTGGGTCACCCGCATGATGTTCACCGCCAAGGTGTCGAACTCCTTGTCGTTGGTGGTTTTGATGCTCTCCACGAACTGTTCCTGCTGGGGGGAGGCCTGGTTGGGCAGGGTGATGCCCAGTTCGAGGGAGATCTTGCGGCAGCTCTCGTCGAGCCGTCCGTGCCCGACGACCAGGTGCTCGCCCGCCTCCTTCATCTCCGGAGTCGTACCCCGCTCCATCGCCAGCAGGCCCAGGGGGTGTTCCCAGAGCCCGGCGGCGCGCACCTTGACCACGAAGTCGCGGTCGGCCTCGGTCAGCTGGCCGTACTGCGTGTTGGCGACGACGCGGTCCGGGGTGCTCGATGTGGTCTGCACGCCCAGCATGGTGGGGTAGGCGAGCGCGGAGAGGGTGAGAACCATGGCTCCGCCCACGAACGCGGTTCCTGCCGTGCTGCGCGAGATGCGCATCGTTCCTCCTGGTGTATCAACAGCCCAACACCATGGAGTACGGATGGAAGTGGCGAGACAATCACCCTTCCGGAAGAAAACTTCTGCCGGGATGCGCATGACCTCTCGCCGTATGACCTCATGCCGCGTAGGAGGCGTTCTGTGCGGTACGCGCCGCCCTGTCGCCGTCCATGCCGCTCGGCAGGCCGGCGAGGGCCCGGTCGGCGACCGTCGTCCGTACCCGTGTGACCAGCGCGCCCTTGCTGCCGAAGAGGGCTCCCGCCCAGATCTCGTCCAGCAGCGTGACGCCGTCGCCCCGGGCGGGGTTGGCGACGCCGGCGTCGAAGGCACCGAAGACCACATGGGGTTCCGAGCGCCGGAAGCAGGCGTGCGTCGGGTCCTCGGTCCCCTCCGCGAAGGGTGCGAACCCGACGCCGTTCAGGGTGTGGTGCAACGGCTTCCCGGAGACCGGGGTGAGCGAGGGGGCGGCAGATCGCCGGAGAGGCCGGCGTTGCCGTACAGCGCACACCGCAGGTGCCCGGTCGACGGGTCGCGGGCGACCAGGTTGACCGGGCCAAGGAACGTTGACCGGGCCAAGGAACAGGGTCTGCAGCGTGGGGTCGTCGAGCGCGCGCTCCGCCCTCAGCCGGAACGGCACCAGGACCCGCACGGTGTCACCGGCCCGCCAGGTCCGTCGGACGCTGAAGTAGCCGCCCGGAACCGGAGTCCCGGGCACCGCACGCCCGTTGACGGTCACCCGGAACCCGCCGGTCGCCCAGGCCGGCACGCGCAGCGGCAGGGCGAACGAGGCGGGGCCGCCCCCGATGGTGAGCGTGCTGACCTGCTCCTCGGGGAAGCGGGTGGTCTGCGTGACCGTGACTCCCTTTTCGGACCAGGTGAGTTCGGAGGGGCTGTAGGGGGTGACGTACAGGGCGCTCGCGTCGGCTTTCGCGAAGTACACCGAGTCCTGGTACTTCGTGGCGCTATCCGGCCGTTCGCCGACGACACCCGCCCGACGGGTACCGGGCCCGCCGTCCGGCCGCGTCCGCCGTGTTGCGCGACCCCGTCAGGCCGGCCGGGCGGCTCGCGTCAGCCACTCGTGCGCGGCCCGTGCCGCGAACTCCCGCTGCCCGCCGCGCAGCAGCAGCGAGGCGGTGGCGAACTCCGGGGCGTCGGCCTGCGCCGCGACGTACGGAATCGCGATGCAGCGCATGCCCGCGGCGTGAGCGGCGGCGGCGCCCGGGGTGGCGTCCTCCAGTACCACGCATGCGGCGGGGTCCGCCCCGAGCCGACGGGCCGCCTCCAGGAAGACGTCGGGAGCGGGCTTGCCGTGCGGCACCTCCTCCGCCGAGACGACCGTACGCAGGTGGGCGTCCAGGCCCGTGCCGGCCAGGATCGCTCCGATCGCCCCGGGCGAGGAGCCGGAGGCCACGGCCATCGGTACGCCATCGGCGGCCAGCAGCTCGACGAACCGGCGCATCTCGGGGTACACGTGTGTCGAGGCGCCGGCCAGCCGGAGGTAGTGCCCGTTCTTGACCTCCAGCAGTTCCTCCACCGAGGCGTGCAGCCCGTAGCGCTCCCGCCAGTCGGTGATCGTCTCCCGGGTGCTGATCCCCACGTAGCGCTCGTGCTCCGCCCAGGAGAAGTCCGGAACGCCGTGCTCGGCGAGGGTCAGCCGGCCCGCCTCGTAGTAGTTCGGCTCGCTGTCCACGAGCGTTCCGTCGAGATCGAAGACGACCGCGAGTGCGTC
Organism: Streptomyces sp. NBRC 110035; assembly: GCF_000829695.1. Taxonomy (GTDB): domain Bacteria; phylum Actinomycetota; class Actinomycetes; order Streptomycetales; family Streptomycetaceae; genus Streptomyces. The sequence goes on along the minus strand of NZ_BBNN01000024.1, from coordinate 52,592 downwards.
GAAAGTGCTCATGGGGCCAAGGATGCCAAGGTCCGGACAGCGGAAGGACTCGCGGGCGGACTCTAGGGGCGAGCCGTCCGGCCGATCGACTTCACCAGCGGAAGCAGCCGGTGCGGGACGCGCTCGCGCAGTGCCACCTCGGTGCGGGTGCGGACCACGCCGGGCAGGTTGATCAGCTTCTGGACCACGTCCTCGAGATGCGCGTTGTCACGCGCCACGACCCGGGTCAGCAGATCCCCGCCGCCGGTGATCGAGAACGCTTCGACGATCTCCGGCACGGCGGCCAGTTCGTCGCCGACCTCGTCCAGGTGCCCCTGCGTGACCTCGATGTGCACGAACGCGAGCACCGGATGGCCCAGCGCGGCGGGGGAGAGGGCCGGACCCGTCCCGGTGATCACACCGTCGCGCTCCATCCGGTCGAGGCGGGCCTGGAGCGTGCCGCGCGCGATCCCCAGGAGGCGGGCGTACTCCCGCACGCTGGTGCGTGGTTGCTCCAGCAGCAGGCGCAGGATGCGGGTGTCCAGCTCGTCCACGGCCATGGCCCCCGGCCTCCTGTCCTGCGGGCTCGTCACCGGTGATCGTTTCCGACTGTACCAATGGCCGCCCGCCCGTCCGGATCGTTGGGCCACGCGTCATCGGCCGTTGGTACCCCATCGGCCACTCCTCAAGGGCTCTTACTGTGCCATTGGCTCAACCGGGGAAGGGAGAGTTGAGCCAGCAGGGGCCGGGATGCTGAGATATGCGCATCGATGGCGCTGCGGACTCCGCGGCGCCTTTCTCGTGCCGGCGCGCAACGGCGTCATGGCACGCAACCGCGCATCCGCGCACACCACGATTCTCCGAGGGGCGGTCGGCAGTGTTGAAGAGGGTGTTCACGGCTCCGGACCCGGGCCGGACGCGACTGCGCTTCGCCGCGCGGGCCGTGCTCGGCATCGGCCTGGCGGTCGCCGTCTGCGGCCTGGCCGGCCACTCGCTCACCGGCGTCGTCACCGGCGGGCTCGCCGCCCTCCTGGCCCTGTTCACCGTCACCGACGCCACCGTCCGCGGGCAGGCGCTCACCACCGCCCTGCTGCCCGTCGTCGGACTGCCCGTACTCGCCGCCGCGGCCGGGCTGTACGACCACCCGGTGGCCCGGGACCTCACCTTCCTCGCCGTGGTCGGGCTGGGCGTGTACGTGCGGCGCTGGGGCCCGCGCGGGCACAGCCTCGGCGTGTTCGCGTTCATGACCTACTTCGTGGCGCAGTTCCTGCACGCGACCACGGACCAGCTGCCCGAGCTGTACGCCTCCGTCCTGCTGTCCGTGTCCACCGCCGCCGCGGTGCGCTTCGGGCTGTGGTGCTACGAGCGCCGCCTGCCCCCCGCGGTGGTGCCCGCCGCCCCCGGCGGCACCGGGCTGGCCCGCGTGACCACGCGGCAGGCGGTCCAGGCGACGGCCGGCGCGGGCTTCGCGCTCGTCGTGGGCCAGCTGGTGTCCGGCGAGCGCTGGTACTGGGCCGTCGGCGCCACCTGGTGGGTCTTCGTCAACACCACCTCGCGCGGCGAGACCCTGGTCCGGGGCTTCCGGCGGGTGCTGGGCACCGTCATCGGCATCGGCCTCGGCCTGCTCGTCGCGGTCCCCGCGCACGGCGACGGGCTCGCCACGACGCTGGTCGTCGCGGTCTGCGTCTTCGGCATCTTCTACACGGCCTCCGTGTCCTACACCTGGATGATGCTCTGGGTGACGCTGCTCGCCGCCATGCTCTACGGCCTCCTCGGCGTGCTCGACCCCGCGCTGCTGGCCCTGCGGGTGGTGGAGACCGGCGTCGGAGCGCTCGGTGCCGGGCTGGCCGTGGCCCTCGTCCTGCCCGTGACCACCCACGGCGTCACCGACGCCTGGATCCAGCGGGCCCTGCGGTGCGTCCACGCGTGTACCGCGGAGGCGGCCGCGCGGCTGGCGGGAGCCGAGGGGGCAGACCCGGCGCCGAAGGTGGCCGAGCTGGAACAGCTGCTCGCCCGGGTGCGGCTCTCGGTCGCCCCCCTCGTACACCCGCTGAACCCGATGCTCGGCCGCAAGCGGCGCGCCCGCGCGGTTCTCGCGCTGCTCGACGACTGCGCCCGGGAGATCCGCGGCCTGGTGCTCGTCGCCGCCGATCCTGAGGCCTCCCACGACGCCCGCCTGGCCGGTGCGTGCCGACGCGTGGAGAGGGCGGTCGAGGCGCTCACCGACGGCCGGGACGGCATCGCCGTACGGACGCCCCCGGCGGCGACGGAACCGGCCCTGGCCCATCTCCACGGCCTGGAGCGGGCTCTCGCCGAACTCGCCGCGCCCCTGCGGGCCCCTTCCGGGTCTCCGCTGGCCGGGGCCTGAGGGCGATGGCCCGAGCGGACGGGAGCGAACTCCTGGTCCAGACCTTTGGGGACCGGCTGCTAGCGTCACCCCGGTCGGCGGGAAGCGAGAGGGGACCAGGAGTGAGCGTGGGGGACACGGGCGTGACGGACGGCGGACGACGGCGGCGGGCTTTCATCGGATCGTTCACGACGGCCGGCGGTCCGGGCCTCGTCACCGCAGACCTCAGCCCCGACGACGGCGCCCTGACCGTCCTGAGCACCGTGAACGGCCTGCCCGACCCCTCCTGCCTGGCGCTCTCGCCCGACGGGCGGACGCTCTACGCGGTCAGTGAGACGGCCGAAGGGGCCGTGGCCGCGTTCCGGCTGCCCGGGGCCGAGGACGGTGCAGGGGACGGCACCGGGGGCGCGGGGGGCGTGCCGGAGCAGGCCGGGTCCGCAGTGCCGGTCCACGGGGACGGGCCGACCCACCTCTGCCTCTTCGCCGGACACGTCCTCACCGCCAACTACGGCTCGGGCAGCGTCACCGCCGTCCCCGTCCGCGCCGACGGGAGCCTGGCACGCTCCGCGTCCGGGGTGTTCCCGCACACCGGACCGGGCGGCCGCCGGCAGCGGTCGCACACCCACCAGGTGCAGCCCGACCCGAGTGGCCGCTGGGCGGTCGCCGTCGACCTCGGCACGGACTCGGTACGGGTGTACGCGCCGGCCGACGGGACTCCCGCGCCGCACGGCGAGGTGGCACTACGCGCCGGCTCGGGCCCGCGCCACCTGGCCTTCCACCCGGACGGCACGCGCGCGTACCTCCTCCACGAACTCAGCCCCACCCTGACCGTCTGCCGCTGGGACGCCGCCGAGGGCACGCTGCGACCACTCGCCGAGATCCCCGTCCTGCCCGGTGTCCCGTCCGGCGACGCCTACCCGTCGGGCGTCGCCGTCTCGCCCGACGGCCGCTTCGTATGGACCGCGACCCGCGGAGAGGACGTCCTGTCGGTGTTCGAGGTCGCCGACCGCCCGGACGCAGGCGACGGGGTGGCAGGGGCGGACGGGACGCCCGGTCTGCGGCTGATCGCCACCGTGCCCTGCGGCGGCCACTGGCCTCGCGCGCTCGTCGAGTCCCACGGCTTCCTGTACGTGGCGAACGAGCGTTCCGGGAACGTGACCTGGTTCGCGCTCGACCCGGACACCGGGATGCCCAGGCGCCGCGGCTCGATCCCTGTGACGGCGGCGTCCTGCGTGGTCGTGGGCTGAGCGCTCCGCCCGCCCGCACCCGGTCGCACGTACCCGGTCCGCACGCACCCGGCCGTGCACGCCGAAAGGCCCGCCCCGGTGACCGGAGCGGGCCTGTTCGGCGTCTGCGTCGTGGAGCGGATGAGCCCGCCCGGGGTCAGTGCGCCGGAGTGCTCTGCGTCTGCTGCGGGCTGATGCCCAGCGCGGAGGTGTACTTGGCCAGGGCGAGCTTGCCGATCGCCGGGTAGGGGCCCAGCGCCTCGGCGGCGGGGCAGCCCAGCTCCTTCGCGGCCTCCTCGACCAGGCTCGCGTCGATCTCGGGACCGATCAGGTAGGGCGCGAGCGCCAGCTGCTGCGAACCGGAGTTCCGCAGTTGCTCGGCCACCGACGCGATCGAGCCCTCCTCGTCCAGGGCCGCCGCCATCACCGGCACGGCGAGGCGCGCGGCGAGCAGCATGCCGGTGATCCCGGCCGCCTGCACGGCCTCGTCACCGCCCACGGAGGCGAGGACGATGCCGTCCGCCGCGGTCGCCACGGTGAACAGGCGAGCGCGGTCGGCGCGGGCCAGCCCCGCCTCGGACAGCCGTACGTGCAGCGCCTCCGCGAGCAGCGGGTGCGGACCGAGGACGTCGGTCAGCTCGGCGGCCACACGGCTGTCCATCACGGCCTGACGGACCTGGCGCAGCAGCGCGCTGTCCGGACCGGCGAGCAGCGGCACGACGACGGCGACGGGGCCGTCCGGCTCCTTGACGTCCATACCGGCCGCGCGCGCCTGTTCGAAGCGGGCGGCGCGCTCCTCGGCGGCGTACGCCAGCACCGACTGCAGCGTGGGGAACTCCGCGTCGTCCCCGTCGAGGTAACCGATCCGGGCGTCCAGGCCGGGCAGCTCGGAACGGGCGATGCTGATGACCTCGTCGGCGAGGGAGCGGGTGGCGCTGCTGGGAGTACCCGGCACGGCGAGGACGAGCGCGGGCGCGCCCTCGGGAGCCACCAGAGGCTCGGGACGGCGGTGCCGTCCGGGCTGGCGGGGGCGCGGCATTCGTACTGGCAGGCCGGACGCAGGCCCAGTGGGGGTACTCATGGAGCGGAATGTTAGTGGTTTCCCGGACTCCCCTGTTCGGGGAGGGTGCGCCTGCGCGGACTACGTCCTTATTTGTCTGATGTGTTATGTGCGGACATCGGGCGCACCGGTGCAGCCCTCACCTGCCGGGCTCGTCACGCACAGCATCTTCTCGTCATCCGGAAGGGTGAACGAATCCGTCGCGAGGTCGGTGGCGATACGGACCGCCCCGTGCAACGGATCTCCTTCCGCGGCCAGCCGCCGTGCCCGCGGCAACCGTTTCGCCAGCTCCTCGCCCAGGGGTACGAGGAGGGGATCGCCCAGGTCGAGCAGCCCTCCGGTGAACGCCACCAGTGGCTCGCCCGAGCCCGGCTCCGGGCAGACGGCCGCCGCCGAGTCCGCCATGTGCCGGGCGGCCGACCGCAGAATGCCCGCGGCGACGGCGTCACTGCCGGCGCACTCGGCCACCCGGGGCGCGAAGGAGGCGAGGACGGCCGCCCGGTCGGTACGCGGATACAGACGGCCGGGAAGGGACGCCGCCGGGCCGAACATCCTCTCGGCGCACTCCAGCAGCAGCCCGGAGCCGCCGTCCCGTCCGTCATGCGCGCGCAGCGCCGCCTCCAGGCCGGCCCGCCCGATCCACGCGCCGCCGCCGCAGTCGCCGAGCAGATGCCCCCAGCCGTCCGCCCGGCGCCAGCCGGCCAGGTCGGTGCCGACGGCGATCAGGCCCGTACCGGCGGCGACCACGGCACCCGGCCGCGGCCCCAGGGCGCCGACGTACGCGGTGACGGCGTCCGCGGCCAGCGCGACGCGACGCACTCCCAGTTCCCGGGCAAGCGCCCCCGGCAGCTCGGCGCGCAGCGCGTCCCCGAGACTGGCCAGCCCGGCCGCACCGACGGCCGCCGTGTCCAGTCGGCCGACGCCGGCCCCGGCGGCCAGTTCCCTTGCCATGGGCACCAGTTGTTCCATCAAATGGCCGGGGTCGATCCCCCGGGAGCCGGTCCGCACCGGCTTCCCGGAGGTGCCCCGGGCGAGCGGACCGCGCCCGACGGCACCGACGACGACCCGCAGTCCCGAGCCCCCGGAGTCCACGGCGACGAATCCGGGCCCGGCGTCCCGCGCGCCTGCCGCCGCCGTCCCCTGCCGGGCCGGCTGACCGCTGCTCGGCCGGCCGCTCGTCGGCAGACCGTTGTCGGACGGACGCAACGGGCTCCCCTCTCTTCCCGGGCCTCTGTCTCTACCTCGACGGGGAGGAAGAGTAGCGTCCCGGGACGCCCCGACACCGGGAGCGGGCTGCCGGGCAGGGCATGTCGGTGGCAGCCAGTAGAGTGATCGACCGTGGCACCACGACCCTTGCACGAACTTGTTGAGCCCGGCTGGGCAAAGGCTCTGGAACCGGTGGCCGGACGCGTCGCGGCCATGGGGGACTTCCTGCGCGCGGAGGTCGCGGCCGGCCGCACCTACCTGCCGGCGGGAGCGAATGTCCTACGGGCGTTCCAGCAGCCCTTCGACGACGTGAGGGTTCTGATCGTCGGTCAGGACCCCTATCCGACACCGGGAATGGCGATCGGACTGAGCTTCGCGGTCTCACCGGACGTACGGTCGCTGCCGGGCAGCCTGGAGAACATCTACCGGGAGCTGAACGCGGACCTGGGCCTGCCCCGGCCCGTCAACGGTGACCTGACCCCGTGGACCGAACAGGGCGTCCTGCTGCTCAACCGGGCGCTCACCACCGCCCCGCGCAAGCCCGCCGCACACCGGGGCAAGGGCTGGGAGGAAGTCACCGAGCAGGCCATCAGTGCCCTCGCCGCGCGGGGCGGACCCCTGGTGTCGATCCTGTGGGGGAGGGACGCGCGCAATCTGCGCCCGCTGCTCGGGGACCACCCCGCAATCGAGTCGGCCCATCCCTCGCCCATGTCGGCGGACCGGGGCTTCTTCGGCTCGCGCCCGTTCAGCCGGGCCAACGACTACCTGGTCCGGCAGGGCGCCACCCCCGTGGACTGGCGGCTGCCGTCCGTCCGGGAGGCGGACGCGCCGACCGGTTAGAGCCGTCGGTACGGGGCCCGGCAGGACCCGGGCTCCCCAGAGGGCCGGCGTCACCCGACCAAACCGACGTCCGCCCGGGCGCTCGCCCCGACGAGACGTCAACCTGTGTCGCCCCCCGTGTCGGAGGACGCCGACGCGTGCCGGTCCGCCGGTCCAGGGGCACCGAGAACCTCCGGGAACGCTCCGGCCTTCGGTCGGGAGGAACCGGACTCCTGCGAAGCAGGGCAGAGGTGGGGGATCGCTGTCAGGGTGATGCGCCGTCCGCCACGACGGTGGTGCGCTCGACCTCCAGGCGGTGGACGATCTCGGGGCTGAAAGACCCGCGGGCGGACTTCGCCTCAGTGACCGGCCCCTGCCATCCGCGGTTCACGGCAGCCCGCGACCGGCGACGGCCGACTGACGCATCACCTGACCCACCACCGACCCACCCCGGCACCGCCGGGCTCAAGGGCCCGGCTCAGAGCCGGGCCCTTGAGCCCGGCGGTGCCGCACGCTTGCCGTGCCCCTCAGGCAAGCACCGCGGCCCGGACGCACAGCACGTCCGGCAGGTGCGCGGCGAGCTGCTGCCAGCTGTCGCCGTCGTCCGCCGACGCGTACACCTCGCCGTTGCGGTTGCCGAAGTACACCCCCGCCGGGTCGGCGCCGTCGTGGCACATCGCGTCGCGCAGCACCGTGCCGTAATGGTCGCCCTGCGGCAGGCCCGCGCCGAGCGGCTCCCAGCTCCGGCCCGCGTCCGTCGTGCGGTAGACGCGGCAGCGTCGGTCGGCCGGTACGCGGTCGGAGTCGGCGTTGATCGGGAACACGTACGCCGTGTCCCCCCGACACGGATGGGCCACGACCGTGAAACCGAACGTCGACGGCAGTCCGGCACCGATGTCCGTCCACTGCGCGCCCGCGTCGTCGCTGCGGTACACACCCCAGTGGTTCTGCAGGTACAGCCGGTCCGGTGTCACCGCGTCCCGGGCCACCTTGTGCACGCACTGGCCGAACTCCGGGTTCGGATCCGGCAGGAACACCGCGGAGACACCCGAGTTGGACGGGGCCCAGCTCGAACCGCCGTCCAGCGTGCGGAACACGCCCGCCGTGGACACGGCGACCGTCACCGCCCGCGGATCCCGCTCGTCGGTCAGCACGGTGTGCAGGCCCTCGCCGCCGCCGCCCGGAACCCACTTGGAGCGGGTCGGGTGCTCCCACAGCGGCCGGACCAGGTCGAAGGTCTCCCCGCGGTCCTCCGAGCGGTAGAGCGCCGCCGGTTCGGTGCCCGCGTACACCACGTCCGGCTCCGCGGCCGCCGGATGGAGCTGCCAGACCCGCTCCAGTGACGCCCCCGTGTCCTTGGGGAACTTGACGGCGGGCCGCGCCGGTTCGGTCCACGACCGGCCCAGGTCGTCGGAGTGGAACACGGACGGGCCCCAGTGCGCGCTGTCACCGCCGACCAGCAGCCGCGGGACCGCGCCGCGGGTGTCGACGGCGACCGAGTACACCGCCTGCGCGTTGAAGTAGGGACTTTCGTCGAACTCCCAGTGGTTCCCCTGCCGACGCCCGATGAACAGACCTTTACGGGTGCCCACGGCGAGCAGTACCTCGGACATGCCGATCACCTCCGCGACGTCTTCGTCGACGCCCTCGTTCAGGACATCCGTAAGTCTGCACCCCACCACTGACAGTCACCTCAGGATCAGGCGCCGACGCAGGTCAAAGCGGTGCGGCGGAACGTGAGGCGGGGGCGGCGGAGCCGCCGGGGAAAGGCGTGGGGCGGGCGAGGGACGGCCGTCGGACAGAGGACGGCGGCCGTGCGCAGCGCCACGCGGGAGCCGTGCACGGCCGCCACCCTCACCGTGGGGGGCTGTCGGAAGGGCTACTGGTAGGTGATGTCGGACGACGCGTACTTGCAGTACGTACCGTCGGCACCGGAACCGTTGCTGCCCGGCTCGGCGCCGGTGTTGTTGCCGATGTACTTCTGGCAGGGGACGATCTTCTTGCTGCTGTCCCCGACGATCCTGATGTTGCGCAGGGTCGCGCTGTCGCCGTAGTTGGTGTTGATGCCGGCGATCCTGCCGCCCTTCCAGCTCACCTCGACGGTGTTGAGGTTGATCGTGCGCTTGTACTGTGTCGAGCAGTTGCCGCAGGAGCGCACGAAGGTGCCGAAGTTCTTGACCGCGAAGTTCGACACGTTCAGCGTGCCGGCGCCGTTGAACTGGAACACCTTGTCACTGGCTTCCTTGGCCCCGCCGCCGCTGACGGTGTAGACCGAGGACGACGACTTGCCCTTGAACGTGGCCGCGTCCTCGCCGACGTCCTCCCACCACACGTTCTGCAGCGTGCAGGAGCCCGTGCAGTGGATGCCGTCTGCCGCGGGGGCGCCGAGGACGACGTTCTTCAGGACCGCGCCGTCCGCCAGCTGCAGGATCGGTCCCTGGTCCTCGTCCTGACCGCCCGAGCCCAGGTCGCCGGTGCCGTAGAGGCGCTTCATCCCGTAGTCCTTGGTGCCGGACACCGAGATGGTGGAGGAGACGCCCTCACTGCCGTTCGGGGTCGGCCAGGTGGCGGCGCTCGCCGAGGACACCCCGGTAGTCATGATCATGCCAACCGAGAGGCCGAGGGTGGCCAGCGCTCCGGTCGGCGCGCGCCCGCGGGCGCGTGGTCGTGTCGCGGAAGTCATGTTCCGGTTCCTTCTGTCGTGATGTGGGGGACGTGGCGATGTGGAGGGCCCGGGGCGGCACCGCGCTGCCCAGGCCGGTTCACATCGCTGAACGGAACGTAGGGGGTAAGCGCTTTCTGGTCAACGCCTCGGACAGTCATATTCGGTCGTCTGTCAGGGCGGTCGTGAGTAGCGGCGGTACGGCGGTTGGCGATGCCCGCGACGAGGACGTCGCCCGCCTCCCGCCGTTCGTACGGCACCGCACCAGCATGCTCGGCCGGTATCCCTTCCGGCCCCTGAGCCGCCGGACGGCCTGCGCGCGCTGCGCGACAAGGACGCCACCGACGACGAGTGATGCGGCGATGGCGTACGGCGTCATCGGCTCGTCATGGTCGTGACCATCTTGACCAAGGCACACCTACTGGTCAGCGACCCGTAAGGGGTTCCGGGAGCCGTCTCGCCGGTCAGAGCTGTGACAGCTTCGCGGGCCGGTCCGTGCCGTGCACGGACCGGCTGTCGGGCGGCGTGTCATCAAGGTGGCGGCGGTGAGGGAAGGCAGGAGAGGGCCATAGCCGTGTTGCCGTGCGGATCAGCCCGGCGAGGGCGAGGGAGCGGCTGTGCGCGGGCCAGGCGATGTGGGTGACGACGGGAGGTGCGTCGGTCAGGGGGACGGCGGTGTGCTCGGCCCACAGCCAGGCGCGGGCTGAGTCGGGGAAGACGGCCGCGGTGCGTCCGAGGGCGATCAGCTGGGCCAGTTGCGTCTGGTCGTGGATCTCGGGGCCCGGGCCGGGGGGATAGGTGCCGTCGCGGGACCAGCGGGCGAGCGGAAGATCGGGGATGCTGGTGATGTCGGCCAGGGACAGAGTCCTGTGCGCCGCGAGAGGGTGCCCGGCGGGCAGGATGGCGATCTGCCCCTCGGTCATCAGTTCCTCGCTGTCGAACCCGGCGAGGGAGTTGAACGGCGCGTGCAGGAGCGCCACATCCGCGCGGCCGTCGCGCAGCATCTCTCCCTGCTTGCACGTACCGCTCGGCAGCACCTCGATCTCGGCGGCGTCGGGCTCGGCCGCGTAGGCGTCGAGGAGCTTGTGCAGCAGCTCGTGGGACGCACCGGCCTTCACCGCCAGCACCAGGCGGTTGCGGGGACCGCCGGGGCTGTCGGCGCCACCGGCGCGGCGGGCGCGGCGGGCGGCGGCGGCGGTCGCGTCGAGGGCCGCGCGGCCCTCGTGCAGCAGCATCTCTCCGGCGCCGGTCAGGGCGACGCCGCGGCGGCTGCGGTCCAGCAGGCGAACACCAAGACGCCGCTCGAGCTGCTGGATCGCCCGGGACAGCGGTGGCTGGGCCATGCCGAGGCGCTCGGCGGCGCGGCCGAAGTGCAGTTCCTCGGCAACGGCGACGAAGTACCTCAACTCGCGGGTCTCCAAGGTGTCCACGGCCACAGCGTACTCCCGTGATACCTGACGGGTATCACAAGGCACCGGGGCGGTATTGGATGCGCCGCTCGTCTGCGAGCGAACATCTACGGCATGGGCAAAGCGAAGTCCGCGCCGGTGACCGACCCAGACAGCTGCCCACGAAAAGCGGCGCATCGCGTGACACGCGGCCCTCTGCAACATCCCGCCCAGCAGAAAGACCAAAGACACAGCCATGAGCACACCCTCCGCGTCATTGTCCGGCGGCACCTGGATACTGGGCGATCTGACCGTCACCCGTTTCGGCTACGGCGCCATGCAGCTCGCCGGCCCCGGGGTCATGGGCCCGCCCGCCGACCACGACGGTGCGCTCGCCGTCCTGCGCGAGGCCGCCGACCTCGGAATCACCCACATCGACACCGCCGGCGCCTACGGACCACGCGTCACCAACCAGCTGATCCGTGAAGCGCTGCACCCCTATCCCGCATCGCTGCACATCGTGACCAAGGTCGGCGCGGTCCGCGACCGGCAGGGCGGCTGGCCCCCTGCCCGGCAGCCCGAAAACCTGCGCCGCGCCGTCCACGAGAACCTTGAGGACCTCGGCCTCGATGCGCTCGACGTGGTCAACCTCCGGCTCGGCGACGCCCAGGGCCCCCGGCCCGGCTCGCTCGCCGAGCCCTTCGAGGCCCTCGCCGAACTCCGGCAGCAGGGCCTGATCCGACACCTCGGAGTGAGTAACGCGACCGCGGAACAGGTCAGCGAGGCGCAGGCGATCGCACCGATCGTGTGCGTGCAGAACATGTACAACCTCGCCTACCGCCAGGACGACGAACTGATCGACGACCTCGCCGCCAAGAACATCGCCTACGTGCCGTTCTTCCCGCTCGGCGGCTTCACCCCGCTGCAGTCCTCGGCACTCTCCGCCGTGGCCACCCGGCTGAACTCGACGCCGATGTCGGTCGCCCTGGCATGGCTGCTGCGGCGGTCGCCGAACATCCTGCTCATCCCCGGCACCTCGTCCGTGACGCACCTGCGCGAGAACGTCGCCGGCGTGGGACTCCCGCTCTCCGACGAGGAACTCGCCGAGTTGGACGAGATCGGCCACTAGCAGGACCGAGGGCTGGCGGACGATGTGATGCAGGCAGCATGCTGCCGCCCGGTGGCGCCACCGGGCGGCTCCACTGCGCCAGGGCCGAAGTTCAGCCCAAGGACGGGAAGGCGGCGGCCTTGCCGCAGATGACGGGGCCGCTTCGCGCACGGCCTCCGAGCCGTCCCCGCAGGTCGCGATCGGCCGTCCCGCAGGTAACAGGGCGTTGTCTGCGGAAGGCTTCGGACCGGTCCCGCGACCGGCGCCTCGTCGGCCACCCACCAGGGCCGACAGATCCTCAGCGCCGGTTTTCGTTCCGATGCTCCTCAACCCCCAGGCCGGACATGTCGAGCACGAAGCGGTAACGGACGTCGTTTCGCCGGAGGCGGCCGAGTGCCGTGTCCACCTGTGACGACGGGAGCACTTCGATGTCGGCGGCGATGCCGTTGTCGGCGCAGAACCGGAGCATCTCGGCTGTCGAGGAGCGGCCTCCGCTGCCCGCGGAGCTGAGCTTCTTGCAGCCGACGAGCAGGTCCATGGTCTCGACGGTGACCGGGCCCAGCTACCCGAGGAGGCTGAGGGTGCCGTCCATCGCCACCAGCTTCAGGTACGGGGCGAGGTCGTGAGGTGCGGAGATGGTGTCGATGACGACGTCGAACCATCAGGTCTCGATCTTCTGGAGGTTCACCTTGTTGCGGGCAAGTGCCTCCAGTGGCCCGTAGCTCCCGGGCCTCGGCGTCGCTGCGGTGCTCTTCCCCGTACGGGCCGCGGAGGGGAGGCCCGCGCGCCGGAACCGCTGACCGGCCAGGTCCCGGAAGCAGGGCGCGGAGCGGTGGCCGAGCATCTTGAAGACGCCGCACACCATGTCGAGTACGAGGCGTTGTCGGTGCTGACCATCTCCGGGCGCACGCCTCCGTCCGGACTCAGCAGGGTGTCCAGGACGCGCGAGGAGCAGCGCGGGGTACCGGGCACGGCCATCCGACCGGTCCCCGACGCCTGGTCGCGGACCGAGAGCAGTCTCACCGCCAACGGTTGTACCGCTGCGCGTGCCTGCCCCGCCCCGCCGGCCGGGGCGGCCGGTACCGCCTACCGTCTCCGTGCGGCCCTTCCCGTCCACGCGGGCGGTCGTTCCTCACGGAGCGGACTGCATCCGCTGCGCTGACAGGGTGCCGTCCGGCAGCCGGGGTGCGTGTTCGGTCGTATGGAAAGTGATCACGTGCTTACGTAGCGCGCGTGCTTGAGGAATCTTTTCTCCATCTTTCCGATCGTTCTCCGGCGGACGGGGCGGTCTTCGTGTGGCCCGCCTGGGAGGTGCGGGAGGGCGAGCACGCGACGCGCTGGTTCCATGTGCGGCTCATCTTCGCCGACGGGGCCGGTGTGGAAGCGCTCGCCCTGGTGTCCGGGCTCTGCGTCTGTGTCGAGGACGTACGGGCCCGGCCCGCGTTGTCACTGGAGGACCTGGCGCTGTTCGCCGACTGGATCGAGGGGCCGCTCGCACGGGCGTGCGGTGCAGACGACGGGCCGGGCCCCGGCGACGGGGCGGCCGGTGTCGTGGCAGCCGGGATCGCGTCGGCCGCCGCCGTCCAACCGGCCGCCGACGACGACGAAGCGGCATCCGAGGGCGGCTCCGCCGTCCGGGCCCGGCCGCCCGGTGCGGGGGAGCCTAAGACGCGCAGCCGCGCGGTCCGGCCGCGGGAGCCCGTGGGGAGGCGCCTCGTGGCGCGGGAGTACCGCGCGGCCCAGGCGGAGGGCGTCGACCCGGTCCTCGCCGTGATGTGCGCGACCGGATACAGCCGGCGCGGAGCGCTCAGGGTCATCGGACGGGCGCGTGACGCGGGCCTGCTGACCCCGCGTCACACCCGGCGGGCGTCAGAGTAGGGAGCGCATCCGCGTGATCTCGCTCGTCTGCTGGGCGACCACGTCGTCGGCCATCTCCTCGACCTGAATGTTGTTGCCCTCCGACTTCACCTCCGTGGCCATGGCGATCGCCCCTTCGTGATGGGTGATCATCAGCGTGAGGAAGAGCTGGTCGAAGGCCTTCCCCTCGGCCGCGCGGAGGTTCTTGAGCTGGCCCGGGGTCGCCATACCGGGCATCGTCGCGTGGTCGTGTCCGTGGGAGTGCCCGTCGGCCTCCTTGGACTTGCCGTGTCTCGTCAGCCAGCCCTCCATCGCCTTGATCTCGGGCTGCTGCGAGGCGGCGATCCGCTCGGCCAGTTTGACGATCTTCGTCGACTCGGCGCGGTCCGGGACGAGTTCTGTCATCTCCAGGGCCTGAGAGTGGTGCTCGATCATCATGCGGGAGTAGGAGACGTCCGCCGAGTTGGGGGAGTCGTCCTCGACGCGCAGCTCCGCCGCCTCCTCGGCCGACAGGGTCCGGTTCTGCCCTCCGGGCTCGCCCGGCGCGATCACCGAGGGGCCGCCCGCCGAGGCCGGCCCGGCGTCGTCCGTATCGGAGTCGCAGCCCGTGATCCCGAGTACGGCCAGGGCGACCAGCCCGGTCGCGACGACGGACACACGTGACGCACGGCGGTGGAACACGGGACCTCCTGGGTCAGGCGGGTGGCACGACGCCTCGTGAGCGTTGACGACTGTCCTGGCACGCTTCCGCGCGGTAGTGATCAAAAAACTTCGTTGCGAGCATGTTGCCCACTGTTGATATGTGCATGCTCAGGGCCATACTGCCGGAGCGGAACCCGTTCCGAGCTGAACGGAACAAGGGAGGAAGACAGTGATCCTGTTCAATGTTCCCCGGACCCGGCGCAGACGGCTGGGAGTTGCCGCGGCGGCCGGTGGGCTGCTGGCGGCGCTCCTGACCGCAGCCCCGGCCGCGGCGACCCCCGACCCCGGGGACGCGCCGCCCGCTTCGAAGGAGATACCGAAGAGCGCGCAGGCAGAAGCGCGCGAGGCCATCGCGGAGGGCGAGATACCCGCCCAGGACGAGATCGTCCACTCCAACAACATCCGTCACGTCGCGCACGTCCCCAAGGACGCGCTGACCGGCACCAATTCGGACCTGGCCTTCCAGGGCCGGTACGCCTTCGCCGGAAACTACGACGGCTTCACCATCTACGACATCAGCAACCCGAAGTCGCCGATGACGGTGTCCCAGGTGCTGTGCCCCGGCTCCCAGAACGACATCTCCGTCTCCGGCGATCTGCTGTTCCTTTCCACCGACTCGTCGCGCAGCGACAGCAGTTGCAACAGCACCACGCAGCCGGTGACCGAGAAGTCCTCGTGGGAGGGCATGAAGGTCTTCGACATCAGCAACAAGCGCAACCCGCGCTACGTCGCCGCCGTCGAGACCGCCTGCGGCTCGCACACCCACTCGCTGGTGCCCGAGGGCAAGAACGTCTACGTGTACGTCTCCTCGTACTCGCCGAACGCCGCCTACCCCGACTGCCAGCCGCCGCACGACGGCATCTCCGTCATCAAGGTGCCGCGCAAGGCCCCGCACAGGGCGGCCGTGGTCGGGTTCCCCGTACTGTTCCCCGGTGAGGGTCCCGACGGTGGCGGCAACCCGGGTGGGCCCACGAACCCGGGTGTCTCCAAGACGACGGGCTGCCACGACATCACCGTGCTGCCCTCCAAGGACCTGGCGGCCGGCGCCTGCATGGGTGACGGCATCCTGCTCTCCATCAAGGACCCCGAGCGCCCCAAGGTGATCGACCGGGTGCAGGACAACGTCAACTTCGCCTTCTGGCACTCGGCGACGTTCAACCAGCGGGCCGACAAGGTCGTGTTCACCGACGAGCTGGGCGGTGGCGGCGCCGCCACCTGCAACGCGGAGGTCGGACCGGACCGCGGTGCGGACGGCATCTACGACGTCGTCGGCAAGGGCGACAAGCGCAAGCTCGTCTTCCGCAGCTACTTCAAGATCCCGCGTCACCAGGCGGACACCGAGAACTGCGTCGCCCACAACGGCTCGCTGATCCCGGTCAAGGGCAAGGACCTCATGGTCCAGGCCTGGTACCAGGGTGGCGTCTCCGTCTGGGACTTCACCAACTCCTCGAAGCCGAAGGAGATCGCCTACTTCGAGCGGGGGCCGTTGAGCACCGACCAGCTCGTCACCGGCGGTTCGTGGTCGGCGTACTACTACAACGGCTACATCTACTCGAACGACATGGCCAAGGGCTTCGACGTCCTGAAGATCGACGACCGGCGCACGGATCCGGCCCGCTGGGTCAAGATGCGTGAGCTCAACGTGCAGACGCAGCCGGACTACTTCGACTGACCTTCAGGCTCGGGACGACGGGCGGGCACCAAGGACTCCGGCGCCGCCCCGGTCGCGAAGAACCGTGACACATCCGTCCGGTCCGGCGCGTCCCTGCCGCCCGCCCCCTCTGGGCCGGGTGTTTTGTCCGAGTGGTTCGGTCCGTCCGTCCGGCCCCCGTCCTCGGGCCGGTCCGGCGGACTCGTCGCACCCGTCCCGCCGGACACCGAGGTGCGCGGCGGGACACCGAGGTCCCAGTCCAGCCGGTACCGCTGGAACAACTCCTCGCGCAGCACCGTGACGGGCATCGGCACACCTGGCACCAGCGCCGAGTACACGGCACCCATCAACAGGGCGCGCAGCATCGGATAGTCGCTGCCGACCTGCGTCGAGCCGTACCGGGCGACGGTGTCGCTCAGCAGTTCCGCCAGCCGCCGCTGCTCGGGGCAGGGCAGGAAACCCTCGGCCTGCAGCAGCCCGGCCATGTGCTGGCGCATCAGTACGGGACGGTCCCGGGCCAGGCCCAGGATCGCGTCGATGGCCCGCGCCATCCGCTCCCGCCCGTCGTCGGTGCGCGGTTCCTGTTCCAGCGCCTCCTCGAGCGTCCGGTGCATCAGGCGGTGCACGGCGGACTGCACCAACTGGCGCTTCCCCGGGAAGTAGTACGACACCAGGCCCCGCGCGGAACCCGCTCGGTCGGCGATGTCGCCGAGCGTCGTCGCGTCGTAGCCGCGCTCGCTCACCAGCTCCACGGCGGCCTGCAGAAGCCGCTCCTTCGAACGCCTTCGCAACTCTTCATTGACCGAGGCGCTGCGCGGGGACATGCTGGACTCCTGCGTTGACTGGCTGGCAGCCAACTATACTCAGCGCATCCGGTCGGGCCCCTCGTGGGTCCACGCCGGGCTGCCGTCCTCCTCGGGCGGCGCGGGGGATCGCCCGAGGAGAGCGGCGGCGGCACGGCACGGGTCCTTTCGCCCAGAACACAGGACCGCCGGACCAGCGGGACGCCGGGGCACCGGCGCCTCTCACGGTCACGGGTGCCGTTGACCGTGGACCCGTACCCCCACGACCACGACCACGACGCCGAGGAGCCAGCCGCCGAGCACGTCCGTGGGCCAGTGGACGCCGAGCCAGACGCGGGTGAGGCCGACGCCGCTGACCGAGAGTGCCGCCAGGGTCACGGCCCAGCCCCACAGGGCCCGGTCCGCCCCGTGCCGGTGCAGCAGCCACAGCAGGAGACCGAAGGCGACGGTGACGGTCATGGCGTGGCCCGAAGGGAACGCCGCGTAGTGGGCCGAGTCCACCGGGTCCGGCCACACGGGGCGGGCGCGGCCCACCACCGCTTTCAGGACCTGCTGCACCATGGTCCCCACGGCGCACGTCACCACCAGCCACACCGCGGTCCACCGGGCCGCGTACCGGTACCACAGCAGCAGCGCGACCGCTCCGCACAGCACGCGCATGGTCCATGGGTCCCAGACCCAGTCCGTCAGGACACGGGCCGCCTGCGTCAGCCCCGGCTCGTCGACCGCCCAGCGGTGGACGGCCGAGGCGATGCCGCGGTCCAGCCCGGTCAGCGGGCGCCATTCAGCGGCGACCAGGATCAGCAGCAGGACCGAGCACACGGCCGGAACGCCGAGGAGAGCGGCGGACGGGCGGTGCTCCGGTGGACGGGGCGGTGGCTCGAGGCCGACGGGAGAGATGTGGGGGGAGGGCATACAGCGATCTTCGCCGACCCAGGGGGCCCGGAGCCAGTCCCTCGACCGCCGGCAGCCTCATGGGCCCGGCCGTCCTCCGTCACCATCCCGCTCCGGCGCCCCGCGCCTCCGGCGCCCGCCGGATCCCGTGTCTTCGGCAGGACCCGCCGGGCAGGCCCTACCCCAGCGCCCGCAGCCCCGGTACGAACGCCACCAGTACCGGAACCACCGGTACCAGCGACGCCACGGCCGTCAGCCGCAGCCGGTGCCACGCCGGGAGCCGGTTCGGGGGAGTCAGCAGCCGGTGCACCCGGGCCGGGACCTGGCCCTGGGGGGACGGACAGGGGCCGAACACCCCCCGGTGCTCGTTGAGCTCGACCAGCGCCAGGGCGGTCGTCAGCCGGCCGAAGCGGCGGGAGGCCGTGTCGTCGGCGGCGAGTTCGACCAGCCGGTGCATCTCGTCGCGGAACGCGGCGAACACCGGCACCTGCGGGAAGCCGTCGGCGAGCGCGGAGGAGCAGTGCAGCAGCCAGTCGTGCCGGGCCTGCGCGTGCCCCCGCTCGTGCGCGAGGACGGCGTCCAGCCGGCGGCCCTTCAGCCGGCGCAGCGCGGCCGTGGTGACGACCAGCCGGGGCGGGGTGCCGGGCAGCCACCACGCGTCGGGGTGCTCGCCCTCCAGGACCACCAGCCGCTCTGCGCAGGGCTCCTCGCCGGGCAGCAGCGGCGCCCGCACCAGAAGCTCGGCCCGACGGGCCCGCCGCCGCGCACGAGCCCGTACGACCTCGCGGACCAGCATCGCCGCGGTCCACAGCCCGCCGCACGCCAGCGCGACCGCGGTGGTCGCCGCCAAGGGCCCGGCCGTGCCGAGGGCGTAGGCCTCCACGACCCCGCGCGGTGCCGTCGCGAACACCGGACGGCCGATCACGTGCGAGGCGGCCGCCGCGCTGAACGTCATCGACAGGGCGCAGCACAGCAGCACCGCCGCGACCACGCACTGCCACACCCACAGCGCCACCACCGGCTCGCGGTCCGCCCAGTGGGCCCGCGCCAGTAACCGGGGGCCGGCGGCGGCGATCAGGACGCCGAGCAGCAACAGTGCCGCGGGGAGCATCATGCGTTCAGCCTATGAGCGCGCCCCGCTCCCGGGTACGGCCCACCGGGGCAAAGTGACGCAGGCAACGTCCCGCCCCTCGCAGGCCGGCCGTCACCCGCCTCACATCGTCACCAGCATCGCCACCGTCGCGATGCCCATGGACAGTCGGCACACCCGCGCCAGCTCCGGCCGGTCACCCCAGCCCGGGGCCCCGGCCGTCCCTGGTGGCGGACTTCCCGCCACGGCGGTCACCGGCACCAGTCGTACGCCCGTGACCAGCACGTATCCGGTGAAGTAGAGCAGCAGGAGGCCGGTCAGCAGAGGGAGGCCCGCGCTCCCGTGCGCGTGCCCCTGCCCCGGTCCGGGGGAGAGGGCCATCGCCACCGCCATGTAGACCATGGCCGCGGCGCCCAGCGGATGGTGCAGATGGCGGGCGTCCCCGCGCGTCGCCCACAGGAAGCGCAGCCCTGCCGCGCCGAACACCACCGCGTAGGCGGGCCACGCCCACGAGGGCGGTGTGAAGACCGCTGCGGGTACGGCCATCGCCGCCATGCCAAAGCCCATCAGTGCTTCGCCGCCCGCGCTACGGCGCTGCTCCTCGACGCTGCTGCGCATTCGCAGCAGGCAGTAGGCACCGGTCGCCGCGCAGAGCGCGACCAGCAGCCAGCCGGACGCCGCCGGTCCGTGCACGCGAACCTCCCCTGGGGCCGTCCCCGACGCATGGGAGGACCCCTCCACAGTCGGTCAAGGCATGCCCGCGCTCGAAGGCGTGCACGCGAGCGCACGGAGGTACACGAGGAGCATTCGGGGGGCACCGCAGGGCACGCAGATATTTTACTGGTAAAAGAACTGGTGGCGTTGTACGCCATGAGCAGTGGAGTCCGGGTGGCGCCGCGAAGGCGGGGACCGGCACCGGCCAGGACCCGGGCGACGACACGGAGGATGCACGGCCATGACGGCTACCGAACGCCCCCCCCGGCCGACGCAGGGCGCCCCGCCGAGGAGGTCCACCGGGCCGACGGAGGACCTCCGGCGGACGAGGGGCTCCCGGAGGGCGGTGCGGGAGTCCCCGCCGGTGAGGGCACACCGGCGGCCGGCCGGGACACCGTGGCCGAGGTGGCCCGGCAGTGGCGGGCCGTGCACCCCGGCCTCGACACCGGGCCCATGGAGGCCATCGGACGCATCAACCGCTGCGCCGCCCTGCTCCAGCAGGCCGAGGACGCCCCGCTCGGCCGGGCCGGACCGACCCGCCCCGAGTTCGACCTGCTCGGCGCGCTGCGCCGCACGGGGCGCGAACTCACCCCGGGTGAACTGGCGTGCGAGACCTTCTCCCCGGGTGCCGCCGTCACCAAGCGCCTCAAGCGGCTCGGCGCGCACGGCCTGGTGGAGCGCCGCGGCGACCCCCGTGACCGCAGAGTGGCCCGAGTCCGCCTGACCGACGCCGGGCGGGACACGATCGACGGCGTCGTGCCCGCGCAGCTCGCCTACGAGAGTGCCGTGCTGTCCGGCCTGGAGGGACCGGCGCTCGCCGAGCTGGCCTCGCTGCTCGGGACGCTGCTGAGCCGGCTGGAAGGACGCCTGGGCGCCCCGCGGGCGTGACGAAGCCGGCAAGGCCTCCGGAGTGACGCAGACCGTCTCAGATCCCCGGCCGGTACCGCAGCGGATGATCGGCCGGGATCTCCACGAGGACGATCGGTGTGCCGTCCGGATCGGCGATCCACATCTCGATCAGGCCCCACGGTTCCTTCACCGGTGGCCGGACGATCTCGACGCCCTTGTCCCTCAGTTCCCCGTGGGCGGCCGCCACGTCCGCGACCTGGAGCCACAGCCTCGTCGCCGGATCCGCCGCGTCCGTGGCGGGGTCGGAGCGGCCGGACAGCTCCAGGAAGCCGCCGCCGAGGAAGTAGACCGTGCCGCGCTCCGGGCCGGTGGCGAACTCGCGGTACACCGCGAGGCCCAGCTGCTCGCCGTAGAAGACGCGGGAGCGTTCGGGATCGGTGGGGCGGAGGAGGATCCGGCTGCCCAGTACATGCACCATGCGGTCGAGCGTAGCGGCCGGGATAACCTCGTACCCGGAGAAACCCGAACGGCGAAGCGGAGAAGTGCCCCATGGAATCCGTCACCGAGAGCGCACTCGTCTTCCGTGACGCCACCGACGCAGACGTGGACGACCTCGTCGCGCTGATCGAGTCGGCGTACCGGGGTGATTCCAGCCGGGCCGGGTGGACCACCGAGGCCGACATCCTCCAGGGGCAGCGGACCGACGCGGAGGGCGTACGGGAGGTCGTCAAGTCGCCGGACAGCCGGCTGCTGACGGTGGAACGCGAGGGCCGGATCGTCGCCTGCTGCCAGCTCGAGCACCGCGGGGGGCACGCCTACTTCGGGATGTTCGCGGTCAGCCCCGGGCTCCAGGGTGCCGGGCTCGGCAGAACGATCGTCGCTCACGCCGAGCGGCAGGTGCGGGACACCTGGGGCGCGCGCGAGATGCACATGACCGTGATCACGGCGCGCGAGGACCTGATCGCCTGGTACGAACGGCGTGGTTACCGCCGTACGGGCAGGACGAGTCCCTTCCCGTACGGCGACGAGCGGTTCGGCATTCCGCTCCGGGCCGACCTGCGGTTCGAGCTGCTGGTCAAGGAACTGCCCTGACCGTCGGAGGAGCCGTCCCGAACTCCACCCCTGCCGTTCCGTGCCGGCCCGACCGGCACGGGACGGTCCCGATTGAGGCGGGGCGTCCGGGCCGTCACGCGGTGAAGCGGCCGGTGCGCTTGATCTCCGGGTAGTCGGTGGTCGCGCCGTCGAGCCCGAGGGCCCGGACCAGTCTGAGCTGGTCCTGGGTGTTCACCACCCAGCCGATGATCCTCAGGTCGGCCTTGCGGGCCTGCTCGACGATCTCCAGGGTGAGGCGGCGGATGTTCAGGCAGAGGGTCGACGCGCCGGCGCCGGCGGCCCGCTCCACGACGTCCGTGCCGTAACGGCTCGCGACGAGCGCAGTGCGTACGCCGGGCACCAGGCGAGCGATCTCGGCGATCGCGTCGTCGTGGAACGAGGACACCTCGATCCGGCCCGCCAGATCCCGCCGGTTCATCACCTCGGCCAGCGCCCTGGCCGCCTGCACGTCCTTGATCTCGGCCTGCAGCGGCGCGTGGACGGTGTCCAGCACTTCCTCGAAGACGGGGACGTGCTCGCCGCGCCCGGCGTCCAGGGCGCGCAGTTCGGCGACGGTCCGGTCGGCGACCGGACCCGTGCCGTCCGTCGTGCGGTCCAGGTCCGTGTCGTGCATGACGACGAGCGCGCCGTCCTTGCTCAGATGCAGATCGAGTTCGATCACGTCGAGGCCGGCCTCCTGGGCGGCGACGAAGGACCGGAGGGTGTTCTCGGGCTCGACACCCATGACTCCGCGGTGGCCGATGGTGAGGAAGTTCAAGATGCGACTCGCTTCCGTCGACGGAGACGCGGGGCCGCGTCCCTGCGGCCCTCCTGGACCGTATCGCCTGTGCCCGCCCCGTCCAGATGCTGAACATCGAAGCCGAGGAGTGTCACCCAACCACGTGGTGGGCAGGAAAAAATGCGGTGGCGGCCGGGGTGGCGCAGGATAATTTACGGGAGTGTCCCTTGCTGGGGGAAACCTCGTATGTATACGGTCGCTCCACGCAGTTTCTTCGCTGGAGGATGGGATATGACGGAAATTCTTGCGCAGGTGGGTACGGAGGGGCACGTTCCTTCGACGGCCAGGGTGGTCGAGCACCCGGCGTGGCCCGTGCTCAAGGATGCCGTGGAACGGATCAGGCCCTGGCAGGCGAAGGACGGGTCGATCGACCTCGACGCCGAGGACGCCCCGGCCCGCGCCGAGGCCGAGGCGGAGGTGCGCCGGGTGACCGACGCCCTCGGCGAGCTGTCCCCGCTGCTCCCGCACGACCGCGCCTACCACGAGGCCCTGGTGAAAGACCTGGCCCGCTGGGCCGAAGGCGGCTTCGAGGTGCCCGACTTCCTGGACTCGCTGCTGGCCTTCCACCCCGCCGCGCACCGTGAGGACGGCCTCCAGCACCTGGTCGTCTTCCCGATGTACACGCAGAACGGCAACCCCGACCGCAACCTCGAGGCGGTCGTGCTGCGCATGGTGTGGCCGGACTGGCTGGCCGAACTGGAGCGCACCCGCTACGACAACCCGCTGTTCTGCGGCATCTCGTTCGAGGACTTCACCGCGGGTTACGACACCAACTCGGCGGTGCTCTTCCCCGAGACCATCGCCGTGCGCGAGGCCCCCGAGCGGTTCACCTGGGGCGGCATCTTCTGCGACCGCGAGGCCGCCCGCTTCCGCCGGGTGTCCGCCGCCGCCGTCGACCTCCTGGGCCTCGAGCTGCCCGAGGACGTCGCCGCGCTGGTGCACGACCAGAAGCGCTGCGAAGAGGCGTTCGTCCTGTGGGACATGGTGCACGACCGCACCCACAGCCACGGCGACCTGCCCTTCGACCCGTTCATGATCAAGCAGCGCCAGCCGTTCTGGATGTACGGCCTGGAGGAGCTGCGCTGCGACCTCACCGCCTTCAGGGAGGCCGTCGAGCTCGCCGGCGACGGCGTCCCGCAAGCGCGTGACGTCCAGGTCGCGGTGCTGTTCGACCGCATGTTCCGCTTCCCGGTCACCGGCGAGCGGGTCCGCAACTACGACGGCCTCGGCGGCCAGCTGCTCTTCGCCTACCTGCACAAGCACGACGTCGTCCGCTGGACCGACAACAAGCTCACCATCGACTGGGACCGCGCCCCGCGGGTCACCAACCAGCTGTGCGCCGAGATCGAGACGCTGTACCGCGACGGCATCGACCGCCCCAAGCTCGTCCACTGGTTCGCCGGGTACGAGCTGGTCTCCCGCTACCTCTCCCCGCACCCGGGGTCCAAGTGGGCCAAGGGTCCCGACGCCCTGGACCTGACCCAGCCGCCGCGGAAACTCGTCGATGACGTGCTTCCGGACGAGTTTCCGCTGAGCATGTTCTATGAGGCACTGTCCAAGAAACTGAAGAACGTGATCGCCTCGACCCGGGGTATCACGTCGGACGGCGCCGAGCGGATCGCCGCGTGAGCGATCTCGTTCACACCACTGTGCAGGAGGCGATGACCATGGGGAACGGGGCGCTCGACGGTGCGGTGATCGCTGTGGCCGGCGCGGGGGGACCCGCGGGACGGGCGGCGCTGCTCAGGCTGGCCGAGGCGGGGGCGGTCGTCGTCGGCTCCGACAACGATCCGGAGCGGCTGGCGGAGGCCGTGGACGCGGCGCGCTACGCGCACGGGGGCGCCACGGTCACCGGTGACACGGTCGACCTGCTCGACCTGGATTCCACCCGCGAGTGGGCCGCGCGTACCGAGAAGGAGTTCGGCCGCGTCGACGGCCTGGTCCATCTCGTCGGCGGCTGGCGCGGCAGCGAGACCTTCACCAAGACCAGGGTGGACGACTGGGACCTGCTGGAGCTGCTCCTGGTCCGCACCGTGCTGCACACCTCCCTCGCCTTCCACGAGGGACTGCAGCGCAGCGACCGGGGCCGGTACGTCCTGATCAGCGCGGCCGGTGCCAGCAAGCCCACCGCGGGCAACGCCGCCTACGCCGCGGCCAAGGCCGCCGCCGAGGCGTGGACGCTGGCCATGGGCGACTACTTCCGCAAGGCGGGGGGCGAGCAGGGGCCGACATCGGCGGCTGTGATCCTGGTGGTGAAGGCGTTGGTGCACGACGCGATGCGCGCCGACCGCCCCAACGCGAAGTTCGCGGGCTTCACGGACGTCAGGGATCTCGCCGAGGCGATCGTCGGCGTCTGGGACAAGCCCGCCGCGGAATTGAACGGAAACCGTCTGTGGCTGACCGAGAAGCCGTGAACCCACCCCGGACCGACGCGCGCCGCCGTCACGACCCGGACGCCCGCGGGTTCGCCAGCGACAACTACGCCGGGGTCCACCCGGAGGTGCTCGCCGCCCTGGCCCTGGCCAACGGCGGGCACCAGGTCGCGTACGGCGAGGACGCGTACACGGAGAACCTCCAGCAGGTGATCCGCAGCCATTTCGGCCCCACCGCCGAGGCCTTCCCGGTCTTCAACGGCACCGGTGCCAACGTCGTCGCGCTCCAGGCGGTCACCGACCGCTGGGGCGCCGTGATCTGCGCCGAGAGCGCGCACATCAACGTCGACGAGGGCGGGGCACCGGAGCGTGTCGGAGGAATCAAGCTGCTCACCGTGGCGACCCCCGACGGCAAGCTCACCCCCGAGCTGATCGACCGGCAGGCGTACGGCTGGGAGGACGAGCACCGCGCGATGCCGCAGGTGGTGTCCATCGCCCAGGCCACCGAACTGGGCACGGTGTACACGCCCGACGAGATGCGCGCCCTCTGCGAGCACGCGCACGCCCACGGCATGAAGGTGCACGTCGACGGCTCGAGGCTGGCCAATGCCGCCGCCACCCTGGACGTGCCGATGCGCACCTTCACCAACGCGGCCGGCGTCGACCTCCTCTCCCTGGGCGCCACCAAGAACGGCGCCCTGTTCGGCGAGGCGGTCGTGGTGCTCAACCAGGACGCCGTCAGTCACATGAGGCATCTGCGCAAGCTGTCCATGCAGCTTGCGTCCAAGATGCGCTTCGTCTCGGTGCAGCTGGAGGCCCTGCTCGCGCGGGACCTGTGGCTGCGCAACGCCCGGCATGCCAACGAGATGGCCCAGCGCCTGGCCGAGGGCGTGCGCGCCGTGCACGGCGTGGAGATCCTTCACCCGGTCCAGGCCAACGCCGTCTTCGCCCGCCTGCCGCACGCCGTGACCGAGCGCCTGCAGAAGCGCTTCCGCTTCTACTTCTGGGACGAGACCGCGGGCGATGTCCGCTGGATGTGCGCCTTCGACACCACCGAGGACGACGTGGACACGTTCGTGGCGGCCCTCAAGGAGGAGATGGCCCGCTAGCCGCCCTCACGGAGCCTCCGCCCACTTGAGACCACAGGCCGAAGGGCCGGGGCGACCGGGTCTCGGGGTACTCGCGCTGGTCGCCGGCGGCAGTCTGCGGAGCAGATCGTCCGACGGAGCCGGACGGCTCGCTGGTTCCCGCTCGTCGGGGCCGGGCGGCCGTCCACGATCCGGTGCATGGATCCCGAGCTGCTGGAACGGATCACCGTGCGGCGCGCGGAACCGGACGCACTCGAATGCCATGCCTCCATCCTCGACCATTGCACGGGACAGCCAGGCGGCTGGGGCGGCTCTGGGCCGGCCCCATGCCGACTGGCTCCCGAGCAGACCGGATCGTGGAAGGCCACCCGGCCACAGCAGGCCGGAACCGGTGAGCCGACCGCTCTGCCGGACGGCCTACTCCGCAGACTGTCGCCCTCGACCGGCGTGGGCACCCCGGAGGACTGTCACACCGGCCCTTCGACCTGCGATTGCAAGTTGGTGGAGGCTCACCGTGCGCGCACCACCGACATCGGCGGTGCGCACTGCACGGATGTGATGCGCACCGTGTGCGCACCGGCCGCTGCGGGGTGCGCATCGAGGGCCTGGCCGAAGCCGACGGCTTCCCTCTGGCGCAGGACACCGGCGACGGTCTCACCGCACTCCTCCCTCGTGAGGACCTGAGCGACGAAGGCGGTGATCGCGTGGGCGACACCTTCCGTCGCGCCCGGCCCGGCCTGCGCCTCGTCCACGAGCGCGACATCTCCCGCACCTGACTCCGGGTCACCGGGCCCCGGCAACCGGGCGCGCGAGGGCTGCCCGCGCACTCCGGCGGCGGGACTTCTGCCCGCCTGCTCGTGGTCCGTGCCGGAACCGACCAGCTCGGCGTCTGTTTTTGGACAACCGTGGTTGCAGGTTCTCCCACAGCAGCACTGCCGGTCACCGGAGCCCAGTACAGTCCCTCCCGTTCCACTGCCAGGTGCTCTCGGCCGCCGAGGCCGGGCACGCGAGCCTGTCCGGAATGGGCGTGAAGTGAACAGTCGCTTACGGCTGCGGATGCGTACGGCGACGGCGGTCCTTTGGGCCAGGTTCGCCGCGATGGTCGGAACGGTCGCGATGTTCGCGGCCGTCCTCACCGGCACGTCCGTCACCACGGCGAGCGCCGCCGAAGCCGCTTCCCCGCAGGCCGCGGCAGGCGGGTGGTCCTGCGGCGGGGATCCGGTTCCCCCCGGGTACGTCATCACCTCGCTCAACCGCACCGGCTGCAACGGCAGGGGTTCCTGGTACCAGGAACCCGCCCGCGACGGGATCTGGACCTGCTCGGGCTCGCCGATCGTGCCCGGGTTACGTCATCAGCGCCCACGACAAGTACGGTTGCGGCGGCATCGGTTCCTGGCGCCACAAGCTCGTCAAAGACGGCATCTGGACCTGCGCGGGTTCTCCGATCGTGCCCGGGTACGTCGTGACCGGCCATGACAAGTACGGTTGCGGCGGTATCGGCTCCTGGTACCACAAGCTCGCCCGTGCCGGCCTGTACGTGTGCCCCACCTCGCCCATCCCGCCCGGGTTCCGCGCCACCACGGGCAGTGCGAACCAGTGCAGCGGCCTCGGTGGAAGGCTCCTCGTCAACGCCTGACCCCGGTCAGGCACACCTCACGCCTGCCGTAAGCGCGCGCTGAAGGCACCACGATCCGTGTGGTGCCTTCAACGCGTCCCCGGTAGCTTCGACGAGGCCGTGTCGGGACGGGCGCGCATGCCAGTGGTGGCGGTGCGGGGCCGCGCCGGGCGTCAACCACGGCGGCATCAAGACCGTCCAGGAGACCCCGGATCTCGCCGCCCGTCCCGCCGCCGGCGAGGTGATGGATCACCGTCACGAGCTGGTCCGCGAGACCGCCCGCCGACTCGCGGCCGGGGTCACCGACTCGTACGAATGTGCGCGGGTGGTCTTCGCGTTCGTGCGCGGCCCGCCCCGCACTCCCACGGCTCGGGCGCTCCCCGTGTCGCCGGTGGCCGTCCGGCGCCCTGAGGAAGCACACCGGGATCTGCTGCGCCAAGGCGCACGCGCCGGCCGCGCTGCTGCGGGCCGAGGGCATCCCGACCGCGCTGTGCTGCCGGTACCTCGGAGCGCTGCACGGTCTGGTCGCCGTACGGTTCGACGGTGCCTGGCACCGGCCGGATCCACGGGGCGGCAAACCGGCGCCCGGCCCGTCCTCACGCCCGACCCCGTGGCCGACGAGACGGCCCCCGCTCCTGTACGCCGCACCGCGTCCCGTCGTACGGAAGGCGCTCCAGGCCGCCGTGGACCGCGCGCACCCGCGGCGGACGCCTCCCGCCGCACTGCCGGACCGCGCCGGAACACGACGCCCCGGCGGCGACGACGGGGCTCAGCGTGCCTCGGCCGCGCGGACCTGCTCCGGGGTCGGTGCCGTGCCGCCGAGGTGGGCCGGCATCCACCAGGTGTCGTCCGGGCCCTTGGGCCGCACCGGGTAGGCGCGCTGCGCGGCCTCCAGCAGTTCCTGGACCCGCTCCCGCAACTGCCGGGTGAGCGCGCCCGCGTACTTGTCCTTGGACGCCTCGACCGCCTCGCCGACGCGCATGGTGATCGGGGTGTGACTGCGCTTGAAGTTGCGGGGGTGTCCCTTGGTCCACAGCCGCTGGGTGCCCCACACCGCCATCGGGATCAGGGGTACCCCCGCCTCCTGCGCCATGCGCGCGGCACCCGACTTGAAGCTCTTCAGCGTGAAGGACTGGGAGATCGTCGCCTCCGGGAAGACGCCCACGATCTCGCCGGAACGCAGCGAGTCGAGCGCGTGCGCGTACGCCGCGTCCCCCTGCTTGCGGTCCACGGGGATGTGCTTCATCCCGCGCATCAGCGGACCCGAGATCTTGTGCCGGAAGACGGCGTCCTTCGCCATGAAGCGCACCAGTCGCTTCTGCGGCAACGCCGCGAGGCCGTTGAAGACGAAGTCCAGGTAGCTGATGTGGTTGCTCACCAGCACGGCGCCGCCCGTACGAGGGATGTTCTCCGACCCGCGGCAGTCGATCTTGAGGTCCCACGCCTTGAACAGAGTCTGGGCGAAACCGATCACGGGACGGTAGACGAGTTCTGCCATGGGTGCGGTGGAACCCTTCCTGCTCTGCCTGGGAAGGGGGACTCCCAGTCGAAGTTACGCAGCCGTAGGTTTACGGCTTGCCGCCGATGGTGCCCCAAGAACGACCGGTGAACCAGCCCTGACGCCTGCCTGCGGCGAGATTCTCGTCACGTCCACTCCTGTGATCCACCTCGGGCTTTTGCGTCGCCGTTACCCCGCGCACCGTCATCCTCCGCAGGAGCAGGGGGCGTCCGGTACCCCGGGTGGTAACCGGACACGGCGTCGGGGAGGGGCCGCCGCGAAGCCGGTCGCCGGCACGGCCCCGGCGCGGGGCCCTCTCGCGCCGACGGCCACGGATCGGTCATCCGCAAGGGGACGCCGCATGGGAAACTCGTACGGCGGCGGGAATCCCTGCGGTCCCGTGCGTGCTGCGACGGACGATGACCGGACCGACGGTGTGTGCCGGTGCTCGCGGCGGCGAGTGTCCTGGGAGTGCGGTGGCGGAGAGGGAGGGTGCGGATGCGCGGGCGGGGCGACGGCAAGCGGCTGCGGGCGGCGGAGATCGGTGCGGACCTCGGTGAACGCGCCACCCTCGTCCAGTTCTCCAGCGCGTTCTGCGCGCCCTGCCGGGCGACCCGGAGGGTGCTCGGTGAGGTGGCCGGCCTGGTTCCCGGCGTGGCCCATGTGGAGATCGACGCCGAGGCGCACCTGGATCTCGTGCGCCGGCTGGACATCCTCAGGACCCCCACCGTGCTCGTCCTCGACGCCGAGGGCGCCGTCGTCCGGCGTGCCACCGGCCAGCCGCGCAAGGCCGATGTGATCGCCGCGCTCGGCGAGGCCGTGTGACGGCCGGCAAGGCCCGCCACCAGGGACGTTCCGGCGTCCCTCGGGGCTGAGCCGCGGGCGCCGCCTGCTGCGGGCAGATCGAGTTCCGGTTACGCTGCGTTGCGAAGGTCACAGTTCAAAGCGCTTGCTCAGCGGGAACGAACTGGATGTACTGGCGAGTAATATTTCGCTCGGAAACGTGGATCGCCCCGATCGGGAACGGCCGTTTGAGGCGCCTATGCTGCCTGAAGGCAGGCAGCCAGAAATGACGATTGCAGTAGGAGAGCCGGCGTGAGCTTGAGGATCGTTGTCACAGTGAAGTACGTGCCCGACGCCACTGGCGACCGGCACTTCGCCGATGACCTGACCGTCGACCGCGACGATGTGGACGGTCTGCTCTCCGAGCTGGACGAGTACGCGGTCGAGCAGGCGCTGCAGATCTCGGAGAACTCCGACGACGACGTGGAGATCACCGTCCTGACGGTGGGCCCGGAGGACGCCAAGGACGCGCTGCGCAAGGCGCTGTCCATGGGCGCGGACAAGGCGATCCACGTCGAGGACGACGACCTGCACGGCACCGACGCCATCGGCACCTCCCTGGTCCTGGCCAAGGCGATCGAGAAGGCCGGCTACGACCTGGTCGTCTCCGGCATGGCCTCCACCGACGGCGTCATGGGTGTCGTGCCGGCGCTGCTCGCGGAGCGCCTGGGCGTGCCGCAGGTGACGCTGCTGTCGGAGGTGTCGGTCGAGGACGGCAAGGTCTCGGGCCGTCGTGACGGCGACACCGCGTCCGAGCAGCTCGAGGCGTCGCTGCCGGCGGTCGTGTCGGTCACCGACCAGTCGGGCGAGGCGCGTTACCCGTCCTTCAAGGGCATCATGGCGGCGAAGAAGAAGCCGGTTCAGTCCTGGGACCTGTCCGACCTCGACCTCGACGAGGACGAGGTGGGGCTGGAGAACGCCTACACCGTGGTCGACTCCGCGACCGAGCGCCCGGCCCGCACCGCGGGCACGATCGTCAAGGACGAGGGCGAGGGCGGCAAGCAGCTCGCCGAGTTCCTCGCGAGCCAGAAGTTCATCTGAGCCAAGAGGCTCGACTCGCTTCCCGCCCCTCACACTTCGCAAGCAGGAGAGAAGAAGTCCCATGGCTGAAGTTCTCGTCTACGTCGACCACGTGGACGGCGCCGTCCGCAAGCCGACCCTGGAGCTGCTGACGCTGGCCCGCCGCATCGGCGAGCCGGTCGCCGTCGCGCTGGGCAACGGCGCCGCCGACACCGCCGCCACGCTGGCCGAGCACGGCGCGGCGAAGGTCCTCACGCATGAGGCCGCCGAGTACGCCGACTACCTCGTCGTGCCGAAGGTGGACGCCCTCCAGGCCGCCCACGAGGCCGTCTCCCCGGCCGCCGTCCTGGTCCCCTCCTCCGCCGAGGGCAAGGAGATCGCGGCCCGCCTGGCGCTGCGTCTGGGTTCCGGCATCATCACCGACGCCGTCGACCTCGAGGCCGGCGACGAGGGCCCGGTGGCCACGCAGTCGGTGTTCGCCGCCGCCTACACCACCAGGTCCCGTGTCTCCAAGGGCACTCCGGTCATCACGGTCAAGCCGAACTCGGCCGCCGTGGAGGCCGCTCCGGCCGCAGGCAGCGTCGAGGCGCTGTCCGTGTCGTTCTCCGGGCAGGCGACCGGCACCAAGGTCACCGGCCGCACCCCGCGCGAGTCGACCGGCCGCCCCGAGCTGACCGAGGCCGCGATCGTGGTCTCCGGCGGCCGCGGTGTCAACGGCGCGGAGAACTTCGCGGTCATCGAGGCGCTCGCCGACTCCCTCGGCGCGGCCGTCGGCGCCTCGCGTGCCGCGGTCGACGCCGGCTGGTACCCGCACACCAACCAGGTCGGCCAGACCGGCAAGAGCGTCTCGCCGCAGCTGTACGTCGCCTCCGGCATCTCCGGCGCGATCCAGCACCGCGCGGGCATGCAGACCTCGAAGACGATCGTGGCGGTCAACAAGGACGCCGAGGCCCCGATCTTCGACCTCGTCGACTACGGCGTCGTCGGCGACCTCTTCGACGTCGTCCCGCAGCTCACCGAGGAGATCAAGACCCGCAAGGGCTGATCCTCTCCGGGGCGAGGCCCCTGCGACCGCGTCCGGCGCGGTCGCAGGGGCCTCGCCCCGTTCCGTTCCCGGCGCGGCGCCCCGGCTGAGTCCTGGGCGCCGATGACGTGCGGCTGCCCGTGGCGCAGCAGTCGGCGTGTCACGGGTCCTTGGACGGCCCGGCTGCAGGGCTCCGCCGTACTGGCGAAGCGCAGGTCGAACGACATGATGTTCAGCGGCCCGCCCTGCCGTTCCCGGGCCGAGGCGGGCTCGGCGGGCAGTGCTGTACTGGAGAGCGCAAGGGCGGCGGAGGCGGCGAGCGCGGTCTTCGGTCCCAGGCGGCGCGTGACGCGGCTGCGGTTCGGCGCAGGAGAGCTCCTTCGCTGGTGCTGCGCGGCGGTGTCCCGGTGGGTCGGACGTGTGTCGGGGTGCGCCGGTGCGCGGTGTGGTGCGTGCCGGTCCGGTGCCGGGTGCTGCGTGGCTCCGTGCCGGACGGTGCCAGATGGATGTGAACATGCCGGGATGGCGGAGTGGATCGGGACGCACGAGGGGTGCGAGGCGGTGTTGACCGGCGCGAAGGCCGCCCGATAACTTCATTCAACGGATTATTGATTCCGCATCGCGGAAAATAATGGGACAGGTGTGCCTCGAGGCGTCAAGGACCGGGAGGATGCGCGATGAGCCGGAGCCGGCAGGAGCAGGTGGCGACGAGTGTCCCGGGCGCCGTCGGCGCGGAGATCGGCGCCTCCCTGGCGCCGGTCGACGCCGAGCTGGAGCGCCGCTACCCCGGAGACCCCGGCACCCGTCAGCCCGTTCACACCGTCTACGTGCCCGGCGACGCCTTCACCGCCGGCACCCTTCGCTCCTGGGGCGATCGGGCCCTGGCCGCTCTCGACGAACACGCTCCGGACGCCGTCTCGTTCGCCGCGGCCGTCGGGATGGACCCCGCACTGGCCGGGGACGTGTACGGGCGCGTCCGCGCCAAGCTGGAGCGCGAACCCGTGGAGGACCTGCGCGTCGACTTCGAGGACGGGTACGGCAACCGCCCCGACCCCGAGGAGGACGAGACCGCCGCCCGCACCGCGCGCCTGATCGCCGAGGCGTACCGGGACGGCGCGGCGGCCCCGTACATGGGCATCCGGATGAAGTGCATGGAGGCCGCGGTGCGTGACCGGGGCATCCGTACCCTCGACATCTTCCTCACCGGCCTGGCCGAGGCGGGCCCACTGCCCGACGGGCTGGTACTGACGCTGCCCAAGGTCACGTACGCCGAGCAGGTCACCGCCATGGCGCGGCTCCTCGACGCCTTCGAGGAGGCGCGCGGGCTGGAACCCGGCCGGCTCGGCTTCGAGATCCAGATCGAAACCAGCCAGGCCGTCCTCGCCGCCGACGGCACCGCCACCGTCGCCCGGATGATCCAGGCCGCCGAGGGCCGGGCCACCGGGCTGCACTACGGCACCTTCGACTACAGCGCCTGCCTCGGGGTCTCCGCCGCCCACCAGGCCAGTGACCACCCGGCGGCCGATCACGCCAAGGCCGTCATGCAGGTCGCCGCCGCGGGCACCGGTGTACGCGTGTCGGACGGTTCCACCAACGTCCTGCCCGTCGGCCCGACCCCACAGGTCCACGCCGCGTGGCGGCTGCACCACGGCCTCACCCGCCGGGTCCTGGCCCGCGCCTACTACCAGGGCTGGGACATGCATCCCGGACATCTGCCCACCCGTTACGCGGCCGTTTTCGCCTTCTACCGCGAGAGCTTCGAACAGGCCGCCGCCCGGCTCGCCCGGTACGCCGCCCGGACCCCCGGCGACGCCATGGACGAGCCGGCCACAGCCAGGGCGCTGGCCGGTCACTTGCTGCGCGGCCTGGACTGCGGTGCCCTGGACCCCGCCGAAGTGGCACGGGCGGCGGGCCTGACCCGCGCCGGCCTGGAGGGCTTCGCGTCCCCGCACCGGGGACACTCGGAGGGACGGCCCGGGTGAGGGGTGTCGGCGACGCCGTGCCGGTGCCGGGACGTTCCGGCCGCCGGGCCGTGCGTAACGCTTCGAAACCGGCGCCCGTACGGGCGGCTCCTCCCTGAAGGGCGGCCGCCCCGCGCGGTTCCGGCGGACCGGGGTGCTCAGTCCGCCGGGGGCAGCTCGCCCGAGCCGCGAGCGATCAGCCTGGTCGGCAGCTCGATCCGCTCGGGGGCGATCAGGGTGCCGTCCAGCTGGCGGAAGAGGCGCTCGGCCGCCGTCCGGCCGAGGGCGGCGGAGTCCTGGGCGACGACCGTGAGCCCCGGCCGGAGCAGATCGGCGAGCTCGATGTCGTCGAAGCCGACGAGCGCGACCGGGCGGGACCGCTCGCTCAGGACCCGGATCACGGTGACCGTCACCCGGTTGTTGCCCGTGAAGACCGCCGTGACCGGATCGGGGCGGGACAGCATCTCCTCGGTGGCCCGGCGCACCCGCTCGGGGTCGGTGACCCCCAGCGACATCCAGGCGTCCTCCACCGGTATGCCCGCGTCCTCCATGGCCGCGCGGTAACCGCGCAGCCGCTCGGACGCGGTGTGGATGCCGGGCATGTCACCGATGAAACCGATTCTGCGGTGCCCGTGGGCGATCAGATGGGCCACGCCGTCACGGGCGCCGCCGTAGTTGTCCGACACGACGACGTCGGCGTCTATCCGGCCGGCCGGCCGGTCCACGAAGACCGTGGCGACGCCCGCCCTGAGCTCCGGCTCGAGATACCGGTGGTCGTCACCGGCCGGAATCACCACCAGTCCGTCCACCCGGCGGGCGCACAGCGCCAGCACCAGTTCCTGCTCGCGGTCGGCGTCCTCCGCGCTGGAACCGTTGATCAGCAGTGCGCCGTGCGCGCGGGCGACCTCCTCGACCGCCCGGCTCAGCGGACCGTAGAACGGGTCCGCGAGATCCTCCAGGACCAGGCCCACACTGGCGGTACGGCCCTTGCGCAGCACCCGCGCGCTGTCGTTCCGGCGGAAACCGAGCGCCTCGATGGACTCCTGCACCCGGCGCTCCGTCTCCGGCGTGACCCCGGGTTCGCCGTTGACCACCCGCGAGACCGTCTTCAGACCGACGCCGGCACGGGCCGCCACGTCCTTCATGGTCGGGCGGCTGCCGTAACGGGACCCTGGGAGGCGGTGGATGCGGCGGGGCGTCTCCGGCACGGTACGGTGTCCTGTCCTGTAGGCCACGGGCTGCGTGGGGCCCTGGGGTCGTATGGGGATGCGGCGTCGAGCATAGAGCCTGGACAACGTTGTCAGGCTCAGGGACACTGTCCACCGCACGCCCCGGCCCGAGAGTGGTCGCGACATCGGGGTGCGGCTCGCCCCCGCGTGTCGGTTCATGGCCGCACGTGGGCTGTTTCGGTGCCTTTTTCATGGTTGACGGGGAGAATCGACACTGATGCACACCGATCTCGTGGCAGCGCTCGACATCGGCGGGACCAAGATCGCCGGTGCGCTGGTGGACGGGCAGGGCCGGATACTGGTCCGTGCCCAGCGGCCGACGCCCGCACGCAAGGACGGCGAGACCGTGATGCGGGCGGTCGACGTGGTGCTGGGCGAGCTCACCGCGTCCCCGCTGTGGGAGCATGCGAGAGCCGTCGGCATCGGCAGCGCGGGCCCCGTGGACGCCTCCACGGGCACGGTGAGCCCGGTGAACGTGCCCGGATGGCGCGACTACCCGCTGGTCGCCGGGGTCCGGGCCGCCACCGGCGGACTGCCCGTGGAACTGATCGGCGACGGCGTGGCGATCACGGCGGCCGAACACTGGCAGGGCGCCGCCCGCGGTCACGACAACGCGCTGTGCATGGTCGTCTCGACCGGGGTCGGCGGCGGACTCGTGCTGGGCGGCAGGCTGCACCCCGGGCCGACCGGCAACGCGGGGCACATCGGCCACATCAGCGTGGATCTCGACGGCGACCCGTGCCCGTGCGGCTCGCGCGGCTGCGTGGAACGCATCGCGAGCGGGCCCAACATCGCCCGCCGGGCCCTGGCGAACGGCTGGCTCCCCGGACCGGACGGCGACACCTCCGCCGCCGCGGTGGCCACCGCGGCCCGCGCGGGCGACCCGGTGGCCGTGGCGTCGTTCGCGCGGGCCGCGCGGGCGCTGGCCGCCGGAATCGCGGCCACCGCGACGCTCGTCGAGATCGACATCGCCGTGGTCGGCGGGGGAGTGGGCAAGGCGGGTGAGGTCCTCTTCGCCCCCCTGCGCCAGGCCCTGACCGAGTACGCGACGCTGTCGTTCGTCCGGCGTCTCGTGGTGACGCCGGCGCGGATGGGCACCGACGCCGGGCTGGTGGGCGCCGCGGCGGCGGCCCTGACCCGGCGGACGGACCCGGCGGCGGCAGGCGTCTGACCGAGGCCGGGACACGGACGCCCGCAGGAACGTTCACGCCGTGCCGTACGAGTCCGTACCGCCGTGGGTGTCCGTACGTTCCCGTGGGTCCGTGCGTGACCTTGGGGCGGCTTCCGCCGTTGAACCCGGCATGAAGAAGCGCAGCATGCTCGCCATCGCCTCCCTCGCCACCGGGTTCGTCGTCGCGGCGGTCACCCCGTCGCACGCGCTCGGTGAGGGACTCGACAGCCTTCCCGCCGGTGACGCACTCAGCACCCTCGATCACGCCGTCACCGACGACGCCCTCGCCGCCACGGCCGACGTCGACCGGGAGACCAAGGCCTGACGGGCCGCACGGCAGAACCGCCCACGGCGCCGGCGCCTCCTTCCCCGAGGGGCACCGGCGCCGTCGGTGTGCGTTCTCAACTCGCGCTGGTTTCCGTGGCAGGGTGGAGCGGGCAAGCCACAGGGGGCCAACAGAAGAGGGGGAACCGTGATCGTCTGGATCAACGGCTGTGTCGACATAAGGCCAGGTCGGCGTCCTGCCTGCTTCTATTCGCTCCGAAACCTAGCCTTAGCTAGCCTTGATTGGGAAGATCTTTCTCCCATCCGTCTCCCATGGGGGACGGATGGGAGACGGCTGCGATAGAGCTCCAGATCCGGGACCGTTCGGTCAACCAGGGGCGCCGTGAGCTATCGCCGCCGAGGGGACTCGGGCCCGCCGGGCTACACCCAACAAGGCGATAACCGGCGTTCCGACGCTCATGGCTTCCAGGGCGCGAGCCCGAAGGACTCCCGCAGCGAGAGGGCTAACACTAGGGCGCGGCTGGGGAGGGCCACACGGGCTGCTCTGACTGCCGAGTCCTGGTCTACGACGCCGACGCCGTCCCCGACCGGGCCACCCTGACCGCTTTCGCCGACGCCGCCGCCGAACACGGGGCGTCTACCGGCCGGATGCCAGCACTGATCCAACAACAGCGGCTCCCGCTGCTCTTCCGCCGTCCCTTCCCGCGCGGCCTGGCCGGCCTGCTGCTGACCGAGGAGTGTGTCTACCAACTGCGGCGCTCCCTAGCTAGGGCTGGCAGGAGGCCAGCGGACGGCTTTCACACGCCACGGGTGCCGCCGCCGTCGTGCGCATACGAGCAGACATACGATCGCCGAAGCCGTTGTTCGGCCCACCACAGCGAGCGGTAACACAGGTGAGCAGCACGCTGCTCCCGAGGCGCTCGAAGGACGAGCTGCTCGATGCGATCCGAGCAGGAAGCCTCAACGCCCCCGTGGTGTAGCTGGCCACAACAGCCCCAGCATCGCCATCATCACCGAACTCGCCCAGCGTCATCCCCATACCAGCGGCGTCCGTGAACTGTCAGTCGCTGTGCGGTCGGCCCAGCCATAACCGGAACGGGCGACTGGCCGAAGACAAGTTTCCCCGATGCCATGGGGTGTTCTCCTGCAAGGCTGGCTTCACCACGATCGGCACAGGAGACGCATCCACCATGGCCACGGCGCAGCAGCCCACGTCCGCCCAGCACCGGCGGGTGCAGTGGAAGCCCATTGACCGGGCGCTGGCCCGCTACTCGACCGAATCGCTGGTAGTGCTGCTGGAGACCGCGCTGGCCTCTCCCGGCTGCTCTCGCTTCCACGATCACCTGCTGCTGCTGTGGACCCGGGTCCTGCGAGGCTCCGTCCGGCTGGGGAGGCGCGCGGGCGCACAGGATCTGCCGGGACTGGTCGAAGCCGTTGTCCGTGCTGCCCCTGGACGCGGAACACTGACGGAGAGGGAGCCGAACGACCCGCGTGCCCTGGTGCGGTACGAGGTGGCGGGGGAGCGGCTGCTGGTTCATCCTGGGCAGCTCGACCACCCGGTGATGTTTCTTCGCTGTGCGGAGCTGACGGCGCGAGCGGTCGACGAGTCTGTGCTGACCGTGCATGGCTTCACCCTCACTGACGTTCTGGAGCTCGTGCTGCGCTGCACGGACCGGGTGGTGTCGACGCTGGCGCTGGCGTGGCCCGAGGTGTACGACGACCGGTCCGCGCAGGACATCGCCTGCGGGATCAACCCCGACGAGTACGACGCCGTCGAGGGGCTGGCCGACCTCGACCCGACTGAGATCGCCGCCGGATGTCGGGAGCCGGAACGCGCCGCTCGCGCGCTGGATTGGCTGACCTCGGACATCACCTCCATGTCGCTGCGCTACAACCCCAGAGCACCGCTCCTGGGGCCGGTGCTCGCCGTCGTTGCGCACGGCCGCCGCCGGCTGGTCCCGGCCTCCGCCATGCTGAACAGCTTCGCCGCGGCCCTGGAGTCCCTGATCACCCAGGTCCCGGATGGGCCGGCTGCCGAGGAGTGCCTCCAGTCGCTGACCGTGGACCGCGTCGCCCAGCTGCTGGGCCTGGACGGGGCACCCGCCCGGCCCGGGCCGGTGTGCGTGATCTCCTCACCCACTCACCGTTACGACATTGCCGTCGTCTGCGCGCTCGCGGACGGCCTCCTGTCGACCAGGATCGAGGAGGGCCGAGCCAAGTTCGCCGAACAGCCGCCCGGCCGCGGGCGGCTCGTGGTCTATGGGGGACCCCGGGTGCTCGGGCCGGAGCTGATTCTCGACACCTGCTACGTGCATGCCGAAGAGCTCGCCGAGATCCTCGCCGACGCGGAAGGCGACCCGGCCCTGCTGGCCCTGTTTGTCCTGGAGCTCACCGAGCACCCCGGCGTCGACGCCGTATTCCACCAGGAGCCGCTCGACGCGTGGAGCGCCTGGTCGCGCGCGGGCACGCTGCTGCTCCCCGGCCCGCCTCGCAACGAAGTCGCCGTCGTTCCGGCGGCCGGGGCCGATCTCACATGGCAGCGGGCCGCGGCCTGGGCCCGCCTGGACGACGTCCTCGCCACTGCCGGGCTGCCGTCGGCGCTGCACTGGCGCTTCGCCCACCTCGTTGACCCCGACCCCGCCGTTCCCGGGACCGATGCCGACCTTCTCCAACCGGGCCCCGGCGAACTGCTGGTGCGGATCAGCACTGTCCCGCCGATGGCCATCATCGCCCGGCCCGCCCGCGGCCAGGGCGCCGTGCTCGATCTGGCTGCGATGAGCGGACTGGCCGACAGCATCCGCACCACGATCACCAGTTGCACCGCGGTCGCCGAGCACTTCACCCTGCCCGACGGCGCCCCCGTCGTGATGCAGCTGACCGGGACCGCCCGACCCCACCAGCCCCCGAGCCCCGGCCCCGGCAGGGACGAGCCGGATGCCGGCGAGTGGCTTCCGCTGCACGCCGGTGCAGACCCTGACCGGGCCTGGATCGGCATCGACTTCGATCCGCCGCTGCTGGCCGCCTTCACCGGCGACGGCCACCAGGGCCACCGTGTGCTCGGCAGGCTCCTGCACCACCTGGTCGAGCGGATCCGCCGCGGGCGCGGCGTCGGGGGCGGCACCGATCCAGAGGCCTTCGCCGAAGCCTGGAACAATGCGCACCCGGTACTACGCTTCACCGGTACCGCCACCTTCTGGCCCGCGACCGCCCCCCACTTCACGCTTCCGCGCACGAGCCACCTCCACGCCCGGGCCCTGCGCCGCGCGGCCACCGCCGTCCGCCGCGCCGGAGTTCCCGTCGGCTCCTGGCACGGCGCTGACGCCTTCGCCCGGGGCGGCCCCGCCGAGCAACTGCTTCATGCCCTCGAAGACGAGCTCACCCGGCAGATCCGATCCCACCAGCCGGACCTGGTCGACGAACTGGCTCGGCAGCTGAACGCGGCCTGGGCCAGCCGCACCCGCGGCCACCACGAGGTGACCGTGAACCTCGCCGCACCCTGGGCTCAGAACTGGGCCCAGGAAGCCGTCCGCCGCCAGGCCGATGCCGCCACCGCCACGTCCGCCCTGCAGCTGCTCCTCCAGCAGGCGATCACCACCCCACCCGCCGGCCGCCGACCCGTCGACATCCTGGCCGTCGCCGACCTGGTCGCCCTCGCCGAGCTCGTACTGCACTGCGGCACCACCGCAGTCGCCGCCGCCCGCCGGCTGCACGACCTCCACCTTGAGACCCACACCACCGGCGTGTTCACCCTCACCGACACTGACCAGACGCACACCGCCGGCCCGGGCGCCGAGCTGCTCCACCTCGGCTTCGACGCACAGGCGTACCAGCACGCCCGGCAGCAGCACTTCATCACCCAGGCCGCCGCTGCCCCGCCCGAACACCTCGACCCGGCCGCCGTGTTCTCCACGGCCCGCACCCGGGCCCGCGTCGAGTTCACCGCGCCGCGCCTGCCCGCGGGCAGCCAGATCGCCGTCGCCGACCAACTCCTGTGCCAGCACTGGAGCTTCGGATTCGATGCACTGGGGGCCGTGCTGGCAACGGCCGCCGACTGGCCGACCGGAGCGGACGGCATCGCCGCCGTCACCGCCGAGGACCTGATCGACGAGGCCGCCGCCTGGTCGGCGCTGCCCGACGACGAGCTGGCAGCCGCTGTCGACCGGCTGCGCCTGCACTCGGCCAACGCGGCCCCTTCCGGGGCGCACGCCTACACTGAGGTCGAACGCCGCATCCGGCCCACTACTCACCCGCTGATCGAACACGGCGGCCGCTTGCTCCTGCTGCCCTGGCTCCTTCACACCTCCCAGGAGCTCTACGCCGCCTACCTCGACGAGGGCCGCCTCCCGCATCCCGACCTGCCCCGGCCCGTTGGGGACGCCCTGCGCCGTTACCGTCAGCAGCTCGACGAACGCCTGGAAGCCGACCTCCAGTCCGTCGCCCGCACCGCCGGCCTGCCCCACCGCTTCCGCCTCCTGGAGAAGACCGCCGCCCAGCTCGGCATTCCCGGCCTCATCGGGGAGATCGACCTGCTCGTCGCTGACCCGGCCACCCAGCGGCTGTGGGTCATCGAGGCGAAGAACCCCGAAGGCGCGGTCGCCCCGCACGCCCTGCTCCAGCACGTCCAGCGCTTCACTGCCCGCTACCGCGACAAGCTCCTAGCCAAGGCCGCTACCATCACCGCCCACGCGGCCGCGGCCGCCCGCGCCTGTCAGGCCCCCGGCGACCTGGACTGGGACGTCATCCCGCTGATGGTCACCCGCAGCATCGAACCGGCCGGCTTCCTCGCCGACCCGAAGGTCGCCTTCACCATCGCCGACCACCTCGCCCAGGTCCTGACCTCCCCGGCGAGCCCACACCCGGGGTGGAACAGCCCCGGCGAAGGGAAGAACTGATGCCGGCTCCACTCGAACGAGTCGACTCGGCGTACGCCCTGGTCACCGATCCGACGGCCCAGCGGGTGCTGCTCGTCAGAGACCGTCGAAGCGGTCAGTGGGGACTGCCTGGAGGCCGCCGTGAGCACGGTGAGACCCTCCCCGAGGCCGCCGCCCGCGAGACCCTGGCGGAAGCCGGGGTGGTCGTGGACGTCGGCCCTCTGGTCCACGTCGGCGAACGGATTGCCGACGCCCACGACCTCTTCGCGGTCTTCCGCGCGGCCTACGTCTACGGCGAGCCCGCCGCGGGCGGGGACGAGGAGATCACCGAAGCGTCCTGGGTCGCACTCTCCACTGCCGACGCGCACCTGCCCTTCTCCACCGGCGGCCTCACCTCGCTGCTGGCCGCCGAGGGCACCGCCCATCACACCGCCCGGCCCGGCCGCCCGGCGACCAGCACACCGTCGGCGCTCCCCGCGCCCACACCGGGCGCGGTGGCGTTGACCGGCGGGCGCATGACGACGGGCATCGTCCGGGACGGTGCCACCGTCCTGCGCCCCTCCACCCCAGCCTCCCCCTTCGTCGCCGCACTCCTCGGGCTGCTGCACGCCCGGGGCTTCGACGGTGCTCCGCGCTACCTTCGACGCGAGGGAGCGAGCGACATCCTCGACTTCCTTCCCGGAGAGGTTCCCCAGCGATTCCGCACCTGGTCAAACCGGCAGGTCAACGCCGCCGGTACGCTCCTGCGCTCGTTCCACGACGCGACCAGAGGCAGCGACCTCGCCGGCCGCTTCCCGGTGGTCTGCCATCACGATCCCGGTCCGAACAACGTCGTCTTCCGGGACGGGGTGCCGACAGCTCTCATCGACTTCGACACTGCGGCCCCCGGCTCCCCGCTTGAGGACCTCGGCTACATGGCGTGGACCTGGTGCATCAGCGCCAAGCCGACGGCGCCCGCCGTCGAGGACCAGGCGGCTCAGGTCCGAGTCCTCGTGAACGCGTACGGGCTGGATGCCATGGCCCGCGGCGCGCTCGTCGACTCCATCCTGGAGAGGCAAATCCGCAACGCCCGGTTCTGGGCAGAGCAAGGGCTCGCCTCAGATGGCCTTCCCGTCAGCGCGGAAGCCATCGTGCAACGCATCGCATGGAGCCGCCGCGAGCATGCCTTCGTCAACGCTCATCGCCAGATCTTCGACGGCGCCCTGTGACCACACCCGCCTGGACAGAAACAGGCGTTGCCGTGACCTTGGTCATCACCACAGGTGCAGCGCTTCCAGGACCTGTGCGGCCGTGGGCAGCGGCGCAGTGGGGGAGGTGATGAGGAGGTGATGAGGAGGTTGTCGGGGACGGCGGCCTTGGTGTCGAATTTGATCATCTCGCGCCAGCGTAGAACTTGAGCCCACTGCGCCGTCCAGGCAGGGCGCAGTTCCTCGGCAGGGATGTTCTC
Source organism: Streptomyces sp. NBRC 110035 (assembly GCF_000829695.1). Classification (GTDB taxonomy): domain Bacteria; phylum Actinomycetota; class Actinomycetes; order Streptomycetales; family Streptomycetaceae; genus Streptomyces. The sequence goes on along the minus strand of NZ_BBNN01000024.1, from coordinate 9,922 downwards.
GAGCTGGCGCCCGTCGGCCAGGAGCCGTGCGGCGGTCTTGGCGCCGACGCCGCGGATGCCGCGGATGTTGTCGGCGGAGTCGCCCATCAGGGCGCGGAAGTCCGGCCACTGTTCGGCGAGGACGCCGTAGCGGGGGAGGACGTGCTCACTTGTGGTGTAGCGGCGCTCCATGGCGAAGTCGGTGTTCAACAGGCGCACGCTGGGGTCGGCCAGGAGCTGGATGAAGTCCTTGTCGGTGGTCATGATGTCGACCGCACGGCCTTCGGCGCGGGCAGCGGTTGCCAGGGTGGCGATGACGTCGTCCGCCTCGCAGCCGTCCTGCTCGATCCACCTGACGCCGGTGTGGTCGAGGGCGTTCTTGATCAGGGCAAGAGACTCGATCAGCCCGGGCTCTGGGGCGGGCCGCTGAGCCTTGTAGTCGCTGTCCACTGCGGTCCGGCCCTGGGAGCCTGCCTCGGAGTCGAAGACCACGAAGATCTCGAACCCGCCGGCATGTTGGACCTGTGCCTTGCGCAGGAGCGCGATGAAGCCGAACACGCCGGTGCGGTCGATAGTCTTGTCGCGACTGGTAATGCGAGTGGCGAATCCGTACCAGGCACGGTGGAGGAGATAGTGGCCGTCAACGAGCAGCAGGGGCGCGGTCATGGCGTTATCTCCAGGGGGCGGTGCGTGCTGTTTGGTGCCGGTGACCGCGGCGTACGGGCGTCCGTTCCCGGATGACCCTGGAGTCTAGCCGCGGTCGTGGTGCGGCCAGCACCAGGTCGCCCGTGGCCCCGCTCGCGGGGCTACGGGCGACGCGCGCTTCGGCTGCGTTGCCGATCCTGGGTGATGTCATGCGGGCAGTACGCCCGGGTCGGCCCTGGCCGGTTAGGGCCTGGTGGCGATGATCGCCTCGGTGCGGATCACCTCGTCGAACCGCCCGGAGGGGGCGAAGGCGAGCAGCGCTGCGCGCAGGTCCTGCTCGAAGGCGTCCTTCTGCTCGCCGAGCTGGGCGGGGCTGGAGTACGACAGGCTGAACACCCAGCCGATGACCTCGTCCACGGTGCGTGTCAGGGTGTGGTCCCAACGCGCGGTGTCGACTTGAGAGAAGGGGGAGCGCGCGAGGACGTCCTGGTGGCGCTCCTTGGGGTGTGAGTAGGTGCCGGAGCCGGCGCGGCGCTCGGGGCCGAGGTAGCGGGTGCGGACCTCGTCGACGACGTGGCGCCAGTCGGCGGGCTCGAGGTCGCCGGGGGCGCCACCGGAGGCGAGGACGATCGCGCCGCCCGGTTCGATGATCCGGTCGAGGTCCCGGGCGACCTGGTCGCGGTCCATCCAGTGGTAGGCCGCGCCCATGACGGTGAGCAGGATGGGCCTGAGGTCCATCGCCGGGAGGGTGGTGGAGTCGCCCTCGCGCCAGTTGATGTTGGTGATGCCCTGTTCGGCGGCGAGGCGGCGGCCCTCTTCGAGCATGCCCTTCTCGGGGTCGACGGCGACGACCTCGCCGACGAGCGGTGCGAGGTCGAGGGCGATGATGCCGGGGCCGGCGCCGAGGTCGAGGACGCGCTGGGTGCCGTCGAGGCCGAAGCGGTCGGCGAGCAGGGTGTAGAACTCGGGCGCGTAGCGGGGCCGGTGCGCGGCGTAGTACGGCGCGGTGGACGCGAACAGCTCGTCGGGCGTGTACGAGGGGGTGGAGGAGGTCACGGGTCCAGTCTCTCGCGGGGGTTCGGTCAGGGTCGGGTGTTCGGTCAACGAGCCGGAGCGGTGTTCAGGTGCTTCCACCAGTCGGCCAGGGGGCGCGCGCCGGAGCCTTCGCGGGCGACGGAGCCGTCGGGGTGGCGGTCGCGGGCGCCGAGGAGCTGCCGTGCGACGTCGTCCAGGTCCGGCCGGTCGAGGAGGTCGGGGGCGGGGTCGTCGACGGCGTTGAGCCACCGGTAGCCGTACTGCATCATCACGGCCAGCCGGTCGTGGCCGGAGCGGTTGAGGCCGCCGGCGTGCCACCCAGCAGCTCCGGCACCGACTGGCCCGAGGCCCGCGACGCCAGATCCCAGCAGGCCAGCTCGACAGCCGAGACGGCCTGCCGGGCGTGCGCCCCTTGCTGGTGCCGACCGGTCCTCGGCCGGTAGCCGAGCTTGCGCGGCGCCGCCGCGTCGTGCCCGACCAGCCCGTCGGCGAGGGCGTCCACGACGAGCCGCGCCACACCCTCCCCGACCGGCGCGTGCCAGCCCGAGACCCCGTCGCCGACCACCTCGATCGCGAACCGGGTCCGGTGCTCCGCCCACGACGGACCCGCCGGCGCGACCGCCACTGCGGCCACAGCATCCGGTAACCCCTGCGGCAGACCGGCCGGCTGCCCCGCCACCGGCCACACCCGCACCGCCCGCACCACCGTCACAGCACCACCGCTGCGGCCGGCCATCAGATCCGCCCCCCCGGTCAGCTGCTCCCCGGCGAAGGTGTACGCCCACGGCGAGCGGTAGTTCTGCCACCACTGCGGCCGCAGCCCCGTCGTCACGAACAGCTCCTCGACCGCGCGGCGCATGGCCAGGTTCCACTCGATCGTGTCCGACCCTGGCGCGCGGTAGACGTCCATGAAGGGGTTGTGCGCCTGGAACGTCTGGAACCGGGGGAACGTCGTCGTCACCGGCACCAGCCGCTTCAGGTTCTCCACGGCCTCCTCGATCGGGTCCAGACCCACGATGTAGGTGAAGTCCGTGGTGATGCCCCGCTCCTTCGCCGCCCCGAGTGTGGCGACCATCTGGTCGACCGTCAGCGCGGCCTTGGACCCCTTGAGGATGTTCGCCCGGTTGGTGAAGCACTCCACCGTCAGGGTCAGGTGGAAGGGCCCGAGCCCGGCGGCCCGGTCCAGGCCCGCCTCGCTGGTGAGCAGCGACGACAGGAAGTGCAGCGTCCCCTCGCAGCCGGTGCTGCGCATCGCGGCGCGCACGCCCTCCAGGTGCTCCAGGGCGAGGTGCTCGTACAGGAAGCACCCGGTGCACACCGTGACGGTCTCGACCCCCGACAGGTCCGGCATCCCGGAGTTCGCCGCGAGGGTGGCGAAGTAGCCGGGCAGGTCGAGTTCGCGGATCGCCGGGTCCGACGCGCCCTCCAGGGTGTTCGGGCAGAACGTGCACCCGACGCACTGGGACCGCTGGTTGGAGTTCAGGGTGAGCATCTTGGTGCCGTTGCGCCAGTAGCCCAACACGGCGTCATCGTCCTCGATGCCGGTGACCGCGCCGACCCGCTCACCGCGCAGCCGCAGCTCGTGCTCGTCGATCTCGAACGGCGAGTCCTCGCGGCCCAGGGAGAGGATCAGGTACGAGGGGTCGGCCGGCCGCGAGTCCAGCGCCAGCTGGAACCGCATCCGCGGCTTGTCCAGCGGCGAACGAGCCCCGCAGCTGTTCAGCGCGATGAGCAGCACGTCCTCGGGGTTGATCTTCCACTCGCGGGCCACCTCTCCCAGGTGGCGGACGGATTCGAGCATCGGCTTCCCTCTCTCGCCTACGGAGCGGGGCACCGGAAAGGCCGGCGCCCGTCGGAGTCGTGCGTCCCGGCTTCACGCGGAGAACCCTCCCGTGCGAAGCCGGTGCCAGACCGTAGGCGCCCAGGACCCTCTGTTTGTTCACAGCGGTGAACAGTCAGTGCTCCGGCGGCTACACCACGCAGCCGGGACGCGGAAACAAGGCGGTCTGAAGCCGCGCCCATCCGAATAGGAAGCGTGACGGACCTGGGCCTATCGGCTGATGCCCATCCGGTGAGCGAGGCCGGCCAGGTCGCGCTGCACATGGGCGGGAAGCCGTCTGCCGAGGAGGTAGCTGACGGAGTCCCCGATCAGGGCGTCGGCGTGGACCCGTTGCGGGGCGATCAGTTCCGCGCGGAGGAACCGCTCGGCTGCCGTCGACTCCTGTCCGCGAATGTGGACGAGGGCGCGTCCCAGGTCGGAGTGGTAGGCCGCCTGGCGGCCGGGGGCGCTGATGATCTCGGGGTGGACGTCGGCGCCTGCGGTGACGGCGTCGCCGTGGTGCCCGAGGTCGGTGTTGAGGCTGACCCGGTGGATCGCCACGTTCGTCGGGCCGAAGTTCAGGTGGAAGGCGCGGGTCTCTCCGATCCCGTCCGCCAGACGCTCCGCCTCGGCCAGGTGGGAGCGGACATCGGACGTGCGGTCGCGGGCGGGCCGGCTCGGGTCCTTCGTGATGCTCGTGGCGGAGATCAGGTGGAGTTCACCGAGCAGCGCCTCGGCATGAGGGAGGGCCAGGTGCTGCTCCAGCAGATTCACCGTGGCGGTCGCCTTGGACAGGGCCTGCTGCGGGCTCCCGGCCGCCATGAGGATGTGCGTGGCGAAGAAGCCGCTCAGGGCGGTGTAGACCGGGTCCTCGAGCTCGGCGATGGCCTCGCTGGCCCGGGTGACCGCGATGAAGGCCAGATCGGTGTAGCCGAGCGATTTGAGCATCAGGGTGCATGCCGGGTGGTAGGCGTCGGCCAGCAGCCTCAACACCCTCGCCGGGTGCGCCCCTCGCTCGCCGCAGCCGCCGCCTGAAGGTCCGCGAGCAGCACCGGCAGCCTGACCGCCAGGGCCCCGTACTCCGCGGCGTGGTAGAGCCGGTTCGCGCGCCGCACCCGCGCCGCCAAGCGCGTGACGGACTCCTCGGGCGCCGGACGGTCAGGCGGACTGCCCACCGTCATGCCCATCAATGCGAGCCTCAGTTCCGGGATCGCGGCATGGGCCTCTGTGGCGTGCGGATCCACGGGCAGGAAGGGCTGGCCCAGCAGCTCCGACGGCGCGACCCTTAGGGCATCGGCGATCGCGTTGATGTAGGCAGGGTCCTTCAGGAGCCGCTGGCCGGTCTCGACCATCGACAAGTAGGAAGAAGACACGCCCGCCAGACCGGCCAGCGCCCGCACAGTTAACCCCCGCCTGCCACGGAGCGCCCGCACCCTCTTGCCGATCAGCGTGGCCAGCTGCTGCTGCCGTTCATCCATGATCGTCCGCCCAACTACTTCTGGATCATGCGTAGGTTAGGCCAGGTCCGGCCGTCGTAACCGGGCATTCCCCGAACGAGCACAGATCACCTCATGCCGAACCGCACGGCCATGGCGCCCAGTTCCTCGGCGTGTGCCCGGGCGCGGACGAGGAGCACACTCACGAGTTCACGGGCCAGGGGATCCAACCTGGTGTGCAACGGTGCGATGGTTTCCGCGGCCACCAAATCCTCGGACGCAGCCCCGTACAGACCGAGCCTGGCCCGAGCGGACGAAGTGAGCACGAGTAGGGCGGAGCGGTCACCCGCCGGGAGGCGAACGGCACTCGCCGCCCGCTCAAGCACGCTGTCGTAGCTGCCGCGCTCCGCCGCCACGAAGGCCCCGGCAGCGGCAGCCTGGGATTGCTGCTGCGCGTCGATGGCCTTTTCATGCGCGGAGGCGAGCAGACGATCGCTTTCTGCCTCTTGCCCGAGCGTCGCGTGCGCGACGGCCAGCGGCAGCAGTACCTCTGCCGGGATGTCGATCTCTCCCCGCGCCACCCGGGAGATGGCGAGTTCGGCCTGCCCCATGTCCAGCAGTAGCCGGACCTCCTCTCCGAGTACCACTGGGCGGACCTCCGCCGGGGGACCCGCCTGACGAAGCATGCTCCAGGCAAGGTCCCAGTACCCGAGGCGGCGCAGGAGTCGACCCACGCATACGTGAGCCGCTGCACGAAGAGTGGCGGCCCCGCGGTCGGCGTCGCCGGGCTGTGGCGAGCCGGCCAGTTCCAGCAGTCTCGGAACTTTCAGAGCGGCGGCGGCAAGGTCACCGGCGTCGTCGGAAGCCTGCAGTCCCTCGACGAGGACGGCCAGTCGCTCTGGGGCAGCCTCCCCGAGGGCGCTGTCGACGGAGAGAGCACGAGCCAGATGCTGGCGTGCGTGCCACACGAGCGAGTGCACGGCGGAGTGGTCGGACCCGGAGGGCATGTAGGGCTGGCCGGTCAGTTCAGCCGGATCCAGTCGAAGACCGGAGGCGAGTGCGCTGAGGATGCGGCGTTGGTCGACCCAATCCCTCCCCGCCTCGAGCTCTCTGATCAACTGCTCGGGAAGGCCGGAACGCGTCGCCATACTGGCCACGGTGATGCCTCGGCGTATTCGCCACTCAACGAGGTGACGGCCAACAGGGGTGGGGCCGTCGCCGTCCATCTCCTGCGTCACCAGGGTGCTCGCATGGCCACTCGCGGGCTCCGTGCTCATCCTCGGGCGGCAAACGCCGGTCGCGGGTCGGGCCCCTCTACGGGACCACATGGGCTTCGCGGCGACACAGTAGCCACACGGAACCGGCCAAAGCGAATATGCCGGGTTGAGACGTGTGCGAACTTCCTTGCTGCCCGGCTGCGGCATGTGGATCGCCATGACCCACTCCAGGATGAAGTCGTGCTCGACGAGGTGGTCTTCCATGTGAGGCGTGAGCGCCCACATGCGCACGATGGGGTCCTCGGTGGTCACCGGGCACCGCAGAATCTCGGACCGCAAGGCGACCTTGGTCCCGGGCTCACGGACGTTTGAGTGGTGGCCGGCATGAGCGGACCCGCCCAGTGCGCCACGTACTTGGTGTGCAGCGCGGAGAAGATCAACCGGCCGCCGGTCGCCGATGTGCCCAAGGTCCTGACCTTCCGGATGAAACAGCTGACCGCGATGAGCGCGAACGGCTTCGAGCAGGCGTGCGCCGACCTGCTCGCCCGGGACGGGTTCATACGGACCCGCCGGGTCGGTGGCTCGGGCGACTTGGGGGCGGACGTCGTGGCCTGGGACGGAGACGGCCGCAAGATCGTTGCACAATGCAAGCAATACACCGCGCCGGTCGGGTCTGGGGCGGTGCAGAAGTTCAACGGCACCGCGCGTCCCGAGCATGGTGCGGATGTCGCCGTCATTGTCGCTCTCAACGGATTCACCAAGTCCGCAACTGAGTTCGCCGAGCGGCACGACATCGTCCTCATCGGACGACCGGAGCTCAAGCGCTGGGCACATGGCGAGCACCTCTATGCCGTCGTCGACGAACAGCACTCCCCGGCATAGCCGGCCAGCCAGATTTGGGCTGGCCGGCAGCCAGAAGCGGTGCAGATCAGTTGCGTCGGAGTTCGCCGCGGAGGATGCCGCCGATGAATGCGTCGTATTCGCCGTCGGTGAACAGGTGCGGGGCCTTGCCGGTGTTCTTGGAATCACGCAGGGCCACGATGCCCTGGTCGAGGAAGGCGACCTGGATGCAGGTCTGGCCGCCGCTGCTGCTGGTCTGCCACTGGGCGTTGCGCAGCTGGGACTCGACCCAGGACGGGTCGAGCTCGTTCTTGTTCATGCAAGATCCTTGGCGATGGTGGTGAGGAGCGGTACGGACGCCTTCTGGGAGAGGGCGTCGGATTTGAGCATGTCGCTGGTGGTGCGGTACACCTCCACCGTGTCTGGCTCGTTGAGGTGGAGCAGGGCCCGGATGGACTCGATGCACACGAGGTCCCGGCTCGTTGGGAAGGACATGAGCATGAAGTGCCCGTCCATCCCGGCGTGTGCGCCGGCCCGGTAGGGCAGGACCTGGATGGTGATGTTCGGGTCCGTGCGGGCGAGCCCGATCAGGTGCTCGATCTGGGCGCGCATGACGGCCTTGCTGCCGACTTCCTGACGCAGGAGTCCTTCGGGAAGGACTGCCCATATCTTCAGCGCCGGGTCGCGCTCCAGCATGTTCTTCTGGTGCTCCTGGCGCATGGCCACGAAACGTTCGATGTCCTCTGGGGTCTTCCAGGCTCGGCTGCCTTCGGTTACGGCCCGGGCGTACTCGGGCGTCTGCAGCAGACCGTGGATGGCGACGGGGTTGAAGACGAACAGGCTGCTGGCGCTCTCCACCAGGGAGAGGTAGTCGCCGAGCGGGTCGTCGACAACACCCTCGTACCGCTGCCACCAGTCGGCCTCGCCGGCGCGGCGCACGAGATTGCGCAGTTCTTCACGCAGGGCCGGGTCGTCGATCTGGTAGACCTCGAAGAAGTGCGGCAGTTGCTGGATCTTGAGTCCCTGCACTCCCTTTTCGATCTTGCTGACGGTGGAGAGGGACCGATATCCGAGGCGGCTGGCTGCCTCCTCCTGTGTCCAGTGCAGGGACTCGCGGATGCGCCGGAGCTCCGCGCCCAGGCGTCGGCGTCGCGGGGTCGGCTCGACCGGCATCCCCACCTCCTTGTGTTGGGCGACAGGCTAGCGTCTGCGCCAGTTCGGGAATATGCCAAATCCCTGAAGGGAAAGACTTTCCTCAAGGACCTTCTTGCCGCAAGGGTAGTTGGCGGTCCATTATCGAGTCTCGCCTACTCGGATGGTGGCGTGCCGGTTACGCGGTGCCACCGCGTTCGGGTGTACGTCCGCGCCGCTTGGAGGGCCAGTGCCTGGGATGGTGATCAGCCCGGTCCGGCAGCACCACATGGTGCTGCCGGAGATCAGCCCCGATGCGATGGAGCCCGTGCGCGAGATCGTACGGATCCTGCTGCGGATGTGGCACAAGAGCGACCTGAGCTTTGTGGCCGAGCTCGGCGTCACCGAGTTGCTGACGAATGTCTGGAAACACACTCCGGGCGACTGCGAGCTCCTGATCCGTGAGGTACCCGACGGCGTCCTGGTGGGCGTCATTGACTTCGACGACGCGCTCCCCGCGGTGAAAGAGCCGGTGGACGACGCCGAGTGCGGCCGGGGCCTGTTCCTGCTGGCTGCGCTGACCGATGAGTTGCAGACCCAGCCCCTGCTCACCGGGAAGCAGGTGTGGTTTCGCCTCGGACGCCCCCTCGTCGGCGGTGAGGAAGAAGCGGACCATGGCTGAATGATCACGAAAGATCCGCGCGGCAACACCGGTCCCGTCCTGTCAGGAGAGCGCTCATGCAGGCTGTTCCCGCCGTCCAGGCCGATCTTCCCGCATGGCTGCGCCTGGCGGGTGAGGTCGAGGATCTGTTCGGCCCCATGGTCGACGATCCGCAGTTCCGGGAGGCCGTGGAGCGCAACATCGAGCGCGGGACCGCTCTGTGCGTACGCGATACGCCGGATGTGCCCGGTGGCGCGCTCGTCGGCGGGCTGCTGATGTCGGTCCATCCACCGCTCTACGAGATCAGTTGGCTGGCGGTCGGCGGCGCCTGGCGGGGCCGGGGCATCGGTGGACTGCTGGTTCGCTCCGCCCTACGTGACCTCGCCGTCGCTCCGGGCACGGTCGAGGTGACGACGTTCGGGCCGGACCACCCTGGCCGGGACGCCCGTGGCTTTTACGAACACCTTGGCTTCGCACCTGTCTTGCCCCTGTCGGCGGACGGCACGCGCCAGACCTACCGACTCCGCCTGTCGGAGGGGTGACGTCCTCCCGGCCGTGGTCCGCGGGCTGCCGCCTGCATCAACTCCAAGGGGTGTGCATCTTTTGAGGGTGTCTGTGTGATCAGGCGGTGAGTATGAGGGTGTTGCGGTAGCGAGCCTGGTGGTTGCGGGTGTACTCCTGTTGTTCGTGCCAGGCCCAGTAGGTGTCGAAGTCGCCGTTGGTGCGCAGGGCGCGGAGTTTCAGGACGGCTTCGGCTCCGGTCAGGCCCCAGCGGGCCCCGGTGATGTCGAGGCGGTCTTTTACCAGGTGGCGGCATGCGCCTTCGATGATCCCGGTCGCGATGGGCCAGCCGGCGGCCAGCGCGGTGTCGTAGCGCAGGTAGTCGGCTTTGTTGGTGAGGTAGGCCACGGCGTCGTCGATGCTCTTGTTCTGGCCCGGGGCGATCCCTGCGTCGGTGGCGGCCGTTGTGATCGTCTCGGCTGCGGTCAGGGCGTCTCCGGCCAGGATGGTGCGGGCGGTGCGGGCGACCCATGCCTCGATGTCCTTGCTGCCGCCGGGGTGCAGGGCGTGGGCGGCGCTCCACAGGTATTCCAGGACGTGGATGATGTCGATCACGATGTGCACCTGCACGTCGCGGGCGGCGGCCTGCTCGTTGATC
>NZ_BBNN01000025.1:208642-214938 GCF_000829695.1 Streptomyces sp. NBRC 110035 | reverse complement strand
GAGGGCCTCCAGAGCCGCGCGGACGCTCTCCCCGGCCAGCTCCGTGCGGTTCAGGTCCCGTACCGCGCTGATGACATGGGTGGCGTCGGTGCGCTGCTTGCCGCCGGCGGCCACCAGGTCGGCCTCCTTGCAGTGCTCCAGCAGCCGGTCGAACACGGCGCGCTCCAAGCCGTGTTCGGCAAGGCGGGCGCGGAAGCGGGGCAGCACTGTGTGGTCGAAGCCGGTGTCGGCGAGCTCCATCCCGAGGGCGTACTTCCAGTCGATGGCCCGCACCGCCATGGCCGCGGCCTGCCGGTCGGTCAGGTTCTCGGCGAACTGCAGCACCGTCACCAGCGACAACACACCCGGCGACAGCCCCGGGGCGCCGCGCGTACCGAACGCCCCGGCGAACGGCTGATCGGTGAAGACCCCGCCGAGGTGGTCGCGCACGCGTATCGCCAAGCTCCCCTTGGGCAACGCCTTACGGGCCACGGCCGCGGTCTGCTCGGGGACCGGCGGCAGGTCCTTGGGACGCATCGACATCTCTCACCCCTGCGGCCGTGGACGGAGGAAACGCCCCGCAGGAACGATCATGCCGCAACCACCAGACGCACAGTCAGGAATTGCGCACCAGAGTCCAGTACCGGGGCAAAGTCGCCAGCCCCGATCTGCAGAGGTTTGCCGGAACCGTGTTCAACATCCACCATGCCGACGTGGCGGTGCTGGTGACCACCGGAACCGTCACCACCCCCGCGGATCGCCTGGCCAAGGCTGCGGGCATCGAGATCGTGCACGCCGACCGGCTCGACCGGTGGGCCGACGGAAGAGATCAGCCGCCCTGGCATCACAGCCGCACCCCGTTGCCGCCCGAAGGCGGACCCTGACCGGACCGTACAACCTGGTCGGAGCCCCGTCGGCTCCAACAACGCAGCGGAGGCCGGCGTGCTGCTCCCGGTACGGGGGCACGCCCGGCCTGCGCCGTGTGGTTACGCGTCTCCGGTGGGCCCTGCGAGGGGACTGCTGCAGGGGTCGGTGACACCTGACCCGGCTTGCTGAGAGGCAGCCTGGAAGGATGTTGCGGTGCCCAAGCCGTATCCGAAGGAGTTCCGCGAGGACGTCGTGCGGGTCGCGCGCAACCGCGAGCCCGGCGCCACGCTGGAACAGATCGCCGCCGACTTCGGCGTCCACCCGATCACGTTGTCGAAGTGGCTGCGCCGCGCCGAGATCGATGAGGGCGCCAGGCCCGCAACGGCCTCGGGTGAGTCGGCCGAGTGCACTTCCCAGGAGGCTTTGAACAGTTCATCGAGATCGCCTTGCCAGACGGCGCCGGGCGGATGAGCGGTCAGGGCCCACCGGGGCGAAGTACCAGGCACCGCGCGAAACCGGTTCGCCGCGCGCCAAGGCGCGCGGCGAATCGTCGGCGCAGTTTTCGCCGCTCGGTACGTTTGGCTTCGTCGATCAGGAAATTCCTGATCGACGTGAAGAACATCTTCTCCAGGGAAGCGTCGTCGACCGTCTTCGGGAAGCAGGTCAGGAGGAAGTTCTCGCCCTTCCTGCCGATCATCTCGAACAGGAGTTCGTCAACGGCCTCGTCCGTCCACGCGACATGACCTTCGGCCGGTGGGAATCCCTGGGATCGTGCCACCTGACGCCCGACGCGTCGCAGCAGCTCAAGACCCAGATCACCAAGCTGGCCGTACCGTGCCAGCTCCTCGTGCGCTCCGCCCGCCATCGACCACCTCGGGCTCACCCTGCGGACTGCGCCGTCCGCACTGGCCTCTTCCCACACACCTCCCAATGCCCGGACGGGGATCCGCCGCGCCGGTTGGGTCAGCACGAGGAGGCTCGCCCGGCTGCGAACGGCGATGCGTGAGAACACTCCGGGCACGGACGAGCGGCAGGCTCGACTCGCCGTCCGGCCGATGGGCCATGCAGCGACTTCGCTCTCCCCGCGTCCGCCATCCGGGACGATACCCAGCAGGCGGTGGAGGTCCGCTGTGACCACACGTACGCGTTGCCGAGCTTGAGGAGCGTGACCGGGTAATCGCCCCGCTTCACCAGCGCGTAATCCGCGCTGCGGCCGATCGTCAGCGCCTTGTTCGCTGTGTCGAGGTCGACGGCGACAGGCAGAGCAAGCAGCCCCGCGGGTCATCCCCCTGCCTCTCCGTCCCAGGAACTTTTCAGGGACTTTCAGCCCTGTCCGAGGGACTTCCGAGGGACTTTCCGCCGCCTGACGCGGCAAGCCCTCGAAAGACCGGAAAGGGCCTCCAACGCAGTTCAGAGGCCCTTTCCCAGACAAAGCCGCAGGTGGCGGCAGACGAGTCGGGCTGTACGCCGGGTTCTGTCGCCCGGTCGCCTCGCGGCGGCCGGGGAGACGGCCATCCATCTAGGGCCGGCGTTGCCACCGGCCTCCAGCGGTCTACCCGCGGACTCGGGCGGGCAGCCCTCGAACGTCCGCGCAGAAACACCGGGGTGTTTCCTTTTGACCTTGCTCCGGGTGGGGTTTACCTAGCCGCCTGAGTCGCCTCAGGCGCTGGTGGTCTCTTACACCACCGTTTCACCCTTACCGGGGACCGAAGCCTCCGGCGGTCTGTTTTCTGTGGCACTGTCCCGCGGGTCACCCCGGGTGGCCGTTAGCCATCACCCTGCCCTGTGGAGCCCGGACGTTCCTCGGGGAGCTCCCCGTCAGGGGGTCTCCACGCGGCCGTCCGCCCGGCTCGTCTGCCGTGTCGACCATGGTACCGGGCGTGGGCCCCGCTTCGACGCGGCGGCCGTGGGCAGAACCGAGCCGGTGAGGATCAGGGCGAACGCGGCCAGGACCGTCGCCGTCAGGGATTCGTCGAGGAGGAGCACCCCCGCCGTGACCGCGCCCGCCGGGCTGACGTACGTGATGACGCTCGCCCGGGTCGGCCCCGCCTCCCCGATCAGCCCCAGGAAGGCGACGAACGCGATCGCCGTACAGACGGCGCCCAGGGCCGCGAGGGAGATCAGGGCCCCGGCCGAGGGCAGCTCGGCCGGCCTCGTGAGCACGGCGGCCGGGGCGTACACCAGCGCCGCGAGCGTCGGGCAGACCGCGGTGAGCTGGAGGGACGGGACCTGCTCCAGATGGCGGGCGGCGTCCAGTGGAGCGAGGGCGCAGCCCCGGGCCGTCACCAGCACCTCGGCCGGCGAGCGGGCGTTGCCGCCGCTCAGCTGCGGCACCGGCGAGGACACCCACGGCCAGCAGGCCTGCAGTGGATCTGGAGAGGTGGCGTGGGTGCTGCCGGCGGGCCGGGGGGAGCGGCGTGCAGGGCGCGGTAGGCGTAGCCCTCGGGGACGGCCGGGCCGCCGGTGTGCGTCTCGCCGGGTTCGGGGACGACGATGGTGCCGGCCCCGGAGACGATGCGCCCGCCGCGGTACGCGATGGCCTCCAGACCTTCGACGGTCAGGTCACGCCGACCGTGCACTCGCCGTGGGCGTGCGGGGCGTACTCGTGCCGGTCGAAGCGTGCGGTGAGCAGGTCGGCCGATGGCCCGCAGCGCCCGAGCCGCGCCCAGGCCAGGCCAGCCGGCCTGTTCCCGTACGTTCGTCACCCGGCACCCCCGGCCACAGGGGATCAGAGGAAGCAGGCGGTAGCCAGGTCGGATTTCACGGCTCGGTCACGGCAGGGGCTGTGGGAGGCTGCTGGGCGGGAATGAGGGCCGTCGGCACGGGCGCCCGCTCGGCAACCCGGAACAGCTCCGCCGCCGACCGCCTGCGCCGCCGGTCCGACACCACGACCCCACCCGTCCACTTGCCCGTTGCCGTCCGGTACCGGTGCTGCAGTTCACCCACACGAGGGCAGTGGCGATCCCTTATGGCCGCGTAGGCGGGATGGCAGTGGGTGTTCCACGTCAGGTCCTCCGCATAGGTGGCACAGGCCGCCGGGAAGAGTACGGCGGAGATCAGCAGGTCGGCGATCTGCAGGCCGATGTGGGAGTCGCTGTGGCCGAATACGGGCGACTCGGCGACGTGCGGCATCAGGTCGCCGCCCGCCCGGAACTTCCGGGTCGTGACGCAGTGGACGTTGTCGACGTTCTTGCTCTTCGTACGACTGTCGAGGATCACCACACCTCGGCCCTCACGCCCGGCGAGGAAGTGGTCGAAGTGGGCACAGAGGGAGGCGACCGACGCGCCGTACATCGCGTCCTCCACGTTGGCGACGCCGTCCTGCTTGACGCAGATCTTGGCCAGCACCCGGCAGTCGTGGCGCTCCAGCATCGTCAGCAGCTTGCCGATCAGACCGTGCGCCATGCGGACCTGGTTGCGGTTGCCGTTGCGGAGGTGGGATCGGATGTTCGAGCCCTTGATCTCGGTGCGGATGACCTCGCTCAGCTTGACGGCGGTCCGCAAGGTGGGGCGGAACTGCTTCTTCAGGGTGATGAAGTCCCAGGTGAGTGAGCGCAGTTCGGACTCTTCGACGACGATGCCACCGATGACCATGACCGGCGGCGCTTCCGGCGTGGAGGGATCGACCGTCTGACCGTCGCCGGACTCGTCGACGTAGCACAGGTACAAGCTTTCCTCCGCCGGAAACAACTACGGCCGCCCCGGAATCCTGAAGGGCGGCCATAGGGGTTGCTGCGCTGGGCGCAGCCTTGTTTTGATGCTGAACCCAGCCTATGACGACTCCCCGCACGCGCGCAACTACGGATTGTCATCCGGCTGCTGTCCGGCAGCCGCCTTCCGGGCATGGGCGAAGCGCTCGGCGGCGCACACGGCCGACCGGTTCACCGCTGACGTGGCGCCAGGCAGGGGCAGGGGCAGGGCTTCGGCGCCGCGGCCAGGACCACCGCGGCCGTCCTGCGCACCACGCCCGGCCACAGGGGATCAGAGGAAGTCGGCGGTGTCCAGGTCGAATGCGAAGGGGCGGGGAGGGACAGGGTCTTCCCCGGAGGGCGGGTGCAGACCTCCCGGTAGTCATCGCGGTGGTCGTCGCGTTCCAGGGCGCCGAACAGGGTGATCGAGGAGGCTTCGCGGTCGACGAGGAGGCAGAGGGGGATGCCTCCTCGGGCGTAGCAGCGGCGTTTGGTCTCGCGGTCGGCCTTCGGCTTGGCGGAAGTCACCTCAAGGACCGGGGCGACCCCGTCACAGGGCATCCAGGAATCGGCTCCCCGGTGGAGCCGTAGCTCCCTCGGGGGCAAAAGTGCCGTCCGGGATCAGGCGGTCCTTCGGGCAGCCACCACCGCTCCGCAGTTTCAGTCCCTTGTTCCCGGAGAACTGCATCCTGGTCCGGGAACGCTCGAGCACCTGCTCCACGATCAGTCCGATGCAATCCTCGTGATCCGCGTCCGGCGGCGGCGTCACAACGATCTCTCCCTCGATCGGCTCCGCCCGGAAACCTTCCGGGGTGTCCAGGGCGAGAAATCCCTCCAGCAGGACGTCTTCCTGCGTGAGCGGCTCGTGGGCCACCGCAGTCATGTCACGCCCCTCCTTCTGCCGCCCGTCAGACTGGGACATCGGCTGATCACCTGTCCGTGATATCGGGAATCGTCCACTCGGTCGTGGCACAGGATCATGGCCCTCGTCAGATGCCACGGCCGCCGGCTTGACCCTGCCGCGACGTCAACGTCTCTACTGGGGTCATGCGGATCGGAGAGCTTGCCGCGGCCGTCGGTGTCACCCCGCGGACCGTGCGGCACTACCGCCATCTGGGGCTGCTGCCGGAGTCGGAGCGGCGGGCCAACGGGTACCGGGACCACACACTGCGGCACGCCGTCGTGCTGGCGCGGATCAGGCGGCTGACCGAGCTGGGGGCTCGGGCTGGCCGAGGTGCGGGACGTGCTCGCGGGCGACGCCGGCAAGGACCTCGTCGAGGTGCTGACCGAACTGGACGAGGACCTGGCACGGCAGGAGGCGGCGGTCCGGGACCGCCGGGCGCGGCTGCGTGCGTTGCCGGAGACGGAGGGCGGGCTGACCACGGAGGGGCCCGCCTCCCCCGAACTGGCCGCCCTGTTCCGGGAAGTGGCGGATCTGTCCGACTCGCCCATGGCCGCCAGGGACCGGGAGGTGCTCGCCCTCATCGAGACCGCGGCGCCCCCGGAGCGGCGGGAGCGGCTGATGGGCCTACCGGCCGGGTTCATGAAGGTGCCGGGCGGTGTGGAGCGCGTGCTCTCCGCCCACGCGCTGCTCGACGAACTCGCCGACGCCGAACCGGACGACCCCGTGTGGAGGAGGCCGCCCGCGTCCTCGCCGGGTGTCTGCCCGCCGGCCTGCTCCCGGAGGGGGCCCCGCTCGACGAGGACCACAGCTTCCTGCATGCCATGTACGCGGACTTCCCCCCCCCCCCCCCCCCCCCC
>NZ_BBNN01000025.1:0-208544 GCF_000829695.1 Streptomyces sp. NBRC 110035 | reverse complement strand
CGGAGGAGCGGACGGAGCGGACGGAACGGACGGCATGACCGGCGGCGTGCGGATTGGCCGGGCCCTCGTCCGGCATGAGCTGCGCTTGGCGGTGAGCCTCGTGCTGTGGCTGGCGCGGCGCACCCGCGGCACGGCGGACGGCACTCCCTTCGGGTACGCGCGGGGGCAGGGCGCTGTCATGTTCGGGTTCGCGTTCGTGTGCGTCGTCGAGACGGTGGCGCTGTCGGTGCTGCTGCTCGACTGGCCGGCCGTCCACGCGGTGGTGCTGTTCCTGGACGTGTACACCGTCGTGTTCGTCGTCGCGCTGCACGCCGCGAACGTCGTACGGCCCCACGTGCTGGACCCGGACTCCGGCACGCTGCGGATCCGCCGCGCCGTCCACGTCGATCTGCGGATACCGCTGGAGCGGATCGCCTCCGTACGGCGTGAGCTGCGGATGAGCCACGAGCCGGCCGCCGGGGAGCTGAACGTCGAGGCCGGCTCGCAGACCACGGTCACGCGGGAGCTCACGGAGCCGGTCACCCACGTCACCCTCTTCGGGCGACGCCGGGACGTGCGCGTCGTACGGTTCCACGCCGACGAGTCCGACGCCCTGGTCCGGGCGCCGGCCAGGGGCGGCGGGCCGCTCGGGCGCAGGGCCCGGCACCGTACCCTGACGGCTGAGCTCTACCGTGAGGAGTACCGCGTGCTTGTCCTGCTGCCGCCGTCCGAAGGCAAGGCCGCTTCCGGCCGCGGCGCCCCGCTGAAGCCCGGGTCCCTGTCGCTGCCGGGGCTGGCCGGCGCCCGGGAGGCCGTCCTCGCCGAACTGGTGGACCTGTGCGCCGCCGACGAGGACAAGGCACGCGAGGTGCTGGGGCTGAGCGAGGGGCTGCGGGGCGAGGTCGCGAAGAATCTGGAACTGCGTACTGCCGGGGCCCGGCCCGCCGGGGAGATCTACACCGGCGTGCTCTACGACGCCCTGGACCTGGCCTCCCTCGACGCGGCCGCCAAGCGCGGGGCCGCCCGCTCGCTGCTGGTGTTCTCGGGGCTGTGGGGAGCGGTCCGGGTCACCGACCGGATTCCCTCCTACCGCTGCTCGATGGGTGTACGGCTCCCGGGACTGGGGGCGCTGGGCGCGTACTGGCGTACGCCGATGGCCTCGGTGCTGCCGGAGGCGGCCGGCAGCGGCCTGGTGCTGGACCTGCGGTCGGCGGCGTACGCGACGGCGTGGAAGCCGAAGGGCGAGGTGGCCGCCCGTACGGCGACCGTGCGGGTGCTGCACGCGCCGACGCGGAAGGTGGTCAGCCACTTCAACAAGGCGACCAAGGGACGGATCGTGCGCAGTCTGCTGACGGACGGGGCCGCGCCGAAGGATCCCGCCGCGCTGGTGGAGGCGTTGCGGGACCTCGGCTACGTGGTGGAGGCGCAGGCGCCGGCCCGTGCGGGGACGCCGTGGGCGCTGGACGTGCTGGTGGACGAGGTGCACTGACGGCGGACGGGATCCCGTTGCGTTGCACCCTGCGCAACGCCCTTTGCGCAGAGTCCTTTGCCGCGGGCAGGATGTCGCCATGAGCTCCCCCCTGCCCTCACCGACACCAGCCCCCACCCCCGCTGCCACCGCATCCGTACTGGATCTCGCGCCCGTCGTGCCGGTCGTCGTGGTCGAGGACGTTGCCGACGCCGTACCGCTGGCGCGGGCGCTGGTCGCCGGCGGGCTGCCCGCGATCGAGGTGACCCTGCGGACACCCGCCGCCCGGGACGCCCTCCGCGCGATCGCCGCCGAGGTGCCGGACGCGGTGGTCGGGGCCGGCACGGTGATCACGCCGGGGCAGGTGCGCGAGGTGGTGGCGGCCGGGGCGCGGTTCCTGGTCAGTCCGGGCTGGACGGACGTCCTGCTGGAGTCGATGCGGGCGTCCGGGGTGCCGTTCCTGCCGGGGGTGTCGACGGTGTCGGAGGTCGTGGCGCTGCTGGAGCACGGGGTGCGGGAGATGAAGTTCTTCCCGGCGCGGGCCGCGGGCGGCACGGCGTACCTGAAGGCGATCGCCGGGCCGCTTCCGCAGGCCCGTTTCTGCCCGACCGGAGGGATCGGACCGGACTCCGCGCCGGACTATCTCGCGCTGCCCAACGTCGCCTGTGTCGGAGGGAGTTGGATGCTCCCGGCGGACGCGGTGGCGGCACGCGACTGGGCCCGGGTCGAGCGGCTGGCCCGCGCCGCGGCGGACCTCTCGGCGGGCGGGGCGACTCGCTGACGCTTCCCTGCCGACGCAATGCCCTGCCGACGCAATGCCCTGCCGACGCAATGCCCTGCCGACGCAATGCCCTGCCGACGTCGGCAGGGCTGCCTCCGTCGGCGCCTGCGGGCGGGCGGCTCGACTAGCGCAGGTGGGACGTGTCGTTGAAGAGGCGGACGCTGGCGTTGCCGTCGGCGTAGTACGCCACCGCCGTCAGCGAGGCCGCCGACAGTTCCATCCGGAACAGTGCCTCGGGCGGGGCGCCCAGGGCGAGGCGCACGAGGGTCTTGATCGGGGTCACGTGGGTGACGAGCAGGACCGTGCGGCCCGCGTACGCGGCGACCAGCCGGTCCCGGGCGGCCGCGATCCGGGTCGCGGTGGCCGCGAAGCTCTCGCCGCCGCCGGTGGGTTCGGCGTCCGGGGAGGAGAGCCAGGCGTTCAGGTCGTCGGGGTGGCGCTCGCGCACCTCGGCGAAGGTGAGGCCCTCCCACGCGCCGAAGTCGGTCTCGCGCAGTCCGTCGTCGACGGTGACCTCGAGCCCCAGGCGGGCGGCGACGACGCCCGCGGTCTCACGGGCACGGGCGAGGGGGGAGGCGACGATCGCCTGGACCGTGCCGCGCCGGGCGAGTCCGGCGGCGGTCCGCCCGGCCTGCTCACGGCCGACGTCGGAGAGGGAGGGGTCGCTGCCGCCGCTGCCGGAGAACCGTTTCTGGGGGGTGAGCGGGGTCTCGCCGTGCCGCAGGAGGACGAAGGTCGCCGGCGGTCCCATGTCCGCGGGCGCCCAGCCCGAGGAGGGGGTGGCAGCCGGTGCCGCCCCGGTGCCGCGGGCGGCGTCCGTCTCCGTGCCGGGGGCGGCCACGGCCTGCGCGGCCCGCACGTCCGCGGCGGCCCTTCCGACGGGAGCGGTGCCCGCATCGGCGGCGAGGCCGGCCCCGGACTCGCCGGTCCCCCGCACGCCTGCCCCCGGGCCGGAGGCGGAGGCCGGGGCCGGCACCGTGCGGGCCCGGGGCGCGCACGGTGCCGCGTCCCCGGGCGGGCCCGACCGCCCGGCTGCCGCCGGCTGCCCGCCCTGCGCGTTCGATGCGGCCCGCACATCAGCGGCGGCCTTCCCGGCAGGGGCGCCACGCTCGTCCCCACCGGCGGCATCCGCCCCCCGCGCACCGGCCCCACCGAGCGGTCCGGACGGCTCGGACGGCTCGGACGAATCGGGTGTCGCCGGTCGCGCGGCCGGTGTGTCCAGTGCGGCGCGCGAGGCCGACGCGTGCCACGGCTCGCCCCGCGCACCCGCGTCCATCGCCTCGTTCGCCAGCCGGTCCGCGTGTTTGTTCCGCTCGCGCGGGATCCACTCGTACGTGACCCGGCCCGGCGGGAAGACGCGTGCGGCCTCGGCCGCCAGCGGCTTCATGGCGGGGTGTCTGATCTTCCAGCGGCCCGACATCTGCTCGACGACGAGCTTGGAGTCCATCCGGACGTGGACCGTCGCCTCCGGGTCCAGCTCACGCGCGGCCCGCAGGCCGGCCAGCAGGCCCGAGTACTCGGCGACGTTGTTCGTGGTGGCGCCGAGGTACTCGGCCGCCTCCGCCAGCGTCTCCCCCGTCGCCGCGTCGCTGACCACGGCCCCGTAGCCGGCGGGTCCCGGGTTGCCCCGCGACCCGCCGTCCGCCTCGATGATGAACTCCCGCACCGGGAAAATCTCCTCGGTTCCCCTCGGCTCTTCTCAGATCCTCCTGCAGGGGATCCCCTTACAGGCCCGACTCCGACGTGCGGACCAGGATGCGGCGGCAGTTCTCGCAGCGCACCACGGTGTCGGGCGCGGCCCGGCGGATCTCGCTCAGCTCGGTGATGGCGAGCTCCTGGCGGCAGCCCTGGCAGCTGCGGGCGTACAGCTTCGCCGCGCCGATGCCGCCCTGCTGCTCGCGCAGCTTCTCGTACAGCTTGAGCAGGTCCGCGGGGACCGATCCGGCGACGACCGCGCGCTCCTTGGTGACCGTGGCGGCCTCACCGTCGATCTCCGCGCAGGCCGCGTCCCGGCGGGCGGTCGCGTCGTCGATCCGCGACTGGACGGAGGTGACCCGCTCGGACAGTTCACCGACCCGCTCCTGCGCGGACTCGCGGCGCTCCATGACCTCCAGGACGATGTCCTCGAGGTCGCCCTGGCGCTTGGCGAGGGAGGCGATCTCGCGCTGGAGGTTCTCCAGGTCCCTGGGCGAGGAGACGGCGCCGGAGTCGAGGCGCTTCTGGTCGCGGGCGGCGCGCTGGCGCACCTGGTCCACGTCCTGTTCGGCCTTGGTCTGCTCGCGGGCGCAGTCGCTCTCCTCGGTCTGCGCGGCCACGTGCAGGTCGCGCAGCTGGGCGAGGTCCCGGGTCAGCGACTCGATCTCGGCGTGCTCGGGGAGCGACTTCCGCTTGTGCGCGAGCTGCTGGAGGCGGACGTCGAAGTCCTGGACGTCGAGGAGTCGGATCTGGTCGGCGGGCTCGGCGTTCAGTTGGGGGCTCCAGATGTATCGGGTTCGAAGGACGCCGCGTGGGCGGTCCAGGGGTCGGTGACCGTGGCGGAGACGTGGACCCGCAGGCCCCATCCGTGACGGTCGGAGATCGCGTCGAGCTGGGCCGCGGCCAGCTCGCACCAGGGCCACTCGGTGGCCCAGTGCGCCGCGTCGAGCAGCGCGGGCGAGCGGCCTGTGGCAGGCTCCGCCGCGAACTCCGACGCCGGGTGGTGGCGCAGGTCCGCGGTGAGGTAGGCGTCCACGGCGGCCGACCGGACGTGGGCGAAGAGGCTGTCGCCGGAGCCGCCGCTGACGGCGACCCTCCGCACGAGCGCCTCGGGGTCGCCGGCGACGCGGATGCCCTGCGCGGTGCGGGGCAGGCGCTCGGCGGCGCGGGCGGCGAGCTCGCGGACGGTCAGCGGGTGGTCCAGTTCGCAGACGCGGCCGAGCCCGCGACGGCCTTCGGGATCCGTGGTGTCCGGCACCAGGGGCCGTACGACGCGCAGGTCCAGGGCGCCGGCCAGGGCGTCGCTCACGCCGGGGTCGGCCGTGTCGGCGTTGGTGTGGGCGACGTGCAGCGCGACGTCGTTCTTGATGAGCGTGTGCACCACGCGGCCCTTGGAGGTGGAGGCCGCGACGGTGGTCGTGCCGCGCAGATAGAGCGGGTGGTGGGTGACGAGCAGGTCGGCGCCCAGCTTCACCGCCTCGTCGACGATCTCCTGGACGGGGTCCACCGCGAACAGGACCCGGCCGACCTCCTGGCCGGGGTCGCCCGTGACGGTGCCGACCGCGTCCCAGGACTCGGCCCGCTCGGGGGGCCACAGGGTCTCCAGCGCGGTGATGACTTCAGACAGACGGGGCACACCGCAAGGCTACCTGCCCGTATGCCGCGGGAGTACCGGTGCGGGTGAGGGAACGGCGCCCGCCCCGGCCAGCACATACGCCTCCGTTTCCTCAGGGGAATCGTTCCTGGGACACCCTTATGTGTGAAGCGGGGTCCGGTGGGTCTCCCGGCCGCGTGTACGAAAACTACGTTCGTCGCCGGAGGTGACCGAACGATGACGATGTGTGCGATCGAACCATCGACGGAGCGCGGGGAGGCCGGGCACGAGGAGGGGGTGCCGGCGCCGCCGGGCTGCGTCCTCAGTGCCGACGGTTCCTACGGCGCGCGCCTCGCCCGCGCCGGCGACCGGCTGTTCCCGGAGCGCTGGACCCTGGACGGCCCCGAGCCCTACGCGGTGCCGCTGCCCGGGGGTCGCCCCGAGGAGCCCGGCACCGAGGTGCAGCCCATGGGCGACGGGCGGGTCCTCGTCCACCGGCAGGTGGACGGGAGGCACGTGTTCTGCCTGCTGTACCCGACCGGTCCCGGAACGGGCGAGGTGGCACTCGGCGCGGTCGCCTGCCCGGACGAGGGGACCCGGCTGCGGCTCCTGCCGCCCGCGCCGTGCGGGCGGCAGGCGTACGCCGTCGCCGTGGGCCCGCGGTCGACGGCCCTGTGGCTGGTGGCGGGCGGCGCCTCCGGGCCCGAGCGCGTCGCCGAGGTCCCGGGCCGTTGCTCGGGCGGGGCGTGGCTGGACCGCGCCGGCCGGATGCTCGCCCTGGACCGGGAGACCGGTGGGCGTACCAAGGCGGTCGTCGTGGACCTGGGGCGCGGGGGCGAGGTGTCGCCGCTGCTGCAGATCGCCGAGGGGAGCGACGACCGGGTCCTGCTCGCCGACCCGGACAGCGGCCTGCTGCTGATCCGCTCGGACGCGCCCTCGCCGGGGCAGGGGCGGCTGGGTTGGGGGGTGCTGGGCAGTACGCTGCCGGTGCGCTTCCCGGAGTGCCTGCGGCTGCCGGACTGCGCGGTCACGCCGTTCGCGATCCAGCCCGGCCAGGCACTGACGCCGGAGGGCTGCGCGGTGGCGCTGCGCGTCGACGGGGTGCTCGGCAGCTGGGTCGGGGTGTGGTGGCCGGCCCGGCGGCGGATGCATCATCTCCCGGCGCCCGAGGGGTGGCTGGCCGGGACCGGGTGGTGGACGGCGGACGGGCAACTGCGCCTGCCGTGCGCCACTCCGGTGATGCCCTGCGCGGTGGCCGTACTGCACCCGCCCGGGCCGCAGCGGCAGGCGGGGCAGGAGCGGGGGAAGACCGGAGAGGGACCCTCTGCGAGGCCTGGACAGCCCTTTCCGGACAGGGGGTCCGCACCTTCGGCCACACCGGCCGCGCCCCGCCCCGTACCCCTTCAACAGGCGCCCCTGGGAAGGCTTGTAACGAAGTAGCGGCGGTCCGCGTGGCCGCCTGGATCCACCCCCGGGTCCGCCGGTTAAACTCGCCCGGCTGTAGGAAAGATCATGTTTACGGGGTGAGTTCCTTCCGATGAACGATGCGAGCACGAACCAGGCGCAGGCCACCGAGGGCGGGCAGACCGCCACGGGGCACGGCAAGCACCGCGGACCGGTGTCCCAGCAGGACGCCATGGCGGCCCCTCGCGGCCGCCACCGCAGGCCCGCCGAGGAGAAGGAGACCGCGGAGGCGAGGGTCTGACGTCACGTCAGGAACTTTCCGCGGGCGCCGAACAGACGGGTGAGCGGCCCCGTTCGTCACACGACGAGCGGGGCCGCTCACCCGTCCGCGCCTCACCCGCGTCCCGCTCCCACCGCCCGGACACCGCGTCCGCCGGTCCTTGCCCCGGCAGACCCGTACACCGGCCTCCGCGCTCTCCGGCTGCACGGTGAGCGGCGCGCGCCGCCCTGGACGGCTTCGTCCCCGCGGGCCTGCCGGTCCCGTGGGAACCCCGCTGCCGCAGCACGAGGCACCCGGCTGTCCGCCCCCGCGCAAGCGCCCGACGGGTCCCCCCGCCCCCGCCGGCGGGTTCAGTGGGCCGCCGCGGCCTTCCGCGGCAGCCACAGCCACATCAGGACCAGGCCGACCGCCAGGACCGCCGTTCCGGTGCGGAAGGCGAGGGCGTAGCCCTCGGTCAGGGCCTGAGGGGTGGTGCTGTCTCCCGTACGGGCCGCCGCGACCGTCGAGAGGACCGCGAGGCCGAGCGAACCGCCCATCGTGCGCGAGGTGTTGATCAGGCCGGAGATCAGGCCGGCCTCCTCCGGCGCGGTGCCGGAGGTCGCGAGTGCGGCGAGCGGGGTCCCGGCGAGGCCGGCGCCCAGCATCATCAGGATGCCGGGGAACAGGATCGCCGTCGGATACGCGCCGTCGGCCGTCATCGTCGACTGCCAGGCGAAGCCGGACAGGGCGACGAGCGTGCCCAGCACGGCCACGGTCCGTGCCCCGGCGGCACGCATCAGCCGTGGCGCGGTCTTGGAGCCGACGACCACGGCGAGCGAGCTGGGCACCAGGGCGAGGCCGGCCTCGAGCGGGGTGTAGCCGAGGACGTTCTGGGCGTAGAGGGTCATGAAGAACCACATGCAGAACATGGCGGCGCCGCTCAGGAACATCGCCCCGTTCGCCGACGACACCGACCGCACCCGGAACAGCCCCAGCGGCATCAGCGGGGCCTTGGCCCGTGACTCGACGAGGAGGAACAGGGCGATGAGGGCGAGTCCGGCGCCGAGCGGCACCAGGGTGGGCGGCGCCGTCCACCCCTCGGCCTCGGTCTGGGAGATGCCGAAGGCCAGGGTGGCGAGACCGGCCGTCACGAGCAGGGCGCCGGGCAGGTCGAGCCGCCGTCCGTCGCCGGCCCGGCCCTCCGCCAGCCACCAGGCGGCGCCGGCCAGCACCAGCACCCCGATCGGCACGTTGATCAGCAGCACCCACCGCCACGACAGGGTGTCCACGAGGACCCCGCCGACGAAACCTCCGGCCGCGCCGCCGCCGGCGCCGACGGCGGTCCAGGTCGCGATGGCGCGGGCCCGCGCAGGGCCCTCCGGGACCGCCGAGGTGACCAGGGTGAGGGTGGACGGCGCCAGGACCGCGGCCCCGAGTCCCTGCGCGGCCCGCGCCAGCAGCAGCTGCCAGTCGTCCTGGGCCAGCCCGCCCGCCAGGCTGGCCAGCGTGAACAGGCCGAGGCCGACGAGGAACATCCGCTTGCGCCCGTAGAGGTCACCGGCGCGTCCGCCGAGCAGCATGAAGCCGGCGAAGGCGATCGAGTACGCGTTCACCACCCACTGCAGGCCCTGTTCGCCGAGCCCGAGGCCGGTCCGCATCGACGGCAGCGCGACGTTGACCACGGAGATGTCGAGCACGACGAGGAACTGCCCGACGCACGCGAGCGCCACCGCCAGCCACGGGGGCGGTGTACGGCGGCGGGGTGCGCGGGCGGTGGCGGCGTCCGGGACTCTGAGCATGGGGTCATGGTCTCAACCGCCCGGCGCCCCTTGCACCGGGATTTCGCCGGGCGGGACCAAGGGTTGGTCAAGAAGTCGTTAGCATGCCAAAGCATCGGAATAGTTGCCCCGGCACACAGGTTCCGTATCCACGCATCCGGTACGCCTTCTCCCGTGCCGACCTCACGTTCCCGGCCTGGAGGCCCCTTCACATGACGCAGTCGACGAACGGCCGTCCCGCGGGCGGAGCGGGAAGGGCCGTGGTCCCGGTGCTCGCCTTCGCGGGCATCGTCGTCGCGGTGATGCAGACCCTGCTCGTCCCGGTGATCAAGGATCTGCCGCGCCTGCTGGACACCACGCCCGGCGACGCCACATGGGTCCTGACCTCGACGCTGCTGTCCGGTGCCGTCGCCACCCCCGTCATGGGCCGCCTCGGCGACCTCTACGGCAAGCGGCGCATGCTGGTCGCCAGCCTCTCGGTCATGGTGGCCGGCGCGCTCGTCAGCGCGCTCACCAGCGACCTGCTGGTGATGATCGCCGGACGTACGCTCCAGGGCATCGCGATGGGCGCGATCCCACTCGGCATCGGTCTGATGTGCGACATGCTGCCCCCGGAGCGGCTGGGCTCCGCGATGGCGCTGATGAGCTCCTCGATCGGTGTCGGCGGCGGTCTGGCGCTGCCCGCCGCCGCACTGGTGGCCCAGAACTCCGACTGGCACGCCCTCTACTTCGGGGCGGCCGGCCTCGGCGTCCTCGCCGTCGCGCTCACCCTGGCCCTCGTACCGGAATCCCCGGCACGCGCGCCCGGCACCTTCGACCTGCCGGGCGCACTGGGCCTGTCCGCCGGTCTCGTCCTCTTCCTCCTGCCCCTCACCAAGGGCGGCGACTGGGGCTGGACGTCCGGGACCACGCTCGGCCTGTCCGGGGCGGCGGTCGTGGTGCTCCTGCTCTGGGGCCTGATGGAACTACGGGTGCCCGCACCCCTGGTGGACCTGCGCACCACCGCCCGCCGCGAGGTCCTGCTCACCAACCTCGCGTCGATCATGATCGGCGTCTCCTTCTTCGTCATCTCCCTGGTGCTGCCCCAGCTGCTCCAGCTCCCCGCCTCCACCGGGTACGGCCTCGGCCGGTCGATGGTGGTGGCGGGGCTGTGCGTGGCACCGCTGGGGGTGACGATGATGTTCACGGCCCCCGTCTACGCCCGTCTGTCCGCCCGCTACGGGCCCAAGGTCACCCTCGTCCTGGGCCTGCTGGTCATCGGGGCCGGTTACGGCGGCGGCCTGGGACTGCTGCACGCGGTCTGGGGGGCCGTCGTCATCTCCGTCGTCATCGGCGCGGGCATCGGGCTCGCCTACGCCTCCCTGCCCGCGCTGATCGTCGGTGCGGTCCCGGCCTCGGAGACGGGCGCGGCCAACGGCCTCAACACCCTGATGCGCTCGATCGGTACGTCGGTGTCGAGCGCGGTCGTCGGGATGGTGCTGGCCAGTACGGCCCACACGGTGGGCGGGACGGAGATCCCGAGCATGCACGGCTTCCGCCTCTCCTTCCTGATCGCGACGGCGGCGGTGGCCGTGGGCCTGGTGCTGGCCCTGTTCATCCCCGGCCGGCGCCAGTCGAGCACCCTGCGGCTGCGCGCGAGCAGCGAGGAGGACGCCCGCCCGGTCCGCGCAGGGCCGGGACCGGGATCACTCCGCGGTGGCCGCCGGTGCCCCTGCCGGGCCGCACGGCAGGCGGTAGGGCAGCATGGGCACCCCCGGACGCGTCCCCGGGACGCATCACGAGACGCACACGACCGAGAGGACGCCGGAACCGATGCCGACGCCGAACCCCCCGGCACCCCAGCCCGAGGTCCTGGCCGCGTTCGAGGCGGCGAAGGGCTTCATGCCTGTCGGCGAGGGCCTGGCCCTGTACGCGGCGGCGGCCGGGGCGGGACGGCTGGGTCTCCCCCTGCTGGAGGTCGGCACCTACTGCGGCCGCTCCACGGTCCTGCTCGCCGGTGCCGCCCGCGAGGCCGGGGTCGCCGCCCTCACGGTGGACCATCACCGGGGCAGCGAGGAGCAGCAGCCGGGCTGGGAGTACCACGACCCGGAGACGGTCGACCCCGAGCTGGGCGTGATGGACACCCTCCCCGCCTTCCGCCGCACGCTCCACCGGGCGGGCCTGGAGGACCACGTGGTCGCCCTGGTCGGCCGCTCCCCCGTGGTCGCGGCCCTGTGGAACTCCCCCCTCGCGCTGGTCTTCGTCGACGGTGGCCACACGGACGAGCACGCCACGGCCGACTACGAGGGCTGGGCCCCGCACGTCGCCGAGGGCGGTCTCCTCGTCATCCACGACGTCTTCCCCGACCCGGCCGACGAGTTCACCGGCCAGGCCCCGTACCGCGTCTACCTCCGTGCGCTGGCCTCCGGCGCCTTCACGGAGCTCCCGTCGACGGGCTCGCTGCGCGTCCTGCGCCGTACGGGAGACGGAATCTGAGGCGGGTGCCGCCCGGCCGTCGGCACCGTCGGCGGTGAACGCCTCCCGATCGGGACGATGGCGGTGCGGGCGGCCGTTAGGGTGGTTACGTGTCGTACACAGGGCCCGACTTCGAGCCGCCGCGGTCCCGCCGCCTCCGGTGTGGACCGCTGACCGTGGCGCTCGCCGCGCTCGTACCGGGCACACTGCTCGGCTGGGCCGTCTACGCGGCCGTGGGCGGGTCGGGCGACGACGGAGGCGACGTGAGTACGTCCGCCGGGGCCTCCGCCTCGGCGTCCTCCGGCACACCTTCCGCCTCCGGCGCCTCGCCGTCGGGCGGGGCCGGTGACACGGGCGGCAGGAATCCGAGCCCCTTCCCCGGCTCCCCGTCCGCGCCCTCCTCCCCGTCCGCGTCCGCGCCTGCCGGGACCGGGCCGCTCAAGGGGAAGGTCGTGGTCATCGACCCCGGGCACAATCCGGGCAACTTCCAGCACACCGCCGAGATCAACCGCCAGGTGGACATCGGGACGAACTCCAAGGAGTGCGACACCACCGGCACGTCCACCAACGACGGTTTCACCGAGGCGAAGTTCAACCTGGACGTCGCCCACCGGATGCGCGCCCTCCTCGAGGAGCAGGGCGCCACGGTGAAGCTGACGCAGGACGACGACCGGCCGTTCGGGCCGTGCATCGACGAGCGGGCGCAGATCGGGAACGAGGCGGGGGCGGATGCCGCCGTGTCGCTCCACGCGGACGGTTCGGGCACCGGGAACCGCGGTTTCCACGTGATCCTGCCCGGCTCCGTGAACTCCGGCGCCGCCGACACCCGGGCCATCGTCGAACCGTCCCGCGACCTCGGTGAGCGCATCGCGGGCACCTTCGTACGCGTCACCGGTAACGCCCCGTCCAACTATGTGGGCGACGGCACCGGTCTCGTCACACGTAAGGACCTGGGCGGTCTCAATCTGTCAACGGTTCCCAAGGTGTTCGTCGAGTGCGGCAACATGCGCGATAGCAAGGACGCGGCACTTCTGACCAGCGGTGCCTGGCGGCAGAAAGCGGCGCAGGGAATCTCCGAGGGAATCATGGGTTTCCTGCGCGGGTAGGGATCGGCGCTCCGATCCGGGCGGACAGCCCGATCGTGCGGACGATAGTGTCGTCCGCACGATGAGGGGTCACCTCCGCGCTTCACACCGGGCCCCGAGGGCGACGTGGTGACAGCGACGCCTCTGCCGACGACGAGACGACCGAGAAGGACCTGAAGTGAATATCCGCTCCCTCACTCGAGGCGACGGCGTGGTGATCGGAGCAGCGGTATTGCTGTTCATCGCGTCGTTCCTCGACCTCTACTCGATCGACGGCGCTCCCGACGACATCATCCCGAGCCTGTGGAGCAGTGGCCCGGTCGTGCTCGGTGTCGTGCTGGCGGGCATCATCGGCGCGGCACTGGTCGTCGTGTCCCGCGGGCTGCCGCAGCCGCCGAAGGTCGCAGGGCTGGACCTCGGCCAGTTCGGGGTGGCGTTCACGGTCTTCGCCGCCTGGAGCGCGCTCGGCAACATCTTCGACCCGGCCGGCGGCGCGAACAACGTCACCACCGGTTCGTCCTCCGACGGGCCCGACTCCGGTATCGGCCTCATCCTGGCCCTCATCGCCACGCTGGTCATGGCCGCCGCCGCGGTGGCCACCCCGCTGGTTCCGGCCCTCAAGGGCGTGCTCGTGCCGGCGGCCCGTCCCCCCGCCCCGCAGCCCTACGGTGCCCAGCCGCCCGGTGGTTACGGCTACCCGGGTGCGCAGCAGGCCGGCTTCGGCGGTCAGCCGCAGCCGGGCCGGCCCGGCCCGGGTCAGCCCGGCCAGCCGTTCCCCGGTCAGCCGGCCGCGCCGCCCGCCGGTGACTTCTCGCCGTTCTGGTTCGCGGTGCCGGTGCCCCGGCCGCTGTTCCCGGAGGACGGTTCGCAGACGCCGGTCGCCGAACTGGCCCCCGGTACCTGGTACCTGGCCGTCGAGCAGCGCGGCCCGGCCCTCGTCGCCCAGACACAGGACGGCCGTCGCGGTGTCCTCCAGGACACCTCGGGCATCCAGCGCGGCTGACCCGCAACTCCGCATCCGCGGCACACGCGGCCTCTCGCCCTTCCGGCGGGGGGCCGTTGTCGTACGGCAGGCGTCCGGCCGACCGTGCGGTCGTGCGGGTTTCAATCGCGGTTCCGGGGTCAGACGAACACCATGTCCCCACGAAATCGCAGTGGTTCCAACTCCGCAGGAACGGTCGTCGCGGTGATCGCGGACATCATGGCCGGCATTCTCGGGCTCTGGATCCTGATGTATTTGTTGGACGCCAACCGGGCCAACGAGCTGGTCCGGTTCGTCCATGACGCGGCCGACTGGCTGGCCGGCTGGTCACGTGACCTGTTCACGTTCGACGAGGCGTGGGCCCGTGTCGTCGCCGGTTACGGTCTGGCCGCCGTGGTCTACCTCCTCGTCGGCCACGCCGTCGCCAACCGCCTCCACCGACGCTGACCGGCCCCTCCCGGGCCCCCACCCACGGCCTGCCCGGCCCACGGGCGCGTGACCCGGGGGGCCGGGCGCGCCCCCGGAGACCACAGCACGTTCGACGAGGCGTGCACCCGTGGCGTCGCCGGTCGAGCTGCCGCCGGTGTGCGGTCCGTCCGCAGTGTTGCGTCCGATGCACTCGCGGCCACGTGGAACACCGGGACGAAAACCGGCGCCAAGAGGTAGCGCCGACAGGCGCGGCGGCGCTCCCGTCAACGAAGCAGGCACAGTTCCTGTCGATCCCGGAGTTGCGACGCTCTGTGATCATCAGGGAGACCTGTGCCTGTCCTGTCGTCTCCTGTCGTCATGGCGGACCGCACCGCTCTGGGACCGATTCGCCGCGCTGTTGCCTGAGTGGTCGGCCTACGACCCGACCCGTCCGCTGGGCTGCCGCCCGCCACGCATCAGCGACCGGATGGTTACCAGGCGGCCGGGCCGGTCTTGTCGAAGAAGCCGCCGGTCGGACCGTCGGCGCCGATCAAGGCCATACGGGCGATGATCTCCGCGCCCTCTTCGGCGGTCTGGGTGCCCTGGTGGCCGTTGAGGTCGGTGGCGGTGTAGCCGGGATCGACGGCGTTGAACCGGATGGTGGGGTACGCCTTGGCGTACTGCGAGGTGACCATGACCAGCGCGGTCTTGGAGGAGTTGTAGTCCAGCACCGTCACCTGGAACTCCACCCGGCTGGGGTCGGTGGTCGCCGCCCGAGAGCCCAGACCGCTGCTGACGTTGACGACGACCGGGGCGTCGCCCGCTTCCAACAGCGGCAGGAAGGCGTGCGTGACGCGCACGACGCCGAAGACGTTCGTGTCGTACGTGGTCAGCATGTCGGCCCCGGTGACCTCGCCGACCCGGCCGAGCTTGCGCGCGCCCGCGATCCCGGCGTTGTTGATCAGGACGTCGAGGCGGCCGGCGTCCGCGCGGACGAATTCGGCGGCAGCCTTGACGGAATCCTCGTCGGTGACGTCGAGCTGAACGAAGCGGGCGCCGAGCCGCGCGGCCGCCTCCCGGCCGCGGTGGGCATCGCGCGCCCCGACGTAGACGGTGTGCCCGGCCTCGACCAGGCGTCGGGCCGTCTCGAAGCCGAGGCCCTTGTTCGCTCCGGTGATCAGTGAGGTGGTCATGGGTGTTCACTCCGGTGATCGGTTCAGGTGGTGACGCCTGCACCCTCCCCGCCCCGCGGACGGACAGACAGTGCCCGCCGTTGCCTGTGGACTGCCAGTACCAGGCTGTCCAGGCGCGGTGGCCGGATAATGGGGCCGTGAGCGGATCCAGAGAACTGGGCAGGGCGCTGCGCGGCTGGCGCGACCGTACGGCCCCCACCGCGGTGGGGGTGCCCACCGGCGGAGTACGGCGGGCCGCCGGGCTGCGACGCGAGGAACTGGCGCAGCTCGCCAGTCTGTCGGTGGACTACATCGTCCGCCTGGAGCAGGGCCGGGCCACCTCCCCGTCGGAGCAGGTCCTGTCCGCGCTGGCCCGTGCCCTGCGGCTGTCGACGGCCGAGCGCGAACACCTGTATCTCCTCGCGGGCCAGTCGCCACCGGGCCCCGGGCAGGTGTCGGCACACATCCCACCAGGAGTCCGCAGGGTGCTCGATCAGCTGGACGGCGCACCGCTGAGCGTGTATGACGCGGCCTGGAACCTGGTCCTGTGGAACCCCTTGTGGGCCGCCCTGCTCGGGGACGCGTCCGCGCTGCGCGGACGCGAGCGCAACATCGCCTGGCGGCATTTCGCCGGTCTGCCGGGCCGGGTCAGCCACACCCCCGAGCAGGAGGCCCGGTTCGAGGCGGCCGTGGTCGCCGACCTCAGGGCGGCGACCGCCCGCTACCCCGCCGATGCCGGCCTGCGCTCTCTGGTCAAGGACCTGCGGGCCATCAGCACCGGCTTCGCAGTCCTGTGGGACACCGGGATCGTGGGCGTCCACGAGACGCACACCAAGACCGTCCACCACCCTGTTATGGGAACACTTGTCCTCGACTGCGACCTGCTCACTGCTCCCGGCAGCGATCTGCGCATCGTCGCCTATACCGCCGCCTCCGGTAGCGACGCCGCCAACCAGCTCAAGCTCCTCGGCGTCATCGGCACCCAGGCCCTGGCCGAAGACGGCACCCCTGGATAGCCGCCGGCGGGCGCACTTGACCCCACGGCCCGCAGCCCGGCGCGCCGGCCACCGGCGACGGCTCGCTGACGCATCCACCGCACAGATCACGAAACGACACGGGAGTCGACGCCGTCGGTCGGGGACCGCACAACGGTCGGCTCCGGCCCGTAGTCGGTGGTGACGCCGAGCAGCCGTCCGCGGTCCCGATCATGTGATGGATGCCGGCCCCCTTGCCGATACGGCCTTTCCCGGGCTGTCGGTGCTGGTCGTCGAGGGCGCGGCGGACGATGGTGACGCGGTGGTGGTCACGTCTCGCACCCGGGAGGCGGCGGTACCGCGCCCGGTACGACGGACGTGCCGGTCGACGGCCACGGACCCGTCGATGAACAAGTGACCTGCTTACAGCGCCTTGTGGCGATCCGGCCAGCAATATGACCTTGTGGAACACGCTACTTATTCTCCGCCGGTCCCACCTGCACGTTCAGCGGTCGGTCTGTCCGGTCCCGGGCCGCCGACGGCAGACCCTCCACGAGCGGATTCCCGGACTGCTGGAGCACCGTCGACGCCGCACGGTGCGGCCTGCCCGGCAGACATCCCCGGCGGCACGGGAGTTGTGCGGCCGGACCGGCGCACGCCTCTCCGGCCTGCCGGCCGTACCCGTTTCCCCCGGCACCGCGCTGCACCACCCGCTGCCACCACAACCCGCGGTCCCACAAGTGATCGGCGTGGACGACTTCGCCCCGCGCCGCCGCCACCGCCGCGCCACGATCGCCACGGCGCCGGGACCGGCCGACGCGTCGCGGTCCCGCCCGGCCGAAAGAGGGCCGCCCTGGAGCCCCGGCCGCGCGAACATCCTGGTGCCGAGGCCGCCGGGCGAGGGCAACGACGTGGAACTCACCGGATGGATCACCACCGCCCGCGCCGTCGACCTGCCCCACCTGCGCAGCTTCACCAACGGCCGCGAAACCGACCGGCCTGCCGTGCGCGCCGGCCTCATCTTGCCCCACCACAACGGCCGCACCGAAGGCGTCAGCACCCGCACCAAAAGGATCATGAGACAGATACACGGACGCGCCAGACTCGGCCTCCTCCGTCACCGCGTCCTCCGGCTCTGACGGACACCCGGCGTCACCACCGGCTACGGGTCGGAGCCGAACGCTTGACGGACCGGCCCTCGGCCGCAGCATCGGGCCGGCCCGTCCCCGGCGGCCGTACCGCTCAGGCCAGGGGGCAGCAGTCGGGGGCGAGGCCCCTGGGGAGGCGGTCGCCGCCGAAGACGGCGCAGGTGGCCTCATGGCCGCCGAGCGCGGCGACGGCCAGCAGCAGTGAGCCGGCCGTCCAGGACGTCAGCTCGACCGGCCAGAGCGCCTCGTCGTCGAAGACGTACCCCGTCCAGTACAGACCGCTCTTCGGATCGCGCAGGTGCTGGATGGACTGGAGCACCTCCAGCGCACGGTCGGACTCGCCCATCACCCAGAGAGCCAGGGCGAGTTCGGCCGACTCGCCGCCGGTCACCCACGGGTTGGGGACCACGCAGCGCACCCCGAGCCCGGGGACGACGAAACGGTCCCAGCCCTCCTCGATCCGTTCCTTGGCCTCGGCGCCGGTGAGGGCTCCGCCCAGCACGGGGTAGTACCAGTCCATGGAGTAGCGGTCCTTGTCGAGGAACCGCTCCGGGTGGTGCCGGATCGCGTGCCGGAGCGCCCCGGCCGCCAACTCCCAGTCCGGCTGCGGCTCTTCCCGTTGCTCGGCGATGGCGAGGGCGCAGCGCAGCGCGTGGTGGACGGAGGAGCAGCCGGTGAGCAGCGCGTCCGCGGTGGGCGTGCCGTCGTCGTCGCGCCGCCAGCCGATCTGTCCGCCGGGCCGCTGCAGCCGCAGCACCCATTCCACGGCCGCGTACACGGTGGGCCACAGGCGGTCCAGGAAGGGGTCGTCGCCGGTGGAGAGGTAGTGGTGCCAGACGCCGACGGCGACGTAGGCGACGAAGTTGGTCTCCCGCCCCCGGTCGGTGACGTCGTCCGGGTCGCCGTCGGCGTACGCCGCGTACCAGGATCCGTCCGCCAACTGGTGTCTGGCCAGCCACAGATAGGCCTGTTCGGCGGCCTCGTGGGCGCCCGCGGCGTCCAGTGCCATCGCGGCCTCGACGTGGTCCCACGGGTCGAGGTGGTGGCCCCTGAACCACGGGATGGCCCCGTCCTCACGCTGCACGGCGAGGATGCCGGCGACGGTGTCGGCGGCCTGCTCGGCGGTGAGGACCCCGGGCAGGACGAGGTGTTCTGTCCGGGGGGTCGTCACGAGGTGGCCGTTCCGGCGTCGGCGGCCGTCGTGGCATCGGCGGCCGTCGTGGTCTCGGCGTCGGTGCGCGGCAGGTGCGGCTTGGTCGCGTACGCCACGAAGCTCTTGCCCATCACCGGGTTCAGGGTCCGCTCCGCGAGACGGGTCGCCAGCGGCTTCTTCATGATGTCCCAGACGAGCAGCTTGTGGTACGCCCGTACCGGCAGCGCCTTGTCGTTGTCCACGCCGAAGGCGCACTTGAGCCACCAGTACGGCGCGTGCAGCGCGTGCGCGTGGTGGGTGCCGTAGGGGCGCAGGCCTGCCTCGCGCATCCTGGCCAGCAGCTGGTCGGCCCTGTAGATGCGGATGTGGCCGCCCTCGACCTCGTGGTAGGCGTCGGACAGGGTCCAGCACACCTTCTCGGGTCCGTAGCGCGGCACGGTGACCGCGATGCGGCCGCCGGGCCGGAGCACGCGGACCATCTCGGCGAGGACGCCCTTGTCGTCGGGGATGTGCTCCATGACCTCGGAGATGATCACGACGTCGAAGGACTCGTCGGGGAAGGGCAGGGCGAGGGCGTCGCCCTCCATCGCCGTGGCGGTGGCCCCGGCGGGCGCCTCCCCGGCCTCCTTCATCGCGGCGAACCACTGGGCGACCTCACGGATCTCCTCGCCGTTCCGGTCCAGCGCCACGACCCGCGCCCCGCGCCGGTAGCACTCGAACGCG
Source organism: Streptomyces sp. NBRC 110035 (assembly GCF_000829695.1). Lineage (GTDB taxonomy): Bacteria > Actinomycetota > Actinomycetes > Streptomycetales > Streptomycetaceae > Streptomyces. The sequence continues at coordinate 189,487 of NZ_BBNN01000025.1, read as the reverse complement.
TGCCGGCCGGCACCGCATCCGAGGTCCAGGACACGGTCGCCCGGGGCGAGCGGGAACCGGGAGAAGTCGACGGTCAGCACGTGGCCCTGCTTTCACGGTCGGAGGTGACGGGTTCTTCTGCGACGGACGCCCGAGCGGCCCCGGGCGCCGGGCCGGTGACGGGGCCGGCGACGACGGGCCCGGCCCCCGGGGCCCGGGCCGCGGCCTCGGAGCGGGCCATCGCCTCGCGGTATCGGGCCACCGTGCCTTCGGCCGCGCGGGCCCAGGTGAAGTGCCGCAGCACCCGTTCCCGTCCGGCCGCGCCGAGGCGGGCGCGCAGCTCCGGGTCGCCGAGCAGCCGGTTCAGTCCGGCGGCCAGCGCCTGTGCGTCGCCGGGCGGGACGGCCAGGCAGGTCTCGCCGTCGCGGCCGGCGACCTCCGGGATCGCGCCGCCGGTCGTGGCGAGCAGCGGGGTGCCGGTGGCCATGGCCTCGGCGGCCGGCAGCGAGAAGCCCTCGTACAGCGACGGTACGCAGGCCACCTGGGCGGAGCGCACGAGGCCGACCAGTTCCGCGTCCGAGATGCCCTTGACGAACTCGACGGCGTCGCCGAGCCCGTGCCGCTCCACGGCCTGCGCGACGGGCCCCTCGGCGGGACGCTTGCCGACGACGACCAGGTGCGCCCCGGGCTGTTCGGCGCGGACCTCCGCCAGCGCCTCGACGAGGAAGACCAGGCCCTTGAGCGGCACGTCCGCGCTGGACGTCGTCACGATCCGGCCCGGCACGACGGGCACCGACGCGTCCGGCGAGAACAGGTCGGTGTCGGCGCCGATGTGGACGACGTGGATGCGGTCCCGCCGTACGCCCAGATGGTCGACAATCTCGTCACGGGAGGTGCCGGAGACGGTGAGCACGGAGGGCAGACGGCGGGCGACCCGCTTCTGCATGGTGGTGAACGCGTACCAGCGGCGCACCGACGCGCGCCGCCGCCTGCTTCCCGCCGCGTCCAGTTCCAGCTGCCGGTCGACGGTGATGGGGTGGTGGATCGTGGTCACCAGGGGCGCGCCGACGTCGCCGAGCAGGCCGTAGCCGAGCGTCTGGTTGTCGTGGACGACGTCGAAGTCGCCGCGCCGGGCCCGCAGATGGCGGCGGGCGCGCAGCGAGAAGGTCAGCGGTTCGGGGAAGCCGCCGGTCCACATCGTGGAGACCTCGAGCGCGTCGATCCAGTCGCGGTACTCGCCGCGGCCGGGGGTGCGGAAGGGGTCCGGCTGGCGGTAGAGGTCGAGGCTGGGCAGCTCGGTCAGGCCCAGCCCGTCGTAGCCCTCGTCGAGGACGGGGTAGGGCTGGGCGCCGATGACCTCGACCCGGTGGCCGAGGCGGGCGAGCTCACGGGAGAGGTGACGGACGTAGACGCCCTGCCCGCCGCAGAACGGGTTCCCCTTGTAGGTGAGGAGCGCGATGCGGAGCGGTCGCAAGCCATCGGAGGCCGAGCCCTGCGAGAGCCCGGCCTGACTGGCCTCAGCGGTCACCCTGGGCCCCCTTCTCCCTGCACGGTCCCGCGACTGTACGCCGGGACGCCAACCTAGAACAAGTTATAGAGTTGATCGTTCGGAGGCTTCGAATCTACCGGCAGGTAAGGACGCGGCGAGCAGTGGATCAGGTGATTCACGCCACGGCGGGATGCGTGCCATGCTGTCCGATCACCAACCCTCACCGACGGTCACGGAACGGGGCCCATGCCCGCGGAAGCCCTCAGGGGCAAGGCGGCCGGGGCGGCGGAGCCGGATGAACCGGCCAGGACCCACAAGGCGAACAAGGCGAACAAGGCGGCGAAGATGGAAGCCGGCACCACCCGAACCCCCCCTGCCTCCCCCCTGACCGAGCAGCAGGAGGCGCGCAGGCGCCGCATCCTGCGCGCGAGCGCCCAGCTGGCCGGCCGGGGCGGTTTCGACGCGGTACAGATGCGCGAGGTCGCGGAGTCCTCGCAGGTGGCACTGGGCACGCTGTACCGGTACTTCCCGTCCAAGATCCACCTGCTGGTGGCCACGATGCAGGACCAGCTGGAGCACATGCACGGCACCCTGCGGAAGAGGCCGCCGACGGGCGAGACGGCGGCCGAACGGGTGACCGAGACCCTGATGCGGGCCTTTCGCGCGCTCCAGCGCGAGCCGCAGCTGGCCGACGCGATGGTGCGCGCCCTGACGTTCGCGGACCGGAGCGTGAGCCCGGAGGTCGACCAGGTCTCCCGCCAGACGACGATGATCATCCTGGACGCCATGGGTCTGGCGGACCCCACGCCGGAACAGCTCTCGACGGTCCGCGTCATCGAGCACACCTGGCACTCGGCGCTCATCACCTGGTTGTCCGGGCGGGCCTCCATCGCCCAGGTCGGGATCGACATAGAGACGGTGTGCCGCCTGATCGACCTGACGGCAGCGAAGGATTCCGACTGAAGGAGTCGAAACTTTCGACACCGGGTCGACGTACTCAACTTCCATCCAGCACCTGTCAGCCTTCGGTCATACGCACTCCAGTTGCACACAGACGGTTGACCGGCCCTCCGCTCACCCCTATCGCCTGCACTGCCATTCGGAATTCATTCCGAACATTCGACCACCCGATGCGGACTTCGGCCCCTGTGCGCGCGGAGCCAGCACGGCAGCAGAGGCGCATCCGCACACCCATATATCCGTACATCCGCACCACTACGGCCCCCCACCGGAAAAGGAATGACATGCGCATGATCAAATTTGGAGTCCGGAAGACGAGAGCCGGGGCGGCCAGGGGCCCTCTGGCCGTCGCCACGACCGCGCTGCTCACCGTGACCGCGCTCGTGGCGCTCCCCCAGAGCACCGCGCACGCCGCCGACACCCTGGGCGCGACGGCGGCCGAGAAGGGCCGCTGCTTCGGTGCCGGGGTCGCCGCGAACCACCTGGGTGAGGCGCAGTACGTCAACACGCTGAACACCGAGTTCGACCCGGTGACGGCCGAGAACGAGATGAAGTGGGACGCGCTCGAGCCCAGCCGCGGCTCGTTCAGCTTCGGCAACGCCGACCGCATCGTGAACCACGCCCAGAGCCGGGGCATGGCGATCCGCGGGCACACCCTGGTGTGGCACTCCCCACTGCCCGGCTGGGTCTCCGGCCTCGGCACCTCCGACCTGCGCTCGGCGATGAACAACCACATCAACCAGGTCATGGGGCGCTACCGGGGCGAGATCCGCTCCTGGGACGTGGTCAACGAGGCCTTCCAGGACGGAAACAGCGGCGCCCGGCGCAGCTCGCCCTTCCAGGACGGGCTCGGCAACGGCTTCATCGAGGAGGCCTTCCGCACGGCCCGCGCGGCCGACCCGAACGCCAAGCTCTGCTACAACGACTACAACACCGACGGCATCAACGCAAAGAGCAACGCGGTCTGCACCATGGTCCGCGACTTCACGTCCCGTGGCGTGCCCATCGACTGCGTGGGCTTCCAGTCGCACTTCAACAACGCCTCCCCGGTCCCGTCCGACTACCGGGCCAACCTCCAGCGCTTCGCCGGCCTGGGCGTCGACGTGCAGATCACCGAGCTGGACATCGAGGGCTCGGGCCCGTCCCAGGCCACCAGCTACGGCAACGTCGTCACGGCCTGCCTCGCGGTGGCGCGGTGCACCGGCATCACGGTGTGGGGCATCCCGGACAAGTACTCGTGGCGGTCGAGCGGGACACCCCTGCTGTTCGACGACAACTACAACAAGAAGCCCGCCCACCACGCGGTGCTGAGCGCCCTCGGCGGCTCCGACGACGGGGGCGGTGACCCCGGCAACCCGGGCGCGGGCTGCACCGCCGTCTACAGCAGGACGGAGGTGTGGGGTGACCGCTTCAACGGCAGGGGGACCATCACCGCGGGCAGTTCGGCGATCAGCAACTGGTCGGTGAACGTCACGGTGGCGTCCCCGCAGAAGGTCTCGGCCACCTGGAACGGCTCACCCGGCTGGGACGGGAGCGGCAACGTGATGACGATGCGGCCCAACGGCAACGGCTCGCTGGCGGCCGGGGCGTCGACCAGCTTCGGGTTCACCGTCATGACGAACGGCAACACGACACCACCGAACGTCGGTGCCCGCACCACGTCCTGACACCCCCTCCCCGCACCGCCGCGTACACCGCCGGTGACCTCGGCCACCCCTTTCGGGCCACCCCCGGCCGCTTTCCTACGGGCGGGTACAGTGGCGACGTCGTCATCACACCCGTACGGGGGAAGCCGGTGCAATTCCGGCGCTGGCCCTTCCCCACGTCTCGACTTCGCTCGACCCGGGGAGACCCCTACCGTAAGCCGCCCGCAGAGGCGGCGAGCCGGAATGCCCCGGGCGGACGTGACCGGCTCACGCGTCCGGCGGTCCGCCGGTGCGCGGCACCGTTGAGGTATACGGAGCCGAGCCGCCGGGGTTCCCGTGCTGCCCGGCTCCCCCCACAGGGAGAGGCACCCGCCGATCATGAACGTCCGCAGCAGCGCAGCGGCCCTGGCCGCCGTCGCCGTGATCGGCGCCGCCGCACCGGCCTCCGCCGACTCGTCCCCGTCCCCCTCGCCGTCCCGGCAGGCCCTGCCCTCCGCCCTGTACGGACAGGGCGACCCGCAGTACGACGGCGTGTGGCGCCAGTCGCTGGCCCTGCTCGCCCAGGACACGGTGGGCGTCGAGCCGCCGAAGGCGGCCGTGGACTGGCTGGTCGGGCAGCAGTGCGCCGACGGCTCCTTCGCCCCGTTCCGCGCCGACCCCGGCACGGCGTGCGACGCCGGGACCATGGTCGACACCAACCAGACCGCCGCCGCCGTGCAGGCCCTCGCCGCGATCGGCGGGCACGACGCCGTCACCGGCAAGGCCGTCGACTGGCTGAAGTCCGTGCAGAACGAGGACGGCGGCTGGGGCTACACGGCGGGCGGGGCCGGCGACGCCAACTCCACATCCGTCGTCGTCGGCGCGCTCGCCGCGGCGGACGAGAAACCGGCCGAGGTGGTCAAGAACGGCAAGTCCCCCTACGACGCCCTGCTGACGCTGGCCATACCCTGCGACACCAAGGGCGCGGGCAAGGACGACGGCGCGGGCGCCTTCGCCTTCCAGCCGGACAAGAAGGGCGAGCTGTTCGCCAACGCCGACGCCACCGCGGCGGGCGTGGCCGGCTCCCTCGGCGTGGGCCTCGTGGTCGAGCCCGGCGCGGACAAGGCGTCGGACGAGGCGGACGACACCGCGTGCGAGAAGGCCCGGACGCCCGAGCAGGCCGCCGCCAACGGTGCCGCCTACCTCACGGACGCGCTCGCCGCGGACGGCCACCTCGTCTCCGCGCTCCCCGGCGCCGAGGACCAGCCGGACCACGGCAACACCGCCGACGCGGTGGTCGCGCTCGCGGCGCAGGGCGCCACCGGGCCGGCCGCGAAGTCCGCGGCCTGGCTGGAGAAGAACGCCGCCGACTGGGCCGCCGGGAGCGGTCCCGCCGCCTACGCCCAGCTGATCTTCGCCGCCCACGCCACCGGCACCGACCCGCGCGCCTTCGGCGGCACGGACCTGGTGAAGCAGCTGACCGCCACCGGGCCCGCCGCGCAGGCGGCCGACACCTCCGGCGCGCAGGGTGAGAAGGACGCGAAGGACGAGCAGGACAAGGACGGCTCGGGCTTCGGGGCCGGCCTCTGGTGGGTCCTCGGGGCCCTCCTGGTCGCCGGTGCCGTCGTGGCCCTCCTGGTGAACGGCCGGAAGAAGAGGCAGCAGCCGTGATCCGCCGGGCCGCCGTCCTGTTCCTGGCCGCGCTCCTGCTCCTGGCGGCGGGCGCGGGCCGGGCTCAGGCCGCCGGCTACCGGTACTGGTCGTTCTGGGACCTCGACGGCGGCACCTGGACGTACGCCACCCAGGGCCCGTCCGTCGCCCGCCCCGCCGACGGCGACGTCCAGGGCTTCCGCTTCGCCGTCAGCGAGGAGTCCGGCGACTCGGCGCAGCCCCGGGGCGCCGCCGACTTCGCCGGCATCTGCGCGCAGACCCCGGCGAAGGAGGGCAGCAAGCGGGTGGCCCTCGTCATCGACTTCGGTACGGCCGGTGACGCCCCGTCCGGCGAGACCCCGCCCGCGAACCGCACCGCCTGCGCCCGCGTCGCTCCGGACGCCAGTACGGCCGAGGCCCTGGCCTCCGTCGCCGAGCCCCTGCGCTACGACGCCGGCGCCCTGCTGTGCGCCATCGCCGGATACCCGCAGCGGGGGTGCGGGGAGCAGGTGTCGGGGGCGGACGGGCCGGCGACCGGCAAGGAGGCCGGGAACGGGACCGGGAACGGGACCGGGGAGACCGGGGAGACCGGTTCCCCGGACTCCCCGGATTCCTCCGCCTCCGCGGACGGCGGTGGTCCGTCCCTCGGTCTCGTCGCCGGCATCGCCGTGGTGGCACTGCTCGGAGCGGCGGCCTTCCTGCAGGTACGCCGTCGTGGCTGAGCCCGGCGGCAGCCGGCCACGGGAACGCACCGCCCCCGCCCCCCGTCGCCGGCAGGGCACCCCCCTGCACCCCGGCGCGTGGTGGCTGTGGGCGCTGGCCCTCGGGGTCGCCGCGACCCGCACCACCAACCCGCTGCTGCTCGCCCTGCTGGTCGTGGTCTCCGCGTACGTCGTGGCCGTCCGCCGGCCGAACGCCCCCTGGGCCCGTTCGTACGGCGCGTTCGTCAGGCTGGCACTGGCCGTGATCGTCATCCGGCTGCTCTTCGCGATCGCCCTCGGGTCTCCCGTCCCGGGTACGCACGTCCTCGTCGATCTGCCCGAAGTCCCGCTTCCCGACTGGGCCCAGGGCATCCGCCTGGGCGGCCGGGTCACGGCCGAGGCGCTCGCGTTCGCCGTGTACGACGGCCTGAAGCTGGCCACGCTGCTCCTCTGCGTCGGCGCCGCGAACGCCCTCGCGAACCCGTCCCGCCTGCTGAAGTGCCTGCCCGGCGCGCTGTACGAGATGGGCGTGGCCGTGGTCGTGGCGCTGACCTTCGCGCCGAGTCTGATCACGGACGTCCAGCGGCTGCGCGCCGCCCGCCGGCTGCGGGGGCGTCCCGACCGCGGGATCCGCGGGCTGCTCCAGGTCGGACTCCCGGTGCTGGAGGGTGCCTTGGAGCGTTCGGTCGCGCTCGCCGCCGCGATGGACGCCCGCGGCTACGGCCGTACGGCACAGGTCCCGGCCGGGGTCCGGCGCACCACCGCCGTCCTCACCCTCGGCGGGCTGCTCGGCGTCTGCGCGGGTACGTACGGGCTGCTCACCGCCGAAGGCGCCGCGTACGGCGTCCCCGTGCTGCTCGCGGGTCTGGCCGCCGCGCTCGCGGGGCTGTGGCTGGGCGGCCGGCGTTCCGTGCGCACCCGGTACCGTCCGGACCGCTGGGACACCCGCGCGTGGCTGGTCGCCGGCTGCGGCACGGCGGTCGCGGCGCTGCTGGCCCTCGCCGCCGTACGCGACCCGGCGGCCCTGCACCCCGGCGTGGTGCCGCTGGCCGCACCCGCGCTGCCCCTGTGGCCGGCGGCGGCCGTGCTCATCGGTCTGCTCCCCGCCTTCGTCGCCCCCGCCCCCGAGGACACCACCGGCAAGGAGCCGTCGTGATCCGCTTCGAGAACGTCTCCGTGACGTACGACGGTTCCCCCGAACCCTCCGTACGGGGTGTCGACTTCAAGGTCCCGGAGGGCGAACTCGTGCTGCTCGCCGGGCCGTCCGGGGTCGGCAAGTCCACGGTGCTGGGCGCGGTCGGCGGCCTCGTCCCGCACTTCACGGGCGGCACCCTGCGCGGCAGGGTCACGGTGGCCGGCCGCGACACCCGTACGCACAAGCCGCGCGAACTGGCCGACGTGGTGGGGACGGTGGGCCAGGACCCGCTGTCGCACTTCGTGACGGACCTGGTCGAGGACGAACTCGCCTACGGCATGGAGTCGTTGGGTCTGCCCCCGGATGTGATGCGCCGGCGCGTCGAGGAGACGCTGGACCTGCTGGGCCTGGCCGACCTGCGCGACCGCCCCGTCTCCACGCTCTCCGGCGGCCAGCAGCAGCGCGTCGCCATCGGCTCGGTCCTCACCCCGCACCCCCGGGTGCTGGTCCTCGACGAGCCGACGTCCGCGCTGGACCCGGCGGCGGCCGAGGAGGTCCTCGCGGTGCTCCAGCGTCTGGTCCACGATCTCGGCACCACCGTCCTCATGGCCGAGCACCGCCTGGAACGCGTCGTCCAGTACGCCGACCGGGTCGTGCTGCTGCCGGGACCGGGCGAGCCCCCGCTGCTCGGCACCCCGGCGGAGGTGATGGCGGTGTCGCCGGTGTTCCCGCCGGTGGTGGCCCTGGGCCGGCTCGCCGGCTGGTCCCCGCTCCCGCTGACCGTACGCGACGCCCGACGCCGCGCGGCCCCCCTGCGCGAGCGCCTCACGGAGGCGGAGGAGGAGGCGAAGGGGGCGAGGGCCGTACCCGCGACGGCAGCGACAGCAGCTCCCGCGCGGAAATCCGCGGCAGCCCTCCTCCCCACCGCCTCCGCCTCCACCACCGCCCCCTCCGCCACCCGCAAGAGCCCTCTCTCCCTGTTGACCCGCAAGCGGTCGGGGACCGCAGCCACGGGCTCCCCCGCCCCCTCCTCTCCCGCCCCCGCCCACGTGGCCGAGGTCCGTGCCCTGGCCGTCCTTCGCGGCAGTGTCCGGGCGCTGCGCCACGTCGACCTGACGGTCGCCCCCGGCGAGACGATCGCGCTCATGGGGCGCAACGGGGCCGGCAAGTCCACGCTGCTCGGCGCGCTGGTCGGGCTCGTGGAACCGTCCGCCGGTTCGGTCCGCACCGGTGACGCCGTGCCGCACCGCACCCGCCCCCGCGACCTGGTGCGCCGGGTGGGGCTCGTCCCGCAGGAGCCGCGGGACCTGCTGTACGCGGACACGGTCGCCGCGGAGTGCGCCGCCGCCGACCGGGACGCGGAGGCGGAGCCGGGCACCTGCCGCGCCCTGCTGTCGCAGCTGCTTCCCGGCGTCGCGGACGACAGCCACCCGCGCGACCTGTCCGAGGGCCAGCGCCTGACCCTCGCGCTGGCGGTCGTCGTCACCGCCCGTCCGCCGCTGCTCCTCCTCGACGAGCCGACCCGCGGCCTGGACTACGCGGCGAAGGCCCGCCTGGTGACCGTCCTGCGCGGGCTGGCCGCCGAGGGACACGCGATCGTCCTGGCCACGCACGACGTGGAACTGGCGGCGGAACTCGCCCACCGGGTCGTTCTCCTCGCCGAGGGCGAGGTCATCGCCGACGGTCCGGCGGCCGAGGTGGTCGTCGCGTCACCGTCCTTCGCCCCGCAGGTGGCGAAGATCCTGGCCCCGCAGCACTGGCTCACGGTCTCCCAGGTCCGGGAGGCCCTGTCATGACACCCGCACCCGCCCCGGCCACGGGCACGGCCACCCCCGCCACGGGCACCGGCACCGGGACCCCCGTCGGCACCGCCACCGGCACCCAGCGCCAGGCGCGGGCCGTCCGCCTGGGCCCGCGTTCGCTGGTGGCGCTGGCCCTGGTGAGCGCGGTGGGCGTGGCGGCGTTCGGCTGGCCCTTCCTGGCCCCGCCCGCCTCCACGCTCAACGCCCACGCGCAGGACGCGCCGTGGCTGTTCGCGGGGCTGCTCGTGCTGCTGGTCGGGGTGGTGGCGGCGACGATCTCGGAGTCGGGCCTGGGCCCGAAGGCGGTGGCGATGCTGGGCGTCCTGGCGGCGACGGGCGCGGCGTTGCGCCCCATCGGCGCGGGGACCGCGGGCCTGGAGCCCATGTTCTTCCTGATGGTCCTCAGCGGCCGGGTCCTCGGGCCGGGCTTCGGCCTCGTACTCGGCTCGGTGACGATGTTCGCGTCCGCGCTGCTCACGGGCGGGGTGGGCCCGTGGCTTCCGTTCCAGATGCTGGCGATGGGCTGGTTCACGATGGGCGCGGGCCTGCTCCCGGGCCAGGACGGGCTGCGGGGCCGGGCCGAGCTGTGCCTGCTCGCCGCCTACGGCTTCCTGGCGGCCCTCGCCTACGGCACGGTGATGAACATGGCGGGCTGGCCCTTCATGGCGGCCCTCGCCTCGAACATCTCCTTCGACCCGGACGCGTCGGTCCCCGCCAACCTGGCCCGTTTCCTGACGTACTGCCTGGCCACGTCGCTGGGCTGGGACCTGGGCCGGGCCCTGCTCACCGTCGTGCTGGCCCTGACCCTGGGCGCCCCGGTCCTGCGCGCCCTGCGCCGCGCCACCCGCAGGGCGGCTTTCGAGACGCCGGTCACTTTCACCGGTCACCCCTGAGTGTCCCCGCGCACGCCGACAGTGACGCAGCTGACGGCCCGTCGTGAGGCACCCCACATGACCCGCGTCACATACGAGGCGGGGTCGTAGTCCTCACGTCCTCCCCCGCCCCCTCGTCCGCCACCCCCGACCTGCGCAGACGGCCACCGGCCCCGAATCCGCGTTCCCCTTGAATACGATCAGGACTAGCAAAAGGGACCTTTGCGGACAAACGCCGGAAGCTGTTTCTGTGGAGCAGTCGCCAGGCGCCGACGTGCCCCCACGGGCCGCGGCGCCGCCGTGTGCCCCGCCCCACGCACCCCGGGTGTTAGGGCACCGGGCCCACGACGACCGCCCTGTATCCGAAGAAAGGCTCCACGTGTCCGCCGTTTCCATCCTCCGCACCGTCGCCACCCCGAAGAAGGCCGTCGCCGGCGCCGCCCTCGCCGCCGCCGCCTGTGGCACGCTGATCGCCGCCGCACCCGCGCAGGCAGCCACCACGGGCTCGGCCCAGGCGACCGCGCAGTCGATGATCGGCGACTCCGCGCAGTACCAGTGCTTCTCGAACATCGTCCAGCACGAGAGCGGCTGGAACCCGACCGCCACCAACGCCTCCAGCGGCGCCTACGGCCTGGTCCAGGCCCTGCCCGCGTCGAAGATGGCGTCGGCCGGCTCGGACTGGAAGACCAACCCCGCCACCCAGATCTCGTGGGGCCTCAGCTACATGAACGAGCGCTACGGCAGCCCGTGCGCCGCCTGGGACTTCTGGCAGGCCAACAACTGGTACTGACCGGCCCCGGCACCACCCCGCAGACCGAAAGCGGCGGCCCCCAGATCCCCGGGGCCGCCGCTTTCGCCGTGGTCGTGCCGCTACTTCCGGACCGGGTCCTCCCGCACGGGGGGTGCGGGAGCGGGGACCGGCGGCTTCACGTCCGTGGGCTTCACGTCCGTGGGCTTCGGCGCCGGCACGGTGGCGGTGACGTCGGTGGCGGCCGTCACCGTCCGGGCCCGAGGCCCCTGGAAGAGGTATGTCAGGCCGAAGCCGGCCGCGACGACGAGGGCGCCGCCCGCCGCGTCCAGGACCCAGTGGTTGCCGGTGGCGACGATCGCGGCGACGGTGAACAGGGGGTGGAGCAGGCCGAGCGCCTTCATCCACGCCCTGGGCGCGATGATCGCGATGACCAGGCCGCACCACAGGGACCAGCCGAAGTGCAGGGACGGCATCGCCGCGTACTGGTTGGTGAGGGCGGTGAGGGTGCCGTAGTCCGGCTTGGAGAAGTCCTGCACGCCGTGCACGGTGTCGATGATCCCGAGGTTCGGCATCAGGCGCGGCGGTGCCAGCGGGTAGAGCCAGAAGCCGACCAGGGCCAGCAGCGTGGTGAAGCCCAGGCTCGCGCGCGCCCAGCGGTAGTCGACGGGGCGCCGCCAGTACAGCAGGCCGAGGACGGTGAGCGGGACGGCGAAGTGGAACGACGTGTAGTAGAAGTCGAAGAAGTTCCGCAGCCAGCCGATCTGCACGACGGCGTGGTTGACCGCGTACTCGATGTCCAGGTGGAGCAGACGCTCGAGGTCGAGGATCTGCCGGGCGTGCTCCTCCGCCCGTTCCCGGCCGCCGGTCGCCGCGAGCCGCACCTTGGAGTAGGCGGCGTAGGTGACCCGGATCAGCAGCACTTCCAGCAGGAGGTTGGGGCGGGTCAGGACCCGGCGCAGGAACGGCAGCAGCGGAACGTACCGCAGGCGGGTGGGGACCGGGTCGGCGTACCGGGTCGGGACGGGCGCCCGGAAGTACGGCGAGGTGCGCGACAGGAACGGGATCACCGTGGCGGCGGCGAGCGCGGCGAGCAGGACGACGTTGTCGCGGACGGGGTGGAGGGCCGCCATGTCCGGCAGGATCATGGGGGCCGGCAGCGTCATCACCAGGATGACGGCGACGGGCCACACCGGCCGGTCGGAGGCGCGTCTGCCGACCGTGCCGACGACGGTGAGCAGCACCCACAGCAGCTGGTGCTGCCACGCGGTCGGGGACACGGCGACGGCGGTGCAGCCGGTGATCGCGACGGCGAGCAGCAGCTGGCCGTCGTGGGCGTAGCGCACCGCGCGGCGCAGGCCGAGGGTGGCGACGGCCGCGCCGAGCAGCAGGAAGAGGCCGATCTCCAGGGGGCCCTCGGCTCCCAGGCGGAGCAGGGCACCGTGCAGGGACTGGTTGGCGAGGTCGTCGGCCCGGCCGCCGAGTCCGGCGCCCGCCATGTGGTGCACCCAGTAGGTGTACGAGTCCTGGGGCAGCGCGGCCCAGGCGAGCGCGGTGCCCGTGGCGAAGGTGATGCCGGACGCGGCGGCGGCCCGGCGGCGGCCGGTGAACCACAGCAGCGGGGCGAAGAGCAGCAGGGTCGGCTGGAGGGCGGCGGCGACACCGATCAGGATGCCGCCGGCCCGCTGCCCGCGGGCGACGAAGCAGCCCAGCAGGACGAGGAGGACCGGGATGATGCTGGTCTGCCCGAGCCACAGGGTGTTGCGCACCGGCAGGGACAGCATGAGCAGGCTGACCGCGACCGGCGCGGCCAGCAGCGCGGTGCGGCGGCCGACCGGCTGGGGCAGGGCGCGGGCGGCGGTCAGCCCCAGCGCGACGACCAGCAGCAGCGTGCCGAAGGTCCAGCCCCAGCCGAGTGCTTGCTCAGCCGATCGGGTGAGGGGTTTGAGGACGAGCCCGCCGAACGGCGTACCGGTGAAACGGGTCGATTCGTAGAGTGAGCCGCTGACCCGCAGCACGCCGTCGTGTCCGAACCAGGTCCCCAGGTCCGTGAGCCGCTCCCCGTGCGGGGTGGTCAGGACGGCGGCGACCTGGCGTACGGCGAGGACGGCGGCGAGCAGCCACAGTCCGAGTCGCACCGTGTGCAGGCGTGTTCCGGTGTCGCCGACGTCCGTGGCCGCGAAAGCCTCCGCCGGTCGCCCCCTGTGTTCCGCGTTTGCCACGCCTCGTCGGCCTCCCGCCCCGTTGGTCCCCGCGTCCACGCGTGAGGATCCCTCTGCGAACCCTATGAGGCTCGCCCCGCCCCCGGAAGAGACGCAGGCAACCCCCGGTTCACCTGACGTCCGTCCCTCTTTGGTCCAGCTTTGGTCCGGATGACGATAGACGGAGAGGGGTCGGGTTGCTCCCCGGGGTGCGCGACGGGGCACGCGGGAGGCCGAAAACGTACCCTCACCCGCATGGCCGGTACGACGGCTTCGCCCCGCCGCGGGTGCCGGGGCGAAGCCGCCCCGGGGCGGTCCCTCGCGAAATCCCCGCGGAGCCGGCCGGCCTCACACCTCGTGGTAGAAGCCGACGTTGACGCTGCGCGGGGCCGCGCGGTCCAGGATGACGACCTCGCCGTTGCCTCCCCGGGGCAGCGCGACGCTGCCGCCGTAGGCGACCGGGTGGGTCCGGTCCCCGATGGTCAGCCGGACCTCTGAGGACGGCTCGGGGAGCGAACCGCGCAGCCAGCTCAGGTACCAGGTGCCGTCCTGGGCGCACTGGAACTCCAGGTGGACCCTGGACACGAACAGCCAGTCGTCCGGCGTGGAGAGACGGCACACCGACCTGTCCCGGCCCACCCGCAGCACGGCGCCCGGCTCGGTCGGCGCGTCGGCCATGAGCATGCCGGCCGTGGCCCCCGATTCCGCCGACGACACCGTGGCCATGGTGAGTTCGAGCACGTGCGCTCCTCCTGAGACGTTCCGGCGGGCCGGCGGTACCGGCCCGGCAACGGCCGAAACGGCCTGGTGCGGTGACCGGAAGGCCCGCTGTCGCCGCATGATAAAACGCCCGGCTCCCTCCCGTCCGCCCGTTCCGCGGGCACCCTGGCCCCATGACCGGGCGGAAGCCGCCGGACGTCGATTTCGAGGTGGGGCCCCGCTCGGACGGAGCGGGGGAAAGCGGACCGGCAGATCCGTGAGGCCGAGGCGCGCGGGGACTTCGCACGGTTGCCGGGAGCGGGCAAGCCCCTCCCGTGCGGCCCGGAGACCCCGTACGACGAGATGTGGCGGACCGAGCGGAAGCCGGCCCGCGAGGGCTGCTCGGTGCTGCCGCCGACACCGGCCCTGCGCAAGGAGGCCGAGGACGCCCTGGAGGCGGCCTTCGCGGCTCCCTCGGAGCGGATCGTGCGGAAGATCCTCACGGAGGCCGACACCAGGATCCGCGACATGACGTACAAGCCGCCGTCCGGCCCCCTCGGCAAGAAGCCGTACGACGTCGAGGACGTCGTACGGCAGTGGCGGGAGCGCCGGGCGGGGACGGACGGGCCGGTGCCCGGGGGTGCCTGACGGCGGCCCCGGGCACGGAGCCGGTCAGGCGTGCAGGAGCCGGTCCGCCAGTTCCCGGTAGTCCCGCAGGGCCAGGCGCAGTTGCTCGGTGCCGGTCTCCGCGGCGTTCGGACCCTCGCCGACCTCGGCGGTCTGCCAGGACCGGCGCAGGGTACGGCGCCGCTCGGTGACCGCGTCCGTGAAGCGGGCGGCGAGTTCCTCCAGCAGGTGATCGGCCTCCTCGACGGAGTCCCTCGGGGCATCCACGAAACCGGCCACGGCGTGCTGCAGCTGCGCGGAGAGCTTGTCGCAGTCGTCGTGCGGGAGCAGACCGGCGCCGTGCGCCGCGCCGGGGGCGCGGTCACCGGCGTGGCGGTCCTCCGGGGACGTGTACGGGTCCGGCGTGCCGCCGCTCCGCGGGCGGTCGGTGCCCGGAGAGTCCGCGCCCTCACGGGCGGGGGGCACCGTGCCGGTGTGCTCGCGGAGGTCCGGGGTGCCCTCTCGGGCGCCCTTCTCGTAGGCGTCACGGCGGGGGTCGCCGTGGAGGTCCTGGGGGAGGCTCCCGTGGACACCGTCACGGGTCCCGTCGGCGGTCGTGGGGGTGGTGGGGGTGGTGGGGGTGGTGGTGCGGGGCGTTCCGGTCAGCGGGTCGCCGCCGGGGCGGCGGGTCCTGTCGGTCATCTCGCTCAGCTCTCCTTCGCCTGTCGCCGGTGGAGCAATGAAGGTGTGTGGGGGCGGCCGCGTTCGGCCGTCCTCGCGTGGTGGCCGTCCGGGCCGCCGCGGTGGTCTCCGCCGTCGTGGCGGGAGGACCGCACCAGGTCGTCGAAGAGGGCGCGGGCCTCGACCATGGCCTCGCGCATCTCCTCGGTGCCCGCGCCGCCCTCGTGCCCGCCGTTCACGCGGGTCTGCGCGACCCGGTGCACGCGCCGGTAGCCGTCGACGTGGTGGGCGTGGTGCACGGACAGCGCGGCCAGCTGCTCCTCGTACTGTGCGCCGTCGGGGAAGCCCCGGGCGGAGGCGAGGTCGGCGAGCAGGCGGTCCGCCTCGGCGACCGCCTCCCGCGGCGAGTCGACGAACCGCTCCTGCGCGGCCGTCCAGCCCGCCTCGTACCTCTCCCGTTCGGCGGACTCCAGCGGTCGTGTCCGCAGGTCGCCGTGGAGCTGTACGCGCTGGGCCAGTTCACGTTCGGCGGCTTCGGCGTCCCCGTCGTGCCGGGCGACGGCCCGGTCGTACTCGGGGCCGAAGCGCCGCTTCAGGTTCGCGCCGTGGCGTGGGCCACGGGCGCGCAGGGTCAGTACGGCCGCCGCGACGACAACGACCGCCACAATCACGATCAACGCAATGATCAGGCCAGTGGACATGGATGCCTTCCGGTATCTCGGCCAACCGGCACTTCTCGCGCGCCGGTTCTCCGTTCGTGTTGCCCGAAGACCCGCCCGCAAACAGGGTTGCGGGCCCAGTGCCGGAGGAGGTGAACGGGCGGTCCGGGTGACCCCACGCCGGCTCAGCCGACCGGCGTACCCGTACCCGGGCGCCCGTCGCGCGTACCGCCCGGACGCCCGCCGTCGCCGTCGCCGTGCGGGCGTTCCCCGCGCGATCCGCCCAGTTCCCCCGACAACTCGTGCACCAGCTGGACCAGATCGGTCGGCCGCTCCGGCCCCCACCAGTCGCCGAGCAGTTCGGCCAGGGACTCCTCCCGGGCGCGGGCCAGCTTCTCGGCGGCCTCGAAACCCTCGTCGGTCAGGACGAGGCCGAGGCCCTCGCGCCGGGCGAGGTGCCGCACCTCGGCCTGGCGGGCGGCCTCCAGGACGATGCCGAGCGGGACGGGGCTGCGCTCGGCGAGCAGGGCCGGTTCCACCGAGCCGTGCCTCCTGATCCGCAGCAGCAGCCAGCTCGTGGCGGGCAGCAGGTCGTAGCCCGCACGGGCGGTGGTCTTCCGGTAGATGTCGCGCCGGCCCTCGCGGGTGCCGAGCAGGGACAGCGCGCGGCACACCTCGTCGTACGAGGAGCGCTCCACCGGGTTGCTGGCCAGGGTCTCGGTGCCGTCGGGCGCGGTGACCGAGGCGCGCAGTCTGTCCTCCTTGAGGAACCAGGACAGGACGAACCCGGCGAGGACGACGGGAACGGCGTACAGGAACACGTCGGTGATGGCGGAGGCGTACGCGTGGACGACCTCCGGGCGCAGGGCGGCCGGCAGGTCCCCGATGCCGCGCGGGTCGGACTCCAGCGCGTCGGCGGAGACGCCGGGCGGGAGCTGGGCACCGCGGAAGGCGGCGGTGAGTTTGTCGTCGAGACCGTTCGTGAAGATCATGCCGAAGACGGCGACGCCGAAGGAGGCGCCGATGGAGCGGAAGAAGGTCGCGCCGGAGGTGGCGACGCCGAGGTCCCGGTAGGAGACGGCGTTCTGCACGATCAGTACCAGGACCTGGATCACCAGGCCGATCCCCAGGCCGAAGACGAAGAAGAAGGCGCTCATCACGATGGTGGGGCTGTTCTCGTCGAGCTGGTGGAGCAGCAGCAGGCCGACGGCGATGAGGCCGGTGCCCGCGATCGGGAACACCTTCCAGCGGCCGGTACGGCTGACGATCTGTCCGGAGGAGGTCGAGGCCAGCAGCGTTCCGGCCACCATCGGCAGCATGTGCACACCGGACATGGTCGGACTGGTGCCTTGGACCACTTGGAGGAACGTCGGCAGATAGACGCTCGTGCCGAACATGGCGAAGCCGACGATGAAGCTGATCACGGCGGTGAGCGTGAAGGTGCGGATCCGGAACAGCCCCAGGGGCAGCACCGGTTCGACGGCCCGCCGTTCCACGGCCACGAACGCGACGGCGAGGACGGCGCCCAGCACCGCGAGGCCGATGATCCTCGACGAGCCCCAGGCCCAGGTGGTGCCGCCGAGGGAGGCGACCAGGACCAGGCAGGTCGCGACGGAGGCGATGAGGAAGGTGCCGAGGTAGTCGATGACGTGGCGGGTCGAGGTGCGCGGGATGTGCAGCACCGTCGCGATGACGACGAGGGCGAGGATGCCGAGGGGCAGGTTGACGTAGAACACCCAGCGCCAGCTCAGGTGCTCGGTGAACAGTCCGCCGAGCAGCGGCCCGAGGACGCTCGTCGTGCCGAAGACGGCGCCGAACATGCCCTGGTACCTGCCCCGTTCACGGGGCGGGACGAGGTCCCCGACGATCGCCATGGACAGCACGATCAGTCCGCCGCCGCCCAGCCCCTGGAGCGCCCGGAAGCCGATCAGCTGGGCCATGTCCTGCGCCGCGCCGCACAGCGCGGATCCCACCAGGAAGATGACGATGGCGGCCTGGAACAGCCGCTTGCGTCCGTACTGGTCGCCGAGCTTGCCCCACAGCGGGGTCACGGCGGTCGAGGCCAGCAGATACGCGGTGACCACCCAGGACAGATGCTCCAGGCCACCCAGTTCACTGACGATGGTGGGCAGCGCGGTGGCCACGATGGTCTGGTCGAGGGCGGCGAGCAGCAGGCCGAGGAGCAGGGCGGCCATCGGGACGACGACGTTGCGGGACACCTGCTCCGGGGGCCCGCCGGAACCGCCCGGACCCCCCGGACGGTCCGGACCCCCCGGCCCCCCCGGACGGCCCGGACCGACGCCGGGGGCCGGTGGTCCGGAACCGGCACCGGGCGAGGGCCGTGTGCCGCCCGCTCTCTCCGCCCTGCCGTGCGCGTGCCCGGACATGACCACCTCCACAGGTTCTCGATTCCACGGTCCATCGTGATCGGTGTGACCGGTTATGGCCTGTTGAGTCCTTCCGGAAGACCGCGTTCCGGGGGCGGGCGCGTCGGAGTGGTGGAGAAGATCTGCATAATCTCTGGAGATCGCGAGGGGAGGGACTACGCGTGAACGATTCGACGGGCACCCCGTGCCCGGAATGCGGTACGCCCAGGAACAGGGACAACACCCCTTCCTGCGCCTGCACTCTGCGCGCGTCCGAAGCCCTCCGCGACGCCCGGACGGCGCAGGCGGCTCAGGCGGAGGACTTCACTCCGCTCCGCATCCGCCCGTACGTCGAACTCGACGACGGCACCACGGCGGCGGAGACGGAAGCAGGGGCAGGGGCGGCGAGTACGCCGAACGCGGCACCGGAGGACGGCGGCGCGCCGGACGGAGGCCGCGCTCCGGAGCGGGAGGCCGGGCAGGGAGCCGAGGAGGCCCGCACCCCGGACGAGCCGAACGGGCAGGGCACGCCCGCGGCCCGGGCCGGCCGGGCGGAGCAGAGCGAGCGGACCGCCCGGGCCGGGCAGACGGCGCCCGGCGCGCCGGGGCCGGCCGCGGACGCCACCGTGCAACTGCGCGCCGTCACCCCCGACACGCTCGCCGCACCCGGCACCGCCGGGGCCCCTACGGCCCCGGACTCCCGGCCCGCGCCCCTCGCCGCACCTCTCGCACCGCCCACGACCGAGCCGAGCGCGACCGACCTGCATCTGTTCGACTCCACCCGCCCCCTCAGGACGGTGCCCACCGCCGCGGGCCCACCCGCAGGCCCGGCCACGCCCCCGCTTCCGGCCGTCGGCGACGCCGCTCCCCCCGGCGGTGGCCGCCGTCGCCGCACCGCGCTGCTCGTGGCCGCCGGGACCGTGGTGGCGGTGATCGGGGCCGCCGGGTGGGCGAGCGGGCTGTTCGCCTACGAGACGCCGTCCCGGGACGGCGCGTCGGCGGACGACGTACGGGCGGGTGTGCCGGACGCGCCGGACGACGCGCCCTCGGCGGCACCGGTCACGAGCGCGTCCGGCTCACCGGAGGCGTCCGCCCCGGCGTCGGCCTCGGCCACGCCGTCCGGGAGCGCGAGCCCGTCGGCGTCGCCGTCGGGCTCCGAGTCCGCGGAGGCGAGCACTCCGGCGGCCCCGTCGGACGAGCCGGAGCCGTCCGCGACCCCGACCACCGTCCCGTCGGCCGACGCCCCCGAGGACGCGGAGGAGCTGGACGGCGGCGACGCCACCGGTCCCACGCTGAAGCGCGGCGACCGGGGGCCGGAGGTCGCCGCGCTCCAGGAGCGCCTGAGCAAGGTGTACCTGTACAACGACGAGGTCAACGGCCGGTTCGACCGTGACACGGAGGGCGCCCTCCGCAATTACCAGTGGTCACGGGGCATCCGCGGTGACGAGCTGGGCGTGTACGGACCGGAGACCCGCACCCGGCTGGAGTCCGAGACCCAGGACCTCTGACGCGGCGGGCCGGTGGACCCGGCCCCGGACAGGCCGGACCTACCGGCCCGCCGCGTGCCCGGGTTCCGTGATGTGCAGCAGGACCGTCCCGTCCGCACCGCGCTCCACCCGCACCCGGGTCAGGTCGCGTACGACCACGTCCGGGTCGTGGAATCCGGCGCGCGGGCCGACGCCGACGACGCGCATGCCGGCCGCGCGCCCCGCGGCGATCCCCGCCCCGGAGTCCTCGAAGACCACGCAGTCGGCCGGGGCGACGCCCAGTTCCGCCGCGCCCTTGAGGAAGCCCTCGGGGTCGGGCTTGCTCGCGCCCACCGACTCGGCGGTCACCCGTACCCGGGGCTGCTCCAGTCCGGCGGCGGCCATCCGTGCCGTGGACAGGGCGACGTCCGCGGAGGTCACCAGGGCGTGCGGCACGCCGTCGAGGGCGGCGAGGAAGTCATGGGCGCCCGGTATCGCGACGACACCCTCGGTGTCCGCGGTCTCCTCGGCGAGCATGCGCGCGTTGTCGGCGTGGTTCTGTTCCATGGGCCGGTTCGGCAGCAGCAGCGCCATCGAGGCGTAGCCCTGCCGCCCGTGCACGACCTTCATGACCTCGTCCCCGTCGAGCCCGTTCCGCTCGGCCCAGCGCCGCCAGACGCGCTCGACCGAGGCGTCCGAGTTGACGAGGGTGCCGTCCATGTCCAGCAGGAGGGCACGGGCGGTGAGGACGGCGGTGGCTGTCATCGGCAGCTCCAAAGCACGGGAAGGGAGGACAAGGCGGCCCCGCCCGCCGGTCAGGGAAAACGGGCGGGAGCCACTTTGTTCATCCACGATACAAAACAACCCCGGCCTCCCGCCAGCACCTCCGCCAACCGTTCACGGAGCGTTGGCCGCACCGTCGCCCCGTCCCCGCAACCGCAGCCGCAGCCGCAGCCGCCGACGGAACCGGCCACGGAACCAGCCGGGCGGCCGACCCGCCGTTCACCCCGCCCGGTCCACCGCCCGGTCCGCCACCACCCGTCCGCCACCCGTCGGCCCGCCCCGCTCAGCCGGTCACCGCCTCCCCCAGGCTCCACACGCCGAGCCCCAGCATCAGCAGCGCCGCCATCCGGGTGATCAGCTTCAGCGGCACCCTCTTCATCAGGGCCTTTCCGCCGACGATGCCCAGCCCGGCCACCGCCCACAGCGCCAGCACCGCGCCCAGGCCGACCGAGAGCGGATCGTCGTAACGGGCGGCGAGGTTGGCCGTCATGATCTGGGTGAGATCGCCGAACTCGGCGACCAGGATGAGCATGAAGCCCGCCCCGGACACCTTCCAGAAGGACTGGTTCTCCGGCTTGCGGATCTCCTCGTCGTCCTCGTCCTTCCTGAACAGCAGCATCGCCGCGCCGCCCAGGAAGAGCACGCCCGTGATCGCGTGCACGAGCTGCTGCGGCAGCAGGGTGAGCACACTGCCCGCCGCCACCGCGAGCGCGACGTGCACGGCGAAGGCGGCGGCGACGCCGGCGAAGACGTAGGAGGCCCGGTAGCGGGTGCCGAGGACGAGGCCGGCGAGCGCGGTCTTGTCCGGCAGTTCGGCGAGGAAGACGACGCCGAACACGACGGCCGTCACGGTCAGGTTGATCAAGGTTCCTCGATCGGCCGGGGCTGCCCCGCCGAGAGTCTGCGCGTGTCCTGCGTGTCCACGGGACGCCTCGGCACGGCAGCACACATGGCGCCCGTACCGAGGGGCACGGGCGGTGCACTGCTTGCCGAGGGTCTCGCCGGCCGGCCCCTGTACGGGACCTGCCTCCGGGCGCCGGCTCAGACGGGCCGAGCAGTATGTCGACGGTCCGGCGAAGGGCTACTCCCCCTCTGCGCCGTCCATCGTACGCGAGGCCGGCCCGAGCACCCGTACGCCCACTTCCGCGCGGACCCGCACGGCCCTTCGCGCCCCGTCCGCCCCTGCGGGGCTCGCGCGGAAGCGCCACGCCCGCACGACATCCGCACCGCATCGGCACCGCATCATGCCCAGACACGCCATGCACACGTCATTAACTTCTCACCGGGTCCACTCCTCCCCGTAACGCCGCGAGGCGAGCATTCCCCTTGCTCGCACTCCAACGGCCCCACCCCACAAGGGAGTTCGCATGCCGAAGTTCTACGCGCGTCGACGTCTGGGCATAGTCGCGGCGCTCACCGGACTCATCGCCTCCGCCGGAGTACTCAACGGCCCGAGCGCCTCCGCCGCCCTCCCCACCCCGGTCAGCGCCTCCACCGCCCGCACCTACCTCGCCTCCCTCACCGTGTCCGCGGAAAACCGCACCGGCTACCACCGCGACCTCTTCCCCCACTGGATCACCGTCAGCGGCACCTGCAACACCCGCGAGACGGTCCTCAAGCGCGACGGCACGAACGTCGTCACCAACTCCTCCTGCGCGGCCACCAGCGGCAGTTGGTACTCCCCGTTCGACGGTGCCACCTGGTCCGCCGCCTCCGACGTCGACATCGACCATCTCGTCCCGCTCGCCGAGGCCTGGGACTCCGGCGCCGGTTCCTGGACCACGTCGCGACGCCAGTCCTTCGCCAACGACCTGACCCGCCCGCAACTGCTCGCGGTCACCGACAACGTCAACCAGTCCAAGGGCGACAAGGACCCCGCCGAGTGGATGCCGTCCCGCACGGCCTACCGCTGCACCTACGTCCGCGCCTGGGTGCAGGTGAAGTACTACTACGGCCTGTCGGTCGACCCGGCCGAGAAGTCCGCCCTGCAGGGCCACCTCGCGAGCTGCTGACCCCGCGGTACGCCACGACGGGCCGAAGATCCCCCGTACCCCTCCGTCGTTCCGTACCGTACGGGTCGACGGAGGAAGGGATCACCACCATGACCGGACTGCTCCTCGGGCCACTGCTGAGGTACGTCGACGGCTCGTCCGCGACCGTCTGGGTCGAGACGAGCCGGCCGGGCACCGCCGAGGTGCGCTGCGCGGACGGGTCCGGCGGGACGGCCCGCACCTTCCGGATCGCGGGGCACCACTACGCGCTCGTCGAGGTGACCGGCCTGACCCCGGGCACGGCGACGCCGTACGAGGTGTTCCTCGACCGGGCCCGGGTGTGGCCGCCGGCCGAGAACGCCGAGGACGGGGCCCTCGCGTCGCTGCCGCCCTCCGTCATCGCCACCCCCGGCGCCGGTGACGGCGTGCGGGTCGCCTTCGGCTCCTGCCGCTGGGCGTCACCGCCGGCCGGCGAGGACGATCCCGTCGGCCCCGACGCGCTGCACGGCCTGGCCGCGCGCATCGCCGCCGACCCGGGCGGCGAGCGGCCCGACGTGCTGCTCCTCCTGGGCGACCAGGTGTACGCCGACGAGACCTCCGACGCCACCCGCGCGTATCTCGCCGCCCGCCGCGACCTCTCCGACGCGCCGGGCGACCAGGTGGCGGACTACGAGGAGTACACCCGCCTCTACTACGAGTCCTGGCTCGACCCTCAGGTGCGCTGGCTGCTGTCGACGGTTCCCACGTGCATGGTCTTCGACGACCACGACGTGATCGACGACTGGAACACCTCCGCCTCGTGGGTCGCCGACATGCGGGCCACGTCGTGGTGGGGCGAACGGGTGCGCAGCGGCCTGATGTCGTACTGGGTGTACCAGCATCTCGGCAATCTCTCCCCGCGCGAACTGGCGGCGGACCCGCTGTACGCGTCCGTGCGGGAACTGCCCGACGGCACGGACGCCTTGCGGGCCTTCGCCGCCGGCGCCGAAGCGGACACGGCCTCGGTGCGCTGGAGTTACCGGCGCGACTTCGGCCGGGTGCGGCTGCTGATGGTGGACACCCGGGCGGCCCGGGTCCTGACGGAGGGCGAGCGCGCGATGCTCGACCCGGCCGAGGCGGCCTGGCTGCGCGCACAGGCGCTGGACGGGCGCGGCGGGTACGACCACCTCCTCATCGGCACGTCCCTGCCCTGGCTGCTCCCGCATCTGGTGCACGACGTCGAGGGGTGGAGTTCCGTGCTGGCCCGGGGCGACAAGGGGCCCCGCTGGGCGCGGTTCGGGGAGTGGCTGCGGCGGGCGGCGGACCTGGAGCACTGGGCGGCGTTCCCGGAGTCCTTCGGGGAGTTGGCGGAGCTGATCGCCGAGGCCGGTACGGGGCCGGACGCGCCGGCGACGGTGTGCGTGCTCTCCGGGGACGTCCATCACGCGTATGCGGCGGAGCCGAGCTGGGGCGCGGGCGGGCAGGGTCGCGGGCCGGACGCCCGGGTGATGCAGCTGACCTGCTCCCCCGTGCACAACTCCATTCCCCTGTCGATCCGGCTGGGGTTCCGCTTCGGCTGGAGTGCCGTCGCCCGGGGCATCGGCCGCGTCTTCGCCCGGCACGGGCGCTCGGGGCAGCCGCCGGTCACGTGGCGCAAGACGGGCGGGCCCTGGTTCGGCAACCAGCTCATGACGCTGACGATGCGCGGGCGTTCGGCGGTGCTGCGGCTGGAGCACGCACGCGCGGTGGCGGGCCCGGCACCGGGAACGGACGCGGGGCGGCCGGGCGCGGGGCCGGGCGTCCGGCTGAAAACGGTGACGGAGACCGGACTGAGCAGGTGAGACGGGGGGCGAACCTGTGAGCCCGCTGTGGCGTTGGGGGTGTATTCGGTCACGTCTTCGAGCGCCGGGGCGGGGAGCGGGGCGCGCTCACGTGCGGCGGCGGGCGGCCGGACTTCCGTTTCCACGGCACCTCGTGGCCGAATGTTGAACTTGAAAGTATAAATTGGGGGCACCTACCGTGGTTTCTCGACTCGGTTCCCGCCCCGGACCGGCCTACCGAAGGAGACCCCCCACATGTCCGGACGCCTCGACAGCGCCCAGCCATACGTCCTCGGCCTCTTCCGCATCGTCGTCGGCCTGCTCTTCGCCTGCCACGGCGCCGTCGCCCTGTTCGGCGTGCTCGGCGGCACGGACGGCAGCGGCGGCACCGCCGAGACCGGTGCCTGGCCCAACTGGTACGCGGCGGTGATCGAGCTCGTCGGCGGCGGCCTCGTCCTGCTCGGACTGGGCACCCGTGCCGCCGCGTTCATATCGTCGGGCGCGATGGCCTACGCCTACTTCAAGGTGCACCAGCCCCAGGCCCTGTGGCCGATCCAGAACAACGGCGAGGGCGCGGCCATGTACTGCTGGGCCATGTTCCTGCTGGTGTTCACCGGCTCCGGCGCCTTCGGCCTGGACCGCCTGTTCACCCGCCGCACCCGGACACGGACCGTGGAACAGCACGCGGCCGAACGGGCCCCGGTCACGGCCTGACCCTCCGCAGACCCCACCCCGCCCCCGCGGTGCCCTCCCCCGGTCCTCACGCCTCGGGGAGGGCACTGCCCTTTGCGGGAAAGGGAGTTCGCGAGGGGAGGCCACAGGGGAGGGCGAACTCCCGGTGCCGCCCACACGAATCCTCCGTGACCTTTCCGTCATCTGCCCGGCGTACTCTCAGTCACTGTCAACGGTCATTCTCCTGCCGCTCCCCCCGCGCTACCGCGGCACGGTCTGGCCGACGGGGGAGCAACGGGGAGTTCGGGTGGAGAGTTTCGGGTCGCTGATCGGCAGCCCATGGGTCTATGCGGTGGTGGCCCTCTCGGTCCTGCTCGACGTGTTCCTGCCGCTGCTGCCGAGCGGGGTCCTCGTGATCGCCGCGGCCACGGCCGCCGCCGCGGGCACCGCGACCGACCTGCCCGACATCCTGATCCTGACGCTGTGCGCGGCCACCGCCTCCGTCCTGGGCGACCTGGTCGCCTACCGTCTCGCCTGGCGCGGCGGCGACCGCCTGGACCGGGCGCTCGCCCGGTCCCGCCGGCTGACCGGCGCGCAGGAACGTCTCGGCGCCGCGCTGGCCCGGGGCGGCGGAGGTCTGGTCGTCCTCGCCCGTTTCGCCCCGGCCGGCCGCTCGCTGGTCTCGCTCGGCGCGGGAGCCGCCCGGCGCCGGGCCCGCGACTTCCTGCCCTGGTCGGCACTGGCCGGCCTGTCCTGGGCCGCCTACAGCGTGGCCCTCGGCTACCTCGGCGCCCACTGGCTGGGCGCGACCTGGCTCGCCACCGCGGTGTCGGTCGCCGCGCTGTTCGGGGCGGGTGCGGGGGCGGCCTACCTGATGCGCAGGCGGCCGATGTCCGGCGCGGGCGTCGTCGTACAGCCGGCGGAGGCGTCGTAACGCGGGCACCGGCCCCGCCCTCTGCACCACCCGCCGCCCCGCCTACCGCGCCACGCTCGTGCTCGTGCGCGCGCCGCGCACCTCCAGGCCGTCCAGCAGGTCGGCCGTGGCCTCGGCGACCGCGTCCACGGCCCGGTCGAAGACCTCACGGTTGTGGGCGGCCGGCGCCCGGAAGCCGGACACCTTCCTCACGTACTGCAGGGCCGCGGCCCTGATCTCGTCTTCGGTGGCCTCCTCGGACAACGCGGGCGGACGCAGGGTCTTGATACTCCGGCACATGCCCCCAGTCTCGCCCCGGAGGGGCCTTGGGAGCCATGCCGGACGACCGCGGCCCGGGACGTGCCCGACCGGGTGAACCGGGTGAGGGGACCCCGAGTTGACTCGCCACCCAAAATCGAACAGGCGTATCATTAACGCGTGGCTGCGACCTATGACTTTCCCCGTGACCTCCTCGCCGGTCAGGAGGAGCTTCGTCAGGTCCAGGCAGAGCTGTCGGCCCTGTTGAGACGGCTTCCCTGGTCGGTGGAGCCGCTCGACGGGTTCAGCGACGACACCGGCTGGCGCCTGGTGGAGCGCCCCGCCTCACCCGGCTGGACGGACGACGAGCAGGCCGAGGTGGAGAAGCTCCGGCGCCGGGAGCACGAGCTGGTGGTGTTCGTCAGCACCCACCGGTACTGGGCGGACCTGGCCGGCGCCGACCGCGTCCAGGCCCGCTCCCGGCTGAAGCACACGCACGGGACACCGCCTGGTGAAAGGGAGCCGTTTCCGTAGGGGCACCCCCGTGGGGGGCGTCCCCGGCACGAACGGCACAGGGCCCTCGGAGAAGTTCCGAAGGGCCCTGTTCCCGGTGGGCGCGGACGGTTTCGAACCGCCGACATCCTGCTTGTAAGGCCTTCGTTCGCCCTGGCTAGCGGTTCCGGGTGGTTCCGAGTGGTCCCGAGCGGTCCCGACTTGCTTTACGCGCTGTAAGGCCGGTGGTTCCGTGTGGTTCCGAGTGATCCCGAGGGGTGCGTGTGGATTCTTCGCGGATTCCTGCCGTAGGCGATCACTGAACGGCACGGAGTCCACTTCCCTCCTCCCCGCCGCCGGTGAGCGCGTTGCGCACCCGCTCCTGCGCGTCCTCGCTGCCGTGGGTGTAGATCCAGGTGACCTTCCCGCCGCGCTTCTGTCCGAGGTGCGCCTGGGTGTCGACCTCGGCGACGCCGGCGTGGTGGAGGCGGCTCGCGACGTCGTGGCGGTACTCGTACAGCCGCGGCCACCACTCCCACTTCCCGCTCTCCGTGTTCTTCACCTTGCGGGCCACGCCGGCCTGGACGATCGCCCGCTTCCACGGGCGCTGGAGATTGTTGGTGTTCAGCGCGCCGCCTCGAGGCCCTCGGAACACGAGCTCCTCGGCATGGAGGTCGTAGGGGTCGTCGCCGATCGCAGACCGGGTCGCCTTCGGCTTCCACTTCTCCTTCATCCAGCGGATGGCCTCGAGCGCCGTCGGTGTCAGCGCCACCGTGCGGAAGCCCGCCTCGGTCTTGGGCGCCTCCTGCCGGCACAGTCGCCCGTCGTCGGAGACGAGGATCTCCTTGATGTGCGCGACCATCCGCTCCTCGTCGACGCAGTGCAGGCGGAGGCCTGCGTACTCGCCCGGCCTCAGGCCCGTCTCGTAGGCGAAGTCGCGCAGGATCCGCTGGTAGTACTGGGGCAGGGCTGCGTGAATGAGCGCGTACTGGGCCCGCGTTGGAGGCGCCAGATCGTCGGGGTGCTTGGCCCGCCGCGGCGCCGTGACCTCCAGGTGCTTGGCCGGGTTCACACTGATCCGCTCGCCGTCCTTGATGGCGGCGTCCAGGAGCGCGACAAGCAGCTGCTTCACCTGGTTCTGGGTGCGGTGGCCCTTCACGTCCTGGGTGAGCCACTTCTGTAGGGCCATGTACTCCAGGTCGATCAGGCGGTAGCCGGACCACTTCGGTTCGACGTGGGCCCGCCAGACGCTGAGCTTGCGGTTGCGGGTCCTGATCGCCCCCTTCTTCCCCTCGACCTCCCAGAAGTCGTCCCACCAGGCGCCGAGCCGGATCTTGCCGCGCTCGGGGTCTCGGTAGGTGCGCTGCCGGACAGCGGTACGGGTCTCGTCGAGGAACGCCTCCGCGGCCTTCTTCCCACCCTCTTTGAGGGGGAAGTTCCTGGCCTTCTGCTTCCCGGCGGGGTCGCGGTAGCGGGCCTGCCAGGAGCCGATGCAGTCCCGGCGCGGTCGGCGCTCGCCGTGCTGCTGGGGCGGGTACTTCTCCATGCAGGCCGGGCAGCCGCATGTCTTCTGCCGCAGCTGGCGCGGATTGTTCGTGGCCCTACGCGGCATGGTGCCTCCCGGTCGTGGCGGGGGCCTGTGTGATGTGCACCTGGATCACCTCGGTCTGTCGGTGCTGGGTGGCGTGTGCGGCGGTGAGGTCGATGTCCTCGCCGCACCAGCAGAGTGCACCGAAATTGTCTTGAGGCACGCCGAGTTGGCGGAGTACGGCTCGTACTGCGCGAAGTGTGAAGAGGACAGTGGCGCCCAGGTCCTCCGGGATGGTGATCACTTGCCGGACGGCATCCCACGGGTCGACGATCTGGTGGCGCGGTGCGTACTGGACGCGGATGCACATGGGCATACTCCCCCGACTGCGGTGACGCGTGTAGCTGGTGAGACCGGCGGGGGAGGACGTCGATCAGGTGACCGACCGTACTCCCGAGATCCACGTTTCGCGACCAGTGCGACCACAGTTTCTACACATCTGTCGTGAGTTGGCCGAGGAGCCTTTTGCTGAGACTTCCGAGCCAGGCAGTTGGTTGCACGCAGAACTAAAAAGATGCGACGGGTCAGCGCTCGTTGGCGTCCGCTACCGCCCTGGCCTGGATCAACAACATCTCTTGCTGCTCTTCAGTCAGCCGGTCGAGCACTTCGAGGGCCTCGGCTCGCTTGTCGCGCGAGAGCGGGGTGGGCGCCCGCTTTCCGATCGAGGCAAAGAGCCTCTCCTCAGTGAAGCGAGGGAACTCCACGGCGAGCCGGCGGATGGCGGCGGCGCGAGGGTTGGCCTTGCCGTGGGCCCAG
Source organism: Streptomyces sp. NBRC 110035 (assembly GCF_000829695.1). GTDB lineage: Bacteria > Actinomycetota > Actinomycetes > Streptomycetales > Streptomycetaceae > Streptomyces. Next base: position 160,596 of record NZ_BBNN01000025.1, on the reverse strand, counting down.
TTGTTGACCGTGGACACGTGCGCGTCGATACGGCGCGCGATCTCGCTCTCGCTGACGTTGTAGTCGTCCTTGAGCGCGCGGAGGGCCTGCGCGAAGGTCTCCCCCCCGGCAGGGGCGATGTGCTCATGGGTGTCCACGCGGCAAGCCTGCCCTCACCTTCTACCTTTCGCAAGTAAAAGTAGAAGGTATGGCGGGAACCTGACGGCGCGCGACCCGCCGAATACGCGCCGTTGCGTACCGATCAGCGTCGGCGCACGCCGGAGCCGGACACGCACCTCCCCTGCACCGCTCGGAGCCACTCGGATGAACTCGGAGCCACCCATTGACACGGATTCGATTTCGATAGTAGAAATATCGAAGACACCCCGCCCGGGGTGCTCTCAGCCATCACGGCACGAGGTCCCTTTATGCCCAAGCTGCACCGCAAGGCCGACGGCCAGCCGCTCAGAGACGCCATGGCCCGCGCCGGCCTCTCCATCCCCCAACTCGCCGAGGCGACGCGGCGGGTGGACCCGGCCGGGAAGGGCATCTCGGCGGCCACCGTGGGCCGGCTCGCAGGGCAGGGCAAAACGGCCCGCACGGCGTGCGAGCTGAAGACGGCCTGGGTCATCGCCTCCGCGCTGCACGAGGAGACGAACACCCCCCTCCAGGACCTCTTTGCCATGCCCGAAGCTTCGACTTCGAGAATCGAAAGGTCAAGCCCCGATGCCGACGAAGAGTGACCGCCGCGTCCCCCTCCCGGCCGGCCTGATGCCTCTCCTCACCCAGCCCGAGCTGGAGACCTACTACCAGGTCTCCGACTGGACCGTCCTGCGCTGGATCGAGGACGGCATGCCGGTGGAGCGGCTGAAGTCGACCGGCCAGAAGAAGGAGGTCCGCCGCTTCGACCTGACCGCCGTGAAGGCGTGGATGGCGGAGCAGGACCAGCTGGCCGCGACGGCCTGATCCCAAACATGCCGAAGGGCCGCCTGACTGCCAGGCCTGGCGACCCCTCGACTCCGGACCGCCCCGCACCACCGGGGCGACCTCCACAACCGCAACACCCAGAAAGAGAGCAGTCGTGTTGACCCACGTTACCCACAAGATCACCCGGGAGGGATCGGGCCCCGAGCTGGTGGCCCGAGCCGTCGCGGGTGACCGAGCGGCCTTCGCTGCTCTGTACAACGAGTACCGCGGCGAGGTGTACACCTACCTCCTCAGCCGGACCCGGGACCAGCAGCTCGCCGAGGACCTCACGCAGGAGACCTTCCTGCGCGCCCTCCGCCGCATGGACACCTTCAGCGGCCCGCGCGCCGGTGGCTTCGCGGGCTGGCTGGTCGTCATCGCCCGGAACATCCACCTCGACCACGTCAAGGCCGCGCGGACGCGGCTGGAGGTCCCGGTCGCCGAGACGCCCGACGCCGGCCAGCGTGACCGGTCCGCCGAGGCGTCCGCCCTGCGGGACCTGGACGTCGCGGAGGCGGCCGAGACGGTGGCGTACGCGATGCGGACGCTCAGCCGACTCCAGCGCGAGTGCATCGAGTTGCGGTACTTCGAGGGCCTGTCGGTGCCGGAGACGGCCGCCGAGCTGGGCAAGAAGACCGGCGCCACGAAGACGCTGCAGTTCCGGGCAATCGCGAAGATGCGCGCCGAGCTGGCCGCCGAGACCCCCGGGGCGGTGGCGGCGTGAACAAGAACCTCCCCCACGCCATCGCGATCATTCGCGAGGCCATGGCCGCAGGCGGTAGCGCCCCGGAGATCGCCGCCGCGCACGCCCTCAACAAGGTCGGCCTCCTCGTCGACACCGAGCGGACGCGCGGCCTCATCCTGCGCCGTACGCCCGCCGGCGGGTGGATGCCGCGCCCGCCGGTCGACCCGGAGCTCACGGACCTGGAGCAGCAGGCTGTCGCCTGGGACCAGGCGTGCGAGCGCGCCCGCCAGGTCGCCGCCGGCATCCAGGAGCAGATCGGCGACCGCGTCGAGTTCCAGAGCATGCAGGTCGAGGGTGACCGGGTGCTGGTGTCGCTGCACATCACGGATCTGTCCCAGTGGGCGGGCTGGCGCCGGTATTTCGGTGTCACGCACGACGGTGAGCAGCCGTTGCCGTACGTCGTGGGTGGCGAGGGCTACCGGGACGGCGTGCGGGTGTCGGTGCTGGCGTACGACCTGCCGGAGGTCCGTACCCGGGCGGTGCGGTCCGCGGGGCGCCCGTTCGAGTTCGAGGGGCTGGTGTACGACCTGGCGCTCCCGCAGCGGGACGCGGTCGGTGAGTTCTGGTACTTCCAGGGCGAGCTCGCCGAGGACGGGATGCCGTTGCTGTCGCAGGACGGCCGGCCGGAGCGCTGCACGCTGGCCAGCCTCGTGGCGCAGGCGGGCCCGTTGACGGCCATCACGGCCACCGAGGGTGGTGAGACCGCATGAAGCGCAAGTTGGTCGACCACTTCGCGGTCGCGGCCCACTGCCGTGCCACCCCCGGCCAGTGGCAGCCCGTTGGCGAGTACAACTCCAGCAGCACCGCCTCCTGCATCGAGTACAACATCCGCACCGCCAGGGTCCCCCGCTCCGGCTCGCGGTCGGCGTACCTCCCGGCAGGGGCGTACGAGGCCACGCGTGTGCTGACCGAGTACGGCGCCCGGGTCGAGGCCCGCTACGTCGGTAAGGACGGTGAGACCGCATGATCTCGAAGCTCGCCCTCACGGCAAAGAAGGTCATCGATGCGGCGTGGCTGCACGGACCGTCGTACGACCTGTCGTCGCAGGCCGCGTTCGCGCTGGAGTCGTCGCAGCTGCTCCAGTCGCCGGAAACCGCGGCTGAGGTGGAGCGGCTGCGTGCCGAGCTGGCGCAGCGGACGCAGGACCTCGCCGACGTCCACGCCGACCGCGAGAAGCTGCGCGCCCGGGTCGACGAGGTGGTGGCTCAGCGCGACGACCTCCTGGTGGAGTCGGCGACCGCGCCGGACCCCACGGACGGCAACGAGCCCTTCGTGCCGCGCACCGAGCGGGAGTACTGGGCCGCGATCGCCGACGCCCTCAACGCGGCCGCGGGCATCGGGATGCCGGTCGGTATCGACCTCGACGGCACCCTCACCGACCACACCGCGTGGTCGGTGGTGTGGGACCGGGACACCGAGCAGTGGACGGTCGCCGGATACGAGGACGACGACGCGTCCACCCCACCGGCGGACGGGATCACCCAGCTGATCGCGCCGGTCCAGGCCCTCCGCGAGGAGTCCCCGGCCGCCCACCTGGCCGGCCTCCTCAGCGGCTCGCAGCCCGACGTCACCGCCGCCGAGGTCCTCGACGACCACACGATCCGCCTCACGGTCCGGCCGCACGACTACGCCGCCTGGTCCTGGTGGCTGACCCGTCTCCGGGTCAACGTCGCCACGATCACCGCGCGCGGTGCGGTCACCACCGGGACCGGCGAGCACCAGGGCGTGACCGTGCACCTCCTCGGTGAGGGCATGACCGGGCTGATGCTCGCCGCCCGGGACGGTGAAGACCGGTGAGCGCGTACGCCCGCGCCTACCGGGCGCTCACCACCGGCCGGCCGCTCCAGCCGGGCGAAGCCGCGCAGGTCCTCGCCGCCCTCCGCACCGAGTACGGCGCCGAGCTCGCGACCGCCCTGGCCGCGCACGCCAAGGACCAGTACGGCACGAAGCCGTCCGACACCCAGGCCGACGAGCGCCGCAAGCGCCGCGCCTACGGGGCCGTAATGCGCGCCGCCAAGCTCGCCCGCGACATCGCCGCAAGCCCCTTCCGAGCCACCATCCCGCCGCAGACCGGCACGAACAGGAACGACTCATGAGCACCTTCACCTTCCAGCCGGCCACCCGCGAGACTGCCAAGGCCCGCATCGCCCTCCAGGGCCCCGGCGGCTCCGGCAAGACCAAGACGGCCCTCCGCATGGCCGAAGGCCTCGCCGCCGGCGGACAGATCGGCGTCGTCGACACCGAGCGCGGCTCCGCCCTCAAGTACGCCCCCGTCCCCGGCCGCCCCGACATCGAGTCCCACACCTTCGCGCACCTGCCGATGGCGTTCTGCTCCCCGGAGAACCTCATCGCCGCCGTCCGCGCCGCCGAGGAGGCCCGCCTCGCCGTCCTCATCATCGACAGCTGGTCGCACTTCTGGGCCGGGAAGGGCGGACTCCTCGCCCGCGTCGAGGAGGAGGGCAAGAAGATCAACGGCGGGAAGTTCTCCGCCTGGGCTCCGGTGAACGAAATGGAGCAGGACATGCTGGACGCCCTGCTGCACTTCCCCGGCCACGTCATCGTCACCATGCGGACGAAGAACGACTACGAGCTGGCCAACGGCAAGGTCAAGAAGCTGGGCGTCAAGACGGTCCAGCGTGAGGGCGCCGAGTACGAAGTCGACGTCGTGATCGACATGACCGAGGGCACCGGCACCGTGACCAAGACCCGGTACACGCCGCTCGACGGCGCGTGCGTGCACCACCCCGGCCCCGACTTCGCTGAGGCGATCCTGGAGCAGCTCGGGCAGGGTGTGGACCCGATGCAGGTCATCGTGGACGCGCTGGTCGCCGACGGGCTGACGTACAAGCGGGCGCTGGAGCTTCATGGCCAGGCGCAGGCGCGGAACCTGCTCGGTGCGGACCTGCTGCACCCGAAGACCGGCGAGCCCGCCAAGCTCGGGGACGTCATCCGGGAGTACGGCCAGGCCGTCAAGTCCGCGGCGACGCCCGCCACTCCGGCGGCTGTGCCCTCGCCGGAGCAGAGCACCCCGCCGGCCTCCACCGAGCAGGACCAGGGTCCGGCGCCCGTCTCCGCCCCGCAGATGCGGATGATGCACGCCCTCTTCAACCAGCTCGAGATCAAGGGCCGCGAGGACCGACTGCGCGCCATCTCGCTGATCGTCGGCCGCCGGATCGGCTCCGCCAACGAGATGGCGTTGGACGAGGCCAAGACGCTGCTCGACACACTCACGAGCTTCGGTGAGCGGGACAACGCGGCGGACGAGTTCGCCGCGTTGGTCCAGGGCCTGGAGGACGACGCCGCCCGGCTCGCCGCCGACGCCGCCTGAGTCCGTCACTGACCGCGGGCCCGCCCCGACCCCATGCGGGGCGGGCTCGCACCCCCGAAAGGAGGTGCACCCCAGTGGTGACCCCAACTCTCGAGCAAGCCGAGGCGATCGATGCGTACGGCGACGGGCTGGACCTTGTCCTCCAGGCCGGCGCGGGCTGCGGCAAAGCACTTCGCACCGACCAGCCCGTGCTCACGCCGACCGGCTGGCGCCCCATCGGCACCCTCGCCATCGACGACCCCATCATTGGACGCGACGGCCTCATTTACGAGGTCTCCGGCGTCTATCCCCAGGGCATCCGCCCTCTGTACGAGTTGCGGTTCTCCGATGGCGTCACGGTGATCGCTGATGCCGAACACCGCTGGCTCGTCCAGTCCAACAAGCAGCGAGACCGGGGCACGCCCGGCCAGGTGCTGACCACCGCCGAGATCCTCGCCCGCGGCGTAGCACGTCCTGGCGGCGGCGGCCGGTGGTTCGTGCCCATGCCCGACCCCGTGAAGCTGCCCGAGGCGGAACTGCCGCTCGATCCGTGGCTGCTGGGCCTTCTGCTCGGCGACGGCTCACTGAGCGGCACCGTCACCGTCACGACTGCGGACGCGCAGATCATCGATCGCGTGCGTGCTCTGGTCGATCCTATGGGCGTCGTCGTGTACGACAGCGCGGGCCGTTACGGGTACGGCCTGGGCGGACGCCAGACACTGCCTGGGCGCCGCGGATTCTGGAACCCAATCGTTGACGCGCTCCGCTCACTCGGGTTGCGCGGCCTTCGGAGCCACGAGAAGTTCGTGCCGGACCTCTATAAGTTCGCGTCGGCCGACCAGCGCCTCGAAGTGCTCCGCGGACTTCTGGATGCGGACGGGCACCGGGCGCACGGAGACGCTGCGGAGTACGTCACCACCAGCCTCCGGCTGGCCGAGGACGTCCGCTGGCTTGTCCAGTCGCTCGGCGGCACGGCGACTCTGACGGAGAAGGCCACCCGGCGGAAGCTCGCATACCGGATGCGGATCAAGCTGCCCGCACACCTGGTGCCGTTCTTCCTGGAGCGCAAGGCCTCCGGCTGGTGCGAGGGCGCGCGGGTGGCCCCGTTCCGGGCGATCCGGGCGATTACTCCAGTCGAGCCGGACGAAGCCGTATGTATCAGCGTCACCGCGCCGGATCACCTGTACCTGACGGCGGGCTGCGTGCCGACGCACAACTCCAGCACGCTCAAGCTCATCGCGCAGTCCGACCGGCGCCGCCGGATGACGTACGTCGCCTACAACACCGCCATCAAGAACGACGCCGCGAAGTCGTTCCCGGCCGCGGTCGCGTGCAAGACCGGCCACGGTCTCGCCTTCGACCCGCGGTACGGCCGGCGTCTCCAGCGGCCTCGGCAGACGGCGCACGAGGCCGCTCAGGCCCTCGACGTCCGGTCCGTGCTCGGCGTCATCGGCGCGACCCCGACGATCCGCACCGACACCGGCGGCCAGAAGGCCATGACCTTCAAGATCATCATGCGGGTCGCGCTCGACACCGTGACCCGCTGGTGCCACAGTGCCGACGACGAAATCACCGAGCAGCACGTCCCGCAGTACGACGGCCTCACGAAGAAGCGAGCGCGCGCAGAGCTGGTGCAGCTCGCCTTCCCCGTCGCCCGCGCGGCCTGGGCCGACCTGGAGAACGACGACAGCGTCCTCAACCTGACCCACGACCACTACCTGAAGATGTGGGCGCTCTCGAGGCCGACGATTCCGACGGACGTGGTGCTCCTCGATGAGGCGCAGGACACGAACGACGTCCTGTCCGGCGTCCTCCTGGCGCAGGAGCACGCACAGCGCATCGCCGTCGGCGACTCCGCACAGCAGATCTACAGCTGGCGCGGCGCCAAGGACGCGCTCGAGGGCTTCGTCCGCGAACTCGCCTGCCCGCAGCTCACCTTGTCGCAGTCGTTCCGGTTCGGTCCGGCGATCGCCGCCCGCGCCAACGTGTGGCTGCGGCTGATCGACGCGCCGCTCCGCCTCACCGGCTGGGACGCCGCGGACTCCACCGTCGGCACGCTCGCCACCCCGGACGCAATCCTCTGCCGCACCAACGCCGGCGCCATGGACATCGTCATGGAGGGCCTCGCCAACGGCCGGAAGGTCGCCCTCGTTGGCGGGGGCGGCGACATCAAGCGCCTTGCCTGGGCCGCCGAAGCACTCCAGGACGGCCGCCCGACCGACCACCCCGAGCTGATGGGTTTCCCGTCCTGGGACGCCGTCCGCCAGTACGCCGCCGAGGAAGACGGCTCCCTCGAGGTCCTGGTCAAGCTCATCGACGAGCACGGCACCGACAGCATCATCGCCGCGGCGGACGGGCTGTGTTCGGAGCAGCAGGCGGAGCTGGTCGTCTCGACCGCGCACCGGTCGAAGGGCCGCGAGTGGCCGGCCGTCCGCATCCACGCCGACTTCCGGGCGCCGAAGCCGGACCAGAAGACCGGCCTGGTCGTCCTGCCCCGGGAGGAGGCCCGCCTCGCCTACGTGGCGGTCACCCGGGCCCGGAAGCAGCTCGACGACACCGCCCTCGCCTGGGTGTCGACGGTGGCGGCGGTGACCGCATGATCTCGATTACGCACGTAGCGGCCGCTCCCACCGTGTGGATGGCCACCTCGGAGGGCCTGGTCTGCCTGGACCTGATCGCCATCGAGCGTGCGGCGAACGGGGGCCGGGAGGGCTGGACGCTCACCGAGGACGAGGCCTGGTACGCCGCCTCCCTGCTGTTCGAGCGGGGCGTACTGTACTCGGTCATCGCTCGCCGCCTCGGGATCAATTCGGCGAAGATCCGGGCCTGGTTTCCCGACCTGGCTGTTCCGGCCGACGAGTGCATGTCCCGCACCGGCACCCGCAAAATGCCCGCCGGCCGGACCCCGGTGTGCGGCACCCGGAAGGGGTACGGCCGGCACCACCGCCGCGGCGAAGCCCCATGCCAGCCGTGCAAGGACGCGAACGCGGTCGCGGACCGCTACTACCGCAAGCACGGCACCTACATCGGCGCCCCGGAGGTGGCCGCATGAGGGACCGGGACTGGGAGCTAGACGCTGCGTGCAGGGGCGGGGACCCCGAGATCTGGTTCTGCCAGGGGAAGGCCGCTGAGGCTCTGGCCATTTGCTGGGCCTGCCCGGTGCGGGAGGCATGCCTGGAGGCCGTCCTCGTCCGTGAGCACGGTCTCGGGAAGAGCGCGCGGGACGGGATCGCGGGCGGGCTGTCGGCCGGGCAGCGGTGGCAGCTGGCCCGTGAACAGAAGACCGCCGGGGAGTCGAGGCCGAAGCGGGTCGGGACGCGTTGCCGGGAGGAGCGTGGAACCTCGGCTGGCTACCGCCGGCACCAGCGGGCTGGCGAGGCCGCGTGCGACGACTGCCGTGCAGCGTACCGGCTCTATCACCAGGCGTACCGGCTCAGTTAGCTCCGGTGGCCCGGCGGATGACATCCGGCCGCCGGGCCACCGGCCACCACCAACCCCACGACCAGAGAGGAGGACAGCAGATGTCAGGCAGAACGCTTCGGGTCGGGGGCGATCTTCGCAACCCACTCGCGTGTGAAGCCGGTCAACTTCGCCATGTGCGAGGGGCCCTTGCCCGCCGCGCGCCCCTCAACAAGAAGGCTGCGCAGGACTCCACCAGTCGACCGTGCTCCACTTCGGCCTGCACGGCGACGATCTCGCGAAGACCCAGGCCAACGAAACCCTGGCGATGGTCGAGGACGCGTGGGCTAGGTCCTTCATGGAATCGGCCGGGTACGGACCGTCAGAGCAGCAGCGGCAGGACCTTAGGGACTCCCTGGACAGGGTCAAGGGGGCCGGCCACTTGGTTGCCGATGTGTGCGTCGCGGCCGCCACGGCTGGTGCCTACCAGGACCCCAACCTGACCACCTGCCTGCCGCGCCACCTCTCCGCCGTAGGAGCGGCGGCACACCCGATCTCTTCCTGACGCCTTTCACCTTCTCCGGAAAAGAGAGCAGCACGTTGACCATCAACGCCATGCACTGGGTTTGGAACCATTCCCAGACAAAGGGAAACCCTCGCATGGTGCTGCTCGCTGTCGCGGACAAAGCCACTGGGCCAGATTGCCGGGTCCGCATGGGCACCACCGAATTCCGTGCCCGCCTCAACGCCTCCCGATCTGTCGTCCAGCACGCGGTCGACAAGGCGCTGGAGTCCGGCGAGCTGGTCGAGGTGGAGGCTGCTGTCGGCAGTCGTCCGGCGATGTACGAGCTGCCGTTCGCCGTGGGGTACACGCGTCCTTCCCCTGGCACTACCGGCCCGGAATCAGGGCCGGTAGCCGATCAGCAGGGGCCCGGAATCAGGGCCCCTAGCGGAAACGCTAGGGGCCCGGAATCCGGGCCGGGGGGGCCCGGAATCAGGGCCTCTAGGGGCCCTGATTCCGGGCCCCTCAACCAAACCACTCCGACCAGGAGTGAGAGCAAGCAAGCCCCGCAGGCCCCACCCGACACCGGCACCCCCATCCCCCCCAACGCCCGACCCCTCGTCGACGCCCTCACCGCAGCCGGGGTCATCGTCCGCTGGAACCTCACCACCCCCGAATGGTTCGTCCTCGAAGCCCTGATCAAGAAAACCGGAATCGAGGCCCTCGCCGCATTCGCTGCAAAGCAGGCCGGAAGCCGAGAAATCAGCTACGCCCGATACTTCCTCCCCGGCTGGAAAGAGCTACCTCCGCTTCCTTCCCCCGGCTCTAAACCGCCGACTACACCCCCACCACGGCGCGCCCCCGGCTACCAGCCCTTCCAGTGCCCGCCCGAAGAGGCCTACGAAAACGACCTCGGATTCTGAAGGAGTTGACCCATGGCTGAACCCCAGACGATCGGCGAGAGCCCCACCCATCAGGTCTCCGAACTCGCCCGCCTCATGGCCCGCATCAAGCAGATCCGGCCGAACGTCACCGCCGGGCCCGTCGACAACACGCCCACCCCTGACGAGCCCGGTCACCCGGAGTACCACCGCCGCCAGCGCGCAGCCTTCGCCCTGGCCCGCTGGACCACCGCGGTCCCCCGCCGCTTCCGCGACGCGGCCGCGACGGAAACCGAGATCACCGAATGGGCCGACACCGTCGTCGCCCACCCCGAGGCCGCCGGCACTCTTGTCCTGCGCGGCACCATCGGCACCGGCAAAACCCACCAGGCGTACGGCGCCCTCCGACGGATCGCGGAAGCCGGCCCGAAGCGCTTCGAGATGATCGCCATCACCGCGCCCGACATGTACGGGCTGTTGCGCCCCGGCGGCTCTCCGAAGGGCATGGAGCACGAGCTGCGCCGCCTCACCCGCATCCCGCTGCTCCTCCTGGATGACCTTGGCACCGAGAAGCTCTCGGAATGGACGGAAGAGGCCACGTACCGACTGCTGAACGAGCGCTACAACGAGTGCCTCCCGACGATCGTGACGACAAACCTGCCGGTCCGGTCGCCCGTCGATGACGAAGGCCGCCCGACCGCCCCCGACTTGACGTCGCGTCTCGGTGAGCGCCTGGCCTCCCGCCTCGCTCAGGACGCCACCGTCGTCACCCTCACCGGCCCCGACCGCCGCCGCCAGTCGCGGAGCGCGGCATGAACTATCGGTTCCCGCAGATGGCCGTCCGCTGCCCCTGGTGCAAGGCCGCCGCCGGCGAGTTGTGCACGAACCCGCGCGGCACGGTGGCCCGGCGTGCGGACACGCACGACGCCCGCCGACTCGCCTGGGCCATGACAACCGGATGCGCTGAGTGCCACGCCCCCGTCGGCCAACCCTGCACCACCCAGACCGACGGCCACCAGATCGCCCTCCCCGACACCCACCCCACCCGAACCCCGACACCAACCACCACGCCATGAAACGACTCCTCCCCTGCCGGGACTGCCGACAGCCCGTCCTCTGGACCATCACCGAGGCCGGAAAGCGCCTCCCCGTCAACCCCGACCCCGACCCCGCCGGCAACACCGCCGTCCGCTGCGACGGCACCGGCGCCTGGCGCTCCCGCCGCCCCACCGACGAACTCCCCCTCATGGCCTGGGAGCGACTCCACAAGCCCCACATCGCCACCTGCCCCACCCGGGCCCAACAGCTCCCCCTCCCCGTCGGCGTAACCAGCCTCGCCGCACATCGTCGGAAGAGGAGGCAGACCCGATGAAGTGCCGCTTCTGCCCCCGCCGCCTCCGCACGAAGGAGTCCAAGGACCGCGGCTACGGCTACATCTGCGGCCGGAAGAACGGCCTCATCCCACCGCCCGCACCGAGACCGGCAGCCCGCCCACCGGCCCCCACCACGACCACCACCGCCGCGCCCGACATCCACCCCGGCCAGATGACCATCCCGATCCAGGAGACCGCCCCATGGGCATGCAGCAGTCCACCTACTTCGCCTACGGCTTCCGCATCCCCGACACCGACAACGACACCCTCAAGGAAGCCCTCAAGGGCCAGCCGGAGAACGCCCGAGTCGGCTTCTGCCACGGCGGCGACTACGACCGCGACATGACCTTCCTCGTCACCGAGTTCCACGACGTCGACCTCGGCGACTTCAAGGTCATCACCCCCGAGTCCTTCGAGCGCTACGAGATCCCCGCCTGGAACGCCGCACTGCACGCAGCCGCGCTCAAGCTCGGGCACCCCGACCACCCGCAGCCGGGATGGCTCCTCATCCCGGACGTCAGCTGACCCCGCACGCCACCACGAAGGAGAACTGACCCACATGCTGCCCACCCTGACCGGCGTCGGACGCCTCACCGCCGACCCCGAACTCCGCTTCACCCAGTCCTCGAAGGCCGTCGCCTCCATCCCCCTGGCTTTCAACTCGCGCAGGCTCAACAAGCAGACCAACCAGTGGGAGGACGGCGACGTCTTCTACATCCGCGGCACCGCCTGGGAGCGCCTCGCCGAGAACGCCACCGAGACCCTCGCCAAGGGCATGGAGGTCCTCGTCACCGGCGAGCTCCGCACGGAGTCGTGGGAGAAGGACGGCCAGAAGCACGAGCGGCCGGCCCTCCTGATCCGGAGCATCGCGCCGAACCTCGCGTACGCCGTGGCGAACGTGTCGAAGGACGCCGCGAGCCAGCAGAACGCCCAGGGCGGACAGCAGCAGCGGCCCCCGCAGAACCAGCAGCGCGGCCAGCAGCAGTACCGCCAGGGCCCCCCGGCCCAAGACGACCCCTGGAACGTCGGACAGCCCCAGAACACCCAGCGCCAGGGCCGCAGCGACGAGCCTCCGTTCTGATGCGCACCGTGGCCGCCGCGCTCATCGCCGCAGCCCTCCTCACCGGCTGCACCCACACCGAACGCGAACCCACCCCCACACCCCAAGCAGCACCGACCCCACCGGCCGAAGGGAGCTGACATGGCCGCCGTCGTACGCCTGGAGAGCACCGACGACCTCGGCGAGATCGTCGAAGCCCTCCTCACTGCCGCCGACACCCGAGGCGGCCACGCACCCGCACAAGCCGCACGCTGGCGCACCCTCGCCTGCGACCTCGGCGACGCCCTCGACCAACTGCCCACACCACGACAGGACTAGCCCCTGATGATCACCCGCACTTTCACCCCCGACCAGCTCGAGACCATGGGCCTGCCCCACGACATGGTCGACGCGGCCTACGTTGCCGAGCACCCCGAGTACACCGCCGAGCACCCCGGCGCCGCCATCGAGCTGCACCGCGAGTACGTCGAGTCCCGCCGTTGGGAGTCGGTCAACGAACTGATCTTCCGGGCCCCGGACGACGGGAAGGCGTACCGCGTCCACTACCGCGAGCCCCTCACGGAGATGCAGGACTCGGACCCGTGGAACAGTGACCAGTCCGTCGAGGCCGTCGAGGTCGAGCAGTACGACCGCACGGTCAAGGCGTGGCGCCCCGCTGCCGAGCCGACGCACGAAGGCCCGGACCCGTCCCACGGCGGACTCACCACACACCGTGGCCGCCGCGAAGACTGCTCCGGCCCCGACTGCGGCACCGACAACAACCCCCAACCCGTCGACCTCTCCGACTGGGCCGACAGCCTGAGCGCCGACGGACTCCAGCCCGACGACCACACCGTCCAGCTCGGCATCGACCCCGGCGACGGCGACCGCCCCCGCATCCGCCTCCACTTCGCCTTCCACCCCGACATGACCGACGACGACCGCGACCACTTCGTCATGCAGCTGTCCAAGATCGTCATGCGCAACCTCTGAACCAACCCGTCAGCACCACCACCCGGACAAGGGGCCCCACGAAGGGACCCGCCCCGGACCACCCGGAGCGGACCATGTCCACAACAAGTAACCGTAGTGACCACCCCGGCGAACCGGTCACCCCCACCCTCGCGCGCAGGGGCTGGCGCCACCGCCTCGCCGCCTGGCTCGCCCCCGACCTGGTCGCCGCGGACTCGGCGATCGCCTGCCTCATCGCCGACCTGCAGGACGCGGAGCAGAACGCACGCCGTTGGAAGCAGCACGCTGACTCGTTCGAGCAGGACCGCGAGCGCGCCGTCGAGGCTCTCGCCGACCGGATCCGCGAGCGGGACGGTGCGTACCGGGAGCGTGCGCAGCTCCTCGCCTGGCTGACCGCCCTCCACCCCGACACGAGCGTGCTCACCGCGTCGCCGGACGTTGATGAGGACGGCTGGCAGCTGCTGTACCTGGTGGCCGGCGGATGGCAGATGTCGTGGCACATCCACCCCCGGGATGCCGCCCTGTTCCGGCACGTGACGCTGGTCGACGTGACCGATCCGCGGGCGCAGTGGGACGGCCACGGCACCCAGCAGAAGTACGAGCGGATCGGCAACCATGTCCGGCTCCTGGTACTGGAGGCCGACGCGGACGGGCTGCTGCGCGAGGCCATCGAAGTCCGGGCGAGCGTGCCGGAGGCCGACAGTGCCTGACCCGGCCGGGACGCAGGCTCCGGCGTGCGAGCACTGGATCGGCGCCGAACGCCGCCACTGCCACGCCACCGACCAGGTACGCCCGTACCTCACCGGCCTCTGCTGCCCGGCCCACACCCCCAACGCGCTGCAGGGCCTGCCCGAAGCGCCGCCCGGGCCCGGCATGCCCGCCGGCGCATGGGCCACGCCGTCCCCGCTCAACGACTCCCGGGTCCACGACGCCCGCGCCATCGCCTCCGGGAAACGCCGCAGCAACCCGAACGCGTACCGGGCCGCCCGCCAGACCACCGGAGCCACCCCGTGATCCCGGTCATCGCCCTCACCCTCACGACCATCGCCTTCACCCACCTCGCCTGCGGCCACGTCCACCTCGTCTGGAAGGACTGATGACCACCGACGCCTGGCGCGAGCGCGCAGCATGCGCCGGCCACGACCTCGACACCTGGTTCAACGCCGCCAAGGCCAGCACCGCGAAGCAGACCTGTGACCGCTGCCCCGTCCGCGCCGAATGCCTACACGACGCCCTCGTCACCGAACCCGCCGTCGACCGGTACGGCACGTACGGCGGGCTCACCGGCCCCCAACGCCGCCGCCTCCCCACCCTCCCCGAGCCCAGGACCGCCGCCCTCCACATGCTCCGCGACCTCCTCGCCGAACACGACGCCCAGCAACCCGACGAAGGAACGGTGACCATGCCCGACCAGACCGCCCCAGAGGCCACCGACAACATCCCCATCGGCCGCCTCCTCAAGTGGGGCGAAGACCACCCCGACACCGATGTCCAGGACCAGGCCGCCCGCATCCGCGCCGGCCTCCTCGGTCTCCGCCGCCGCTACGCCGCCGACCAGGAGCTGACCGCCATCGCCACCGAGCGGGAGCAGTTGGAGAAGCGGCTCGCCGAACTCGGGTCCCGGGAAGCGGAGCTGGCCCCGGCGAAGGCGAAGCGGAAGCGCGCCACCCCGGTCCGGGACTACGACACCCGCACCGTGCGCGCCTGGGCTGCCGAGAACGGTGTCGACTGCCCGGCCGTCGGCCAGATCCCGAAGCGCGTCCTCGACGCCTGGCGCGCGTCCCTGCCGCAGCCCGCGTGAGCTGTAGGCCGGCCGTCCCGCGGGCAGTGCGGGGCGGCCGGTACCGCCGATCCCATCACGCCCTCCTGGAGCCCGCTATGACGACACCCGCCGACGAACTCCGCACCGCCGCCGCCAAGCTCGGCCCGTCCTCGCCCGCCGTCGCCGCCCACACCGTCGCGGTCCGACTGCACCCGACCGTCGCCGCACGGCTCGCCGAGTTGCTCGTAAGCGAGATCGACTACCTGGCCGACGGCAGTGTCGCCCACCCGACCCACCTCACACGCGCGCTGGCCGTGGCCCGCGCAATCAACGCCCGCCCCTGACCCGTCCCGGCTGCCCCCACCCCTGGAGACCCAATGACCAACCGACCGACCGGCCCCGCCCTGTGGCAGCACCTCGTGCAATGGCAGCCCGCCACCGCCGCCGCGCTCGCCGAACACGCCCGCGCCCTGCCCGACGACTGGCCCGCCCGCGTCTTCGGCGTCGCCCGCACGGACGCCGCGCTCACCCTGTCGCCCGGCGCGATCGGAGAGCAGTTCCCCGACCGGGCCCCGGAGATCGCGCCCTACGACGAGATCGCGCCCTTGGACGACTGCCCGGCCTGCGAGGAGGCAGAGGGTAACTGCCGCTTCCACGAGGGCTACGCCTCCGGGCATCACGAAGCGTTGCAGGCGCAGCTCGACGCGGTGCAGGCGCACCCGGGGATGGGGCTGCGGGAGTTCATGCGGTGGCAGGCGGACGTGGAGGAGGCGGAGGACCGGGGGCAGGAGCCGCCTGCGCTGCCCGCGCCCGCCGCCGTGCCCGCTGTCGTGGAGCCGCCCGCCGACCGGGCCGTCCTCGACCGCGTCCGTGAGATCGTCCGCCGTCTCGATGCGCACGCCGTCGGCTTCCAGGACGTGCTCGACGACAGCGACCGTGACCCGTGGGCGAAGACGGTCCGTGCAGACATCGCCGAGCTGCGCCGCATGGCCGACGAGACACCGGCCGCCGAGGCACGGCCCGAGTCCTGCGCTCACTGCGGCAAGTCCGTCCTCCGCATCACCGGCACCCTCGCCGCGTGGTGGGTCCACGACCCAGGCGGCAACACGGTGTGCTTCCCGGAGCAGGCAGCGAGCAGCCCCCGCGCCACGCCGAAGACTGCCGACGAGCCCCAGGACGGGGCCCGCCCGTGACCCACCTCCTCACCGCGCTCCTCGCCCTCGCCGCCGGCTGGTGCTGGGGCCACGCCACCGCCCGCATCCGCCACATCCCCATCGGCGCACTCGCCACCGACGACGAGACCGCCCTCGACGAGGCATGGATCGCCGAACGCCGCGCCCAGTTCGACGACCGCCTCAACACCACCCCCAACCACCAGGAGCCGCGCCCGTGAACGCCTTCGCCCGCCCCTTCCACCTCCACCTGCGCGACGGCCAGGTCCTCGACGGCGCCGTGTTCCCCTCCGGGCACGCCATCATCATCGACGACCCGCAGGTCGGGTTCGGCAGCACCGCCCCCACCCTCGACCAGCTCCTCCTCTGCTACCACCGCGCCCGCATCGAATGGCCCGGCAACGGCGAGGCCCCGCCGGTCGGTTCGCCTCTGCACGCGGTGGTCACGGACGCCATCCGGGACTGCCCGTCGGCCGTGCCCGAGGACATCACCACCGCCGTAGTCCGATGCCTCCTGCCCGGCGACCGGATCACCGCGGCGCTCGCCCGCGACTACGAGGCCACCGTGCAGCGCACCACCGCCCTCTACGAAGGCTGGATGAAGGCCGGACCGCCGCCCCTCGGTACGAGCGTGGCCCGCTGGTGGGATCAGCGCCTGGTCGAGCTCCGCGCCGCACTCCTCCCGCCGAGCGACGACACCGAGATGGTGGCGTGCCCGTCCTGCCTCGGCGCACCCCCCATCCCCCGCCAGGACCTCGCCATCCACAACCACCAGCACCACCCCCACCACACCCACGCCCGCACCGACCACCCCACGGAGCAGTGACCATGCACGGACCGCTCCCAGCCACGGCCACCGTGATCCGGCAAGTCCGCCGTATGCGTACCCAGCGCCGGATGTCCGCCGCAGCGCTCGCCGAAGCCCTGTCGGCGAACGGCTACCCGACCACCCGAGCGGTCCTGGCCAACCAGGACTGCGGCCGGGTGCGCACCGTCCCCGTCGACTTCGTGGTCGCTGCCGCGCGGGTCTTCGGGGTGACGGTCGGTGAGCTGCTGGAGGACATCGCATGCTCGGTGTGCAGGGGCGAGCCGCCGGAGGGGTTCACCTGCAACACCTGCGGCACCACACGAGAGGACTAACCATG
This sequence comes from Streptomyces sp. NBRC 110035, assembly GCF_000829695.1. Lineage (GTDB taxonomy): Bacteria > Actinomycetota > Actinomycetes > Streptomycetales > Streptomycetaceae > Streptomyces. The sequence continues at coordinate 143,354 of NZ_BBNN01000025.1, read as the reverse complement.
GCCACGATGCACGTGAACAGCTTGATCTTGATCTGCGATGGCTGCGAGAAGCCACTCAAGGACGGCGAGACCTTCCAGAGCGCCATGGAAGCCAGGGGAGCCGCGTACGGCGAGGGCTGGCGCTTCCCTCCGAAGCTAAGCAAGCGGACCGGAACGCCGACGAAGAACTGCTCGGACGTCTGCCCTGACTGCCAGCCCGGCTGGGAGTTCCAGACCATCGGCGAGAAGCCCTCCGGATACCGGCGCCAGGACGCCGCCAGCCAGCCCTGAGCACACGGCAGGGGGCGCGCCCACGATCTCCCCAGACCAGGCGCGCCCCACAGGTGCTGATCACGATACGCCCCACGCACCCCAGGGAGCTGCTGTGACCACCACCGCCACCCACCTCCGCACCGTCGCCCTCCACTGGGCCGACCTCCGCGAAGCCATCGGCGCCCCCGCCCAGCTCGGAGCCTTCGGCCTCGGCCTGAAGGGCTACCTCGCCCGCCTCGACCAAGCCGATGCCGAGCAGCTGGAGTACGAGCGTCACCAGGCCGCCCACCTCCGCAGCCTGGAGCGGGACCCGATCCAGCTCGGCAACCGGCCCGTCCCCGTGCGCCTGGCGATCCTCGACACGATGCGGGCCGTCGAGGCCGCCCTGGTCGCCTGCGCGGACGACATCGCCCACGCCGCGCAGCGCGCCCCGATCTCCGTGCCCGCGGCGAGGAAGGCCGACTACCGGACGCTGCGTGAGGCCCGGATCGAGGCCGCCGAGCGGGAGCGTCAGCAGCAGCTGGCGCACGCCGACGCCCACGACCCCCGCCGCTGGCGCTGGACCGGCCGCCGCACCGCCCCCTACGCCGCCCTCTGGCTCCTCGCCCGGATCGAGCGCGCGCCCGGCCCATGCCGGCGCATCACCGAGCAGGAAGAGCAGCGCATCGGCGTGGTGGCGAAGGGCGCCGCGGACCGGGTCGAGCGCGCCCTGGACATCGCCGCACAGCGCCGCACTCTGGAACAGCCCTGCGCGTGCGGGGGTCGCATCGACGTCCACGGCGGCGAAGGCCGCGCCCCACTCGCGCACTGCCACGGCTGCGGACGCGTGTGGACCGAGCAAGGAGCCGCAGCGTGAACGCGGCATCGAGCGGACCGACGGCGGTGATCGCGGGTCGGGTGCGGGAGTTGCGGCGGCGGCGCGGCTGGACGGCGGCCGACCTTGGCGCCCGACTCACGGAACACGGCCTGCCGTGGAACCGCACCACGGTCGTGAAGCTGGAGAACGGCCGACGGGAGAACGTGAGCGTCACTGAGCTGCTGGTGCTCGCCGAAGCCCTGGGAACGGCGCCCGTGAACCTCCTGGTCCCGCCGGACAACGAGCCGTACCAGGTGACCCCGGACCGTACCGAGGACGCGGACACCGTGCGCGCCTGGGTGCGCGGGGAACAGCCGCTCTCCGGCACGACACCCGAGGGCACACGTCTCTTCCACACCGATGTCTCATGGGCGGGCCTCGGGCGGCCAGCGCCCTGACCGTGCCACGCTGGACGGCATGCGCGTCTACGGCCACGACCCCACCGACCCCGAGCAAGGCCCGCAGGACGGCCGGGAGTACGTGGAGCTCCTGGGCGGCCCGCTCGACGGGCAACTGTACGACGTCACCGGCATGAGCCCCGCCGAGCAGCAGGAGGGCGCCCTCCTCATCACCGAGCAGGGCGCCTACGGGCCCGGCGGCCGAGCCGACTACACGCTCGGCGACACGGCCGGCCAGTGGGAGTGGCGCGGAGACGTCCCGTAGCCGGGCATGCCATCCTGCCGCCATGAACGAGCACGACGACACCCGGCCCACGGCGGAGGATGTTCTCCCCGACGACGGCGACGACATCACGGGCGAGGCCCCGCCGGTTGACGAGTACCGTCTCACCACTCGTTGACCGGGGCGGCATGTTCCACGGCATCCTGTCGTGACACCTGGCGGTGACGGCCGCCGCCCCAGCCTGGCGCGCCTCGTACGGTGCCCAGAGGCGACAGCCCAGCGTGGTCGCCAACCCCCGAGCGCCCGACCCATGGTCGGGCGCTCGCGCATGCACACCCCTTGATCTCCCCACGGCCCCGGGCGCACCCTGAACAGCCACGCACCAGGGAGGCGCCCGTGTCCGACCCCAGGTACCGCCTTGTCTCTCGCGGAACCGGAGACGCCTACTTCGCTGCCGTAGTCCTCCGAGACCCCAAGACCGACCAGATGAGTGATGACGAGATCCTGGATGGCCTCGAATCGTGGGAGCGAGCGCAGCGGCACCTCCACGCGGTCGACGACGAGTAGGCCGGCCATGGACGAGCCCACCCCCGACGACGTCGAGCGGATCATCCGCGAAGCACAGAAACTCAACGCCACCAAGCAGCGTGTCCTCGCCGACCTACGCGCCCGCGGCGAGGACCCCGACGACGTGCGGATCATCGTCTCCAGCCGCACTGAGAACGGCGACTACCGGGCCGACGAGCTGGTGACGCCCAACTGGCTGAAAGAAGCGCGGCGGCAGCGGCCCAAGCCCGACGGCTGATCGGATCAGGCCAGACGGCCCACCACGCAGCAGCGCCCCGCCGGACAACTCACGGCGGGGCGCAGTCATGCGGTCGGGCTACGGCCGCCACTCCTCCCGGAAGCCGGGCCGATCCACGTAGACGGCAGCGAACGCGTACAGGATCGCCTCGAGCGCCCACACGCCGCTCAGATCATCCGGCGTCACCTCGTACTTGAGGTGTTCATACTGGCGCAGCAGCTGTCGCTTGGCGCCGATCTCGCGCAGCACTCGAGCCGGATCATGTGCGGCGATGTGCTCGCCATACTTCAGCTCCAGGAAGTCCTGAGAGCCAGTCGCGACCAGGTCGCCCTCACCGCGCGCCAGCACGAATCCGTCGTCGTAGTACCAGCCGGGCCCAAGCTCCTCGGCCGCCGCCATGGCGTGCGCCGCATCGGCGTCGAGCTGCTCACCCAACCACTGCACCAGCTCATCCATCCTGCGCCTCCGGCTTCGCACGGGCCAGATGGCGCAGTTCGTCGACGAGGCAGTCCGGGTCGTGCTCGCCCTCCTCGATGAGCCGCGCCACAGCGTCGGCGCCCTCCCTGAGTACGGCCGCCCGGTAGGCGTCGAGCATCTTCACGCCCTCGTCCCACGGGACGCAGCGCTTCTCCGCAACCTCGTTGTACGGCGGGTCGTTCAGGCTGGACAGGATCGCGATTCGGGGATCGGTCGTGGTGGTCACTGGCTCTCCTTGCTGTCGTGGAGCGAGGTCTGTCCGCTTACCCGGGCTCGGAGGATTCGCTGCGAAGAACGCGGCCACCTCGTCGGCCCGGAACCGGGGCCGCGTGCTGCCCTCACCCTCGACGGGCTTCGGGAAGACGCCGCGCTTCCGGTGCGCGTGCACCGTTTGCCGGGTGACCCCGTGCTCCGCCGCGATCTCGGTGGTGGTCATCAAGCGCGGGCTCCCCTCTGCTTCAGGGCTCTTGGGCACGGCTACATCCTTCCCGAACCTCTTGACGTTGTAAAGAGGTTCTGCCAGTCTGGCACTGCACGACAAAGCCCCCGGCCCGGCGCTGGAACGCCATATGGGCCGGGGGCGGACCCACCCACAACCATCACGAAGGAGCAGGTCCGCCATGGAGCGTACCCAGGCGTCCACCTCACCGCCCAGCCCCACGAAGCCCCGCACGGTCCGCCACGCGAACGGCCTCACCTTCCGCGTCATCCCCGCCGGCAGCTACACCGCCCGCATCGCCCGCGACGTCCGCCAGCTGACGATGGCCGACGGCACCACGTGGACCGTCGGCCTCCCCGTCGGCTGGCACGGCGTCGCCGCCGCATGGCAGCCGGCGGTGACCGGATGAGCGAGCAGCAGACCGACCCGGCCCTCACCCCGGCCTACCGTCCCGCGGACGAGCCCGACCTCACCCCGCGCCCCAGCAAGGTGCTCGCCGAGCCCTCGACCGTCCAGGCCTGCGCCGACGACTACGCCGACGGTGGCGACGTCCGCCGTCGCCTCGGCTGGCGGCGCTGATGAGCTACCGCGCCCTGCTCCTCGCCCTGGCCGACCGGCTCGACCAGCAGCCCAACCGGCCCGCCGACGTCTTCTGCGTCCGCGGCTGGGCCCGTGGCGCCGGGTTCACCAGCGACTGGCTCGGAATCCTCCCGCACCCCGACGGGGCCACCCACTCCGAGTACGCCGCCCGGCTCCGCACCCTCGCCGGCTGACCCATCCTCACCGCCGCGTCCCGGCCCACCACCGGCCGGGACGCGGCCCCCTGGAGACCCTCGTGCGCACCCTGCTCCGCTTCCTCGTCATCGCCCTGGTCCTCGCCATCCCCGCCACCGTGGCCGCCGCGATCACCCACCACACCCTCGTCGGCACCCACTGGACCGACCCCACGCCGTCCCGGCTGCCGAAGCCGACACCGGTCCCCGCCCCGGTCACCGTCACGCCCGCCCCGACCGCCACGGTCCGCCCGGAGCCGACCGGCACACCGGACCCGTGGCCCCTCGGCACCTGCCTCACCTCCCATCTGCAGCACACGCCCTGCCACCCGGGTGTCTTACGGATCGTCGGCACTGTCCGCGGCCCCGACCCCCGCCCGTGCGCCGGCCTCCCCGAGACCGACCACGTCCGCCGCACCGGCGACTACGCCCTCTGCCTCACCACCGCCCAGTGACCCGACGCCGGACCCCGCTCGCCACCGCCATCCGCAGCCCCCTCGGGCGGTGGGGCTTCGCCGCCTGCACCGTCCTCGCTCTCACCACCCACCAGCTGCTGCCCGCCCTCACCGCCGGCGTCCTCACCGCCTACGCCTGGCGCACCCACCGCCGCTGACCCAGCTCCCGGAGAAGCCACCGTGAACACGCCCCGCACCGGCCGCAGACTCTCCCGGCCCATCCGCCTCGCCTGGGCCCTCGTCCTCGGCATGCTCCTCGCAGCCGCCGCCTGGTCCCTCTCCGGACAGCTCATGAGCTGGGGCATGAAGGGATGGCTCGCCTGGCCCCTGTCGATCATGTTCGACGCCGCCGGACTCATCTGCGCCACTTACGCCCGCCGCGCCGTCGAACGCGGCACCCCTGCCGGCCTCGCCCGCCTCGCACTCCTCGTCTTCGTCGGCATCGCAGGCATCCTCAACTTCAATCACGGCCACAACATCGGCCGCCTCCCCGCAGCCGCCGGCTTCGCCTCCCTCTCCGTTGGCGTCGAGCTCCTCTTCGAACTCCACCGCCGCGACATCCGCGACGAGCAGCGCGCCGCCCGCGGACTCATCGCCGAGCGGCTCCCGCACATCCCGCTCCTCGGCTGGGTCATGTACCCGGGCCGCTCCTGGACGACGCTGCGCGAGGCGGTCGGTGTCCGCCTCGACCTCCTCGACCCCGTCCAGACCGGACACCAACTTGCCGTCCCGGACATGGACACCCGACCGGACAAGCGCGGCTCTGGCACCGTCCGGTCCGCTGTCCGCGCGGCAGCGGACACCTTCCCGGACGCGACCGCGAAGGACATCGTCGACCACCTGTCCGCCGCCGGGATCGACACGGACACGGACACCGTCCGGACAGTCCTGGACAAGGACGCGGACAGCCGCCCGGACACGACGGACAGCAGGTCAGCGCGCTCGTCTGTCCGCCCCGTCCGCCCGATTGCCCCGCCCGGGCAGACGGTTGCGGACACCGTCCGGACAGCCCTCGCGTCCGGCATCACGGACAAGGACGCGGTCGTCTCCTACGTCCGCAAGATCCACGGACAGGACGTGTCCGCGGACACCGTCGCCCGGACGCGCCGCCGCATCGAGCGCCCTGCCTCATGACCACCCAGGGCGGTGACGAGCTGCGCGCCCGCCACTACCTCCACCGCACCGGCGCCCGCCCCATCGGCCACCAGGAGCCCACCATGCCCGACCCGATCATCCCGACCCAGATCATCCCCGCCGGCGCCCCGCTCCCGGCCCGCCCGCCGGAGCCCGGGGAGGCCCCGCCGTGGCGGACGCCGCCCCCGGCCCCGCCCGCCGCACCGCCGCCGGTACCGCCCACCCCGGGACCCCAGGACGTCGTCGTCCGCCACATCCACGAGATCGTCCTCGCCCCCCAGGAACCGGAGCCCGAGCCGGGGCCCCGCCTGTGGGAACGGCTCTGGGACCGTCTGGCGACCTGGCGCATGGCCGTCGCCCTCCTCGCCGCTCTCACCCCCTGGGCGGGCGGGCAGAGCCCCGTCGGCCTGTGGTCGCAGACCGTTCACCAGGCCCGCGTCGAGGCCGGCATCCCCGCGGCCTACATCATCGCCACCGTCGCGGTGCTCGCCGCCTGGGCCCTGGACCGGCACACCGGCCGCGCCGTCCCCCGCGCCCTGCTCATCACCGCCAGCCTCGGCGCCCTTGGCGTCCTGCACTGGTGGGACCCGATCCTGATGCTCACCGGAGTCGACCTGTGAACGCCACGTCCACCCTCACCCTCGGCGGCCTCCTCGCTGCCCTCGTCGTCCTCACCTGCAACCTGTACCCCTGGTGGACCGGCGGCCGCGAGATGGGACAGCTCGCCCCTTTCGGGAAGGGCTTCGGTGGCGCCGCCTGCGCCGCCGCTTGCCCCGGCGGCATCCTCGGCTGGACCCACTCCCGCACCGGGAGCGTCGGCAACAGCGCAGGGGAGACTGCCGGACAGAGTCTCACCGGTGCGCGCGCCGGAACTGGGCTCACTGCCGGGCAGCTCACCGGGCTCACCGCCACCGGCGCGATCGTCGTCGTCATCGCAGTTACCCTCGTCGTCCTCGCCTACAAGTCCGCGGGCAAGAAGGACAAGAAGCGCATCGCCGGCGGTGCGTTCGTCGGGTCCGTCCTGCTGCTCACCGCCGGAGTGGCCGGCGCCCTGGCCTGGATCCCGGGCGCCCTCAACGCCACCGGCGACGCGCTGGTCGCCGCCGTGCAGGGAGCGGGGATCCTGTGAGCCGCCTCGCCCGCCCCGCCGACCGGATCGCCACCGGGTCCGTGCTCCTCGTCCGCCGCCTCGGCGCGCGGGCCGCCGCCTGGTGCGCGCGCGGACGCCGTACCGACCTCACCGGCTGGAAGGCCGCCCTCGGCGTCATCGCCCGCCTGCTGCTCCTCGCCCTCGGCGTGTACGTCCTCGCCCGCCTGGTGCGCGCCCTGCCCGCCCTGATGTGGCTCCTCTCCACCGGCTGGACGCTCGCCTCCTGGAGGGCCGGACGCGCGGCCGCCGAGGAGTCAGAGGAGACCCCCGCGGAGCAGCTGGTCGACTCCCCTCGCGGGGACGTTCGCGCGGCCACCGTGGAGTGGGTCTGGGAGCGGATCGGGGACCGGCAAGGAGTGCACCTGCGGGACCTCCTCGCGCACGCCCACGCGCACGGCATGTTCGAGGGCCTGGAGGTGGCCGAGTTCCGGGCCCATCTAGAGCGGTGGGACATCCCCGTCCGGGCCCGCGTCCGGGTGCGCGGTCTGGGGGTCACCGTCGGCATCCACCGAGACGACCTGGAGGGCCTCGTCAGCCCCTCTCCCACCCCTGTCGTCCAGGACGCCGCGTAGCCCCGACTACACCCTTTCTGACCTGCGGAACTACACCCCAACTACAGGCCGAACTACGGCCTGACTACAGCCCGGGGCGGTTGCCCGGCCGCCCCGGTCCCGCTCGATACCGAAGGAGACCCCCATGGGGTTCATGAAGGACCGCGCCGAGGAAGTCCGTCAGGCCATGGACGAAGGCGACGTCGATCGGGCGGCGGCCCTCGCCGTCCACGCCCTCCTGGAGGGCCCCACTACCCGCGCTGAACTCGAAGCCGAGATGACCGACGACGAGTAGCCAGTCAGCCCCGGGGCGGCCGGCCTTCCGCCAAGTTGCCCGGCCGCCCCGGGCCCATCCCATCGCAGAGACGGAGAGCCCATCATGCTCGGATTTAAGAAGCCGATCCAGCCCAGCGACCCTCGCCTGAAGGGGCACGAGACGGACTACCAGGGCAGCCGCGGCGGCTGGCTGAAGCCGGAGGAGAAGCCCGTCCCGGGCACGCCGAAGAGGGGATGATGGGCCGTATGACGCAGAAGTTCAGCCTCATCGATGCCACGTACGCCCTGCGCGCCGCCTTGGCCCCTCTCGTCGCACGGCAGATGGCAATCGTCCACCAGATGTACACCGCCCTGGAACCGCTGATCGAGCACGCCGAGCAGCACCCCGAGGTGTGGGAGCAGTGGCGCCGCGAGCGCGACGCTGAGGCGCAGATCGGATCGTGCCACTGCCTGTGCGGCCTACACCGAGAGCAGGCCGAGGGCGTGTGCACTGGCCAGGCCGCTCCCGGGGCGGCGGTCCGGTTCGACTCGCCGAGTGTCGGGCGGGTGGATGTGCCGATGTGCCGTCCGTGCGCAGCGGCGACGATGGAGCGACGCGCCCCCACGCTCGCTTAGGCCACACTGGTATCTACGCGCCGGGTCACACCCAACACCCAGCCCCGCCAGCCCCCTGCCCTGGCGGGGCCTCCGCGCGAGAGGATGCCCTCATGACCACACAGCACAAGGTGTCCTGGGAACCCGACTTCGCGGAGTCGGTGGACGAGAACGGGTGGGTGGCCAGGGAGCTGACCGGCGTCACGTCCGTGAGCTGTTCGTGAGGCTTCGCCAAGGATGTGGCGAACAGCGATGCGCGGCGGGTGGTCGAGGAGCACCAGGCCGGTGCCGGAACCGCGGACACCGCCTGAACCTCAACCTTGCTTGACGTACGGGCGATCTTCCTTCACGCTGGGTGCCAGTCCTGGCGTGCCCGAAAGCAGCCGGACCCACGAGCGGGGAGGCCGCCGACAGTCGAGGGCTATCGCCCACAGCTGGCCAGCACCAGTTCGACTCCGGAACGGCGGTACTCCTTGACCAACCCCCGGAAATGATCACGCTCGGCGCGGCATGATGCCCCCTCAGCACCACAGTTCCAGGGGGGAACATGCACTACCAACCACACCAGCCGCCGCCGCGCCCGCGCCGCTTCGTCGACCGCAAGGGCTTCCGATTCGGCTGCCTGCCCGCCATGGTCATCGGCTGGGTCATCTTCCTGCTCGCCATCTTCAGCAGCGGCGACAACAACAACGACAAGCCGGGCAAGGCGAAGAAGCCCGCGGCCACCACTGCAGCATCAGCCGACCACGGCAAACTGGACGACGCTGCGTCTCTCGCCTGCTACGACTTCGCCTACGGCTACAAAGCCGCACAGACGCAGTCCGCACGAATCGACCTCGCCAACAAGGTCAATAAGTGGGCGCAGCAGTCCCGCACAGAGGGCATCGCCGACAACGCCACCGTGCTCGCGCGCGGCTCCGAAGGCTCTCCTGGGGCGTGGCAGATCGGCGCCGACATGTTCGCCCAGACCTGCCTCGATGCAGGCTGGAAGGGCTGACCCGACACCGCTGACTGGCCCGGCTGCACGCTCCGGCGGCCGGGCCTTCGCCATGTCCAGGGGGGTGACCGCCATGGGCAAAGGCCCCGTCACCGACAAGGAACGCGCCCGCATCCGCGAGCTCCACACCGCCGGCAAGGGCCGCAACGACATCGCCACCGAGCTCGAGCGATCCGGCGGCACCATCAGCCGCATCGCCCGACAGATGGGCCTCACCTTCGCCCGTGCCAGCGAGGTGCGCGCGGCCACCGAGATCCGCCAGGCCGACCTCGCCGAACGCCGCGCCGCCCTCGCCCAACGCCTCCAGGACGTCGCCGAACGCGAGCTGGAGAAGGTCAACAAGCCGCACAAGTATTTCGACTGGGGCGGCAAGGAGCACGACTACGACGAGCGGTGGCAGGACGAGCCGACGCCGGCCGACAAGCGGGCGCTGATGGGCGTCGTCGCCACCGCCATCGACCGGTCGCTCAAGCTGTCCCCCGCCGAGCAGGACGCCGAGGGCCTGGCCGCGGTCGACGCCTGGCTGAAGGGGATGATGGGCGGCACCTGAGGGGGCGAGCATGTACGACGCCCTCGTGGGCAAGCAGCTGCGCTCCACCCAGCTCGCCACCGCGCGCGGGAACCTATGGGAAGGCGCCGTCCGCTCCTCCAAGACCATCAGCTCGATCATGGTGTGGCTGCGCTACATCCGCACCGGCCCCCCGGGCGCGCTCCTCATGGTCGGCAAGACCGAACGCACCCTGAAGCGCAACATCATCGACGTCATCGTCGCGATGGTCGGCGTGAAGCGCTGCAAGTTCAAGGCGGGCGCGGGCGAGGTCGTCATCTTCGGCCGCACCATCTACGTGGCTGGCGCGAACGATGAGCGGGCCGCCGACAAGATCAAGGGAATGACCCTTGCTGGGGCGTACTGTGACGAGGTCACGACCTTCCCCGAGTCGTTCTTCTCGATGCTCGGCACCCGCCTGTCCGTGGAAGGCGCGCAGTGGTTCGGGACCACGAACCCCGAAGGCCCGAATCACTGGCTGAAGAAGAAGTTCCTCGACCGCGCGCGCCTGCACGTCCGGCGCGACGGATCCGAGGTGAGATCCGAGGACCCGAAGGCCCTCGATCTCCACCGCTTCAGCTTCAGCCTGCACGACAACCCGTACCTGCCGCCGGCCTACGTCGCCAACCTCAAGCTCGAGTACCAGGGCCTCTTCTACCGGCGGTTCGTCCTCGGAGAGTGGTGCCTGGCTGAGGGCGTCGTCTACGACATGTTCGACGAGGCGAAGCACATCGTCGACGTCGTCCCGGACGTCCGGCACTGGATGGCCGTGGGGCTCGACTACGGCACGATCAACCCCTTCGCCGCGGTCTTGATCGGCGTGGGGACCGACGACCGGCTGTACGTGGCCTCCGAGTACCGGCACGACTCGCGGGTGGAACGGCGTCAGCTGACGGATGCTCAGTACAGCGTGGCCGTGCGGCAATGGCTCGCTGAGTTCCGTCACCGGGGGCAGGTCGGTGTCCAGCCGCAATGGATCTTCGTCGACCCGAGCGCCGCGTCCTTCATGACGCAGCTGTGGTCCGACGGCGTCCAGGGTGTCGCGAAGGCCGACAACGAGGTCAAGGACGGCATCCGCTCGGTGAGCGTCGCGCTCGGCTCCGACCTGCTGTACGTCCACCGCTCCTGCACCGGCCTGCTGACCGAGCTCCCGTCGTACGCCTGGGATGAAAAGGCTGCGGCGGCGGGCGAGGACAAGCCGCTCAAGGTGGATGACCACTCGGTCGACAGCCTCCGCTACGCCCTACACAGCACAGCGCACGAGTGGCGGCACCTAGTCCGCGCGAACCTGGAGGTGGCAGCGTGACGGTCCGTCTCGGGCCCGTGCCCGGCTTCCCACGCTGGACCGGCGTCCGCGCCATCCTCTCCAGCAGTTCGGTACGCGACGGCGCCCTGGTGGCCCGCGTCAAGGTTCGACTCACGTGGCGTGCTTGGGCCTGGACGTACTGGCGTACCGTGCGCGGGAAGGGGGTGGACGGTGCCGCTCCCTGAGGAGAAGAACCTGCCGTGGCCGCCCATCGACCCGGCGATCCGCTCCGACATGGAGGACTGGGCTGCCTGGTTCAGTGCGAACCCGGACCGGCTCGCCTACCGGTACCGCAACCGGCACCGCGACAGTTCTCGCTTCGGCGCGCCGGCCAACCGGCCGTCCACCTACCGCGGCGGTCTCGTGGGGACGATCGCCCGCTGGTTCTGGGGCGAGCCCACTCCCCTCGGCGAGAAGCGCGCCAGCCTCCACATGCCGCTCGCCAAGGACATCGCCCGCACGTCCGCGGACCTGCTGTACTCCGAGCCCCCCGTCCTCAAGGCCAGCAACAAGGCCACGCAGGCCCGCCTCGAGTCCCTGATGGACGCCGGGATGAAGCGGACCCTGATCGGCGCGGGCGAGACCAGCGCCGCCCTCGGAGGCGCCTACCTGCGCGTCGTGTGGGACGACGAGATCAGCGACCGCCCTTGGATCTCCAAGGTCGACGCCGACGGCGCTTGCCCGGAGTTCGCGTACGGCGACAAGCTGCGCGCCGTCACCTTCTGGACGGTCCTCGCGGTCGACGGCCAGCGCATCATCCGGCACCTCGAGCGGCACGAGTCCGGCGTGATCATGCACGGCGTGTACGAGGGCACCGACCAGATCCTTGGCAAGCAGATCGACCTGAAGGCTTTCCCGCAGACTGCGAAGCTTCTGCCCTTCCGGCAGCTGCCCATCGGCCGGAAGCTCGCCGCGGAGTACATCCCGAACACCATGACCGCACCGGACTGGCGGGACCTCCCCAGTGCGGCCGGCCTCGGTGCCTCCGACTACCAAGGCGCGGAGGGCTTCCTGTCGTCGATCGACGAGATCTACACGAGCCTGATGCGGGACATCCGGCTCGCGCGGTCCCGCATCATCGTGCCCCAGGGCTACCTGCTCAACCAGGGGCCCGGGGCGGGGGCGGTGTGGGAGGACCGTGAGGTCTACGCACCCATGAACGTGCCGCCCACCTCCGATCAGCAGATCACCCTGAACCAGTTCGTGATCCGCTGGCAGGAACACCTGTCGTCCGCCGGAGACCTGATCCAGAAGGTCATCCGGAACGCCGGGTACTCCGGGAACACCTTCGGGGACGACAGTGCGGGGCCGGCCGTCACCGCGACGGAGATCAAGGCCCGCACCGCACGGTCGATGTCGACCCGGCTGCGGAAGTCTGAAGCGGCCGCGGTCGGGATCGCCGGCAGCGCCGAGACGATCCTCATGCTCGAGGCCTCCGGCATGTTCCCGGGCATCAAGGGCGTCGAGGTCGAGCGGCCCGAGGTCGTCTTCCAGGACTCCGTCCAGGAGGACATCAAGACCCTCGCCGAGACCGCTGCCCTCATGCGCCAGGCCGAAGCTGCGTCCGTCGAGACGATGGTCGCGCTGCTGCATCCGGACTGGGGACAGCGAGACCAGCGCGCCGAGGTCGACCGGATCCTGAAACAGTCCGGGCGCCTGGTCGAGGACCCGCTGCTGCTCGGGGCAGACCGGCCGGCGTTCGGTGAGCAAGAGCCGGGCGACGGGGAGGAGTCCGGCAGCGAGGCCGCGGCGGAGTAGCGGGGGTGCGGCATGGCGGTCAGTCCCGACATGGCGGAGGACCTGGCGGCCGCCGTCGCCAAGCTCTACGAACAGGCGGAGCTCGCGCTAGTGGAGAAGGTCACGAAGGCACTGGCCGAAGGCCTCGATTCGCCACGGTGGGCTGAGCTGAAGCTGGCCGCGCTCGGCAACCTTCAGACGGCGATCGAGGAGATCATCGCCGTCCTCCAGGCCGACGCCGCCGGGGCGATGCACCAGGCCGTCGCTGAGGCGTACGAGCGGGGGCAGCAGGCCGCAATCATTGAACTCGGGGCGGTCGCCACCGGGCCCGCGCTAGCGGCCGCGGAGGCTCTGCCCTCAGCACCGGCCGTGGATCGGCTCGCTGCGGCGCTGGTACGGGAGACCGGCCCAGTTCATCTGCGGATCCTCCGGGCCGGAATGGACGTGTACCGGCAGGTGATCGCCGAAGCATCGTCCGCACCGTTGCTCGGGGCGCAGACCCGCCGGCAGGCTGCGGGCCGGGCACTCCAGCAGTTCGCCGACAAGGGCGTCACGGGGTTCGTGGACCGGGCCGGACGCTCTTGGAACATGGCGTCGTACGTGGAGATGGCCACCCGGTCCGCCGTCGGGCGCGCGGCGGTGGAGGCGCACACGGACCGGCTGGCTGCTGCGGGGATTGAGCTGGTGGTCGTGTCGGACGCCCCGGAGGAGTGCGATCGGTGCAAGCGCTGGGAGGGCAAGGTCCTGCGGCGTGACGGGGCGTCCGGCGAGGGCACCGTCGAGGTCGAGCACGCCACCGAGGACGAGCGCATGGTCACCGTGAAGGTGGCCGGGTCGCTGCCGGAGGCGCGCGCCGCAGGGCTGATGCACCCGAACTGCCGCCACTCGGTGTCGATCTACCTGCCGGGGCTGACCCGGCCCGCTGGTCCGAAGAAGGACAGGACGCGGGCGACGTACGAGCAGTCGCAGCAACAGCGCTACCTCGAGCGGCAGGTGCGGGCGTGGAAGCGACGGGCAGCGGCCGCGATCGACGACGACCAGCGGAAAGCGGCGAACGCGAAGGTGCGCGCCTACCAGGGGCGGATCCGTGAGCTGGTCGCGGAGACCGGACTGCCCCGCAAGAGCCACCGCGAACAGCTCACGGGCGCCCGCTGACTACTACTCAGGCGCCTGACTGTGCTCTCGGTCCCAGTCCTGCAGCTGGGACACGGTGCACGACGGACAGAACGGGTCGCTCTTTCTCGGGGGGATCGACGCTCCCCAGACCGGTATCTCGGTGACGTCACGGACCATCGGTCCCTTGCAACGGCGGCAGGCGCCCGGGGCGCGCTCTCTGTGGCTGGCCATCCCGCGAAGGTATCGCCCCTCGTTCACCGCCGCAGCGGATACAGACTTCCGGCCGCCGCACGGCAGGCCGGGCAACCCGAAACGGGAGAAGAACACCATGCCCAAGAAGACGCTTCCCCGCCTCGCCGGAACCGGTTGGGCACACCCCTACGGCCACGCCCCTTTCTCGCCGGTCCTCTACGCGGATGGCGGCGAAGGGGACGGCGGCGGATCCGCGTCCGGCGGACAGCCCGGGGCCGGTGAGGGTGGCGAGTCCGGGCAGAGCGGACAGGACAGCTCCGAGGGCGGCAGCAGCACGGCTGGCCAGGGCGGACAGCAGTCCGGGAAGGAGTCCGGACAGTCCGGATCCGGTGCGGGCGACAGCACCGACTGGAAGTCGCACGCTCGCGACTGGGAGAAGCGCGCCAAGGCCAACGCCAAGGCGGCCGAAGAGCTGGAAAAGCTCAAGGCCGCGAACATGAGCGAGCAGGAAAAGGCTGTCGCCGCGGCGGAGAAGGCAGGCCGCACGGCCGCCGCTCAGGAGGCGGCAGCCGAGATCGAGAAGCGCGACGCCCAGATCCGAGAGCTGGCGGTCAAGGACGCGGTCCGCGACCGAGCCGACAAGCACAGCGCGAAGCCCGGCTCACTCCTCAACTCGCTCAGCTTCCGCGACCGGATCAAGGACCTCGACCCGTCGGCGAAGACGTTCGGCGCGAACCTCGACGACGCCATCAAGGCCGAACTGGAGGCGCACCCCGAGTACGCCGCGCAGGGTGCCGGCCGGTCCGGCGCCGACCTCTCCGGCGGGACCGGCGAGCGCGCCGCGAAGCGCAACGGATCGCTCTCCGGGGCGATCGCGAACCACTACCAGACCTGACCACCAGGGAGTAACCCATGCCCGTGACGCTCGCTCAGGCGCAGCTCAACACGGCGGCGGACATCGACTACGCCGTCATCGACAACCTCCGCCGCAACTCGTGGCTGCTGAACAACTTCGTCTGGGACGACACCGTCACCCCGGGCACGGGCGGCGGCTCCCTCACCTACGGCTACACCCGGCTCCTCGCCCCGTCAAAGGCCTCGTTCCGGCGCTTCAACGAGGAGTACGTGCCCTCTCAGGCGTCCCGGGAGCGGAAGACCGTGGAGCTCCACCCGCTGGGCGGCAGCTTCACCGTGGACCGCAAGCTGGCGCGGCTCGGTCCGGCGGCGACCAACGAGATCATGTTCCAGATGAGCCAGAAGCTCACCTCGGTGCGCACCCGGTTCCAGCAGGAGCTGATCCTCGGTGACACCGCCGTCGACGACGCGGGCTTCGACGGCCTCGACAAGGCCCTCGTCGGTCAGAGCACCGAGTACCTGCCCCTCACCGAGGGCGTGGCCACCGGTTACCTCGACTGGTCCCCGGCGACCATCGACACCGAGGCCAAGGCGATGACCGCCTTCGAGGTCTTCGACGACTTCCTGTCGCGCATCGTCGGCTCGCAGACGGGCTCCGGCGACACCAACGCGGACGGCTCGGTCCCGGCCGGCGTCAAGGCGATCCTCGGCAACACGAAGTCGATCTCCCGGCTGAAGTCCCTGGCTCGCCGCGCGAACCAGTTCACCTCCGAGCGGGACAGCTTCGGCGAGGAGATCGAGCGGTACGGCAAGTGGGTCCTGATCGACCTGGGCGACCGGGACGACGTGGCCGGCCCGATCGTCCCGATCCGGTCGGCGGACACCGACGGCGTAGGCGGAGGCGGCACCATCACGGGCCTCACCGACATCTACGCCGTGTCGCTGGGTCTGGACGCCTTCCACGGCGCCGCGATGGCCGGCACCCCGCTGCTCGAGACGTTCCTGCCCGACTTCACCCAGCCCGGCGCGGTCAAGTCCGGCGAGGTCGAGATGGGCCCGGTCGCCGCGGTCCTCCGCAACACCAAGAGCTGCGGCGTCATCCGCAACGTCAAGGTCAGGTGATCAGCGTGGCGACCAAGTACAAGATCGAGGCTCCGGTGCGCTCCTTCACGGGTGAGTCCGTAGGCGTGCACTTCCACAAGGGCACCGGCTACACCGACGACAGCTCGAAGGAGGGCCGTGCCGCGCTGGAGTACTTCCGGCGGCACGGCTACGGCGTCGCCCCGACCGACGAGAAGACCGAGGAGGAGGCCGTCCAGGAGCTGGCGACCGGCACCCCGCCGCAGCGCACGCCGGTCAACGACGGCCCCTTCGACCCGGCCAAGCACGGTGTCGAGGACGTCCTGACCTACCTGGACAAGGCCGACCTCGACGAGGCGGCCCGCGTCCTGGACGTCGAGGCCGCCACGAAGAAGCCGCGCGTCGGCATCACCAGCAAGCGCGAGGAGATCCTCGCTGCGAAGACACCCGCGGCTCCGGCCGGGGACAACCAGACGGGAGGTGCCGGGCAGTGACGCTCCTCGGTGCATTCAAGGGGAATCCCCGCAACGATCTGGCCTGGCTGAACAGTGCCGGCCGCCCGGACCCGGAAGTCGTCTTCCACCGGGCGAACCTGCCGCGCGTGGGTCTGGACGACGTCGCCGCGGCCGCCTCCGGCGTGCTGTGCTCCGTCGCCCTGTACCTCCAGGACGGCGACACCATCAGCAACCTGACCTTCATCAGCGGGGCCACCGCTGGCGGCACGCTGACGAACCAGATCGCCGCTCTGTACTCGGGCGCGGGCGCGCTGCTGGCGCAGTCCGCGGACAAGACGTCGGAGGCGTGGGCGGCCGACACGGCGAAGGTCTTCGCGCTGGCGTCGCCGGTGCGGATCACCAAGTCGGGGATCTACTACGCGGCGCTCGCGGTGGCCGCATCCACGGTGCCGACGCTGGTCGGTACGGTCGGCGCGAAGCCGGTCCTGACGGGCGAGGGCAACCTCGCGCAGACGTCCGGCTCCAGCATTACCGCCACGGCCCCGGCGACGATCGCCACGCCCGCGTTCAAGCGGGCTGTGCCGCTCGTCATCGCGACCTGAGAGGGGATCGGACATGCCTCTCTCAGGAGCGATGCTGGCGGTCAGCGCGTTCGGTGAACTGACCTCGGCTCTCGACCTCGGCACGGGCAAGGCGGCGCAGTCCCTCTCTCGGTCGATGTCGCTGGCTTCGGGTACGGGCGCGGGCAAGGCTGACAGGATCTTCAGCGACCGGCGGACGCTGGCCGCGTCGGCGTCCGAGGACCTCGACCTGGCCGGGGTGCTGCTCGATGCGTTCGGTGCCACGATCACGTTCGCCCGGGTCAAGGGCCTGGTGATTGCGGCGGCGGCCGGGAACTCCAACAACGTCGTCGTCGGGGCCGCAGCAGCGACCCCGTGGGCGACGCTGCTCGGGGCGACGCACACGCTGACGCTGAGGCCGGGCGCGTTCCTCGCGGTCGGTACGGGGGCGGCGGACGCGATCGGGTACGCAGTGACCGCGTCGACGGGCGACCTGCTGAAGGTCGCCAACTCGGGTGCGGGCACAAGCGTGACGTACGACATCCACATCATCGGCTCGAGCACGTAGCCGACCAACCTGCGGTGAGGGGGCCCTGCGTGGGCCCCCTTCCGCATGCCCTGGAGGACTCACGATGGCCAACCTGGTCTTCAACACCGCCCTGGGCAGGCTGGCGCACTACGCCTCGCTGCCCGCTACGAACGACGCTCTGGTCATGGTGCCGCTGGAGGCCGCCGGCCTTGTGGACGACGCCACGATGCGGGACTACGACGACCTCGGGTCGCTCCTCGCGGGGGCGTCCAACGAGCAGACGACCATGGGCCGCAAGACGCTCACGGGCGTCACGGCGACGGTCGACGACGCCAACGACCGCGTGAACCTGGACGCGGCCGACGTCACCTGGACCGCCGCCACCGGCAACGCGATCGGCGCGGTGGTCATCGGCTACGTGCCTGACACGACGGCGCCGAGCGACGCGGCCGTGATCCCGCTGACGAAGCACGACGTGACGATGAGCCCGGACGGCAGCGACTTCACGCTGACCATCTCGGACTTCGCGCGCTCCAGCTCGACGGCCTGACACACGGGGGTGGACGATGGCGCGGTTGTGGACGTGCGGCTTCGAGCTCCAGAGCACGAGCGCCGAGACCGGCGTCAACTCGGGCCCGATCGTCACCGGTGCGCCGTCCATCTCCACCACCGTGCGCCGCGCGGGCACGGCCTCCCTGCGCTGCAACCCCACCGCCGCGACGGCGTTCGTTGAGCATCAGCTCACCACGGGCGTGGTCATGCGGACCATGCACCGCCTGTACCTGCGGGTGGACGCCTACCCGACCAGCAATACCAACATCTACGGCATCGGGCAGGGCGGCTACTTCCCGGGGCTGCTGCGACTCCAGCCTGACGGGACGCTCGTGCTGCGGGACGGCCTGGTTGAGACCACCCTCGCGGGCACCTCCCCGGTGCTCACCCTGGGCCGCTGGTATCGGGTCGAGCTGGACTATGCGGATTTCGCCGGGGCCCTCACCCCCGGGACAGCGGCCTTCAAGGGTTACCTGAACGGCACTCTGTTCGCCGACACGCTGTGCTCCAACATCAACGGGTTCAGCCGCGTACGCATGGGCGTGCAGCTCGCCACCACGACCGACATCTACATCGACGACGTCGCCATCAACGACACCACCGGCACGGCCCAGAACGGCTTGCCCGGGCCCGGCTCGGTGGTGCACCTACGGCCCGACGCGGCCGGGGACAACAACCTGTGGGAGACCGCGGTCGGCGGTACGGCCGGCGCGGCGGGCAACTGGACCCGGGTGGCGGAGCGGCCGCCGAACGATGCGGTCTCCTACAACCAGACCGCCGTGGCCAGTACGACCACCATCGACGACTTCAACGTCGAGAGCCCGGCGGCGGCCGGGATCGGCTCGGGTGACGCGGTCACGCTGGTGCAGGTCGGCGGCCGGGTCGCGTCGAACGCGGCCACCGCGGCGAGCATCGTCTACCGGCTGAAGGGTCAGAGCGGTGGCACGGTCATCGAGTCCGGGTCGGTGTCGGTCGCGTCCACGATGTGGGCGGTGCACTCAGGTGTCAGCCCGCGCCCCTACTTCCTGACCGCATACGCCAACCCCCAGACCGGGACGGCCTGGACGCCAGCCGCGCTGGAGAGTCTGCAGATCGGCTACCGCGGCAACGTCTCCCAGACGACCGTGCGCAGGGTGGGCACCCTGTGGGCGCTGGTGGAGTACGTGCCCGCGACCGCGCAGGCACTGGGCACAGCCTCCGAGACGGACACAGCGCAGCCCCTCAGCCGCGCCAAGACGATGCCGCTCGGCACCGCAGTCGAGACGACCGCCGCACAGCCGATCGCCCCTGTCCTGCCCGGGACACCGTTCGGCACGCTCGTCGACGACTTCGGCGACGGCATGGTGGACCCCGCCAAGTGGCCGGACAGCTACGGCGACGTCACAGAGGTGGGCGGGAAGGCCCGCGTCCCCTGCAACGCCTTCTACAGCGCCTACGCGAGTGCGCCGGCCTACAGGCTGGCCGGGACTCAGATCGCCCTCCATATGATCCCCGCGGCCCTTGCCAGCGCCACGACCGAGGCCTGGTCTCAGGTCCTGATCACAACCGCTACGCCTGGCACCGACGTGACCATCGAGTACAACGCGGTCGCTGACGCGCTGGCGATGGCCGTCCGCGTCGGCTACACCGACCCCGGCTACGCCGCGATCCCGTACGACCCGGTCGCCCACGCCTGGCTGCGCATTCGGGAGGAGGCAGGCAGCCTCTACTGGGAGACGTCGCCCGACGGCCTCACCTGGACGGTGCAGCGCACGGCGGACTCACCGGCCTGGGTAGCTGACGTCGACCTCCAGGTGCAGCTGATCGCCCACCGGTCCGACGGGGACGACAACTACGCCGAGTACGACTCCTTCAACGTCACCCCGGGCGGCGGTGGCGGCCAGGAGGAGGCGCTCGTCCCGGCCGCCGAGACCGGTAGCGCTCAGGCGCTGGCCGGCCGGAAGGTGCTGGCGCTCGGTACCGCCGTGGAGGCTGCCACCGCGCAGGCCTTGACCGGCCGGCGGGCGCTGCTGCTCGGTACCGCGGGTGAGACTGCGGCCGCGCGGGCTCCCGGCCGCGTACGGGCCCGGGCACTGCCGGTGGCCGCAGAGACCAGCAGCGGCCGACCCCTCGCCGGTGCGAAGCGGCACCCGCTCGGGCCCCCGGTCGAGACCGGCACGGCCCTGGCCGTGGGCCGCCGCAAGCGGGCCGCGATCGTCGCCGGGCAGGAGACGGACACCGCGCAGCCGATCGGCACACGGGCCGCAGCGCCGCTCGGTACCGCGGCCGGGCTGGAGACGGCGCGGCCCGTCGGCGCGGCGAAGCGGCTCGGCCTGGGCCTGGCTGTCGAGGCGTCTTCGGCGGTGGGTCTGCTGCCGTCGGTACGGCTGCGAATCAGTGCGGAGGCCAGCACGGTCCGGCCGCTCGCCGGGGCCAAGCGGCAGCAGCTCGGCACGGCCGTCGAGATGGAGGTCGCGCGGCCACTCGACATCGTGGCCGGCCTGCTCCCGGCCGACGAGACCAACACCGCCCGGAACCTCGGGCGAGCGAAAGCCACCGTGCAGAGCACGGCGGGTGAGGTGGGTGAGGCTCGGCCACTCGGCCGGGCCAAGCGGCGGACGCTCGGCTGGGCGGCCGACACGTCCGCTGCGGGGCCGCTGACCGGCGGCCTCTACCAGGCGCTCGACCCGGCCGAGGAGACGAGCACGGCTCTCCTCTTCGGCCGGGCGGGCGCCCGGGCGCTGCCCACCGCCACCGAGACGTCGGATGCGTCCACTCTGGCCGCCGGGTCGGTCACCGCGCTCGACCGGGCGCGGGAGACCGGCACGGCCCGGCCCGTGACCGGCCGCAAGACGCAGACGCTCGCCGCGGCGGTGGAGAGCGAGGCTGCGCAGTCGGTCACGGGCCGCAAGACACAACGGCCCGGCACCGCGGGTGAGACCGGGACCGCCCGGCCGCTCGCTGGCAGGAAGCGGGCACCGCTCACCCCGGCTGCCGAGTCCACCACGGCACAGCGTCTCCTCATTCCCAGGGCGCTCGCCGCCGTAGAGGAGGCCAGTACCGCGCGGCCACTTGGCACCGGGAAGCGCTTCAGCCTGGGCGCAGCCGTGGAGTTGACCGAAACGCTGCACCTCGGCACGCAGGCTCTGCTCCAGCTGGGGCGCGCGGCCGACCGCGCCGAAGCCCGGGTGCTTGGCCAGCGGAAGGTCCGGCCTCTGGCCCTGGCCGCCGGGGTGGAGACAGCCCGGCCGCTCGCCGGGACGAAGGCCAGCAGGCTCGGCTGGGCCGGGGAGACCGCCCGGGCCCTGGTCGGTCCGGCAGTCCGGCTCACCTGGGCGGCCGAACGGGACGAGGCCCGGCCGCTCGTCGGTCGCCGGCAGCGTCCGGCTGACCGCCTGGACGCCACCACCAGCGGGCCGGTGCTCACCCCGAGCACGAGCGGCCCGACCCTGACCACCAGCAGCAGCGGGCCCCACCTGGCGGCCTCATCGACCGGAGGAGGCTGACCGTGCCCGACGTAGGGGACCTCGTCACCGCACGGCTGGCGATCGAGCCGGCCGACGAGACGACGACAGCGGTCCTGCTGGTGACCCGGCCGGACGGCACGACGGACACACCGGTGGTGACGGCCACCGAGGGCGGGGCGGTGTGGACGGCTCCGGTCGTCTACACGCTGGCCGGGATCTGGCTGCTGCGGTGGACGGTGGTGGGCACGGGCGCGTCGGTAGAGACCGAGACGGTCGCCGTCGCGCCAGCGCCCGCGACGATGGCGGATGTCCGCTCATACGCGACGACCACCGAGCTCGCCGTGTTCCTGCATGCGGCGCCGCCGCTGGACTCGGTGAAGCTGCTGGAGCGCGCGACGGAGCTGCTGGACAGCGACTTCCTGAAGGCGGCGCTCTACGACACCGACACGGACGGCATGCCGACCGACCCGGTCGTCCAGGCCGCGTTCGCCGAAGCGGTGTGCGCGCAGGTCGAGTTCTGGGGTGAGGTCGGCGAGGAGACGGACATCGCGGGCCCGCTCCAGGGCGTCACCATCGGCAGCGTCAACCTGCAGTTCGGCGCTGGCGACAACCGGTCCAGCCCGGACTACTACGCACCGAAGCTCGTCCGCGCGATCCAGAACGTCCCTGCGGACAAGCTGCGCTGGCTCGCCTCCTCGGGCGGCTCCTGATGGCCCGCATCCCCCGCCGATACCTGATCCACGAGATCACGGTGGAGCCGTACGCCGGCGAGTCCAGCACCGGCCCCCTCTACGGGACGGCCACCCCGGTGCCCTGCCTCCTCGATGAGCAGACGCGGGCCGTCCGGACGCCGGGCGGAGAGCAGGTCACGTCGACGTCGACCGCGTACGCCGACCTGGCCACGACAGCCCCGCCGCTGTCCCGGGTCACGCTCCCCGGCGGCCGGACCACGACGGTCATCCAGGCCAAACGCCGCGACGGCAAGCGGCTCGGCACCCCCAACCACCTGGAAATCCAGCTCGAATGAGGTGATCGGCCATGGCTCAGGTGCGGGTGCGGTTCAACGGGGCCCCGGTAGCACGCGAGCTGCGGGCCGCTGCGGCCCGAGGCCTGCTCCTCGGCGCTGAGCACGTCCTCGGCGTGAGCGACGACCGTGTTCCGCTCGACGAGGCCGCGCTCCAACGGTCCGGCATGGCGAGCGTGGACGAGGCCACCCTGACCGCGATGGTCAGCTACGACACGCCGTATGCCGTGCCTCAGCATGAGCGCCTGGACTACCGGCACGCGCCCGGCCGCCAGGCGAAGTTCTTGGAGAACAGCCTTAACGAGGAGCGCGCGCAGGTCGACGCGATCATCGCCGCCCAGATCAGGCGGGCCCTGCGGTGAGCGGCGGCACGCACGATGTCGACCTCCTGGTCGGTGTCGCCGAGCTGCTCGCCGCGGAGGGCGTCGGCACGTACGACCCGTCCGGGGCCCTGCCGGCGGACGGGGTGGGGATCGTCCTCGGACGGGTGCCGGACAGTCCGGACCGGGTGCTCGGGCTGACCCCGTACCCGGTCGCGGACGACGACTCCACGGACTCCGTGACCGGCATTCAGGCGCGCATGCGGGCGGGCACCAACGCGCTCGACGTCGTCCAGCTCGCCAACAACGTCTTCACCGTGCTCCACAACCGCTGCTCCTGGGACGTCCGGGGTGTGTGGGTGGAGATCTCCTGGCGCAACTCGCAGGCCTGGATCGGCCAGGACTCCCGCGGCCGCATGGAACTGGTCGCGAACTACTACGTCCGGACGGTCCGGTCCGGCTCCAACCTGAACGACTGAGGAGGACCTGATGTCCACTCCCACCGAGGGGAACGAGCTTGCTCGTGAGTGGCGGCTCGAGATCAACATGGGTACCGAGGAGGCCCCGGACTGGCAGCTCTGCCCCGGCGTCCGCGAGTTCCAGCCCGCCAGCGAGCCGAACATCGAAGACTCGAGCGACTACGACGGCGACGGCTGGGCCGGGAACGAGAAGACGGGCCAGAGCTGGGAGTTGTCCGTCACGATCCGCCGGAAGGCCAACAAGGCGGTCAAGGTTTACTCGCCGGTACACGAGGCGATCCGGCTCGCGCACTTCGAGTACGGCGACGCGAACAAGATCCACTTGAGGTACATGAACCGGAACGGGATGCCCGAGGCCTACATGGGCAAGGCGATCCCGAACTGGCAGCCGGCGGGCGGCGAGTACACGGCGCTCGGCCAGACGGAGATCACCTTCACCGGTGACGGTCCGCTCACGCCGATCACGAACCCGCTGGCGCCGTGATGGCGGGCGAGCCCTTCGAGGCCCTCGACCAGTTCCTCGACGACTTCCTCGAACTCCCCGTGAAGGGGAAGGACGGGGAGCTCCGGGTGTACCGGATCGAGGACCCGTCCGCGGAGGACGGCATCCGCATCGAGCGGATCACCACCCTGGCGGCCCGCCTCGCCGCCGGGGAGAAGCGCCCGACCGTCGAGGTCCTGGACGACGAGGAGGAGCGGGACCTGTACCGCATGTGCCTCGGGGCGGCGTACGACGAGATGCTGGCGGACGGCGTGGGCTGGTCCCGCTTCAAACACGTGGCCTTGACCAGCATGTTCTGGGTGATCTCCGACAAGGAGACGGCTGAGGAGTTCTGGAAGACAGGCCAGCAGCCGGGGGGAAAAGCGCCGAATCGGGAGGCCCGGCGAGCGCAGGCGAAGCACGCCACCTCGGGGTCGGCCGGGGCGAGTACGACCCGGTCACCCAGCTCTTCGAGTGGTACGAAGGCGGGCTCCCGACGCCGTCGCGGGCGCGGTCAGGGTCGCTCTCAAACCTGACCTGGGATCGGCTGCTGGAGCAGTGGTCGCTGATCGAAGCCGACCTCCACTCCGAGTACGGCATCGACGCCTCATCCGGCGTCCTCCGTGAGCGGACCTGGCGGTGGCTCCAGGTCCGCATTCTCGGCCTGCTCAGCTGCGAATCCCGCCTGTACAGGCACTTCGCACCACCTCCTGAGGACCCCAAGAACCGCAAACCCCGAAGGAGGTGAGTCGTCGTGGCCCTCACCGTCGGCGAGCTCAACGCCGTCCTGTCCGTGGACGACCGTGCTGTCGAGCCTGCCCTGCGCCGTGTCGAGAACGCCATGCGGCAGACCGGTCAGCAGGTGGGCGACGACGCCGGGGACGCGGGCCAGCAGGCAGGCGAGGCGCTGGGCGAGGGCATCGTGCGCGGCGCGGACGGGCGGCTGCGAAACAGCCGCGGTCAGTTCGTCCGGGCGGGCCAGGCGGCCGGGGAGGCAGTCTCCGAGGGCGCCGAGGACGCGGGCGAGGACGCGGGCCGCCAGCTCGGGCAGGGCCTGGTGCGCGGCGCTGACGGCCAGTGGCGCACCATGCGCGGCGAGTTGGTCGACGCGGTGACCGCGGCGGCGGCGGAAGCCGAGGGCGCGGCGCGTCGTGGTGGCCAGCAGGCGGGCCAGGCGCTCGGTGACGGCCTCGCCGACGGCACCGCTGAGGGTGCGGACCGGGCGGTCGACCAGGCCGGCACCCGGATGGAACGGCTGAAGCAGGTGGCGGGCGGCGCTGCCATGGCGGCGGGCGCGGCTGCAGGCATGTTGCTGATGACCGCCTTCTCCGACGCGATGGACCAGTCCCGGATCACAGGTCGGCTGGGTGCGCAGCTGGGGCTGACCGGGCCGGTGGCGCAGCGGTACGGGAAGATCGCCGGTCAGCTGTACACGAGCGCCGTGGTGGACACGTTCCAGGACGGCGCGGACACGATGAAGGCCGTCGCCGGGTCGGGACTGATCCCACCGGACGCCACCAACGCGCAGATCAAGTCCATCGCGACGCACGCCGCCGACCTCGCGAACACCATGGAAGTCGACGTCGGGATGGCCGCGCAGGCGGCCGGGATCGCGGTGAAGACCGGTCTGGCGAAGAACTCGACCGAGGCCTTCGACATGATCACGAAGGGTATGACCGGCATGGGCCCGGCAGGTGAAGACCTGCTGGAGACCATCACCGAGTACGGCGTGCAATTCCAGAAGTCGGGCCTCTCCGGGCGCACTGCATTCGGTCTGATGCGGCAGGCGATCCAGGCGGGCTGGAAGGACACCGACAAGATCGCGGATGCTTTCAAGGAGCTGGAGCTCCGAGTCACGTCGGGTGGCAAGGCGCAGGTGGAGGCGCTGCAGTCCGTCGGCCTGAACGCCGACGAAATGATCGCGGACCTGTCGGCTGGCGGTAAGCGCGGCGAAGAGGCCATGGCCAAAATCCACGACGCGATCGTGGAACTGGGCCCGGAATCCGATGTCGCAAAGGTCGCGATTCAGGAACTCTTCGGCGGCCCGGGTGAGGACCTGGGTGCCGCCTTCTTCAAGCTCAATCTGCACGAGGCCCAGAAGGCGATGGGCAACACCAAGGGCGCCGCGGACGAGATGGGCAACAGCCTGCGGGACAACACCGGCACGAAGGTCGAAGCGTTCAAGCGCGGGCTGCAGCAGGGCGTCGTCGACTTCCTCGGTGGCAGCGTGATCCCGGGCCTCGAAACCGCCAAGGCGGCGCTGGGCGGTATCTGGGACGACGCGGGCAAGGGCGGCGCGCAGGGCGCCGAACGGATCGTGGCGTTCGTGCCGTTGCTCGGGCAGAAGCTGTTCGAGAAGGTCAAGGAACTCGCCCCGCGCATGATCGAAGGGCTGATGGGGGCGGGCCAGGCGGTCGCCGAGTGGGTGATGGCCAACCCCATGCAGGTCCTGAAGATCGCCGCGATCGCGGGCGCCATTCTGATGGCTCTGGCGGCCCTGCCGGCGCTCGTTGCTGTGGGGCTCAGCGCGACGGCGATCACGCTGATGGGCGGGTTCGTCTGGGAGCTGGTGACGGCGGCCGGGTCAGGGCTGGGAAGCCTCGGTACCTCGATCGGGGGCTGGTTCTCCGGTCTGTGGTCGAAGTACATCAGCGGCCCTGTGAGCCGTACGGGCAACTCGTTCATCACGTGGGTGCAGGGGCTCCCGGGGCGGGCGAGCAGTGCGCTCTCCGGGCTGGCCGCGTCGGTCACCGCGCGGGCGTCCGCGGCCTGGACGTCGTTCCGGGACGCCTCCGTACGGCGGGCCCTCGGTCTGGTGACGTGGGTGGCGGGTCTGCCGTCGAGGATCTCGGCGGGGATCGGCTCTCTGTCCGGGCTGCTCACCCAGAAGGGGAAGAACGTCGTCCAGGGCCTATGGTCGGGCATCTCGGGCATGGGCGGCTGGATCCGAGACAAGATCATCGGCTGGGCGAAGGACGTCATCCCCGGCCCGATCGCGAAAGCCCTCGGCATCGCCAGCCCCTCGAAGGTCACCACGGCCCAAGGCAGATGGATCGCCCGCGGCTTGATCGACGGCCTCACCGGCAGCTCGAAGCAGGTCCGGGCCGCGTCGTACAAGCTCGTCGACATCGTGCGCGACAGCCTGACCGGCAAGCGCCGTACTGCCGCCCTCAAGAAGATCAACCGCGATGCGGGCTGGCTGGACTGGCTCGCATCGCGGGAGGCGAAGGTCGCGGCCAAGCTCAAGACGGCCACCAAGAAGATGGAGGACCTACGCAAGGCGCGGACGAAGCTCGCGGCGGACGTGAAGGGCGGCATCCTCGGCGACGCGGACATCACCAAGCAGGACACCGGCGGATGGCCGCAGACCGCCGAGACGATCCTCGCCGGGCTGCGTCAGGACACGGCCGCCGCCCAGACCTTCCAGAAGCACCTTGCGGCGCTGAAGAAGAAGGGCGTGAGGTCGGACCTGATCGCGCAGATCGCGCAGGCCGGTGTCACGGGCGGCGCCTCCTCGGCTGCCGCCTTGGCGAACGCCAACGCGTCCCAGGTGAAGCAGATCAACGCGCAGCAGAAGCTCCTGGTGGGCGCGGCCGGGCAGGCCGGGACGACGGCGGGCAACGCCATGTACCAGGCCGGGATCGCGGCCGCTCAGGGCCTGGTGAAGGGGCTTCGGAAGGAGCAGAAGACCATCGAGAACACCATGCTCCGGATGGCGAAGGGCTTGGCCTCGGCGATGCGGAAGGCCCTCGGCATCAAGAGCCCGAGCCGGGTGATGGCGGTGATCGGCCAGTACACCGCGCAAGGTCTCATCCGAGGCGTGGAGGGTCAGCGGTCCGCGGTCAACTCCACGATGGCCAGCTTGGTGGAGACGCCGGCGCCGGGCTCGTGGGACATGGCGAGCAGGCGCGCCCGCGCGGCTGCTGCGGACCGCACGGTGATCGAGATTCGCTCCTCCGGCCGCGGCATCGACAACTTCCTCGTGGAAGGCGTCCGCCGCGGCGTGCAGAAGAAGGGCGGCGGCGACGTCGGCTTGGTGTTCTCAGGACGGAGGTCGGGCTGATGGCGTTCCCCGAGGACCCGCTCGGCACCCAAGTCGAATTCCAGATCGGCGGCACATGGGTTGACGTCACCGAGTACGCCCAGCTGCGGGACATCATCACCCACACCCGCGGCCGTACGGGCGAGGTGCAGGGCGTCGACCCGGCGTCCTGCACCCTCACCCTGCGAAGCCCGGATGGGCTGTTCTCCTGGCGCAACCCGAGGAGCCCACTCTTCGGGTTGCTGAACAAGAACACGCCGATGCGGGTGTCGGTGGCTGCAGGCGCTCCGCGGATGCTGCTTCCCGAGGAGCAGCGGCAGGCCCGAGCCGCCACCCCGGACGCCGCGGCGCTGCGCATCGCGGGCAGCATCGACATCCGTATCGAGGTCGCACTGCGGCAGCGCCTCGGGCAGATCGTCGAGCTGTGCGGCAAGTACTCGCTCACGGGGGATCAGCGGTCATGGCTGATGCTGATCGGGCCGTCGGGCGAGCTGCTTGTGCGCCGGAGTACGGACGGCGTCACTTTCCAGCAGTACGGCTCCACCAGCCCGATCCCCTTTACCGCGTCCGGGCGGATCGCTCTGCGGGCGACATGGAGTGCGTCGACCGGTGTGTACACCCACTACACGGCCCCGTCGATCGCGGGCCCGTGGACCCAGCTCGGCCTTGCGTCCGGGGGGAGCGGCGGCACCGCGCCCACCTACGCCTCGTCGGCGCCGCTGCATGTGGGTGATGTGGGCACCCTCGGTCTCGAGCCCCCGGACGGCAGCATCCATGCCTTTCAGCTCAGGTCTGGCATCGGTGGGACGGCCGTCGCGAGCGTGGACTTCACCGCGCAGGCGGTCGGCGCGCCGTCCTTCGTGGACGGTGCTGGGGTGACGTGGACGCTGGTCAACGGGGCGCAGATCAGCAACCGCAGGATCTTGTTCTCGGGCGAGTACTCGGACTGGCCGGCGCGTTGGGACCGGGCTGGTCAGCTGATCACTGTGGAGGGCGAGGCGGCCGGGGTCCTGCGCCGTCTCAACCAGGGCCGCAAGGTACTGCAGAGCACCTTGCGGCGGCGTATCCCGTCCGATCCGACGCTGCTGGCGTACTGGCCGATGGAGGATGACTCCGAGGCAACTCAGGCGTACAGCCCGATCGCTGGCGTGCCGCCGATCCGGCTCACCAACTTCGCCATGGCGAGCGACGATTCCTTCGCGGGGTCGGAGCCGCTGCCGGTGGTGGAGCCCGGGGCGACGCTGTCGGCTGAGGTACCGCCGCCGGCGGTGGGCACGGGCCCGTGGCAGGTCGAGATGGTATACAGGATCCCGGTCGCGCCGGGGACCTTGGCGACCTTTTTTGAGGTTCACACCACGGGGACGGCTGTCCGGTGGACGGTGCAGGTCCAGACGGGCAACGTGCAGGTCAAGGCGTTCAACTCGGAGGGGACACAGCTCTTCTTCATCAACTCCACGGCGGGCACGACCCCGAATTTCTTCGGCAGCGAGAACAGGGTCAGGATCTTCGCCCGGCAGAACGGCGGGAACGTCCAGGTCGACCTCAGCTGGACGAACGTCTCGAGCACCGGTGTCTTCCACACCACGTCCTTCGCGGGGCAGGTCGGCAATGTCCGCCGTATCTCCAGCACCTTCGGGGCCGGGATGGACGGCACCACGATCGGTCACCTCGCCGTCTTCCAGGCCACGGACACCCGCATCATGGACGGGGCGGACGACGGGTACCTGGGCGAGACCGCGGCCGCGCGGCTGCGGCGCCTCTCCATCGAGGAGGGCCTACCGATCGCGGTGGCCGGGGCTCCGGCCGAGACCGCGCGGATGGGGCCGCAGCGTCCGGCGACGCTGCTCGAGCAGCTGGAGCAGTGCGAGCAGGCGGACGGCGGCCTCCTGGTGGAGGACCGGGAGCGGCTGGGGCTGAAGTACCGGGCGCGGTCGTCGCTGTACAACCAGACGCCCAAGCTCACGCTGTCGTATCGGCAGAGGGGCTTGGCCGAGCTGGAACCGATCGATGACGACTCTCAGCTCCGCAACGACTGGACCGTCCAGCGCGTAGGCGGAAGCTCAGGACGGGCGGAGTTGACGTCCGGGCCGCTGTCGGTCGCGGACCCGCCGCTGGGCGTGGGCCGCTACGACGACAGCGTCACCCTGAACCTCCACAGCGACAGCCAGACGGAGCCGATGGCGTACTGGCTGCTCCACCTCGGCACCGTGGACGAGGCCCGCTACCCGGTGGTGTCGATCCGGCTACACCGGGCGCCGGAGCTGATCCCCACGGTTCTTGAGCTCGCCGAGGGCGACCTGATTCGCCTCACGGACCTGCCGGACTGGCTCCCGCCGGGCCCGGTGGATCTGATCGTGCAGGGCCTGAGCGAGGAGATCGGGGTCCGGACGTGGACGGTGGATCTGGTTTGCGCACCGGGCTCGCCGTGGCGGGCCGGCGTCGTGGGTGATGCGGTGCTGGGGCGGGCGGATACCAGTGGCAGTCAGCTCGTCGCGGCGGTCGCTGCGGCCGATACGACGCTTTCGGTGCAGACCACGGCCGGGCCCGAGTGGGTGACGTCGGCCTTGTACCCGTCCGAGTTTCCGTTCGATGTGCGGGCGGGGGGCGAGGTGATGACCGTGACCGGCATCGCCGACGCCGTGAGCGACGCCTTCGGGCGGACCGTGGCGAGCGGCTGGGGCGCGGCAACCAGCGGGCAGGCGTGGGCGGTCACAGGCGGCTCCACGACGGACTACTCGGTCGGCTCCGGCGTCGGCGCCCACGCCATGACCACCGTCAACGTCTCCCGGCGCTGCACCATGGCCCAGCCGGGCCCGGACTTCGACCTCCAGGCCGATATGGCCACCAGCGCCCTGTCGACGGGCGGTCACCAGTCCGGTGGGCCGATGGCCCGTGCGACGGATGGCAACAACTTGTACCAGGCGAGGCTGGAAGCGACGCCGGCCCAGGGCCTGGTGCTGACCCTGCGCAAGCGCGTGGGCGGCACGGAAACCGTGCTCGCCACCGCCACCCTGTCGCTCACGCACGCGGCCGGCGTGTTCTACCGGATCCGTTTCCAGGGTCAGGGCTCCACCCTGCGGGCCCGTGCCTGGCGGGCGTCCGACCCGGACCCGGGCGGCTGGCAGGTCGCTGTCACCGACGGGGATCTGACGGCGGCCGGCGAGATGGGGGTTCGGTCGCTCATCGCTACGAGCAACACCAACGTCTCTCCGGTCGTCCGGTACGACAACTTCCGGCTGGCCAGCCCGCAGCGGTTCACTGTGGTCCGTGCGGTCAACGGGCTGATCAAACCGCACCCGGCGGGGACGGCTGTGGGGCTCGCGTTCCCGGCTGTCGTCGCCCTGTAGAGAGGAGGGCCTGCTGTGACGCTGTGGCAGCCCGGCATGACCATCACCGCGGAGCGTCTGAACGACTTCACGCCCTTGCCGCTGACGACGGCCCCGACCGGCGCCGTTGGATTCACGGTGTCAGCCTTCAGCGCCCGCAAGGCCGCAGGGATGATCGAGTGGGCGGTGATGCTCACGTACGCCGGCTCCACGATCACCGCGGGTGCGACCGGAAACATCACCGACACCCTCTGCATGACCCTTCCGGCCGACTGCCGCCCCACCGCCGAGACCTACACCCTTTACGAGGTGGGCGGGATCACCGCGGGCTCGGTCCGGATGCTGCCGGACGGCCAGTGTCTGCTGACGACCCTGTACCCGACGTCCAGCATCGGCGCGAACTCGGTCAAGTTCGGGACCAGCTTCGCCACCGGCTGACCCCACCCCGCCCACACGCCCCGAGCCGTCCGGCCGGGGCGTTTCTCATGCCCTGGAGGCGCTCATGGCCACCCAGATCCACCCCGCTACTGCGGCGATGCTGCGGAACTTCCGCTACGACCACCTGCCCCCGGCGCTCCAAGAGGTGAGCCGGCCGTTCCACGACCTGGCGCACGAGCTCGCCGAGACCCTGTCCGGCCCGGAGGTGACGAAGGCGCTCGACAGCCTGTGGGAGTCGAAGAACTGGGCGGTCGTCGCCGCCTCCAACAAGGAGCGGGAGGCGAACAGCTGATGGCCTGGTACCCGAGAGCGGTCCGGCTGGAGCTTCAGCCGGAGTCGAGCGAGCAGCCGGCCATCCGGCCGACGCAGCTGATCATGCACAGCATCGTCGCGCCGTGGGACGAGCACCGCCTGTACGCCTATTGGAAAAATTCGACCTCGTTGGAGAGCCACTTCGGGCTGGACTTCGACGGCTCGATCGGGCAGTACCTGTCGACGACGACCCGGGCCGACGCCAACGCCTCCGCGAACCGGCGTCCGGACGGGACGGGCGCCATCAGCATCGAGACGGCGAGCAACACGAAGGCCTCCGACCCCTGGACGGACGAGCAGGTCACCGAGCTGATCGCCCTCGGCGTGTGGGCGCACCAGGAGCACGGCGTCCCGCTGCGGATCTGTCAGACCGCGGCGGACGGCGGCTTCGGCTACCACTCGCTGCACGCGGCCTGGTCGACGTCGGGGACCGCGTGCCCGGGCCCGGCCCGCATCGCGCAGTTCCGGGAGACGGTGTTCCCCGAGATCGTGGCGAAGGCGCGGAAGCCCGTACCGGCACCGGCCGCTCCGACCCGGCCGGTCGTCAGCCTCGCGCACATCCTGGCCGCGCAGCGCCGGGACCCGGGTCTCCCGCAGGGCGGCACCACGTACAAGGCGGAGGGCCTGGTCGTCGAGGAGGCGCTGTACCGGGCAGGCCTACTCGCGAAGCGGTGGGTCGACGGCTCTCTCGGCTCACTGACGCGGCCGGCCGTGTCGGAGTGGCAGGAGCGGTGCGGCTACCGCGGCCGCCAGCCCGGCCAGCCCGCGGACGGCTACTTCGGCAAGGACTCACTCACCCGCCTGGGCAAGGCCTACGGCTTCACAGTGAAGGACTGACCCATGAACCTGTTCACGAGCCTGATGCGGACGGTCGTCCCGATCGTCGCCGGTCTCCTCCTGGGCCTGGCCGCGAAGGTCGGTCTAGACCTCGACGACGGCCTGGTCACCACGTACGTCACGGCCGCGCTGACGGCCGGGTACTACGCGCTGTGGCGCGTCCTCGAGGAGGCCGCGGACCGGCTCGGCTGGGAGCCGTTGCGGACGCTGGCCGGGCTGCTGCTGGGCTGGGCG
This sequence comes from Streptomyces sp. NBRC 110035, assembly GCF_000829695.1. Lineage (GTDB taxonomy): Bacteria > Actinomycetota > Actinomycetes > Streptomycetales > Streptomycetaceae > Streptomyces. The sequence continues at coordinate 110,106 of NZ_BBNN01000025.1, read as the reverse complement.
CGGCCGCCGCAGTACGAGCAGCCGGCCACCGTGCCCCTGCGGGTGAAGTTGCAGTTCGGCGACCCTGCCGAGTTCGCAGCGGAGATCAACCGCATGGTGGAGCGGCGTGGCGGGAGCCTGCGGTGACAACCCCCGACCCGGGCGTGCACATCCCCAGCGCCCAGATGTACTCGGAGCTGCGCGCGTTGAGCGATGGTGTCACCCGGGTGGAGACCAAACTCGACAGCATCGGGCAGGGCCTCAACGACCTCGGCAAGGACGTCGCCGATCACGAGACCCGGCTTCGCACTCTGGAGGCCATGCCGAAGTCCAGCGACATCGAGCCGCGGGTGACCATCCTCGAGCGGGCGCGCTGGCCGCTCCCTACCATCGGTGTCCTCGCCGGTATCGCCGGTGCAGCGACCGGCGCGATCGCCCTCATCGCCCGCTGACAGCGCAGTGCCCCCTCTCGCCCTTCGGGGTGGGAGGGGGCGCTTCGTCGTGCCCGGGGATCAGGCGGTGGGCGGCTGGTCGGCGGCGTACGAGCCGAACCCGGGCACGGTGTACGTCAGCCCGTCCTCGCGCAGCTGCCGGAGCGCTTTCTGCGCGGTCGGAATCGAGATGCCCAGCTCTTCCGAGAGTGCGACGACGGACGGCACGCGCTCGCCGGGCGGGTACTCCCCGGCGCGGATGCGGTCGGCGAGGATCGCGTGCGCCTGCCGCCAGCGGGGCACCTCGGACGTGGGGTCGATCATGCAGGTGACGCTATGAGCACAGCGTGCTCTCCGCGAGAAGTGGATGCGCCGTATGCAGTGCATGCAAGGTATGCAAGGAGTATGGTCCAAGTCACAAAAGCCCCCCGCGACCTGGCCGGGTCCGGGGGCTGGCCACCGCGAGGATCATGAGGAGCGGCGACGTGGCAGAGCTTACGCAACCCGTCTGTATGAACGACAGCCCTACGGCAACCGTCCGGGAGCGAGTGCTCGCCGCCTTGGCGCTGCCCGCCCTGGACGGCCTCACCCAGGCGCAGGTGCGCGGGGCGACGTGTGTGTGGGACGGCATCGCGCTCACGGCCGGCACGGCGGTCGACCTCGGGCCACGGAAGAAGCGCCGGCCGGGCGGCACCTACTCGTGGTTCCCCCGCGGCTGCAAGCGCTGTACGGCACGGCGGGCGTATCGAGCCCTGTTCGACCACGCGCCCGCATGCGGGCTTTGCCGGAAGGGGCCCGAATGCCCTGTCTCCGTCGAGGTGCACCGTCTCATCAGGGAGGGTGGCGGGCTATGGCTGAGCCGCTGATGACGCTGGAGGCCGCGCCGCTCCTGGGCGTACCGCTCCCCGACCCGGAGCCGGTACCCGGCTGCGCGCGGTGTCGCTACTGGGACGGCCAGCGCTCCGACGCTCGCCGCAGTGGCGACGGGGCGCGCGCGACCGACTGCAACGTCCACATCCGCCGCCACCCCCACTGACCCGCCATGCCCCCGCTGCTGGCTCGCGCCGATGCCGGTAGCGGGATGAGAGCGGCCGCCTTCGCTGTCCCCGTGGCGGGGCGGCCGCTCACCTCACCAGGTCGGCGAGGGGCACACCGATCGCGTCGGCAATCCGAACCAAGGTCCGCAGGGTCGGGTTCGCTTGGCCCGACTCGATCTGCTGGTAGTGCGACCGGTTCATCGGCACCGCGAGGTAGACCTTCTCCTGGGTCAGGTTCTGGTGCTCGCGGACCTCGCGGATGCGCCGACCGATGCGGAGCATCTCGCGGGCGGTCTCATCATCGGGCTGGTCTGCGGGCACTCGCCCACGCTGTGGCCGTGACGATCTTGTGTCAGCCTGGTGACACCATGCCTTTATTGATCATGCACTCTGAGGCATGCAAGACCCCACCCCGCCTGCACGGACACGGGTGGTGTGCGGATGAGAGCGGCCGGCGGGCGTACGCGTCTCCGCCCCATCCGACCGTTAGACGCCAAGACTCAGTCAAGGCGTCCCGCCCCGGAGGTGAAAGCCTCCGGGGCCGTCTACGTTGAGACATCAAGAGGCCCCCACCGATATAGCCGGCGGGGGCCTCCCCGCGGGGCCGGCCTCCCCGCCGGGCACCCGCAGGAGTTCGAGAAGCGCGTCTCAGGCGCGCGCGGGGAGGCGTGCCTGCCCCTCTCGTCCGCGCTACTTTACGTGTCGCCGTCAGCTAGTCCAGTCCCCCGAACGGGTGATCGGAACAGTCATGATCGTCTGGCGTTGTGGATTCCATGTGGATTCCGGCGACGACAACGGCCCCCCGGATGATCTTCCGGAGGGCCGTCATTCCTGCCGTGACCTCGACCTTAGCGGTCGGTGGGCGCGGACGGTTTCGAACCGCCGACATCCTGCTTGTAAGGCAGGCGCTCTACCCCTGAGCTACGCACCCGGGACCCGGGCGCACCGCCCGGACCGATTCGACAGCCTACATGGCCCGGGGAACGATCCGGGCTCCCGGGCCTGCCGCGATCCGTCCGGGCGGGATTCCTCCCGGGTCACCTCCGGGACCGGTGACGGCGCGGAGAAGGTGTCCGTGCCGCGCGACGACGCCGGCTCCTCTCCGGCCGGCGTCCGCACCGGCGACGGGAACATCACGGTCCGTACGGCGAACTGAACGACCCGTGTGTTCGTCCTTCACCGGTGGGACAATGGCCATCGGGCAGGCGAACGACAGTACGGGAGAGGGATGTGACGGCGACACCAGAGCAGCCGTACTCGCCGTCGGGACCACGCGTGCGCCGCACGCGTGGTCTTCTGTCCCGGGGGCCTGTCTCCCGGGGGCCTGTCCCGTGGGGCCCGGCCTCCCGGCGCCGGGCCGCCGGTCCGCTCCGTGAGACGTTCGCGCTGACGGTCCTGCCGCTGGTGGCGGCGCTGGCCCTGCCCGCCGCGTTCGCCGGGGGCGGCACCCGGCGCTGGTTCGGCGGGCGGGCCGAGAACCAGCGGGCCGGGGCGCAGGCCGCCAAGGACGAGGCGGCGGCCGCGTTCTACGAGCTGGACACCGCCCAGCGGGACCTGAGGATCTCCATAGAGACGATCACCGCCGTGGACAGCTCCCCCGCCGCCCGCCGCGCCGTCGCCGACTTCGAGGCGCTCGGCCACCGGATAGACGAGGCCAGCCACACGTACATCGCCGCCGTCGACGCCCATGACCTCGACCGCGACGACCTGGAGGCCTCCGCCGCCTCCCGGGCCCGCACCGAACTGACCGCCGCCAAGGGCGAGCTGGACCGGGTCAAGCGGGAACTGGACCGCTTCACCGACGGACTCGGCCCCCTCCTCGGCAAGGCCGAGACCCAGCTGGCCCGGCTCGCCCCCGCCGTCGAACGGGCCCGTCAGGCGTTGCTCGCCGCGTCGAACGCGCTGGACGCCGCCCGCGCGTCGGGGCTGCGGGCCGACGACCTCGCCGCCCGGCTCGCCGCGCTCTCCCCGGAGCTGACCAAGCTGAACCAGGGCGCCGGGCAGCACGGCGTGCCGCAGACCCTGGAACGGGCCGAACAGGTCATCCGCCAGGCCGAGGCCATCCGCGCGGAGGCCGACCGGCTGCCGGAACTGGCTGCCGAGACCGGCCGCCGGCTGGTCTCCCTGCGCACCCGCGCCCAGGCTCTCACCACCCGCTGCGAGCAGGTGGAACCGGTGCTCAGCGAGTTGCGCCGGCGCTTCACCGCCGCCTGCTGGCAGGACCTCCAGGGCGTCCCCGGCCTGGCCGCCGAGAACGTGCGGCAGGCCGAGGGCAAGCTCGCCGAGGCCGGCACCGCACGCGACGAGCAGCGCTGGGCGGACACCACCGCCCTGCTGTCGACCGTACGGGCGCTGCTGAACACGACCGACGAGGCCGTCTCCGCCGCCGGAGACCGGCTGAGCCGGCTGAACGCCGTGCAGAAGGACCCGGAGCAGGAGATCGAGCGCACCCGCTTCGCCATCCGGGACGCCCAGCGCCTGGCCATGGCCGGCCGTCACACCCCCGACCCGCGCCACGCCCACCCGCTGGACGGCGCCGTGGCCCGGCTGGAGCGGGCCGTCGCCGGGCTGGAGGGACGCCATCCCGACTACTGGCACTTCCTGACGGAGACAGAAGCGGTCCGCCGGTCGGTGGCACAGGTGGTGTCCCTGATCCGCGAGGACCGGGGCGGCTCCGCCGGCTGAGCGCCGCGCATCCGGCCGCCCGGCTCCCCCGCCACCGGCCGCAACCCGCCGCCGGCCGGTTAGCCTGTGCGCATGCCTCGCTACGAGTACCGTTGCCGGACCTGCGACGACACCTTCGAACTGAGCCGCCCCATGGCGGAGTCCTCCGCTCCGGCCGACTGCCCGGCAGGACACGACGACACCGTGAAGCTGCTGTCCACGGTCGCCGTGGGCGGTGCCGCCGTACCGGCCGCCGCCCCCCGCGCGGGCGGCGGCGGTGGCGGCGGATGCTGCGGCGGAGGCTGCTGCGGCTGACGGCCCCCGCGCCGGACCGACCCCGGCGGCACCCGGGATCTTCCTCAGGTTCTCTTCAGCTACGCGTTTGTACGGTGGCCCGCATGACAGCCATCGCAGCGCACAGCGTGTCCGTCGCCGCGGGCGGGGAAGCCGGACCCCAGTGGGTCAACGACCTCATGGACGCCATGGGCGCGCCGGGGGCCGGACTCGCCATCGCGCTGGAGAACCTCTTTCCGCCGCTGCCGAGCGAGGTGATCCTGCCGATGGCCGGGTTCGCCGCGAGCAGCGGCCGGATGGGTCTGCTCGCGGTGCTGCTGTGGACGACGGCCGGTTCGGTGGTCGGCGCGCTCGCCCTGTACGGCGTGGGTGCGCTGCTCGGCCGGGAGCGGACGGTGGCGATCGCGGGGCGGCTGCCGCTGGTGAAGGTCTCGGACATCGAGAAGACCGAGGCGTGGTTCCTGCGGCACGGGACCAAGGCGGTGTTCTTCGGCCGGATGGTCCCGATCTTCCGCTCGCTGATCTCGGTGCCGGCCGGTGTGGAGCGCATGCGGCTGTCCGTGTTCCTCGGCCTGACCACGCTGGGCAGTGCCCTCTGGAACGCCGTCTTCGTCCTCGCGGGCTACGCGCTGGGCGAGAACTGGCAGCAGGTCACGACCATCGTGTCGGGCTACTCGAAGGTGGTCCTCGGGCTGGCCGTGCTGGCGGTGCTCGCGTTCTTCGTCACGCGGATGCTGCGGCCGGGCGCCGGCCGCAGGCGGCGCGACGGGCGGGCGGACCCGGAAGAGGTACGGACGGCGGGCTCCCCCGGCGGGGGCGGTGCCGCAGGACGGTACGAACCCGCCGCCGGGCACGGGCCGGCCGGCGAGCACGGATACGCGCCCGCCGACCGGTAGGACCCGGCCGGCCCCGGGCCGCCCGGCGCTCCGGCGCGGCCCTACCGAAGCCTCTTCACCGGCCTCCGCAGCCGCTTCAGCCGGCCGACCGGGCCGCCTCCAGGAACTCCCGCAGGATCTGCTCCCCGGCCGTGACACCGCGCCCGGGGAGCGCGGTGATGCCGGGGGCCGTCCAGTCGGCGTCGGCCAGCTCGCCGTGCCCGGGGCGCCAGCCCCGGTCCGCGGCGAGCAGCAGGTCGGCGTCGAGGAGCGAGTCGCCGGCGGCGAGGGCGAGGCCGGCGCCGGTGCGCCGGGCGACCTCGCGCATGGCCTCGCTCTTGGTGAGCGGCCCCGGTACGGCGTAGATCTTGCGGCCCTGCAGGGAGACCGTCCAGCCGCGGTTCTCCGCCCAGACGGCGAGTTCCTTCACCCACTCCTCGGGCAGCAGCTCGCGCTCGACGACCAGGTAGGCGAAGAGGTCCTCGGCGACGCGGTGCTTGCGTGTCCAGGCCGGGTCGGCGGTCCGCTCCAGGTGGGCCCGCACCTCGGAGAGCGGGGCGCACTCGGCGGCGAGGCGGGTGGTCACCCGGGCGTGCCAGTCGTGGTCGGTCTCGCCGTCGACCAGGAGGTGGCCGCCGTTGGCGCAGATCGCGTACGCCGGGGCGGGGCCGGGGAGGCTGATGCGCCGGTACTGCTCACGGGTGCGGGTGGTGGTCGGTACGAACACGGTGGCGTCGCCGAGTTCGGCCAGGAGCCGGGCGGCGGTCTCCGTCATGTAGGACAGCGGGCGGCTCTCGTAGACCTCCACGCACAGCAGGCGCGGGGCCCGGGCGTCGGGCCCGGTCAGGGCGAGGGCGTTGGCGGAGTAGATGAGGGTGCGGTCGAGGTCGCTGGCGACGAGCACGGGCATCAGAGCGTCACCGCGTGGCCGTCGGCACCGGTCGCGCCGCGCGTGTACCGGGGGTGGATCAGACCGACGCAGGTGTACGGGAGGCCGGCGACCTCCTCGACGGGGACGCCCCGTTGTGCGGCCAGCAGCCGTACGTGGTCGAGGTCGTGGCCCGCTCCGGCGCGCGCGAGGATCTTCCACGGCACCCGGCGCAGCAGGACCCGGGTGGTCTCGCCGACGCCGGGCTTGACGAGGTTCACGTCGTGGATGCCGTACTCCTCACTGATGCGTTCGACCGCCGCCCAGCCCTCCCAGCCTGGGGTGCGGTCGGCGGCGAGCAGTTCCTTGGCCTGGGCGCAGGCGGCGTCGGTCACCTCGGGGAAACGGGCGCTGACGGCGTCCAGGAAGGCCACCGAGGCGTCCGCTCCGGCGAGTTCGCGGTAGAACTTGGCGCCGTGGAAGTCGTCCGGGCCGACCAGGTCGGCCCGCAGGACGGTGCGTGAGATGAGGCCGGAGACGGTCGAGTTGAGGCAGGCGGACGGGATCAGGTAGTCCTCGCGGGTGCCGTACGTCCGTACGCAGGAGCCGGGGTCGGCCAGGACCGCGATCTCCGGGTCGAAGCCGGTGACCCCGTGAGCCTTCTCGAACTCCTTCACCGCCTGGGCGAGTTCGCGGGTGATGGCGCCCTTGCCGGTCCAGCCGTCGACGAAGACGACGTCCCGGGGGTCGTGGTGCTCCGCCAGCCAGCGCAGCGCGTTGGCGTCGATGCCCCGGCCGCGCACGATGGAGACGGCGTAGTGCGGGAGGTCGAGCTGGTGCCGGTGCCGGGCCCAGCGGCGCATCAGAATGCCGACGGGAGTGCCGGCCCGGGCCAGGGAGACCAGGACCGGGCGCGGTGACCGCTCGGCGAGGACGGTCTCGGTGACCACGCCGACCGCGTGGGCGAGGCGGGCCGCCGAGGTCTCGAGGGCCGCCCGGAACAGCTCCTGGTACTGCTCGCTCGGCTGGTACTCGACGGGCAGCGACTCGGCGTAGTGCGCGCCACCGCTCTGGATCGCCTCCTCGCGCTCCTCGGTGGGCGCCTCCAGGGTGACGTCGGAGAGGTCCTGGAGCAGCCAGCCCACCTCCTCGGGCGCGTACGAGGAGAAGGCGGGGCCGCGGAGGGGCTCGGGCAGCATGAAGGCGGGCCTTTCGGGGGCGGCCGGGGAATCCGGGGTGTCCGGTCCGTCCGGACGGTGGCGGTCCGGGGCGGCGGGCACGTACGACGGTACGACGGCGAGGAGGACCTGCGGGGTGTGTGCGGCGAGCTCGGCGAGCAGCCCGCCGGGCGCGTGCAGCGCGGGGGTGTCGGCGGCCGAGTCGACGACGGCGACGACGGCGTCGAAGCCGGCGCCGGCGACGTTGTAGGCGTAGCGCTCGCCGGGGCCGTCGGCGGGGTCGTCGTGGGCGGGGAAGGCCAGCCGGGTGCGTATCGCGTAGCCGGGGTCGTCCACGGCGAGGACGGGCGAGCGGGTGGTGGTCGAGAAGCGGACCTCGGTGCCGCCCGCGCGGGCGGCCGGTGCCCGCCGCGGCGTCCGGTCCTGCTCCAGTCGCTGTTCCAGCGCGTGGGCGAGGCGGAGCGGGGCGTACATCAGCTCCTCGAAGCCGAGGACGAGGACGCGTCGGGCGCCGTCGGGCAGCGCGTCGGCGATCCGGCCGGCCATGGCGGGCAGGGCGTCGTCCAGGCGGGCGCGGTGCGCGGGCGTGAACCCGTGCCGTCCGCCGTCGGGCAGCCCCTTCGGCCAGCCCAGCCCGATGCGCGCGACCCGGCCGGTCCGCGTCCGCGCCTCCGCTCCGGCCGCCGGGCGCGGGGCCTCCTGTGCCGCCTGCGCCTCCTGCCGGGCGACGAGCTCCCTGCCCTTCTCCAGCACGCCCTCCGGGAGCCGTACCGTGCCCGAGACGGTCGTCACCAGGTCGACGTGGGCGCCGATCCCGCGGGCGAACCCGTCCAGCCGGCCGGTGTCGGCGGGCGAGCGCATGTCGACCAGGGCGACCACCACGTACCGGCGCCGGGGGTGGCGTGCGTGCAGGTCGCGGATGGTGTTCAGGACCGTGTTGCCGGTGGAGAACTCGTCGTCGACCAGGACCAGCGGCCCGTCCCCGGCGAGCAGCCCGGGGTCCTCGGGGAGCAGCAGGTGCGAGGTGGCGTGGGAGTGGGACTCCTCGAAGCCGCCCGCCGCGGCGACCCCGGGGACCGGGCGGCGGGTGGAGTGCAGGCAGGGGGCGACGCCCACGCCGTCGGCGACCGCGTGGCCGAGGCCGGTGGCGGTCTCGGCGTACCCGAGGACCACCGCCCGGTGCGCCTGGTCGCCGAGCAGTTCGCGGACCCGGCGGCCGAGCGCGACGCCGTGGCCGTACACGACGGCGGGTGACTGCGGTACGTGCTTGCCGAGGACGTTGGACACCAGCAGGTGCGCCCGCTTGGGGTTGCGGCGCAGCGCCAGCCCGAGCAGTCCGGTCAGCCGGTCGTCGCCGGCCAGCTCCACGCCCAGCCGCTCGGCGACCCAGCTGCCGGACCAGACGTTCCCGGCGGGTACGTCCCCGCCGGCCCGCGATCCGTCGCGCACCGCGTCGCGTGCCCCGCGGCGCACTTCCTCGTTCACTGCCTTCTCCATGAATCCCTTGCCGTCGGTCCGGTCAGGTCGGTTCGGTCCGGTTCAGGCCGGCCGCTTGGCGAGGCCGGCCGCGAGCAGCTCCACGAACCCGATGTCCTCGTTCGCGACGCCGAACACCTCGGCGCGCAGCAGGGTCCGCTCGGCCCACGCGCGGTGGGGCTTCACCTCGTTCATCTTGTTCGTGTACGCCGACCTCATGACACCGCCGCCGTCGCGTTCCGGCCGCAGGATGTCCTGGGCGTCGCTGTACTCCTCGTGGCTGACCACGGACAGCGCGTGCACGGGCAGGACGTGCGAGGGGTGGATGCAGGTCTTGCCCTGCAGGCCGTTGGCCCGGTCCAGGGAGATCTCCCGCAGCAGGCCGTCCATGGCGTGCTCGATCAGTGACTGGCGCAGCTCCGTGGCCTGCACCTCGAGGAACGGGCTCTGCCGCAGTTGCGGCTTGAACATGCGTTCCTGGGTCCGGAAGTACTCCCAGACCGGCCCGGTCACGGTGAATCCGGTGCCGTCGACGCGGGCCAGCATGTTCACCACGTCGGCGATCACGGAGGCGACGATCTGGAGGTCGTAGGCCGTCATGTCGGGACCGCGGCGCAGCCCGTACGGGGAGCAGAAGTCGGTCACGCCCAGGCGCAGCGCGAGGACCCGGTCGCGGTACTTGTCGACCGCGCGGAGGATGCCTTCGAGGGTCTCCACCCGGCTCTCGCGGTAGAGCAGCTCGGGCGACTCCAGCACCGGCATCGCGAAGAGGCGGTGCCCGTAGGCGGCCTCGGCGACGGCGAGGGCCTCGAGGAAGGGCATGCCGCGTTCCTCGGTGAACTTCGGCAGGACGAACCCGGACAGCAGGGGGGCGGCGCGCCCGAGGCGCCGGACGAGGTCGGGTATCTGCTCGGGGGTGCGGACCCGGATGAACAGCAGCGGCAGGTCGGCCCCCGGCCGGCCGGCCAGGTCGGCGAACTGGGCCACGAGGTTCGCCTCGCCGGCGCTCACGTCGTCGTCGCCGATGGAGTCCTCCAGGCACAGCACCATCGAGACCACGCCGTTCCCGGCCTGCTTGAGGATGTCGTCGGCGAGCCGGGGGCGGGTCGCGGGGCTGTACAGCGTGGCGCCGAGGGCCACGGAGAGCAGACGGGCCGGGGACCGGGTCGTGAACAGGCCCGGCTCCCGGTAGAAGAGACGTTTCCGCACCGCAGGGGCGATCTGTCCGAAGTGACGCATTGAACTCCCCCGTGACCGTGGGCATGGCGCGAAATGGCTGTGGAATGTCGGAAGGTGGCCGGTAATAGTACGTAGGTATCGATGTCGGCGGTTCCCGCCAGGCGTGAACTTCAGGTGTCCCGGCCGTGTCGGTGCCGGGCGGCGGCGGCGCGCGTGCGCACCCCGCATTGTCGTGACCAGGACGGAGAGGGCAGGATGACCGCATGACGCACGCCATGCTGAAGGGATCGAACGTCCCGCTCCGAGCCACCACGGTACGCGCCGTCCTGCGGTGGTCGCCCGGCCAGGGTGTTCCCGACGTGGACGCGTCCGCTCTGCTCCTTGGGCTCGACGGCCGGGTGCGCTCGGACGAGGACTTCGTCTTCTACAACCAGCCCCGGCACCCGTCCGGCACGGTGTGGCGGCTCGGCAAGAAGCGCGTCGCCGAGACCCTGACCGACACGATCCAGACGGAACTCGGCGGGGTCGAGGAGGGCGTCGGACGGATCCTGCTGGTGGCGTCGGCGGACGGTGTCACCTTCGACACCGTGGACACGCTGCGCATCCTGCTGTACGACGCGCAGGCCCCGGACGCGGAGGCGCTGGCGCACTTCGACGTCACACCGGAGACGGGCCAGGAGACCGCGCTGATCTGCGGTGAGCTGTACCGGCGCGGGGACGGCTGGAAGTTCCGGGCGCTCGGCGAGGGCTATTCGAACGGGCTGGAGGGCCTGGCGACGGACTTCGGGATCTCGGTGGACGAGTCGGAGGCCGCGCAGGAGCCGCCGGCCGCCGGACCCGCCACGCCCGCGCCCGCGCCCGCGGTTGCCCCCGAGGCCCCGACCCAGCAGGTGCACGCCCCCGCCGCGGCCGACCGGTCCGGCCCGCTGCCGCCCGAGCAGCCGCCCGGCGTTCCGGCACAGCCCGCGTACGGCTACCCGCCGCAGCAGCCGCCGGCCACCCAGCCGGCCTACGGCTACCCCCAGCCGGCCGGCCGGCCCGCCTACGGCTACCCCCAGACCTCCCCCGCGCCCGCCACCGCGGCGGCCCCGTCCGGCTACGGCTACCCGCCCCCGGCTCCTCACACCCCCGACCCCGACTTCCGCCTGCCCCCGCAGGGGCCGCAGTTCATCGGACGGTAGGCCCGTCCGGACCCGTCCGCCGGCCGGCTACCGGCCCGTCTTCGACTTGAAGCCGCGCCCCCACTGCAGGCCCCAGCCGTAGAGACGGTCCAGTTCTCCCTGGAAGCCGTAGACGAACTTCACCTCGCGGCGGACGATGAGCTCGTCCTTGACGTTCTCGATCATCACCACCGCGCAGGAGCGGGCCTGCGGATGACGTTCGTCCAGGCTTATCTCGATCCGCGGGCCGTTGCCGGGGTAGAGCGTGACCATGGCCTGGGTCCGGTCGAAGGCGGGCGTCTGGTCGTAGATGTACACGAAGACCAGCAGGCGTCTGATCTTCTCGCGGTGGTCCAGGTTGACGTAGATCGTCTCCCCGGAACCCGAGCCGAACCGGTCGTCGCCGCTGAGCTTGACGTACGGCGGCCCGTTGACGTCTCCGAGGAGGCCGCCGAGCGGCTGGACCACGCCCTTGGTGCCGTCCTGGAGCTCGTACAGGCAGCCGAGGTCCAGGTCGACGTTGACCATGCTCTGGCTGTGGGCGATGACCTCCGGGGGCTTGAGTGCCTTGAAGGGGTGGCGCAGCAGGCTCTCCCGCCGGGAGCCGCCCAGGTCGGAGGTGCGCATCCGCCAGCTCAGGTTGATCCGGAGATTGCCGGTGGCCGCGCCCTGTTTGGTCAGGGACACCTGCGCATACCGCTTTGTCAGCTCGATGGCGTTGGTGGCCGCGCTGCCCGAGTCGAAGGCACTGTCGTTTCCGCGCCGCAGTCCGTCCAGGAAGCCCATTCCCGCCCCAAGTCCACTCGTCGAACCCCGCTGGTCCTGCTGTCCCGCCGGTCCTGCTGTCCCGCCCACGCGTCGGCCGTCGGCGCCCGGGCGGGCTTTGGACGGCCGTCGGGGCGGCCGTCGAGGACTGGTCCTCGACGGCCGCCCCGAACAGAGCGTTCCTCACCCGGGGGGCTGTCACACCCCGGAGGAGACCTCGGTCTTCTCGCCGGCGCCGCCCTCGGCCGCCGCGTGGGCCCTGTTGCGGCGCACGGAGGACCAGAAGGACAGGCCGATCAGGACGACACCGATGAGACCGGTGATGATCTCGTTGATCTCGTACTGGATCGTGATGAGCAGGAGCGCGGCGAGGGCGCCGATCGCGTAGTGCGCGCCGTGCTCCAGGTAGACGTACTCGTCGAGGGTGCCCTGGCGCACCAGGTAGACCGTCAGCGAACGGACGTACATCGCTCCGATACCGAGGCCCAGGGCCATCAGCACGATGTCGTTGGTGATGGCGAAGGCGCCGATCACACCGTCGAAGGAGAAGGAGGCGTCCAGGACCTCGAGGTAGAGGAACATGAAGAACGCGGCCTGGCCGCCGATGGCGAGGGCCGTCTTGGGCCTGCCGGCCCGCTCGGCCTTCTCCTCGGCCTCGTGCTCGCGTTCCTCCTGCTCCTCGAGCCGGTTCTCGAAGAAGCCGGAGAGACCGCCCACGATCATGTAGGTGATCAGACCGCCGATACCGGCGAGGAGGACCGTTTCCGCCTTGTCGACATGGGTGCCGCCGTGCTGGTGGGCGTTGGCCCCGACCGTCAGGGAGGCGGTCAGCAGGACGATCAGCGCGATGCAGACCGACAGCATGTCGACCTTGCCGAGCTTGGCCAGCGGACGCTCGATCCAGGTCAGCCACTTGATGTCCCGGTCCTCGAAGACGAAGTCCAGGAAGATCATCAGCAGGAACATGCCACCGAAGGCCGCGATCGACGGGTGCGCGTCGGTGACCAGTTCCTGGTAGCGGTCCTTGTCACTGAGGGCGAGATCGACCGCCTCGATCGGACCGAGCGAGGCACTCACGGCGACGATCACGACGGGGAAGACCAGCCGCATGCCGAAGACGGCGATCAGAATGCCGATGGTGAGGAAGATCTTCTGCCAGAAGGCATTCATCTTCTTCAGGATTCCGGCGTTGACCACCGCGTTGTCGAAGGACAGCGAGATCTCGAGGATCGAGAGGATCGCCACGATGCCGAAGGCGGTCCACCCCCCGAAGAGGATCGCTGCGACCAGGCCGAGCGCGGTGACCGCGAACGACCAGCCGAAGGTTTTCAGAACCACTGGCTACCCCATCATGTGTGGGGGGCTCCCCGGTGGATTTCCGGAGGAGACTCTCCCCGTCGCCGTAGTCGGCTTTACGAAACATTGACTCCGAAGTCTAGGGCGATGCCCCGGAGCCCCGACGCATACCCCTGCCCCACCGCTCTGAACTTCCACTCGCCCTGATAGCGGTAGAGCTCACCGAAGATCATCGCGGTTTCCGTGGAGGCGTCCTCCGACAGGTCGTAGCGGGCGAGTTCCTGACCGTCCGCCTGATTCACCACTCGGATGAAGGCATTGCTGACCTGGCCGAAAGCCTGGCCGCGGTCGTCGGCCAGGTGGATGGAGACCGGAAAAACGATCTTGTCGCAGCGGACCGGCACCTTGGAGAGGTCGACCAGCAGGGACTCGTCGTCGCCCTCGCCCTCGCCGGTGAGGTTGTCACCGGTGTGCTCCACCGAGCCGTCCGGGCTCGTGAGCTGGTTGTAGAAGATGAACCACTCGTCCCCCATGACCCGGCCGTCGCTGCACACCAGTGCGCTGGCGTCGAGGTCGAAGGGGGCTCCCGTGGTGGAGCGTGCGTCCCAGCCGAGCCCGATCATCACCTGCGTGAGGTTCGGTACGGCCTTGGACAGGGAGACATTGCCTCCCTTGGCGAGCGTGACGCCCATGTTGCTGGTCCCTCCCCGGGTGATGTTTCTCAGGTGGTCTCCTGCGCGTCCGGCGCCGCACGTAAACCGTGCGGCGCCGGACGGAACAGCCGTGCGGGACGGCCGGACCCGGGCTGCGGCGCCCGGGACGCGGGCGGCTCAGACGTTCACGCCGAAGTCCTGCGCGATGCCGCGCAGACCGGAGGCGTAGCCCTGGCCGATGGCGCGGAACTTCCACTCGGCGCCGTGCCGGTACAGCTCGCCGAAGACCATGGCGGTCTCGGTGGAGGCGTCCTCCGACAGGTCGTAGCGGGCGATCTCGGCACCTCCGGCCTGGTTGACGACGCGGATGAACGCGTTGCGCACCTGGCCGAAGGACTGCTGGCGGTTCTCGGCGTCGTAGATGGACACCGGGAAGACGATCTTCTCGATCTCCGCGGGGACGCCCGCGAGGTTGACCTTGATCTGCTCGTCGTCGCCCTCGCCCTCACCGGTGAGGTTGTCGCCGGTGTGCTCCACCGAGCCGTCGGGGCTCTTGAGGTTGTTGAAGAAGACGAAGTTGGCGTCGTTGGTGACCTTGCCCGTGTTGTTCACCAGCAGCGCGCTGGCGTCCAGGTCGAAGTCGGTGCCGGTCGTGGTGCGTACGTCCCACCCCAGTCCGACGATGACCGCGGTCAGGCCCGGCGCCTCCTTGGTCAGCGATACGTTGCCGCCCTTGCTGAGGCTGACTCCCACGGGTCCTCCATTGATGTCCGGGGGCGGGAAGCCCCGTCGTGCGTTGGATGTCGGATCAACGAGTCGATCCTAGTAACGGGTTCCCGGCCGGCGCAGACCCAGGCGCCGGGGAATCGCCGCCGCCGGGTGTGCTCACAGCGCGGCGACCGCCTCGACGTAGTCGTTCAGGTCCCGTGCGTCGGGCAGCGCGTTGACCACCGTCCACCGCACGAGACCCTCGCGGTCGATGACGAAGGTCCCCCGAACGGCGCAGCCCTTGCCCTCGTCGAAGACGCCGTAGGCGCGCGAGACGTTCCCGTGCGGCCAGAAGTCCGACAGCAGGGGGTACTCCAGGCCCTCCTGCTCGGCGAAGACGCGCAGGGTGTGGACGGAGTCGGTGGAGACGGCGAGCAACTGGGTGCCGCGGCCGGCGAGGAGGTCCGGGCCGTCGCGCAGGGCACGCAGCTCGTCGGTGCACACGCTGGTGAAGGCGAAGGGGTAGAAGACGAGCACCACGTTGCGACGGCCCCGGTGGTCGGACAGCCGCACGGGCGCGCCGTGGTTGTCCCTGAGCTCGAAGTCGGGGGCGTGAGCGCCGACCTGGAGCGCCGTCGTCTGGATCGCCATCGCCTGGTTCGTCCCTTCGGGGGGTGCTGTGCCCGGCCTGTTCCCTGGGAACACCCTACGCAGGGGATACGACAAGGGTCCGGACGGGCTGAACCGGTCAGCCCGTCCGGTGGGAAAACGGGATACGGCCACCCGCTGAGGCGGGGCCGTCGTGGCTACCTCCGGGACGCGGCTACCTCCGCGACTTGGCCGCCTTCGGCGTCGCCAGCCGGCTGCCGCTCCAGTCCTTGCCGACGCTGACGCTCTTGGCGGCGGTCAGGCCGGCCGTGGTGGCGGCTTCCGAGATGTCGCTCGGCTCCACGTACCCCGAGCGGCCGGTCTTCGGCGTGAGGAGCAGGATCGCCCCGCCCTCCTCGATGTACGTGCCGGCGTCCACCAGCGCATCCGTCAGGTCGCCGTCGTCGTCGCGGAACCACAGCACAACGGCGTCAGCCACGTCGTCGTAGTCCTCGTCGACAAGGTCGCTCTCGATGACGCCCTCGATGGCCTCGCGGAGCTCCTGGTCGACGTCGTCGTCGTAGCCGATCTCCTGGACCACCTGCCCGGGCTGGAACCCCAGCCTGGCGGCAGGGTTCGTCCGCTCCTCCGCGTGGTCCGCGGTCGCGCTCACGGGGTGCCTCCTGATCATGGTTTGGGAATATCTCAGCCACGCGCGGGCGCGCGGCATTGGCCGTAGTCCACACGGGCAGGGCGGATCGCGCAAGTACCCGGCCGCCCGGACCGCCTAAACGGTGACGATCCTGACCGGGCCACCGCAACTCCAGGCACATCATCCCGGCCCACAGTGACTCACACCACACCCTTGTGCCCCGAATGGGCGTTTGGGAACTGCATACGGGTACGAGACTCGCATGAACGCGAGATTCGCTCCGTACGCCACCGTACCGGTGTCGCGTGCCGGTTACCTATCGGTAGAGATGACGCGCGCGGCCCCGGGGTGGACCATGGGGAGCGCGCAGACCCGGCTACGTCAGTGAAGCAGCGGCCTCCTCACGGCCCTTCGACAGGTAAGGAACAGCGTGGCTTCCGCATCCGATCGCAACCCGATCATCATTGGTGGCCTTCCGAGTCAGGTGCCTGACTTCGACCCCGAGGAAACCCAGGAGTGGCTCGACTCCCTCGACGCCGCCGTCGACGAGCGCGGCCGGGAACGGGCCCGCTACCTGATGCTGCGCCTGATCGAGCGGGCCCGCGAGCGGCGCGTGGCCGTGCCCGAGATGCGCAGCACGGACTACGTGAACACGATCCCCACCCGTGCGGAGCCGTTCTTCCCGGGCAACGAGGAGATCGAACGCAAGGTCCTCAACGCGACCCGCTGGAACGCGGCAGTGATGGTCTCGCGTGCCCAGCGGCCCGGGATCGGCGTGGGCGGCCACATCGCCACCTTCGCGTCCTCGGCGTCGCTGTACGACGTGGGCTTCAACCACTTCTTCCGCGGCAAGGACGAGGGGGACGGCGGCGACCAGGTCTTCTTCCAGGGCCACGCCTCGCCGGGCATCTACGCCCGCGCGTTCCTGCTGGACCGGCTGAGCGAACGGCAGCTGGACGGGTTCCGGCAGGAGAAGTCGAAGGCCCCCGAGGGCCTGGCGTCGTATCCGCACCCGCGTTCGATGCCGGACTTCTGGGAGTTCCCGACCGTGTCGATGGGCCTCGGCCCGATCAGCGCGATCTACCAGGCCCGGATGAACCGCTACATGCAGGCGCGCGGCATCGCCGACACCTCGAAGTCGCACGTGTGGGCGTTCCTCGGCGACGGCGAGATGGACGAACCGGAGTCGCTGGGCCAGCTGACGCTCGCGGCCCGCGAGAACCTCGACAACCTGACCTTCGTCGTCAACTGCAACCTGCAGCGCCTCGACGGGCCGGTGCGCGGCAACGGCAAGATCATCCAGGAGCTGGAATCGGTCTTCCGGGGCGCCGGCTGGAACGTGATCAAGCTGGTCTGGGACCGCTCCTGGGACCCGCTGCTCGCCCAGGACCGGGACGGCGTGCTGGTCAACCGGATGAACACCACGCCGGACGGCCAGTTCCAGACGTACGCCACCGAGTCCGGGGCGTACATCCGCGGCCACTTCTTCGGTGACGACCACCGGCTGCGCGCCATGGTCGAGGGCATGACCGACGACCAGGTGCTGCACCTGGGGCGCGGCGGCCACGACCACAAGAAGATCTTCGCGGCGTACCAGGCGGCCATGGACCACAAGGGCCAGCCGACGGTGATCCTCGCCAAGACGGTCAAGGGCTGGACGCTCGGCCCGAACTTCGAGGGCCGCAACGCCACGCACCAGATGAAGAAGCTGACGGTCGACGACCTCAAGGGCTTCCGCGACCGGCTGCACCTGCCGATCCCCGACAAGGACCTGGAGTCCGGCCTGCCGCCGTACTACCACCCGGGCCGGGACTCGGAGGAGATCCAGTACATGCACGACCGCCGCACGTCGCTCGGCGGGTACGTGCCGACACGTGTGGTGCGTTCGAAGCCGCTCGCGCTACCCGAGGACAAGACGTACGCGAACGTGAAGAAGGGCTCGGGCCAGCAGTCCATCGCGACGACCATGGCGTTCGTCCGGCTCCTGAAGGACCTCATACGGGACAAGGAGATCGGCAAGCGGTTCGTGCTGATCGCGCCGGACGAGTACCGCACGTTCGGCATGGACTCCTTCTTCCCGAGCGCGAAGATCTACAACCCGCTCGGGCAGCAGTACGAGTCCGTGGACCGCGAGCTGCTGCTCGCGTACAAGGAGTCGCCGAACGGGCAGATGCTGCACGACGGCATCTCCGAGGCGGGCTGCACGGCCTCGCTGATCGCGGCCGGCTCGGCGTACGCCACGCACGGCGAGCCGCTGATCCCGGTCTACGTCTTCTACTCCATGTTCGGTTTCCAGCGCACCGGCGACCAGTTCTGGCAGATGGGGGACCAGCTGGCGCGCGGCTTCGTCCTGGGCGCGACCGCGGGGCGTACGACCCTGACCGGTGAGGGGCTGCAGCACGCGGACGGCCAGTCGCAGCTGCTGGCGTCCACGAACCCGGCGTGCGTCGCCTACGACCCGGCCTTCGGGTTCGAGATCGCGCACATCGTGCAGGACGGCCTGCGCCGGATGTACGGCGGCGACGAGCGGCACCCGCACGGCGAGGACGTCTTCTACTACCTGACCGTCTACAACGAGCCCGTCCAGCACCCGGCCGAGCCCGAGGACGTGGACGTGGACGGCATCCTCAAGGGCCTGTACCGCTTCCGTGAGGGCACGGCGGGCTCGAAGCCGGCGCAGATCCTCGCCTCCGGCGTCGCGGTGCCCTGGGCTCTGGAGGCACAGCGGATGCTCGCCGAGGAGTGGGACGTACGGGCCGACGTCTGGTCGGCGACCTCCTGGAACGAGCTGCGGCGCGAGGCCGTGGAGTGCGAGCGGCACAACCTGCTGGGCCCGGAGGAGGAGCAGCGGGTGCCGTACGTGACGCGGAAGCTGGCCTCGGCGCAGGGGCCGGTCCTGGCGGTGTCGGACTGGATGCGGTCGGTGCCGGACCAGATCGCGCGCTGGGTGCCGGGGACGTACCAGTCGCTGGGCGCGGACGGCTTCGGCTTCGCGGACACGCGCGGGGCGGCCCGCCGGTTCTTCCACATCGACGCGCAGTCGATCGTCGTGGGGGTGCTGACGGAGCTGGCCCGGGAGGGACACGTCGACCGGTCCGTGCTGAAGCAGGCCATCGACCGCTACCGGCTGCTCGACGTGGCCGCGGCCGACCCGGGTGCGGCGGGCGGCGACGCCTGACACACCCGCGGCCGGCGCATGCGGAAGGGCCTCCGGCGTTTCGCCGGAGGCCCTTCCGCCGTTCCGCCGCGGAGACTTCCGTCCGGATCCGGGTCAAAACCCGGGTTGTCAGAACATTCCGTAGCCCGATCCGGTGGCCGAGGCCAGCCAGATGATCGCCAGCAGCGTGTCGATGGCGCCCAGAACCAGCGCGACCACCGCCTGGACCGGGCGGGCCCCGGACCAGCTGCGGCCCATGGCGAGCCAGCCGCAGACCATCGCCACCGGGCCGAGGACGATCCCCAGCACGAAGAATCCGGCGACCGCGCAGATGACTCCGATGATTCCGAGCGTCGCGCGATCCGGCCACGTCCGGCCACGTGAGCGGGGGTGCCTGCGCGTGCTGCCTCCGAAGCTCGCCATCATCAACTCCCTGAACCCGGTAGTCGGTTGGGGTGTAGTGGGGTTCGACACGCGAGTACCCCCACTCGGGGCGTGAATGCCCCCGGAGCGAGAACGGGCGAGCCGCTGCCGGCGCGCTGCCCCCCTCCAGCAGCGCGCCGCACCCGGCATCCTCCAGGCCCTGCGGAGGACTTGACCCACTGTGACCTGCGGCACCCTCCGAACGGGAGGGATCACCGCGGCGGTTCACCCTGACGGGCGAACCCGGTCACCGGAGCCGTCAGATGTGGCCGACGCCCGCGCCGGCCTCCGCGTTCTCACCGCGCTTGGTGAGGAGGGCGACGCCCACCGCCACGACGGCGACCGCGGTGGCGACCAGGGAAGCCGCGCTCATGCCGGAGAGGAAGGTGTCGTGCGCCACCTCGGTGACCGTCGCGGCCACCTCCGGGGGCATCTGCTCGCTCACCGGGGGCACGCCGACCTGGACGGCCTCGGCGGCCTGCGCGGCCTGCTCCGGGGTGAGCGGCGGGAGCCCCGCGTCCGCCCAGTTGCCGGCGAGGTCGCTGTCGACCTTGGAGGCCATCACCGCGCCCAGCACGGCCGTACCGAGGCTGCCGCCGACCTGCATGGCGGCCTGCTGGAGACCGCCGGCGACACCGGAGAGCTCCAGCGGCGCGTTGCCCACGATGACCTCGGTGGCGCCGACCATGACGGGCGCCAGGCCGAGGCCCAGCAGGGCGAACCAGAGGGACATCACGGCGCTGCCGGTGTCCTTCTCGAGGGTGGAGATGCCGAACATGGCGAGCGCGGTGAAGGCCATGCCGCCGGCCAGCGGGATGCGCGGGCCGGCCTTGGTGATGACCACGCCGGCCAGCGGGGAGCCGACGATCATCATGCCGGTGAGCGGCAGCAGGTGCAGGCCGGCGTCGACCGGGCTCTGGCCGTGCACGTTCTGCAGGTAGAAGGTGACGAAGAACAGGCCGCCCATGAAGGCGATGGCCATGAGGACCATCAGCACGACACCCGCGGACAGCGGGACGGAGCGGAACATCGCCAGCGGGATCAGCGGCTCCTTCACCCGCTTCTCCCAGAGGGCGAAGACGGCGAAGAGCACCACGGAGACGGCGATGAACCCCCAGGTCTTGAGGTCGCCCCAGCCCCACTCGGGGGCCTTGATCAGCGCCCAGACGAGGCAGAACATCGCGCCGGACAGCAGGCCGATGCCGGGGATGTCGAAGGAGTGCGGGCGGTTCTCCGCGCGGTGGTCGAGCAGGATCCGCACGCCGAGGACGAGCGCGACGACGCCGACCGGGACGTTGATCCAGAAGACGGACTGCCAGCTGACGTGCTCGACGAGGACGCCGCCGAGGATCGGGCCGCCGGCGGTGGAGGCACCGATGACCATGCCCCAGATGCCGATGGCCATGTTGAGCTTCTCGGCCGGGAAGGTCGCCCGCAGCAGGCCCAGCGCGGCCGGCATCAGCAGCGCGCCGAAGAGGCCCTGCAGGACGCGGAAGACGATGACCGACGTGATGCCGTCGGACAGGCCGATCGCGCCCGAGGCGGCGGCGAAGCCGACGACGCCGATGAGGAAGGTCTGCCGGTGGCCGAACCGGTCACCGAGCTTGCCGGCGGTGATCAGGGAGACCGCGAGGGCGAGGAAGTACGCGTTGGTGATCCACTGGACCTGGGCGAAACTGGCTCCCAGGTCCCTGGCGATCACGGGGTTGGCGATGGCGACGATGGTGCCGTCGAGGGCCACCATCATGACGCCGACAGCGACGGTGAAGAGGGTGAGCCAGGGGTGGCCGCGCAGCCCTCTGCCGGGTGCCGCGTCCGGCGGGGTGCCCACGGGTGTCTCGTCCCCGGGTCCCGTCGCGTCGATGGTGGTCTGACTAGTCATATCTTCGAGGCTAATGACAGCCACTGACAGTTGACAAACCAATTCACCGACCGGCAACCGAGCCGACATGTCCGTATAGCGTGAACTGTGCGAACAGTTCCGGAAGGGGCGCGAGGAGCCCACCGGGAACCGGTTCGGCAGCCGGTCCGGGCGACGGATCGGAGGGAAGCACGGAGGAACGATGGAGACGATCGGTGCCGTCGCCGGCGCGGTGCCGTCGCCGGTGCCGGCGACGGGGCTGCGGGAACGCAAGAAGCGGCTCACCCGCGACGCGCTGGTCCGTGCCTCCCTGGAGCTGTTCGCGGCCCGCGGCTACGAGGGGACGACGGTCGACGACATCACGGCGGCCGTCCACGTCTCGCAGCGCACCTTCTTCCGCTACTTCGCCAGCAAGGAGGAGGTCGCGTTCCACGTCCCGCACCTCGCGGAGTCCCTCCTCGTCGACGCCGTGCAGGGGCGCCCGCCCGGCGAGCCGCCGCTGGACGCGCTGCGCGGCGCCCTGCGGGAGAGCTGGGACGGCGTCAACCAGGCCGTCGAGCAGGTCGTGCCCCTGGAACTGCATCTGCGGGTGTACCGGGTGATCGAGTCGACGCCCGCGCTGCTCGCCGCCCATCTGCGGCGTTCGAGCGAACTGGAGGAGCAGCTGGCCCGCGTGATCGCCGACCGCGAGGGCGTCGACCTGGACACCGACCCCCGGCCGCGCGTGCTGGTGGCCGCCGTCTGCAGCGTGATCCGGGTGGCGGAGCGGTCCTGGTCCGCCGGGGACGACACCGGCCTCACCGCCCTGCGCGAGCTGACGACGACCCACCTGGACCAGCTGGGGCCCGCCCTGGCGGGATCCTGGGGCGGCACCTGAACCGTCTCCCGAGGGGCACCTGATCCGTTGCCGGTTGAGCAATGCCCCCCGGCGACGCATCGAAACGTGACACCCGTCACTCGATTGACGCGAGACCCTCTCGTTCTCCTAGTGTGTCCTTTCAGTGACTTCCTTCGACGCCTCCCCGCAACCGAACGTGTGGCGCGCGCTCCTCGCGCTCGCCGTCGTCTTCGTGATGCTGGCGACCACCGGCTGGACGGCGCTGCGCCGGCAGCAGGACACGGCCCCGCTCCCGGCCTCGCTCAGCGCCTGGGAGCACGGCCGCATCGGAGGCCACCGGCTGCCGGACCCCGAGTCCGCGCCCGCCGCGCTGGCCCGCTTCTTCGCCTCCCTCACCGAGGTGCAGCGGGTGAACCTCGCCCACCGCTTCCCGCTCGCGGTCGGCAACATGAACGGCGCCCCGGTCGAGTTGCGCTACCGCGCCAACCGCCTCGCGCTGGGGGAGGCCCGCGAGGTCGAGCGGCAACGGATGCGCGACGAGCGGCTCACTCCCGCCGGACAGCATCAGGCGGGCCGCCGGATGAACCGCTTCGGGGCGCTGCTGAGCCCCGGCCGCCAGATCCTCGCCTTCGACCCCTCGGGGTCCGGCCGGGTCGCCGAGGTCCTCGGCGACCTGCGCGAGGCGGAGCGGGTCTCGGTCGTCGTCCCCGGCGTCGACACCGATCTGCTGACCTTCCAGCGCACCTACCGCCGCTGGTCGGCGCCCGTCGGTATGGCCGAGTCGCTGTACGCGGCCGAGCACGCGGCGGCCCCCTCGACCCGTACCGCCGTGATCGCCTGGGCCGACTACACCGCGCCCAGCGGGATGGGCATGGAGGCGGCGACGGCGATGCGCGCCGAGGACGGCGCGGTACGCCTCGACTCGCTGCTGCGCGCCCTGCCCGGCGAGTCCCGCGTCTCCCTGTTCTGCCACAGCTACGGCTCCGTGCTGTGCGGGCTCGCCGCGCCCACGCTGCCCGGCCGGGTGACCGACATAGCGGTGGCCGGCAGTCCCGGCATGCGGGCCGGGACCGTCTCCGAACTGCGCACCCGCGCACGGGTGTGGGCGATGCGGGACGCCGACGACTGGATCCAGGACGTGCCCTACCTGGAGGTCGGCGGGCTGGGGCACGGCGCCGACCCCGTCTCCCCCGGCTTCGGGGCGCGCGTGCTGTCGGCGCGTGAGGCCCGGGGACACGGCGGGTACTTCGTGCCGGGCACCGACAGCCTGCGCAACTTCGCCGAGATCGGAGTTGGCGCATACCGCGCGGTGGACTGCGCACACGGGAGCGGCGTGTGCCGGGCGGGTTTGTCCGACGCCGCCGTCTCGGGACGCGCGTAGAGAACGGAGGAACTGCGGTATGCACGGGGAGGGGACGAAAAAGCTCGTGCCGCATACGATGAACCGCATGGGTGACGTACTGGCCGGATTTCACGCTGCCTGGGAGTTCGAGTCCGACTCCGTGCTCATCCGGTACGAAAGGGGGATTCGGACACCCAAGCTGTTTCAGGCCCTCGGGGAACGCCGCATCCCCCTGGAGGCCGTCGCCGGAGTGACGCTGACCCCCGGCAGGCGCGACACCGTCGTGCTGCGCATCGAGCCGCGGCCCGGCGCCGATCCGTTGATGGAGGCAGCGGCCGGGCAGCTGAAGGACGGCTGCGACCCCTACCGGCTCGTGCTGCCCGCCGAACGCGAGACGCTCGCCGAGTACTACGCCGACGAACTCCTCGCCCTGATCACCGAGTCGGGCCCCGCCGAGCGCCATCTGGTGCCCGCCCCCGAGGGGCCGCTGCGCTTCAAGGCGTACGACGGACGGGCCTCCTTCGACGGGAAGGCGGTCTCCTTCCGCTGGTCCTGGACGGGCGCCTCGTCGGCGAAGTGGAAGGCGGGCGACCAGCGCTTCCCCGTGGGCGAGTTGAGCGGCGTGGAGTGGCGGTCGCCGGAGGTCTTCGAGGGACATCTGCGCCTGCTGCGCCGCGACGAGCCGGACCGGCCGCCGCACGCCGACCAGGACCCGGCGGCCGTGGTGTTCGGGCTGGGCTACGGCCCGGTGCACGAGTCGTTGCCGTTCGCGGCGGCCGTCCTGGCGGCGGCGCGGACGGCCGCGCCGGTGCCCGCGGTCGCCGCGGCCGCCGTGCGCCGCGACCCCGCGGACATCGCCGACCGCATACGCCACCTCGGGGACCTGCACCAGGCGGGACTGGTGACGGACGAGGAGTTCTCTTCCAAGAAGGCGGAGTTGCTGGCGGAGCTGTAGGCGCCCTGACCGGGGCGGCCCACCGGGTCCACGGCGGGCACGTCGTCGGCGGGACCGTGAGCACGGTGCGGCGCGGTGCTCAGGGCCTTCACGGATGAGCGCCGGCCGAGCAGAGGGGCCGACCGTGCTCACCGGCCTGCCCCTCGGGACCGCCGTCGCTCAGCGGGACCTCTCCGAGGCCAGGGCGCGCCCGGCGTCCGCGTAGAAGCTGATCTTCCGGTCGAGCACGGCGAGGGTGCCCTGCAGCTCCGCGATCCGGGCCACCACGTCCTCGCGGGTCGCCTTGAGGAGGTCGAGGCGGTCGGCGTAGGTGTGGTCGCCCTCCCGCACCATCTCCGCGTACCGGACCATGTCCGCGACCGGCATCCCGGTGAGCCGGAGCTTGCCGACGAGGGCGAGCCAGTCGAGGTCGCGGTTGCTGTAGCGGCGCTGCCCGGTGTGCGAGCGGTCGATGTGCGGCATCAGCCCGATGCGCTCGTACCAGCGCAGGGTGTGGGCGCTGAGCCCGGTGAGGGCGGCCACCTCGCTGATCGTGTACCTGTCCGCGCCGTCCGGCCGCCGGTCGCCCTGCGGCGGACCTGCACAGGTGTCGGTCGTGGCACCCGTGCTCTCACCCGTGGTCTCCGTCACCGTCATGCACCCACGCTAAATCCCTGGAGTGCACTCCAGGCAAGCACGACCGGCGGGAAAACGGAGCGGGTGCGGACGTCCTGGCCGATTACCGTGCCGGCCAGGACACTCGTACGCCGTGCGGTGCCCGGGGACGCGGAGGAAGTACTGCGCCTGCGCCAGGTGATGACCGGCTCGATGGCCCGCTCCGCCCCCGCCACGGACCGGCACGCCGACGCGCTGCCGGTACTGCGCGCGAAGCCGGCGGAGCCGGACGGCCCGTTCGCGGCGTTCGTGGTGGACCGGCCGGGCCTGCCGGCGAGGGGCGGAGTCACGGAGCGGGGCGGGCCGGCGGCGCTGGTGGCCGGCACGATCGAGTACCGCATCGGCGGCGCGCCCAGCCCGCACGGCACCGACGGCTACGCCTTCAGCGTCGCCACCGACCCGGACGCCCGCCGCCGGGGCCACGCGCGCCTGCGTGGAGGAACTGCTGGACCGGTTCCGTGAGCGGGGCGCCCGCCGCGTCCGCCTCACGGCGTCCGCGCAGGCCGAGCCGCTGTACGCCTCGATGGGCTTCACGCGGAAGCCGGACCCCTTGCCGGAGCCGACCCTGTGAGCGCTTAGGCTCGACGGCATGTCGTTCAAGAGCCTCGCGCTGATCGAGAACTGGCCGGTTCCCACCGCGGCGGCGGGCGTCGTCCGGGCGGACGGCACCGTCCTGGGCACCCACGGCCCCACCGGCCACCGCTTCCCGCTGGCCTCGGTCACCAAGCCGCTCGCGGCGTACGCGGCGCTCGTGGCGTACGAGGAGGGCGCGATCGAGCTGGACGAACCGGCGGGCCCCGAGGGCTCCACGGTCCGCCACCTCCTCGCCCACACCTCCGGCCTCGCCTTCGACGAGCACCGGGTGACGTCCGCCCCCGGTGAGCGCCGCCTGTACTCCAACGCCGGGTTCGAGCAGCTCGGGGACCACATCGCGAAGGCGACGGAGATCCCGTTCGCCGAGTACCTGCGGCAGGCGGTGCTGGAGCCGCTGGGGATGACGTCGACCTCCCTGGAGGGCGCCGGCTCCCCCGCGAAGGACGCCACGTCCACGCTCGACGACCTGCTGCGCTTCGCCGCCGAGGTGCAGGCCCCGCGCCTGCTGGACGTCCGTACCGTCGCCGAGGCGATGACGGTCCAGTACCCGGGCACGAAGGGCGTCCTGCCGGGCTACGGCCACCAGAACCCCAACGACTGGGGCCTGGGCTTCGAGATCCGCGACGCCAAGTCCCCGCACTGGACGGGCGGTTCCTCCTCGCCCCGCACGTTCGGCCACTTCGGCCAGTCGGGCACGTTCCTGTGGATCGACCCGGCGGCGGACGTCGCCTGCGTGGCCCTGGCCGACCGCGCCTTCGGCCCCTGGGCGGTCGAGGCCTGGCCGCCCTTCACGGACGCGGTGCTGGCGGAACTCCGCGGAAGCACCGGCGCGGCCACCTGACCGCCGGCAGCGGCGGCGCCCGCCGGTGTGCCCGTGTGGTCCGCCAGAGGGCAGAGCGGCCGACGACACGGTCTCCGGCCATGGCGTCGCCCTCTGGCCGGCCGTACGACCCAGGGTTTGTTTGAGTTTCGCGCAGCACCCCGTGCGAAACCAGAACCTTCGCCGTACTGCACGCCCCTCGGCGGCCCGGCCGTTCACCGGGGTGGTGCCGACCGAGGCACGGAGCCGGACGACCCCGACCTGTCCCGAAGAGGCCGTTCACCCGCCCCGGGAACTCTTCGTGGGCTTCACGCCGGTGACGCGGTGGCGGTCAGGAACCCGCGCATGTACCCGGCCACGGTGTCCAGGTGGCTTTCGAGCAGGAAGTGTCCACCCCCGGGAACCAGGTGGATCTCCGCGTCCGGCAGGTCCCTGGTGAAGGCGCGTGCTCCGTCCGGGCCGAAGATCTCGTCGTTCGCGCCCCAGACCGCGAGGAGAGGAACCCGGCGTTCCCGGAAGTAGGCGTGCACCTGGGGGTAGAGGGGCGGGTTGCCGGCGTAGTCGCGGAACAGGGCGAGCTGCACGAGGTCGTTGCCCGGCCGGTTGACCTCGCGGTGGTCGGCGACCCAGGCGTCCGGGTCGACCAGCTCGGGTCGGTCCACTCCGTGCAGGTACTGCCAGCGGATGGCGTCGAGCGAGAGGGCGGCGCGGACGGCGGGTTCGGTCCGGGGGCCCGGATCCTCCGCGTAGGCCCATACGGGCTTCCAGAAATCCGGTACGAAGCCGTCCTCGTAGGCGTTGCCGCTCTGCGTGATCACCGCGGTGATCGCGTCCGGGGCGCGCAGGGCCAGCCGCCAGCCGACGGGGGCGCCGTAGTCCTGGACGTACACGGCGTAGCGGGTCACGCCGAGCTGGGCCAGAAGGGCTTCGGTGATGTCGGTCAGGGAGTCGAAGGTGTAGGTGAACTCGTCCACGGCCGGGGCGTCGGAGGTGCCGAAGCCGAGGTGGTCGGGGGCGACGACGTGGAACCGGTCGGCCAGCGCCGGAATGAGATGGCGGAACATGCGTGAACTGGAGGGGAATCCGTGCAGGAGTACCAGCGTGGGTGCCTCGCGGGGGCCTGCCTCGCGGTAGAAGACGCGATGCCCCCGCACTGTCGCGTACTGGTGGCGGACCTCAACCATGACTAACCCCTTTGACTCATCTTGACGGTTACTCTTCGGCGCCCAGTAGACCGCCCCTGGAGTAACCTGTCAAACGACTTGACGGAGTTAGCTGGGAAGGTGAGGTCCGTGCTGGACGACCAAGCCCTGATGCAGGCGCTGAACAGCACCCCGGTCACGGACGGCCGACGCCAGGACCTGTGGCGCGACGACCACGAGGTGGACAGGTGGGCGCGGGAGCACGGGGGCCTCGGCGGCGACGAGGAGCGCCGGTGGCTGCGCACCGCCCGGGACGCGCTCCAGGCGGTGGAGTCGGACACTCCGGCGGAGCCCCGGCTGCGCCGGGTCCTCGCAGGCGTTCACAAAGTCCCGCAGCCCGGCACGTCGGGCATCGAGTGGCACCTGGAGGTACCGCCGGAACGCAGGCTCGCCGTGGAACTCGTACTCGCCTGGGCGGACGTCAAGGAGCGCATGCCCGGCCGCCTGCGGCCGTGCGGGAACCCCGAATGCCGCCTCTTCCTCCTGGACCGCAGCCGCGCCAACACCGCACGGTGGTGCTCGATGAAGACCTGCGGGAACCGGCTCAAAGCCCGTCGGCACCAGGCCCGGACGCGCGAGACCCCACACCCCGGATAGGGCACCGGCGAGTCGACGGGGCCCCACCGCGCCCCGGCCCGACCGGTGCCGGGGCGCGGTGGGGCCCCGGCACGAGACGCCCAGGAGATGCGTCGGGTCGACGCGGCAGAACCGATCACACGCCTCACGGAGGAACGCCGTGGAGACCGACTCCGGCCTGCGGAACACCCAAGGCTTCGGCGTAGTCGGCCGATGTCCGGTTGCTGACGTCTCGTCATGTCGGGCAGGGTCCGACGCAGAGCAGGCACGTACGTCCGTGATCATGGAGTCCTACCTTTCAGGCGTGGGTTTCCGCTGGTCATTCGCAAGATTGGTGGGCCCGGGGGCTCCGGGTATGGCTCTCTACGCTCTGTGCCCTCGGGCTGCCCGCGCCTGCCGACGCATCGTCTCTGATCTCCCCTGCCTTCGACCGGCTCGGACCGCATCCGGCAGTGTCCGGGAGCGAGCTCTTGGATCTGCTGGAACGTCTCGCGCAGGTCCCGGACCCGCGTGATCCACGGGGGGCATCCACTCGTGACGCTCCTGGCACTGACGGCCTGCGCGGTCCTCGCCGGAGCGCGATACCTGCTCGCGGTGGGTGGATGGGTGGCCGGCGCACCGCCGGCCCTGCTGAGGCGGCTCGGCACGGTCATCGACCCGCTGTGGCCGAAACGGTCCCGGCCCGCGGGATCCACGATCCGGCGACTGCCGGCCGGAATCGACGCGGACGCCCCGGACCGCGCGGTCGGAGCCCGGCTCGCAGACCGGCGGACCGGAAACGAAGGACTACGCGGACCGGCGGTCGACGGGAAGCCGCTGCGGGGTGCTGCCCGTGCGAAGGGGACGAAAGATCCACCTCCTGACCGCCTGCGACCACGCGAGCGCACTGGTCCCCGCTCAGATGGACGCCGGTGAGAAGGCCAACGGGACCACCCGCTTCCAGCCGTTGCCCGACACCCTCGAGGACCTGGCCGGCACGGGCGTCACCGGCGACGCGATGCACACCCGGCACGACCACGCCGTCCACCTGCTCGACCGCCAGGCCCACTCCGTCGTGCTCGCCAAGCGCAACACGAAGAAGCTCCGCAAGCAGCTCAAGTCCCTTCCCTGGAAGCAGATTCCACTGCAGGACAGGACCCGTGCGACCGGTCACGGCCGCCAGGAGATCCGCCGGCTGAAGGTCTGCACGGTGAGCAACCTGCTCTTCCCCGGAGCCCGCCGGGCCGTCCAGACCGTCCGCCGCCGCGTGGACCGCAAGACCGGAAAAAGCAGTCTCAAGACCGTCCCCGCGGTCACCGGCCTCACCACCGAGCAGACCTGCATGGGCACCCGGTACCGCCGCTTCCCCGACCGCCAGGACCTCGTGGACGCCCTGTTCGCCGAACACGTCGACGCCGTGGTCGCCCTCGCCCAGCAGGCATGCCGGAACGACGACCCCCGGAGCGGCCTCACCTGGTTCATGGAGCGGCAGTTCGAACTCGAAGCCGACAACCGCGCCCTGGGTGAACTGCTGCGCGGCGGACAGCAGGGGACCGCCCACCTGGCGCAGGGCTGCGCCCGCATCGCGGAACTGGTCGCACAGCTCGTCGAACGCGCGGTCCGCGCCGGCCGGTTGCCGCCCGGAGCGACCCCCGACGACCTCGAGACCGTCCACCTCATGGTGGGCGCCGTGATGGACGCCTCACGGCAACACGACCCCCACCGGTGGCGGCGCGCCCTGGCCGTGGCACTCGCCGGACTCCGCCACGCCGACCTGCGGCCGGACGGAGAAGCCATGCGCCCTGCCCGGCCGGCCCCGCGGTGCGGCCCGTAGCACCGCCCAGCATGCGGACCGGTCCCCGCCGACGAGGGTGGCCCCGCGTTCGGCCGGATCGGGGTGGATGCCGAGCAGGCCGGCGACGACCATGGGCGGCAGGCCCACCAGGGCGTCCGTCATGACGGTGTCCCGTGCCGCGGGGGCGGGCGGACCGTGGCGTCTCAGAGTGCCCGCGCGGCCGAGGGGGTTGCGCGGGCGTCCAGGGCCGTGACCGGGCAAGAGGCATCTGCGCCCGGCCGTGCTGCCGCGCCGGGCGGGGGCCGTGCTGGAGCTGACCGTCCATGAGGCGGGCGAGCTCCGGAGGGAGCACGGAGGGGCGGCGGTTGACCGTCAGGCAGGGAGACCCCTGGTCGTGGCGCATGCGGCCGTCGGCGAGTTCGACATCCCCTCGGGCACGTGGGCGCCTCCCCGTACCGCCCGCCCGCCCTGGCACCCCTCCACGTCGGACACGGACGCGAAGCCATGGACACGGCTGCGGTCGCCCACCGCCCCGGCCAGGCCGCTACCGGTGCCGGGGGCGACGATGTCGGCAATCTGGCTCACGGTAGCGAATCACTCGCTTAAGGTGATCGGGTCCGGTGCTGCCGCGCCGGGGCGATGGGGAGTGGGAGTGAGTTCTACGGCTGCAGCCGGTTCGCGGGCGGAGGCGGCGTCGACCGGTCAGGACGTGAGGTCGCCGGAGGCCGACCCGTGGCAGGAGACGCTCAGGAGATTCGCCGGGTCGACGGGGGACGACCCCGCGGTGGCCGACGAGGCGCTGCGGCGCCTTGGCGCCGGGCTGTTGACGGTGCGCGACATGCGGTTGGTGCTCCTGGGGACGGCGCACCTGCCGGGTTGGCAGCCGGTGCGCCGAGCCGTGATCGACGTCCTGGCCGACGACGTGGAGTCGGCGCGGCACGTTCTCGTCACCCACACCCAGATCGAGGTGCTGCCGCCCCCTCGGTACGAAGAGGTCCCACCGGAACACGGCGGCACCGGTGCCGCGTTCGCGGCCGTGGTCGGTACCGCGGGCGCACAGGTCACCGGACCCGCCCGGCAGGCCCGTACCGGCCGGGAGGCGAAGGACCGGGCGGCGCTCGCCCTGCTGGCAGCTCTGGCCGGCGTCGAACCGCCGGACCGGGGCGGAGCGGCCGGGCGCCTCGTCCTGCCGGGCATGCTGACGGAGGTCTTCGAACACCGCCTGCTGCGCGCCCTGTCGACGGGACGGGGGCCCGGCCCGGAGCTGGAGGGGGAAGCCCTGCGCCGGGCCGGCACGGGACGGCTGCGCCACCGCGACCTGTACCTGCTGCTCCTCACCGCCCGGGGCAGGGAGTGGACCAGGACGCGCACGGCGGCACTCCGGCGGGCCGCGGCGATGCCCCCGGCTCCGGCCAGGCTGCTGCACTGGTACGCCGAACAGCACGGCGGGGGTGAGGGGCACGGCCTGTCCTACGAGGAGGAGCCGGCCCCCGCCGGAGGCCGCCACCGCGTGCGGGCCCTGCTGCGGGCGGAACGCACGTGGAGCGGGCCGGAACGGACCGCCTGGTCACGCGGGACGGCCAAGCACTACGCCTGCTGCGCGCTGCTCGCCGAACTGGCCGGCCTGCCGGAGCCCGCCCCGCAGGTCGAGGACAAGCGGGCCGGGACCGTACGCATCACGGTCCCCGCGCAGGGCCAGGACCCGGTCAGGACGCTCAACAAGCACTGTCAGCGGGAGGCGATCACCAAGCCCGAGTCGACGCTGCGAACCCTGGGATCGCGCGTGGAGTGCACCTACCGCTGCCGCCACCGGGCCAGTGACCTGCAGGTCCAGGCCACCGCGGTCGGCCCGGACAAGAACGCCGCACGCGGCGCGGCGGCGCTGAAACTGCTGCGCGAGCTCGCCTCCATCGACACCCCCGCCCTCCCCGGCATCCCCGGCATCCCCGCCGTCCCCGGGGACGCGGGCGACCGGCGTTCCCCGGGGCCGGGACCCGCGGCCACGCCGCCCGCCCCCTCCCCGGCCCGGCTGCACGAAGCGGTTGCCGCGGGCTGCCCGGTGTCGTTCGTGCCCGCCCGGGGCTCGGGCCCGGCGGTGTGGTGGGTGCGGGACGATGGCTCCCGTTCCCGTGCGCTGCCGGTGACCGGCCTGTCCGCCCCGCCCGCCGCCGGGTGGCGGGCCGGGCTCGCGGACGGCCTGCCCGCGGTGCACCGGGCCGGTGCCGACGCGGACCCGACCGCGGTGTTCTGGCAGCGGGCGGTGCACATCGCCCTGCAGCTCGTCCGGGCCCGGCTCGTCCATCCCGCACTCGACGGGCGCGGGCACGCGGTATGGCGCGTGGGCCCGGTCCCGGCGGACGCCGAGGACGCGTTGACGGCGCTCGCCGCGGCGGCGCCGCCCGGCGCCGTCCTGTCGTCCGGTCCCGGGTCCGGGTCCGGTACGAGCGCGCGCCAGGCGATCCTCGCCTGCTGCGACGCGGTGGCCGACGCGCTGGTGCGCACCCCGGCCGCCGTCCTGTGCGGGGCCGGCCCCTGGACGGCGCCCGTACCGGGCCCGGTCACCGCCGGGACGCAGGGGGCGGTGCGCGGCTGGCTGGACGGTGTGGAGGACCTGGCCGACGGCGGCCCGGCCCCGCTGCTGGTCCTGCGGGTCCGGCCGCCCGGCGACGAGCAGGCCGCCGCCGACCGGCTCACCGCCGACCTGCACCTGGCCCCGGCGGGATCCTGCACCACGGTTTCCGTCCCTGCGGGGTCCGGACCTGCGGGGTCCGGACCTTCCGGGTCCGGCCCCGCAGCTGCCGGCCCCGGCATGCCGGACGAGGTGGCCGCCGCCCGGGTGTGGGCCGGCACCGCGCGTGTCGGCGGCGAGGACGCCGACACGGTCCGGCCGCGGGTCCGGCGGGTCCTGCGCCGGACCGCGCGGCTGCATCAGGCACCGGCCGCACTGGCCGCGCTGGCCGGTGAGGAGAACCCGCGGCAGTGCGTCCTGCGCTCCGGCGACATCGTCGCGCTGCTGGAGCAGGAGGCCGAACTCGCCGGAGCGGGCGTACGGGTGGTGTGGCCCGAGCGGCTGCGCACCGCCCTGTCGGCGGCCGCGGTCGTCGGCACACCGGACGGGGGCACGGATGAGGGCAGCCCGGCCGGGCCCGGACGGGCGGCCGGGGAGCGGCCGCGGTTCAGCGTGACGGCGCTGCTCGACTTCCGCTGGCAGGTCGCTCTCGACGGCGCCGACCTCAGCGAGGAGGAGATGGACGCCCTCGCCGAAGCGGCCCGGCCGCTCGTACGCGTCCGCGGACAGTGGGTCCTCGCCGACCCGGTTCTCCGGCGCCGTGCCCGCCACCGGCTCCTGGGCCGGCTGCCCGGGACGCAGGCACTGACCGCCGCCCTGACGGGCACCGTCACCGTCGCCGACGACACGGTGGCCTGCCGGCCCGCCGGACCGCTCGCCGACCTGATCGGTGTGCTGCGCCGGGGCGAGCACCATCCCGAGGCGGTGCCCTCCCCCGCCGGGCTGACGGCCGCCCTGCGCGGCTACCAGCAACGGGCCCTGACCTGGCTCGCGCACACCACCCGCCTCGGGTTCGGCGCGGTCCTCGCCGACGACATGGGGCTGGGCAAGACCCTCACCGCGCTCGCCTTCACCCTGCACCACCAGCAGTGCGCTCCCGGCCCGGCGCTGGTGGTCTGCCCGGCGTCCCTGGTGGCCACCTGGTGCCGCGAGGCCGCCCGCTTCGCCCCCCGCCTGCCGGTCGTCGCCTACCACGGCGCCGAACGCACGCTGGAGGCGGTCACCGACACCACGCTGGTGGTCACCACCTACGACCTGCTGCGCCGCGACGCCGCCCGCCTCGCCGAACGGCACTGGGGCCTGGTCGTCGCCGACGAGGCCCAGCACGCGAAGAACCCCGCCTCCGCCACCGCCCGCCGGCTGCGTGCCCTGCCCTCCACCACCCGCCTGGCGCTGAGCGGCACCCCGGTGGAGAACAACCTGTCCGAGCTGTGGTCGCTGCTCGACTGGACCAACCCGGGCCTGTTCGGACCGCTGACGGCGTTCCGTTCCCGGTGGGCGAACGCCGCGGAGAAGAACCCCGACGGCGCGGAGGCCACCGAACTGGGCCGGATCGTCGCCCCGTTCCTGCTCCGGCGCCGCAAGACCGATCCCGGTATCGCCCCCGAACTCCCGGCGAAGATCGACCGGCCGCGCCCGGTGCAGCTGACCACCGAGCAGGCCGGCCTGTACGAGGCGGTCGTCCGCGAGACCCTGCAGCAGATCCGGGACGCCCGCGGCATCGAACGCAACGGCCTGGTCTTCAAGCTCCTGACCGCGCTGAAACAGATCACCAACCACCCCGCTCACTACCTGCGTGAACAGCCGCCCACCAGCGGCGAGTCACCCGCGTTCACGGCACGCTCGGCGAAGACGGCGGCCCTCGTCGACCTGCTGGAGACGATCCGGGCGAGCGGCGAGGCCGCACTGGTCTTCACCAGCTACGTCGCCATGGGCCACCTGCTCACCGCCCACCTCACCCACCTCGGCCACGACCCGCTCTTCCTGCACGGGGCGACGCCCCTGGCCGAGCGGACGCGCAGGGTCGACGCCTTCCAGGCCGGCCGGCACCCGGTGATGGTCCTGTCCCTCAAGGCGGCCGGGACCGGCCTGACCCTCACCCGCGCCGCCCACGTCGTCCACTACGACCGCAGCTGGAACGCCGCCGTGGAGGACCAGGCCACCGACCGCGCCCACCGCATCGGCCAGCACCGGACCGTCACCGTGCACCGTCTGATCACCCGGCACACCGTCGAGGACCGCATCGACGAGCTCCTCACCCGCAAGCGTGCCCTGGCCTCCGCCGTCCTGACCGGCGGGGACCGGGCGCTCACCCGGCTCACCGACCGGGAACTGGCCGACCTCGTGGCCCTGGGGGAACACCGATGAACAGTCCCCACACCACCACCGGACGAACCCACGCCCCCCTCACCGACCACGAACCGACCGACCCCGTGGCCCCGGGAGCACACCGATGAACAGGCCACACACCACCACCGGGTGGGCCCACGCCCTGAGCGCCGCCCTCGCCCGGGCCGCCGGGGACACCGCGCTCCTGGACGCGGCACGGCGTCTGCTCCTCACCGCCGAGGCGGGCCCGCTCAACGTCAACCGGGGCTTCGCCACGACCAAGTTCCCCCTGCCCGGCGGTCGCGTCGCCCGGCCCCGGCTGCTCGTCGCCGAGCTCACGGACACCGGCTGGGACCGCGTCGAGACCGCGATCCGCGCACGCCCCGACGCCACGGCCGTCGCCGGGACCGCCGCCGTCAGCGACCTGCTCACCGACCCGGCCCACACCGGCGGCGTCCCCCTCGTCCCCGGCCCGGAGGACATCTCCCACACCTGCACCTGCGCCCCCGAGGCCGCCGGCACCGCGTGCCCGCACTCCGTCGCCCTCGGCATGCTCCTCGCCGAGCGGCTGCTCACCACGCCCGCCGCGCTGTTCACCCTGCGCGGCCGCCCCCACCAGCACGTGAAGAAGCGTCTGCGCGCGAGCGGCACGCCCCCCGGAGGAGCCGGAACCCCTGTGTCCGGGCCCCCACCCACCGCCACGGTCCCTGCCCAAGCCCCGGCCCCGGCCCCGGCCCCGGCCCCGCCGAGCCTGCCCGCACCGCCGATCCCCGGCCCGGTCGACCTCGACCTCACCGGGGCACGCCCGGTACCGACCGGTGCACTCGCCGAGCCGCCCGCCCCGCTGCCCGCGGCCGGGGGCCTGGACGCGCTGGCGGCGGACGCCGCCCACCGCGCCGGTGCCCTTCTCGACGGGCAGGAGACACCGGCCTGCCCCGGCCCCGGCAGCGACATCGCGCGCTTCCTGGCCCTGCCGCACGGGGTGCCGTTCCGGCAGGCCGCCATGGACCGTCTCGGCCTGGACCTCGTCGGCATGGGCCACTACCGGCTCGCCCACGCCCACGGCGGGCCGTGCGGAGCAGCCGCCTACCTCGAACCGTTCGCCGTCGGCCACGACGTCCTCGCCGACGCCCAGGCCCGCATCCAGCCGCTGCGCCCCGCCGCCACGGCCCCCGTCGTGTGCGAGCACAACCGGCTCACCGACGACGCCGCAGGCATCCAGCTCAGGTACGGGCCGGACGGGCGCTGGCACCCCTACCGCGCCCCGTACGGCGTCTGGCAACCCGTTCCCGGCCCGTCCGCCGACCCGGCCCGGGCCTACCGTGCCGCCCGCACCGCAGGACGCACGAACCGGCGTACCCCGTAGCGTCCCCTCCCGCGTCGGCTCACCGGTCCCGGGCCGGCGTCCTCGGCCGGAGGATGTCGTCGAGGGAGTCCTCGCGCCATTGCTCGAGGAGTCGGTGGAAGGCGTGGGCGCCGTGGGGGTAGGCGGTGGGGCCGTTGGGACGGCCCCGGCCCTCGCGGTTGTAGTAGCCGGGGGTGCAGTCGGCGTGGAACCACTCGTGGTCGGGGGCGTCCTTGGCCAGGGTGGCGAGCCAGGCGTCCTCGAGCTCGCGGGACGGTTCGAGGAGGGCGTCCCCGGCTTCGGCGGCGGCGACGAGGGCGGCGGCGTGGACGGCCTGTTCGTCGAGGATGTGGGTGAAGTTGACGCTGCTGGCGTTCTGCAGGGTCCCCATCCGGATGAGGTTCGGGAAGCCGTTGCTGGTGAAGCCGTGCAGGGTGCGCGGGCCCTGCTGCGCCCACGCGTGCAGGAGCTGGGTGCCGCCGCGGCCGTACACCGGCAGCTTCCCGGAGAGGACGCCGGAGGTCCCGACGTCGAATCCGGTCGCGAAGATCAGGCAGTCGAGTGCGTACGTGACGCCGCCGACCACGACGCCGTTCTCGGTGACGCGCTCGATGCCGTGGGTGTCCGCGGTGTCGACCAGGGTGACGTTGTCTCGGTTGAACGCCTGGTAGTACCGGTCGGAGAAGGTGGGGCGCTTGCAGGCGTACCGGTACCAGGGCTTGAGCTTCTCCGCCGTGTCCGGGTCGGTGACCGTCTCCTCGACGCGGGCGCGGAGTTCGTTCATCTTCGCGGCGTCGGCGGCTTCGAAGGCCGCCCGGTCGCCCTGGCGGCGGAAGCTCGGCAGGAGCTTCTCCAGGAGGCCGGCCGACTCGGTCCAGCGGTCGGCGACGAGGTCCTCGTCGGCGGGTTCGCCGGAGACGATGCGGAGGTAGTTGTCGCGGCGGGCGGCCGCCCAGCCCTCGCGGTCGGCGGCGACGTCCCGGGCGGTGGTGCGGCGGTTGGCGCGTACGTCCGCGGTGGACGGGGTGCGCTGGAAGACGTGGACGTGCGCGGCGTCCTCGGCCAGCATCGGGATGACCTGGATGCCGGTGGCGCCGGTGCCGACGACGCCCACCCGCTTGTCCGCGAGGCCGGTCATCCCGCCGTCGGGGGTGCCGCCGGTGTAGGCGTAGTCCCACCGCGAGGTGTGGAAGGTGTGCCCCTCGAAGTCCTGGATGCCGGGGATCCCGGGGAGTTTCGGCGTGGACAGCGTGCCGGTGGAGGTGACGACGTACGTGGCGTGGAAGGCGTCACCGCGGTCGGTGGCCACGATCCACGTCCCGGATGTCTCCTCCCAGGTCAGCGAGGTGACCGAGGTCGAGAACAGGGCGTGTTCGTAGAGGCCGGACTGCCGGGCGACGCGCACCGCGTGGCGGCGGATCTCCTCCCCCGGGGCGTACTTCCACTCCGGGACGTATCCGGTCTCGTCGAGCATCGGCAGGTACACGTGCGCCTCGACGGCGCAGTGGATGCCCGGGTACCGGTTCCAGTACCAGGTGCCCCCGAAGTCGCCGCCCGTCTCGACGACGCGGACGGACCGCACACCCCGCTGCCGCAGCCGCGCCCCGGCCAGGATGCCGCCGAACCCGCCGCCGACCACGGCGACGTCGACGGTCGTGCGGCGGCTCGCGCCCGGCGGCCTCACCGACGTACGGGTCGGCGGCGTAGTAGCCGAACTCGGCTTCGGTGGCCTGGTACTGGGCCGCGCCGTCCGGGCGTACGCGCCGCTCGCGCTCGACGCGGTAGCGCTGCCGCAGCGCCTCCAGTTCCTCGGGGGACGGCGCTCGGTGGGGCATCGTGCGAGGGATCGTCATGTGGGGGACCCTGCCTCAATCCTCATGGTGTTCCGGCCGCGTCGGCCCGTGCGGCCGTCGGCTCCGCTACGGCAACAACTACCGGACAGCATTGTCCGGTTGGGAATCGGACGCGCGGTGGCGCGTACTGGTCCGTCCCGGCCCCACCGCCGCCGGCACCCCCACCCCCGCCCCCACTCCCACTCCCACCCAGCAGCCGACAGGAAGAGTGACCCCCATGCGACGACTCCCCCTCCGCTCCCTCGCCGTGCTCGCCACCGTCGGCGCCCTCGCCCTCACCGGCTGCGGCACGCAGACGGGTGACGTCGGTGAGCAGACGGCCGGGGCGCCCGGTGCGGGCGGCCGGACCCTGCGCGCACAGCAGGTGATGCAGCTGACCGAGGTGCACGAACAGACCGGGATGACGCTGCTGGAGGGGCCGGTCTTCGGCGCGGACGGCGGCCTGTTCGTCGTCGACGTCACCG
Organism: Streptomyces sp. NBRC 110035; assembly: GCF_000829695.1. Taxonomy (GTDB): domain Bacteria; phylum Actinomycetota; class Actinomycetes; order Streptomycetales; family Streptomycetaceae; genus Streptomyces. Next base: position 71,548 of record NZ_BBNN01000025.1, on the reverse strand, counting down.
CGCCCGAGGACGAACCGAAGGTGATGCGGGTCGACGTCCGCAGGAAGACGAAGCGGGCCGTCCACACCGACGGGCGCGGGACGTACACCTCCGCGCAGTTCAGCCCGTACGACGGGCGGCTCTACCTGACCGACTTCGCCCACGGGGAGGCGGTCAGCCTGAACCCGGACGGCAGCGACCCGCGGACCTTCTTCTCCGGTGAGGTCGACGGAGCCCCGATGAACCCCGACGACCTCGCCTTCGACGAGGACGGCCACCTGTACGTCAGCGACTCGCGCGGCCTGACCGAGGGCCGGGCGCTCGGCCGTGTGGTGCGGATCGACCGCGACGGCGGGCAGGCCACCGTCCTGGCCGACAAACTGGCCGCGACGAACGGGATCTCCTTCGACGCGGAGTAGCGCGGGCTGTGGTTCAGCGAACTGACGGAGAACCGGATCTCCTACCTCCCCGTCGGCGGCAGGGGCGGGGTCACCGCCCGGCACACCGCGATCCGGGTCGACGGCGGGATCGCGCAGACCGACTCGATCGCCGTGGACGCGGACGGCAACCTCTGCCAGGGGCTGCACGGGCGGCCCACGATGGTCGTGTACGACCGGCACGGTGAGCGGCTGGCGACGGTCGAGGTGCCCGCGCGTACCGCCGAGGGCCTCGAGTCGGCGACGAACGTGGCGATCACGCCCGGCGGGACCAGGGCGTACATGCCCGTCAGCGGGCCCGCGGGCGGGTACCTCTACACCTTCGACGCGCTGGCGGAAGGCACCCGGCAGTCCAACGGCGGCTGACGCCCCCGACGGGGAAGCCCGCTACCCGTGGAAGGGCCGCACCGGCCCCACCTCGACGCCGAGGAGCCGCCAGGCCGCCAGGGCCCTGCGCTCCCGCTCCTCGTGGGAGGGACCGGTGGCGGCACCGGAGACCATGGCGACGGCGAGCATGAGGTCGTCCGCCGTGGCCAGCCGGTGGCCGGCGTCCGGCAGGTGCGCGCGCAGGGCGTGTTCGACCCGCCGGGACAGGGCCAGGGCGTGGGCGCGGACGGCGGAACGGTGGTCCGACCCGTCGGCGTGCAGGAGGCCGATGAACGCCGCCGACTCCTTCAGGTGCCAGGTCAGCACCCCGAGCACGCCGGCGAGGGTCGCGTCCTCGGCCGCGGCCGCCTGTTCGACCTCCCGGACGTTCTCCTCCAGTACGGCGGTCGTCACCGCGGCCCGGTCGGGGAAGTGCCGGTACAGGACGCCCTGCCCGACCCCTGCGCGGCGCGCGATCGCGGACAGCGGAGCGTCCAGACCGTGCTCCGCGTAGATCTCCCGGGCGGCGGCGACCAGCGCGGCACGGTTGCGGGCGGCGGCCTTCGGCCCGTCGTTCGCGGGCCGCCGCTGGTCCGGCACGGGGTGCTGCGTCATCCCGGCAGAGTACGGCAGCGCCCGCCCGGCACCACGGAGCCGGTTCACGCGCCGCGCATCTCCCACAGCAGCAGCTCGGCCCCGGTCACCGCGACCGCCTCGGCGTCCCTGGTGTCCGTGAGGCGGGCCGCGTCACCCGGCCCCAGCCGGGCCCCGTCCAGCAGCACCTCACCGCGCACCACATGGGCGTACACGTACGCGGCGTCCGGCAGGGCGGTCCGCTCCCCCGCCGCAGGCCGGCGGACGTGGAGCACGGCGCCCGCCTCGGGGAGGGCGTACGGGGTGGAGTCGGCGACGCCGCGGACGACCTCGTAGAAGGGGTCGCCGCCGGGTTCCAGCGGGGCCAGCCACATCTGGAGAAAGGTCAGGGGCCCGGGGCCGTCGTTGCGTTCCACGTGCCGCACGCCGGACGCGGCGCTCAGCCGCTGCACGTCGCCGGGGCGGACCACGCTCTCGTGGCCGGTGGAGTCGCGGTGGGTCAGTTCGCCCTCCACCACCCACGTCACGATCTCGGTGTGGCGGTGCGGATGCTCGCCGAAGCCGGCACCGGGGGCCAGCCGCTCCTCGTTGCAGGCGATCACCGCGCCGAAGCGGAGGTTGTCGGGGTCGTAGTGGGGGCCGAAGGAGAAGGCGTGCCGGCTCTCGATGCCGGCCGCCGGATCGCCGCCCTGGAAGCGCCCGTGCGCGCGCCGTACGTCCGTCACGCCGTCCACGGTAGTCCCGACGTGGGCCTCTCGGTCCCGGCGGGAGACCTCGCGGCAGCCCCGGCGACGCGTCCCGGCGTCCGGATGAGGCAGTCTTGTCACCGTGCCCGAACCCGAAACCGGCAAGCCCGAGACCCCGGCAGGCCCCGCCCACCCGCATCCCGCGACGCTGAAGCGGCTGGAGAGATCGTCCGGCCACCTCGCCGCGCAGGCGATCCTGCGGATGGACGAGACACTGCCCTGGTACCGGGCGATGCCCCCGGAGAACCGTTCCTGGATCGGGTTGGTCGCCCAGGCCGGCATCGCCGCCTTCACCGAGTGGTTCCGGCGCCCGGACGCGCCGCAGGCCATCTCCACCGACGTCTTCGGGACGGCGCCGCGCGAGCTGACCCGGGCCATCACGCTGCGGCAGACCGTGGAGATGGTGCGCACCACCATCGAGGTCATGGAGAGCGCCATCGACGAGGTGGCCGCGCCGGGCGACGAGTCGGTGCTGCGCGAGGCGCTGCTGGTGTACGCGCGGGAGATCGCGTTCGCCACCGCGCAGGTGTACGCGCAGGCCGCCGAGGCACGGGGTGCCTGGGACGCGCGGCTGGAGTCGCTGGTCGTGAACGCTGTGCTCAGCGGCGAGGCCGACGAGGGTGCCGTGTCCCGGGCCGCCGCCCTGGGGTGGAACTCGCCGGAGCACGTGTGCGTGCTGCTCGGCACCGCGCCCAACGGCGACTCGGAACTGACCGTGGAGGCGATCCGGCGGGCCGCCCGGCACGCCAAGCTCCAGGTGCTGACGGGGGTGCTCGGGGACCGGCTGGTGGTGATCGCGGGCGGCAGCGACAACCCGCTGGCCGTCGCCAAGTCACTGATCGGGCCGTACGCGCAGGGTCCGGTGGTGGCGGGGCCGGTGGTGCCGGACCTCCAGGCGGCGACCCGGTCCGCGCAGGCCGCCGCGGCGGGCCTGAAGGCGTGTTCCGCCTGGGAGGACGCGCCGCGTCCGGTGCTGGCCGACGATCTGCTGCCGGAGCGGTCGATCGCCGGTGATCCCGCGGCCCGCGAGCAGTTGGTGGAGGAGATCTACAGACCGCTGGAGGAGGCCGGGGCCGCGCTGCTGGAGACGCTCAGCGTCTATCTGGAGCAGGCGAGCAGCCTCGAGGGGGCCGCACGGATGCTGTTCGTGCACCCCAATACCGTGCGTTACCGGCTCCGACGTGTGACAGACGTCACCGGATGGTCACCCTCCGATGTACGCTCTGCGTTCACACTGCGGATCGCACTCATCCTGGGGCGTCTGGCCGACGGCGATCTTCAGCTCTAGCTTCTTGTCGGGGTTCCACAAAACCCCCTCGTGTTCTTGGTCCCTGTCCCCACGGGCGGCTTCGGCCGTCGTCAAGAGAGAGTGTGAGAGTGCTCGTACTCGTCGCTCCCGGCCAGGGCGCTCAGGCGCCCGGCTTCCTGACTGAATGGCTCGACCTTCCCGGTGCCGCGGACCGCGTCGCCGGCTGGTCCGACGCCATCGGACTCGACCTCGCCCGCTACGGCACCGAGGCCGACGCGGACGCGATCCGCGACACGGCCGTCGCCCAGCCATTGCTGGTCGCGGCCGGGCTGCTGTCCGTCTCGGCACTGGGTGCCGGTGCGGCCGACGCCGCCTCGGCGGTGGCGCGGATCGCGCCCGGCGCGGTCGCCGGTCACAGCGTCGGCGAGTTCACCGCGGCCGCGTTCGCGGGGGTCCTCGACGACACGGCCGCGCTGAGTCTGGTCCGCAGGCGGGGGCTGGCCATGGCCGACGCCGCCGCGGTCACCGAGACCGGGATGGCGGCGCTGCTCGGCGGCGACCCGGACGTCACCGTGGCGCACCTGGAGAAGCTGGGGCTGACCCCGGCGAACGTCAACGGCGCGGGCCAGATCGTGGCAGCCGGCACCAGGGAGCAGCTGGCGGCGCTGGAGGCGGACAAGCCCGAGGGCGTGCGCAAGGTCGTCGCGCTCAAGGTGGCCGGCGCCTTCCACACCCACCACATGTCTCCCGCGGTCGACACCCTGGCGAAGGCGGCCGAGGACCTGGCGCCGGGCGACCCGAAGGCCGTGTACGTGTCGAACAAGGACGGCGCCACGGTCGCGACCGGTGCCGGGGTGCTGGAGCGCCTGGTCGGCCAGGTGGCGAACCCGGTCCGCTGGGACCTGTGCATGGAGACGTTCAAGGAGCTCGGGGTGACCGCACTGATCGAGGTGTGCCCCGGGGGAACCCTGACCGGCCTCGCCAAGCGTGCGCTGCCCGGTGTGAAGACGCTGGCCCTGAAGAGTCCCGCCGACCTCGACGCCGCCCGCGAGCTCGTCTCCGAGCACGTCTGACGCCCCAAGGAGCAGAATCCGCATGGCGAAGATCAAGCCCGCGAAGGGCGCCCCGTACGCCCGCATCCTGGGGGTGGGCGGGTACCGGCCCACCCGGGTCGTGCCGAACGAGGTGATCCTGGAGACGATCGACTCGTCCGACGAGTGGATCCGCTCACGTTCCGGCATCGAGACCCGGCACTGGGCGTCGCCCGAGGAGACCGTCGCGGCGATGTCCGTCGAGGCGTCGGGCAAGGCGATCGCGGAGGCGGGCATCGACGCCGGGCAGATCGGCGCCGTGGTCGTCTCGACCGTGTCGCACTTCAAGCAGACCCCGGCCGTGGCCACGGAGATCGCCGACCTGCTGGGCACGGACAAGGCCGCCGCCTTCGACATCTCGGCCGGCTGCGCGGGCTTCGGCTACGGCCTCACCCTCGCCAAGGGCATGGTGGTGGAGGGTTCCGCCGAGTACGTGCTCGTCATCGGCGTGGAGCGGCTGAGCGACCTGACCGACCTGGAGGACCGGGCCACCGCCTTCCTGTTCGGTGACGGCGCGGGCGCGGTCGTCGTCGGCCCGTCCGGGGAGCCCGCGATCGGCCCGGCCGTGTGGGGGTCGGAGGGCGACAAGTCCGAGACGATCAAGCAGACGGTGGCGTGGGACCGCTTCCGGATCGGCGACGTCTCCGAGCTGCCCCTCGACAGCGCGGGCAACGTGAAGTTCCCCGCGATCACCCAAGAGGGCCAGGCGGTCTTCCGCTGGGCCGTGTTCGAGATGGCGAAGGTCGCCCAGCAGGCGCTGGACGCGGCCGGGATCACCTCGGACGAGCTGGACGTCTTCATCCCGCACCAGGCCAACGTGCGGATCATCGACTCGATGGTGAAGACCCTCAAACTGCCGGAGCACGTCACGGTCGCCCGTGACGTCCGTACCACCGGCAACACCTCGGCCGCCTCGATCCCGCTCGCGATGGAGCGGCTCCTGGCGACCGGCGAGGCGAAGAGCGGCGACACCGCGCTCGTCATCGGCTTCGGGGCGGGTCTCGCTTACGCCGCAACGGTCGTTACCCTCCCCTAGGCACTCCGTGCCGGATCACCCCGGTCCGGTACGGGAACCGCACCACCTGCCGCTGTCGCGGCAGGCGACACACCCTCAGGAACCACAGCGAAGGAGCCATCATGGCCGCCACTCAGGAAGAGATCGTCGCCGGTCTCGCGGAGATCGTGAACGAGATCGCCGGCATCCCGGTTGAGGACGTCCAGCTGGACAAGTCCTTCACCGACGACCTGGACGTCGACTCGCTGTCCATGGTCGAGGTCGTCGTCGCCGCCGAAGAGCGCTTCGACGTCAAGATCCCGGACGACGACGTCAAGAACCTCAAGACGGTCGGCGACGCGACCGAGTACATCCTCAAGCACCAGGCCTGAGCAACGCTCGGGCCGGGAGCCCCGGCCCCGCCACCCGGCGGTGGCGCCGTACGAATCCTCGTAATCCGTTGGAGAAAGAATTCCGATGAGCTCGACCAATCGCACCGTGGTCGTCACCGGTATCGGCGCAACCACACCGCTGGGTGGCGACGCGGCCTCGACCTGGGAGGGTCTGGTCGCCGGACGCTCCGGCGTCAAGGCCCTGACAGAGGAGTGGGCCGCCGACCAGGCGGTCCGTATCGCGGCCCGCGTGGCCGTGGAGCCCACCGAGACCATCCCGAGGCCGCAGGCCCGCCGCCTGGACCGCTCGGCGCAGTTCGCGCTGGTCGCGGCGAAGGAGGCGTGGGCCGACGCCGGCTTCGAGGGCAGGGCCGGTGAGGACCCGAACGTCGCCCCGGACCGGCTCGGCACGGTCATCGCCTCCGGCATCGGCGGCGTGACGACCCTGCTGGACCAGTACGACGTGCTGAAGGAGAAGGGCGTCCGCCGCGTCTCCCCGCACACCGTCCCCATGCTGATGCCGAACGGCCCGTCGGCCAACGTCGGCCTGCTCGTGGGCGCCCAGGCGGGCGTGCACACGCCCGTCTCCGCCTGCGCGTCGGGCGCGGAGGCCATCGGCTACGGCATCGAGATGATCCGTACCGGCCGCGCCGACGTCGTCGTCGCGGGGGGCACGGAGGCGGCGATCCACCCACTGCCGATCGCCGCGTTCGGCAACATGATGGCGATGTCCAAGAACAACGACGACCCGCAGGGCGCCTCGCGTCCCTACGACGTCGGCCGGGACGGCTTCGTCCTCGGCGAGGGCGCGGGTGTGATCGTCCTGGAGTCCGCCGAGCACGCCGCGGCGCGCGGCGCCCGCGTCTACGCGGAGGCGGTCGGCCAGGGCGTCTCGGCCGACGGCCACGACATCGTGCAGCCGGAGCCGGAGGGCCGCGGCATCTCGCACGCCCTGCAGAACCTGCTGGACGCCACCGACCTGGCGCCGTCCGAGACCGTGCACGTCAACGCGCACGCCACCTCGACGCCGGCCGGTGACATCGCCGAGCTGAAGGCGCTGCGCAAGGTGTTCGGCGACGACGTCGACCACATGGCGGTCTCCGCGACCAAGTCGATGACCGGGCACCTGCTCGGCGGTGCCGGTGGCGTGGAGTCGGTGGCGACGGTGCTCGCGCTGTACCACCGGGTGGCTCCGCCGACCATCAACGTCGACACCATCGACCCCGAGGCCGAGGCGAACGCGGACGTGGTCCGCGGCGAGGCGCGCAAGCTGCCCGTCGAGGGCCGCATCGCCGCCCTCAACGACTCGTTCGGGTTCGGCGGGCACAACGTGGTGCTGGCGTTCCGGTCGGTCTGACCCGCGCCGGTACGCCGGTGCGCCCCGTGCGCAGACGAGAAGGGCCCCACCTCACGAGGTGGGGCCCTTCCGTGTGCCGGGGGGCGGGAGACGCGGTACGGGAGACGCGGTACGGCTGTGGTCAGACGACCTGGTGGAGCCAGCGGACCGGGGCGCCCTCGCCCGCGTAGCGGAAGGGTTCCAGTTCGTCGTCCCAGGGCTTGCCGAGGAGCTTGGCGATCTCGGCCTCCAGGTCGGTCTCGTCGTGCTGGGACCTGGCCAGGGCGGCGCGCAGCCGGTCCTCGGGGATCATGATGTCGCCGTGCATGCCGGTGACGGCGTGGAAGATGCCGAGGTCGGGGGTGCAGCTGTAGCGCTCGCCCTCGGCGGTGGGGCAGGGCTCCGAGGTGACCTCGAAGCGCAGCAGCTGCCAGTCGCGCAGCGCGGAGGCGAGCTTGGAGGCGGTGCCCGCCTGTCCCTTCCAGGAGAACTCCGAGCGCCAGGTGCCGGGGGCGGCGGGCTGCCGGATCCAGTCCAGGCCGACGCGCACGCCGAGCACCCCCGCGACGGCCCACTCGACGTGTTGGCACAGCGCGCGCGGCGCGGAGTGCACGTACAGGACTCCACGTGTCGTCACCGGAACCTCCGGACAGAGCGGGACAGGTCGGAAAGGGCCGATCAGCGGGGGCCGGGAGGCCCGTTGTGGCCGAGGCTACCGCGTGGTGGGGGCAGGAGTGTGACGTACCGTCCGTCCAGGTGCCCGGAAACTTCCGCCATTCACCCGGCAGGACGACAACCCCGGGGATGCCGCCTCCGGATCGTGCGAGCCGCTCCGGGGGTGCCGCCGTTCCAGGGGCGCCGTCCGGGTGAGCCGGCCGGGGCGGACGGTCGGGCAGGTGGGAACTCCCGTGCGTTGTTATGCATGGGGGACGGTGACGACGACGTGCGGGGAGGCTGCGGGATGGACCAGGGGACGCGGTGGAGGGCGCCCGGGCGCGGCCGTTCGCGGGCCGTGCTCGCCGTGGTGGCGACCGCCGTGCTGGGGGCCGCCGGCTGCGACGCCGTCGGCGGTGAGGAGGCCGCTCCGTCCGGCGCCGGGGAGAAGAAGGCCGCGCCGGCCCCGTCGCCCACACCGGTCTGGGACACCAGCCCCGCATCCGTGGCCACCGTGGGCGATTCGATCACGACCGGTTTCGACGCGTGCTCGGTACTGACGGACTGTCCCGAGGTGTCGTGGGCGACGGGCAGCAGCGGGAAGGTCGACAGTCTGGCGGTGCGGCTGCTGGGTCCGGCGGGGGCGGCCGAGCGGAGCTGGAACTACGCGGTCACCGGGGCGCGGATGGCGGACCTGCCCGGTCAGATGGCCCGGGCGGTGACCCGCGCGCCGGAGTTGGTGGCGGTGATGGCCGGGGCGAACGACGCCTGCCGGGCCACGACGTCGGCGATGACGCCGGTGGCCGACTTCCGCGCGGACTTCGAGGACGCGATAGGCACCCTGCGCAAGGCACTGCCCACGGCCCAGGTGTACGTGGCGAGCGTGCCGGACCTGAAGCGGCTGTGGTCGCAGGGGCGGACCAGCGAGACGGGCAAGCAGGTGTGGAAGCTCGGCATCTGTCCGTCGATGCTGGGCGATCCGGACGCCCTGGACGCGGCGGCGAACGAGCGGCGCGAGACGGTGCGGGCCCGGGTGGAGGAGTACAACAGGGCGCTGGAGGAGGTCTGCGCCGCGGACGAGCGGTGCCGCTACGACGGCGGGGCGGTGTACGCGTACAGGTTCGGCACCGCGCAGCTGAGCCGCTGGGACTGGTTCCACCCCGGCGTCGACGGTCAGGCGAGGCTGGCGGAGATCGCCCACCGTACGGTCACGGCGGCGAAGCCGTGACCTATTGTTTCGCACATGAACGAACTCTTCGGCACACTTTCCGACGGCACCCCGGTGCACCGCTGGACCCTGGAACGGGCCGGCGTAGGGGTACGGGTCCTGTCGTACGGCGGGATCGTGCAGGCCGTCGAGGTGCCGGACCGTCAGGGGCGGTCCGGGAACGTGGTGCTGGGCTTCCCCGGCCTGGACGGCTATCTCGCCCATCCGGAGCCGTACCTGGGCGCGGTGGTCGGGCGGTACGCCAACCGCATCGCGGGTGCCCGCTTCGCGCTGGACGGCCGGGTCCACACGCTCGCGGCGAACAACGGGCCGAACTCGCTGCACGGCGGTGAGCGTGGCTTCGACAAGCGCGTGTGGGACGTGACGCCGGTCGCGCACGGTCTGCGCCTCACCCTGGTCTCCGCGGACGGCGAGGAGGGCTTCCCCGGCCGCCTGGAGATGTCGGTGACGTACACGCTGGACGAGCGGGGCGCCCTGGGGATCGCGTACGAGGCGGTGACGGACGCGCCGACGGTCGTGAACCCGACGAACCACTCGTACTGGAACCTGGCCGGCTCCGGCAGTGCGGCCGGGCACGAACTGCGGCTCGCCGCCTCCCGGTTCACGCCCGTCGACGCGGATCTGATCCCGGACGGCGACCACCGGGACGTGACCGGCACCCGCTTCGACTTCCGCGGGGCGCGCAGGACGGGCACCGGGTACGACCACAATCTCGTGCTCGACAAGGGCGTGACGCCGGCGCCGGTGGAGGTCGCCGAGCTGTACGACCCGGCGTCCGGGCGGGTGCTCACGGTGGCGACCACCGAACCCGGGATGCAGCTCTACACCGCCGACCACATCGGGGAGCCGTTCGCCCCCGGCGCCGGCATCGCGCTGGAGACGCAGCACTTCCCCGACTCCCCGAACCGGCCCGACTTCCCGGGCACGGTCCTGCGGCCGGGCGGGACGTTCCGCTCGGAGACGGTGTACGGCTTCGCCGTGCGGCCGTAGCGGGACCTCCGGGGGAGACGCGTGTGAGCCCCGGTCCGGGGTCAGGGTCCCGGACCGGGGCTGCTCATGCGGAGGAATACCCCGGCCCGCGGGAACTACCCCGGTTCAGACGGTAATCGTCGCGGTGATCCCGCGGTCCGCGATCGAGCACTCGGTCAGGAGTTCGTACGAACCCTTCACAAAGGACCACGACGCGGCCACCGCGCGGCACGCTCAGGGACCGTCCCGGCGGATCGGCGGGGGCTGCTGCGACGGTGTCACGGGCGCCTTGGCGCCGTCGCCGTCCCCGGTCTCCTCGCCGAGCAGGTCGCGCGCCATGAGGGTGGCGCCCGCGACCGCGCCCGGCATCAGGAAGACGGCGACGAACGGGACGAGGAAGGCCAGCGCCAGCGGCGTGCCGAAGCCCCAGACCAGGGTCTTGCGGCCCCGCAGCAGGGCCAGCCGCGCCCGCAGCTCGACCTCGCGCCGCTGCAGGGCCACCGCCGTCAGCTCCTCGGTGAGGAAGAACCCGGTGACCATGAAGCCGATCACCGGCACGACGGTCTGCCCGGCGAGCGGGACGAACCCGAGCGCGAAGAGCAGCACCGCCCAGAGCAGGGCCCGTACGACGATGCGGAGGCTGTCCCGGCCGGAAATCCACAGCTCCCGCCACAGCGGCAGGCCGGACTCGGGGGCGGTGCCGTCGGGCGAGACGTCCCGGTCGGCCTTCTCGGAGAGGCTGTCGTAGAAGGGCTGGCCGATGAGCAGCGTCACCGCGGTGAAGGTGAGGACGGAGAGCAGCAGGCCGAGCGCGAAGAGGAGGACGGTGAGCAGGCCGCGGAACAGGCCGGGCCAGGGGCCGGCCCAGTCGTCCGCGAACGGTGTCGCCCAGCCGACGAAGTCCGCTCCCCACACGGCCAGCGCGATCAGCGCCGCCGCGTAGAGCACCAGTGCGATCAGCCCCGGCAGCAGGCCGAACCCGTACTGCCTGCCGTGCCGGGCCACCCATCGCTGGCCCTTCAGGAGATACCGGAAACCCACCCCAAGATCGCGCATGGGGGAACTATAGGGCCCGGCGCCGGCGTGCCGTCGGCCGGCGGGCCGGCCCCCGGAGCCGCCGGCCGACGGGCGGCGTCAGAGCTTGACGACCATCTTTCCGGTGTTGTCGCCGCGCAGGACGCCGAGGAACGCCTCGAGGGTGTTCTCGATGCCCTCGGCGACGGTCTCCCGGTACTTGAGCTCGCCGGAGGCGACCCAGGGCCCGACCTCCCGCACGAACTCCGGCTGGAGGTCGTAGTGGTCACCCACCAGGAAGCCCTCGATGCGGCCCCGGGTCTGGATGAGGCGGGCGAGGTTGCGCGGGCCCGGCGCCGGTTCCGTGTTGTTGTAGACGGAGATCATCCCGCACACGGCGATCCGCCCGCCCCGGTTCAGCGAGCCGATCGCGGCCTCCAGGTGCTCCCCGCCGACGTTGTCGAAGTAGACGTCGATGCCGTCCGGCGCGGCCTCACGCAGCTGCCGGCCCACCGGGCCGCTCTTGTAGTTGAAGGCCGCGTCGAACCCGTACTCCTCGAGGAGCAGGGCGACCTTCTCGTCGGAGCCGGCGGAGCCGATCACGCGCGCGGCCCCCTTGAGCTTCGCGAGCTGCCCCACCTGGCTGCCGACGGCGCCGGCGGCCCCGGAGACGAAGACGGTGTCGCCCTCCTTGAAGGCGGCGGTGCGCAGCAGTCCCGCGTAGGCGGTGAGCCCGGTCATGCCCAGCACACCCAGGTAGGCGGAGAGCGGCGCGGCCTGCGCGTCCACCGTGACGGCGCCCTCGGCGTCCACCAGCGCGTACTCGCGCCAGCCGAGGCCGTGCAGCACGTGGTCGCCGACGGCCAGTCCTTCGGCGCGGGAGGCGACGACCTCGCCGACGGCACCGCCCTGCATGGCCTCGCCCAGCGCGTACGGCGCCGCGTAGGACTTGGCGTCACTCATCCGGCCGCGCATGTAGGGGTCCACGGAGAGGTACGTGTTCCGCACCAGCACCTGGCCCTCCCCCGGGGTGGGGATCTCCGCCTCGACCAGGGCGAAGTCCTCGGGCTTCGGCCAGCCGACGGGCCGGCTCGCCAGGTGCCATGCGCGGCCGGTGGCGGGGAGTGCGGGGGTGTCGGGCATGGGGTGGAGCCTCTCCTCGAAGTGTTTCATTACCTGAAACAACCATGCAGCTGAATATTTCAGGATGTCAAGCATGTGGGTACCCTGGAGGCATGGCCGCCACACCCGATTCACCCCACCGCCCCGACGCCCTGACACTGGAGGTGGTCGGCCTCATCGGCTCGGTGGTGGCCCGCTACCACGAGGAGTACGAGGAGGCGGCGGCCGGACACGCGCTCACCGGCGCGCAGGCCCGCCTCCTGAGCCTGCTCTGCCTGGAGCCCCTGCCGATGCGGAAGCTCGCCCACCGCCTGAAGTGCGAGCCGTCGAACGTCACCGGGATCGTCGACCGTCTGGAGTCCCGCGGCCTGGTCGAGCGCCGGCCGGACCCGGCGGACCGCCGCGTGAAGGTGGCGGCGGCGACGGAGGAGGGGCGCAGGGTGGCCCGCGGCCTGCGCGAGTCGCTGCGCTTCGCCCGCGAGCCGCTGGCGGCCCTCACGGAGGAGCGGCGCCGTTCGCTGCGCGACACCCTGCGGACGATGCTGGACACCGAAGGGGCGGTGCCCGAAGGCCGGGAGTGAACGGCCGTCAGGTGCACCACCACAGGAAGCGGTCGCAGGTCCGGGAGGGCTCCGGTTCCGGCTCCGCTTCCGGCTCCGTGGCGCTCGGGGCCGGGTCGTCCGGGGTGTCCGGCCGGGCCGGGGGCTCCTGCGGCCCGGCCGCCGTCGGGCCGGCCGGGGCGGTGCCCGCGGGCGCCGGGGGCGTCGCCTCGCCGGACTCCTCCTCCGCCTGCGCGGATTCCTCCGAGGCCGGTGACTCCGAGGCCGGTGACTCCGAGGCCGGCGGCGAGCCGGACTCCTCCGGTGCGGGGGACGCCACGGACGTCTCCGCGCCCGCGTCCGGAGCGCCGCTCGGCTGCGGTGCCGGCTCGACCTCGGACGCTCCGCCGTCCGGCGTCTCGTCCCCGACCACCGCCGGCCCGGACTGCGTCCCGGGCATGTCCGGCCCCAGCTCTGCAAGGCTCAACGCGCCCACGGCCAGGACTGATCCCGCCAGGACCAGCAGCGACCGGCGCCGCCGCCTGCGGTGCGCCGCGGCCTTGCGGTCCCGGCGGCTCGCACCCGCCCCCGGGCCTTCGTCCGCGACCGGAGTGGTGCCGTCCGCGGACACAGCGGTCCGGCCCTCGGGCACAGCGGTCGCGGGGTCCTCGCCCTGCCGCTCCCCGGGCCCGGCGGGCCCGGCGGCGCCATCCGCCCCATCCGCCCCCCACGGCCCGCTCCGGGTCCGGCCCGGGTCCGCGGTCCGGCCGGGGCCCGGGTTCCGGCTCCGCCTCCCGCCCGGGTTCCGGCAAGCCGCTCCCGTGGACCGCCGCCGGAGAGGCGTCCGAAGCCTCCGGGCCGGCCGGGAGGATCTCGACGGGGGTGCCGCACCCAGGGCATGCGAGGGCGCCGCTGAGGTGCCTTCGGCACGGGTGGCAGTAATCCATGACGCGGGAAGACCAGGTTCCGCTCACGCCCGGTTCCTAGAGCGGGATGTAAAGGTTCGGTAGAGGCCCGCGCCCATTGGTTCCGAAACTGTCGAAACCGTTGTGCGCGCGACCCATTGACACGTCCGCCGCACCGTCCTTACTGTCACGCCAGCATTTCGAACGTGTGACGAAATATCGAACACGTCGCACCGCAACACCGACAGGTCACAGGGTCACCAACGCAGCGAGGGGCAACGTCCGTGCGTATCACCGGAATCAGCACACACGTGGTCGGGACGCCGTGGCGCAACCTGACGTACGTCCAGGTGCACACCGACGAGGGACTCACGGGAGTCGGCGAGACCCGGATGCTGGGCCACACCGACGCCCTCGTGGGTTATCTGAAGGAAGCGGAGGCCAACCACATTCTCGGCTCGGACCCGTTCGCTGTCGAGGACCTGGTCCGCCGGATGAAGTACGGCGACTACGGCCGCGCCGGGGAGATCGTGATGTCCGGTATCGCCGTCGTCGAGATGGCCTGCTGGGACATCAAGGGCAAGGCCCTCGGCGTCCCCGTCTGGCAGCTGCTCGGCGGCAGGGTGACCGACAAGGTCAAGGCGTACGCCAACGGCTGGTACACCACGGAGCGCACCCCGGAGGCCTACCACAAGGCCGCGCAGACGGTGATGGAACGGGGCTACCGGGCTCTGAAGATCGACCCGTTCGGTACCGGGCACTTCGAGCTCGACCACAAGGAGAGCCTGTACGCCGTCTCCCTGATCGAGGCGGTGCGCGACGCCATCGGCCCCGAGGCCGAGCTGATGCTGGAGATGCACGGCCGCTTCTCCCCCGCCACCGCCGTCCGGCTGGCCAAGGACCTGGCCCCCTTCAAGCCGGCCTGGCTGGAGGAGCCGGTCCCGCCGGAGAACCTCAAGGCGCTGGAGAAGGTCGCCGCCAAGGTCGACATCCCTCTCGCCACCGGTGAGCGCATCCACGACCGCATCGAGTTCCGTGAGCTGTTCGAGAGCCAGGCCGTCGACATCCTGCAGCCGGACGTCGGCCACATCGGCGGCATCTGGGAGACCCGCAAGCTCGCCGCGACCGCCGAGACCCACTACATGCTGGTCGCGCCGCACAACGTCGGCGGCCCGGTGCTCACCGCCGCGTCCCTCCAGGTCGGCTTCACCTCACCGAACTTCAAGATCCTGGAGCACTTCAACGACTTCGCCGACGCGGAGATCAAGAAGGTCGTCAAGGGCGCACCGCAGGTGAACCCCGAGGACGGCTGCTTCCACCTCTCCGACGCCCCCGGCCTCGGCGTGGAGCTGGACGTCGACGCGGCGGCCGAGTTCCCGCAGCAGCAGGCCCGGTTCGACCTGTGGGCCGAGGGCTGGGAGCAGCGCAGGCCCAAGGGCACGCAGTGACCGGCCCCACGGCCGGCGCCGCGGGCGCGTCCCTCGTGGCCGTCGTCGTCGAAGGCCCCGGCACGCACCGCCTCGTCGCCCACGAGCCGCGCGATCCCGGCCCCGGCGAGGCCCTGGCCCGGGTGCACGCGAGCGGTATCTGCGGCAGCGACCGGGAGGTGTACCAGGGCAACCGCCCCGAGGGGTACGTGCGCTACCCGCTCACCCCGGGCCACGAATGGTCCGGGACCGTGGAGCGGGTGGGCGCGGGCGTGCCCGCGTCGCTCACCGGCCGCAAGGTCGTCGGCGAGGGCTTCCGGAACTGCCAGGTCTGCGACCGCTGCCACGCCGGTGAGACGACGCTGTGCTCGGCGGGCTACGAGGAGACCGGGTTCACCCAGCCGGGGGCGATGGCCGCCACGCTGACCCTCCCGGCCCGGCTGCTGCACGTCCTGCCGGACGACGCCGACCTCACCGCGGCGGCACTGCTGGAGCCGGCGGCCTGCATCGCCGCCGCCGCGCTCAAGGCGAACACCGTGCCCGGTGAGCGGGTCGCCGTGGTCGGTACGGGCACCCTCGGCATGTTCGCGGTGCAGTTCCTGCGCGCGAACTCCCCGGCCGAACTCCTGGTCGTCGGCACCCGCGCCGACCGCGAGGAACTGTCCCGCCGGTACGGCGCCACCGCCTTCCGCACCAAGGACCAGCCGCTCCCGGACGACTTCGACGTGGTGATCGAGACCGCCGGGTCCGCCGACGCGGCCCGCACGGCCGCCACGCTGCTGAGGCGTGGCGGGCGGCTCGTCCTGACGGGCATCCCGGCACCGGGCGCGGACGGTCTCGACCCGACGGACCTGGTCGTACGGCAGCTGGAGGTGCACACCGTCTTCGGGGCGCCGCCGGACGCCTGGGCGCACACGGTGCGGGTGTTCGCCGCCGGGCTGCTCGATCCGCTGCCGCTGGTCACGCACGAGCTGCCGCTGGCCGGGTTCTCGGAGGCCATCGAGCTGGTGGGGTCCGGCGACCCGAAGGTGGGCAAGGTCCTGCTGCGCCCGTAGGGCCCCGCCGGTACGCGCGTGCGGGGCCGGTGAACGGTCCCCGCCCGCGCGTACACGGCGCCCCTCCGGCTCCCCGCCCCGCCCGGCCCCTCGCCGAGGCCGCGCACCTCGTCCGACATACCGAACAAAAGGACACCTTGTGACCGACGCTTCCGCCAAGGCAGCCCGCAGGCCCGGTGAGCAGGCGCTCACCGCGCTCGGCCTGGGCGCGCCCGCCCCCGACCCCGCCGACGCCTCGCCGCACTCCTTCCCCGACGGCGGCCGCTGGCGCACCGAGGTTCCCTCCTGCGAGGGGCCCGAGGCGCTGGCGGTGGTCCTGAAGGAAGCCTCCCGGCTGGACGTACCGATCCACCGGATCAGCCAGGGCAGCGGCGTCTGGATGCTGACCGACGCCGAGATCACCGAGATGGTCGAGGCCACCGCCGAACGGGACATCGAGCTCTGCCTGTTCACCGGCCCGCGCGGCACCTGGGACATCGGCGGCTCCACCCGCAGCGACTCGCGCGGCGCCGGGCTGCGCGCCCGGGGCCACGACGCGGTCGCCGGCTGCGTCGAAGACGCCGTGCGGGCGACGGAGCTGGGCGTCACGTGCCTGCTCGTCGCCGACGAGGGGGTGCTGTGGACGCTGCACCGGGCACGGGCGGCCGGAATCATCCCGCAGGACACCACGCTGAAGCTCTCGGCCCTCGTCGGACCGGTCAATCCGGCCTCGTACGCGGTCTACGAGCAGCTCGGCGCCGACTCGGTCAACGTGCCGAGCGACCTGACGCTCGATCACCTCACCGAGATCAGACGGGTCTCGGCCGCTCCGATGGACATGTACATCGAGGCCCCCGACGACCTCGGCGGCTACGTCCGGATGTACGAGGTGGCCGAACTGATCCGGCGCGGCGCGCCGCTGTACCTGAAGTTCGGCCTGTCCAAGGCGCCCGGGATCTACCCGTACGGGCACCACATGCGGGACGTCACGCTGACGAGCGCCAAGGAGCGGGTACGGCGCGGCCGGCTCGCCCTGGACCTGCTCGCCCGCCACGGCGCGGACCGCGACATGGACCCGATCGGTTCACGGCTCCCGGGGAAGCTGCGCAGGTTCGACATCTCGTCATAACGTTCCGGAAACGCGGCTTCACAGAAGCAGACACAGCCGCGCACAACCCCACACGCCCCTAGTCGGTTCCCTCCGGCGCCCTCCTCGCACCGCGCCCCCGCACCTCTCCCCCGATCCACCCTTCGTCGTCAAGCGCCTCGCCCCACAAGCGAGTTCACACCTCCGGACCGTCACCGCACCCACATCAAGGATGATGATCATGCGTAGCCGCAGAGCTGCCCTCGCCGCCGTAGCCACCGCCGCGTCCCTCGCCCTCACCCTGTCCGCCTGCGGCCAGAGCAGCGAGGGCGGCAGCGAGGAGGACACGTCGGGCTCCGAGGGGGCGACCGTCGGCATCGCGATGCCGACCAAGTCCTCCGAGCGCTGGATAGCCGACGGTGACAACGTCGTCAGGAACCTGGAGTCCAAGGGCTACGAGACCAAGCTGGTCTTCGGCGAGGACGACCCGGACCAGCAGGTCGCCCAGGTCGAGAACCTGATCACGCAGGGCGTCGAGGCGCTCATCGTCGCGGCCATCGACAACAAGTCGCTGAACAACGTCCTGCAGCAGGCCAAGGACGCCGACATCCCGGTGATCTCCTACGACCGCCTGATCCTCGGCACGGAGAACGTCGACTACTACGCCTCGTTCGACAACGAGAAGGTCGGCGAGCTCCAGGGCGACTACATCGTCGACAAGCTCGGCCTGAAGGACGGCAGCGAGAAGGGCCCCTTCAACATCGAGCTGTTCGCCGGCTCCAACGACGACAACAACACCCGCTACTTCTTCCAGGGCGCGATGAACGTCCTGCAGCCGTACATCGACAAGAAGCAGCTCGTCGTCCGGTCCGGCCAGACCGAGCTGAACCAGGTCACCACCCTGCGCTGGGACGGCGGCACCGCCCAGAAGCGCATGGACGACATCCTGACCTCGTCCTACAAGAGCGAGGCGGTCGACGCGGTCCTCTCCCCCTACGACGGCATCTCCATCGGCATCCTGTCGGCGCTGAAGTCGGACGACTACGGCTCCAAGAACAAGCCGCTGCCGATCGTCACCGGCCAGGACGCCGAGGTCGCCTCGGTGAAGTCGATCATCTCCGACCAGCAGGCCATGACCGTCTACAAGGACACCCGTGAGCTCGCCAAGGTCGCCACGAACATGGTCGACGCGCTCCTGACGGACAAGGAGCCCGAGGTCAACGACACCGAGACCTACGACAACGGGTCGAAGGTCGTGCCGGCCTACCTGCTGGAGCCGGTCGCCGTGGACAAGGCCAACTACCAGGAGACCGTCGTCGACTCCGGCTACGTCAAGGAGAGCGACCTCAAGTAAGCGGCCCCGGCAGGCGACCCAACCACCGCCGCACCCCTACGGATTGGAAGGCACGACCATGGCGGGACCCGTCCTGGAAATGCGCTCGATCGTCAAGACCTTTCCCGGCGTCAAGGCGCTGTCGGACGTCACCCTGACCGTCCAGCAGGGCGAGGTCCACGCCATCTGCGGCGAGAACGGCGCCGGCAAGTCGACCCTCATGAAGGTCCTCTCCGGCGTCCACCCGCACGGCACCTACGAGGGGGAGGTCCTCTTCGAGGAGGGCCTCTGCCGGTTCAAGGACATCAGGGCCAGCGAGGAACAGGGCATCGTCATCATCCACCAGGAGCTCGCCCTGGTGCCCTACCTCTCCCTCGCGGAGAACATCTTCCTCGGCAACGAGCACGCCAAGCGCGGCCGCATCGACTGGCACGAGACGCTGCGGCACGCGACCGAGCTGCTGCGCCGGGTGGGGCTCGACGACCACCCGGACACCCGGGTCGCCGACATCGGCGTGGGCAAGCAGCAGCTGGTGGAGATCGCGAAGGCGCTGTCGAAGAAGGTCAAGCTGCTCATCCTCGACGAGCCGACCGCGGCGCTCAACGACGAGGACAGCGGCAAGCTGCTCGACCTGATCCTCCAGCTGAAGGACCAGGGCATCACCTCGATCATCATCTCCCACAAGCTGAACGAGATCCGCAGGGTCGCCGACTCGGTGACGATCCTGCGGGACGGGCAGACCATCGAGACGCTCGACGTGAAGGCCGCGGAGACCACCGAGGACCGGATCATCAGCGGCATGGTCGGCCGCGACCTGGAACACCGTTTCCCGGAGCGGACCCCGCACCACCCGGAGGAGGGCACGGCCCCGGCCCTCGAGGTGCGCAACTGGACCGTGCACCACCCGATCGACCAGCAGCGCAAGGTCGTCGACGACGTGTCGCTGGAGGCCCGGCGCGGCGAGATCGTCGGCATCGCCGGTCTGATGGGCGCCGGCCGCACCGAGCTGGCGATGAGCCTGTTCGGCCGCACCTACGGCCGGTACGCGGGCGGCGCCGTCCTGCGGGACGGCAGGGAGATCCGTACCAAGACCGTCCCCGAGGCGGTGCGGCACGGCATCGCGTACGTCACCGAGGACCGCAAGCACTACGGCCTGAACCTCATCGACACCATCAACCGCAACATCTCGCTCAGCGCACTGGGCAAGGTGGCCAGGCGGGGGGTCGTCGACGAGCACGAGGAACGCCAGGTCGCCGAGGGCTTCCGCACGTCCATGAACATCAAGGCGCCGTCGGTCTTCGAGCCGGTGGGCAAGCTGTCCGGCGGCAACCAGCAGAAGGTCGTCCTCAGCAAGTGGATCTTCGCCGGTCCCGAGGTGCTGATCCTGGACGAGCCGACGCGCGGTATCGACGTCGGCGCCAAGTACGAGATCTACACGGTCATCGACCAACTGGCCGCCCAGGGCAAGGCGGTCGTCTTCATCTCCTCCGAGCTGCCCGAACTGCTCGGCATGTGCGACCGCATCTACACGATGGCCGCCGGGCGGCTGACCGGGGAGTTCTCGCGGGCCGAGGCCTCCCAGGAATCGCTGATGCGTCAGATGACGAAGGACAAAGAGGTAACCCGATGAGCACGGATGTCACCGACAAGACCCCGGCCGCCGCGCCGCCGGGCAAGAACGGGGCGGGCACCGGTGACGGCCTGCTCCAGCTGATGCTGGACGGCATGCGCCGCAACATGCGCCAGTACGGCATGCTGATCGCACTGGGCCTGATCGTGGTGCTGTTCGCGGTGTGGACCGAGGGCGACCTGCTGCTGCCGCGCAACGTGTCCAACCTGGTGCTGCAGAACAGCTACATCCTGATCCTGGCGATCGGCATGATGCTGGTCATCATCGCCGGCCACATCGACCTGTCGGTCGGCTCGCTGACGGCGTTCGTCGGCTCGATGGCCGCCGTGTTCATGGTCCGCAACGACCTGCCCTGGCCCGTCGCGGTGCTGCTGTGCCTGGCCGTGGGCGCGATCGCGGGCGCGGTGCAGGGGTGGTTCATCGCGTACGGCGGGCTGCCGTCGTTCATCGTGACCCTGGCAGGCATGCTGACCTTCCGCGGTCTGACCGAGATCTTCCTCGACGGCCAGACCCTCGGCCCGTTCCCGAAGGGGCTGCAGACCACGGCCAACGGCTTCCTGCCCGAGGTCGGCCCGGACACGAACTACCACAACCTCACCCTGTTGCTCGGCTTCGGACTCATCGCCCTCGTGGTGCTCCAGGAGATCCGCGACCGGCGCCGCCAGCAGGAGTTCGCCCTCGACGTCCTGCCCACCAAGCTGTTCCTGCTGAAGCTGGTGGCGCTCACCGCCGCCATCCTCACTGTCACGCTGCTGCTGGCCAGCTACAAGGGCGCCCCGATCGTGCTGCTGATCCTCGGCGCGCTGCTCGTCGGCTTCGGCTACGTGATGCGCAACGCCGTCGTCGGCCGCCACATCTACGCCATCGGCGGCAACCTGCCCGCGGCCAAGCTGTCGGGTGTGCGGGACAAGAAGGTCACCTTCCTGGTCTTCCTGAACATGGGCATGCTCGCGGCCCTGGCGGGTCTGGTCTTCGCCGCCCGCTTCAACGCGGCCTCGCCCAAGGCCGGCCTCAACTTCGAACTCGAGGCCATCGCGGCCGCGTTCATCGGCGGCGCGTCGATGAGCGGCGGTGTCGGCACCGTGCTCGGCGCCATCATCGGCGGCCTGGTCCTGGGTGTGCTGAACAACGGTATGAACCTCGTCGGCGTCGGCACCGACTGGCAGCAGGTCATCAAGGGCCTGGTGCTCCTGGCGGCGGTCGGCTTCGACGTGTGGAACAAGCGCAAGGTCGGTTCGTAAGTCAGTCCGGGCCCCGCCGGAAGGCGGGGCCCTTTCCTCGAGGGAGCCTGATAGTGGAACTGAACAGACGCACGGTCATCGCCGGAGCGGCCGCCGGGGTCGCCGCCACGACCGGTGGGACGGCACACGCCTCGGGCGGCGGCGGCCGGGGCGCGGGGGCGGGCGGCGGGAAGCCCGTACGGACGCTCTTCGGCACGCTCGCGGACGGCACGAAGGTGCACAGCTGGTCGCTGGCCAACGGCGGGACCCGGCTGAAGGTCCTGTCCTACGGCGGCATCGTCCAGTCCCTGGAGATCCCCGACCGCCGGGGCCGCCACGCCAATGTCTCGCTCGGCTTCGACACCATCGAGGAGTACGTCGCGTCCAGCCCGTACTTCGGCGCCCTGATCGGCCGCTACGGCAACCGGATCGCCGAGGGCCGCTTCACCCTCGACGGCACGGCCCACCAGCTCTCCGTCAACGACGGAGCCAACAGCCTGCACGGGGGCGCCCAGGGCTTCGACAAGCGGGTCTGGGACGTCGAGCCGTTCGCCGAGGGCTCCGACGTCGGACTGCGCCTGTCCTATGTCAGCGCCGACGGCGAGATGGGCTACCCGGGCACCCTGCGGACCAAGGTGACGTACACCCTCACCCGGCACGGCGACTGGCGCGTCGACTACGCGGCCACCACCGACCGGGCCACCGTCGTCAACCTCACCAGCCACGTCTACTGGAACCTCGCCGGCGAGAGCAGCGGTTCGGTCGACGACCACGAGCTGGCCATCGCCGCCCACCGTTACACACCGGTCGACTCCGGGCTGATCCCCACCGGCGAACTGGCCCGGGTCGGCGGCACCCCGTTCGACTTCCGCAGCGCCAAGCCGGTCGGCCGGGACCTCCGCGTCGCACACCAGCAGGTGCTGTACGGGCAGGGGTTCGACCACAACTGGGTGCTCGACAAAGGGGTCACCGCCCGCCCCGGGCACGCCGCGACCCTGCGCGACCCGTCCTCCGGCCGCACCCTGCGGATCGCCACCACCGAGCCCGGCCTGCAGTTCCACTCCGGGAACTTCCTCGACGGCACCCTCGTCGGCACCGGTGGGCGGGTCTACCGCCAGGGCGACGGGCTGTGCCTGGAGAGCCAGCACTTCCCGGACGCGCCGAACCAGCCGTCGTTCCCGTCGACCGTGCTGCGTCCGGGCCAGACGTACCGGACGACGACGGTGCACTCGTTCGGCGCCTGAGCCACGGGCGCCGGCCGTGCGGCCCCCGCGCGGGGGCGCGTGACGCGTACACCGCGCCGGGGGTTCACGTCGTCACACTTTTTTCACACCGGTTGAACAGCGCCACACCTCCCTTCGTATGTACGGGTGGCCCGTGCTCCCCCGCGCGGGCCACCCACGCATGACGGGCCCGGTACGTCCCCGGCGGGCCCGCCGTACACGGAGGTTCCATGGCCGACAACGTCACCTCGTTGTTCCGCAGCACCGCGGCGCACAGCCCCTCGATGGCTGCGCTGGCGCGGGAGAGCGACGGGGCCGGTCCGGTGGACTTCTGCATTCCGTGCAACCCGTACTTCCCCACCCCGGCCATGTTCGAGGACATGGCGGCGCGGCTGCGCGACATCATCACGTACTACCCGAGCAGCGCCGACACCATCACGGCCGAGCTGTGCAGTCTGCTCCGGCTCCCGCCGCAGTGCGTGGCGATGGGCAACGGCTCGACGGAACTCATCACCTGGATCGACCACCTGCTGGTCCGCGAGTCCCTCGCCGTCCCCGTCCCCACCTTCGGCCGCTGGACCGACCAGCCCATGGAGACCGGCAAGCGGGTCGACATGTTCCCGCTCCAGGAGTCCAGCGGCTTCGCCCTCGACCTCGCCCAGTACGGCGAGTTCATCCGGGCCCGGGGCACCAGGGTCGCGGTGATCTGCAACCCCAACAACCCCGACGGCGGGTTCCTGCACAAGCACGCGATCGTGCAGTTCATGGACGCGATGGCCGACCTCGACCTGGTGGTGATCGACGAGTCGTTCCTGGAGTTCGCCGACGCCGAGGTGGAACCGTCGGTGGTGCAGGAGGCGATGCTGCGCCCCAACGTCATCGTCCTGCGCAGCCTCGGCAAGAACTTCGGGCTGCACGGCATCCGTTTCGGCTACCTCGTCGCCAACCCCGCGCTCGCGGGCCGCGTCCGCTCGATGCTGCCGAAGTGGAACCTCAACTCCTTCGCCGAGCACGTGGTGTTCATGCTGAAGGAGCACGGCACCGAGTACCAGCAGAGCCTGCACCAGGTGCGCCGCGACCGGATGGACATGTCCGGCCAGCTCTCCTCCCTGCCCGGCCTGACGGTCTACCCGTCCCAGGGCAACTTCCTCTTCGTGCGCCTCCCCGTGGGCGCCGAGGGCACCGTGGTCCGGGACCGCATGCTCACCGAGCACCGGCTCCTGGTCCGCGAGTGCGGCAACAAGATCGGCTCGTCCAGCCGCTTCCTGCGTCTCGTGGTGCGTCCGCAGGTGGACGTGCGCCGCCTGGTGTCCGGCCTGGAACAGGTGCTCTACGGGACCTCCAGGAGGGGAGCCGCCGTGCCCGAGCAGGCCACGGGGACCGGCTACAGCTCGGGGACGGCGGCCGTGGACCGCCTGGTCGGCGAGACCAACGGCGTCGGCGCCCAGGGCCTCGCCGCGCAGGCCCTCGGGGCCGGTGCGGGTGCCCCGGGCCTCCCCGCCGCTCCGGCCGCCGGCATCGGCATGCCGCTCACCGCCGCCCCCTCCCCGGTTCCGGTGGGCACGGGCGGCGGGATGCCGATGCCGGCGGCAGCCTCGTCGGGGCCGCAGCAGATGCCGCAGCAGGTTTCCTCGCCGGTGTCACCGCCCCCGCAGCCCGTGCAGCCGCAGCCCGTGCGGCAACCGGTGCCTCAGCCCGTACCGCAGCAGGTGCCGCAGCACATCCCTCAGCCACCGGTCCCCCAGCAGACACCGCAGCAGATGCCGCCGCAGCCCATGGCTGCTCCGGTCCCGGCACCCGCGCCGGCCCCGATGCCCGCCGCGGCCTCGTTCGCCCCTTCACCGATGCCCACCGGCCCCACCCCGCCCGGTGTCCCCGCCCGCGGTGGCCTGACGGCGGCGCAGGTCAGGGGCACCGACGGCCTCTCCCCGGCCCCGGCGTCCGGCTGGCCGGCCGGGGCGCAGAGCTGGCCGGAGGCGGCGGGCGTCGGTCAGGTGGTCTGACGCCCGCCGCCTCCGCCGGTCAGGCCGGATCGAGCCGCCACTGCCGGCAGTGGTTGTTCAGCCAGGTCCACTGCCGCACGTCGGCCGAGTCGGCGGTGGAGCAGTCGGCGACGTCGGCGACCGTGCCGGTGGCCTGGTTGACGATCCGGACGTGGCCGCCGTCGGTGGCGACGAACCGGAAACGCTGGCAGGTGTTGTCCAGCCACGACCACTGGCGCAGGCCGGCCCCGTCGGCGGCGGAGCAGTTCTCGGTGTCCAGCACCTTGCCGGTGGAGACGTTGACCAACCGGTGGGTGTCGTCGCCGAGGTCCTCCAGCCGCCAGCGCTGGTGGGCGCCGCCGTTGCAGGTGTACTGCTGCACGTTGGCTCCGTCGGCGGACGAACTTCCGGCGACTTCGAGGCACTTGCCACTGTTGCGGTTGGCGAGGGTGTAGGTGGTGGAGACGGCCGACGGCTCGCCCGAGGGCCCGGTCCGGCTCGCCCCGAGCCGCACGGGCGTACCGAGATTGGGCGAACCGTCGGAGTTCCAGGTGAACTTCTGCGCCCGCGCGGTGCGCCCGTTGTCGCAGCCGTCCGACGCCGAGTCGTTGGCGTGGTGGACGATCCAGTTCTCGCTCCCGTCCGGGGAGGTGAAGAACCCGTTGTGCCCCGGCCCGTACACGCCGTTGCCGTCGCTGCGCTGGAAGACGGGCGTGGACTTCTTCGTCCAGGAGGACGCGGAGGTGGGGTCGGAGCCGGTGAGGGAGAGCCGGCCGAGCTTGTAGTCGGGGGTCCAGCAGCCGCTGGCGGAGTAGATGAGGAAGGTCCGCCCGCCCCGTTGCAGGATCTCCGGCCCCTCGTTGACGGCCGCGCCCTGCCGCTCCCAGCCGTGGGTGGGTGTGGACACGGTCGAGAAGGAGGAACTCACCGTGTAGGGGTTGGACATCCGGCTGCAGCAGCGGCGGCGACGGCGTAGAGGTGGCGACCTGCCCCGCCACCATCCGTGTTCCGCGACTCCAAGAACCAGCAGGGCCCGCAGCCGGACCTCTCCCCCACCGCCGGAACCGGCTTCCTCACGCACCTCACGCACTGACCGGCGGCTCCTCTCGACTCCGTTCTGCGGATGAGCCGCATGCGAGGATGTCACCCGTGACCGAATTGTCTTCCTCGCCCGCGGCCGAGGGCACGCCCCGCGACTTTGGACCGGGTCCCCGTGCCGCCGCCGTGCTCGTGTTCGGGTCCTCGGCCGCGGTCCTGGTGGTCGAGATCGTCGCTCTGCGGCTGCTGGCCCCCTACCTCGGCCTCACCCTCGAGACCAGCACCACGGTGATCGGCATCGCCCTCACCGCGATCGCCCTCGGCTCGTGGCTGGGTGG
Source organism: Streptomyces sp. NBRC 110035 (assembly GCF_000829695.1). Classification (GTDB taxonomy): domain Bacteria; phylum Actinomycetota; class Actinomycetes; order Streptomycetales; family Streptomycetaceae; genus Streptomyces. The sequence goes on along the minus strand of NZ_BBNN01000025.1, from coordinate 45,621 downwards.
GCGCATCGCCGACCAGGTCGATCCGCGCCGGCTCATCGGCCCCTCGCTCGGGGTGTCGGGAGTGGTCGTGGCACTCACCCCCGCCGTGCTGCGCACCACCGCGGAGTGGACACCGGCGTTGCTCCTGCTGATCGCGTCGCTGACCATCCTCGTGCCGGGCGCGCTGCTCTCCGCGGTGACGCCGATCGTGACCAAGCTGCGTCTCACCAGCCTCGCCGAGACCGGAACGGTCGTCGGCCGGCTGTCCGGCGTGGGCACCGTCGGCGCCATCGTCGGCACCGTCCTGACCGGTTTCGTCCTCGTGTCGCGGTTGCCGGTCAGCGGCATCCTGATCGGCCTCGGAGCGCTGCTGGTGGCCGGCTCGGCGCTGGTCGAGTGGCGAACGCGCCGGTGGAGCGGCACCCCTGTCCTCGCACTCGTGGTCGTGGCCGGCGGCCTCGCCACCACGGTCGCTCCCGGCGCCTGCGACGCGGAGACCAGGTACCACTGCGCACGGGTCGTCGCGGACCCCGGCCGGGACAGTGGCCGCACCCTCGTCCTGGACGGCCTGCGGCACTCCTACGTCGACCTCGACGACCCGACCTTCCTGGAGTTCACGTACGTGCGCGCCCTCGCGTCGGTGGTCGACGCCGCCTTCCCCGAGGACGAGCCACTCGCCGCCCACCACCTGGGCGGCGGCGGGCTCACCTTCCCCCGTTACCTCGCGGCCACCCGGCCCGGCACGCGCAGCCTCGTGTCCGAGATCGACGGCGGGGTCGTGCGCATCGACCGGGACGAACTCGGTCTGGGACCGGAAGCCGGTATCGACGTACGCGTCGAGGACGGCAGGCTCGGCCTGCGGCGACTGGAGACCGGCAGCCGTGACCTCGTCGTCGGCGACGCCTTCGGGGGCGTCAGCGTGCCGTGGCACCTCACCACGGTGGAGGCGATGACCGACGTACGGCGGGTACTCGACGAGGACGGCCTGTACGTCGCCAACCTCATCGATCACGGTGGCCAGGCCTTCGCGCGCGCCGAAGCAGCCACCCTCGGCGAGATCTTCGAGCACGTCGCCCTCGTGGGCGAACCCGCCGACATCGGCCTCGGCCCGGCCGCCACCCCCGGGGGCGGCAATCTGGTGGTGCTCGCCTCCGGGCGGCCGGTCGACCTCCGCGCGGCCCAGGAAGCGCTGGACGCCCGGCAGACCGGCTGGAAGATCGCCGTCGGCGACGACCTCACCTCCTGGATCGGCGACGCCCGGCCGCTCACCGACGACTACGCACCCGTCGACCAGCTCCTCCAGCCCTCCGGCCCACGAAGCAGCCGCTGACGTCTTCTCCTCAACGATCGCTTCCAGCAGGGCTTTCACCCCGCGCTTGCGCCTTTGCGTCCGGTCCCGTAGGACTGCGAGGCGGTGCGGGACTCCCTCCTCCCGGGAGCACGTGGGGGGCGGCACCCGGTGAACGACCGGGTGCCGGCCGGCGGGCAGCAGGCCGAGTTTCCCGGCCGCCTCGGCGGCGTCCTCGTCACGGGTCGGGGCGCGTGGCGGGCCGGCGGGCCGGACCTTCAGGGACATCGGCGCACCCGGCGAACGTGCCACAGCTGCACCCAGCAGCTTTGGCGCACGCCGCACCACATCACCCTCAGCCCCGACAGGACCGGCGACATCGCCCGCGCGGCCCTCTCCCTCAGCAGAACCTGGAAGTGGTCACCGCTGAGAGAACGTCACTGAGCCGTTCCGCAGTGGACGCGCCGGGCGTGGCCGAACACGTGGGGTTTTCCCGCGATCTCGGGATGCCGGTCGGATGCGGGAACCGGCGGGACATGCGTGCGGGGTGGTACCGGAGAACAAGTCCGGTACCACCCCGCACGCATGTGGGTACGGCCGGTCTACCAGCGGTACCACCGGCCCCTGTTGCCGCCTGCGCCTGTGGAGCGCATGACGAAACCGAGCAGCCACACGGCGAGCACGATCACCGCCACGATCCACAGGGCCTTGAGGGCGAATCCGGCGCCGAAAAGAACGAGGGCCAGAAGAAGAACAAGAAGCAGGGGAACCATGATTATCAACCTCCGATGGAGCGAATGCCCCGGAGTTCTCACACCACGCACAGGACGCGATGTTTCTTTCACCCCGCAGGGGGAATGCACGCGCCCGCACGCCTACGACGACGTGATGCGCGCCCGCACCGATGGGTCCGCTCAAGATGCGCGGCCGACAGGAATGGCGAAACTGGCCCCATGGCAGAACCACGTCGCACATCCGCCGGGAGTACCAAAACGGCGTCCGCTCGCCGTACCGGATCCGCGCGAGGGCCCGATCACGCGGCCCGTGCCGCCCTCCAGACCCTGGAAGGGCTGATCGATCACCCGGCGGAAGGCGTGTCCGCTGTCCGGCGTTCCGACGACGGCTGGTGTGTGGTGGTGGACGTTCTGGAAGTTCCGCGGATTCCCGACACCACGAGCCTCCTGGCCTCCTACGAGGTGCAACTCGACCGGGCCGGCGAACTCCTCGAGTACCGCAGGGTCCGCCGCTACCGGCGAGGTGCGGCCGACGAGTGATCCGTGTTCGTTCCCTCTGCTGGAAGGACCTTCCATGCCCGTGACCACCTACTCCGACGAAGTAGTGGCCTGCCCGCCTCGCGCCGGCACGTTGTACGACGTGCTGGAACTGATTCTCGACCGCGGCATGGTCATCGATGTGTTCATAAGGGTCTCGCTGGTCGGGATCGAGATCCTCAAGATCGACGCGCGCATCGTCGTCGCGAGTGTGGACACCTATCTGCGGTTCGCCGAAGCATGCAACCGGCTGGACCTCGAGCGTGATTCCGGCAGCACCACGGTCCCCGAACTGTTCGGCGGCGGTGCGGCCAAGGCCGTCGGCAAGCGCAAGGTGCGCAAGGCGGCCGACAGCGTGGGCGACACCCTGCGCAAGGCGGTCGGCGGCGGTGACTCGTCCGACGAGGACGAGGGCGAGGACGAGGACGAGCAGCAGGAACGCCCGAAGAAGCGCGCCCCCGCGCGCAAGAGCAGCCGACGCCGCGTGGAGGCATGACCGAATGACCGACGGTGTGTACGTCTACGCGATCCTGCGGACGGGAACGGCGCTCCCGAAGGGCCTCGGAGGGGTGGGCTCCCCGCCCGCCCGGATCCGGACGGTCGGGCAGGGCCCGCTCGAGGCGGTCATCAGCGACGCGCCGCCCGAGCTGCGCGCGCGGCGCCGCGACCTGCTGGCACACCAGGAACTCCTCATGCGCCTGATGGACGAGGGGCCGGTGCTGCCCATGCGGTTCGGCATGGTCGCGCCGGACGAGGAAACGGTCCTGCAGCAGTTGGCCGCCGCCGGGTCCCGTCATGCGGTCACCCTGGAACAGGTGGCCGGCCGCTTCGAGATCAACGTCAAGGCGTTTCCGGCGCAGAACGCGCTGGCGGCCCTCCTCGCCGAGGAGAAGGACGTACGGCGGCTTCGCGATGCCGCACGGCGGCGCCCCGGCTACGAGGCCAGCATCAGGCTGGGTGAAGCCGTCACCACCGCGCTCACCCGCAGAGCGGCAGCGGCGGGACAGCGCCTGCTGCGCGACCTCATGCCCGGGGCCCGCGCCGTGGCGGCGGGCCCCGCCGTCCCGGGCTGCGCCCTCAACGTGTCCTTCCTCGTCGACCGCGGCGACAGCGACACCTTCCTCACCAGGGCCCGGACCGTCGCGGACGCTCATCGGGAGCACATGGAGGTCCGGCTCGCCGGCCCGCTCCCCTGTTACAGCTTCGTCTCCTCGGAGGCCCGCCCCGTACCCGTGGGCGGGGCGTGACATGGGACTGATCACCGGCCTGCTCACGCTGCCCATCGCACCGGTCCGTGGCGTGGTCTGGGTGGCCGAGAAGCTCCACGACGCCGCCGAGCGCGAGTTGCACGACCCCGCCGTGCTGCGTACCCAGCTGGCGGTGCTCAACCAGGAACTCGAGGCGGGCGACATCACTCTGGAGGAGTTCGAACGGGAAGAGGAACGGCTGCTCGACCGGCTGCACGCCGTGCGGGTCGGCCGGCCTGGCGAAGAGCGATCGCGATCGAAGGTGACGTGCTGATGGAAGACCAGTCCAAGGTTGTCCTGGGGGCCGCCCTGCTCGGCGGCTACGTGCTGGGCCGGACCAAGAAGGGGCGGGTGGCCCTCAGCGTCGCCACGTACCTGGCCGGCAGGCGATTCGGCCTGGAGCCCCGCCAACTCGCCACGGAGGGAGTGCGCCGGCTCGGTGAGCTCCCCCAGTTCGCGGAACTCCAGAAACAGTTCAAGGGCGAGGTCCTCGACGCGAGCCGCAAGGCCGCGACCGCCGCCGCCAACCGCAGCATGAACTCGCTGGCCGACGCGGTCAGCGCCCGCACGGCCCGTCTCCTCGAACCTCAGCAGGACAAGGACGAAGACGTCGAGGAGGAGCCCGAGGACGAGTACGAGGGCGAAGAGCCGCCGGAGTACGAAGGCGCGGAGTACGAGGACGAGGAGTACGAAGAAGAGGAAGAGGAGGAGGAAGAGGGACCCGGCGGAGAGGAGGAAGCAGAGGAGGAGGAGACCCCCGAGCGGAAACCGGAGAAACGACCGTCGGGAAAGCGTGCCCCCAGGAAGACCCCGGCCAAGAAGTCCGCTCCGGCCGAGAAGAAGGCCCCGGCCGAGAAGACGGCTCCCGCGAAGAAGACGACCGCCAAGAAGTCCGCCCCGGCCAAGAAGTCGGCGTCCAAGAAGACGGCTCCCGCGAAGAAGACGGCGGCAAGCACGTCGTCGGCGAAGGGGACCGCATCCAAGCGCACGAAGCCTCGGAGGTAGCGAGTCATGGCCAGGACGAAGAACGAAGAACCCGAGGCGGAGGAGTCCGGACTGGGCAGGCTCCGGCAGGAGATGACCGGCTTCCTCGGTGCGCAGGCGGAGAAGCTGGCCGGGAAGGCGGGGGACAAGCTGACCGACGTCACGAGCCGGCTGACCGACGTCGCGGAGAACGGCGGTTCCCTGCCCGCGATCGGATCGCGCGTCCTCAAGGGCGAGTCGCCGATGAAGGCGTTCGTCTCGGAGAAGGCCAAGGGCGTCAAGGACAGCGTCGTGGACAAAGCCAAGGAGACCTTCGGCGGCGGGGGAAAGGGCAAGCGCAAGTCGGGCGGCGGCAAGCTCATGAACATCATCGAGGTACTCGATGTGGGAGTGCCTCTGCGGACCGCTTACGACCACTGGACCCAGTACGACAGGTTCAGCGGTTTCGCCAAGGGTGTTCAGGACGTCTCGATGGACGACGAGACGGGCAGCAACTGGAAAGTCAAGATCGGGCCGTCCTCGCGCAGCTTCAAGGCGACGGTCCAGGAGCAGGTGCCCGACGAGCGCATCGTGTGGACGTCGGAAGGCGCCAAGGGCACCACGCGGGGTGCCGTGAGCTTCCACGAACTGGCCCCGTCCCTCACCCGCATCGTCCTGGTCCTCGAGTACTACCCGGCCGGGTTCTTCGAGAAGACGGGCAACCTCTGGCGTGCCCAAGGGCGCCGTGTGCGCCTGGACTTCAAGCACTTCCAGCGGTACGTCACGCTCACCAACGAGGAGCCCGAGAGCTGGCGCGGCGAGATCCGTGACGGAGAAGTCGTCAAGTCGCACGAAGAGGCCATGGAGGAGGAGGAACAAGAGCGCGAGGAAGGCGAAGAAGGCGAGGAGGGCCCGGAGGCGGAGGCTTCCGAGGACGAGGAAGAAGGTGAGGACGGCTGGGAGGACGAGGAAGAGGAAGGAGAGGGAACCAGCGGAGAGGAGGAGGGAGAAGAAGAAGAAGAGGAGGACGGCGAGGCCGAGGACGATGAGCTGACGGGCGAGGACGAAGAAGAAGAAGAAGAAGAGGAGGAGGAGGACGAGGAGGAACCGGAGGAGGGCGCGGAAGAAGAGGAAGAGAACCCGCCCGAGAAGCGTGCGGCCCCCGCCAAGCGGCGCTCCCGGAGGGCCCGGTGACCGACCTCGACTTCCGGCAGGACGCCTGCTCCCCTGTCCCCGGGCCGCGGAACACCGACCTCGCCGACATCCTCGAGCGTGTGCTCGACAAGGGCATCGTGATCGCCGGCGACATCAAGATCGACCTTCTCGACATCGAGTTGCTGACCATCCGGCTGCGTCTCTTCGTGGCGTCCGTGGACACCGCGAAGAAGGCCGGCATCGACTGGTGGGAGACCGACCCGGCACTCAGCTCCCGAGCGGCACGAAGCGCTCTGCAGGCCGAGAACCGCGAACTGCGCGCCCGCCTGGACGAACTCGAGTCCGCCTCCGCATCCGCATCATTGAGCCGGGGAGAAGCAGAGGAATGACGGAGCGCGGTCCCAAGGCTTCGGAGACATCGGAAGCGTCAAAAGCCGGCGCCCTCTACGTGTACGCGGTCTGCCGCGCCGACGGGGGTCCGGTCCTCGACGGGGTGTCCGGGGTGGCCCGGGGCGAACCCCTGCGTTCACTGCCCTTCGGTTCCCTCACCGCGATCGTGCAGACCGTCCGGGCGGCCGAGTTCACGGACGAGGCCTGGCAGGAGCGTCTGGCGGACGAGCCCGAGCTCGAACGGTACGCGCGCGCCCACCACGAGGTCGTGTCGGCGGTCGCCGCCCAGGCGCCCACGGTCCCTCTGCCGTTGGCGACGCTGTACAACGACGAGGACAGGGCCAGGCGCGCGCTGGACAACGAGTCGGCGCGCTTCCACACCGCCCTGAGACGCATCGCGCACCACGCCGAATGGGGTGTGAAGGTCTACGCGGCCGCCGCTTCGGACGAGGATGCTTCGGGCGGCGACGGCGGGAGAGCGGCGCAGCAGCCGGGCCCGCCGGGCGACCGGGGCAGCCGTCCGGCTCCGGGGGCGGGGCGGGCGTACCTGGAACGCAGACGGAACCTGCGGGCGCGGCGCGAGCAGCACAGGGAGGACTCCCTGCGCGTCGCCGAGACGGTGGACGCGCAGGTGTCCCGCATCGCCACGGCGTCCCGCCGGCTCCGGCCGCACGGTCCCGGAACGGCGGGCGGCGACCACCGGGTCCAGGTCCTCAACGCCACCTACCTGGTCGCCGAGCACCGGTCGGCCGAACTGGACCTGCTGGCAAGGGACCTGCGGAAACGTACCGGCGCACGGATCGAACTCTCGGGCCCGTGGGTGCCCTACTCCTTCGTGGGCGAGGTGTGAGACATGACGCACGAACCGGTGCCCTGGGACACGCCCGGCCCCTTGAGCGGCCCCATCGGGGTGCCGCTGGTCGATCTCCTGGACCGGGTCCTGGCGACCGGGGTCGTCGTCAGCGGGGACCTGGTCATCGCGATCGCCGATGTCCCGCTCGTACGGGTCTCGTTGCACGCCCTGCTGTCGTCGGTCAGCGAACGCGTACCGGCCCCGTGGGCCGACAGCGGGCCGCTGTGACGGCCTCGCGGGTGGACCTGGACTCCGAGCAGGCGGGACGCGATCTCGTCACCCTGGTCCTCACCGTGGTGGAGCTCCTCCGCCAGCTGATGGAGCGGCAGGCCCTGCGGCGCATCGACCAGGGCGACCTCACCGACGACCAGACCGACGAGATCGGCACCACGCTGATGCTGCTCGACCAGCGCATGACGGAGCTCTGCGAGCAGCACGGCGTACGTCCGGAGGATCTCAACCTCGACCTGGGGCCGCTCGGCACCCTGCTGCCCCGGGACTGACGGGGCGGCAGTGCGGACGGAGCGGGCGGCTCCGCCGGTCACCCACCCGAATGGCGGATGACCGGCTTCCGGAGCACAGTGGAACCGAGGGCGCAAAGCGGTGGAAAGCACCTGCCGGCTCCGGACCGCCCTCTTACCGAAACGACGCTGTGCGAGGGACTCATGACGACGACGACCGGCAGTCGGAGCGGTAGCGCACTGGGCACGAACGGCGCCGAGGGCGGGACCCGTGGAACAACCACCATCGCGGACACCGTGGTCTCGACGATCGCGGGCATAGCAGTGCGCGAGACCGAGGGAATCCACTCCATCGGCGGCGGCGCCTCGCGAGCCCTGGGAGCGGTCAAGGACAAGGTGTCCCGCTCCAGCGATCCGGGGCGCGGCGTGAAGGTGGAGGTGGGCGAGAAGCAGACCGCCATCGACGTGGACGTCGTGGTGGAGTACGGAGCCCGGATCATGGACACCGCGAAAGACCTCCGTGACCATGTCACGGACGCGGTCGAGACGATGACCGGACTCGAGGTCGTCGAGATCAACATCAGGGTGCTCGACGTGCATGTCCCGGGCTCCGAGGAGGACGAGGACAGGGAGGGCGCTTCCTCGTCGTCCCGGGTCCAATGACACGGCCGCAACGACGGCCTTCGTGACGTGGGGCGGCCTTCCGCGCGCCTGCCGTACGGGACGTCAGGTGCCGGGGCACTCCTTCCAGGCCATGTGGTAGGTCGTGCTGATGTCTCCGTCGGTGGAGTCCATGGTCATGAAGCTGACCTTGTCGGGGGACGAGGTGCCGGCGCTGACGCGCAGCTCGGTGTTGATGTTGAAGTTGCGCTGGACGCCGCAGGGGGCGTAGACGAGCTGGGCCCAGTCGGTGGTGTCCGTGGCCTGCCAGTTGTCGTCGTGGGGGCCGGTGAACGGGTGGCTGCGGTACTCCGTGTTCGGGGAGCCCTGGAAGTAGTACGAGGCTCGCTGCGTGCCGCTCGCGCCGGGCTGGAGGGCGGCGAAGCCGCGGTAGTCGGCGCTGGCGATGGCGTAGGTGAAGCCCTGGGGGACGTGGACGATGAGGCTGAGCTGGCAGTTCTTGCGGGATGCCGTGGGGTCGGAGGTGCCGCCCGCCCGGGCGAGGTAGTCGCTGTACGTCACCGTGAACGCGGTGTTGTCCTCGGAGACGGCGACCGCGGTGGTGCCCTGGGGGCAGCCGGAGCCGTTCACCGTGGCGACCTTGATGACGATCCTGTCCGGGGGCGGGTCGACGAACCCGGTGGACGGGTCGTGTGCGGGTGCGGAGGCGGTGAGCAGCGCGGCCACCGCGGTGCTCAGAAGCAGGCCACCAGCCATGGTTCTCCCTCTTCGTTCAGTGGGGGGTGAGTGGGACGTGGCGGTTGGAAGATCATGTACCTGACAAGGCGTGAGTGGTCTCCCCGCCCCCGCACGGGAGGCGTGGAGATGACGTGAGGACCGTGAGAGCTCGCATCGTAGGCGTCGCGACGGAGGGCGGACAGGACGAACTCCGGCCATTCGGTGCCGCCGCGCCGACCGGGCGTACACAGGAAACGGGCGAGGGGAACAGTCAGCACGCGCGTCACTCGTACCGGGCGAAACGGGCGTACCGGGAACCTGGCGTGAACACCGGGGTGCCCCGGCATAGACAATGGCCCACCAGGGCCACCCGTCCCCGGGGGACCAGGACCACTCGACGGCACCACCCGCGGCCCCATGCGGCCGCACCAGCGGCACAACAGGAGGCGGCTCCCTTGGAGCTCAGCAGGCGTACCTTCACCGCGCTGGCCGGCACGGCGGCGCTCGGCCTCGCGCTGGCCGGCAGCGGGGCGGCAACCGGCTCGAAGGGGGCGCGTACCGTGCCGACGGGGCCGCCGCCCACCCCGCCGCGCGCGGACGGCAAGCGGCACGAGGTCGGCTTCGACCGGTACTCACTCCTGGTCGACGGCCGGCGGCTGGTGCTCTGGTCGGGCGAGATCCACCCCTTCCGGCTGCCGGCCCCGTCCCTGTGGCGGGACGTGCTGCAGAAGCTGCGCGCGCACGGCCACAACGCGGTCGGTGTCCCCGTCCCCTGGAATGTCCACTCCCCCGCCCCCGGCACGCACGACTTCACCGGCGTCCGCGACCTCGACCTGTTCCTCACCATGGCCGCCGAGGAACGGCTGTACGTCGTCCTGCGCCCGGGGCCGTACCTCGGGACCGCCGATCTCGACGCCGGGGGCCTCCCCGGATGGCTGACGGTCGCCGAGGGCGCGGCCGGCACCGCCGACCCCGCCTATCTGCGGCACGTGGACGCCTGGCTGGGGGCCGTGAACGCCATCGCCGTCCGGCACCTGTTCACCGGGGGCGGCGGCACCCTGCTCCTGTACCAGGTCGAGGACCGGTTCGGAGGGACACACGGAGAGACACGCCCCGCGGGCGGCGCGGGGGCCTACATGTCCCACCTCCGCAAGAAGGTGCGCGCCGACGGCATCGACGTACCGCTGTTCCACAACGACGGCGGCGCGGACGGGCTGTGGGCGCCCGGGTCCTTCCCCACCGGCACCGGGAAGGACGAGGCGAACTGGCTGTACGGGTTCGAGTCCTCGCCCGTGCCCGGTGAGGTGCCGGCCGACCTCGGGTACTTCGGCAGGCGCGGGGCGGGGGCCGGGGCGAGCCCGCGCACGCCCGGGTTCGTCGCCGGGGCCGCCGTCGGCGCGTCCGACGCCTGGGGCGGGGCCACCTCCGCGGGCAGGGGATACGTGCAGGTGCGCGAGGCGTGGAACCCGGCGCACGAGCGGAGCGGCCTCCTCACCAGCCTCGCCAACGGGATCACCGTGCACAACGCGCGCGTGGTGGCCGGCGGGACCTCGTGGGGGTGGCTGGCCTCGCCGGACGTCTACACCTCGTACGACTACGGCGCCCCGATCGACCAGGCCCGCCGGCCCACCGTCAAGCTGGGCCCGCTCCAGCAGCTCGGGCATCTGCTGCGGACCGTGCCGGACCTCGCCCGCCTCGAACCGGCGTCCGCGGTGCGTCCGCAGGACGACCGGCTGAAGGTCTACCACCTGGCCAACCCCGACACCGACGCCCAGGTGTACGTCCTGCGCAACGACTCCGACGACGAGGTCAGGTCGGCGCTGCCGGGCACCGGCGTCGACGTGCCGGTCACGGTCGGCGCGCGGGACGCCAGGCTGCTCGCCACCGGGCTCGGACTGGGTCGGCGGAAGCTGGCGTTCTCCACCGCACAGCCCCTGTTCGGTGTGACCGTCGGGCGCCACGACATCGCCGCGTTCGTGGGCCGGGCCGGTGAGACGGCGCACGTCGCCCTCGACTGCGACGTCCAGCCGCTCACCAACCGGCTGGACGTCGAGCCCGCCTGGTCCTACGACCGGGGCAGGCTGAACGTGGTCACGCCGCTCGGCGTGGGCGGGCTGAGCCGGGTCCTGGTCGAGGGCGGCGACTCCGACACGCCGATGCTGCTGCTGTTCGCCGACGACGCGACCGCCCAGCGGCTGTGGCCCTACGAGACCCCGTCCGGTTCGCTGCTGGTCTACGGTCCGCCGCTGCTGCGGTCGGCCACACTGCGCGGCTCCACCGTCCATCTCACCGGCGACACCACGGGCGAGACCGGCCTGGAGGTGTGGGCGCCGCGCGGGATCACCGCCGTGACCTGGAACGGGCGGCCGGTGCGCACCGGCGTCAGCCGGTCCGGGTCCCTGATGATGGACGGGCTGCTGCCGGCCACGCCCGCGCCGTCCCTGCCCGCCCTGACCGGCTGGCGGCGGCGGGCGGAGAACCCGGAGTCCGAGCCGGACTTCGACGACGCGGAGTGGACGGCCGCCGACCGCACCGCCTCCGTCGGCACCACGCCCGTGCCCGAGGGGCAGCCTGTGCTGTTCGCGGACGACTACGGCTTCCACTACGGCGACGTCTGGTACCGGGGGCGCTTCGAGGACGCGCGCGGCGCCGAGTCGGTGTCCCTGTCCTACAGCACCGGTACGCAGGGGCTGTTGATGGCCTGGCTGGACGGACGGCCGCTGGGCACACACCGGATGCCGGTGCCGGACGAGGACACGGCGGGCCGGGGCACCTGGACCGCGACCGCGGCCTTCCCCCTGCCCGGGAAGCTGCGCGGGCGCGGGGAGCACGTCCTGTCCGTGCTCGTACGGCGGATGCAGCAGGAGGGGGACGGCACGGCGGGTAGGGGAGAGCCGGGCGCGCCGGGGACCGGCTCGCGCGGCACACGCAGGCCGGCCCGCGGACTGACCGGCGTCGGCTTCGAGGGGGCCTCCCCGGAGGTGAGCTGGCGGATCCAGGGGGCCGGGCCGCCGGACCGGGTGCGCGGGGCGCTGAACAACGGCGGGCTGTACGGGGAGCGCGAGGGCTGGCATCTGCCGGGGTACGGCGACGAGCGGGGGCAGAGCGCCTGGGAGGCCGTGGACCGGCCGCGCGAGGACCGGCGTCGGCAGGGGGTCACCTGGTACCGGACGGAGTTCCGGCTGGACGTCGACCCGGACGTGGACGCCTCGGTCGGGCTCGTCCTCGAGGACGGTCCGGAGCACGCGTACCGCGTCCAGATCTTCCTCAACGGCTGGAACATGGGCCAGTACGTCAACGACGTGGGCCCGCAGCACACCTTCATGCTGCCGAACGGGATTCTCCGCACACGGGGGGCCAACACGCTGGCCCTGGCCGTGCTGTCCGACGGGACCACGCCCTCGGGGCCGGGCCGGGCGCGGCTGACCCTGGTGGGCGCGGCGCGCGGCGGGGTGCCGGTGGAGGCGGTGGAGTCACCGGGGCGGTGACCCTCGCACCTCCACCGGCACCTGTTCCTCGCCGGGCTCACGCCAGCCGGATCACGTTCCAGGACAGCGGTTCCAGCACGGCTTGGAGCCCGCCGCCGGTCAGGGTCGTGCCGTCGACCGGGTGCGGGGCGACCCGCTCCGGTTCGGCGAGGGTGTTGCGGGCGTCGGGGTCGGCGTCCGCGAGGGCGGTGTGCTCGACGACCGAGGTGAGGCCGAGGCCGCCGAGAGCGATCTCCAGCGGCAGCGCCCCGGTGCGGCTGCGGTTGACGGCGAAGACGGTGACCGTGCCGTCGCCGGCCCGTACGGCGGTGGCGTGCAGCAGGTCGGTCGTGCCGTACTTGGCGGTCTCGTACGTCGGTGAGTCCACGCGGACGTCGAGGACCTCGCCGCGCCCGTACCGGGAGGCCTGCGCGAACGGGAAGAAGGTCGTCTGCCGCCAGGCGGGGCCGCCCGGCTCGGTCAGGATCGGGGCGATGACGTTGACGAGCTGCGCGAGACAGGCGACCTTGACCCGGTCGGCGTGCCGGAGCAGCGCGATGAGGAGCGAGCCGAGGACGACGGCGTCGGTGACGCTGTAGTTGTCCTCGAGGAGGCGCGGTGCCTCGGGCCAGTCGTCCTGCGCGATGGTCGCCGCCTGCTCCTGCCAGCGGGTCATGTACCAGACGTTCCACTCGTCGAAGGAGAGGTTGATCCTCTTCGTGGACTTGAGCTTCGCGCCGACGTGGTCGCAGGTGGCGACGGCGTCCTCGATGAAGGACTCCATGTCGACGGCGGAGGCGAGGAAGGAGTCGAGGTCGCCGTCGTGCGGCTCGTAGTAGGCGTGCAGGGAGATGTGGTCGACCAGGTCGTAGGTCTCGGTGAGGACCGTCGACTCCCAGGCGGCGAAGGTGGGCATCGACCGGCTCGAGGAGCCGCAGGCGACCAGTTCGACGCCGGGGTCCTGCTGGCGCATCGCGCGGGCGGTCTCGGCAGCGAGGCGGCCGTACTCCCCGGCGGTCTTGTGGCCGGTCTGCCAGGGGCCGTCCATCTCGTTGCCGAGACACCACAGGCGGATCCCGAAGGGGTCCTTGTCGCCGTGTGCGACGCGCAGGTCGGACAGGGCGGTGCCGGCGGGGTGGTTGGCGTACTCCTGGAGCTCGAGCGCCTCGGTGACGCCGCGGGTGCCGAGGTTGACGGCCATCATGGGCTCGGCCTGCGGGCCGACCTTCCGCAGGAAGGAGACGTACTCGGACAGGCCGAAGCGGTTGGTCTCGGTGGAGTGCCAGGCCAGGTCGAGGCGGCGCGGGCGGTCCTCGGCGGGGCCGACGGAGTCCTCCCACCTGTAGCCGGAGACGAAGTTGCCGCCGGGGTAGCGGATCGCGGTGACGCCGAGTTCCCGGACCAGGTCCAGGACGTCGGTGCGCAGTCCGTCGGCGTCGGCGGCGGGGTGGCCGGGCTCGTGGATGCCGGTGTAGACGCAGCGGCCGAGGTGTTCGACGAAGGAGCCGAAGAGGCGGGGGTCGACCGGGCCGACGGTGAAGGCGGGGTCGAGGGTGAAGCGGGCGGTACGCATCTTTTCCTTTCGGGGGTTCGCTGGTGTCCGCGCATCCGGTGCGGCGGTGGGCGTCACTGGCCGGCCAGGCCCGTGTGGGCGACGCCCGCCACGATCTGGCGCTGGAAGAAGACGAAGACGACGATCAGCGGCAGGCCCGCCAGGAGGCCTCCGGCCATGAGCTGGGCCCACTGGATGCCGTAGGAGTTCATGACGGTCGCGATGCCGTTCGGCATGGTCATCAGGTCGGGGTTGTTGGTGACCATGTACGGCCACAGGAAGTCGTTCCACGAGCTGATGAAGGTGAAGATGCCGACCGCCGCGAGCGAGGGGCGCGACAGCGGCAGGACGATCGTGAAGAAGACACGCCAGCGGCCCGCGCCGTCGAGGAAGGCGGCCTCCTCCAGTTCGCGCGGGACGCCCCGGAAGAACGTGTGGAGGATGTAGACCATCGCGGCGGGCGCGCACTGCGGCAGGATCATGCCCCAGTACGTGTCGACCATGCCCAGCTGCTGAACGGTGGTGAACAACGGTACGCCGAGGACGGCGGGCGAGACCATCAGGCCGGCCATGACCAGGGCCAGCAGCGCGTTCTTGCCGCGGAACTCCGTGCGGGCGAAGCCGTATCCGGCGAGCGCGCTCACGCTCAGCACCACGGCCGTCACGCACACCGAGACCACCGGCGAGTTCACCAGCCGGCTGGTGAACTCGCCGGACTCGAGGACCGCCGACCAGGCCTGTCCGGTCCACTCCTCGGGCAGCCAGTGCGGCGGCACCTCGACGGCCTCGGTCTCCGGCTTGAGCGAGGTGAACAGCGCCCAGGCGAGCGGCGCGAGGAACACCGCCGAGACGGCCGCGCCGAGGAGGGTGAGCACGATCTGGCTGGGTGTCCAGGGCCTGCGGGTCCTGACGCGTGCCTGTGCGGCGGTGCTCATCGGCCGCCCTCCTCACGGGTGCGCAGCAGCCACATCCGCGCGAGGGCGACGGCCGCGATGATCACGAAGGAGATGACGGAGACGGCGGAGGCGTAGCCGACTCGGTAGCCGGTGAAGCCCTCTTCCAGGGTGTACTGCACGAACGTCCTGGCGGAGCCCTCGGGGCCGGGCAGGAAGTCCATCATCACCACGGCCTGGTCGAAGACCTGGAGCGAGGCGAGGATCTGGAGGACGACGACGAGGCCGGTGATGTGCCGCATCATCGGCAGGGTGATGCGGACCGTGCGGTGCCACGCGTTCGCGCCGTCCAGCCTGGAGGCCTCGTAGAGGTGTGCGGGGACGCCCTGGAGGGCGGCGAGGTAGAGCAGGAAGCTGAAACCGACCGTCCACCACAGCGTGCAGACGACGACGGCGAGCATGGCGTAGGTCTTGTCGGTCAGCCACGCCGTCTCGATGCCGAAGACGTGGTTGATCATTCCGGTGCCGGGGTTGAACAGCCACTGCCACAGGTTGGCGGCGACGGTGGACGGCAGCAGGAACGGGGCGAAGAAGCACAGCCGCCACAGCCAGGCGCCGCGCTCCATGTGGTGGGCGAGCATCGCGAGGAGGAGGCGAGGACCGTGATGCACGGCACGACCAGCAGTGTGAAGTACGCGCTGTGGCCGAGCGATTCCCACACCAGCGGGTCGTCCAGGACCTCGCGGTAGTTGTCGGGGCCGACGAAGTTCGCGCCGTCGCCGGAGATGTTGGCGTCCGTGAGACTGAGCCAGAGGCCGCGCAGCAGCGGCCAGATCACGAACAGCGCGAACAGCACGAGGAACGGGGCGACGAACCAGGCGCCGTGCTGGAAGCCCTGCTTGCGGCGGACGGTGGCGCCGTCCGCGGCGGTCCTCGCGCGCGCCGCGGTGATGACGGTCTCCGCGCCGGTCGCCGTCATGCGGCCGCACCTCCCTCGGCGGCGGTCCTGCCGTCCATCGGGTTCTTCGCGGCGAGCAGTTCGGTGAGCGTGCTCCTCATCCGGCGGGCGGCCACGTCGGGCTTCGCGGAGCCCGTCGTCGAGGAGACGACGATCGGGCCGACGCGCTGGGCGAGGATGCCGGTGGAGCCGGCGAACCACACCTTCGGCTCGGTGGCCTGGTGGTCCATGGCCGAGACGTACTCGCTCTGCGGCTCCAGCTCCCGGTACGCGGCCGAGGACAGGGTCGGCGTGTGGGCGGGGATGTGTCCGCCGCCGGCCCGCTGCCGGACGTGCCGGACGATGTGGGCGGCGAGCCGGTGTGCGCCCTCGTTGGCGGCTCCGCCGCGGCCGGACTGGTGCGGCAGGACGAAGGCGTGCGACTCGGCATGGGTGGCCCGCCTGCCCAAGACGGGCGGCAGCGGGGTCGCGCCGTAGTCGACTTTTGCGGTGTCGAAGACCGGCACCGACCAGTTGCCCTCCCAGACGAACGGGGAGCCGTTGACGAACTGTTCGGCGCCCGCGCCGCCCCCGAAGCCCGGGTCGGCGTACCCGTCGGTGATGTGCCGGCGCAGGAACTCCAGGACCCGGGTGGCCTTGTCGGTGTCGAAGGTGACCTCGGTGCGGGCGTCGTCGAACCAGGTGCCGCCGAGCTGGGTGTAGAAGGCGACGAAGAACCACCACTGGAAGTTCTGGTCGTTGTGCCACAGGCCGATGGTCTGCAGCCCTTTACCGGTGGCCTGCTTCGCCTCCTTCAGCATGGCGAACCACTCGTCGGCCGACGTCGGCGACACCATCCGCCCGTCGGCGTCGAGCAGGCCCGCCTTCTTCAGCACGTCCCTGCGGTAGAAGCAGAGCTGGACGTGGATGTCGAGGGGAAGGGCGTAGAGCCTGCCGTCGATGACGGCGCGCTTCCACAGCTCGGGGTTGAAGTCCGCTTCCCTCACGCCGTACTCGGCGAGCAGACCGGTGTCCCAGGGGTCCAGGAGACGGCCCGGCGAGAAGCCGGTGACGCGGCCCAGGTGCATGACGCCGAGGTCCGGCGCCCTGTTGCCCGCCGCGGCCATGGCGAGCTTGGTGTAGAACGGGCTGCCCCACTGGAGGGTGGAGTCCTTCACGTCGATGCCGGGTGGTCCTTTCGGAAGGAGTCCAGCATCGCGATCATGTTGTAGCCGTCGCCGCCGCTGAAGAGGTTCCAGTACCTCACCCGGGTACCGGCGTCGGAGGCCAGGGCGTCCACGCCGGTGCCGAGGGCGGCGAAGCCGAAGCTGCCCGCGACCGTCAGGCCGCCCGCCGCGGCCAGGAAGTGCCTGCGATTCAGGCCGGGTCGTCCCATTTCCTGCCCCATCCGTCGAGGTGTCGTGCCGGAGAGACGCGCTTGTTCGAGATGTCGAATAGCGCCCGTAACTTCGAACGGACCGTAAGGGGCGGGCGGGGGCGCGTCAATGCTTCGGACAAGATCTGAGGACCCGTCCGAAGGGACACCTGTTCGCATGACGTGGACCCTCACGGCGCGTAGTCTCGAACGGCCTTGAGATCACCCGGGGGAACAGGGAACAAGGGAGTAAGCGGTGCGCACCAGGAAGGAGATGCGTCGTCTCGCCGACGCACTCATCGAGCCCATCCGGGTGCCGGTGCCCGCCGATCCCGAGGTCCTGTTCAACGCGCTCGTCGACTCCGTCGGTGCCTGGCGGGGACGTGAAGTCCTGGTCCACCGGGCGGCGTTCCCGCCGCACACCGCGAGCGGACTGTGGCTGGAGCGGGAGAGCCACGACTACGTGGTGGTGGACGAACGGGCCGCCGTGTGGCACCAGATCGTGATCTTCTGCCACGAGGTGTGGCACATGAACCGGCGACGGCTGGAAGCGGAGGCCGGAGCAAGGGCGGGAGCGGGATCCGGCGGGCGCCCGGTCGACACCGCGGGACGCCGGCCCGTCGCCGCGCGCACCGACTTCAGCCTCGCCGAGGAGCAGGAGGCCGACCTCTTCGGGATGCTGATGGGCCGTCGGCTGAGGATCTGGCTGGACGCCTCCACCGACTCCGTGTTCGCCGCCGAGGGCGGCGGCTCCGGCGAACCGCAGGACCTCGCCGGACGCATCGGGGCCGCGCTCAACCACCGTGGGACGAGACGATGAACGGCCTGATCAACTACGTGAGTTGCGGGGCGCTGTGGCTCGGTCTGCTGGTGCGGGCCCCGGATCTGCTGCGGCACCGGCACGATCCGTACCTGCGGGCCATCTGCGCCGTGCTGGGGCTGGCCGGGCTCTGTTTCTTCCTCGGGGCGCCGCCGACGGTCGGCGCGGTCAACCGGCTCGGCGGGGTGCCGAACCTGGCGGCGCCGCTGACGTACGCGGCGATCATCGCCTACTGCGCCGCCTCCCAGGTCCTCGTCGTCCACTGGCGCGGCGGGCCCGGGGTGCGCCGTACCGTCCGCGGATGGATCCTCGCCTGCACCGGTGTCATCGCCGTCGTCGCGGTGGCCTTCGCCCTCGGGGACGCCCCGGTGGAG
This sequence comes from Streptomyces sp. NBRC 110035, assembly GCF_000829695.1. Classification (GTDB taxonomy): domain Bacteria; phylum Actinomycetota; class Actinomycetes; order Streptomycetales; family Streptomycetaceae; genus Streptomyces. The sequence continues at coordinate 27,258 of NZ_BBNN01000025.1, read as the reverse complement.
CGCCGCACCGACCTGGACACCTACTACGCGACGACCCCGTTCCTCGCCCAGATGATCGTGCTGTACCTGGTCACGCACCTCACCGCGGTGACCGTGACCGCGGTGACGTCGCTGCGCTGGGCGCGCCGGGTGCGGGGCGGGCTGCGGGCGGGCCTGACGCTGATGGGGGCGGGCGCGCTGTGCGGCGCCGGCTACAGCGGGGCCAAGCTCGTCGCGGTGGCCGCCCGCTGGTCCGGCCGCGACTGGTCGGCGCTGGGCACCGCCGTCTCGCCGGTCGCCGCGGGGCTGGGCGCGCTGCTGACGGTCGTCGGGGTGCTGGTGCCGCTGGTGACACCCCGGGTGGCCCGGTGGGGGCGGGCCCGGCGGACGTACGCCCGGCTCGAACCGCTGGAGCGGGCGCTCGACGGCCTGCTCGTGCGCCGCGCGCTGCGGCTGCCCCGGCCCCGGTTCGCCTCCCCCGCCGCCCTCCTCGTGTGGCGCCAGACCAGCATCCACAACGCGCTGAGCCACCTGGACGCCTACTTCGACCGGGACCTGTTCGACCGGACCCGCGCGTCCGCGCTCGGGACGACGGCCGATCCCGGGCGGGCCGAGGCCGCCGCCTGGGCCGCCGTGATCGTCACCGCGGTACGGGACGAGGCCGCCCCCGGACACCGCCTGCCACCGGCCCGCGGCGCCGGGCGGCCCCTCGAACGGATCCCGGGCCCGGCCGCGCTGGCCCGGGTCGCCGACGCCCTGGCCGGCACGGCGCCGGCAGCCCCGGCGACGCGGGCCGGGACGGCGCCGCGGGCGGTCCCGGTGGCACAGGCCGCGCCGGCGACGCAGGGCGCGCCCCTGACGCCGACGACACCGGCAGCCTCCGCACCGGCACCCACCGCACCGACGGGAGCCGCATGAACCGCGACGGCGCCGCCCACGCCCGGCAGACCCACCGCACCGGCCCACACCACCGGCCCCCCACCGGAGACCACACCACCCGCGCCCACGACGCGGACCACGCCCGTGACACCGACGGCACCGGCAGCCTCCGCACCGGCGGGGGCCGCGTGAACCTCGACGGGCGCACCGGCCGGGGCGGGCGCGCCGCGTCGCGAGGGGGGTGTACGGGATGAGTCTCGTCGTGTACGTGGCGGCCGTCATGCTGGGGATCTCCTCCGTCCTGGTGCGGCGCCGCCCGCGCACCGCCCTGCGCGACCCGCTGACGCTGTCCACCTGCGTGGCGATCGCGCTCGCCGCCCTGGTCTTCGTCTGCGCCGCCCCGGCGACCCTGGCCGCCGTCAACGAGCTCACCGGCATCCCCAACTTCGGTGCGCCGCTGACCTACGGGATGCTCTCCGCGTACAGCTGCGCCGCGCTCGTCCTGCTGGTCAACTGGCGGGGCGGGCCCCGTGAGCTGGTGCGGCGCCTGGTGCTGCGCAGCGTCGCCGCGTACGGGCTGCTGGTGCTCGCCATCGTCGTCCTGTTCGCGCTCGCCGACGCGGACACCGAGCGGCTGACCGACCTCGACACGTACTACGCCAACACGCCGTTCATGCGGGAGATGATCCTGCTGTACCTGCTCGGGCACAGCGCGGCCATGCTGGTCATGTGCGCCATGTGCCTGAAGTGGGCCCGTGAGGTCACCGGGCTGCTGCGCACCGGGCTGCGGCTGATCCTGCTGGGCACGCTGCTGGACGTGGTGGGCTTCCAGCTGACCAAGTACACGGCGGTCGTGGCCCGTTGGAACGGGCACGACCTCGACTTCCTGTCCACCGGCGTCGCCCCGCCGATGGCCTCGCTGGGCGCGGTGCTGTGCTCGGCGGGGTTCGTGCTGCCGAGGCTGCTGCCGTCGGCGCTCGCCCAGTGGCGGGGACTGCTCGACCACCGGCGGCTGGCACCCCTGTGGTGCCTCGTGCGCTCGGCGTCCACCGCTCCGAGGCCGCCCACCGCCTGGTGGCAGCTCCCCCAGGTCCGGTTGCAGTGGCGCGAGGTGTCCATCCACGACGCCCTGCTCGCCCTGGCGCCGTACTTCGACCACCGCGTCCGCGAGCGGGCGCGGGACGACGCCCTGGCCGCCGGGCGCTCCCCCCACGGGGCCCGGCTGGCGGCGGAGGCCGCCATGCTCGCCGACGCCGCGCGCCGGGCCGCCGCCCGCGAGGAACCGCCCGAGGCCGACGGCGGCTACCGGCTGCACGCCACCGAGGTCTCCGGCACGAGCGGTCTGGTGGAACTCGCCCAGGCGCTGGAACGCGTGCGGGAGCGCCCTCCCACCGGCACCGCCGCCTCACCCCCCGTGCCCCCCACGCCCCCCGCACCCGACGGCGCGGGGCCGAACTCCATGGCCGGACCCATGGCAGAACCCGAGGAGCCCCATGTCGCGTAGAGCTGTCGTCATCGGTGCCGGGCTGGCCGGCATGCTGGCCGCGGCCGCCCTGTCCGACGCCGGAGCGGACGAGGTGGTCGTGCTGGACCGCGACGACCTGCCCGAGGGGCCCGGGCACCGCCGGGGGCTGCCGCAGGGGCACCACGCGCACCTGCTGATGCCGGGCGGGCTGGACGCGATGGAGGAACTGCTGCCGGGCGTGGATCCGCGGGGGCGGCTGCTCGCCGCCGGCGCGCACGAGGTCTCCCTCAGCTCGGGCCTGCTGGCCCTCACCTCCGAGGGCTGGCTGCGGCGGTGGCGGCGCACGGGACCGGTGATGCTGACCTGCACCCGGCCGCTGCTGGACTGGGTGATACGGACCGCGGTGCTGGAACACGCGCCGGTAAAGATCCGCAAGGCGGCGGTGACCGGGCTGACCGGCTCCGTTGGGCGGGTTCACGGGGTACGGGTGGCGGTGGCCGACGACGAACACCGTGACGAGGAACTCGACGCGGACCTCGTCGTCGACGCGAGCGGGCGCGGTACGCGGGTCGTGACCTGGCTGGACGGGCTCGGCCTGTCCGGCATCCGGGAGCGGACCGTGGACTCCGGGCTGGTCAACGCGTCGCGCCTGTACCGGGTTCCGGAGGGTGCGGAAAGGTTCCCGCTGACGATCGTGCAGGCGAACCCGTTCGTCTCCCGGCCGGCGCGCAGCGCGATGGTCATGCCCGTCGAGGGCGGCCGGTGGCTGGTGAGCTGCGGCGGCTCGCGCGGCGGTGAGCCGCCCGCGGACCCGGAGGGCTTCCTGCGGTACATGCTCGGCCTGCCGGACCCGATCGTGGGCCGGCTGGTCTCCGGCGCGCAGCCGCTCACCGACGTCCGTCTGAGCCGGTCGACGAGCAACGTGCGGCGGTACCTGGAGAAGGCGCCCCGGTGGCCGGACGGCTTCGTGGCACTCGGGGACGCGCTGGCCACCTTCAACCCGGCGTACGGGCACGGCATGTCGGTGGCCGCGTTCGGCGCGCGGGTCCTCGGCCGGGAGCTGAAGGGGGTGGCGGGCGAACTCGGCGCGCCCGGCCTCGCCCGGCGGGTGCAGCGGGGTGCGGCACGGGTGGCGGAGGGGGCCTGGTCCATGGCGGTCAGTCAGGACGTGCTGTACCCGGGGGTGCGCGGCGGTACGCCGACCGCCGCCGACCGCGTCGTCTCCGCGTACACCCGGCGCGTCACGCGGGCGGCCACCGGTTCCTACCCGGCTGCCTCCGCGCTGTGGGGCGTCACCGGTCTGCGGACACCCCCGGCCCGGATGCTCCGTCCGGCCACGGTGCTCGCCGCCCTCGCGGGCTCCCCGCTGCCCCCGTCGACCCTGCCGCCGATGACTCCGGGCGAGCGGAAGGTCCTCGAACGGCTGGATCGTACGGGGGTCTGAGCAGCGGGTCGGCCGGCCCCTGCCCGGGGCCGGGCAGGGGCCGGGCAGGCAGGAGCGCCGGGCAGCGGCGCCCGGCCCCGCGTCAGCCCGCGAAGGCGGGCTGGGCCACGCCCTCGCCCGCGCCCGGCACGACCAGGAGCGAGCCGGCCAGCGGGGGCGCGGGGTCCAGGCCCACCCGGGCCGTGGTGACGTACAGGTCGGTCAGGCCCCGGCCGCCGAAGGCGCAGGCCGTGACCCGCGGGACCGGGAGTTCGATCACCCGGTCCAGGGCGCCGGCCGGGGTGTAGCGGCGTACCGCCGCGCCGTCCCACAGGGCCACCCACACGCACCCCCCGGCGTCGACGGTGAGGCCGTCGGGGAAGCCCGCGCCGTCCTCGACCTCGGCCAGCGGGCGCCGGCCGGTGACCCTGCCGGTGTCCGGGTCGTGGTCGAGCACGTCGATACGGCGGGTGGGGGTGTCGATGTAGTACATCAGGCGCCCGTCGGGGCTCCAGCCGGTGCCGTTGCTCACCGTCACGTCGTCGAGGACGGTTTCGGCGGTGCCGTCACCGGTGACGCGCGCGAGCGTGCCGCCGCCGGTGGCCTCGTCGTAGCGCATGGTGCCGGTCCACAGGGCGCCGTCGGGGGCGACGGCGGCGTCGTTGCCGCGGCGGCCGGGCACGGGCTCGTGGCGCAGCCAGCGGAAGGTGTCGTCGGGGTCGAGCAGGCCGACGCCGTCCCGCAGGTTGAGGACCAGGCCGCCGCCCGCCCGCGGCTTGACCGCGCCCACGTGCTGTTCGCTGCGGCGCAGGGTGCGCCGGCCGGTGGCCGGATCGTAGGTGTGGATCCGGGAACCCAGGATGTCGATCCACAGGAGGCGGCCGGCCGCCGCGTCCCAGGTGGGGCCCTCGCCCAGGGCGGACCGCGCCCGGACCGCGACCTCGTAGGAGGCGGCACCGCTCTTCGTCGTCATGACGCCCTCCGGTGGCCGAGTCGCTCGGACAGGTCGTCGGCGCCCTTGACGGCGAGCTGTTCCAGCTCGGCGAGACGGTCGTCGCTCCAGCGGATCATCGGTACGGAGATGGACAGCGCGGCGACCACCTGCCCGGTGCGGTCGCGGACCGGGGCGGCCACGCAGCTGACGTCCGGGTTGGACTCGCGGCTCTCCACGGCGACGCCCCGGGCACGGATCTGCGCGAGGGCCTCGCGCAGGGCGGTCGGGTCGGTGATGCTGTGGGAGGTCATCGCGGCCAGCCCGGCGTCGTCGGGCAGGCGCGCGGCGAGTTCCCTCTCGGGGAGGGAGGCCAGCAGCATCTTGCCCACCGAGGTGCAGTGCGCCGGCAGCCGGCGGCCGGCCGCGGACACCATCCGTACCGCGTGGGTGGAGTCCACCTTGGCGATGTAGATGACGTCGGTGTCCTCCAGGATCGCCACGTGCACCGTCTCGTCGCAGGTCTCGGCGACGGACCGGGCCACCTGCTGGCCCTCGGCGGCGAGGTCGAGGTGCTCGGCGTAGCGGGCACCGAGCTGGTACGGGCGGACACCGAGCCGGTAGCGGCCGGGCTGGCCGGTCACCGGGACGATGTACTTCCGGGCGGCGAGCGTGGTCACCAGTTCGTGCACGGTGGTGCGCGGCAGCTGGAGCCTGCGCACGATGTCGGGGGCGGAAAGAGTCCCGTCCCCTTCGAGGAAGAGCTCGAGAATGTCGAGAGCCCGGGTCACGGCTGGTACGAGGCGCCCCACGACCGGCCCCCTCCCTGTATGTCTCAGCCCGTTCGAGATACCAACAGGCGATCGGAATGACGAACACACAGGCTAACCATCCGGCTCCACCCGGGCAATGGCCTGCCGGAGAGCCGCTGCGTTTCCCACCGGACCTGCGAGTCCCGCGGCTCCTGCCACACCCGCCGGACCGGCCGCCCCTCCACCCACCGCCGAACCCCCCGCCCCCTCACCACACGGACCCTGCGGGCCACTGCCGCTCCCACAGGACCCGCCCTCCCACCGACTGAACCAACCCCCACCGGGCCGACCCGCCCCTCCACCCACCGCCGGACCCGCCGTCCCGGCCTCCGTGCCACCCCGCTCCAGACCGGCCGGACCGGCCGTCCCTCCGCCGGGCATCGGGGGCTGCTGGCCCCGCCGGCCTGCCGGACCGTCTCTCCACGCCGCTCGGCGCCGGTCCCGCCGGGGCCGGTGCCCCCGTTCAGTGGTGGCGGCCGGGGGTCCCCAGTTCGCCGCGGAGGCGTTGGGCGCGGAGGACCAGTTCGAGTTCGAAGCGGCGGTCCGGGTCGTCGATCTCGTCGCCCCACAGTTCGCGGATCTGCCGCAGCCGGTAACGGACGGTCTGCGGGTGCACGCCGAGCCGGGCCGCCACCTCGGGCGCGCCACCCCGGGTCTCCAGCCACGCCAGCAGCGTTTCCGCGAGCCGCCGCGCGTTCGTGGGGGCGCAGTGGGCCAGCGGGGCGAGGCACTTGAGCGCGAGGTCGTCGATGAGTTCCTCGGGCTGGAGCAGCACCAGCGCCTCGGTGTGCTGGGTGCAGCGCAGCATCTCGCCGTCGGGCAGCAGTCCGCGTTCCATCAGGCGCAGGGCGGCCTCGGCCCAGCGCAGCGACTTCGCCGCGTCGGCCGGCGGCACCGGCGGGCCGATCGCGCCGGACCAGCCGGCGAGCGCGCGGTGCAGCAGTTCGGGGCGACCGGCGGCGTCCGGCTCAGGAACGATCATGCGGGGCTGCTCGTACTCCATGTCGAGCAGCACCTCCTGGCCCACGGCGGGCGCGACCGCCTCACGCGCGGGGCGCCGCAGCACGCCCACCGCGACCTTCCCGGGCAGCGGCCAGCCGATGCGGGCGGCCCGCTCGGCGAGCGCGTCGGCGGGATCGCCCCGGTGGTGTTCGGTGAGCAGGAGCTCCATCAGCCGGCGCTGCAGCCGCAGCCGCTCCCCGGCCTGGCGGGCGGCCGCCTCGGCGTAGCCGCGTACGGACTGGTCGACCAGTCCGTCCAGGTACTCGTAGCCCGCGTCGACGAGTTCGTACATCGCGGGGGGCGGGATGTCGATGCGCTGGCCGATCTCGGCGAGCCGGCGCCAGGCCAGCCGGACACCGAGCCGGTAGATCGCCTGGAGCGAGTCGAGCGACCGCCCGTGCAGTCCCTCGCCGCGCCCGAAGTCGTGGAACATGCCGGGCGGAACGGTGGGACGGCCGGCCGAGTAGTCGGCATGCTCGAGGTGCTGCACGAACACCTCGATGGCGCGGCGGATGCCGACGAGTGCCATCGGTTCGCCCGAGTCGTCGAGGACGACGGGGAGCTCCGGGTACTCGCGCTGGATCTCGCTCATGATCTCTTCGGCGAGTCCAGGGATCTCGGCCATGGCGGTCTCGGCGAACCGGTGCACCTGGGTGCGCGGTACGTCGTGCCAGGCGGAGCGGGCCGTGACGGTTCTGGGCGCCGTCACCGGTCAGCTCCCCTGGCCCGCTTGTTCGTAGGTGATCAACGGTGTGTTCGGCTGGTCGGGCCGGGCATCGAGCAGCGCGACCACGCCGAGCGCGGCGCCCACGGCGAGGACCGTGGCGAGCGCGACCGTCAGCGCGGCGGCAAGCAGTCTGGACATCTCAGGGACAGCCTCTCTGTCGGAGGTTTCCCCACCCCCGCACGCTCGTCCGGCCACCCCTGCCCGTCGCTCCCCAGTGTCGAGTGCACATTGACACTGAGTCAAGGGGCGCCTACGGTTCCCGGCCCAGAGGGAGCACGGTCCCGGCCCGCAGGGGGTGCCGGATGGCTCCGCCCCTCTCGCACGCGCGTTTTCCTCCACGGAGTCGGCCCGTTCGCGCCGATCCGTCCCGAGCCTCTGGAGTGCCCGGATGCGCCGTACAGCCTCCCCTTTCTCCCTGGTCCTGCTGGGCCTCGGCACGTTTCTGCTGGTGCTGGCCCCCCTGCTGGCCTGGTACGTGCAGCCGCGTGCCGCGGTGAACCCGATCGACATCGACACCACCGCCGTCTACAAGGGCCGGGGCAGCGTGATCGACCTCGAGAAGGTCGAGACCGTGCCGGGTCGGACGATCACCGTCACCCAGAAGGTGCGCGGGAACGTCGAGGACAGCGAACGCAGCGGGAACGCCGTGTGGGACGTGACGACCACGGTCGACACCGACGCGTCGCTGCCGGCCGCCGATCCGCACGACGCGCTGGACTTCACCCCGCACCGCTGGGTGCTGGACCGCAGGACCACGAAGCCGGTGCACTGCTGCGAGGAGAAGCCGCACATCGAGGGCGAGGCGTACCTCAAGTTCCCCTTCGACGTGCAGAAACGCTCCTACCAGTGGTGGGACAACACCCTCGGCGACACGGTCGTGATGCGCTACCGGGGCACCGAGAAGGTGCAGGGACACACGGGCTACCGGTTCACCGCTTCGGTGCCGGCGACGAAGACCGGCACCCGGCTGGTGCCGGGCGCCCTCGTGGACGAACCGGACCGGCCGCAGGTGCTGGCCGAGGAGTGGTACTCCAACCACGGCCTCGAGCTGGTCGTGGACCAGGCCACCGGCCGGGTGATCTACGCGCAGACCGGCCCGCGGCGCACGCTGCGGGCACCGGGCGGGGACGAGGACGCCGCGGTGCTGCTGGACGCGGAGAAGCTCTCCTTCACGACCGGCACGCAGAAGGAGGCCGTGCGGCAGGCCAGGCGCGACAGCGGGCAGCTGCGCCTGGTGGGCGAGACCGTTCCGGTCGGCGCGGCCGTGGCGGGATGCGTGCTCGCGGTGGCCGGTGGGGTTCTGGTGGCACGTGGCCGGAAGGAAGAAGAACGTACCGATTCGCCCCGTACCGCCCAGTAGGCACTCACGGAGCTGCGTGACTTCGGGCCCAACAAGGTCCGAAATTGTCATCCCGGTGAGTAGCACTGGGGAACGTCTGGGCGAAAACTGTCCCACCCCACCCCCGCACAAGCCGTGCACGGCTCATGCCCAGGAAGGGCCCGAACGCTCTTGCTGGGCATGCGAGTTCCGATCGATGTCACCCCGCCCGTGCGAAGTCCGTACCCACCCGCCCACCCGTTCCGCACCCCCTGCACCACCTCGAACACCCCCTGCACCACCCCGCACCACCGCACCACCTTCGAACCCCCCGGCCTCACCCCGCACATGTCCCGCGTACCCCACGCATGGTTCCGCACCCCGAGACGAGTTGGAGCACCGATGCCCCAGCACGTGCCCTCGCAGCTGCGCGCGCCGCTCCCCGGCGTACCGCAGCGCCCTCCGGCACTCCCCGCGCATCCCCGCCGGATCGTCTTCCTCGCCCACCGCGATCTGGACAACCCCTCCGCCGGCGGCTCCGAGCTGCTGGTCGACCGGCTGGCCGACGGCCTGACCCGCATGGGCCACCAGGTCACCCTGTTGTGCGGGGGTCCCGCGGCGTTCCGCGACTACCGCGTGGTGTCGGCGGGCGGCACCTACGGCCACTACCTGCGCGCCCGTTCCGCCTTCACCCGTCAGGTCGGCGACTGCGATCTGCTGGTCGAGGTGTGCAACGGCATGCCGTACCTGGCACCGCTGTGGCATCGCGGGCCGACGCTGTGCCTGGTCAACCATGTGCACACCGACCTGTGGGGGATGCGCTTCGGTGGTCCGCTGGCTCCGGCGGCGCGGATCGGGCGCAGGCTCGAGCACTGGGCGCTGACCGGTGCCCGGCAACACGGGCTGCTGGTCGCCGTCTCGCCGTCGACCGCGAACGCGCTGCACGGCATCGGTGTGCCGCGCGAGCGGATCAGGGTCGTGCACAACGGTGTGGAGGAGCCCGGTCCGGGCACCGGACGTTCCCCTCAGCCGCTGTTCGTGGCGGTGGGCCGGCTCGTCGAGTACAAGCGGATCGATCTGCTGCTCAGGCTGTGGGAACGGGTGCGGCCGGTCACCGGCGGCCGGCTGGTGATCGTCGGCGACGGCCCCGAACGGGAGCGTCTCGAACGTCTCGCCGGTCCCGGTGTCGAGTTCACCGGCCATGTGTCCGAGGCGGAGAAGCACCGTCTGCTGTGTGCGGCCTGGCTGCTGCTGCATCCCTCCGCGGTGGAGGGATGGGGCCTGGTCGTCACCGAGGCGGCCACCCGCCGGACCCCGGCCGTCGCCTTCGACGTGCCCGGCCTCAGGGACTCCGTGGTGGACGGCGAGACCGGTGTGCTGGCGCGCGGCGAGTCCTCGTTCGCGGCGGCCTGGTGCGCCCTCGCCCTGTCCGGGGACCGGCGGGAGCTGATGGGCGAGGCGGCCAGGGAGCGCGCGGCCCGTTACCGCTGGGACCGTACCGTGCGGCAGTTCCGCGCGGTGGCGGCGGAGGCGGTGCGGGGCCCCCGGCCATGAGCGACGGACCCATGAGTGACAGGGGCATGACCGACGGCGGATCGGGTGACGGAGAGCCGGGTGGCAGACGCATGGGCGGCGGGACGGGCGGCAGGGGCACGGCCGGCGACCGGCTGAAGGACCCCTCGCCCCGCCGCTCCCTCGCCCTCTTCCGTGCCTTCCTGCGTGAGCAGGAGGACCCCGACGCCTGCTACGCGCTGCTCGCCCGGGACGCCGCCGACCAGGTCGAGGCGTACGGCGGTCCCGTGGCGGGCCGGGTCGTGGTCGACGTCGGCGGCGGCAACGGGCACTTCACCGAGGAGTTCCGCCGCCGCGGCGCGGACGCCTTCCTGTTCGAACCGGACGTGCGGGAGCTGGCCGGGAAGCCGCCCGGGGGGACCGTGGTCGCGGACGGCTATCTGCTGCCGCTGTGCGACGGCGCCGCGGACGTGACGTTCTCGTCCAACGTCCTGGAGCACGTGGCCGATCCGCAGACCTTCCTCAGCGAGCTGGCCCGGGTGACCCGGCCGGGCGGGCTCATCTACGTGTCGTTCACCAACTGGCTCTCGCCGTGGGGCGGACACGAATGGGCCCCGTGGCACTATCTCGGCGCCGAGCGGGCCCGCGCCCGCTACCGGCGCCGTACCGGCAGGCCCGCCAAGCACACGCTCGGCGAGAACCTCTTCCCGGTGCACATCGGCACCACCCTGCGGCAGGTACGGGGCCGCGCCGACGTACGCATCGTCTCGGCGCGCTCCCGCTACTGGCCGTTCCTCACCGAGACCGTGGTCAAGGTGCCCGGTCTGCGTGAGTTCGCTACGTGGAACCTCCTCCTCATCCTCCGGCGGTGTCCCGAATGACGACCACGGTCCAGGCTCCCCCTCCGGCAGCCGTCCCTCGTACCGCGACCTCCGCGGGCCCGCCCCGGGGCCCGCGGTCGCGGCGCTGGCTGCTGGGCTTCTGGGCGGTGGTGTTCGTCCTGCTCCTGGCGGTGCAACCGGGGCGGCAGACCTTCGACACCAAGCTGGGTGTCACCGTCGACCCGGGGCGGTTCCTCGCCGACCTCGGCCAGCTGTGGCAGGACCAGGGGTCGTTCGGCGGGGTCAACAACCAGTACGTCGGCTACCTGTGGCCGATGCTGCCGTTCTACTGGCTGGGCGACCTGGTGCGGCTGCCGGTGTGGCTGGCCGAGCGGCTGTGGCTGTCGCTGATCGTGTCCGTCGCGTTCTGGGGCGCCCTGCGTCTCGCCGAGCGGCTGCGTGTGGGCAGCGGGGCGTCCCGGCTGCTCGCGGCGGCGGCGTACGCGCTGTGGCCGCTGTTCACGACGGTGATCGGCTCGACGTCGGCCGCCGCCCTGCCGGGCGCGTTGCTGCCGTGGGTGCTGCTGCCGCTGGCGGACGAGCGGTACACGGCCCGGGTCGCGGCCCTGCGTTCGGCCCTGCTCGTCCCGTTCATGGGCGGGGTCAACGCGGCCTCGACGCTGGCGTCCCTGCTGCCCGTGGGCCTGTACCTGCTGTCCCGGCCGCCGGGACCGCGCCGGCGGAAGCTGATCGCCTGGTGGGCCCCCGCCGTGGCGGTGGCGACGGCCTGGTGGTGGATCCCGCTGCTGCTGCTCGGCGTGTACGGCGAGAACTTCCTGCCCTACGTCGAGACCGCGCGGACCACGACGGACACCATGGCGGCCACCGAGGCGCTGCGCGGGGCCGGGAACTGGGTGGCGTATCTGCACTTCGGTGAGGCGTGGCTGCCCGCGGGCTGGACCGTCGCCTCCTCGGCGGTGGTGATCGTCTGCTCGGCGCTCGCGGCCGCTCTGGGCCTGGCGGGGCTGGCCCGGCGGGACCTGCCGGAGCGCCGCTGGCTGGTGCTGACGGTCCTGGTGACGGTGCTGGTGCTGCTCGCCGGGTACGGCGGCGCGTTCGGCGCCCCGTTCCACGGGGTCGTGCAGGACTGGCTGGACGGCTGGCTGTCGCCGTTCCGCAACGTCTACAAGTTCCAGACGGGCCTGGCGCTCGCCCTGGTCCTGGGCCTGGCCCATCTGGTGGGCACGGGGCGGGCGCTTCGCGCCGCTGGCCGCCGCGGTGCTGATCCTGCCGGGGCTGATGTGGCCGTACCTCAACGGGTCGATCCTCGGCCCGGGTTCGTTCCAGGAGATCCCCGCGTACTGGCGGGCCACGGCCGACTGGCTGGAGGAGAACTCCCCGGACTCGCGGGCGCTCGTCGTGCCGGCGACCGCGCACGGCATCCACACCTGGGGCTCGACCATCGACCAGCCGCTCGACGTGGTCGCCGGCTCCCGCTGGGCACAGCGCGACTACGTGCCGTTCGGCACCCCGGGCAACCGGCGGGCCATGGACGCGGTCGAGCAGGCCCTGCTGACCGGCGCCGAAGTGCCGGGGCTCGCCGACTACCTGAGCCGCGCCGGCCTCCACTACGTCGTCGTCCGCAACGACCTCGACCCGGACCAGGTCGGGCAGGTGCCGACCACGACGGTCAAGCGCACCCTCACGCAGTCCGGGTACGAACGGGTCACCGGGCTCGGTCCGGTGACGACCGGCGGAGTCATCGCGAACGGCACCCCGCTGCAGGTCGAGGGGCTGTACCCGCAGCAGCGGGCCGTGGAGATCTACCGTCCGACCGGGGCGGACGTCCGACGCCCGGGGCAGGCCTCGCTGGCCCCGATCGCCGACACCGCCGTGGTCTCCGGCGGCCCGGAGGCGCTGCTGCCGCTGGCCGGCGAGCTGCGCGGCCGGCCGGCCGTGCTGACCGGCGACGCCCATCCGGGGCTCGGCACCCCGCCGTTGCAGGTGACCGGCGACGGGATGCGGTACGCGGACACCCGGTTCGGCCTGGTCAACTCCAACACGTCGTACACGTACACCCGCGACGAGCGCAACGCGCCCGACGCCACGCAGGGCGCGGGGGAGAAGCCGCACCAGATCCTGCCGACGGAGGGCCTGGACCACCAGACGGTGGCCGAACTGCGCGGCGCCCGCACGGTGTCGGCGTCCTCGTACGGCAACTGGCTGTTCCACCTGCCGCAGTACGACCCGGTGAACGCCTTCGACGGCAACCCGGACACGGCCTGGGCGGAGGGTTCGGCCGGCTCGCCGGACGGGCAGTGGCTGCGGATCGCCTTCGACGGCGGCTACGAGATGCCGGACTCCCTCGGGATCGTCCCGCTGCCGCAGGACGGTGTGCGGGCCGCGGCGACCAAGGTGCGGGTGGAGACCGAGCGCGGTTCGGAGACCAGCTTCCTCCAGGCGAACGGCACCAAGCAGGACGTCAAGGCGCCCGAGGGCGCGACGGGTTGGATGAAGCTGACGATCGTCGACTCGGTGGCACGGCACTCCGGTCTGGGCGGCGCGGGCTTCTCCGAGATCGACCTGCCGGACGTGCGGGTGACCCGGCTGCTGCGGCTGCCCACGGACGCGGAGAACTCGACCGCCGGCGCGCAGGTCGTCTCGCTGCACCGCTCGGCCGACCCGACCGGCCTGTCCCCGGCGGGCACCGAGAACGGGCTGCACCGCGTGTTCACCACGGGCACGGCGGGCACCTACGAGGTCGAGGCGAGCGCGGTGGCCGTGCCGGGCGAGGCGCTGGACCGGCTGCTGTACGACGTGGCGCCCGAGCAGCAGGCCCGGATCACCGCCACCGCCGACTCCACCGCCCGCCTCGGCGCGGGCCTGACCGCCCGCAACCTCACCGACGGCGACCTGACCACCGCCTGGATCGCGGGCGGCAGGCCCGTCGTTCATCTGAGCTGGGAGGGCAAGCAGCCGGTGGGCGAGATCGTGCTGGCGGCCGCGGGCGGCCTGTCCACCCGGCCGACCGAGGTGCACATCAGCTCCCCGGACGGCGCGGCGATCGCGAACGTCGACGACAACGGCATGGTCCGCTTCCCGCCGATCACCACGGACCGGCTCGACATCACCATCACCCGGACCGCCCCGCTCACCCTGCACAACCCCGTCGTCGGCGACGACCTGAGCCTGCCGGTGGGACTGACCGAGGCCTACATACCGGCGCTCGACGAGTACCGCACCCCACAGCCGTCCGCCGACCGGGAGTTCACCCTGGAGTGCGGCAGGGGGCCGGTGGTCGCCGTCGACGGCGAGCTGTACGAGACCGGCGTGAAGGGCACGGTCGGGGACCTGGTCGAGCGGCGTCCGGTGGACGTGACGCTCTGCCAGGAGGGAGACGGGAAAACGGCGTTGGAGCTGTCCACCGGCAGGCACCGGGTCGAGACCGGTGACGCGGGACCGCTCACCGTGACCTCCGTGACCCTGACCCGCGGCACCGTGCCGGACGCCTCGGCGGCCGAGCGCGAGCTGGAGGTCAGGGACTGGCTGGGCGACCGGCGGGAGCTGTCGGTCGGCTCCGGAGCCGCCTCGTACCTCACGACGTACGAGAACTACAACGACGGCTGGACGGCCACCCTGAACGGCGAGGAACTGACACCGCTGCGGCTGGACGGGTGGCAGCAGGGCTGGCGGATCCCGGCGGGCGAGAGCGGCACCGTGAAGCTGTCCTACGGCCCCGCCACGACCTACGACGCCGCCCTGATCGGCAGCGGGGCCGGGATCGCGGTGCTGATCGGGCTGGCGCTGTGGCGCCGGAAGGCCGAGAACCCCGACGCCCCGCAGCCCGAGCCGGCGGCGCCCGGGCTGTGGCTGGGCACGGTGGCGCTGACGCTGGTCGGCGTGGTCGTCGCGGGCTGGTGGGCCCTGCTGGTCCCGGCACTGGCGCTGCTCGCGTGGCGCAGGGCCGCCCTGCTGGTACCGGTGGCGCTCGCCGCCCTCGCGGGAGCGGGGATCGCGGCGGCCCTCGGGGCCGGGGAACCGGCGGGTGCGGGCGAGGGCGCCTTCGGGCACGTGGCGCAACTGCTGGCGCTGATCGGACTGTTCGCGGCGCTGGTGGGCCTGGGCGGCCCGGGGTCCGGGCGCGCGGTGCGGGAGGACGGCCGGGGGTCCGGACGGACGGACGACGGGACCGGGACGGCCGCGGGCGGGCCCGCGGCGGCCGGGGCCGGTTCCACCGAGTGGCAGCGGTCCTTCGACGGACCGGACCACCGTACGGCCGAGCTGCCTCCGGTGCCCTCACGCGTTCCGGCGCGCCGGCCGCCACCCGGCCTGGAGAAGTCCACCCGGCAGCTTCCCCGCACCCACGGCACGGGAGGCCCGGACGACCCGAACAACTCGGACGGCTCGAGCGGCTCGAGCGGCTCGACGGGAAGGGGCGGCACCGGATGACCGCACCCCTTCGCATCCCGTTCCCCGTGGTGGACGAGGTGTCCCGGCACTGCCTCCAGGAGGAGGAGCCGGAGACGGTGCACATCGAGGTGCACCTCCCCGGGGAACTGGACCCCGGCCGCCTGCGCAAGGCGTTCCTCGAGGCCCTGCGCCGGCACCCGCGCATCCTCATGCGCGAGGCCCCGGGCCCCTGGTACCGGCGCCGCTACGAGTGGGAGCTGACCGACGAACCCGACGCGGAGGTGGTGCGCTTCGCGCCGCCGGGTCCGGGCGCCCTGCGGGACGCCCGCGCCCGGGCCCTGACCCAGGCACCCCCGCTCACCGCCTCCCCGCCGATCCGCCTGGAGCTGGTGAACGCCCCGAGTGCCACCGAGACCGGCAGGAGCGGACCGGCCGACGGCGCGGACGCGGCAACGGACAGGAAAAGAGCCGCCGGAGCGGGCGGCGCGCGGGCCGGCGGGGCAGGAGACACTGCGGTCGCCGGAGCGGGCGACAGGCCGGCCGACGGCACGGGCCGCGGAACGGGCAACGGAACGGCCGGCCGGCCGGCCGCCCCGACAGGCAGCGCGCTGCTCCTCACCGTCAACCACACCGCGCTCGACGGTCCCGCCTGCCTGCGCATCCTGGCCACCGCCGCCGAGATCTACGGCGGCCGGGACAACTCCGCCGCCGCCCCGCCGGTACGGCGGCCCGAGCCCGCGCAGGCCGGCGCGCCGGACACGCCCTCCCCCTGGTCGCCGCCCGCCCGCGTGGCCCCCGGCACCCCGGACCCGGACCAGCGCACCGGCAACGGGCTGATCGTCTCCGAACTCCCCCTGCCGCACCGGCCCAAGGGAGCCCCGTACACCGTCAACGACCAGCTCATGGTCGCCACCGCCCTGACCCTCGCCCGCTGGAACCGCGAGCGCGGCGCCCGCCCGCGCCCGTTGCGCATCACCATGCCCGTGGACGACCGCCCCAGGGACGCCACGATGCCCATCGGCAACGGCACCCGGCTGGTCGAAGTCCCCTTCGCCCTCGCGGAACTGGACACCTGCGACCTGTCCGGCCTGCTCCACCGCACCGCTCTGCGCACCCGTGCCCTGAAGTCCCTCTCCCGCCCCCCACTGGGCCGCGGGGCGAACCTGCTGACCGCGCCCTGGGCCCCGGTCGCCGCCCGCCGGGTCCTCGCCCGCGCCCTGCGCAGGGCCGCGGCGCCCCTGCTGTCGACCACGCTGCTCAGCAACATCGGCCGCATCCCGTACCCGCTGGACTTCGGCGAGGAGGCGGGCAGCGCACACGCGGTGTGGTTCTCGGCGCCGTCCCGGATGCCGCGCGGCCTCACCTTCACCACCGCCTCCACCGCGGGCCGGCTCCATCTGTCCGTGCGCTGGTCCCGGGCGCTGCTGGGGCAGGCGGACGGCGCCCGCCTCCACGACCTCTTCGCCCACCATCTGCACTCCACGGAGGCAACCCCGTGACGACCACCGCGACCACCGCCTCCCCTCCCCGCGACCTGCGCGACTTCTACGAGAACCCCGCCGTCCCGGTGGCCTCGGGCCCCTCCCGCAGCCTCCGCCAGGCCCGGATGCTCGCCGGAGCACTCGGCCCGGCCGGTGCCCGGGGCGCGCGGACGATCCTCGACATCGGCTGCGGCGACGGCTCCGCCGCGGCCACGGCCGCACCCCTCCTGCACGGCCACCGCCTCGTCGGCGTCGACTGGTCCCAGGACGCCCTGGTGCGGGCCCGCCCCCGGATGCCGTACGCGGTGCGCGGCGAACTCACCGGCGGTGGGCTGCCGTTCGCCTCCGGGGTGGCCGACGCGGTGCTGTTCAGCGAGGTGATCGAGCATCTCGTCGACCCGGACGCGGCCCTGGAGGAGATCCACCGGGTGCTGCGCCCCGGGGGCCATCTGATGCTGTCCACCCCCAATCTGGCCGCCTGGTACAACCGTGCGCTGCTGCTGGCCGGGGTGCAGCCGGTGTTCTCCGAGGTCAGCCTGCGCGCTGTCCACGGCAGGCCGGGCTCGGAGGTGGTGGGACACCTGCGGCTGTACACCGCCCGAGCGCTGCGGGAGTTCGTCGCCGCGTCCGGTTTCACCGTCGTACGCCTCGAAGGCGCTCCGTTCCACGGGGTGCCGCGTCCGCTGCGGATGCTGGACCGGCTGGCCTGTGCCCGGCCGCCGCTCGCCTCGATCCTGCTGCTGCACGCCCGCCGGACGTAAGGGGGGCCGGGGACGATGTGGTGGGGAGTGGCCGCTGCCCTGGTGTCGAACGTCCTGTACAGCGGCGGGTTCGTCCTGGAGAAGCGGGCGCTGTCCACCCTGCCCGAGGTATCGGTCCACCGGCCGGCGCGGCTGCTGCGGCTGGTGCTCGGCAACCCGCTGTGGATCGTCGGGGCCCTGTCCCTCGCCGCCGGTTTCGCCGCACAGCTCGCGGTGTACCGGACCCTGCCGATCGCCGCCGCCCAGGGCCTGTTCGTCTCCGGCCTGGTGCTCCTCGTGATGCTGTCGGCACGGCTCCTGGGTGAGGAGACCACCGGCCGGGAACGGTACGCGCTGGGCGCCATCCTGCTCGCGCTGCTGATGGTGGTGCTGTCCCTGAAGGGGGGCGGCGAGGGCGCCGACACCGTCGGCCGTCACGCGCCGTACCAGCTGATCCTGCTGGTGTGCGTGCCGTCGCTGGCTGCCGGGGTGTGGCTCTACCGCTCCGCCGAGCGCCGGGCCCGGCGCCGGCACCGGATGCCGACCACCGGCGTCGAGTACGGGGTAGCCGTCGGCCTGCTCTACGGCGTCAGCTCGCTCGCCGTCAAGGGCGTGTCGAGCCATCTGACGGCCAGTGGCGTCGGCGACGCGGTGCTCGGGCTGCTGCGTTCCCCGTATCCGTATCTGCTGCTGTTCACCGGCGCGTTCGGCCTGGTGCTGTCGCAGGCGGCGCTCCAGCGCTGCCGGGCCTCGCTGATCGTGCCGGTCTGCACGACCGTGACCTGCCTGTACACGGCGGTGCTCGGCACGCTGTCGTTCGGCGAGGAACTCCCCGACGAACCGCTGCGGCTGGGCCTGCGCGTGGCGGGCACGGTGCTCGCGGTCACCGTGCTGCTGGCCATGCCGAAGCACGACACCGCACCGCGACAAAGTACCCCTACGAAGGAGTTGACTCCGCCGTGAAGCCCGACGACCCGCTGCTGAGGATTCTGGCCTGCCCGCTCGACAAGGGTCCGCTGCACCTGCTCCCCGCCACCGCGGACGCCGACGGTCACGGGGACGGCCTTCCCGGGGAGGCGCTGTACAACCCTCGCCTGCACCGCCGTTATCCGATCGTCGACGGCATCCCGCAACTGCTCCCGTCCTCCGGCGAGCAGGTCTCGGACGAGGAGCACGCGAGACTGCTGGCGCGTGTGTCCGAGGACCGCACCGGGCGTCCCGGGGCTCCGGGGGCGACCCCGTGACGGAGGGCCGGCCGCGGGTCACGCTCGCCGCCCGTGCGGCGTCCGTCCTGCCCACCCGGGTCGTGGCCGCCGCCGCCCGCGCGGTCTACCCGCGCTTCGAACCCGAGCTGGCCCGGCTCGCCGACCTGTGCCCGCCGGACTGCGGCACGGCGGTCGACGTCGGTGGCTGGTACGGCCCCTGGACGCACCGGCTGGCCCGGCGTGCCCGCCAGGTGGTGACCGTCGAACCGGTCCCCCACCTGGCGCGGCTGCTCGTCTCCGGCGCCCCGCCGAACGTCCGTGTGATCCGCGCGGCGGCCTCGGACCGCACCGGGATCGCCCGGCTGTGGCTGCCGCCGGACGACGGCGGCGACCGGGGCGTCTCCTCCCTGGTGCGCCGGGACATCCACGGCCACGCCCTGGACGTCACCTGCGTCACGCTGGACGGACTGGGCCTGAAGGACGTCGGTTTCATCAAGATCGACGTGGACGGCAACGAGTCGGCGGTGCTGCGCGGTGCCACCGGCATCCTCGCCCGCGACCGCCCGGCGCTCTTCGTGGAACTGGAGTCCCGCATCCAGCCGATCGCGCCCGTGGTCACCTACCTGTCCCTGTTGGGCTACCACGGCTGGGTGCTGCCCGACGACGCCTGGGTCCCCCTGGCCCGTTTCCCGCTGGAGGCCCATCAGGCCAGGGCCTCCTACGTCGTCTCGCACGGCCTGCTCCGCCGCGTCCTGCCGCACGGCGGGCTCAGGGGTCCGCGCTACGTGAACTCGGTGCTGTTCCTCCCGGACGGCAGCCGCCCCGGAGCGCCCCCGGTGGGCGACGATGGTTCCCGTGCCTCCCGCGAAAACCCCCGGTAGTCCGTCCGGCCCGTCCAGCCCCTCCGGCCCGTTGACCCCGCTCGACTTCCAGCTCGTCCTGCTGCGTCGCATGGCCGACCACAATCCCGGCCTGGTCGAGGACGCCCGTCACGAACTGGGCGTCTCCCCCGCCGGGATGCGCGAGGCCAACAGGCGCTGGCAGGCCGTGGTCCGCTCGCCGCGCCCGCGTTCGGCCCGTTCCAGGTACCGGTCCGTGCTCGGCGAGCCGGAGTCCCGGGTCCGGCGCCGGATCGGCGACCTCGACTGCGAGGCGTCGCGGTGGCGGCTCCCGCTCTGGCCGGACCTCCGCTTCGAGATCCTGACCGCGCCCGACGGCACCGTCTGGAACGAGTGGCTGGTCCGCGCGCCCGACGCCGACCCGCCTCTCCTGCGCACCGTCGAGGACCTGACGCCGTGGTCCTGCACGGTCGACGAGGCCGCCCGCGCCTTCGCCCCGGCCCGCCCGCTCGAAGGCACCGCCCCCGCCCGGTGGGGCCTCGCCCTCGTCGCACCGGATGTGCGGGGCGTGCGGCACGAGGTGGTCGCGGAGTTCACCTGGGGCCTGCTGCAACGGACCACGCCCGGACCACGGACCGGAGCCGGCGGGCCGCCGCCCGGATGATCGCGTCCACCACCCGGGGGTCACGAGGGCTGTGCCGAACACGGTGGGCCCCCTCCACGGCATACCAGCGACTGGCCGAGCGCGAGGCCGACAGGACGCACGGCTGACCCCGCCTGCCGCCCGCACCGCACATCGGCGACCATGAAGGCCGGCCGCACGACCTCACACCCCACGACCCGCCCGCCCCGCACCAGTCCACCGCACCACCCGACGGTCAAGGAGTACGACGCGTGTCCTCTCTCTTCCCGGCCCTGACCGACAGCCGGGCCGGCGGCCCCGCAGCCGGCCGGCCCGCCCTCCGGTTCGGCGAGCGCTCACTGACGTACGGGGAACTGGCCGCCGCGGCCGGCCCGGTCGCCGGGGCCGTCCGGGAGGCGCGGCGGGTCGCCGTCTGGGCGACGCCGACGCTGGAGACGGCGGTCGCGGTCACCGCGGCGCTGCTCGCCGGGGTGACCGTGGTGCCCCTGAACCCGAAGTCGGGAGGGAAGGAACTCGGCCACATCCTGTCCGACAGCACCCCGGACCTGGTCCTCGCCGCGCCCGGCCAGGAACTGCCGGAGGCACTGGCCGGTCTGCCCCGCCTGGACGTCGACCCGGCCGACCGCGCCCCCGGCACGCTCCCCGGGGACAGCGCGGGCGACGAGGACCCGGCCCTGGTCGTCTACACCTCCGGCACCACCGGCCCGCCCAAGGGCGCCGTCATCCCCCGCCGTGCGATCGCCACCACCCTGGACGCGCTCGCCGACGCCTGGCAGTGGACCGGCGACGACGTCCTCGTCCACGGGCTCCCGCTGTTCCACGTGCACGGGCTGGTCCTGGGCGTCCTGGGCCCGCTGCGCCGGGGCGGCTCGGTGCGTCACCTCGGCAGGTTCACCACCCGGGGGGTGACCCGGGAGCTGAGCACCGGCGCGACCATGCTGTTCGGTGTGCCGACGATGTACCACCGCGTCGCGGAGTCGCTGTCCACCGAGCCGGAGCTGGCCACGGCGCTGGCCGGGGCGCGGCTGCTGGTGTCGGGGTCGGCGGCGCTGCCCGTGCACGACCACGAGCGGATCGCGGCGGCCACCGGACGCCGGGTCGTCGAGCGGTACGGCATGACGGAGACGCTGATGAACACCAGCGTCCGCGCGGACGGCGAGGCCCGCCCCGGCACCGTGGGCGTGCCGCTGCCGGGCGTGGAGCTGCGGCTGGTGGAGGAGGACGGGTCCCCGGTGACGGCGTACGACGGTGAGACCGTGGGCGAGATCCAGGTGCGCGGCCCGAACCTGTTCACCGAGTACCTGAACCGGCCGGACGCCACAGCGGGCGCCTTCACCGCCGACGGCTGGTTCCGTACCGGCGACATGGCGGTGCGCGATGCCGACGGCTGTGTCCGGATCGTCGGCCGCAAGGCCACCGACCTGATCAAGAGCGGGGGTTACAAGATCGGTGCCGGGGAGATCGAGAACGCGCTGCTGGAGCACCCCGGCGTCCGGGAGGCCGCGGTGACCGGGGAGCCGGACGCCGACCTGGGCGAGCTGATCGTGGCGTGGATCGTCCCGGCGAATCCTCAATCGCCCCCTGCTCTCGAGGAGTTGGCGGACCATGTCGCCCACCGTCTGGCCCCGCACAAGCGTCCGCGGGTGCTCCACCACCTCACCTCGCTCCCCCGCAACGACATGGGGAAGATCATGAAGCGGGCGCTGCGTCATGACTGACCGGCTCTCCGCACGCGAGACCGTCGCGCGCGTCGCCGACGATTCCACGTTCACCGAACTTCCTTACCCCTACCGGGAGTCCGCCCCCGACGGCCCGCTCGGCTGGCCGGGTTACGACGCCTTGCGCGCCCGTGCGGCCGAGCGCACCGGTGAGCAGGAGTCGGTGGTCTGCGGCACCGCCCTGGTCGAGGGCGTCCGGGCCGTGCTGATCGCCTTCGAGTTCGGCTTCCTCGGCGGTTCGCTGGGCGAACACACCGGCGACCGGCTGGTGTCGGCGTACGCGCATGCCCGCGAGCACCGGCTGCCGGTCGTCCCGCTGGTCGCCACCGGCGGCAGCCGGATGCAGGAGGGCATGCTCGCCCTCACCCAACTCCAGCGGGTGGCGCGCGAGTCGGTGCTCACCAGGGAAGCCGGGGCGGTACAGATCGCGGTGGTCCGGGACCCGACGACGGGCGGCGGCTGGGCCACCCTGGGCGCGGGCGCCGACGTGGTCCTCGCGCTGCCCGGCGCACAGGTCGGCTTCGCCGGCTCGCGGGTCCGCCCGACGGACGCCGACCCGGCGGCGTACACGGCCGAGGCGCAGGTGGCGGCGGGCACGGTGGACGCCGTGGTCCCGCCGGAGGACCTGCGTGGCACGCTGGGCCGGTGGCTGCGGCTGCTGACCAGCCCGTCCACCACCCCGGCCGCTCCACCGCGACCGCTGGGCACGGACCCGGGTGACCTTCCGGCCACCGGCCGGGACGCCGTACAGCGTGCCCGATCCCCCGAACGCCCCCGCGCACACGCCTACCTGGACGCGTACTTCACCCACCGCGTGGCGATCAACGGCGATCGCTGCGGCGGCACCGATCCGCAGGGCGTGCTCTGCGGCTTCGGCGAGCACGAGGGCCGTACGGTCGCCTACGCGGCGCAGACCGGGACGGCGACCCGTCCCGCCGGGTACCGCACCGCCGCCCGGCTGGTCCGGCTCGCGGACCGGCTCGGCATCCCGGTGCTGACCCTGGTGGACACCCCGGGCGCGGCCAACGACGCGGAGGCGGAACAACAGGGCGCGGGGGCGGCCATCGCCGACCTGTTCGCCGCGGTGGCCGCCGCCCGCACCCCGGTCACCACGCTCGTCGTCGGCGAGGGCGGCTCCGGCGGCGCGCTGGCCCTGGCGGCACCGGGCAACACCTGGGCCACACCCGACAGCTACTTCTCGGTGATCGCACCGGAGCTCGCGGCGGCGATCCTCAAACGTCCCCCTCAGGAGACGGAGGCCACGGCGGACCGGCTCCGCGTCCGCCCCCAGGACCTGGTGGACCTGGGCGTCGTACGGGGCATCGTCGGCCACCACGCCCACGACCCCGGTCGACGTCACGACGACAGGTGAACCGGGGGCCACCCGCGGCCCACGCGGTCGCCTCCGGCCCCGAACCTCTTCCCACGTGCGGCAGGCGGAGCACAGGACCGGGCCGCCCACGACCACCCGCGCCCGCGTCGGTGACGGCATCGGCATCGGCATCGGCATCGGTGGGGAGGCAGCCACCGCCTTCTTCCCTCAGCACCTCGGCCGAGCCCCCGACGGGGACAGGGCCGGTGAAAGGCTCGGGGCCGTCCCTGCGGTTGCCGTGCCCCACCCCCGTTCAGCGGCCCCCCGCCCGGCCCTCCACGAGAGGCGGCGGCCCCCGCCCGCGCGCACGATGGTCCTGAGGTTCGCCGTCCGGCGGCCCGCAGAACCGCGCACTCGGGAGGATCTGCCGTGACCGCCAGTCTGGAGCAGTTGCGCCGCTGCCACTTCGCCGTCGACCTGGGAGCGGCCCGTACCCGGGTCTACGTCAAGGGTGCCGGGCTCGTCGTCGACCAGCCGTCCGCCGCCGCCGTGAACACCCGTACCGGTGCGCTGATCGCGGTCGGTGAGCTCGCGGAGCGGATGACCGGACGGACGCCGAGCTACATCCGTGTCGTACGGCCCGTCTCGGGCGGCACCGTCGTCGACATCGAGATGGCGCAGCGCATGCTGCGCCATCTGCTCGGCGAACGGATCCGCCGCGCCCTGCGCCGCAGGCCCCGGCTGCGCGCCGCGGCATCCACCCCGCACGACGCCGATCCGCTGGCCCAGCGCGCCACGATCGAGACGCTGGTCGGGCTGGGTGCCCGCCGGGTGGAGCTGGTCGACACGCTCATCGCGGCCGCCGTCGGCTGCGGACTGCCCGTGGAGCGTCCCGAGGCGACCATGATCCTGGTGTGCGGGGCGGCGACCACGCAGGTGGCCGTGCTCTCGCTCGGCTCGATCGTGACGGCGGAGCGCATGTCCGTCGGCGGGGACGCCGTGGACCACGCCATCGTCCAGCACCTGCGCCACCAGCACGAGCTGATGCTGCCGAGCCAGTCCGTACGGCCGCTGCAGGTGGCCCTGTCCGGCAACGGGCTCACCCCTCACGGCCCGGAGTCGACGGAGATCCACGGCCGGGACGTCGCCACCGGCCTCGCCCGCTCGGTCAAGGTCGACACGGCGGCCGTGCGGCACGCCATCCAGACCCCGCTGACGGCCGTACTGGACGGGATCGGCAAGGTGCTGCGGGGCTGCCCGCCCGACCTGGTCGCCGACCTCGCCGACCGCGGGATCATGATGGTCGGCGGCAGCGCCCTGCTGCCGGGCCTCGACCAGATGCTGCGGCAGGCGACGGGCATGCCGGTCCACATCGCCGAGCGGCCGGACGTGTGCGCCGTCCAGGGCCTGGGCGCCATGCTGGAGGGCAAGATCGCCCCCCTGGTGCTGAACCCCCTGGCGACCTGATCCACCGGACCTCCGTAACCGGCCGGAATTCCGGCCGGTTACGAACGAGGGGTGTAGGGCGCGGCAAACCGGGCAGGCGCTTTCGCGAGCACTGCACGGACCGTATACGTTTTGCACCACTCCCGCCCCGCGCTCCCGCGTTTCCTGCCGCCCGATCCGTACGCCCCACGGCCCGCATGCATACCGACCCAGGCGGTGACATGACCTTCGCGGCTCCACCCCCTTCCTCGGGAAGACGAAACACGCTGGTCATCGGTGGGCGCATGGACGGGAACCGGGCCCTGCTCACCCCACGCGGCGAACTGGTCCACGGCAGCGCCGAGACCCTCGCCCGGAAGCTGGCCCAGCTGCCCGCCCGCACGGCCCGGGTCGACCTGGACATGAGCGGCGTGCGCTTCATGGACACGGCGGGACTGCGGTTCCTGGACGTCCTGCGCGACCACGGCAGCCGGCGGTCGGTGCCGGTCACGGCCACCCGCTGGAGCGGTCAGCCGCGCCGCATCCTGGCGCTCGTCGGCCTGGACCCCACCGACCCCCTGCGCTCCCGGAGCCGGGGCGACGTCCCCACCCCGGTGACGGCCCCGGGACCGGCGCGGCGGCCACCCGTGCGGGTACGGGAGGACGAGGTCGAACAGCTCCGGCGGGAGATCGCCGCCCGTCCGGCCGTCGACCGGGCCCGCGGCATCCTCATGGCCGCCCACGGCTGCGGCTCGGACGCCGCCTGGCACATCCTGCGCGAGACCTCCCGTCTGTCCGGCGCCCCGCTCCACACGGTCGCCGCCGCCGTCACCGCCGACACCGACCGGGCGGGCCCCCGCCCTCCGCAGGAGGTACGGGAGGCCCTGGCCACTGCCCTGGCCCGCCACCTGCCCTGAGCCGGAGCGGACACCCCGGCCGCGGGCGGAGGTCCGGACATCGCCGTCATGCTGCCGGAGACGGCACACTTGGCGCGGATTCCCGTCACCCGTCCCGGACGACCCGTACCGCCACAGGAAAAAGCCCGGTCGGGAGATCACGGCCGGTCGTCGGCGTCCGCCGGGCGGCGGTGCCGGGTCAGGAGGGTGCGCCCACCGGCACGTCCGGCCGCAGCTCGCCGTCCTCGTCGAGGTCCGGCGGGATCGTGGACAGCGCGCTCGCGTGGAGGTCCTTGGTCCGCAGCATCGGGAAGCCGACGAGCGCAGCGACGAATCCGAGGATCGCGCAGAGGGTCATGGCGGCGTGGAACGCGGTCATGAACGCGTCCCGCCCGGCAGTGCCGCCGCTGCGAGCCATGAGCCGACCCCCTTCAGCCACACGAAACGTCCACCATCGTGGATACCAATGCCTCTGACGCCCAGAACATGCCCACGCGGTGCGCGGGACCACCGGGAGCGAGGCGGGGCTCGGGGCACTGCTTCGACCGGATCCGGCGAGGGCCGAACTGCCGGAACGCCGGGACACCCGGCATCCGGGAACGGCTGGGGTCGTCGGCCGGCCGAAGGGGGTGTGGCGGAGCGAGCAGGACTCGAACCCGCGGCCGACGGATCATGAGAGGGGCCTGGATGGGGTACCGACGGGTACCGAAGCCGCCCACGGCGAGCCGCCGCTGCCCGGAACCCGCGGGTAGAAGTCATTCTTCCCAGGTCGAGACGGGCCGCTTCGGATCAGAACGGCGTGACCCGGCGGGAGGGGAACCGGGGGAGGGGGGCTTCCCCCGAAGCGTGGACACCGTTTGCTATGCGGCAGGGGCCGGCGTAGCCGATCGCTGTTCGAAGGCGATCGGGCTGATGTAGCCAAGCCCCGAGTGCCTGCGTCGCGTGTTGTAGCGGGTGACCCACCGGAACACCGCGAGGCGGGCCTCGCGTGCTCCTGACCAGTGCCTCTTCCCTTGGAAGGTCTCTCTTTTCAGGGTTGCGTTGAAGCTCTCCGCGGCGGCGTTGTCCGCGCTGGTGCCGACCGCTGCGCGCGAGCGGGTCACACCGAGCCGGCGGCGCACCTTCGCGAACTCCTTCGATGCGTATTGCGCGCCGTTGTCGCTGTGGAAGACCGCCCCGTCGAGGCTGCCGCCCCGGGTGCGGGCGGCGGCTTCGAGCGCGTCGGTGACCAGCCCGGTGCGCATGTGGTCGGCGATCGACCGGCCCGCGAGCCGCCTGGAATGCAGGTCCAGCACCGTTGCGAGACAGAGGAACCGGCCATCGCCGATGGGCAGATGCGTGATGTCGCCGACGTACCTGGTGTTCGGTGCGTCGGCGGTGAAGTCGCGCCGCAGCAGGTCCGGCACCGGGGCCGCTTCCGGCTCGGGGATCGTGGTGCGGACCTTCCTGCGCAGGTGCACGCCCTGGAGGCCGATGCGGCGCATCACCCGCTCGACGCGCTTGTGGTTGACGTCGCTCCCGGCGGCCTTCAGCTCGGCGGTGACGCGCGGGATGCCGTAGGTGCCGTCGGACTCCTTGTGGATCTCCCGGATCCGCCGGGCGAGGCGGGCATCGTCCCGGGCTCGCGCCAGGCGGGCCGGGGCGGCCTTCAGCCACCGGTGGAACCCGGACCTGGAGACCTCCAGGACCCGGCACAGCCGCTTGACGCCGAACGCGCCTC